>JBBFKW010000005.1:0-221981 GCA_037481835.1 Desulfosoma sp. | reverse complement strand
GGATTCACGGTCCCCTCGAAGACGTCGGTCTCGTAGACGCCGCCCATGCAGTAGATGCCGGGCATCTCTCCGTTCTTGTAGTCCTTGATCAGAATGCCGAAGGACTTCGCCGTCGGCGTGGTGTTCACGGCGAAGAGGTCGTTGCCGACGATCCTCACCACCTGGCCGAGTTGGCCGTCGCCCTGCAGGTAGCCGTCGCCGTAAGCGAGGCCACGGTGATTGGGATTGATGAAAGGCATGGTCATTCCTCCTTTGTCAGTTGTTCGAAACCGGTTCGCCGGTCGCGGACGCCACTCGTTGCCGGTAGGCAGCCATGAAGCCGCTCTTCAGCCGGTCCTCGAGACTCGTCTTCTTGTCTTCGATGTCCTTCGGACGGACGCCCGCGTCGCTGCGCAGGGGCGGGTCGTCGCAACCGCATGACGCCTTGGTGGTTTCCACGCCCGCTCCTCGGTCCTTCGCGTCCTTGTCGTCGGTGTGAGCGCGGGGCCCGGCCTTCATCATCCGCTCGAAAGCGGCTTCGCTGGCGGCGAAGGCGTCGTCGGAAAGACCGGCCAGACGGCTCAGCTCCTGTTCGCGATCCTCGTCGCTCTCGAATGCCAGCCCGCTCTTTTCGATCTTGCGCAGGAGCTTCTGGGCTCGGCTCCGGTTCGCGGCGGCCTTTTTCTCCGCCTCCAGTTCCTCGAGCTGCTTCTGCAGCGCGAGAACCTGCTGTTTGAGTTCCTTGTTCTCCCGCTCCAGTTCCTTGAGCCGGGTCTTGTCATCGGGCGCGGTCCCGCCGCCGCCGTCGTCCTTCTTCTTGGCGGCATCCGCTTCCCGTTCCTCGGTTTCCTTGTGTTTCTCGTCCATTGTCGGACCTCCTTCAGAGTGGGTTGTCGAACCATCGTTTTCCGCCGCGGCGACTTTCAGGATGCGGGCGTTTTCGTCCGCGCCTTTGCGGTCGAGAAGCCCGAGCCCGGTGAAAGTGACGCCGTGGAGGATTTCGTAGACGGGCTGCCCCTGGAGCTCGCCGCCTTTGTTCTTGCGCAGGTGGACGCAGTAATCGCTCTTCGAAACGACGCGTTTGCCGCAGATCGAGCACTCGCCTTCCTCGTAGTCGCATTCCATGGAGACCTGGGAGATGATCCCTTTGCGGATGAGCTTGTAGGCCAACTGCGCGTGCGGGCTGTCGGAGACATAGAGTTCGCCCGCGCACTCGATCCGGCCGCCGCTTTCGTCCTCCACGTAATCCGCCCCCACAATGCCGCCGACGATGTCGGTGAAATCCTGGGAATGCTTCAGGTCGATCTTCTTGTTGATCGCCGTCATGTAGCGGGCGGCCAGTTCGTCTGGGGTGAAGTGGTCGCCGTTCTTGTTCGTGCCGGCCCGGCAGAGGATGAAGGTGAACTGCGGATCGCCCGCGGCCTGGTCCAATGCCGCCGCTTCGGTCTGGAGCCCGGCAAACGTATCGAACGACAGCTCCACGGGGAACGAGGTGTGACATGCCGCCGGTGCCCGCGTATCCGCTTTGGAGCGCGCCGCACCGCGTGATTTGGAAGCGACGAAGAGCAGTTCCCGGGCGTGTTTGCCTTCCCGGCCGATGTCCTTGGCGATGTTGTAGTCCACCTCCATGCCGCGGACTCGGACGAGACCGTAGTGCTCGGCGAATATCTCCTTGATTTCCTCTTCCCGCGGGAAAGCCCGGTCGCGGTATGACAGGAGCACCGTGCCGTACTTGCCCCGGGCGTCAGCTGCCATCGTCTCCATCAGGGAACGGATCGATTCCTTGGTGTAACGCGTCCGGGACGGATAGTTGCGGCGGGGATTGTCCTGGAGTTCCTTGTCCGCCCAGCGGGTCATGAGCCCTTCGATGAAATGCAGGGAGTCCTCGTAATCGTTGCTGCCGAACTCGGTGACGTAGGGCGGGTCCAGATACAGAACGTCCGCGCCGAATCGCCGGACCGCCTCGGCCGCATCCAGGTTGAAGGCCTTGCACTCTTTGCCGTTGTCGAAGACCAGCCGGTTGAGCTGGCCCACCGATCGCCGGAACGACTCGATGAACTTGGACAGCGGCGGATTGGAGAGCTGGGATTGCTCCAGGCTGGCATCCGTGTCGAGGTCTGCCTTGCGGTGCATCTTGGACCGCGAAAACTGACCGAAGGCGCTCTTCGCCTTGACGGTGGTGCCGAGCGCGGCCAGCGCCAGATCTTTCTTGTAGCCGTGAAGCTTCTGGATGTTCGCCCAGACTTGGTCGAGCCACCGGAGCACCGGCTTGGTGTAGTAGTAGCCGTAGAAGTGATCGACGATAAAGGTGCCCGCGTCCGCATTGGGGGCGAGGATTCGGTCCACGTCCTCGTCGCTCAGAGTCTCGCTGGAGTTCTCCACCACGGCCCGCGCCAGATGGTGGGGATACCGCAGGAGATCGTTGGCGATGACTTTCAGCCCTTTGCGTTTGAAGTGATAGGCGACGTTGGCCCCGCCTGAAAAAGCATCGAGGATGCTCTCCGCGTCCTTGGGGACATGGCTTTCGATCCAGCCGAGCATCAGGTACTTGCTGCCCATGAAACCGGTGACGCGGACCGACTCCGCTTTCCCGGCCTGGCAGCTCAAGAGGTCCAGCGATTCGCCAAGCGGCGCATCCGCCAGAGCGATCAGGTTCTCCTCCACGCGCAGGGCGGCATCCACGGCCCGTCCGGCTTCGTGCTTGTCGATCCACTCCTTGGCTTTTTCCACGGTCCAGCCGTCCGGGTTCTTCTCCGTCTTGCGGACGAACCGGTAGGCCTGCAACACCATGGCGCGCGGATTGCCGCCCTCGGGCACGAACTCCTTCTTCAAGCGTCCGATGATGATCGCAACGCCGTCGACGCCCTCCAGGGGCTTGCGGCGGAAGCTGTCGGGTTCGAACTCGTCCGGGTTCCGGACACGGAAGCGGACCTCATTCTCGGTTTCCTCCCAGACGGCTTCCGCCCGCAGGCTGTCCTCTGTGGACGCCTTGGCGGACCGCTCCACACCTTCGGCCTTGCGGCAGATGAACAGACGTTCCTTGGCGTGGGACGCCTCGCCGTGCCGGGATGTGATGGCGTAATGGTGATCGTGGGAGCGCATCGACGAATCCCGTCCCAGGGAGGCGATGATCCGCCGCATCTCCGATTCGTTCGGATAGGCGTGGTCGCGGTATGAAATCAGCCAGTGCGGGATATGCCTGGCGTTTCCGAGGAAGGACTCGAAGAACTCCGCGGCGTTGGCGCGGGTCACGGTCTTGTGGTCGGTCTCGTAGTGCTTGGTCTTGGAGTCCTCAACGAGGGTCAACCCCTCCCAATAGGTCATCAGCCCTTCCACGAAGTGGTAGGATTTTTCGTAGTTGGTGGTCGAAAACTCCGTGGCGTAGGGCGGATCGAAATAGGCGAGGTCGGCCTTGGCCTCCGGCAGGAAGTCGTTGATGTCCTTGCGGGATGCCTTGCACTCCTTGCCGTTGTCGAAAACGAGGGCGTTGATGCGGGCCACGTTCTTGCGCAGCCGCTCCTTGAATTCCTCCGGGGTGTCCTCGCGCTTGCCGTAGCGGGTCGACGACGAGAAATGCCCGAAGCCGCCCTTGCCGGACATGCAGGTCTTGCCCAGGGCGAAGAGAGCGATGTCTTTCTTGAAACCCGAGAGTTTGTCGATGTTCGACCGGATCGTGTCGATCAGGCCGTGGACGCCCTTGGCGAAGAAGATGCCCTTGAAGTTGTCCCGGACGAAGGTTCCGGCCTTCGCGTTGTCCGCGAGCAGCGCCTCCATGTCCTCATCGGAGAGACGCACCTTGTCGTTCTCGATGATCGCCCGGGCCGCGTGGTGGCAGTAGCGCAGCCGGTCGTTGGCCAGGACCCGCAGGCCCTTGGTCTTGTACATGTAGGCCACGACCGCCGAACCAGAGAAGGCGTCGGCCGCGGATTCCACCCCCTCCGGCGTGTGTTTCCAAATCCAGTCGACCAGCTTCTGCTTCGAGCCGATGTAGTTGGTGATGTATTTAGGCCGCTCTTCCGGCGACGGCTCCTCGGCAGCCGCCTCGGCCTGGGCCTCGAGCGCCTCGAAGTCCAGGTCCAGGGCGGCGTCCGTTTCGAGGAGGAACGCCAGCCGTTCACGGTCGGTTGCGAAAAGCTCCATTCGGTTCTCCGGTCATGTCGCGACAAATCCGGTTGATGCCGGTGAGCGGTCGGCCCGTGCCCGGGGTGAACCCCGATATCAGGCCGAGAGCCCTGTCGCTTGGATACCTACCGGAGACCGTCGGAAAGTGTCGGAGGGGGGATCAGGAAACGCGACCCGACTTGATCCGGTCGATGACCGACCGGGCGCAGGCCTCTGGGGAGGGATGTTCGTCGGTTTCGACCACGGGACCGCGCATGCCGCGATATTGGGAAAGAGTGCTCTGGTGGTAAGCCAGAAAATCATCAGGGAGGCTGCGGACGCCTTCCTCCACCAGCCGGTTGACCACCCACTGAGCGTCTTCCTCGGCGTCCGCGTTTCCGGGCAGGAAATCGATCACCAGGTCCAATCCCGGTCCCGGGCCCTGAACCCAGACGCCGATGGGTTCGTAGCGCGGGTTGCGGATACGGTCGCGGAGCGCGTATTCGATCATGTATCTGAGCTTCATTCCCATTCCTCCGCAATGCGGGTGTGCTCGGTCAGAAGCTCCGCGTCGATCCGTTCGAATCGGTCCCGGTTTCCGGCCTTGTAGTCTCGCCAGCGCTTCCAGTCCGCCGCCTCGTTGGGTTCCTGGTCAGGGAAGATGAGCTCGATGTGGAACCTGCGGTCCCGATCATCGAGCAGATCGAGCAGGTAGGTGTCGTCCTGCGACCAGGAGACGACCTTGATGGTGTGGGCGTGTTGGAAGCCCTCGTCGTATCCGGAGAGCCGGATGAGAAGCCAGAAACCGATGCGCGTCAAATTCCCGCCGGCGTCGAATTGCGGGGCCACACGGGTCACGATGAAGCGGTCCACGATACCGAGCCGGACCGGCGTCCGGCCTTTGTCCGCCAGCGTCATCCAGGAGCCTCCGGTGTTGAACGGCTCGAAGAGCGATTGCAGACGGGCTTTTTCCTTTTCGATGAACTCTTTCATGCTCACCTCACCAGTACGATCTCCTCGATCTTGCGGCCGTCGGGCAGCTTCATGATTTTTCGGTTGCGGAAGACCTCCAGCAGCCGTTGTTTTTCCCGCTCGCTTCCGACCACGATCACGTCGATGTTGTCCAGCAGGGTCACCGAGTACTTGAAGATCGTCTCGTTGCTGCCTCGGCGGGCGAACTGTTTCCACTCCTCGGGCGTGCTCCCCCGGTAGTTCGAGACGTATTCGTCCCTCACCCGTCCGAAGGCGTCGTGGTCGTAACTGATGGCGTCCATGCGACGGAGCATCCGCTTCTTGAAGTAGAGCCCCGTGTCGGACGACCCTCCGGCCGTCGGGAGCTTCTTGATCCGGGTGAAGAAATAGCTCGCACCGCCGGTGTCCATGTCCGCTTCCGGCGACATCCCGCCCACCGGCACCCCGGCGCGCAGCTTCTCGACCGTACTCACCATGGCTCCGTTGTTTCCCAGCGCCGCGTCGATGAACGACACCACGTCCTCGCCGTTAGTCAGCCGGTGATGAAGGCCGTATCCCTTCATCTGCTTCTCGATGTCCGCGTCGGAAATGTCAAAGCGGTATTGATGCCTGTAGCCTGCTTGCTTGGAGGGATTCTTGAAAGCGGCCTGGTATTCGCCCATGGGGTCGTAGCCCGGCATGCGGGTGATGTCTTTCACTCCGAGCCGTTTTTCCCAGAAGCCGCGCATCTCGCGGATGCGTTCCTCCTTGCCCGCCGCCCGGCGATCCAGCTCCTCGACCAGCCGCTTGTAGTCCGGCTCTCGGTCCACCTTGGCGAGGTAGGCTTGCTTGTGAAGATAGAGAAGCTCGGCGTCCTGCGGCGTGGCCGCACCTGCCTTGATGCCCAGCAATTCCATCCGTTCCATGGCCCGTTCGAGGCTCTTGACGTCCGGCCTGTCTGGCAGGACCATTTCGAATTCCCCTTGCTGGGCGTAGAGGTTCTTGTCCGACCACGGGCGGTAGACGGCGCGCGTGCCGTCGCCGAAATCGATTTCGTACTGCTCGCCGGCCTTCATGGCACGACCGCCGAAGAGCGCCGAGTTGTCCGCCGCCTCGTCCACGACAACGAGTTCGCCGTTCTTGAGCTCTCGTTTGGCCTGAAGCACCTTCGTCCGGCGCACGGTGAAGGGAACCTCTTTGGGTTTCT
The DNA here is from genome assembly GCA_037481835.1 of Desulfosoma sp. GTDB lineage: Bacteria > Desulfobacterota > Syntrophobacteria > Syntrophobacterales > DSM-9756 > Desulfosoma. The sequence continues at coordinate 215,743 of JBBFKW010000005.1, read as the reverse complement.
TCTCCGGCGCGGCATGTTTCTTGAGATATACATCGAACCGTCCGGCGACCGGTTTGTGTTCACGGGCTGCTTCCTGGACCTTCTCAATCCAGTCGATGTAGCTTCGGGCCATGGCTTGTTCGTCGGGATCGTCCGAGTCAGCCAGGCGCTTCAACGCCTTCAGATGGTCCGCAGCCTTTTTGAGCGTCCCCTGGTTGTACTGCTGGTCCGTGGCATGGTGGTTGACCGTTTTCACCGCGGCCAATATGTCCTGGGCGAAAACGTCCTGCGGCAGCGCTTCACCCACCCGGGCGGCTGTGGTGTCGACGCCGGCCTTGCGCAGCGCCTCCAGGAGCTTTCCCTCCGCTTCAGGCCGAACTTTCATCTTGACCACGGTCCGCTGCTTTCCCTTCAAGGTCTCGACAAAGATCAGGGCGTTCTGGTCCTCGATGTCGTCCTCGTCGAAGGGTAGCACCTTCCCTTGCCAGCCGAGGGAGCGGACTTCCTCAAGAAGCGCCTCCTCGGTCGGCCCCAAACGCGTCTTCGGCAGCGCCTCCAACACGTCCTCGAAACGGAAGTCCCGACGGCCCAACACGTCCGCATAGAAGCCCTCGAAGTCGCGCCGAAGATTCCTTTTCCGAGCGAGTGCTAAATCGTAAAAGGCTTGCTTGCGGGATTCGTCCCCTCCGAACCGTCCCTCGGCATAGGGACGCAGAATGGCCAGGTAATCCTCGTCGGCGATCTTCTCCGCCTCGCGGATGTAGCGGAGAGTCGCCGCGGGATCGATTTTGACCTTGCCTTCCTTGGCGGCGCGGAAAACCGTATTGTAAAAGGGCTCTTGTTCTCCGTACTTGGAGTTCGGGTGATAGTCGACGGCCAGGCGGTCCTCGCCCAGGTATTTAAAGATCTGCCCCTTGTCGATGCCGTAGACCTTCCCGTCACGAGCCCGCAGAAATTGCTTGGCATGGCCGTCGTGATTGGAGATCAGCCAGTCGACGACGTGCTCCCGCTGAATCTGCTCGATGTCGAGGGTGGTGAGGTCTGCGAGGTCCAATCCGGCGAAGTCGAAACGCTCCTTGAGGTCGGTCCGCCACTTCTGGATGGAGCCGAGGCGTCCATTCAAGCGGATGGTGCGGACCTCGACCGCGTTCGGATCGATGAGGCGTCCGATCTTGTAGGCGACTTCCTCTCCATAGGCGATGAAGTCGTCGCCGGAACGTTCCACCGGTTTGAACAGCCAGCGGTCGCCTTTTTCATCGGTCCAGAACTCCTTGCTGTGCGCGCCGCCGACCTGGGCCTTGCCCGCGGGCTTGAAGTTCCCCGGCTTGCCCTTGGCGATCCAGGCCGCGTCCGCCTCCTCGAACTGAGCGCCTTTCTTGGTGAAAACCGGCGGGGACGGTGGCGTTGGTTTCGGAATCGGCGCGGGCTTCGCCGATTCGGGCGCGGCGACATTCTTTTTGCCGCCGTGCTTTTCCAACCAGGCGGCGTGTTTCGTTTCGATGCCGGCCTTGGCGGCCTCGATCTTGGCCGGGTCGGTCTCCGTAAGCAGAGTGACCAGTTCGTCCTTGTTCGCCCACTGCCAGTGCTTGAGCTTGGTGTCCTTGGCCAGGGTCTTGAGGTCGCCGACCTTCATGGACGAGACCTGGTCCTGGAATAGCTTTTTCTTGATGGCGATCTCTTTGGCGTGTCCTTCGAGTATCTCCTGCGGCAGGCCGGGCGAAGCCGCGAGCGCCGATTCCGCATCTTTCACCGCCGAGAGGAAGTCGGCGTATCCTGCGGGGGACTCCGGCACGATCACCTTTGCAGCGGTCTGTTCGACTGCCTGTTTCGCCTTGTTGATTGCGGCCTTCTCGGCTGCTTCGAGAGCTTCCTTCTTGGCCTTTTCCGCCAGTTCCTCACCGGCCGCCTTTTCCAGCGCCTTAACAAGCTGCTGCTTGTTCTTGAGCGGGCCGATGTGGTGCTTCTTCTTGGCGTCGATCAGGGTCGCGCCTTGGAGCGCCTTGTGATCGACGCCGGGTTCCAGCTCGTCGAGCAGGTCGATCACGTCCTGTTTGGTCATGTTGAGGGACACGCCCTTGGCTTTGGCCATCTCCTGCAGCTCGACCACGGTGAGGTCATGCAGCCCGCCGCTCGGCGGAATCTTCTTGAGCTGGTCCGCCAGTTGCTGCGCCTGCTTGAGGGACGCCTGTTTCTGCGCCAGGAGTTGGATCAGGTCGTCCTTGGTGCGGAGCAGGCCGATCTTATGTTCCTTGAGCTTGGCGTCGAGCGCGGCTCCGGCGAGGCTGGAGTGGTCCACGCCGGGCTCGGCCGCATCGAGCAGCTTGATGAAGTCGGCCTTGGTCCTGGCGATGGAGACGCCGTTCTGCTTGGCCAGGGTATGGAGTTGCTTCACGCTCAGTGTGTTCAGGTCGGAGATCTGTCCGCCTTCGAAGGCTGCCTTGAGCTTCGCGTCTTCCGCCGCCTTGGCCTTCGCCTGCTCTTCGATGGTCTGGGGCGGGATGATGCACGCGGCGGGTTCAGCCGCGGCTTTGGCCCCCAGCTCTCCTCCGCAGATCGCCAGGGGCCACGCGACCACACTCGTGCAGCGGCAGTTGGGATGGGCCGGTTGCTGGGGAAAGCGGTTCGTGTCGAACACCTTGCCGTCCAGCGGCCCGCAGATCGGGCAGACCCGCTCGTCCTCCATGGTCATCCATTCGAGTTTCCGGACTCCGACCTGGTCGTGGAACTTGATGCGCCCCTGGTTATGGGCGCGCAGGACCTCAGTGCGGGCAATCACCTCCATGCGGTACTGGGCCTTGGTGAACACCTTGGAACCGGCGTAGCGGAAGGACTCCGGGTCTTTCACCACGCGCCCGAGGTCGCGGACGATGTCCTCCACGCCCTTGCCGGTGGCGATGCCGCCCATCACGACCCGCTTGATGCCGTCGGCCAGCTCGCGGTTGACGTCGCCGGCCAGGACCAGGTTGTAGTTGGTCATGAAATCGAGGGCATCGGTATCCACCAGGGTGAACACTCGGGTGGCGAGCTTGTCGATGCCCTCCGGGGTCAAGTCGCGGTAAAAGGGAAGCTGGGCCGCGGCGAACTCGTCGATGCCTCGGTAGATGCCCTGGCGGAAGGATGTTTTGGCCGTCTTCCGGAAAAGCAGCGTCTGCTCCCGGTGCAGGCGGCTCGTGGTCTTCTGGATGTCGGCTTGGAGTTTCTTGAGACCTTCGAGAGCGGCCAGCTTGTTGTCGGGGAGGGAGCCGAGACTCTTGTAGCGGAGGATAGCGCGGCGGACCTCCTCCTCGGCCCCGGCAAGCATCGCGGTCAGATCGGCGACCGTTTGCTCCGTATAGAGATTGCGAGCGTGGACGCTCTTCTCCGTGGCCAGGCGGATAGCCTCGGCTTGAGAGAGCGGAAGCTTGGCCGCAAGCGCACCGATCATCCCCCGCACTCCCGGCACGCCGCCTGCCGGGACGTCGGTTCCTTCTCCCGGTCGGAGCCGCGTTCCATCGCGGCGGTCTTTGGGTCGAAGAAACGGCAGACCGGTGTATCGAAGGTGGTTTCGTTTCGTTGGACCCGGCAGTGGTTGAGATCGCCGTCGAAATGCGCGCAGTCGTCGCAGACGGCGGCGACGCTTGCGCGGGCGAACGGTCCGGCCCACGATGCCTCGGCGCGGCTCCCAGCCGGGTTCTTCGCCGGGTCGAGGCCGAGCATCTCCTGCGCCGTCTCGACGCCCATGATCCCGGCGGTCACCATATCGACGATGGGCTTGATCTGCTTTTCGTCGAGCATGTCCACCGAGCGCTTCTCGGTCTCCCGGTTGGCGGCCTCGATGTCAGGGTCGAGGTCCATCTTCAGTTGCAGGCTCGACCGGCTGATGAGCTTACGGTCGTAGAGATCGATGAGCAGGCGCTTGAAATCGACCGCGTCCGAGGGATCGAGGTCGTTGAACAGGAACTGGAGCGTCTTGTCATCCCAGCCTTTGAGCTCCAGCCAGTCGTTGAATATCCAGTTCAGGATGATCCGGGCGGCCTGCTTGATCTCCCGGATCATCACCAGCATCTTCTGGAGACTCACCGATGCCGTGGCGAAGTTCGGGCCGTCCCCGGTCACCAGCGACCGCGAGAGGCCGAGCGCCACGACGATGTCCTCCTTCACTTCCTTGACCTTTTCCTCGACGTTGAGGACCTGCCCCTCGGTGCCGTGGGTCTCGACCGTGACGTAGAAGGGGACGACCAAGCCGCTCTTGAGGTCCATCTTGTTGACCATGTCCCGGACCTGCTCCAGCATCTTCTGATCGGGCATGACCATCTTCTGGCCGAACGCGCCGCCGACCTTGAGAAGCCTGAAAGGCGTGGCCCAGCGCTTGGCGATGGCCTGTTCGGCCCGGCGGTAATCGCGCAGAAGTTCGATGGACTGGAACGCGGGAAGGACGAGCGAGTTGCCCCGTGGCGAGAAGGCCGGCGCGTCCCACTTGAGATGGAGCACCTGCTCCACGGGTAGGTCCAGCCCCTCGTCCGCGGCGGGATTGTCTTCCGGCGTCTGCCGGGCTTCGACGAGCCGACCTTGAGCGTACTTGACCTTGACCGAAACCGGGTTGACGCAGACCAGTTCCTCCAGGTCCTTGCCGTCCTTGGTGTAGCGTTTGAATCCGACGGCGTCGCCTTTAACCAGGAGTTGGAGAATCATGTCCTTGACGAACTCGGAGACGTTCAGGCGGTCGGCGACATCCACGGCCTCCCATTTCACCTTCTCGTCATCGCCCGCGATCTTGATTTCTTCGCCCACGGCGAAGGTGCGCCAGGAGTTGACGCAGTTCTTCACCAGCGGTTCTTCGAGGTAGTACTCCCAGGCCTTGCGCGCCCGGTCCTCCCAGGAGGCCGGGATCGCTTCGGAGGCGTTGACCTTGCTGAACACGGACGGGTCCAAGGCCGCGGCGGCTGCCAGAGGAACGAGCACCAGACCGTCCGCTGAAAGCGGCGTCGGCTCAGCGCCCGATCCGGATGCCGGGTTGTCGGATGTCGGATTGGATCGTGTTTCCACCGGGGGTCCTCTCGGTTTCTTGCCCTTGTGGGCGCGACATTCGCGCCGTGTGGCGGGGAAAGCCCGCCCCTGGGGTTATCTACCGGAGGCGGGGAAGGAACGTCGGTGGGCGGGCTGTTCGGTAGTGGCAGCGGGAGTCGGCAACACTTGACCTTGACACGGTGAACCCAGAGGAAAACCTGGGTTTTGCACATTATCGTCAAGTCGAACACCTCCACGAAGAACCGCGGGGGCTTTGTTCATGTACTTCAGATAAAGACCGGGTCGGTCGTCAGCGGCACCAAGGAAACCGTCTCCTCACCCACCTGGTTGAGGGTGGACTGCTCCCGGGCCAGCATGGCGCAGCGCACGGCGTCGATGACGTGGTCATTGCCCTTGGAATAAACGATGCGCCCGTCGTGCAGCGTGTAGGTGTGGGTGGTGAACTGATCCTCGATCTCCAGGTCGTCGATGGGGAATACAAGCTGACGTCGCTGGAGCGCCCCGGCGATAAGGCTGGTCATGAATTCCTTGGTCCGCTTCCTGACCTCGTGGCCGTCGCGCACGGCCAAGGTGGTCATGCCCCCGAAGTCATAACCGCGCAGCCGCCCCTGAAGAGCCAGGTCTTTGTACTTGTCTAGGGTCAGCAGTTCCTGAACGACGGCCATTCCGTTGCCGCCGTTGTCCACGCCGATGCCTGCGGCTGTGTAATACCGGTCCAGAAGCGCGATGGTCTGGGCGATGTGGGGATAGGCAACGTGCTCCATGCGGACCCGCAGGACCAGCTTGGCGATCCTGCGCTCGGGCAGTTCGATCTCCTGGAACACGACGATCTCCGTCGGGTCGTTGGTGTAGCCCAGGTCTCCGCCGATCCAGAAGACGCCGGTCCGCGGCATGAGATTGAGCAGCATCTCCAGGCGGTCGTGGGATTCCTCCTCGGTGGCGCAGCCGCGCAGTTCCTCGCCGGTGACGACGACCTTCTGGTACTCGACCACATCCTGTCGGCAGAGATTGAGGTGCTCGATGTTGAACGCGCCGTAGGAAGGCTTGCCGTGTTCGCCGGCCACCTCGTGCTGCCAGCCCGCGCTGTCCCGTCCGCCGTAGAACTCCAGCAGCTCGGCCTCGCGCTCCTGGGTCCACGCCGGGTGCAGCCAGGAAGGCCAGCGGAACACCCGGAACTGGGTCGAGCCGGTCAAGCGGTAATAGGTCGTGTCACGCAGCCCGTTGGGCGTCGAATAGATGCGCAGTCTGCCGCCCGACTTCAGGCACTGACGCAGGGCTTTCCAGGCCCGCTCGGTGAGCCACGCCCCTTCGTCCACCCAGACCCGGTCCACATGCAGCGAGCGGAAAGCGTCGCCGTAAGCCCCGGCGGGACGGAAGTAGAGGATCGCGCCGTTGGTGAATTCGAGTCGGAAATATGGTTTGCGGTGAATCTTGGGCTTGCCGTACTTGGTGAGAGCCACGCTGACCATGAGGTCCGGGTTGGCGTCGAGCTGGAACTCGATCTCCTCGATCAGCGTGTCGAGATGTCCCTGGTGTGGTGCGGCGACGAGCCCCTGGCAGCCGCGGCTCGTGAAGGCGAAATGCAGGGCGTCGGTGGTGATGCAAACGCTCTTGCCCACGTCGCGCCCGTCGAGGTGGATGATATTCCTGTCCGGGCAGAGCAGGTCCTCGGCTTGGTGCGGCCAGTAGACCCGTTGTCCCCCGTCGCGGTTGCGCAGGTATCCCTGTCCCCAGAGGACCGGGTCCGCCAGGGTCTCCGCCAGTTTGCGCTCCTTAGCGGATATCCGGGCCATCAGGGCAGCCTCGACCTCAAGACCGACCCGAGGACCGTGCCGACGATTTCGGCCAGAATGTGCTGGACAGCGAACATCCCTTCGCGGTCGCGGATCACCCCTTCGATATCAGCCGCGGCTTGATCGAGCTCCTCCCACTCGGGGTAAGGCTGCCGGGCGGTATCGAGCCGGGCCAGGGCATCGTCGATCTTCCCGGCAGCCAGCTCTGCGCCGAGCTCGACCAGTTGCCGTCCCGCCTCGCGGACGGCCTCGCTGTTCCTTTCCAGGATTTCCTTCATTTCTTGTCCCCCTCCGGCGTTTCCTGCCCCGACGCCCAACGGTCCAGGGCGTCCAATACCCCGGCCAGGCGGTCACCGATGCCGGCCAGGCGCTCCCGGTCCGGGTGCTCCGCGTCGGCCAGGGCCTTGTTGGCCTCTGCCACGTACTCCGGCATGTAGCGGTTCGCCGTGTGAATGGCGTCCTGAATCCGCTGAGGCGGCCTGGCAGCGGCGCAACCCAGCAGGGATGCCGCCAGACTCGCCGCCAACAGCGCCTTCAGGATCGTTTCGACCTGTCTTCTCATGATTCCCCTCCCGGCCCGCCCGGGGCCTGATTGTTTCTCTGGAATGTGCATGGAACGCCTTGACTTCCGGCGCACACGAAGCCTGTATGTGAATGTGCGTAGAGCCTTGAATTACAAGGACTTGAGCCGTTTGAAAGGAGGTGCCGAATGCGCGTTTTCGACCCCGAGACCTTCCGGATCGGGAAACCTGAACTCAACGAACGAAAGGAGAACGAATCATGAACGAGACCCTGCATCAGGCCGCACAGGCCTATCTGGAACACCTGCGGACCCAGGGGAAGAAGGAGCGGACGCTCTACACCTACGGCAAGGACTTCGAGCAGATCGAAGCCTTCTTCGGTGCGGAGCGCAAGCTGTCCAGCGTCCTCATTCCGCACGTGGGAAAATTCTTCAAGTCCGATGCGCTGCTCAAGCTGCCCAACGGGCGGGAGCGCTCTGCGCCCACGGTCGAAAAGACCAAGCGGGTGCTCCGCATGTTTCTGATCTGGGCCAAGGATACCGGCCGCATCGACAAGCTGCCCCTGCCCAAGGACACGCCCATGGGCCGCAGCGCCAAGAAAGGAGGAGAGCGTAATGACGAACACGACGCCATCGAGTCTCCGGCTGTTGAGCAGTCCTGAACCCGTCCCGCCGGGACGTGGTTTTGATGACGCCTTCGAAGCCTTCGGCAGAAGGCTCACGGCTGAAGGGCGTTCGGAGAACACCATCAGCGCGTACCTGCGCGACCTCTCGTACTTGTCAGATGCGATCCTCCGGAGGCATCCGGGGATCGTCCCGGAGGAGGTGACCAGCCCCATGATCGACGAGGCGCTGACCTCACCGCAGGTGATGACCTCGGCCGGAGGCGGCGTCCGCTCGCCGGCGTCCATGCACCGGTTCAAGGCGGCCGTCCGGTCGTTCTTCACTTGGGCCGAGCGGAACGGGATCGTCCGGGAGAATCCGGCCGGGTCGTTGACCCTTCGCAGGCTTCCCCGGACTCCCCCCAAGTTTCTGACCGAGGCCGAGAAGCGCCGTCTGCTCAAGGAACTTCGCGGCAGGGCATCCTCCTTGGCGGTCCGGGACCGCGTCATCATCGAGGTCTTCCTCGGGACCGGCATCCGGCTGCAGGAACTCGTCGACCTTGACATCGAGGACGTGGACCTCGACGCCAAGCATCTCCGCGTGCTCGCCAAGGGCTCCGTCCCGCAAGTGAAGTTTCTAAAGTCCACTCTGCGCTCCCTCTTGCGGAGTTACCTGGTCGAGCGCCGACGCCGGGGCGACGGCGAATGCCGGGCTTTGTTCCTCTCCAACCGCGGGGAGCGGCTCTGCGAGCGGCAGGTGGCCAGGCGGCTCCAGTATTGGCTCAAGGCCGCGGGCATCGACAAGAAACTCAGTCCGCATGCGCTGCGGCATACCTTCGCCACCCACCTCTACAGCCGGACCGGAGATATCCTGGTGGTCCAGCGGGCCCTCGGTCACCGGGACCTGTCGACCACCCAGGTATATACCCACCTCGTGGACGGCGCGCTGGAGGACGCCCTCGAGCGCCTCTGATCCGCCGCCGCCCATGGAAGCCAAGCGGTCCACCCGGGCCGCTTTTCCATTCCCGCCTTCGGACAGGCAATGACAGAGGAAAGAGACAGTCCGCCTACAGTCGCGTCCCCGAACACATCCGCAGGCAATGATGCGGGCAGCATCGGAGCCTTCGGGAGCTGGGCGGAAGCATTGATTGAGAGAACCTTCCGGTGACCGGCGGCTTCGGAATGTCAGAGAACACGTCTTATCCGACATTCCCGGCGGGCGAAGCGCCGCAAGTCCGCGTGTTTCGCGGGTCGCTGCATGGCGGGCGATGGTGTTATCCGACCTCATTTACGCGTTTTCCCTCCCGCGGTCGTTTTCCTGGCCGGTTTTTTCTGCGACTCCGCCAGCTTCTCAATGAGAGCCGTGGCCCACTCCGCCGGCGTCGTCTCCGGTCCCTGGGACGCTTCGCCCTCACGGGCGATCTTGGTGGCCTTGAGGTCCTTGAGGTGACAGCGGATCATTCGGTCCAGCCGCTCGGCTGCGTCCCAGTCGCCGGACTCCTGCGCCCGGCCCAGCTTGAGGAAGTAGACCGCAACCAACTCGACCTGCATGAAGTCCGAGCTCTTGTTGAACACGAAGTCCTGGTAGAGCTGGCCGATGATGGCCTCGAAGAGAGGACGCTCCTCCGGGGAGAGGAAGCGGTCGGCGTAAATGCCGTGGCGCAGGCTGTTCTGGTTGCCAGGGACTGCGCCGCTGCCGGTCCGCGCTTTGGCGGTCTTGCGGACCTCCTGCTCGGGCGCGGCGTTGCGGTGCCAGCGTTTGAGCTGACCCGCGTCGTGTTTTCCGATCCTGTCTTGGGCCTTGTCGTCTGCCATGATCACCGCGTTTTTCGTTTCGGCATCTCGGAGTTCGGGGCGGAAGGCGAATTTCGCCCTCTTCAGGGGAACCCCCCTCGATACCTACCGGAGCGGATCGCGATGCGTCGGGATGGATTCCTCGCGGCTCTGAGCCACGATCTGGCGCACCCGGCGGGGTGTCACGCCGGACAACCGGGCGATTTCGCGGGTAGGCACGCCTTGTCCCTTGAGCGCCAGCACGAACTTGCGGCGTTCCTCGTAGAAGCCCACGTCACTCGGCACCCAGAGGAGACCGGTGAAATGCTGCCGGACGGTGTCGAGCACCTCGGACGGCAGGACGTCCCTGGCGTTGGCGTAGGGACGTTTCATGTTTCTGGATTCGTTTTCTTGAGCCATGGTTGATCCACATCCGGGTTGTGAAAACGAAGGCGGTTCTCCCGCGGTGGCGGACCGATGATCTCGATGTACTGCCGGGTCACTTGGCCGATGCGTTCGTTGGCATCGACGAAACAGACGAGACCGTAGTCCTCGCCGCAGGGGAAGCGGAACCGTCCCCGGTTCTGATAGAGCCGCGCCTCGGACCAGCCGAGGGAAAGCGCCTGGTCCCGGACGGCATCGACCTTGTCGATGGCCGATTGCGGGACCTTCTCCGTGAAACGCCACTCCCCGTCCTTGGGGTAAAGGTATTGCTCGACAGCCGGTCCAGAGGGACATGCAACCGGACAGATGGGTGCGGCACAAGCGGGACGACTCTGGGCGGCCGGGTCAATCGCCGGCGGCGGATAGGTCTTGAGGTCGAGGCTCCGAACGGCGGCGAGAAGCTCGTTCTCACCGAAACGTGCGACGGCCCATGCATGGATGTCGTTGAAGCGGGTTCGCAATCCGTCGAAGGCGGCGGAATCGAGTCGTCCTGCCTCCAGCGCTTTTTTGGCCAGCGCCATCTTGTGCCGGAGCCAAGCGTAGTATTCCGGGTCCAGACGGCGATAGCAGACGCCGTCCATGCCCACGTCCCGCGCGAAGTATCGAGGTTTGTCGGTTTCCCAGGAGTCCAGATTCGTGGCCGCATAGAGGGCGGTGCCGTCGGAATCGGCGGTTTCCTGCGGACCGTTGCGCTCAGCCGGTTCCGATGTCTCCGGCTTGGAGACATCGACCGACGGGTTGCTCGTATCGACCGGGGCCGATCCTCCGGCGGTCTGTTGCATCATGAGTTCGAGAAGGCTCACGTTCCCTGCTCCAATCGGGTGGTTTCCGTTTCATGGGATACCTACCGGAGCGGGGTCCCTGCCGTCGGGATGCGAAGGTGCGAAGGTCGATGAATGCGGTTCGAACCTTCGCAGGAGCCTTCGCGGTGCTGTAGATGATTGATATTGCTGGTAGATATGAATAAAGAATGCGAAGGTGCGAAGGATGTAGAGGGTGTCACTCCCGCGCGGACCGAAAAAACAACCGGTGGTCCGTCGGGAGACACGGGGTCACGGCACGCGATATTTTTTCCTGAGTAAGGGGGGTGAACCCCTGAAACCCTTCGCACCTTCGCAGTGTCGCCGCAACAGCTTGATATGACGATGTTTACGGGTGCGAAGGTCCTTCGCGGTTTGCGAAGGGTACCCTTCGCACAGGAGAGCATCGTCAGGGGAAAGGATCAGACGAGGTAGGTGATGTCGTAGGTGGCGGTGCGCCGGATGGAATGTTCCGATCGGTTGACGACGATCTCGAACCCGGCCTGGCGGATGGTGTCCAGGTCGTTCGAGAACCGCTGGGCGAACTGCTGCACCGAGTTCATGTTGAAGGACAGACCGAAATCCTTGGACAGCCGTTTGACGGCCACGAACAGATCGCGGGCCAGAGCGCCCTCAACGGTCGTCTCGCTCCGGAAATCGAGCTGGTAGCGTTCGAGGAAGGCCGCCTTGTTGGTCTTGGCGACGTTCAGTGCGGTGCTCTCCCGGTCCGCCTCGAGTGCGTGCCGGTAGGCCTTGAAGAGCGCCGCCAGACAGGTGGCGATGGGATTGGACTCGCGGGCGGTCTCGAGGCTGACGCTGTTGAGCGTGGCGATCCGGCTCACGAACTGCGGATGGAGTTCCTCCAGCGCCCGGTCGATCACTTCCTGTCGCTCCCCGGCAAGCATCATCAGATACATGAGACTCAGATAGTCGTTGCATCGCCGCTTGCTGTGGTTTCCGAGGCTCCGGTGCAGAAGCCGCATCACCTTCTCTTGAGCGCCGGCCCGGAGCATGGCCAGCAGGTGGCTCGTGCGCTTCATCAGGGAAGAGACGATCAGATCGCGGTGCTCCCGGAGCGCAGCCAGAATTTTCGCTTCGAGGAAACAATCGCTCGCCTGCTCGTCCATGTCGAAGCGGATGATGAACGAGCGGGACAGGATTTCCGCGAGCTCCCCTCCCAGGGGTTCGATGCCGGTCGTGTTGAGCAGGCACTTGGTCCGTTCGATGACCGTCTCGGTGTCCGTGCCGCTTTTGCGTTTTTCCTTGGCGATGCCGGTGATGCTGGTCAGGATGAAGGTCGTCAGGTCCTCGGTCATCTGTTTGACCTCGATGTTGTCGAGGACGATGAGCGGGTTCTGCGAGCCGTCGGTGTAGTTGGCCGCATCGGTGCTTTTCTTCTGTTGGGGCTCGCCGTAGAGCAGGGCCGAAATCAACTTGCTCGCGGTGGTCTTGCCCGATCCCGCTGGCCCTTCGAACCGGGTCATGGGCCTCGTGCCTGCGAAATCGATCAGGAGGAAGCAAGAAAGCCAAGAGAGGATCAGCACCCGATCCCCCGGCGCGCAGGTGAGATTGTCGAGCAACAGCTCCACCAGGAGCCGGTCGGCTTCCGCGGGTTCGGCCTCGGGAAGGAACCGGATCGGTGCCATCTTCCGCGAACCGTCCAGGATGACCCCGTCCGCGTTGCCGCCGTTCTTGAGGATTTCGACTCCCTCCGGAGTGATCTTGGCGATCTCGTGGTCGGTGTTGTTCAGGTTGAAGTAGACCGTTTCCCTGGCCACGTCCGTGTGAAGCCAGGAAAAATGCTCCCGCACCTGTCCGCGCTCCACCGCCAGGTTTGACAGCACCTCATAGAATATCCTGCCGCCGCCGGTGGTCTGCACCATCCCGGTGTGCTTGTACATGAGCGACGCGTAGAGCCGCTTACGGCCCCGGTCGGGCGTGTCCATCCACAGGATCGTGTCCTCGAAGAACATGAACGGCTCGCCCTGGGGCGTGCGGAAGAACCTGGCCCCGTGGGCGGCGAACCATTCGTAGGCGGCTTCGGCGGCGAGGGTGAAGTCGGGCGAGCCGCGTTCTTCTTCGGTCGCAAGCAGAACTTCCTCGATCCGCGCCCGGCACGATCCGGGAGATGCATCCGATGATCGCTTTTCCCGCTTCCGTTCCTGCCTGGCCTTGGACCTCTGCTCTTTCTGCACCGCCCGCACTTGCTCGCGCAACGTGGCCAGCGAGAGTCCCGTCTTGCCGAACCGCTCCTGAACGAGTTTCAGATGGCGGTTCTGCTCCAGCGGGGTGAGGTATGCGGCTTCGCGCAGGATCGGTTCGAGCAGCCGGTTGCGCTCCTCCTCCGAGACGTCGGTCGGCAGATGGGAGATGCCGAATTCCAAGGGCGTCTCGGCCTTCGCCAGCAACTCTTCGAAGTCTTGGGCGGAGTGACCGGCTACGAAGTAGTCGTTGACATCGATCTTGGCTTCGGAGAGCAGGCGCTCGGCCTCGCGGATTTCCTCCTTGGTCCGGCCGTCGAGGCGCTTGGTCAGTTCGCGGGCTCCCACCGCGGCGTCGAGACCGAACCGCTCCCGCAATTCCCGGCGGGCGTTCTCGCGTCTTTCGTCCAGGGGGAGAACCGCAAGCCGGGTCTGTATGCGGTGCTCGGAAAGGACCGCCGCCGTCTTGAGCGCGCCGTTCAACCCGGCCTGGGAGATCTCGTTGTCCTGGCAGACGTAGACCGTCTTCACGTTGCGAAGGCGCGGCAGAAGCCGCTCCCAATCCGCCTCGCGGATACGGACAGTCACCGGCGACACGGCCGGGAAGCCATGTTCCATGAGGGATATGCAGTCGGTCACGCCCTCGGTGATGATTAACCGTTCCGGATCGGCGAGCAGGCAGTCCTCGTTGTAAAGGTGGCTGTTGTCGATGCACGGGGCGATGTGCTTGCGGGTGTTTTCGTCGTGGACCGGGAGCTTCTTGTATTTTCCTTGTTCCCATGGCTTGTCAGGCGTCCACGGTGTCTTGCGTCCGATCATGAAAACGACGCGGCCGCGGCTCCAGTAGGGAAACACGATGCGCCGGTCGAAGAACGGATCGAGTCCGTCTTGGTTGGTGGGACGAAACGCGCCGGATGCGGCCAAGTCCCGCGGGGAGAAACCGCGTTCCTTGCAGGTCAACTTCCGGACGATTCCCTCGTCGCCGTCGTTGTCCGCATAGCCGATACGGAGCCTGTCGACAGTCTCCACGGAAAGACCGTACTTGGACCGAAGCCATTCGAGTACCTCGGGATTGTCCTTGAGCCGCCCGTGATAGTGTTCCGCCAGGGCCGTCAACACCTCATGAACCCGCAGTTCAACCAAGCGCTGGGTCTCGGCTTCGGCCAATTCCTCGGGCGAGAGTCCGTGCTTGGCCAAAGACGGCAGGCCCACCTTGGCCGCGAGATAATCGCGGGCGCGCTGATGGCTCTCCGGCATGGGGCCGGACCGGCCCCGCGTCACCCGGCCCGACTGGATGAACTCCACGAGCTGGAGCACGTCGCCGCCCACGCCGCAGCCGAAACAATACCAACCCTGCTTGTCGAGCATGACATGGAGGGAACGGTGCGATTGGCTGCTGTGGTTCGGGCAGTCGCATTGGAGCAGGCGGTCGGATTCATGCAGGACGTGAGCGCCGAGCAACTCCCGCGCGACCGCACCGATGTCGACCTCGGTGATCCGCCGGTAATACTCCCTCACGTTGTCCTGACGTTCGAATGCCATGCGTGCTCCGCTCCAAGAATGTCCATTCGCTACTGACCGGTCGTCGCGGGGACACGGGATTCCTCAAGGCGACCTGCATCCAGCAAGATGGAGAGGAACGTTCGGCGGTCGTCCTGTTTCCTCTTTCTGGCGCAGTTCGAGATGCCCCAGCGGTCCCCGACGAGGACCGTCGTCTGTCTGGCCCGCGTGACGCCGGTGTAGAGAAGGTTCCGGTGGTGCATGAAGGAGTGGGCCTTGTGGACCACCACCACGGCGCATGGAAACTCGGAGCCCTGGGCCTTGTGGATCGTCAGGGCATAGGCGAGTTGGATGTCCTGCAGGTTGGGCGAACCGGCCTCGATCTCCACCGGGATGCCGTCGAAGTCCAGGCTCAGAGAGCCGTCGCGGCCGACGTGGAGAACCACGCCCATCGCGCCGTTCATGACGCCGATCTCGTAGTTGTTCCGGGTCTGGATGACCTTGTCATGCGCGAGAAACTTGGGCCGGCGACTGGGGGGCGTCGGGGGCGCTTCGACATTCCAGAGTCTGCGCTGCACCAGACGCTGCAGCTCACAGTTGAGTTCGCGTGTGCCCAGCGGGCCCTTGTGGGTCGGGGTCAGAAGCTGGACATCGGTCAACAGGTCGAACCCGAGGCGTTCCACGAGCACATTTTCGAAGAGGTCCAGTACGAACCGCTGCGCGTCCCATTGATCGGTGAACTGATCCACGACGTACCAGGCGCGGCGGCCGGAGGGTTCGGCGTCGCTCGTCTTGCGGACCTCGCCGTTCAAGACGGCGATGCTGTTCTCCTTCAGGATACCGGCCTGCCGAACCACCTGGTCGAGGAGCACCGTGGGGACCATCCGCGACTGGACCAGGTCCCGCAACAGATTGCCCGGTCCGACGGGAGGCAGTTGGTTGTGGTCTCCAACCAGCACCACGGCGGACCGCTCGAGATCGATGCTCTGAAAGAGGTGCCAAGCCAGGGGCACATCCACCATCGAGACCTCGTCGACGATGATCACATCGGCGTCGATGGGATCGTCCGGTCCCCGGGCATAGTCTTTGCCGTTGAAACCGAGCAGCCGGTGGATCGTACCCGCCGGATGGCCGACGACCTGTTCGAGACGCTTGGCGGCCTTGCCTGTGGGCGCGGCCAGGACGACGCGCAGTCCCTGTTCCTCGTAAACACCGGTGATGGCGGATACGGTGAAGGTCTTGCCGCTGCCCGCTCCGCCGGAGATGAGCGAAATCGAATGACGAAGTGCTGTGACGGCGGCCTGCCGCTGGCCCGCGTTGAGCTGCGGCGCGGTTTCTGCGACCATGTCGGGCAGGCGGTCTCGGTCGGGGAAGTGCGGGTTGGGCGCTCCGCCGTTCCGGAAGACCTTTGCCAGGTACTCCTCCATCGCGCGGATTTCGGGCTTGGCGACGAGGAACCTCCCGCCGTGGGAGACGCAGACCAAGAGATTCTCGTCGATGAGCCGGTCGAGCGCCTGCTCGATGCGGTCCCGGCTGTCGAGAACGTCCATGACCAGCAGTACGTTGGCTTGATCGACCAGCTCCTCGAACTCGATCCAGCAGTCGCCTTGGTCCAGTGATTCGTTCACGCAGTGGAGGACGCCGGCCCGGATGCGCGCGGGGTCGTCTTTGGCGGTGCCCATCTTCCGCGCGATCTTGTCCACGCGCTTGAAGCCGAAGCCGCGGACCTCGCGCACGATGATGTACGGATCTGCCTTGAGCAGTCCCAGCACGTCGTTGCCGAACTTTTTGACCAGGCTCGTCACCTGGTGATGGGTGAGATCGAAAGCGGCCAGCCAGGTGATCGCCTTGTTGGTCTCCCGCGTCTTGAGCCACTCCGTGCGGAGCTTCTGTACGGCATCCAGCGGCAGCCTTGCCGCCTCGGCGATTTGTCCGGGTTCGTCGGTGATGATCCGGTCGAAATCGTGACCGAAGCGTTCGGCGATCAAGCGGGCCTTGGCCGGGCCGATGCCTTTCATCTCCGGGTGGTTGGCCAGGTAGTTGGCGAGACCGTCGGCGTCCAGATCGAGGTCGTATTCCATGCCCTCGACCTCGAATTGTCGGCCGTATTTCGGGTGGGTCACCCAGCGGCCGTTCAACACGACCGGTTCGTTCTCACGGGCGAAGAGCCGACCGGCGAACTGAACCTCGTCGCCGTCTGCCGTCGTGAGACGGCCTGCGGAGAACCGCGGCCCGGCGTAGAAGACCGTCTCGATGCGGCCGCGGACGGTTACGGATTGGTTGTTTGATCTTGTTCGCATCGTCTCGATACCTTCCGGTGATACCTGTGTAGAAATTCCTCCACGAACCGGCAGGCGGCCTGCCGGTCGGAGCAGAAAAACACCGGGATGCCGAAGTCGACGACGATGGAAAGCAGAGCTCCCAGGACGGCGTTGGGATGCGCTCCGGAGCGGTAGCGGCCTCCGAGGATGTCCCGGAGATCCGCTTCCACCACGACGCACGCGGCGTCGTACTCGCAGAGACGGCGCAGCTCCCTGGTGAACCGCTTGCGGGATCGGATGACGGTGGAGACGAAATCCTCGAGAGTCTTTCGCTCCACCGCCACGGAATCCTCATGCCCTTCGATGGAGTAATCCCCGGCGGGGAGGGCGCGGCGGACGACCTCCGTGCAACCGGATTCGAAGGTGTAGGGCTCCTGCTCCCGCGTGTCGACGACGACGGTGACCCGGTTCACGTCAGAACGGGGCCAGGGCGTTGCGAGCCGCCGAGTCGTATTCGTCTCCGCCGTCTTCGAGCACGATGCGCCGGTTGATGTAGACGTTCTCGTTCTCGCCGCGCGTGCGCTTGGTGATCTCGAGCTTGACGTTGATGAGCTTTTCCAGGTTGGTCGGAAGCTCGGAGAGCTTGTCCAGGTTCAACCCGCAGGTGTGCAGGTCCGTCTTGAGCCACTTGATGTTCTCGCGGGTGGCCATGACGTTGTTGCGCCACAGGAGTCTTCCCCGGAACTTCGGGGCGAGGATGCGCAGCGTCCACTTGAGCATGGGGTTTCCCGAGGTCTGGGCCCGGGTCAGCTCCACCCGCTCGACGTTCACCTGGTACTTGCCGTCCGGGATGGTCTCGAACTCGCGTTCCTCGACCTCGGCATGTGCGAAATCGTCGTCGAACTGCGCGAGGTCGATGTCCTCGTGGCCGCGAGGCTCGTCGAAATGTCCGTAGTCTTCGTTCTGCATGGTCTGTTCCTCCATCTATGGGATTTATTTACCGGCGGGTGCGGGCTTCTTGTCCTGCCCGTCCCCCGGTGCCGGCACCGACCGCGGGGCACTCGCCCTCGGCGCGGCCGCCGGCCTGTTGAACGCTTCAATGAAAGCCTGGAAATTGAGGTCGATGGTGTCGGGAAGCCGTCCCGTGCGGTCGCCCGCCTCGTAGTGGGGGCTGGGCTTGGTGCGCATGACGCGGCGGTAGACCGGTTTGCCGCTCTCGTCGCTCGTCACTTCCAGATCGCAGAAGAGGATCAAATCGACCATGCCCAGCACGATTTTGCGGGCCTTGTCGGGGAGCGTCGGGATGATGCGGATGTACTTGCCGGTCCGCGTCTCGATTTCCTTTTCCTGGGAATGGGAGACCAGGAAAAGTCCATAGGGCAGGAAGGCCAGCTTGGTCAGAACACGGTGAAACTCGTTGTTGATCAGCGCCCAGCCCTTGCCGTAGCCGAGATCGGACTCGTGTTCGATCTTGAATTTCGCGCAGATGTAGTCGCTGCACATCCGGTAGGCGTTGTCGACCGTGTCGAGAATGACGGTCTTGAACGGATGCTTGCCCTCGGCGATTTCGCCGCAGGCGGCCAGCAACTCTTCCCAGCTCCTGATGGGGACCTGGAAGACATCCAGCGAATTCAGCCCCGGTTCGGTGGCGAGAAACAGCGCGCCTTCGGACCGGGAACACCAGGTCGATTTGCCGATCTTGCTCGGGCCGTATACCAGCACCGTGAGATCGGCGTGATCCTGCTTGGGGGGACTTTTCTTCGTAGGCAACATGTCGGTTCTCCTTTTCTATGGGGCCTCAAAAAGCCGAAGCCTCTTCGAACGAGGTCTCGTCCCGCAGCTCTTCGTGCGGGGGGACTTTGCGGTAAAAGTTCTCGATGACGTTCGGGCTGCCGTCGGCGCGGCAGAGCGGGAAATAGGCGCAGGACCGGCGGTAGTGGAAACAGAAGGCGGTGTTCTGGTAGAAGACGCCGCGTCGGCGCGCGTCGAGAAAGGCCTGGGTCAGTTCCCAGAGTTCGGACTGCAGGTTCTCGAACCGGTCACGGGAGAGATAAAGCATCTCCCGATGGAACATGCCCGGCTCGGTGTACTTGGCGGCCAGCCGTGCCTGGAACTCGTCGTCGCTCTCCGTCAGTCTGCGTTTGGCGTTGCTCTTGCCGGTCTTGGACTTTGCGATCAGATCGGCCCGCCGCGCCTCGAACTCGGCTTCGGTTTCACCGCGTCCCTGTTGCAGACGGGCCTTGACCAGGATGTTGTAGAGGACACCTGCGATGCGGATGCCGAGCGTCTGTTCCACGTAGCGGGAGTAAAGGACGATCTGGAAGTCGGTCCAGAGCCGCTCCAGGTAGTCCGCATCCACCTGCGAGGCGGTCTTGTGCTCGATCAGGAAATGCTCGTCGCCGATCCTGACGACGCCGTCGACCTTTCCGGCCAGCACGAAGCTTCTGGATGAAGCGCCGGTGGCCGGGTTGACGATGCCCCCCTCGAAGGTCTTTTCGAGGACGACGACATCGAATTCCTCGCTCGCATAGCAGGCCGCGTAGCCTTTCATCATCGCTGCGGCCAGGTGCCAGTCCCGCTTCTGGTCCTCCTCTTGTGCGCGGTTGGGGTAGGTCCGGTCGATGAAATCGAGGACGGCCCCCAGGTCCCTGCCGCCGTGCCAGATCTCCAGGCACTTGTGGATCACCGTGCCGAAGGCCAGGTTGTGGTCCCGTTCCAGGGGAACCAGTTCCTGGATGTAGCGCCACTCGCATGCCTTGCGGCAATTGCGGAACAGGCTCCACATCGAATAGGTGGTGGTCGTTTTCGATTCCATCAGGCGGCCCCCGTGGCTTTGAGTTCGGGGCCGATCACCGGGCCGTCACCCACGCGTTCGACTTGGAAAGCCTCTTCGCCGAACTCTCGGGTGAGAAAACCGGTGAAGATGCGGGCGATGGCGCGGCCGACCTCGGTCGCTGCATCCACGACGCAGGAGCGCTTGTGCGAATCCAGGCAGAAGGACGCGTCCAGCCGAACCAGCGACCGACCGTGAAGGCTCTCGGCGGCGAGCACCGCCAGGAGCAGAGACTCCTCGATGTCCCGGATCGGGACCTTGGAGTCGAAGTTGTATCGGTAAAGTTCTCGGTTCATGATCTTGCCTCCGTTCCGTTCAGTAAGGTCTGTTGGAGGGCGCGCCCGGGCCGAATGCTTTCGGCGACCTCTCGGACGCCTTCCATGCATCCGACCCGGTCAATACCTACCGGAGGCGGACCCGGACCGTCGGACGATCAGAGGTAGTCCCTCAGACCGGCGTCTTCGAAGATCGCGCGCAACTTCTTGATGGACTCGTAGATCGTCCCCCGCGGAACCCCGGTGTCGCGGGAGATCTCCGTGACGGTGTCGGTATCGAGACGGCGGCACAGCTCACGCAGCTCGGGCGGAAGTTTCTCGATTGCCTTGCGAACGTCGAGGGAGAGATCGCGCAACTCGGAGGCAGGGCGTGAAAGTCTGCCGGTGCGGCGCAGGTAATCCTCCTGATCGATGGTCTCCATGCGCTCGACGGAGCCGCCTTCCTCGTCTTCCAAGCGGTCGTTGAGCGAACAATTGCAGAGCCGGTAATCCCGCAGGCCGGCCTTCCGCGCCTCGATGATGGTGGCGATCTTGTGTTCCACCACGCGGGCGATGAAGGTGTTGCGTTGGGCGCGGTCGGGGTTGTACTTGGGCAGGCGTTGGAGCAGGTCCATCAGCATCTCCTGCTCCAGGTCCTCGCGGTCAGACTCGGTGAAGCCCACCCGTCCGACCAGTTGTCTCGCCTTGTACTTGATGATCTGAACGGCATACTCGTCGATTCCTTCGTAGCGTTTGTCGAAACCCATCTGAGCCTCCTCGGGGCCGAGGAGGAGCTCGTGTGGGTGTCGACCTATGCCGGGACGACCGCTCTAAACGAAGCGAGCGGAGGTGTTGCGAGTACGCCGGTATCGGCGACACCCACAACGACCTCCGCTCTGCGGCCAGTCTGTTGTCTGGTGATGGACCGTGCTCTATGGCCGGGTCTGAATCAGACCCGGACCGCGTCCGCCACGGTCATGCGGACGGGTAATCCGTTGTCGATCATGAGTTCCTGGATCGAGAGCGAACGCTCCCGGTCGAAGACCTCGAACAGCTCCGCCACCTTCTTTTTCAGAGCGAAGCCGTCGTTGCCGCGGGATTCGTTCGGTCCGTTGTCCTTGCCGAACAGAAACAGCCGCAGCACGGTGGGCGGGGGATCGAAGACCGGCTCGCCGTTTTGGACGCGCAGTCCCTCGATCCGCCCGTAGTTGATCTCCTGCATCAGCTCGACCAGGCGTTTCCTGGCAGGAGTCAGGGCCGCCTTTGTCACGACATCCGTCATACCGGACCTCCTTTCGCGCACTTGGGCGCATCAACGAAAAGCCCCCTGGGAGGCGGGTCCGGCGAATGGACCTCCCAGGGGGCGTTCACCCGGATCATCCGGGCGTTTCTTCCAGGGTGAGGGTCTCGCCGGACCGTCACCCCTCTTTGGCGAAATTTCGATCAGAGGGGCGGAACGGCCCGGCACGTCGATGGCGATGGGCAGGAAAATGCTGATATTTCAGGCGAATACCTGAGCTACAGAGAGGAAACTTTTTTGATTTTTTTTCCGGATGCCCAGCGAAATTTCGCTGACTCGGAGAACAGACTATTCGTCGGGGGAGATGAGGAAGAGTGCCTGCCAGCCCTTTCCGTCATCCGTCAGGCGGAAGGGATCGCCTTCGATGCGGAAGAAGTCGCGCAGGTTGGCGGCGAGGAGTTCGCGGCGTTTCTGGTTTTTCCGGTCTGCCTTATTGCTGGTCCAGTCAAGAACCCCTCGCTCCTCGGCGAAGGTCTTGAGCAGATCCCATTGAACGGTGGGATCGCCGTTCTTCTTGTTGGCCATGCCCATCTGCGTGTAATTGAACACGCCTCCGGCCGTTTTCGCTTTGACCGAGACGGTATGCCCGTCCTTGAAGCGGATCGATACGTCTCTCCAGGTTGCATCCGGTGGTGTGGGGAAGAAGACCATGGAGTCTCCTTCCTTCGGCGATGGAAGATTGGAACTGCGGAATTGGGCCAGGACTTCATCGAGTGGACGAAGAAGCCGAAGTTGTCGCTTGTCACCGATGGCAACGCTTTCCGACAGGGACACGAAGCCAGACCGCTTGTCGGTCAGCCGCTTCTCCGCCTTCGCGGAGCAGAGTTCCCGTGTGGGAGACAAGAGAATGAACGGCGTGCTATTCCTCCCCAGGAGACCATCCACTGCCTCGCTGAAATCGTCGGGTTCGATCTGGATGGTCAGGTAGACCGGGAAACGGTATCCGGCATATGGAGAGTAAACGCCGATGCGCGTCGTTCCGGGAAGATCGGTTCCCGCGTCGGTTTCTGCGATCAGGTCGAAGACCTTGGCGAGCGCCGTGTCGAGAGTCGGACGATCCAGCTCATAGACCACGATGTCGGATCGCTGCAGGACAAAAGTCTCGCATCCACGTTCGCACCTGCAGACGGCGACAATGTCCTCCGGACCGTGCACGACCACTTCGTGCTCACAGCCACAGCCGCGTTGAACCATGCAGGGATGTGAAGACGCCAGTTTGCCGTTCGGACGAAGGAAGGCCTTCGCCGTCCCATAATCGTTCCCGAACCGGGCTTTCCACTCGGCATCCACCGCGGCCGCGCCGGGAACGGTTTCAAGTGTCTGCCAGAATCCGGTCGGCCTATTCCTCATCGTCTTCCTGCTCGGCAAGGATGAATCCGCGCTTGGTGAGCCAGTCTTCGACCACGGAGGCGTCACTGTCCCTGGTGTACTGGGCGATGTTCGATGGGCGGATGGTCACGGTCCGGGCCGTCTTGGAGTCGGTGAATTTCACCTGAAAGCTCGCCCGGATGATCCGTGCCTTCTGGGGCATGGTGCGGCCGCGCCCGGCGTAGGCGGCGAACACGTCGTTGGCCTTGCGTATCTCGGTCTCCTTCTCCGCGCCGCCCCAGAAAAACTGTATCTCCTTGAGCCGCACCCATTCCATGCCGTCCACGTCCGTGCAAATGACGGAGGCATCTCCGTCGGTCCGGAGCGGCTCGAGCGTGTATTTGCCGGTCTCAGGGAAGAAATCCTCCTTGCTGAACACATGGCGGCCGAACTGCCGGCGGAAGAGGTCCTTTTCCCCTTTTCCACAAGCGTGCATTCGAATCTCGCCGATGGTCGGTTCGTAAACCAGCACGTCGTATTTCTCTGGACGGTAGAAGACGCTCGAAGCCTGACCGCCGTCGAGGCTGCCCTCACGCCGCAACGGATCACCGTGACGCACCAGAAACCACACGGAATCCTTCTTGGGGTAAACGAAGACCTTCGATCCCCTGCCGCGCTTCTTCTTCTCGAACCAATCGTCGAGGTCCTTTTCCAGAGCCACGAGCGCTTTCGCTGTCGGCGGTTTGAACTTGGGGATCGGATGTGTATCGGTCTGAAAATACTCGAAGGAGCGGGGCTTCAAAAGGTACTGCTCGGCGTGCTTGCGCTCGAGAAGGTCCTTGTTCTGCAGGTAGACCTGAACGGCCACGTCGGCCGCGGTGGGGTCCGGGTTCCCGTCGAGAGAGATGCCATTGTTCTCCGCCTCTTGGAGGAGGACGTCCATGGCTTCGGGCGTGGCCATCTCATGCACGAAGTAGAGTGCGTCGAGCAGGCCCTTCGGCGTGTCCGTATCCGGGTTCATGAGCACATTGACGAGTTGGTCGTAGTCGATGCCGTCGGAGGCGGACGGCGACGGCAACGTCAATCCTCGGCCGTCGAAGTAGGGCTTGTGAGGGTTCAGCAGAGCCAATAGATGCTCACGCGCGATGGCCTTGAGGCCGTCGGCATGGGCAAAACGCCTGAGATTGTACGTTGCCATTCGTTATTTCCTCCTTGCTTCTTATTGCCAGGCCGTCCCCGGCGTTTGAGTGTTCGAGCTGGGCCGCCTGACGGCGACGACCTTGCCGAGGATGCGGAGCCCGTCGTCGGGTCCCACCGGGATCGGTCGATGGTTCGGGTTCTCCGGCCTTAATTCGATTCTCTCGTCACGGATGAAAAGCCGTTTCACCGTGGCCTCGTCCTCCAACAACGCGACAACAATGTCGCCGTTCTCCGCCACGGGCTGTTGTCGTACCACCACCAAGTCACGCTCCCGGATTCCGGCGTCCACCATGCTGTCTCCGGTCACTTCCAGGGCGAAGCACCGGCCTGCCCGGGCGATCCCGCCTTCGACCAGCACCTCTCCGACGATGTTCTCCTCGGCCAAGATGGGCTGGCCGGCCGCCACCCGGCCGACGATGGGGACGGCCACAAGATCGGGGATGTCGTCCTCGGGTTCGCGGACAATCGCAATTCCACGAGCCTTCCGGGGTTCGCGCTTCAGATAGCCCTTGCGGACAAGCTGGCTCACCTGGCCGTGGGCGCTGGCGTGCGATATGCCGAGGATGTCCGCGAGTTCCTTCATGGTCGGGGGGAACCCCCGCCGGTTCGTGAAGAGGCGGATCTCCTTCAATGTACGGCGTTGCGGCTCGGTTATTTCATGAACGGGGCGTCTGCCTCGCGGTCTTTGACTCATATGTATCCTCAACCCTCTGCTAATGGCATGTTCAATGGGCGTGCCGGTGGTGGGTATCAGGGAAATGGTTATGAATATGCTCCAATGGCGCGTGATAGTGCCGATGATTATGATTGGTTACAGGCTGGCTCCCCTCGCCGTGCTCATGCTGGTGATGACAATCGTGGGCGTGCTCATGCTCATGCTCCTTCGCTTCGTGCACATGCTCGTGTTCGTGTCGTTCGGTCAAATGCAGCCAGATACCCAATGCCATGAGTGTTCCAGCGATGATCAAACGTGCGTCGACCGCTTCACCCAGAAGCGGGATTGCCAATGCCATTCCAAAAAACGGAGCGATAGAGAAATAGGCACCTGTCCTGGCTGTTCCAACATGGCGCAGTGCAACCACGAAAAGAATCAGGCTAATGCCATAGGAAAAACAGCCGACAAGTAGCATTCCCGCCATGCTGGGCAACGGCGGCCAGTCCGCACCCAGTACGAGGGCGATACATATGTTCACTCCACCTGCCGCAAGGCCTTTAACGGAAGCGATCCACGTTGCATCGATATGCGATACCTTGCACGTCAGATTGTTGTCGATGCTCCATGACAGGCAAGCTCCCACAACCGCCAGGGCCGGTAAGACCGCGGAGAAATGAGCGTCTTCCGGCCAACTTATTACAGCGGCGCCCGAGACAATGGCGATCATCCCTATTGCAATGCGACGGTCGAAATTCTCTCTGAATACAAACCATGCCAGAAGCGCCGTGAACACTCCTTCTGTATTAAGTAGTAGCGATGCGCCGGAGGCTGGCATCCCCGAAAGTCCGAACATCAATAACACCGGCCCGACCACACCCCCGGCAAGAATCGCACCTGCAAACCACCGCCATTCCTCATGTTCCAGTTTGCCGGCATGCATACGGCGAACCATACGATAGAGAGTGATGCCTAAACCTGATCCAAGATAGAGGATGCCGGCCAACAGCCACGGATTGCCGCCATGTAGCAACAATTTCGCAAGCGGGGTGCCACCACCGAAGAGTAGCGCCGCTCCTAATGCGGCAGGCACCCCGGGTTTGAATCCTGTGAATTTCATTGCTCCTTATCTCTTTCTTACCTGCTTATCTCTACGGTGGGATCAGGCTCCACAAACTTGCTGCTATCCGCGGATGGCTTTCAAAATGACCGCCAGAACGGCTCGTTCACTGGATGTATCCCGCGAAATGGTGGGCGATCCACGGCCACGTTACGTGCTGATATTATACGACCTGATAGGCGTCAGGTCAATAGAAAAATGTACATGAATCAGGAGGTTTGGGGAATTGCCGGCGGGAATGAGAAGAGAGATCGGCGATCGAACGGGGGGATAGATAGGCTGCCAGTTGCCTTGGGCAGGATCGTCAGCTCATCCGCTCGGCGGTCAGCTTTGCCCACATCTTTCGTTGACGCGACCAGTGGGGAACTGCAGCAATGGGACGGACCTCTTTCTCCCGAAGCCGGTCACGCCCTTTGACCGTCCGGGGCAGGAAGAGAATCGCCTCCTGGATGTCAGGAGCCAGGTTGAGCAGGTTCATGATCTGGGTGATGCGTGCGCGCGTCACATAGCCGAGCCTGGCCAAATCGGCATAGTCCCGCACTTCGCCGCGCCGGACCAGACCGTCGAAGCGGATTGCCAATGCCATCAGCTTAGAGATGCGGGGCAGATTCCCCGGCTCGATGGTTCGGTCTACCTCGTGTGGATGGTTGTCGCTTTTCCTGCGGTTCTTGGGTTTGAAACTGAAGGAGATCTCCAGCCGGCTCAGTCCCGTTCCGTCGGATGCGGTATTTTTCATGCGGACACCTCCCGACTGCGGATGTCGGCCTCGCTGCACAGCGCCTTGACTCCCGCTGAGCGGAAGGTCACGGTCACTCTACCGTCCCGCCCGTCATAACCGACGCGCTCGACGAGGAGTCGGACGATCCGTGATTGTTCTCGGGGGGACAGTGACTCCCAAACCGGGGCGAAGACCGCCAGCGCCCGGGCCATTTCCCCTTCGTCAACGGTTTCTCTCTGGATGGCGATGACCTCTTCGCGTATGGTGGTCATCCGCTGTTCTATGGTTCGAATCCGATCCTGAAGGTCGGCGAGCTGGTCCATGGCCGCCCCTCCGTTCGAGGCGGCGGTGAAGGACTCGCTCACCAGCTTCTGGACTCTGGTGTGCAGCCGTTTGAGTTCACGTTCGTGGCCGCGTTGTTCGGTTTCCAGTTCCACCATGCGCTTGCCGCTCTCTTCCCGAACCTTTGCAGCCGTCGCTGCGATGATTTCCTCATTCCTGCCTATGCCTCGGATGTGTTCGACCACCGCGGTCTCGATCTCGTGCGCGTTGAGCGACTTGGTCGGACAGGACGCCCAGCCTCGTTGTTGCGCGTTCAGGCAGACGTAGTAGCGATACCGTTTGCCGTTGTCCTTGGCCGTATACGTATGCACCATCCCCGTGCCGCAGGGAGCGCAGTAGAGCAGTCCCTTCAACAGCGCTCCGTATTTGTTGCGCACCTCTTTTCCTCCGGTGCTGCCGTTCCGTCGGAGAGCATCCTGCACCCGCTGCCAAAGATCGACGTCGACAATTCCGTCGTGTTCGCCGTTGTATATGGTTCCCTTGTAATCGACCTTGCCGGTGTAAATCACGTTGGTCAGAAGCCGGAAGAGGCTGTTCTTGGTGAAAGGCTTTCCGCCGCGATCCTGACCCTTCTTGGTCGTCCACTGCTTGTTTTTCCAGCCGCGTCGTTCGATTTCCTGAACGACAGGGATCAAGGCTTTGTGCTCCAGGTAGAGCTGGTACATCCCCCGGACCTGTACGGCTTCGTCCTCGTTGACGATCAACCTGCCGCCTTTCGGGTCGACGTCATACCCGAGAACCGGCATCCCGCCGACCCACTTGCCCTTGCGCCGGGCGGCGGACATCTTGTCGCGGGTGCGCTCCGAGATGATCTCCCGCTCGAACTGGGCAAAAGATAAAAGGATGTTCAACGTGAGACGCCCCATGGAACTGGTCGTGTTGAACTGCTGGGTGACCGAGACGAAGCTCACGGAGTGCTTGTCGAAGAGCTCCATCATGCGGGCGAAGTCCAGAAGGGACCGGCTCAGACGGTCCACCTTGTAGACCACCACGCAGTCGATGCCGCCCGACTCGATGCCGGCGAAGAGCCGCTTGAGGGCGGGCCGATCCATGTTGCCGCCGGTGAAGCCGCCGTCGTCGAACCGATCCGGGATGCACACCCATCCCTCGTGTCTTTGGCTCGCAATATAGGCTTCCGCGGATTCCCTCTGTGCGTCGAGGCTGTTGAACTCCTGCTCCAGCCCCTCGTCTGTGGACTTGCGGGTGTAGATGGCGCAGCGGATCGTCCCGTTGGTTCTTGATGTCGACTCCAGGGCTTCTCCCCGGCCGTGGTTATTGTTTCTGCTCATTCGTTCCTCCTCTCGGGTTTGCGGCTCCCGCCCTTGGTCGCGGCATCGGCGATACCGAAGAAGAGGAACCCGTTCCATTTGCTCCCGGTGACCTCCTTGGCGACGGCTGAGAGGGACTTGTACCGTCGGCCGTCGAACTCGAAGCCGTTGTCGAGTACCTTGACCACAATGTCGCGACCTTGGAACTCGCGGGCGAGCAGAGTCCCGGGCAGCGGCAGCCTCGGGTCGTGCGACGGGGATATGCGGCTGGTCGCCGTTCTCGCCTTGACCTCGGCGGAACCCGAGGCGACCGGATCACGCGGAGACCGCGTTCTCAGGTCGGCGTCATTGGCCAGTTCCTCAGCTCTGCGCCGGGCCCGCTCCGAAAGGTCACCCTCCGCCAGAGCCTGAATGCGCCAGGCGATTCGCTTGCGAAGAAACTCCTTGTGGTAGGAGCGGGTCTCTTCTCCGAAGACCTCGAGGTACTTGTCCCGGAGTTCTCCGACGGTCATCCGGGAGAGCCCCTGGACCTCTTGATACGTTGTTGCTTCCATCCGAAACCTCCTTGGTTCATGGGCTTCGCCCTGCGGGCGGCCCGTCCGCGCCGCAATCTCAGGGCGTTAACTCGTGAATGAATGAAGGCTTCAGTGGCCCGGAATATCAAGGCGTTTCTCCGTAAACGCATCAGATTCTTCAACTTGCGCTACATGCTCTGCCCCACTGCCGGAATCAGGGGCGATTCGGCGTCCGTTTCGATGGCGCATGTAACCCCGGGCCAGGATCGCGGCGATCTCCGATATCACCTCGTCGAGAGAGATTGGGACGTGTTCGTTGGCCGGCATCCGGTCCTCCTTTTGCGGGAGGCCGAGGAAGGGTTCCGTGATGGATGCCGCGGGACTGGATAGGCCGGTCATCGAGAAGGCCGTTGGAGCCCGTTCGACACCGCCCGAGGGCGATGTCGCCGGCACCCACAACGGTCTCCGATCTCACGGCTGTTCCCGCTGTCTGGTAATCCGCTTGCGCCGGACCACTTGATCCGGCTTTCGGCAGATACCTACCGGAGGGGAGTTCGAAATGTCGAAACGGGTGTCCGGATGCAGCCGGGCCGTTAAACAAGGCGATTCGAAAAACGGAGAACGGGAGAATTCGGAAAAGACATTTTCGATGAGCGCCCGCAGCCCCCAGGGTTGCACCCGGCCCCCGGACTGAGGGCTTCGAAACGGAGAATCAGGGTAAATGTGCGGGCGGGCGTAAGTCGGCGTGGGCACGCCGGAAACGACGAGACCCCGAGGGGATCACCCCACGGGGTCTTGCGTTAAACGAGAACCGCTGAAATCAGCGGATTGAATTTTGGCTCCCCGGGACGGACTCGAACCGCCAACCTAGTGGTTAACAGCCACCCGCTCTGCCGATTGAGCTACCGGGGAACGACGGCGTCTGGAAGGATTGCGCCTTGCAAACGCCGCGATTGAGTAGCAAAGGAACCCTCCCTTGTCAAGGGGAAACCCGGTCCTCCGGGATGACGGAGCCGAGGGCGGTGTGGGCGGCCGCTCTCCCAGCCTAGCCCGCGGGACTCGGCCGGGCGCGGTGCTAGGTCGCGCAGCACCCCCCACCAACAAGGCCGTAGGTTGGGGTGAGCGAAGCGAACCCCAACCTCAAAGATTCCCAAGATCACGGGGCCGCGGCTCAACCCTCCCGGGCTTCCTTGCTTTCCGGCTTTTCCGGCTCGCCGCTCATGGCGCAGCGGCGCAGCAGCTCCTCGTATTCCTCGTCCACACGCCGCTGGATCTCTTCCACGTCCTTTTCCGTCAGGTGCCGGAACCGTCGCTGCACCTTGAAATACTCGCTCACCGGTTTGGGCTTGGCCACCTTGCGCGACAGGATCCACTTGCCGTCGATGACCTCGTAGAGCGGGAACACCTTGGTTTGCACTGCAAGGCGCGCCACTTCGATGGCAAGATCCGTCTCGTGGCGCCATCCCGTCGGGCAAGGGGAATAAATGTGCAGATAAGCCGGCCCAGGGATGGCGGCCGCCTTCTTCACCTTGTTCATGAGATCCAGGGCGAAGGCGGGCGAAGCGGTGGCCACGTAGGGAATGCCGTGGGCCGCCGCGATATAGGCCACGTTCTTTTTCCAGGTGCGCTGCCCGATGCTTTTCTTTCCGGGAGGCGACGTGGTGGTCATGGCGCCGTAGGGCGTGGACGACGAGCGCTGGATCCCCGTGTTCATGTACGCCTCGTTGTCCAAACACACGTAGATGAAGTTATGCCCCCGTTCCAAGGCGCCGCTCAGGGCCTGCAACCCGATGTCGGCCGTGCCGCCGTCTCCGCCGTAGGCGAGAAACACCACGTCGGGCTGCTGGATTTTTCCCTTTCGGTTCAAGGCCTTGTAGGCCGATTCCACACCGCTGATGACCGCGGCGGCGTTTTCAAAGGCCACGTGGATCCACGGCACGCGCCAGGCCGTCTGCGGAAAGGGCGAGGTCACGATCTCCATGCAGCCCGTCGCGCTGGCCACAATGACGTTTTCCCCCAAAGCCTTCAGCACCTGGCGCAGCGCCAGAATTTCGCCGCAG
This sequence comes from Desulfosoma sp., assembly GCA_037481835.1. Lineage (GTDB taxonomy): Bacteria > Desulfobacterota > Syntrophobacteria > Syntrophobacterales > DSM-9756 > Desulfosoma. The sequence goes on along the minus strand of JBBFKW010000005.1, from coordinate 185,293 downwards.
CCCTGACATGCCCGGTGCCCCGGAGAAAGCGGTTCCACCTCGGGGAGCTTCTTCGGGTTGAACCCCTTGAAATCCTTGAGTGCTTCCGCTGCGATGCCCATTTATTCCCTCACATTCACGATTTCGTATCCCATGGGAAGGCCCTTGGCGAGTCCTTCGCTCGTCTTGGCCGCCATCTTCTCGAAGTCTTCCACGGTGACGTCCCGGCCGCCCAAACCGGCGATAAAATTCTGCACGTAGGGCGACACGCCGTGGTCGTAGAGCGCCGCCTTGACTTCCACACACAAAGGCCCGCTTCGAGTGCTGAAGGCCATGGCCCGGTCCACCACGGCCACGGCTTTGGCCTGCTTGAGAACATCCACGAGTTCCTTGGCCGGGAAAGGCCGCCACAGCCTCAGGCGCACCAACCCCACCTGCTTTCCTTCGGATCGCATCTTGTCCACGGCCGTCATGGCCGTCTCGGACACACTTCCCACGGTCAAAAGGAGGATCTCCGCGCCATCCGTCTTGTAGGTTTCCACGGGTTGATAGGCCCGACCGAAGTGCTTTTCGAATTCTTTCCACGCTTCCACGATGACGGGCAAAGCCCCGTTCATGGCCTCGTCTTGAGCCTTCTTGGCTTCCGTGTAGACTTCCGGCATGCCCACGGGGCCGAAAGTCATGGGATTTCGGGGATCGAGCCGCAGCTGCGGCTTGTAGGGCGGAAGGTACCGTTCCACTTCCTCCTTGTCGGGAAGCCAGATGGGCTCGATCATGTGCGTCAGGGTGAAGCCGTCCAGGTTCACCATGACCGGCAAAAGGACCCGGGGGTCTTCGGCCACCCGGTAGGCGTGGAGCAGAAGATCCACCACTTCCTGCCCGTTTTCGGCCACCGTCTGGATCCAGCCCGTGTCCCGGGCCATCATCATATCCGAATGATCGTTCCAAATGTTGATGGGAGCACTCAAGGCACGGTTGGCTACCGCCATGACGATGGGCAGCCGAAGGCTGGAGGCGATGTAGCAGATTTCGGCCATGAGGGCGTAGCCCTGAGAACTCGTGGACGTGAAGGTTCGCGCTCCGGCGGCGGCGGCCCCCACGCACGTGCTCATGGCGCTGTGTTCCGATTCCACCGGGACGAATTCCGCATCCAGATGGCCTTCCGCCACCAGCTCGGAAAGATGCTCCACGATATGCGTCTGCGGCGTGATGGGATAGGCCGCGATCACGTCCACATCGCACAAGCCGACCACTTCGGCCGCCGCGATGGAGACTTCCATTCCCACTCTCTTGCCCATCTCAGTTTTCCTCCTCTACCATCTGGATCGCGTCCTTGGGGCATTCCCGGGCGCAGATGCCGCAGCCCTTGCAATAGTAATAATTGGCCTCGTAATAGCCCTCCGCCGTCCGGGAATAGACCATGTCCGGGCAAAAGATGTAGCACTGGCCGCATTTGTTGCACAGTTCGTAGTTGGTCACAGGGCGCTTGGAACGCCAATCGCCCGTCTTCAGCTGCGCCGCCGTTCCAGGCTCCGTCAAGGTGCACCCCAGGGCCAGTTCCTTCCAGCTCACCACTCCCGTTTCCTTGGCCACGGCTTATCCCTCCACTACCGTCTCTTCATAGGCCCGAAGACACGCCTTGAGGTTCCTTTCCGCAATGGGCCCGAAGCGCTTTTCCACGGGGCCGCGCAGGGCGTCGATGGACACCACCTCGGTCGCCTTGATGAGCGCCCCCAGCATGGTCGTGTTGGTGATGGGCACCCGAAGGACTTCCACGGCGATGGTGCTCGCATCCACCACGGCCAGCCGGCGCTTGAACCCCAGAGACTCCCGCAGCTGTGCCGGGCTGAGCTTCGTGTTGACGATGATGATGCCGTCTTCCGGCACCCCCGCTTCCACGTTGACGATCTGGAGCAGGGTGGGGTCCAGCACCACCACGATATTGGGATTGTAGACCTTCTCCCGCGTCCGGATCTGCTGATCGCTCACGCGCACGAAAGCCATCACGGGAGCGCCCCGCCGTTCGGGGCCGAAACTCGGGAAGGCCTGGGCGAATTTGCCCTGTTCAATGGCAGCCAGGGCCGTCAGCTCCGCAGACGTGACCCCTCCCTGTCCGCCTCGACCGTGAAAACGAATCTCCACCATAAACATACTCCGTCGTCTCTACAGGTTCAGGGCAGGACCGCTGGCGCGGCAAGGTTTTGTGGGGAAAAGGAGGATGCGGCACAATGGATGTGTCCCCGTCCCCGTGTGACCCACGTCAACTCAGGGGTATATAACGACGCCGCCCGTCGAGGGTCAAGCCATTTTGTGCCTTATTGCACGTTTCGGCGGCCCTGGAGGGCCCTTTCCAAGGTCACCTTGTCCGCATACTTGACGTCGCCGCCCATGGGAATTCCCGAGGCGATGCGCGTCACCCGAACGGGCCTTTTTTCCAGGAGCCTGGCGAGATAATGGGCCGTGGCCTCCCCTTCTCCCGTGGGGTTCGTGGCCAGGATCACCTCCCGGATGTCTTCCTGTTCCAAACGGCGGAGCAATTCGGCAATGCGCAGGTCGTCCGGGCCGATCCCGTCCAGAGGGGCCAAGGCCCCCTGCAGGACATGGTAGCGCCCCTTGAAGGCCCCGGATTCCTCGATGGCCAAAAGATCGGCGCTGGTTTCCACCACGCACACCTCCCCGGTCTTTCGAGCCGGATCCGCGCAGATGGAACACAAGGCCCCGTCGGTGAAATGAAAGCACACGGGACACGTGTGGATGTCCTTTTTCAGGCGCACCAGGTTTTGCGCCAGGCCTTCCACATACTCTTCCGGGGCTTTCAAAAGGAACATGGCCAGCCGCGTGGCGCTCTTTTCCCCGATCCCCGGAAGCTTGGCCAGCCTTTGCACGAGCTCCCTCAAAACGGGAGGATGGGCTTTGGTCACCATGAAAGCCCGTCCTTTCCTAGAAAAGGCCCGGGATGTTCAAGCCCGGCGGCAGATTGACCCCGCCCGCCAGTTTGCCGATTTCTTCGGCCATCATCTGCTGCGATCGCTTGAGAGCCTCGTTGACGGCGGCCGTGACCAAGTCTTCCAACATCTCCACGTCGTCGGGGTCCACCACCTGGCGGTCGATGGTGATCTTCACAATTTCCTGACGGCCGTTGGCCGTCGCCGTCACCATGCCGCCCCCCGCGGAGGCTTCCACCGTGCGCTGGGCCAGTTCTTCTTGCACTTGGGCCAATCGTTTTTGAAAAGTCTTGAGCTGCTGGAGCGGATTGAATCCTTTCATCGTCCGTGTCGCCTCCTCATGAGGTTTTGTCGGCCTCGCCCGCCGTCCGTTTGGAGGGCTTTGCGGGCCGTACGGGGCGGATTTCCACCAGTTCTCCCCCTAGGATTTCCAAAGCCTGCTGCACCACCGGGTGGCGCAGGACAGCGGCCGTCGCGCGGGCGCTGTCCTTGTGGGATCGACCTCGTTCCTTGGGTTCGGGTTTTCGCGCGCGGAAGCTTATCCCACACCCGGGCTTTTTCCCATGGAAATATCGGGCAAGATAAGTCCGAAGCGTCTCTTCCGTATCCCCGTTCTTGACGCTTTCTTCGTAAATTTCCAAGACCTCCACCGTCAGCACACCCGGCGAAGACGCCTTCGCTGCACTCTGATGCAACTTGGCCCCGACCACGGGATGGGTTTGGTTGAGCCATTGGCAAAAAGCGTCCCAGTGCCGAACGATCTCTTCCGCCGTGACCTCCGCCATCGGTTCCGCCGAAGGCTCTTCCCCGGGCCCTCCGGCACCGGCATCTTCGCCGGGTCCTTGGCCCGAGAAACCTTCGGCCGCCACCGCCTCGCTTCCGGTAATCGGGCTTTCGTCCCTGAGGTTCAACACCCGGCCTACCAAACCCTTTTCCGCGGGCATGGCGGAATGGGAGGCGTCGGTTTTCGATATCTCTTCGACCCCTTCGCTCCCCGAACCTTCAGGGAGGCTTTTCTTGGAATCCGACCAAGGGCTCGAACGGTGGGGCAGTGCCGGATCATGGGAAAAGTCGTATCTTTCCAGCCTTTCCAGGATCTTTTCCAGGGCTTCGGCCCGAGGAAGACAGGCCAGCCGAAGGAGCAGCATCTCCAGGGTGACGCGCGGCAAGGACGCTCTCCGGATGTCCTCTTCTCCGGAAACCAGGATTTGGAAACATTGGAAGAGGTTTTCCGCCGTGGTGCGGCCGGCCAGGCGCCGCAACCGCTCGTGTTCCCCAGCCGGCATCTGCGCCGCCCCGGCGGAGCCCTCCTTTCGGAAAGTGATCACCAGCAGGTCCCTGAAAAGCTCGCACAGCCGCTGGCAGAACCTCCGGCCGTCGATCCCCCGCCGATAGATCCGTTCCACTACATCGAGGCACGCCGCCGGGTCGGCATGGATGACGGCTTCGGCGGCCTGCAGGACGCTTTCGCGGTCCACCACGCCCAGCAGATCCAAGAGTTCGGCATCCTCTTGATCTTCACCCCGCAAGGCCAGAAGCTGCTCCATGAGGCTCTGGGCATCCCGCATGCTTCCGTCGGCTTCGCGGGCCACCGCATAGAGCAGCGATTCCGACAAAGGCGCTTCTTCCTGGTGCGCGATCCGTACAAGGTGTTCCAGGATTTCGGCCGTGGCGATCCGACGAAAGTCGTAACGCTGGCAGCGGCTCAAAATGGTCGCCGGAATCTTGTGGGGCTCCGTGGTGGCAAAGATGAAGACGACGTGAGCGGGGGGTTCCTCCAACGTTTTCAGAAGGGCGTTGAAGGCCTCCGTGGTCAACATGTGCACTTCGTCGATGATGTAGATCTTGTAAGCGCTCTTGGCCGGCCGATACCGCACCGTCTCCCGCAGTTCCCGAATGCTGTCGATGCCGCGGTTGCTGGCCCCGTCGATTTCCAAAACATCGACGGCCTTGCCTTGGCCGATTTCCACGCAGTTGGAGCACTGGTTGCACGGAACGGGGGAGACCCCCTTTTCGCAGTTCAAAGCCTTGGCCAGGATGCGCGCCACGGAAGTTTTGCCCACGCCCCGCGCCCCGGTAAAGAGGTAGGCGTGGGCGATCCGGCCCGATTTCACCGCGTTTTTGAGGGTTCGGGTCACATGGGGCTGCCCGATTACTTCCTCAAAGGTTTGAGGCCGCCATTTGCGGGCGAGGACCAGATAGGACATGGGGAGGTCGGGGGTATGGGTTTGGGAGCAAAAAAGTGGCGGAGAGAGAGGGATTCGAACCCTCGGTTCCGCTTTTGACGGAACACACGATTTCCAGTCGTGCCCCTTCGGCCAGCTCGGGCATCTCTCCGCAGCGCAACGCTTCTGACGATGGCAAAGATCGCTCTTAAGGTCCAGGTGGCGGAGAGGGTGGGATTCGAACCCACGTGCCCTGCTCTTCACAGGACAAGTCGATTTCGAGTCGACCCCGTTACGGCCACTTCGGTACCTCTCCGCGCAGGCGGCGAGGGCACCCCCGCCGCTGCTGAAAAAACCGGGCGAGCCGTTGCGCGCCTTCCTCGGCGCGAACCCCGCCCAGAACTTCGAGAGTATGGGGGAAACGCCTCGGCTTTGTCAAGTCCACAACGCCGCCCGCTGCGCCGCTCTTGGGGTCCGGCGCCCCGAAGACCAAAAGATCCACCCGGGCCTGGATCAAAGCCCCCACGCACATGGGGCAGGGCTCCAGCGTCACGTAAAGGACCGTGCCGGAAAGCCGATGGTTGCGAAGGAGCGCCGCAGCGCGCCTCACGGCCACCATCTCCGCATGGGCTGTCGGGTCCCGATGGGTGAGCGTCAGGTTGTGGGCCCGGGCCCACACGGTCCCGTCCCGTCCCACCAAGACGGCGCCCACCGGCACTTCGCCCCGTTCGGCGGCCCGGTCCGCTTCTTCCAGGCTCAGGCCCATGAAATAGTCATGATCCCACGGCGCTTCCACCGGGGCCTCTCCTTTCCCGCTCTTGCCTCCCAAACGCGGCCTGCTTACTCTATGGAAGCCCAAGAAACAACCTCAAGGAAAGGGGACGACCGTGTCCGGAAAAGGCAGCCATGACACTCCCGTGTTCGCTCCTCGGTGCGGATTGCCTCAAGTCTACCAGCCGTCGCTTGCCGACGACCGGCCCAAGAAAAACCCCTGTCCCGACTGCCATTTTTGCCAGCAGTGTTCGCACGCCCGATGCCATGCCTGCCGCGGGACCCCTTCTCGGGCGCCCAAACGCAGCTTCGCCGAACAAATCGCCCTGTTTGAAAGCTTAAACGCTGGAACCCGCTCGGAGAACCCCTCCTGAATGGACGATCCTCCCATAACGACCTGAGAAAAATCAAAGGTGCCGCGGCGCCTTCGCAAGTTAGCGTGATCTTACTTTTTCCATGTCATTGAGCGAACTTGCATTTTTCCTTTGACAGATCTTTTTTCCTCCTTTACTTAGGACTAGTTTTCACGATGTTTGGCGCGCCGCAGGATGTTCCATGGGGAGGTGCGCCCATCGAGGTTTCACCGTGGCGGTGAAGTATGCCGCCATACGATAAGAGGTTACTCGACGCGTATAAAGGTAAACCCCGAGCGAAGGAGGGACATCCTGGAACGGTCGGCCCATTTATCCGGTTGCGGCATGAGGTCCGCCGGCCCACACCTTTTCAAGGCGCGCCGGCATCGGTTTTTGAGCTTATTTGGAACCGTGGCGACCCTGTGTACCTGCCTCGCCTGGACCCCTTCGACCCACGCTCTGACCCTTTCCATCGGAGAACCCTACCGCGGTCGCCTCGTCAACGGCGTCCCGTTTCCGACCGACATGGGAGGCTACATCGTCCGTGACCCGGACCGGGCCTACGCCACACCCGAGTTGATCGGCAGTCTCTTGGACGCCATCGACTCGGTGCGGGAAAAGTATCCCAACACGGTGGATCTTTTCATCGGAGATTTTTCGGCCCCCGGCGGCGGACGCCTCAACGGTCATAAATCTCACCAAAACGGCCGCGATGTGGATCTGGGGATGTATGCCATCGGCAATCAGCCGTTGGACCAGTTCATCCCCATGCACGCGGGCAATCTGGATGTGCCCAAGACTTGGTCCCTCATCGAGGCTCTCATCCGCACGGGGCGCGTCCAGTATCTTTTCGTCGATCGCAAAATCCAAAGAATGCTTTTCGAATACGCCCTGTCCCGGGGGTTCGACGAGGACCTTTTGAACCGATTGTTCAACGACGTGGGACCGGGATCCACCGACGCGGCCATCCGCCACGAACCGCGGCACAACGATCACATTCACGTTCGGTTCTACGCTCCCTGGTCGTCCCTGGCGGGGCAGATGGATTCCCTGGATCCGGAGAAAAAAGCCCTCATCGAACTGGCTCAAGCGGGTTTCCTCCCTAAAAAGGTGCTCTATTACGTGGACAAGCGTCAAACGGACATCGCCGCCTTGGCCCGCAGTTTCGGCGTGCGGGTCGAGGACCTTGTCCGCTGGAACCACCTCAACCCCAACATGCCCCTCACCCCCGGAACTCCGCTGGTCTATTATCGGCGGGCCTTCGAGGTTGAACCCGTACACCTGGCGGAAAGCCTCAGGCCACGCAGCATCCTTCCCCCTGAGCCTATTCAGGTGGCGTCCGTGGGCTATCTCCCTCCCGTGGACGTGAGTTCATGGGCGCGCACCGAACCCAGGCAGAAAGCGGAGAAGACGCACACGGTACGACGCGGCGAAACCCCGGCATCCGTCGCCCGGGCTTACGGCCTGTCCGCCTCGGAACTGTGCCGCATGAACAGCCTTTCACCCAATAAGCCCTTGAAGGTTGGATCCAAGCTCGTCGTGGGCTACGTTTTCAAGGACGGCGCCCCGGATAGACAGGAGAAGGGTTCACGGCGCCAGGACAACACCGCGGCACAGGACATGGCGCCGCCGACGCCGAAAGCCCTCAAACAAACACCTTCCCTTCATGTGGTTAAAAAGGGAGACACCCTCTTTTCCATCGCCCAAAAATACAGGGTCAGCCCGGATGATCTGCGCGAATGGAACAAGCTTTCCCCGAAGAGCGCCATCCGGGTGGGGTCCTCCATAATGGTCTCCAAACCCGTTCAACAAACCAAGGCTTCGCCCCAAGACAACAAGGACGCTCAAAAGCCGTCCAGTAGCCCCGGGACTCGTCTGAAAAGCCAGGCGGCGGGGAGATCGCCCCTTCCTTCACCCAAGGACACGAAGAAGACGGAAACACCAAGGAGCGCTTCTTCCAAGGGGTCTGAGCCGCGGAAAAATGAACCCACCGTCCACACTGTGGCCCCCGGCGAAAGCCTTTGGGCCATCTCCAAAAAATACAACGTGGATGTGCAAAAGATCCTGACGATGAACAAGTTGAACAATTCCAAAGAGATTAAACCGGGGGTGCGGCTGAAGATCCCCGAGAACTCCTGAGGCCATACTTTTTTCTTCCCTTTCGGCCTGATTTTTGATAACGACGGTTTCCCCCGACGGGCACGGCGTCAAAGTGCCCGTTTTTCTTTTCTTCGGGGCGGGAAACTTTTCTGCGGCCTGTGTGGAGACGATTTATGATCAAGGACCTGACCACTTTAAGAAACATCGGCATCAGCGCTCACATCGATTCGGGAAAGACCACTCTTACCGAGCGCATCCTTTTTTACACGAGAAAGATTCACGCCATTCACGAGGTCAAAGGCAAAGACGGCGTGGGCGCCACCATGGATTCCATGGAACTGGAAAAGGAACGCGGCATCACCATCCAATCCGCCGCGACCCACTGCACCTGGAAGGGCCATGCCATCAACATCATCGATACACCCGGCCACGTGGACTTCACCATCGAAGTGGAGCGATCGCTGAGGGTCCTGGACGGGGCCATTCTGGTGCTCTGCGGTGTGGGCGGCGTGCAGAGCCAGTCGGTGACCGTGGATCGGCAAATGAAGCGCTACAACGTGCCGCGCATCGCCTTCGTCAACAAGTGCGACCGCGCCGGGGCCAATCCCCTCAAGGTGGCCGACCAACTCCGAGAAAAACTCAACCATGTCCCCGTGCTCCTTCAAATCCCCCTGGGGCTGGAAGCCTCCCATGAAGGCGTTGTGGACTTGATCCGCATGAAAGCCTTGACCTTTGAAGGGCCCAACGGCGAAGAGGTCCTGGAGCACGAAATCCCTCAGGACCTCCAGGCCTTGGCCCTCCAAAAGCGCGAAGAAATGCTCGATACGCTGTCTCTCTTTTCCGATGAGCTCACCGAGGCGATTTTGGAAGAGACCGTCACGGAGGACCTCATCCATGAGGCCGTCCGGCGGGCGACTCTGGATCTTCGGATCACCCCCGTCTTGATGGGATCCGCCTACAAGAACAAGGGGGTCCAGCCCCTGTTGGACGCCGTGCTCCGGTATCTTCCCAGCCCGGCCGATGTGGTGAACATCGCCTTGGACGCCGACCGGGACAACGAAGAAGTCCCTCTGAAGTCCAGCCCCGATCTGCCCCTGGTCATGTTGGCCTTCAAGCTGGAAGTGACCCGTTACGGGCAGTTGACCTACGTGCGGTTGTACCAGGGATCCATCCAGAAGGGATCCACCATCGTCAACACCCGTACCGGCAAGGTGTCCAAAGTGGGGCGTCTCGGTCGCATGCACGCCGACGAGATGGAAGACATCGAAGCGGCCGCTGCAGGCGATATCGTGGCTCTCTTCGGAATCGACTGCGCCTCGGGGGATACCTTCACCGACGGAAGCCGCCGCCTGACCATGACATCCATTTATGTGCCGGAGCCCGTGATTTCCTTGGCGATCAAACCCAAGGACAAAAAGGCGGAGATGAACCTGAGCAAGGCCCTGACGCGCTTCACCAAGGAAGATCCCACGTTTCGGTCTTTTCTCGATGAAGAGACGGGAGAGACCATCATTTGCGGCATGGGGGAACTGCACTTGGATGTCTACGTGGAACGCATGCGGCGGGAATACGGCGCTGAAGTGTCCACGGGACAGCCCAAAGTGGCCTACCGGGAAACCATCACCCAGAGGGCCGATTTCGACTACACCCACAAGAAACAAACCGGCGGGGCGGGCCAATACGGCCGCGTGGCCGGCTTCATCGAACCGCTTGCCGAAGGGGACTACGAATTCGTCAACCGGATCACCGGCGGCGTCATTCCCCAGGAGTTCATCCCTTCGTGCGACAAGGGCTTCCGCGCCTGCCTCAAAAAGGGGTCCCTTGGAGGATTTCCCATCACGGGTGTGCGCGTCACCATCCACGACGGCAACACCCACCCTGTGGACTCCTCCGATCTGGCGTTCCAGCAGGCCGCCATCGGCGCCTTCCGCCAGGCATACGAAAAAGCCAAACCGCAGCTCATGGAACCCCTCATGCGCGTCGTCGTCGAAACGCCATCCGAGTTCCAGGGCGCGGTTTTGGGCACCTTGAACCAGCGCCGCGGCATCATCATCAGCACCGCGGAAGACGGCTCTTTTTCCAGCATCGAAGCGGAAGTGCCCCTGTCCGAGATGTTCGGCTATTCCACGGTGCTCAGGTCGGCAACCCAGGGTAAGGCGGAATTCACCATGGAGTTCGCCCGCTACAACCCCGTGCCCAAAGGCATCGCCGAAGAGGTGATCCGAAGGAAAAAAGAGGAATGAGGCCGATCAACCGAGCGGCTTTCTCCGCTACCCTTCGCAACGGGTTGTGGTGTATCATACAGCGGCATGAGCCCTTGGCATGGATGAGATCGTTCACCCGCCTTGGACTTCCTTAAAGGAGAGTTTTTCATGGCATCTTTCGACGGGTCCACACCTTTTCCAGCAACCCTTGTCCGGTCCTGCCTGGGACAACCCCTCCGCCCCGGCGAGATGGGCGTGCTCCTCGCCCGCGCAGGGGTCGGCAAGACCGCATGCCTCACCCACATCGCCCTGGAGGCCCTCGCCCAAGGGGAAAAGGTCCTCCACACGTGCATCGACGAACTGCCCGATAAAATCAAGATCTGGTATGAGGAACTGTACCGGAACTTCAAGACCGCCATCGCCGATGAGGCCCTTTTGAAAACCATCAAAGACGGTATGGTGAGTTCTCGGTTCATCATGTCCTACCTGCACCACACCTTCACGCCCGCCAAGCTGGAAGAGAACATCCGGAGCCTGCGGGATCAGGTGCAGTTCGAACCCACCGTCATCATCCTGGACGGGTTGGACTTTGAACGGGTGTCGCGAAAGCAGTTGGAAGCCATTCAAAAGACCGCGGAAACTCACGGCGCTTCCGTGTGGTTTTCCTGCCGCATTCATCGTCACATCGACATCGCCAACGATCACGGAATCCCCTATCCCTGCCATGAACTGGACGATCTCTTTCACGCCATCATCCTACTGGAACCGCTGGCTCAGACCATTTCCATGGTGATTCTGAAACACGGCGATCGATACAAACCGGACCATGCGGCGCTGGTTCTCAACCCCAGAACGTTTCTCTTGGCGCACGCGCACGAAGCGGTGAGAGCCCAGGGCCTCTCTTGAACCCGACGGAACGCCGCCGAACCCCACCCCTTTCTTGCCGCCGGTCTTCGAACCCGGGCCTTAAAGTCGGTGAGGGAGAAGGGGTTCCCGGGAGGTGACGTTGTGGAAGACGACCTCATCACGTGCCTCACTCGGCAGGTCAAAGAAGAAGTCCTCGAAAACTACCTGACCCAGAGGCGTCTTATCGAATTGGAAACGGAGGACGTGGAGGCCAGGGCGGAAGCCGTGCGCGCGCTGGCCCAAGAGGTGGGCAAACGTTTCACGCGGCTCGGGTACTTGATGATGGATGCGGAAATGCTGGGGCGCCTCATCGGCCTGCTGCAGATCCCTGAATCGTCCTTCTGGCGCGAATGCTTGGAAAAGCCTTTCGCCCGAGGGGTTCGTTTCATCAAGGTCACCGCGTTGACCCACAAGGGCAAGTTCCGAAAGCTTGTCTTGGAATCTTACAACCGGCTACTCACCTGGATGGCCAAATACAAGGATGCCGTCCATGACCTGGAACTGGAAGTGCGGGCCCTCAACATGAATATCCAGGCCTTCCAGAGCAACTTCGATCTGCTGACCATCCTCAATTTTCTCAAGAGCCTGGATGTGTGCGGTTTGGAACACAAGCACTTCTTGGGAAGCAATTTCACGGCGGAAGAGATCATGTCCGTCGAAAAGAAGCTCTACATCCACCCCATGAAGGTGGAGCGATTCCAACTACCGCCGCCCCTGGACCTTCCCGCACCGGCGTTGATCCAAGACGACCTGGGGCGGCTGGCCGAGGACGTGTTCCGCAAGCATCACAACCAGATCAAGCGCCTTCTGCGCTGAAGCCTTTCCGGATAAGGAGCCGGGGTTCGCAGAGCAAGGTCCGCCTCTGGCTCGGCCTCGAAGGACAATCCGCCCATGCCGCACGACGATCAGGATCGACTGACCCTTCTGGGACGCCCCGCACCTCTTCCCAGCCGTCCGGACGAGGCCGTCTTGGAAACCTTTCCCAATCCCCATCCCGATGTGGACTATGTGGTGCGCCTCACGGCCCCGGAATTCACGTCGCTGTGCCCCATCACGGGACAGCCCGATTTCGCCGTCATCGTTGTGGACTACGTGCCGCGACAAAGGCTTGTGGAAAGCAAGTCGTACAAACTTTTCCTCGGAAGCTTTCGCAACTACGGGGCGTTCCACGAAGCGTGCACGGTGACCATTCACAAACGCCTGCACCAAGCCATGGATCCCAAGTACCTGCGCGTCGTGGGACTGTGGTACGCCCGCGGCGGCATTACCATCGACGTGGTGGTGGAAACAGGAACGCTCCCCGAAGGGTGTCGCCCCCTGCCGCTGGAAAAGGTGAGCTATCGGGGAGGCCGAGAATAGAGAAAGGGCGGCGGGCCGGCCCGCCCCCCCGGGCTTCCCCTTTCACCCACTCAAGCTTCTGCGGGGTCCTCTCAGGACGAAGCTTTCTCTGAGGCTCTTTTCAGAACGTCCTGGATCTTTTCTTCGATTTCCCTGATTTTTTCGACTTTGACCAGATAGGCCTCGTTCGATCCCGTCCAAAGGGGAAGGGTTTGGGCGCTCTCGTCCCGGTTCGCTCCGGGCCAGGACACTGCGACCGTCACGCCGTCCTTTGTGGAAAACTCCATGCGATTGAGATCCTGCTCCTCGGGGCGCTTAAGGTCGGCGGAAGCCTTTTCTTCGTACTCCAGGTCTTCCCATTCCCAAAAGACGGGGCGCACGCGCCACGATTCTTTGATCACCCGCCGGGACCCGTCCGCGCCCACATGCGCCCACGCGCCGTCGTCTTGGAGGACCAACTCCCCCTTTTGCCCATGCATTTGATAGTGGACCCGGGTCACGTTCTTGGAATCCAGCGCCGCCACCGAGCGATCCTCCACGTCGCGCACGGTCTTGGGCAGGTCTTTTAGGATCGAGCCGTCCACCGTGACGAGCGTAGACATCTGCGAACTCCAGGCCACATAGGTTTCCGAGGCTTCTTTTTTCCGGCCGATCTTCACCTCCCGGGGCGGCCCGTCGCGTCCCTGCACGATGACGTGCACCTCAGGAACCCCCGAGGCCCAGACCTGCGAGTCTTCCGCTGAAATATCCAGAAAGGTTTTGGCTCGAGCCCAGCGGATCTGATTGAGGATGTTGTCCACCTTGGCACGCTTTACGCGCCGTTCGGGCTCTTCAGAGCATCGCCAAAAGTCTTTGTCTTTTTCATCGCGAACGAGCGTGAGGCGGTGTCCGTCGGCCCAGGACACCGAGAGGCTGCGGATCTCCTCGTCTTCAAAGGTCAAGAGATCCCGCCGTCGAAGCTCATCGGGCCCTTTGCTCAGGGCGGTCACGCTCCCCGCAGCCAGAAGGAAGACGGCGTTTTCATCCCCTTTGGCGGCATAGTGACTTTCGCCCGTCGGGTTCTTGGATCCGAATCGGATGCGCTGCCAGGTCTCCCCGGACCGGAAGCGCACCACGAAGGCGGGGTCCGAGAGGCCGTAGAGCCCCATATCCTTGGCCGATTCGTCCACGTCGCGGTTCTTTTCCAGGTTCAGCAGAGAATGGAGCAGCGTGTCCACGGCGTTCTGATCCGCTTCCGTCGTCACAGGCCCATCCAAAATCCAGGCGCCGTCTTTTTTCAGCAGGTGCACGGCGGGCTTGTCTTTGGCTTCGAGGATGATTTCATCGACGGCTTCCGTGGCGACGGAGAAAAGCCGATTCTTGGCACGCTGTGCCTCCTCCTTTTCCCGTTTCTTCACCACTTCGAAGTAATAATAGTAGCCGCCGAGGAGCGCCAAGATGAGCAGGTAGATCAGCGAATGACGCCACTTCATCGCTGCGACCTCCGAACACGGTACACCCCGAATCCCATGAGGACGACGACCATGGGAACGCCCACCATGGACGTCCAGAAGACCATTCGAGCTTGGTTTTCCGTGAGCATCAAGGTCTGGGCTTTTTGTTTTCGCGGTTCGATGGTGATGAGGGTTTCTTCTTCCGCGAGGAAATGAACCATGTTGAGGAAAAGGTCCCCGTTTCCCGAAACGCCGAAGTGGGTGTTGTCCACAAAATCCGAATCCCCGAAGACCACGAGGTACCCCAGTGTCGGCTTGGCCTCCGCGGCGCCCCTTTCTTCTGCAGGCTTTTGAGATTCCTGGGGCTCCTTGGGGGCCTGGGTGCCGTCGGAGCGGGCTTCGTGAAATTTTTTCGTGTCCACGGCCGCCAGCACCCCGAGGGACACGGGGCCGGGCTTGTCTTTGCCTTCCTCGAAGCTCGCCTCGCCGCGAAAGAGCCGTTCCAAGTCCGTTTCGGCCCACGCGTTTTCGGACGTGGAGGCCAGGGTCACCAGGGTGACGCCTTCGGGAGGGTTTTGGGACGCGCCCACGGAGCGGGCTTCCGAATAAAAGGTCGCCACGTTGAATCTCTGGGTGATCTTGTGCGAGCCGTACTGGGTGACCACAGGCATGAGGTAGCTGCCGCCAAAGACGCGGCTCAGCTTGTCGATGATCATGTCATCGCCGAGGACGATCCCGTATTTTTCCACGAGGGACCGTGTCCCGCCGTCCTTTTGCGGGTCCAAGAAAAACACGATCTTTCCGCCGCGAAGCAGATACGCCTCCAAGGACGCCGCTTCTTCAGGAAACAGGGGCTTTTGGGGCCCGGCCACAATGACCACCGCCGCATCCTGAGGCACTTGGGGCTGCTGCATCAAGTTGAGCGGCTTGACCTGGTAGTTTTCTTTGACCAGGGCCGACTTGGCCGACGAGTACCCGCTTTTGTTCATCTCCTCCGGGGAGCGCTCCCCGTGCCCTGTGAGGAAATAGACGGTCTTGTCCTCCTTTTGGCTGAGCTTGAACAAAGCGTTGGTCAGGGCCTCTTCGTCGGCCCGGGGCGCGGTTTCC
Source organism: Desulfosoma sp. (assembly GCA_037481835.1). Taxonomy (GTDB): domain Bacteria; phylum Desulfobacterota; class Syntrophobacteria; order Syntrophobacterales; family DSM-9756; genus Desulfosoma. The sequence continues at coordinate 169,992 of JBBFKW010000005.1, read as the reverse complement.
TTGCGCCCCAGCCCCTCCACCACCAGGACCCCGTAATCCCGGATTTCGTACTGCCGGGCCAATTGCGGTTCCCTGTCCGGGTCGATGAATTCGTACCGGATGTTCTTATTGTAATAGCGGTACGTTTCCAGGAGGTCCTTGGCCCGGGAAGCCTCAGGCGCACCGCCCGCAAAAAAGGCCTTGACAGTCACGGGCTCCTGGAGCGAGGCGACAATCTTTCGGCTCTGTTCGGAAAGGCTGAATTGCCCGGTTTCGGTGAGATCCGCTCTCAGCGGGTGTCTTTCCGCAATGAGGGCCACCACGACCAGGATGGCCAGAAACACCACGGTGGAAAATATGGCACTGGATCCGTAGTGGAGCCTTCGAGATCGTAAAGTCTTCGGCATGATGGGACGCCTCCGTCGTCTTCGGTCCGATCTTTTCAACCCTAACCGCGCCACCGGTAGGATTCGATCTGGCGCACGGTCACAAAGAGGAAAAGGCTAATGAAAAGGAGGTAGTAGATCACGTCCCGGGAATCGAGCACCCCTTTGGAGAAGGTGTCGAAATGGCGGATAATGGAAAGGTACTCCACCAGACGCATGGACGTGGGCCCCATGATGGAACTGAGCCATCCGATGACCCAAAAAAGGAGCAGGGCGCCGAAGGAGAGGACCGCCGCCACGATTTGGTTCTTCGTGAAAGCCGAGGAAAACATGCCCAGGGATAGGAAGGCGGCGCCCAGGAGGAACAGCCCGAGATAGGCGCATAGGATGGCTTTCCAGTTGGGGTCGGCCACCGCCCCTAAAACCGCCATGCACGGCACCGTCCCCACGAGAAGCAGGGCCAAGGTGGTGAGCACCCCGGCGAATTTGGCCGCCAGAACCCCCTTGTCCGTGACGGGCAGCGTGAAAAGCAGCTCCATGGTCCCGGAGCGTCTTTCATCGGCATAAGTCCTCATGGTCAAAAGGGGCGCCGTGAGCAGCAAGACGACGCTCAAATCCATGAAAACGGGACGGACGACCATGTCCATGAGGTTCAGCTGGTGGGCCATGAACGGATTCTGGGCCGCCTGGAAGCTCACCATGTTGTAGTAGGCCAAGGCCGTGTAGAAAAAGTAGCCGTTGAGGACGAGAAAGATAAACGCCACCACGTAAAAAATGGGGGAGGCGAAAAGCGCGTAGAGTTCTTTGCGGTAAACAGCCCAAAAGCCCCTCATGACCTCGCTCCCTCCTTGTGCATCGGATCCCCTACACTTTCGGCGATGGCCCCATCCTGACCCACAGGCTCTTCCGTCACCAAATGCATAAAGATGTCTTCCAAACTCAGGTCCACGGTTTTGAGTTCCAAGAGATCCACCCCGGAGTGCACCGCCGTGCGGGCCAAAGTGGGCCGGAGATCGCGGCTGCGATCGGTTTCCACCACCAACTGGAAGGGATCCCCGGGCTCGGTGTGGACCTGCAAAACCCCGTCGAGGCGTCTCAAGGATTCGGCCAGCCCGGTGCCGTCCCCCGAGACGGTGAGGCGGATTTTGGCCGACTTTTGCACCTGGGCCGTGAGGGCTCCCGGGGTGTCGGTGGCCACGATGCGGCCCTTGTTGATGATGAGCACACGCTGGCAGATCTGGGCCACTTCGGGCAGGATGTGACTGCTCAGGAGCACCGTGTGGTCTTCCCGCAAATCCTGGATGAGTTTTCGAATTTCCACAATCTGTGTCGGGTCCAACCCGATGGTGGGCTCATCCAGAATGAGCACCGGCGGGTTGCTCACAAGGGCTTGGGCCAGCCCCACCCTCTGCCGGAATCCCTTGGAAAGGTTGCCGATGATGCGGTTTCGGACAGAGTGCAACCCGCAGACCTCCGTCACGCGATCCACTTCCTTTCGGATGTCTTTCCAAGGCACGCCCTTGACCTGGGCGATAAAAGAGAGGAACCGCCGCACGGTCATCTCGTTGTATAAGGGAACATTTTCGGGGAGATACCCGATCCGTCGCCGCACTTCCAGGGAGTCTTCCAGGCAGTCCAGGCCGTCCACCGTGGCCGAACCCGCCGTGGGCGGCATGAAACACGTGAGGATGCGGATGGTGGTGGACTTGCCCGCGCCGTTGGGGCCGAGAAAACCCACCACTTCCCCCTTGGCGATCTCAAAACTCACATCCTGGATGGCCGGCACGGGGCCGTACCACTTGGTCAAACCATGCGCTTCGATCATCGCTGTCCACCTCTGCGCGAACCTACGGCACTGCGTCTTTGACAAATTTTTCCCAACGCGCTTCCTTGCCCGCTACGGCATAAAGAGGCGCGCTTCGCGCTCCTGTCTGACGGTTTTGGTCCCCACCGATGTGGCACACACGCCGCATAGATACTCGTGGAGTTCCCCGTCGGGCAGGATCAGCAAGAGCCGGCTGCGGACCGGCATGGCCTGCCGACACCGCGGGCAATAGAGCGCCGTGGCGTGAAAATCCTGGTATTGGCCGGGATGATGGTCAACCCACACGATCGACCCTCCTTTACCACCCGTCGCGTCCCGGGGGCCGCACCCTTCACAAACTCGGCGTGGAAAACCAATACCCGGGCCCTAGCGGGCGGCTTCGCCCACAACCCGGTCTTTGTCCTGACGGCGTTTGCTCCAGGGCCATTTGCGCATCTTCTTGTCGGCCTTTTCCTCTTCTATGGCCATAAATTCCTGGAGGAGCTCTCTTTGGCGGGGGGTGATCTTGGAGGGGATGGTCACATCGATTTGCACGAAGAGGTCGCCTCGGCCGAAGCCCCTGAGAGACGGAACCCCTTCGCCGCGGAATTTCAAAACCGTTCCGGGTTGCGTGCCCGGTTCAATGGTGATGGTCTTTTCACCGTCCAAAGTTTTGAGAGTGACTTCGTCGCCCAGGATGGCTTGGGCGAAGGACACGGAAATCTTGGCGTAGAGGTCGTTGCCGTCCCTTTCAAAGATTTCGTGCGGCTGCACCTTGAGCCGCACATAGAGATCCCCCGCCATGCCCCCGCGATAACCGCTTTCTCCTTCACCGCGCAAGCGCAGCCGCGTCCCGGAATCCACTCCAGGCGGGACCTTCACGTGAACCTTCTTGACACGCCTCACCCGGCCCTGCCCGCCGCAGTCCCGGCACGGGGTCGTGATCACCCGCCCCGATCCGTGGCACCGCGAGCAGGTGGTGGCGATGCGGAAAAACCCTTGGCTTTGCACCACCTGGCCCCGCCCCCGACACAGAGGGCAGGTGCTTTCCGACGATCCCGGCTCGGACCCGCTGCCGCCGCAGCGCTCGCACTGCCGATAGGTGTCGATGTCCAAATCTTTTTCGGTGCCGAAGATGGCCTCTTCAAAGGTGATTTCCAACTCGTAGAGGAGATCGTTTCCCGGGCGGGCGCTGGTGCGCGGCCTCTGGGAGGTGCCGAAGTTAAAAGAGAAAAACTCTTGAAAGATGTCTCCGAAGGAACTGAAAATATCGTCGAAGCCCTGGAACCCTTGGAAACCGGCGCCCCGAAGGCCTTCATGGCCGAACTGGTCGTAGAGCCGGCGCTTTTCGGGATCCCGCAACACTTCATAGGCCTCGGCCGCTTCCTTGAAGCGCTCCTCAGCCTCCTTATCCCCCGGATTGCGGTCGGGATGGTACTGGAGGGCGAGCTTGCGGTAGGCCTTCTTGATCTCTTCTTCGGTGGCGTTGCGTGAAACACCGAGGATTTCGTAATAGTCCCGGGTTGCTGCCATAATTTCTTTCACCTATACCGGAGAACGCTTCGACGGGATTGGGCCGATGGCCGAAGGTCTCTTAAGCATGCCGCAGGGACTTGTCAAGAAACCTGCTGCAGGGCGCGCTGGGCATAAAGCCTCTTTCCCAAGGCTTCGGCCCGAGCCGCCAAAGCCCGCCACTGCTCCGGGGAAGGGTCCTTCTTGAGCACACGGAAAAGCCGGGCGAAGAGAAAAGCGTCCCCTTCTTCCACGGCCAACGGGATCAGCCGCTCGATCTCGCTCCATGCCTGGGCCTTTTCATAAAAGTCCACGGCGTCGTGGATCAGGCCCGCCTCTTCCAAGGCCTTCGCCCGAGCACGCAGTTCATCGACGGACACCGCCGTGCGGTTGAGCAGCTCCCTCTTTTCCAGACACGACAAGAAACCGTCGTTTCCCATCGCCGCCTCACTCCGCCATCCGAACAGACGGCTCACACGTCGGCCTCTTCATCCTTCTCGGTCTGCCCCTCCGCGACCGCCTCTTCCATGGACTCTTCCAAAGAGCCGCTCGGGGCCGACTCCTCCATCACTTCCTGGATCTCTTCCGTCGTGGAGGCGATTCTCCGGCGCCGCAACAGTTCCCCGTTGAGGTCTTCCCGGGCCTCCAACTCCAGGATGTTTTGCGGGGTGACCTTTCCCGCCGCAATTTCCCTCAAGGCAATGACCACTTCCTTGTTCTTGGGTGCGTCGATGAGCGGCGTCGCCCCTTTTCGCAACTGGAGCACGCGACGGACCGCAAGATGCACCAAGGCGAAACGATTTTCCACCTGCCTCAGGCAGTCTTCCACAGTGACACGAGCCATAGTGGCTTCTCCTTTCGTGCCCGAACCGGGATTTGGAACGCTCCGTGCATAGCAACTTGCGGTCTTGGGCGCAACAAAAAAGAACCCGGACCGAGTCCGGGTTCTTGCACGGCGCCGCTGCCGAGCCCACGGGATTAATACATGTCATCCATGGGCGGCGTATGGGTTTCTTTCTTTTCCTTGGGCTTTTCCGCGATCATGGCTTCCGTGGTGAGGAGCAGGGAGGCCACGCTGGCGGCGTTTTGCAGGGCGAAGCGAACGACCTTGGTGGGGTCGATGACGCCGGCGGCGATCAAGTCTTCGTAGACCTCCTTGTCCGCATTGAAGCCGAAAGCCCCTTCGCCTTCCCGAACCTTTTCCACCACCACGGACCCTTCATGGCCCGCATTGTCCGCAATCTGGCGCAACGGCGCTTCCAAAGCCTTGCGGACGATGTCCAGGCCGAATTTTTCTTCGCCTTCCAGTTGGAGCCCGTCGAGGGCTTTCTGGCAGCGCAGCAGGGCCACCCCGCCGCCGGGGACGATGCCTTCCTCCACGGCCGCCCGGGTGGCGTTCAAGGCGTCTTCCACGCGGGCCTTCTTTTCCTTCATTTCCGTTTCGGTGGCGGCCCCCACGCGGATCACGGCCACGCCGCCCACCAGCTTGGCCAGCCGTTCCTGGAGCTTTTCGCGGTCATAGTCGCTGGTGGTCTCTTCGATCTGGACCCGGATCTGCTTGACCCGCGCTTCGATGGCTTCCTTGGACCCCGCACCGTCCACAATGGTCGTGTTGTCCTTGTCCACCACGACCCGCTTGGCCGAACCGAGATCTTTGAGGGTCACGTTTTCCAGCTTCACGCCAAGATCTTCGGACACCACCTGACCGCCGGTCAGAATGGCGATGTCCTGGAGCATGGCCTTGCGCCGATCCCCGAAGCCCGGAGCCTTGACGGCGCAGACCTTCAGGGTCCCGCGCAGCTTGTTGACCACCAAGGTCGCCAAGGCTTCGCCTTCCACATCCTCGGCAATGATAAGGAGCGGCTTGCCCATCTTGGCGATCTGCTCCAGAATGGGCAACAGATCCTTCATGCCGCTGATTTTCTTTTCATGGCACAGGATGTAGGCGTCTTCCAGGACCACTTCCATCTTTTCGGGGTCCGTGACGAAGTAGGGAGAGATGTAGCCCCGGTCGAACTGCATCCCTTCCACCACGTCCAGGGTGGTCTCCATGCCCTTGGCCTCTTCCACCGTGATGACACCTTCCTTGCCCACCTTGTTCATGGCTTCGGCAATGATGTCCCCGATGGTGGAATCGTTGTTGGCGGAAATGGTTCCCACCTGGGCGATTTCCTTCTGGTCCTTGGTGGGCTTGCTCATGTCCTTGAGGGCCTCGACGGCCTTGGCCACGGCCTTTTCAATGCCGCGCTTCAAGGCCATGGGGTTATGGCCCGCCGCCACCAGCTTGAAGCCTTCATGGGCGATGGCTTGCGCCAGGATGGTCGCCGTGGTGGTGCCGTCTCCGGCCACGTCGCTCGTCTTGCTCGCCACTTCCTTGACCATCTGGGCGCCCATGTTGAGGAATTTGTCTTCCAGTTCGATTTCCTTGGCCACCGTGACACCGTCCTTGGTCACCGTGGGGGAACCGAACGTCTTTTCAATGACCACATTGCGGCCCTTGGGCCCCAAGGTCACCTTGACCGCATCGGCCAAGATGTCCACACCCTTAAGAATCTTGGAACGCGCTTCGCTGTAGTACTTGATTTCCTTGGCTGCCATGGTTTGTCCTCCTCATCCATGCGATCAGTCGAGAACGGCCAAGATGTCGTCTTCACGCATAATGAGAAGCTCTTCGCCTTCCACCTTGACTTCCGTGCCGGCATACTTGGAGAAGAGCACCCGGTCGCCTTCCTTGACCATCAAGGGGACGACCTCGCCCTTGTCAAGGAGCTTGCCTTTGCCCACGGCCAAGACCTTGCCCTGCTGGGGCTTTTCCTTGGCCGTGTCGGGAATGATGATGCCGCCCTGGGTCCGTTCCTCCTCTTCCAGGCGTTTGACGATCACTCGGTCATGCAGTGGACGTAACTTCATGGCCTTCATCTCCTTTCGATTCATGCGGTGATGTTAGCACTCGGCTCCATCGAGTGCTAACAGTGAATAAAGGCATCCCCCGAAAATGGCAAGTCCGAAAAAGAAACAAGTTCGCCTCCGAAAACCGATTATCCCCAAGGCCTGGCGGCGCGAAAATCGGAATCTCTGTTTTTTTTCGTTTTTCTTTTTTTTCTTTTTTTTCAGCATTGCCGATCCCGGGCGGCGATCCCTCGGGCCCGGCCCTGCCCACGCAAAAAAAACCCCGAAGGGCTTCGCTTCGGGGTGCAAAACGTCCCGGCGCTCGGAGCTGCCTTGAAGGCGTCGTTTTACGGGTGTTTTTCCGCGTATCGGGCCATGGTGAACAGGAGGTCCGCCAGGCGGTTCAGGTAGGCGTGGACCAGGGGCTCTTCCAGGTGTCCTTCTTCCTTGAGCCTCACGGCGCAGCGTTCGGCGCGCCGAACGACGGTTCGCGCCATGTCCAAGGCGGCACTCACGGGGTTGGCCCCAGGCAGGACAAAACGGCGCGGCAGAGGCACCTCGTGCTGCAAGGCTTCGATCCATTCCTCCAGCCGGTCCACATGATGATTTTCCACTTTCCAGCGGCTTGGCTTTTCTCCGGTGTCGGCGAGCTGAGCCCCCAGGACGAGCAGATCTTCCTGGATGGTGTGCATGATGGCCCGAAGCCTTTCGTTGGTGCTGAACGCCTTGGCCAGCCCGAGCACGGAACTGGCCTCATCCAGGGTCCCGTAAGTCTCCGGCCTCAGGCTTCCCTTGGAAACCCTTTCCCCCGTGAGCAGGCTGGTCTCTCCCCCATCTCCCTTTTTGGAGAACTTGAACACCTCCACGTTGCGCTCCCCCTCCTTTCCGTCCACAGGCCACTCCTCCGCGCCCGGCCTGGTGAAACCCCTGCTTCATCCGGCTTCATCCGCGTTTTTTTCCGTTATCACGGGAAAGGTCACGGCGAAGACACTGCCCACCCCCAAGGTGCTCTGCACGTCCAGCTCAGCCCCGTGCAGCCGCACCAATTCCCGAACCACGGCCAAGCCGATCCCGGAACCTCGCGCCTCCACCCCGGCCCCTTCCACCCGGAAGAAATCGTCGAAGATGCGCCGCAGGCTTTCCTGCGGGATCCCGATCCCCGAATCTTCCACAGCCACCCGAAACCGTTCGGGGCCCTGCCAGGATCCCCGCACCGTCACATGGCCACCGGGTCTATTGTATTTGACGGCATTGGAAAAGAGATTGTGAAAAATGCGCAGGAGCTTGTTGTAATCGCCCAGAACGGGAACCGGGTCCACGGGCATGTCCACGGCCACGGTCAGCCGGTTGGTCTCGGCGAGAATTTTCAGCAAAAAGAGACTGGCTCGGATGATGTCCTGCAGGTCCACTCTTTCGGTGCGAAGGCTAAGACTTCCCGATTTCAGCCGCGTGTAGTCCAGCAATTCCTCCACGAGGATCATTTCCCGGCTGACCCCGATGAGGCAATATCGAAGGAATTCTTCCTGTCTTGGGGTCAGAGGCCCCCATCGGCCTTGGATGAGTTTTTCCAAAAAGGCCCTCACGGGAATGAGCGGCGTGCGCAGGTCGTGGCTCACGCCCGCTAGGAATTTATCCTTGAGCTCATCGAGGCTTTTGAGGTCCCGGTAGGCCTTTTCCAACTTTTCCAGAAAGGCTTCGCGTTCGCTCACATCGCGGATGACGCGCACAGTGCCGCGCACCTCGTCCTTGCCCCCCTTGAGGGCGTCCACAGTGGTTTCTCCGGCGAAAACCGTGCCGTCTTTGCGGCGCCACTTCAGGGTCCCGCGCCCCGTAGCGACGGGGTAACGGACCGTTTCGGGAACGCCTTCGGGAGAGGCCTCCGCCATGAGCTCCGTCACGGAGCGGCCCAGAACTTCATGGCGCTGATACCCGAAAATGCTGGGGAAGCCCGGTTCGTTCACGTCGACGATGGTATCCGACGGGTCCGTCACCACGATGGCGTCGCGACTCGTTCGAAACAGTGTGCGGTAGTATTCTTCCGCGTCGCGCACCGCCTTTTCCGCCGCCTTCCTCTCGGAAATATCCCGGACGATGGCGTAGACGAGGTTGGGTTCGCCTTCTTCTCCGGGAACCCCGCCCGTGCGGACCCAGCCCACCCGGGTCCGGCCGTCTCGGCGACAGAACTGGATCTCCCCCTCCCAAGGGCCCTCCAGCATGCGAGGCCAGATGGTCTTTTCGAAGCGCCCCCGCTCCGCCGGGCACACTCTCTCGTGAAGCCGGGCAAGAACCGTTTCCTCCCGGCCCTCAAAACCGAAAAAGTCATAGGCGGACCGGTTGGCATAGACCAAGGTTCCCTTGGGAGAACAAAGGAGCACGGCATCTTGGGCGTGATGGACCAGGGTCTGAAATCTCTTGAGTTTCCTGTGCTGGGTATTGAGGAAGGCCACCCCTTCGTTGAAGCCGTCGGTGAGTTCTCCGATTTCGTCACGGGATGTGACCGGAACCCGAACGTCCCATCGCCCTTGGCTGAATTCGCGAAAGGCCTCCCGCAGGCGCAGGATCGGTCGCACCAGGGATGCCGCGGCATACCAGGACACCAGAAGGGAAAAGGCCAAGCCGAGGCCCCAAGCGCCGGCCATGGCGGTCAATAAGGCCGATGAGGGCATTCCGGCCTTTTCCGCCGGATAGGCCAAAGCCATAGGCCAGCGCAGTTTCGGCAACGATGTGGATGCCACCAAGAGCGTGCGGCCGTGCAGCTTCCATGGGCCCGCACTGTCTTGACGGCCGCTCAGGAAGCGTTGGCCGAGCCGGTGGGTGAGTTCCTCTCCGAGGGTCTCATCCAGCCAATCCGATTCTTTGAGGAGAACCCCGTCGGCTCGCCCCGGCCTTCCCAAAACCACAACGGTGTCTTTAAAAAATTTTTCGGGCACGGGAGCCGACACGGTCAGGAGGGCGACATCCACGGAAAAGGTTACGGAACAGCGCAGGGCCCGGCCGCTTCCCAGCCGGCTCAGCCCCATTTCCATGAAGGCGGCCTTGCCGTCGGAAGACTCGGGTCCTTTGACGAGACAGCCCCTGGGAGACAGCGGCATGGCGTCGCAGGCCGTGACCGTCGGCGAAAGGGTGTCTTCTTTGCCGTAAGCCACAAGGATTTCTCCACGGCTGTCCCGCAGGGCCACGGCCTTCGCCCAGGGAAAGGATTGCAAAAACGCGCGACCGGCCTCCTGAAAAGAAGCCTTGAAATTAGGGTCCTCAACAGTCTTTGCCTCGGGTCCCGTCCCATGGCCGTCAAGGCCGGGAAGAAGCGCCAGGAGGCAGGATTCCGCATCCCGCAGGGCATCTTCCAGGCCATGATCCACGAAGTGGGCGACGGCCGCCGACGCTGTAGCCAGTTCGTCCGCGCTCTTGAGCCGAAGCAGGCGGCCGCCGTACCGGAACAGAAAAGCGCCGGAGGTCGCAAGGGTCACGACGCTGACGACCACAAGGGCCGCAAAGATTTTCGTCCGGAGAGACACACGGCGCATGGCTTGGCTCTTCACTTCTCGAGCGGCTGTGGTAGAGTGGCGACCGACAAGGCTTCGTCGCTCATGTCATTAGAAGATTACTGTATCCGGAGTTGGAGAGACAATGAAAATAGCGGTGATCGGCACAGGTTATGTGGGATTGGTCAGCGGCACGTGCTTTGCCGAATTCGGCCATGAGGTCACGTGCATCGACATCGACGCCGAAAAGATTCAGCGGCTTCAAGACGGGCTCGTGCCCATCTACGAGCCCGGCCTGCAGCCCATGGTGGAAAAGAATTGTGCGGCGGGCAGACTCGCCTTCGCCGCCGAATTCGATCCCCACATCGGCCGCGCCGACGTCGTCTTTATCGCCGTGGGAACTCCGGCCTCACGCCGTGGCGACGGGTATGCGGACCTCAGCTATGTCTACGACGCCGCCCGAACCATAGCCCCCCGCCTGCGGGACTACACGGTGGTGGTCAACAAGAGCACCGTGCCGGTGGGCACCGCCCGCCAGGTGGCCCGTATCATCGCCCAGGAAAACCCCCAAGCCGATTTCGACGTGGCGAGCAATCCGGAATTCTTGCGAGAGGGCGCGGCCATCGCCGACTTCATGCGCCCCGACCGGGTTGTCATCGGCGTGGACAGTCCTCGGGCCGAAGAGAGGTTGCGGGCCATCTACCGCCCCCTCTACCTCATCGAAACGCCCTTTGTCGTCACGACCATCGAAACGGCCGAACTCATCAAATATGCCTCCAACGCCTTCTTGGCCACAAAGATCAGCTTCATCAACGAAATGGCCAACCTGTGCGAGGAAGTGGGGGCGGACGTCCACGCCGTGGCCAAAGGCATGGGCCTGGACGGACGCATCGGGCGCAAGTTTCTCCATCCGGGACCCGGCTACGGGGGGTCCTGTTTTCCCAAAGACACCTTGGCCCTCCTGAGAATCGCCCAGGAACATGGTGTCGCCTGCCGCATCGTGGAAGCCGTGGTGGAAGTCAATGCGGCGCAAAAAGCGCGCATGGTGCGAAAGATTCGCGCGGCCCTGGGCGGCAGCGAAGCGGGTAAAACCATCGCCGTTCTCGGTTTGGCCTTCAAGCCGGAAACAGACGATATGCGGGAAGCCCCCGCCTTGACCATCATCCCGGCGCTCATGGAGCACGGTGCCTTTGTGCGGGCCCATGATCCTCAAGCCATGAAAGAGGCGGCCAAGCACCTGCCCGAGGTCACGTACTGCCGCTCCCCCTACGAAGCCTGCGAAGGCGCCCACTGTGCCGTGCTGCTCACGGAATGGAACGAGTACCGCGCCCTGGATCTGGCCCGGATTAAGTCCCTCCTCGTCCAGCCGGTCTTCGTGGACCTTCGCAACGTCTATGAGCCAAGCCAGATGAAAGCGCTGGGATTCCACTATGCATGCATAGGCCGGCCCGTCACGATCCGATGAAACCGCGCGGGTGAAAAGGGGCGCTAGCGAATTTTCAGGGTGGCCAGGGCGACGAGGGCCAAGAGGCCGGAGATGATCCACAGGCGGATGACCACCTTGGTTTCCGCAATGCCTCGATGCTGCAAGTTATGGTGCAGGGGCGCGCGGTAGAAAAGGCGGCGTCCCAGCCAGCGCACTCCGATTTTGTCCTGAATTTGGCTGCTCAAAGCCTCGGCCACGAAAAGCCCCCCCAGAATGGGGAAGAGAAACTCCTGCTTCAGCAGAACCGACACCACTGCCACGGTCCCTCCAATGGCCAAGGAGCCCGTGTCGCCCATGAAAATTTGAGCCGGGTAGGCGTTATACCAGAGGAACCCTAAGCCGGCGCCGATGAACGCCGCGCCGAAGACGGTAAGCTCCCCTGCGCCCTTGAGATAGGGATAGAAAAGGTAGGCCGAATAGATGGTGTTGCCCTGCACATAAGCAAAAACCCCAAGCACGCCCATGACAAACAAAGAGGGGGTGATGGCCAACCCGTCCAAGCCGTCGGTGATGTTGACGGCGTTGGAGACGAAAATCACGAAAAGAAAAATGAAGACCGCGTAGACAAGGGGATGAAGGGTCGCCACGGGAACCTTGACGAACGGCACGTAGAGCCGCACGGCCATCTCCGGCCCCATGGGGGACAAGGGACCCACCATGATCCAGGCAAATCCGGCGCTGAAAAGGCTCTGTAACGCCAGCTTGGTCTTTTCCGAAAGCCCCCTGTTTCCGCTCTTTTTAAGAATTTTCCTGTAGTCGTCCCAAAAGCCCATGAGAGCGTGCCAGAGCATGGCAATCATGGGGAGGAGCAAGAAGGGGCTTCGCCAATTGCCCCACAGGACCATGGAAAAAACAACGGCGCCGACGATGAGGATCCCGCCCATGGTGGGCGTGCCACCCTTGTCATGGGTCGAAAGGCCCGTTTCCCGCTGCTGGTCCTGGAAACCGCGCCGGTGCACGTACAGGATGAAACGGCGGCTGAAGAGGAACATGAAAACGGCGGCGGTGAGCGCCGCCACGATGGCCCTGAAGGTCAGGTAGTTGATCAGGCGCAGAAAGGAAAAAAACTGCCACGAATCCAAAATGATGTTGGCGATTTCGTAAATCATGAGCGTTTTCCCGCAACGGCTCCGGCCTCGACGTTTTCGGCCTCCTGGCTCACCCCCCCGGGATGCCGGCACAGTCGCATCACGGCGTTGTAGTTTTCGCGAATGACGAAATGAGGTCGGAAATCGGGGGCGTTCAGGATAAAGCGGCTGAGCCGCCTTAAGAGCTCTTCGCTCGGCCATATGACCTGCCTTTCCATGAGTCTTCGCACCCCCAGCAAGGCCGCATTGCGTACCTGCCAGTGGAACGCCTCGCCGAGGTTCAAGAGCGCCTCCAAGGCGCGCCCGTCCGTGCCGATTTCTCCCAGCGCCCGAGCCGCTTCCACGGTGACTTCAAAACAGTGGTCCTCCAGTTTCTTGAGGAGGATTTTCAGCCATCGTTCCTTTCCGGCCAAATGCCGGCCGAAATGCGATACCGCTCGGCATGCCTGGGCCCTGACCTCGTAGTAGGGATCTTCCATGGCCGCCATGAGTGCTTCTTCCACGGAAGACTCCATGCGGTTCATCACCATCAGGGCCGAAACGGCGTTGCGGCGAATAAAGCCCACCTGGTGGTAGTCGCCGCCGAAAAGGCGTTCCAGGCGTGAGGCGGGCGTGCGATCCAAAAGCATGTGAATCAAAGTGGACGCCTTTTCGTGGTACCGGGTGAGGCCGATGAGTTTCACGCCGAGGTTTCGCATGGACCACGCAGGATGGACCAAAAGGGCGGCGGCTCGGTAGCGGTAATAGGCCAAATCTTCCGCGATGTCGGCTATCCGCTCCGGATCGTAATGGTTCGGATCGGCCTCATACGCCTTTTGAAGGCGACGCAAGAGCTGGGTGTTGGTGAGGAGGGGCGGGAGGGATTCCAAGGTGTGGGCCGTCCAGCCGTTGTCGAAACTGCGGTCTCCGTAGAGCTCGCTCAAGATCCTCGCCGTCGCTTGTTTTCTGAAAAATTGGCGGCATTTCTGTGACATTTCGGCCCGCTTGTCGTCATCGGCGAGGAGCTCCACAATCTTTTCCGCAAGCTGCAGCCCGTCGATGCGGTCGCGAAGCTTGCCTTCTTCCACCACCGTGTCTTCGAAAAGGACCTCGGCGGCCCGGGCCTGCTTCATGGCCCTGGCGTTCATGACCTGATGGTCGCCGGGGAGATTGGCCTTGGGGATCAAGAGAGAAGGTTTTCCTAGCCGGGCCAGCTCGTTGAGGCTGCCGGCGCCGCTTCGACACACCACAAGATCGCTCACGGCGTAGATTTCGGCAATGTTGTGAAAGTAGTCCTGCCGGTAATAAAAATCCTGGAAAGACGCCAGAACCTCGTCCCCGTAGCGGGCCCTCAACAAGGCTTCGGTATCCTGCACGGCGTGGTAGTCTTCCGAAGCCGCCAAGCCCATGCCGTGAATGAGGAAAAGGCGGTCCCGGTAATTTGCCAACACGGAAAGCGCCTCCACCACGGCGCGGTTGATGGTTCTCGCCCCTTGGGAGCCGCCGAAGACGAAGACGACTTTGCGGCCTTCCGGGATTGAAAAAGGCAGCCTCCGGCGGGCTTCCTCTGCAGGGATTTCCAGGATGGAACCCCGCACCGGATAGCCCACGACGACCCCATTTTTGGGAAAGTAGGCCAAGGTTTGGGGAAAGGTCAGGAGCACCCGGTGGGCGTAGCGCCCCAGCAGGAGATTCATTTGGCCTGGGACACTGTTCTGTTCATGCACGAAGATTTTCACCGGGGCGATGCCGAGCGCTCTGAGCACAACGCCCGCCGTCACGATGGGAGCGCTCACGTAGCCTCCCGTGGCGATGATCCAATGAGGCCTGAACCGAACCAAAATCGCCACGGACTGCACGATCCCCCATGCCCAGGCGATCAAAAAACGCAGCAAGGCCGGGGACGGTCGATATCCGGGAAGACCCCGGGACGACACGAACCGCAAAGGCAGGCCCGCGCGCTTTACGATGACGGCTTCGGCCTTGCCGGCAACCCCGACGTAGAGAAACCGGGTGTCCGGTTCCCGATTTTTAATGGCCTCGGCAATGGCCAAGGCGGGATTCACGTGGCCGCCCGTGCCTCCGCCGGTGAGGACGACACGCCTCGCTCCCTTGAGATCCCTTCGCCAGGCTCGGGCACTCCACAGCCCGCCGGCGGCCAAAGCCGTCAAGAAAAACCCCGCCGTAACCAGCCAGTAAATCAAAGTTCCTCCGCTGCCGCGTTCTTTCCGCGGTCGAAAAACAGGGACAAGGTTTCCCGACAAACCGCTCCTTCACGAAGAACAGCCCATGAAACGCGCCCGTGATGGAACCGGACGGCCACCAGGGTCGACGGGGAAGAGGGAGCAAGGGGCCCGCCGTCCACAAGCCCGTCGACGGCGTGCAGCAAAGCCGAGGGGATCGCCGCCGGGTCGGAAACCGGCGATTGTCCGGAAAGATTGGCGCTGGTGGCCACAATCCAGCCGCCGCACGCTCGGGCGAGCATCCCCGCCACGGGATGGGAGCTCACCCGGACGGCCACGGTCCCCTCGGACGACGCCACAGCTTTCGGCACCCGGGGCGAAGCTTCCAAAACGAGGGTCAACGGCCCCGGCCAGAAGGCTTCCGCAAGGCGATCCAGCGGATCGGTTCGCCACACGGTCCATTTTCGAACGGCATCCACATCGGCCGCAATCAGGGGAAGCGGCTTTCCCGAAGGACGCCCTTTGATTTCGTAGATCCTGTCCACGACGCCGGGGATCTCGGGGTTCCCCCCCAACCCGTAAACGGTTTCCGTGGGGTAAATGATCACGCCCCCTCGGTGCAGCAGCTCTTCCAAATCCCGAGGGACAGGAACGAGCGGCGGGATCCATCGCCGAAGCGGTTTCATGCCAGGTCCCGGACCCTCACGGACGCCTCGATCTTCTCATTCTTGGCGAGAACGTCCGAGGCCATATCGGCCTTGTACCGTCGGAGCCCTTCCGATAAGGCCTCATTGGACAGGGCCAGGATTTGGACCGCAAAGAGGGCCGCATTTCGGGCGCCGCCTTTGCCGATGGCCATGGTGGCCACGGGAATCCCCGGGGGCATTTGCACTGTTGACAAGAGGGCATCCATGCCCTTGAGCGGTGACGAATCAATAGGAACCCCGATCACGGGCAGGGTTGTCTTGGAAGCCAGAAAGCCTGCCAGGTGGGCGGCCCACCCCGCCGCCGCAATGAGGACTTTCAAGCCCCGCCCGGCCGCCGTCTCGGCGTATCGAGCCGCATGATCCGGTGTGCGATGGGCCGAAAGCACGGCCGTCTCGAAGGGAATTTCAAATTTTCGAAGCACCTCGAAAGCCCCTTCCATCACCGGAAGATCGGAATCGCTCCCCATGAGAACGCCCACAAGGGGGTGTTTTTCCACCATGATCGCTCCCTTTCCCGCCCACAGGACGTCGTGCACCGTTCGACCGGCGCTTTCTCAATCCCTGCCGATGTCTTTCCTGTAGTACATGCCTTCGAATGTCACCTTTTCCATTTCCCGGTAGGCGATGCTTCGAGCCTCCTCGAGGGTTTGCCCCGTGCTCACGATGCCGAACACCCGCCCTCCCGTGGTGACCAAGCCCCCGCTATCCCCCCATCCCGTTCCCGAGTGGAAAACCAAACACCCCGGGTCTATGGCTTCCAAGCCGTAGATGGGAACCCCGATCTTGTACCGGTCCGGATAGCCCTTGTACCAGCCCTTTTTCCCTTTGGTCCGGCCGCTCACGGCAATGAGGCACAGGCGATATCGAGGATCCCAGCGCAATGGCACATCCTTGAGCCGCCCCGCCAGGATGGCTTCGCACACATCCACCAAGTCTGTGTCCAGCCGAGGCAGAATGACCTGGGCCTCCGGGTCGCCCAATCGAATGTTGATCTCCAACACATAAGGCGTGATCGCCGAGCCTTCCTGCACGAGCATCAAGCCCAGGTACAAAACGCCGCGGTAAAGAATGCCGTATTTTTCCCGAATGCCCCGAACCAACGGTTCGGCAACCCGGCCCATGATCGTGCGCACGAGTGGCTCGTCCAGCCAGGGATGGGGAGAGTAGGAACCCATGCCCCCGGTGTTTTTTCCCTGGTCGCCGTCGCAAGCCCGCTTATAGTCCTGGGCGGCCACCATGGGCACCAGGCTGTAGCCGTCGGCAAAACAAAAGAAGGACAGTTCCCTGCCGTATAGGCGCTTTTCGATGTCCACCCGGGATCCGGCATCCCCGAAAATCCTGGCTTCCATAATGTCATGGATGGCGGCCTCCGCATCGGAGACATCGTCGCAGACCAGGGAGCCTTTGCCCGCCGCAAGCCCGTCGGCTTTGACCACCACGGGATAGCCCACGGATCGGACATAGGCCCGCGCCCGGTCGGGATCCGAAAACACTTCGAAGTCCGGCACGGGGATGCCCAGATTCCGGAGCATGACTTTGGTGTCGCATTTGCTGGATTCCAGCCGGCTTGCCCGCCGATCGGGTCCAATGATGGCCAGACCGCGGCTTTCAAAAAGGTCCACGATCCCCGCCGAAAGGGGTTTTTCCGGACCTACGAAGGTCAAATCGATTCTCTCCTTTTCGGCAAAATCCACGATGGCCTCGGGCGTTTGGGCATCCACGCATTCGGCCGTCTGCGAAATGCCCGCGTTGCCATGGGCAACGTAAACCTTTTTGACCCGGTCGCTTTGGGCGAATTTCCACGCAATGGCATGATCCCTGCCGCCGCTTCCCACCACGAGTACCTTCATGCGCCCCTTTCCCACAGGCTTAAAAAGCACAAATAGAAAAGCGGGGAAGTCCCCCACTTGCCACGGCCCTCGGAGCTTTCGAAAGCCTCGAAAACGCCCTATCGGCTTTCAAGATAACGGCAAACGGCCCCGTCGTATCGATGGGTCAGGCAGAAAGCTTTGGTGGCCAAACGCAAACGGGTTTCCGCGGAGACCCTGCCGGCGTTGTCATCCATTTCCCGGAGCACCGGCTCATAGTCCTGCGGGTCGGTGACCACCACCACATGGGCATGGTTTTTGGCCGCCGCCCGAATGAGCGCCGGGCCGCCGATATCGATGTTTTCGATGGCGTCTTCGAATCGACAGCCCGGATCAGCCACCGTCTTTTCAAAGGCGTAGAGGTTCACGACCACCATGTCGATGGGTTCGATGCCGTGAGCCGCCAAGGTTTCCATGTGCTCGGGACGATCCCGCATGGCCAGGATCCCGCCGTGGATTTTGGGCTGGAGGGTTTTCACCCGCCCGTCCAGCATTTCCGGAAAGCCCGTGTAGTCGGAAACCTCCCGCAGGGGCAGCCCGGCTTGCATGAGCACCTTGGCCGTCCCCCCGGTGGATAAGAGGCGCACGCCATGGCGCACCAGCCCCTGTGCCAATTCCACCAAGCCCGTTTTGTCCGTCACGCTGAGCAACGCTTGTCGCACGGCGACCATGGCTCCCCCCCTTTACGGCGCCCCGTCGTGAAGCCTCAAGATTTTTGGGCTTCTTGGATGATCTTGTCAAACAAAGCCCACGCGGCCCGGACCATCTGGGAATCTTCCGGAAGTCGGCTCGTGGGCTTTCCTTCTCTATCGAATTGAGCCAAGAGCGGATCGGCGGGCATGGTGTAAATGTTTCCGTTGGAAAAAATCTTGCCCACCTCGGAAGGCCACTGGTCGGGCGGCTCCTGGACCTGGTTGACCACCAGGACTTTTCGGCCCACGCGCATGGGCAGGGAATCCACCAGCTCGGCGATCCGGCAGGCGGCCGTCAACCCCCGCCGACTGGGATCGGACACCAACACGAGCACGTCCACATCCTTTTGGGTGAGGCGGCTGAAGTGTTCCATGCCGGCCTCGTTGTCGATGACCAGGTAGTTGTAGTTTTTCATCAAGCGGTCGAGAAGGCTGCTGAGCAGATTGTTGGCCGCGCAATAGCAGCCGGGCCCTTCCGGTTGGCCCATGGCAATGAGGTCGAAGCCGTCCCCTTCGACCATGGCCTGTTCCATCTTCAGTTCCATGAAAATGTCCTTGGTCATGCCCGTCGGCACATCTTTTTTCATCATTTCCCGGGCATCCGAGAGGGTTTCTGCCAGGGGCACGCCCAAGACGTCGTTCAGGTTCGCATTGGAATCGGCGTCCACCGCAAGAACGGGTTTCATGCCTTTTTCGATCAAATATCGAATCAAAAGGCCGGCCAGGGTGGTTTTCCCCGTGCCGCCTTTTCCGCCGAAAGCCACCGTCAGTCCCATGGGGAATCCTCCTTTTGTGAGCAGGCGTCGCCTTCCCTCGGGAAGGCGAGGTATCCTATTCGGCAGGACGGCGTCCTGTCAACTGCGCCCCCGCCAAGCCAAGGCATGGGACCTGCAAGCGGCGCCTCTTCCCCAGGGCGTTTTCATGCCCGCACCGAAAACCACCGACACCGGGTACTTCGGGAAAGGCTGCAAACAAAAACGGGTGGGACCAGCGTCCCACCCGTTTTTCAGGCCCCCGGAATCGGGCCGGATCAGTTGACGGACGGTCTCGGCAGGAGCCCCGCCGCCTGAAGGATTTCGGGCACCTTGTGCTCCCATTCGATGGCCATGAGGTGGATCCCCTTCACACCGGGAATTTCCCGTACTTCCTGGATCTGTTCCACGGCGATCTTGATCCCTTCGTCCGCCTGTTTCTTCTTGTCCACGCCTTTGAGCCGCTCGATGTAGTAACCGGGCACATCCAAGCCGGGCACAAAGTTGGCCATGTACCGGGCCATGCCCACGGATTTCAACGGGGTGATACCCGCCATGATGTAGCACTTTTCGGTGAGGCCCTCTTCGTGGGCGATGTGCATGTATTTACGGAATTTTTCCATGTTGTAGATGCACTGGGTCTGGATGAAGTCCACGCCGGCGTCGATCTTCTTGGCCAGGCGCGTCACCCGGAATTCAAAGGGGTCGCCGAAGGGGTTGGCCGCCGCCCCGATGAAAAACTTGGGGACCCCTTCCAATTCCTGGCCGCTCAGCATCTTGCCTTCATCGCGAAGTTTCTTCACGATGCTGATGAGCTGCATGGAATCCACATCGAAGACGTTTTTCGACTGGGGGTGATCCCCGAATCGGTTATGGTCCCCGGACAGGCACAACACGTTGCGGATGCCCAAGGCATAAGCCCCCAGAAGATCGCTCTGCATGGCGATGCGGTTGCGATCCCGGCAGACCATCTGCAGGTTGGGCTCCAGGCCCATGTCCACCAAAAGCTTGCACACGGCAACGCTGGACATGCGCACCACAGAGGTTTGGTTGTCCGTCACGTTGATGGAATCCACCACGCCGCGCAGATAACCGGCCTTCTTTTCAATGACCTCAACGGATGCGCCGCGGGGAGGACCCAACTCGCCAGTGACTGCGAAATGCCCTTGGGTAAAAACCTTCTCCAGGTTGCTTCCGGCTTTCATAGCTTCAAATCCTCCCTCACGATCTTTCGGGGACCACCATCACGGCTCGTCGACCAATCCTTGATGGGGAAGACGGGTCGAAGCTTATCCAACTGCCCGAGTTCCACCATTCGGTCGTAAATCAAATGCCAGATACAGTCGATTTCCGGGCTGACTTCGCATTTTTTGTTGGCCGAGCCTCCACACGGACCGTTCATGAGGCTCTTGGAACAGCGCGCGATGGGACACAGGCCGCCGAAGTTGTGGATGATGCAGTTGCCGCACGACTGGCAAAATTCCGCCCAGACGCCGTGTTCCAGGGCCCCGCCGATGAAGGTCGTGTTGAGCATGGGGTAGACCGGAATGGTGTACCTTTTGGCGATGAACTGCGGGCCGACGCTGCAGGCCATGGACAGGACCGCGTCGAAGCCGTTTTCCTTGAGCATGGGCGCCAACTGATCCACATACTCGGGGTCGCACTGGCGTTCCAGCGTGTGCTCGACAACCTCCAAGGGGTTGCCTTGCTTCTTCCTGGCGATCCGGAGCGCGGAGCCCAAAATGCCCACTTCCTTGGTGCCCCCGGCACAGCAGACCGTCACGCAACCCTTGCAGCCGACCAGGAGAACCTTTTTGAAGTCGGCGACCATCGCAAGGATTTCCTCGATGGGTTTCCGTTCGGCTACAACCATAAATCCTTCCTCCCTTGGCGCGTCCTCGAGTGCCGTGCACCCTCGGACTGGTCCGTCACCCGTGATGCGGGCCGCGTTCGTCCGCACCCCCCACTGCGCGCTCGCTCACCGAGCCCCGAAAATTCGGCCTACTGAGCCGCCTCCATCCATACCGCACAGGCCTCGGGGTCCCGCAAGGGACTGGGGCCGAGGGCCCGAATCCGTTCCGTCATCTCCCGCGCGATAGCAGCAAACCGAGGGCCGTCGGAAGCCGACACGTTGAACATTTCCACCCGCTCCGGCTCCAGCCCCACCTCCTGCAGGATCTTCTTGACCGCCATGACCCGCCGCTTGGCCTTGATGTTGCCGTTGCGGAAATGGCACTCGCCTTCCATGCAGCCGGCCACATACACCCCGTCCGCCCCCGTTTCGATGGCCTTGAGCAGATGGATCATGTCCACCCGGCCTGTACACGGCACATTGACGATGCGCACATTGGGCGGATAGTTGAGCCTCATCGAACCTGCCAGGTCCGCTGCGGTGTAGGCTCAGAACATGCAACAAAAAGCCACTATCCTGGGTTCAAACTCGCTCATCGAACACTCGCTGCGGGGGTTCCCTCGATGGCACAGGCGGCACAGGTAATGAGACAATTTTCACAGATCAACCTATATCCAATGGGCTTTTTGTTGTCAAGGCGCCTTCACGCGCCGCACCTCTTTTATGGTCCAGCCGAAAGGGCGAGGCTTTTCAGCGTTTCTTTGAGAAGAAACGCACACCGCGGGCAAAAAAACAATCGAATGCGGTCCAGGTGCTTGGGGGATGCGGCGAAATGCATGAGGCACCGGGAATCCTCACAATGAAAAAGCGACAAGGTGTGCGCCGCTTCGTGCAAGGCCACCTTGGCCAACCTCTCGTAATAGAGTTCCAACCCGGCGTCGGTGCCGTCCTCGTTGCGGCGAAGCCGGTAGCCGGAAACCACGGCGCAGCGCCCTCCCATCTGGGCTTCCCCGAAAACGAACCGCAGGATGGGCACCCCCAGATCCACGGACACCACGGCCACAATTTTCAAATAAGGCCACGGCGCACTGCAGTCGTTCAAGGAAGCGATAAGTTTGGCGGCGTCGTATTGCCGCCGATCCGGCACATAGCAGGCGTCGTTCAGCGGCCGTCGCTCCAGGACGTCGGCACTCAGGCCCAGAACGGCCTGGAGATGGGCGGCCACGATGCGCACGGCCACGTCTCCCACGTCGCCCATGGGAACGACGCCGATCATCGCCCGAAACCCGTGCAAGGCCACCGCATCCCGTTCTTCGGCCACCCTCACGCGCTCCCCGGTATGCCGTACTTTTTGATCTTGTGGTGAAGCGTGGTGCGGTTGATCTTGAGAATCCGTGCGGCCTGACTGATGTTTCCCCGGCATAGGGTGAGGATGCGCTGGATATGCAGTCTTTCCATATCTTCCAAAGATTGGGGTTCCACGGTCCCCACGGCTCTTTTCAAGAAGGCGAAATCGTCTTCCGTGAGGATCCTTCCTTTTGCCAAAACCACGGCCCTCTCCACGGCGTTTTCCAACTCGCGCACGTTCCCGGGCCATTCGTAAGCGCAGAGCAGTTCCACCGCCTTCTTGTCCAGGCCTTCCACCGGCTTGTTGGTTTCCTTTCGGAATCGGCGCAGAAAAAAATCGGCCAAAAGGGGGATGTCTTCCCGTCGAGCCCTCAGCGGGGGCACCTCCAATTCCACCACGTTCAGCCGAAAGTAGAAATCCCGGCGAAAGTGGCCTTCTTCCATGGCCTTGGAAAGATCCCGGTGGGTGGCCGAGATCAGGCGGAAATCCACAGGGATGTCCCGAGTGCCTCCGACCCGGTGGATCCTTCGTTCCTCCAGCACGCGCAGCAGATCCACTTGCATTTTCATGGGGATTTCCCCCACTTCGTCGAGAAACAAGGTCCCCCCTCGAACCAACTCCAAACGGCCCTTCTTGGCCTTGACGGCGCCCGTAAAGGAGCCCACTTCATGGCCGAAGAGTTCACTCTCCAGGAGACTTTCCGTGAAGGCGCCGCAGTTGATGGCAATGAAGGGACCATACCGGCGGGAACTGCGCGCATGGATGGCCTTGGCCACCAGTTCCTTTCCCGTACCCGTTTCGCCCTTGATGAGGACGGGGGAATCCACGGCAGCCACTTTTTCCAGCATCTCGAAGAGAGCCTGCATGGCGGGGGACGCGCCGATCATGTCCTGGTAGCGCTCCACCGCCGCCGTGGCCATCTGCTCCCGAAGGAGAATGTTTTCGTCGATGAGCTTCTTGTGCTGCAGGAGTTTTTCCACCAGGAGGGCCAGTTGTTCCGGTTCGAAGGGTTTCATGAGGTAGTCGTTGGCCCCCAGCTTCATGGCTTCCACCGCGTTTTCCACGGACCCGTAGGCCGTGATCATGACCACCATGGTCCCGGGGTAACGCTGTTTGACTACCTTGAGGACTTCGATGCCGTTCATGTCCGGCATTTTGATGTCGAGAAAAACCAAGTCGTAGGCCGCTTTCTCCAGGGACTCCAAGGCTTCGCGGCCACCGGAGGCGGCCTCCACCTGATAGCCTCCTTTTTTCAGCCAGGCCACCAGAGATTCCCGGACAATGAGCTCGTCGTCGGCCACTAGGATCTTGAAACGCCCCGCCATGACGGTTCCCGCCCTCTCAGGAAGTTTCAGACGTGATGGGAAAGCGAACGATGAAGCACGAACCCTTCCCCACCTCACTCTTGACGTAGATGACACCCCGATGCTGCTTCACGATACCATAGACGACGGAAAGGCCAAGCCCCACCCCCTTGTCTTGGCTCTTGGTGCTGAAAAAGGGCTCGAAGATCTGGGACAGCAACTCCTTGGGAATGCCCACGCCCGTGTCTTCCACTTCCACGCGCACTTCGCGGCGCTTGGAGTCCAAGGCGGATCGAATGGTCAAGCGCCCGCCTTCCGGCATGGCTTCCATGGCATTGAAGATCAAATTGATAAAACACTGCTGGATCTGCCCCGGATCCCCCTGGATTTCAGGCAATCCCTCTTCCAGTTCCAGCTTCAAGGTCACATGCTGCAGTTCCATGCGATGCCGGCTCAACATCACCACGTTTTGGATGATCCGGTTCACATCGAACGGGCGCCGTTCCAACTTCTGCTGGCGGGCGAACGAAAGGAGGTTGGACACAATGGCGCTGCAGCGCGCCGATTCGGTGTCGATGAGCTGGAGGTAGAACTTGAACTGGTCCAGCTCTGACGGGGACAGGCCCTCGTCCAGCTGTCGGCGCATGAGCCGCGCGAGAGCGTGGATGCCCGAAAGAGGATTGTTGATTTCGTGCACGGCGCTGGCCACGAGCTTCCCCAAGGCGATCATCTTGTCTTCGTGGATCAGGCGGGCCAGGTCCCTTTTGAGGGCCCGGGTTTTTTGTTCCAGCTTCTGTTCCAGCTCGTCCGTGATGTCTCTTTGGATTTCCAGGACCAGTTCCACGGCGCCGTCAGGGCTTTTCAGCGGCACGGTGGTGATTTCGCAGTAGCGCACCTCGTTGTTCCTGTCGTAGTGCTCGTGGATCGCATGGCCGGTGCTTCCCGTCTGAAGACTTTCTTCCAAAGGGCAGTGAAAATCCTTGTGATGGCAAGGGTCCAAGGACCGGTGCGTGATCTGGTGGCAAAATTTCCCGAGGATCTCCTCTTTGCTGATCCCGACCCAATCGAGGAAGGCTCGATTGGCATCCACAATCTTGCGGTCGGGCTGCATGATGAGCACCCGGTCTCGAATGCTGGAAAACATGCTTTCCACGATCCCTTCCACCAGTTCCAGCTGGCGCTCCCGCAGCAGGGATTCTTCCTGAAAGCGGATGATATCCCCGAAAAGGCGGGAGATGGCCGCTTCGAGCACGCGGACCTTGGCCGGGCTGTGTTTGATGAAATCCTCGAGGAGTTCTTCCTTGCCGGTGAGCTGAATGACCAGATCCAGATTGGGGATCTTGTAAAAGTCCTTGTAGTCCTTGGTCACGAAAATACCCAGGGATCGGGCCAGCTGGACGCCCACCGCCTCTTCGTTGGGATCGGCGACGGCGACGATCTGGGCCCGAAGCCCGGGAAAGCGCCGAGCATCCATCATTTCCAAAAACGCCTTGCACCGCCGGCCTCCTCCGATGACGGCGATGCGCATCGGCCGATCCTTGGCCTGCCCCTTCATGGAACTCCCTCCTCCCTTGGCACTCCGGGGCTTTCGCACCTCGGAGCGCCGGACCCCTGCCTAAAAAAACAACACGGTGTTGTTTCTTTCACCATAGCCCGAAAGGCCCGGCCGGCCTCCTCCAAAGCGTGCCTTTTCTTGTTCTTCCAAGCCCCACGGTTTTTCCGGGTCGTTTCGAGCTCGCCTGGCACGCTCCATGCTTTCCTTTGGGGTAACCCATCACCCCGGAAAGGAGGGTTACCCCATGAAGGTTGCGTCCATGAAAGAAAAAAAGGCGAAAGTTCGAGTCTTCGGGCTCGAGGGGGATCATCCGTGCGTGTGGATGAAGGCCGGCGTCATCAATTTCAAACTCTGCGACAACGCCTACGATTGCCTGACGTGTGCCTTTGACAAAGCCATGTCCGAGAGAGTGGATGCCGGTGATCCGCATTTTCGCGCGTGGCGGTCCGCCTATCAAGAAAAAACCTATAACCAAAAGGAATGCCGGCATGCGCTGACCGGTCGCGTTCCCATGCGTTTGTGCGGCAACGCTTACGAATGCGCCCAGTGCGAATTCGACCAGATCCTGGAAAGCCGCTCCACGACGGAACTTATCGGCCGGCCGCCGCTGCACGAGGTTTCCGGGTTCCGGCTCGCCGACGGCTACTCTTACCACCCCCGTCACACCTGGGCGCGGGTGGAACATGGGGGGCTGGTGCGATTTGGTGTTGATGATTTCACCATGCACTTGTTAGGATATGTTACCCATGTACGGTTACCCAAGTTGGGCGTGCACGTGGAAGGAAACAAACCGGCGTGGACGTTTCGGCGGGAAGAAAAGATCGCGCCGCTTGTGGCCCCCATGGACGGCGTGGTCGTTGCGGTAAACCATAAAGCCTCCGACAACCCCCAGATTATCAAAGAGGATCCTTATGGCGAAGGGTGGCTGGTGGTCGTCGAACCGCGCCATCTCAAGCGAGACCTGGCGGAGCTTTACGCCGATGAGGCGGCTCGAAGCTGGCTTACGGCGGAAGTGCACCGGTTGGAAGCCTTGGTGGCTCCGGATTCCGAACTTCCTCTGGCGGCAACCGGTGGTGAGGTGGTCGAGGACATCTATGGCAGTGTGCCGCATCTCACGTGGGATCGGTTGGTGGCGGAGTTTCTCGCACCCTAGCGTGCATGCGTCTGTGGAGGCCGGCGTTTCGTTGTTGTGTCGCTTTTCCCCTCGTTGAGAACGGGACTTTTGTCCCGTTCTCTTTTTTTGTGCCGGGAGGTGCGCTATGGAAGACCGTGGGGACGTGGTGTTCCTGGAACCGGACTACGAGGTGACCGGCAAGGTCCGGGCCTTGAGCGGGATCAGCCCCGAGCTGTGCTATCAGTGCCGCAAATGCACCAGCGGATGCCCTCTGACTTTCGCCATGGACTATTACCCGGATCAGATCGTGCGCTACCTGCTCATGGGGTTGGAAGACAAGGTCCTTTCCAGCGCCACCATATGGGTGTGTTCCTCCTGCGAGACGTGCACGACGCGCTGCCCCAACGAAATCGACATCGCCGGGCTCATGGACTACCTGAAACAGCAAGCCCACGCCCGAGGGCTCGTCCGGCCCAAGGAAAACCTGTCCTACGCCTTTCACAGGGCTTTTTTGGACGACATCGGCCGGCGCGGCCGTGTCTTCGAAACGGGCCTTCTGCAGCGCTACATGCTGTCCAGCGGCGCCTGGAAGGTCAAGCTTTCCGAAGGCACCCTGTGGGATGAAGTGCGTTTGGGCCTGGCCCTCTTGCGACGCGGCCGGCTCCCCCTGTGGCCCCGAGGAGTCCGCAACGTCCACGATGTGCATCGCCTTTTTGAAAAAAGCCCTGCGTCGTCCGAAAACACGATGCAGTCTTCCGATTCCTGAACCCTGCCGAAGGAGAAGCTATGCCGACGCTCGGTTATTATCCGGGATGTTCCTTGGAAGGGACGGCACGGGATTACGCGGCCTCCATCGAGGGTGTCTGCGGGCGGCTCGGGATCGAGCTCGTGGAACTGGACGATTGGAGCTGCTGCGGTGCGACGGCGGCCCACAGCTTGGACTACGACCTGGCCATCGCCTTGCCGGCCCGCAATCTCATCCTGGCCCAAAAGCAGGGTCTTGAGGACCTGGCGGCCCCGTGCGCCCTCTGTTTCAACCGCTTAAAAACGGCGGAAAAGGCTCTGAAAAAAAAGGCCCCTCAGGATCCTTCCGCTGCGGAAGGCTCCACCGTGCGGGTCTGGGACCTCGTGGAATACTTCGGTCGCCCCGAAATTGTGGCCGAGATCGAACGGCAGGTCGTGAGGCCCCTGGAAGGGTTGCGTGCCGTCTGTTATTACGGCTGCATGGTCAACCGGCCGCCCAAGGTGACCGACGCCCAGGCGTGGGAGAACCCCACCACCATGGATCGGCTCGTTCAGGCCGTCGGGGCGAAGGTCTTGGATTGGCCTTTCAAGACGGACTGCTGCGGCGCCAGCCACGCCGTGGCCCGGCCCGATCTGGTGACGGCCCTGGTGGGCAAACTCTTCCGGCGGGCTTTGGATCAAGGCGCCAACTGTGTGGTCGTTTCCTGCCAGATGTGCCATGCCAACTTGGATCTCTATCAGGAACGCATCGCTCGAGAACACCAGCTCCATCTGCCCATGCCCGTTTTCTATTTCACGGACCTCATCGGCCTCGCCCTCGGCGAACGCAGCGCTCGGGACTGGATCAGCCGGCACGTGGCGGATCCCGAGCCCTTGCTCGCATCCGTGGGCTTATGAGCATTGCGCCACTTTGGACAGAGCTTCGAAAAGATCACCGTCGAGGCGATAGGGAGGCGTCATGAGCGCTCAGGCGGCATCAACGCAATCCGTCAGCGGATCGGTCATGGTCATCGGAGGCGGCATCGCCGGCATGCAGGCGAGCCTGGATTTGGCCAACAGCGGCTACCGCGTCCTTCTCGTCGAAAGGGACATCAGCATCGGCGGCAACATGGCCAAACTGGACAAGACGTTTCCCACCAACGACTGCTCCACCTGCATGATCTCGCCCAAACTCATCGAGGTGGCGAGCCATCCGAACATCGACATCCTCACACGAACCCAGGTCACCGAGCTGGACGGGGAACCGGGGCGATTCCGGGTCACCCTGCGGCGGGAACCCCGTTACGTTCTGGAAGACCGGTGCACGGCCTGCGGAGAATGTCTGCGCGTGTGCCCGGTTGAACTGCCGGCCGACTTCGACCAAGGGCTGGGGAAACGTAAAGCCATTTACCGGCATTTCCCCCAAGCCATCCCTTCCACTTTCGCCATCGACAAGAAGGGCATGGCGCCGTGCAAGGCGGCCTGCCCCGCGGGGATCAGTGTCCAGGGCTATGTGGCCCTCATCGCCCAAGGCCGCTACCGGGAGGCCCTCGATCTCATCCGCAAAGACAATCCTTTGCCGGCGGTGTGCGGCCGTGTGTGCCACCATCCCTGTGAAACGGTGTGCAGCCGTGGCACGGTGGATGAGCCTGTGGCCATCGATTTTCTCAAGAGGTTCGTGTGTGACTGGGAAGCCCGAACGGGCGAGGGGCCTGCGCCGCCCAAAAAGGACCCCAACGGGCGTCGGGTGGCCGTTGTGGGGGCGGGGCCGGCCGGTTTGACGGCGGCCTATTACCTGGCGCTGAAAGGCTACTCTGTCACCATCTTCGAGGCCATGCCCGAACCGGGAGGGTGGCTCCGGTACGGCATTCCCGAATATCGCCTGCCGCGCCATGTGTTGAAGGCGGAAATCGATTACATCCAAAAAGTCGGCGTGGAAATCCGAACCAACACGGCCCTGGGGCGGGATTTCCAGCTGGAAGATCTGCGCCGGCAAGGCTACGACGCGTTTTTCCTCGCCATCGGCACCCAGACGGACCTCAAACTCAACATCCCCGGCGAAAACCTCCAAGAAGTGTACACAGGGACGAGTTTTCTCAAGCAGCTGAACATGGGCCAAAGACCTCCCGTGGGCCGAAAGGTGGCCGTCATCGGCGGCGGCAACTGCGCCATGGACGTGGCCCGCTCGTGCCTTCGCTTGGGACTGGAAGAAGTCCACCTCTTTTACCGCAGAAGCCGGGACGAAATGCCGGCCAATCAGGAGGAAGTGGAAGAGGCGCTGGAAGAGGGCGTGCAGATGCATTTCCTTGCGGCACCCGTGGCCATTCACGGAAACGCCGAAGGCCATGTGACGGCCATCGAATGCATCCGCATGGAACTGGGGCCGCCGGATGAAAGCGGTCGTCGCCGGCCCATCCCGGTGGCGGGATCCGAATACCAGGTGAATATCGATAGCGTCATCGCCGCCGTGGGACTCATGACGGATCCCTCCGTCATCGACGCCATGGAGCCGGAAAGCCGTCCCATGGTGAGCCGCTGGGGCACCTTTGTGGTCGATCCCGTGACCTATGAAACGAACCGACCGGGCGTTTTCGCGGGAGGCGACGTGACGTCCGGGCCGGCCACCGTCGTTCAGGCCATCGCGGCCGGAAAAGAAGTGGCCGAATCCATCGACCGCTATCTTCGCGGGGTGGATCTCAGAGAAGGGCGGTTTGTTCCGTCCCGCACGGCGCCCTGCCCGGACAAACCGGTCCCCAAAGCGCCTCGATCCCCCATGCCCCGATTGGAAATGCCGGAGCGCATCCGATCTTTTGAGGAGGTCCAATTGGGCTTCGACGAAGAGACGGCCCGATCCGAAGCTCAACGGTGCCTCCAATGCGGCGTGTGCAGTGAGTGCTATCGGTGCGTGGACGCCTGTCTCCCCCAGGCCATCGACCACACGATGCAGCCTCGGGAGGAAACCGTGGAAGTGGGGGCCATCCTCTACGCCTGCGGCTTCACTCCCTTCGATGCCGCCCAGAAAGCCGAATACGGCTACGGCCGCTATCCCAACGTCATCACGAGCTTGGAATATGAAAGGATTCTCGCCGCATCCGGCCCTACGGGCGGCCACGTGAAACGGCCCAGCGACGGCGCCGTGCCGAAGAAAATGGCGTGGATTCAATGCGTCGGGTCGCGGGATGCCTCCATCGGGCGGGATTACTGTTCCAGCGTCTGCTGCATGTACGCCACCAAGCAGGCCATCGTCACCAAAGATCATGAGCCCGACGTGGAGACGACCATTTTCTACATCGACCTTCGAGCCATGGGGAAAGGTTTCGAACGCTACTGGGATCGGGCTCAGTCCCAACACGGGGTACGTTACGTGCGGTGCCAGATCAGCCGCATCGTCGAAACCGTGGACGGCCATAATCTGGAAATTGCCTATGTGGACGAAAACAACACCCTTCAGAGGGACGTTTTCGACATGGTGGTTCTTTCCGTGGGGCTCGTCCCTTCGGACGGCGCCAAGGAAACAGCCCGGCGCCTCGGCACCGATCTGGATCGGTTCGGCTTCATCGTCTCCGACCCTCTGGACCCTGTGCAGACCAGCCGGCCCGGAGTGTTTTCCTGCGGGGTGAGCACGGATCCCAAGGACATTCCGGAAACGGTGGCCCAGGCCAGCGCCGCGGCCGCCTCGGCCCAGTGTCTGTTGGCGGCGGCGCGCCATACCTGCACGACGCCGCCGGTTTTCATCCAGGAACGCTCCCTTCCCGGGGATATTCCGCGCATCGGCGTTTTTGTCTGCCACTGCGGCATCAACATCGCCGGCGTCGTGGACGTAAAGGCGGTGGCCGCCTACGCCGCAACCTTGCCCAACGTGGTCCACGCGGAAAATCTTCTGTTTTCCTGTTCCACCGATTCCACCGAAAAAATCAAGAAAATTATTCAGGAAAAGAACCTTAACCGCGTGGTCGTCGCCTCCTGTTCCCCACGAACCCATGAGCCCCTGTTCCAGGAATGCTTACGGGAGGCTGGCGTCAACAAATACCTGTTCGAAATGGCCAACATTCGGGATCAGTGTTCCTGGGTTCATGGGGCAAGCCCCGAAGAGGCCACTGAAAAAGCCAAGGATTTGGTGCGCATGGCCGTCGCCAAGGCGCTCTTCTTGGAACCGCTCCACGAAATGCCCGTGGCCGTGACCCAGAAGGCTCTGGTGGTCGGCGGCGGGATGGCCGGCATGACCGCCGCGCGCCACCTCGCGGATCAGGGATTTTTCACCTATCTGGTGGAACGCGAGCCGGACCTGGGGGGCCAGGCCCGGGCGTG
Source organism: Desulfosoma sp. (assembly GCA_037481835.1). Classification (GTDB taxonomy): domain Bacteria; phylum Desulfobacterota; class Syntrophobacteria; order Syntrophobacterales; family DSM-9756; genus Desulfosoma. The sequence goes on along the minus strand of JBBFKW010000005.1, from coordinate 138,981 downwards.
GATGCGGTTTCACCCCAGCGGGATCGATGTGACCCAAGAGGTCTTGCGAGCCATCGAAACCGTGCGAAACCACCCGCAGATCGAAGTGCTCACCCAAACGGAGATCCTCTCCTTTGAAGGCCACACAGGCCATTTCCTCAGCCGCGTCAAATCCCCCCAAGGGGAAAGGACCTTGGAATACGGCGCCTTGATCGTGGCCACGGGGGCGGAAGAATACCAGCCCCGAGAATACGGCTATGGGTCCGACCCGAGGGTGCTGACCCAATTGCAGCTGCAGAAAATTCTGGCCGAAGAACCGTCCAGGATCCGGGGCCTATCCCATGTGGTCATGATCCAATGCGTCGGCTCGCGCGACGAACAGCGGCCCTATTGCAGCCGGGTGTGCTGCACGGCGGCGGTGGCCAACGCCCTGCGCATCAAGGAAATCCACCCTGAAGCCCATGTGACGGTACTCTACCGGGACATTCGAACCTTCGGGACCCGGGAATTGCTCTATCGAAAGGCGCGGGAAGCGGGCGTGCGCTTCTTCCGGTATCGTCCGGAAGAAAAACCGGAGGTTTTCTTCGAAGACGCCGCCGTCCGCATCCAGCTCTTCGACCAGAACCTCCGTGTGCCCATCCGCCTTCGGGCTGACTTTTTGGTGCTCAGCGCGGCCGTCGTGCCCCGGGCGACCAATGCGGCACTGGCGGGGCTCTTCAAACTGAGCACCGACGCCGACGGGTTTTTTATGGAAGCCCATGTGAAACTGAGGCCGCTGGATTTTGCCAGTCCGGGTCTTTACCTGTGCGGGTTGGCCCACAGCCCCAAGTTTTTGGAAGAATCCATCGCCCAGGCCAAAGGCGCCGCCGCTCGAGCCGCCACGGTCCTCAGCAAGGAGAACCTCTATGTGGGCGGGCGCGTGGCCGTGGTGGACCCGGCCAAATGCGCTGTGTGCCTGACGTGCGTGCGGACCTGCCCCTACGAAGTCCCCGTGGTGGTCACGCCCACCACGGCCGTGCGCCGATCGGCATACATCGATCCGGCCAAGTGCCAAGGCTGCGGCGCCTGCGTGGCCGAATGCCCGGGAAAAGCCATCCAGCTGCAGCATTTCACGGATGTGCAGCTGCTCCACAAGGCCATCGCCGCCGTGTGCCGGGAGGCGGATGCCGACCGAACCCGTGCGGCCGGTCAAAAACAATGAAACTTGACGTTGCCTCTTTTTTCACATACAAGAACCGTGTGTTGTGGATCATCTACCCGCGGTAGGGAGCACCGAACCTTCAACAACGGGCCGGAACAAGAGCCTTTTTCCTCGAAAAGTCGCTGCACGGCGACGGGCGTCGCAAGGGTTTGCCGCCACACGGTGGGGGAGCTTTTTTGTCCGTTGAGCCATCAAAGAGTTGAGGGGATCCTATGACGGAGACAAAAGAAAAGAAGAACAAAGGCAATGTCCTGGTGGTTGGAGGCGGTGTCGCCGGGCTGAATGCCGCCCTGGACTTGGCGGCCCAAGGCTACCACGTGGACCTGGTGGAAAAGGAAAGCGACCTGGGCGGGACGGTGGCCAAACTCCACCGGCTCTACCCTCTGTGCAGCTGCTGCAAGGCCGCAAACCGCGCGACGCTCTGCAAAATGCACCCCAACATCCGTGCGTGGACCCAATCGAGCGTCGCTCGCATTTCAGGCCAAGCCGGGGCTTTCCAAGCCGTCATTGCGGGACCCGCCGGGGAAAGTGCCGTCGAGGCCGATGCGGTGATTCTTGCCTTGGGCGTGGAACCGTTCAACCCGCAGGCCTATGACACCTATGCTTATGCGGCCTATGAAAATGTGATCTCCAGCATTGAACTGGAATGGCTCCAAAAACCTGTCGGGCCGTTCCAGGGCATCCCCAAGCGACCGTCCGACGGCCAGCCGCCGAAGAAAGTGGCGTGGCTCCAGTGCGTGGGATCCCGAGAAATCAACAAGTGCGACGCCCCCTACTGCTCGTCCGTGTGCTGCATGTATGCCCTCAAGGAAGCCGTCCAGCTGAAGGAGGCGCTTCCCGAGGCGGAAACGACCATTTTCTTCATGGACATGCGCACCCACGGCAAGGGCTATGAACGCTACTTTGAAGACGCCAAGCAAAAGGGTGTGCGACTCGTTCGAAGCCGGATCCACAGCATTGAAAAGGCGGCCGGGACCGAGGACTTGGTCCTGGAATACGTGGACGAAAACGGGGTCAAGCAATCGGAAACCTTCGACTTGGTGGTTTTGTCCGTGGGGCTTCGTCCGTCGGCGGAATTGGAAGACCTGGCCAAAATGCTGGGCGTGACCCTTTCGGAAGATCATTACGTGGCCGTGGATACCTTCAAGCCCTGCGAAACCAACGTTCCCGGCGTTTTCGTGTGCGGCGGCGCCACGGGGCCTCGGGACGTCCATCAAAGTGTGGTGGAAGCGGCGGCGGCCGCCGGTAAGGCCGCCGCACTCATGAAGGGGGTTTCCGGCAACGGGGCTGTCCCCGAGCTTCGCGATGTGAGCGGGGAAGCGCCTTCCGTCGGAGTCGTGCTGAGCCTGTGTCCGTCCAAGCTGCCTGAGTTCGAAGCCCTGCTCGAACCCTTGGAGGCCTTTGTCAAGACCCTTCCCGGCGTGACCTTCGTGGAACGCCTGGACCTCCAGGACGGCGCCGCTTTCGGTCGGCTTTCGGAACGCATGAAGGCTTCCGGCGTCAATCGGTTGGTGTATGCAAGCTGCACGCCCATCATGCACCAGGAACTGGTGGAAGGCGCCATGAAGGATGCGGGGTTGAACCCCAGCCTTTACGAGTTTGTGGATTTGCGCGCCTTGGGAAGCACCCCCGTGGAAATGGGGCGGCTCCAAAACCTTTTCCGCACGGCCGTCCTCAAGGCCCGCATGCTGGAACCGCTCAATTACGCCAAGGTGCCGGTCAAGAAATCCGCCCTGGTTGTGGGCGGCGGCTTGGCGGGAATGCAGGCGGCGCTCGCCTTTGCCGACATGGGCGTGCCGGTGACCTTGGTGGAAAAGAAAGACCGGCTGGGGGGCCATGCCCATAAGGTCCGGTCGGCATGGAAAGGGGAGTCCGTCCAGGACCTTCTCAAGGCCATGATCGACAAGGTTTCGCAGAACCCGAAAATTTCCGTTCTCACATCGGCTGAAGTCGTGGGGGCCCGAGGATTCGCCGGAAATTACATCAGCACCGTCCTCCAGGGCGGCCAGAAAAAAGAGGTGGAACACGGGGTCGTCGTCCTGGCCACGGGGGCTCATTCCATCAAGCCCAACGAATATGCTTACGGCACCCACCCCGAAATCTATCGTTGGTCGGATTTCACGAAGAAGCTCATCGACGATCCCGGAGCTTTCAAATCGGCCCAATGCGCCGTGTTCATCCAATGCGTAGGCAGCCGGGAACCTCAAAGGCCTTACTGCAGCCGACTGTGCTGCACCTTCGCGGTCCGATCGGCCATCGATCTCAAGACGTTGAATCCGGATATGGACGTCTATGTGCTCTACCGGGAAGTGCGCACTTTCGGCGAAAGGGAGCGGATTTACAAAGAAGCCCGGGAAAAGGGCGTGTTTTTCATCCGCTACGACTTAGATTCCAAACCCCAGGTGAGCGTTGAAGGCGGTCGATTGAAGGTGCTGGTGACGGATCCCATTCTCGGCCGGCCCCTCGTTTTGTCGCCGGATTTCATTTCTTTGCAGACGGCCATCGTCCCTGCCGAAGCCGCCGACTTGGCCGCCTATTACAAGGTTTCCCTGAACGAAGACGGGTTCTTCGCCGAATCGCCGGCAAAAATGCGGCCGGTGGACGGAGAGACGGAAGGTGTCTTTTTCGCCGGCTTGGCCCTGGCGCCCAAAGCGGTGGAAGAAAGCCTCGCTGAAGGTTGGGCCGTGGCGGGACGAGCCATGCGGCTTCTGCGCCAAGACGTCATGCTTGTCGGCGGGGCCGTGGCCGAAGTGGATCCCGACAAATGCGCGGTATGCCTCACCTGCGTGCGCACCTGCCCGTTCCACATCCCGTTCATCGACAGCCCTCAAGGGCATGCGTTCATCGACCCCGGTCTGTGCCAAGGATGCGGCATGTGCGTCAGCGAATGTCCTGGGAAGGCCATTTCCTATCGACGGCTGAGCGATGAGCACATCGCCGTTGTGGCCCGCAGCCTTCTGGGATCCGCCGTGAACTGAGGGGAAGCCGCGGCTTCTTGAGACAAGAGACAAGGAGTGGTCCTATGAGCACCTTTGAACCGCAAATCATTGCTTACTGCTGCGCCAATTGCGCTTCTTCGGCCGCCCAGATTTCAGAGAAGATGGGTTTGAGCCTTCCCGAAAACGTGAAAGTGATCCAATTGCCGTGCACGGGCCGTCTGGACAGCCTCCATCTGTTGAAGGCTTTGGAAGCGGGGGCCGACGGGGTCTACGTGGCGGGCTGCCAGCCGGACAGCTGCCAGTTCAAGCACGGCGTCGAAAAGGCTCAAAAGAAGGTGAAATACGTCCAGGGACTCCTTCCCTCCCTGGGTGTGGAAGCCGACCGGGTCGCCCTTTTCCACATGATGGCCGGAAAAGGGCAGGAATTCGTGGATGCGGCCAAAGCCATGGTGGAAAAGGTCCGCGCTTTGGGCCCTAGCCCGCTCAAGGATTAGCCAAGACTTTCGGCATAAAGGAAAGCGGCCCACGAAAGGAATCCCTTCCGTGGGCCGCTTTTTATTTTATGCGCCGCCCTCAGCGTGAAACGGCCTTTTTCCGCCATTCCTTCGCACCAAGGATGATCCTTTTTCTTCGTCGGGAAGAACTTTCGGCTGTGAAGGCGGCTGGTGCGGGAAGCCCGGCCCGATCGTCCCTCTCCCCCAAAGGGGAGAGGGCAGGGTGAAGGGCAGAGGCGCAGATCGATATCAGTCCTTGATGTTGTGGTGGACCTTGCACGCGCGGACCGTGTTCTTCATGAGCATGGTGATGGTCATGGGGCCGACGCCGCCGGGAACGGGCGTGATGGCGCTCGCCACTTCCTTGGCTTCGTCGAAAGCCACATCTCCTTTGAGGATCCTCTTGCCGTCGGCCGTCTGGCCCACTTCGTTCACGCCCACGTCGATGACCACCGCTCCGGGCTTGATCCAATCGCCCTTGACGTATTCCGTGACGCCGGCCGCCACGATGAGAATGTCGGCCCGTTTGGTGTGGAATTGAACGTCCTTGGTTCGCGTATGGCAGACCGTCACCGTGGCGTTGGCTCCTTTGCCTTTCTGCATCATCATGACGGCGATGGGCTTGCCCACGATGTTGGAACGGCCGATCACGACGACTTCCGCGCCGGACGTTTCCGTGCCCGAACGGATGAGCAGCTCTTGAATGCCCGCAGGCGTACAGGGCAGATAATCCGGTTGACCGATCATCAGTTTGCCCACATTGAAGGGATGGAACGCATCCACGTCTTTGCCCGGATCGATGGCGTAGAGAACCTTGTTTTCGTCGATGTGCTTCGGCAACGGCAGCTGCACCAAGATGCCGTCGATTTTCGGGTCTTTGTTGTACTTATCGATGAGAGCCAGGAGGGCATCTTCCGAGATGTCCGCCGGCTGGTTGTCCTGGACGGAGTAGAAACCCAGTTCGTGGGCCGCTTTTTGCTTGGCCCGCACGTAGCTTTGGGACGCGGGGTTTTCGCCCACGAGGATGGTCACCAAGCCCGGTTCCACCCCGTATTTCTCTTTGATTCGTTTGACCTCCTCGGCCAGCTCTTCACGGATCTGCTTGGCGACTTCCGCTCCTTTGATGAGTTTCGCCGACATGGGGCTCTCCTTTCATCCTTCCCAAAAGGACAACGGGGGGTTTTCACCCCCCGCCGTGATTCAACTTCCAATTAGAACAGGCCCATGACCTTGCCCGTCTTGACATCCACGTCAATCCGGCGGAAGGCGGGATCCGACGACGTACCGGGCATCAAACTGATGGTACCGGCGCACGGACACAGGAACTTGGCGCCCGAGTAGATCAAAACGTCGCGGATCGGCAGGATCCAGCCCTTGGGCACACCCTTGAGGCTCGGGTCGTGGGTGAGGCTCAGGTGGGTCTTGACCATCATGGTGGCGAAGTCGGCATACTTCGGGTCGGATTCCAACATCTTGGCCTTGGCTTCCGCTTCCGGCTGCCACGCCACGCCGTCGGCGCCGTAGACTTCCTTGGCGATGAGTTCCACGCGGTCCCGCAGCTTCATTTCCAACGGGTACAGGAACTTGAATTCGCTGGGCTGTTCGCACGCTTCGATGACCGCATCAGCCAGTTCCAAAGCGCCTTCGCCGCCCTTGAGCCAATGTTCGGACAGGGCGCATCGCGCGCCGGCCGCTTCGGCCGCTTTGCGCACCACGGCGATTTCATCCTTGGTGTCCGTATGGAACGCGTTGATGCACACAACGGGGTTCATGCCGGACTTGCGGATCGTGTTGATGTGGTGGACCATGTTGGCCACACCCTTTTCCACCAGGGCCACGTTTTCCTTGGTGTATTCTTCAGGCAGCGGGAGCCCCGCCACAACCTTGGGACCGCCGCCGTGCATCTTGAGGGCGCGGATGGTCGTGGTGAGCACGGAAACGTGGGGTTTGAGACCGCTGAACCGACACTTGACGTTCCAGAATTTTTCGAAGCCGATGTCCGCCGCGAAACCGCTTTCCGTCACGTGGTAGTCGAACAGCTTCAGGCCCACCCGATCGCCGATGATGGACGACTGCCCCACGGCGATGTTGGCAAAGGGACCGGCGTGGACCATACACGGCTGGTATTCGGCCGTGCTGCACAGCGTCGGGTTGATGGATTCCACCATGAAGGCCGTCATGGCGCCGGCCACTTCCAGGTCGCCCGTGGTCACGGGGTTGCCGCGCTTGTCGAAGGCCACCGTGATCTTGCTCATCTTGTCGCGAAGGTCCGCCAGGTCCGTCACGATGGACAAGATGGCCATAATTTCCGAGCTCACGGCAATGCCGAACTTGGACTGCATGGTGTAGCCGTCGAAGCGGCCGCCCAAGCCGATGACGATGTTTCGAAGCGCCTGGGCGCAAAAGTCGATGACCCAGCCCATTTCCACGCGGGTCGGGTCGATGTCCAAGCGGCGCATGCGGGTGAGCCGCTGCAGCTGCTCGTCGGTGTAGTTCCGCTCATGTTGCATCCGGGCCGTCAAGGCCACCATGGCCAGGTTATGGGCGTTCATGATGTTGTTGATGTCGCCCGTAAGACCCATGGAAAATTCCGTCATGGGAATGAGGAGCGCGTTGCCGCCGCCGGCCGCGGTCCCCTTGATGTTCATGGTGGGTCCGCCGGAAGGTTGCCGCAAGCAGCCGCCGACGTTCTTGCCGCGCTTGCCCAGGCCTTCGATAAGCCCCAAAGAGGTGGTGCTTTTGCCTTCGCCGAGGGGCGTCGGGGTGATGGCGGTGACTTCGATGTACTTGCCGTCGGGTTTGTCCTTGAGCCGCTCGATGATCTTCATGAAATTGAGGCGGCACAGACGGCCGATGGGGATGACCTCGTCCTTTTGCAGTCCGAGTTTTTCCCGCCATTGGTCCGGGGTCGGCATGTTCTTTTCGGCCTCTTCGGAAATCTGCCAATCTGCCATTTTGGTCGGATCGTACGGCATACCTCTCCTCCTCAAAGGTGAACGTTATGGATTGGGCTCACGGGTTCGTCCTTGCAGGCTCCTCGGGCCTCGAGGTCTCCCCCCTTTCACTTCGGGCCATACAGGAAACATCCCTGTTGACACGACTCCGGCAATCGGCCTATCCGAGCAATGCGGTGAAGAGAGCGACAATGGGGAATGGTTTTTTCCATAAGAACTATTTTTCACATTTGACACCGTACTGAAGCTTTGGAGGGTTGTCAAGCAGAAAAGGTCAAAAGAATCTCAAGGCTTCAGGTGAGTTGGCTTCCGGATGGGATGGTCGGCAAGGGGATCACAGGAGGTTCAAAACGCCCGGGGCTTTGTTCGCCGCCTGTTCAAAAACGTTCAAGGCTTGGGAAACACCCGGGGGCGGCATCGTGATCCGGGGAAAATCGGCACGCATTCCATGTGCAATGTTTCTTTTGGCAAAGCCGCGGCTTGGGTCTCGTTTTGACAATTGAACAGGCTTTGATTATGGTTGCTACGCCTTTTCAAGAAGGAAAGACAAAAAGAATAAGAAACCGCATACCGTCGAGGAATCCGCCCCATGAAATGGTCCGTGAGCCGGGATGCCCTGGTTGGTGCCCTGCAGAAAGTCGTCGGGGTGACCGAACAGAAGAAAACGACCATGCTGGTCCTTTCCCACGTGCTGCTGGAGGCGACGGCGGACAACCGCCTGAGATTGTCGGCGACGGATCTCGACATCAGTTTGCGCACGAGCATCGATGCCCAGGTGGAAATCCCCGGGCAAACGACCGTCCCGGCCCGGAAATTCCTGGAAGGAGTCAAGGAACTGAAGCAGGACCGGCTCCAGTGCGACCTCTTGGAGAGCAGTCGCTTGAGCATCACCGCCGGCATGGTCAACTACGTTTTAGCGACCATTCCCGCTGCGGATTTCCCCTACTTTGAAACCATCAACCCGGCCCAAACCTATGTTTTGGACACGGCCACAGTGCGTCAAGCCTTGGAAAGCACCGTGTACGCCGTTCCCCAGGAGGAAGACGCTCTGAGCATTCCCGGCATGTTTTGGCATTGCACGGCATCCGATCGGGTGCGTTTTGTGAGTTCCGATGGGCATCGCCTGGCACTGAAGGAAATCCCCTTTCCTTCGGAAGACTTTTTCGGCCGCGAACGGGGCGTCGTCGTCCCGCGCAAGGGCGTCCAGGAAATCATCCGGCTTTTGGAAAAGGCGGAGACGGCCGCCGGGGCCCTGCACGAAAACCGCCTCATCCTCCACACACCGGACACCTACCTCAGCGTGCACCTTCTTGAAGAAGCCTTCCCCCAGTACGAACTGATCCTTCCTGAGGCCGTCTCGGGATGGATCGAAATTCCCCGTGTGGAATTCTACGCCGCGCTGCGACGCATGGCGGTGGTCACCGATGCCTCGGCGATCCACGTGCGGTTTTTGATTTCCGAAAACCTTTTGGGGCTCGAAGCAGGAAGCGCGGAACTCGGTACCGCGTACGAAGAAATCCCGGTGGACTATAAAGGGGAAAACTTTGCCGTTGCGTTCAATATCCGCTATGTCATGGATGTGGTCCAAAACTTTTCCGGGCGAACCGTTCGCTTCGAATGGGTGGATGGCTACCGTGGGGGAGTGTTCCGGGACCCGGAGGATCCAAGCGTTTTGGCTTTAATCATGCCCATGATGGTCTAACGGGGCCCCGAAATTCGGTGGGACGCTTTCCCCGGTTTTTGAAAGGTGCTCGGGTATTATTTAACTTTTTGAAATTCCATAGAGAATCCTCACCACTCTGTCCATCCTTTCCTTGATAGCCGAAGAAAAAAAGAGTATAAAGATTTGTTTTGGATCATTGCCTTCGAGGGGGTGTCGCCACGGGCGGCGGCCCCCGTTCGAAGGACACCGGACGGCGCGAGGATGAGGCTCATTATGGAGCAGAACCCGGAAAGATGGTTGGATGTGCCTCAGGGCACAGCCGAAGAAAAAGCAGGCGAGGACTACACGGGGGAGCGCATCACCGTTTTGGAGGGGCTGGATCCGGTCCGCAAGCGCCCTTCCATGTACATCGGCAATGTGTCCACCGAGGGCTTGCATCAGCTGGTCTACGAAGTGGTGGACAACAGCATCGACGAGGCGTTGGCGGGATACTGCGATCACATCCAGGTGACCATCCACCTGGACGGGAGCGTGACCGTGGAGGACAACGGGCGCGGCATTCCCGTGGACATTCATGAAAAGGAAGGCCTTCCGGCCGTGGAAGTCGTGATGACACGCCTCCATGCCGGCGGGAAATTCGATGACACGGTCTACAAGGTGTCGGGAGGCCTTCACGGCGTGGGGGTTTCCGTCGTCAATGCGCTCAGCGAATTTCTGGAAGTGGAAATCCGCCGCGGGGGGCGGGTTTATTTTCAGCGCTACGAGCGGGGCCAGACCAAGACGCCCTTGGAGCAGATCGGGGAGACGCGACGCCGGGGCACCCGGGTGACCTTCAAGCCCGACCCGGAAATCTTTACGGATACGGATCTCAGCTTCGACATTCTTTCCCAGAGGATGCGGGAGCTGGCGTTTCTCAACAAGGGCCTTCGCATCGAGCTCATCGACGAGCGCACGTCCAAGGAAAAGAATTTCCATTACGAGGGCGGGCTCGTCCAGTTCGTGGAGTATCTCAACCGGAACAAGGAACCGCTCCACCCTGAAGTGGTTTTCATCGAGGGCAAGCGCCAGGACGTCATCATTGAAATCGCGCTCCAGTACAACCGGACCTACAACGAAAAAATCTTTACCTTCGCCAACAACATCAACACCCGCGAGGGGGGATCCCATCTGGTGGGATTCAAGGCGGGCTTGACGCGCAGCATCAAGCAATACGCTCTTCAAAACAAGGTCCCCAAGCCGGATGTGGATCGCATGACGGGCGATGACGTGCGCGAGGGATTGTCGGCCGTCGTGAGTGTGAAACTGCGGGAACCGCAGTTTGAGGGGCAGACGAAAACCAAGCTCGGCAACAGCGACGTCAAGGGCATGGTGGAAACCCTCACCTATGAAAAGCTGAGCGCTTATTTTGAAGAAAACCCCAAGGTCATCCGGGCGATCCTGGACAAGGTTCTGGAAGCCATGCGGGCCCGGGAAGCCGCTCGCAAAGCCAAGGAACTCACACGGCGCAAAGGCATCCTGAGCGATCATTCCCTGCCGGGAAAACTGGCCGACTGCCAGGAGCGGGACCCGGAAAAGAGCGAGATTTTCATCGTGGAAGGGGATTCGGCCGGAGGGTCCGCAAAGCAGGGTCGAGATCGCCGTTTCCAGGCGGTGCTGCCGCTTCGGGGCAAGATCCTTAACGTGGAAAAGGCGCGCTTCGACAAGATGCTGGAAAACCAGGAAATCCGCACCATGATTTCCGCTCTGGGAACAGGCATCGGCCAGGACGAATTCGATCCGGCCAGGCTCCGCTACCACAAGATCATCATCATGACCGACGCCGATGTGGACGGCGCCCATATTCGAACCTTGTTGCTCACCTTTTTCTTCCGCATGATGCCCGATCTCATCGAACGGGGCCACCTCTACATCGCTCAGCCGCCCTTGTACCGCGTCGCAGCGGGCAAAAAAGAACTCTACCTCAAAGACGACGCCGAACTGGACGCTTTCTTGGTGACTCGAGCGACGGAAAAGCACCACGTGTTCATGGGCGGCAGCGACACGCCGTTGGCGCCCGAGCGCCTCGTGAAGCTCATGAAGACGTACTCCCAGTACCAGGACTGGCTGGGACGACTCAGCCGCAAGGGAATACGGCGGGAGCTTCTGAGGTTTTTGGCCAATACCCTCGCGGGGCAAGAATTCGTCCCTGAGGATCAATCCAGCATGGAGCGGCTGCGTGAAGCCCTGGAAAATGCGGGCTATACGGTTTCCCAGATCGAAATGGAAGAGGAGCATCGCGGTTACGACTTGGAAATCTGGCAGGCGACCAACGGCCAGGAACGTTTCCGGCTGAGCTACGCGTTCCTCAAGTCCGTGGAATTTCGAAAGCTCCAGGAACTTTCCAGGGATCTGGCCGTCTTGGACGAAAGACCCTATCGCATCGTCTCTTCCGCCGGAGAGATCACAGTGGACACTCCAGAAGCCCTTTTCGAGTATCTCAAGGACGAAGCCTTCAAAGGCCTCACCGTGCAGCGGTACAAAGGTTTGGGCGAAATGAATCCGGAGCAGCTGTGGGAAACCACGATGAATCCGGAAACACGAACGCTGCTGCGGGTCCGAATTGATGATGAATACATGGCCGATGAACTGTTCACCACGCTTATGGGCGATCGGGTGGAACCGCGCCGGGAATTCATCCAGGTGAACGCGTTGGATTTTCGGGAGTTGGACATCTGAAAAATCGGCCCGGTGGCGAAGAGCGCGGCCTGAGAGAGGATCCCCATGAGTTTACCCACGGTCAACATCGAGGACGAGATCAAGCTGTCCTACCTCGATTATGCCATGAGCGTCATTATCGGGCGGGCGCTGCCCGATGTGCGCGACGGCCTCAAACCCGTGCATCGGCGTGTGCTGTACGCCATGTACGAACTCAAGAACGATTACAACAAGCCCTACAAGAAATCGGCCCGCATCGTCGGCGACGTCATCGGTAAGTATCACCCCCACGGGGATGCGGCCGTCTACGATACCATCGTGCGCATGGCCCAGGACTTTTCCATGCGCTATCCCCTGGTGGACGGACAGGGCAACTTCGGATCCATCGACGGCGATCCGCCGGCGGCCATGCGTTACACGGAAATTCGCATGGCTCGGCTGGCGCACGAGTTTCTCCAAGATATCGAAAGGGAAACCGTGGATTTCCTGCCCAACTATGACAACTCCCTCAAGGAACCGTCCGTCCTTCCCACCCGCGTGCCCAACCTTTTGCTCAATGGGGCTTCCGGAATCGCCGTAGGTATGGCCACCAACATCCCACCCCATAACATCACGGAACTGTGCCGAGGCCTCCAGGTTCTTTTGAAAAACCCCGAAGCCGGTCCAAGGGAGTTGATGCGATACATTCCGGGGCCGGATTTTCCCACGGGGGGGTTCATCGTGGGCACGGAGGGCGTTCGCGAAGCCTATGAAACAGGCCGGGGGCTCATCCGCGTGCGCGGCCGGGTGGAAATCGAAGAAACGGCCAAGCGGCGACAGATCCTCATCACCGAATTGCCTTTTCAAGTGAACAAGGCCAGGCTGCTGGAGCGCATCGCCGAGCTCGTCAAGGAAAAACGGATCCAGGGCATTCAAGACATTCGCGACGAATCCAGCCGGGAAGGCATGCGCATCGTCTTGTCCCTCAAAGCCGGCGAGAACCCTCAAGTCATTGAAAACCAGCTTTACAAGTTCACCGCCGTGGAATCCACCTTCGGGGTCACCTTGTTGGCCGTGGTGAACAACCGTCCCGAACTGCTGACCCTCAAGGGTTTGTTGCAGCACTTCTTGGATTTCCGCCGGGACGTGGTGGTTCGGCGCACCCGCTACGAACTCAACCAGGCGGAAAAACGGGCCCACATCTTGGAAGGTCTCAAGAAGGCCCTGGACCGGCTCGATGAGGTGATTGCATTGATTCGGGCGGCGCCCAATCCGGCGACGGCCAAAGAGAGGCTCATGGAGTCCTTGGAGCTCAGCGAGGCCCAAGCCCAGGCCATTTTGGACATGCGCCTGCAGCGCCTGACGGCTCTGGAACGGGAAAAGATCCTCAGCGAGTATGAACAGCTCCTCAAGGACATCGAGCGATACCGGTCCATCCTCTCATCTCCGGCCTTGGTCGATGAGCTCATTTACCAGGAACTCGAGGAAATCATCCAGACTTACGGCGACGGGAGAAGGACGGAAATTCTTTCCGAAACCCGGGATGTGTCCGTGGAGGATCTCATCGACGACAAAGACGTGGTGGTGACCATCTCTCACGCGGGCTACGTGAAAAGAACACCCGTGGATACGTACCGAAGCCAACGGCGCGGAGGCAAGGGCCGCACAGGCATGAGCATCCGCGAAGAGGATTTCGTGCGGGCTCTTTTTACGGCATCCACCCACGACTACCTGCTGGTTTTTACCTCGCAGGGCCGAGTCTACTGGCTCAAGGTTTACGCCATTCCGGAAGTGGGCCCCGCTTCCATGGGCAAGGCCATTGTCAATCTGCTGCCGCTCCAGGAAAACGAAAGGGTCGCCACGGTCATGCCGGTCAGGAACTTCGATCAAGACGGTTTCGTGGTCATGGCCACGCGTAATGGTATCGTCAAGAAGACGGAGATTCGGGCTTTCAGCAATCCGCGAAGCACGGGCATTCGGGCCGTGGCCATTGACGAAGGGGATGAGCTCATCGCCGCGTGCATGACCGACGGCACCAAGGATTTGTTTTTCATGACCCGGGCGGGCAAGTGCATTCGCATCAACGAGGAGACCGTGAGGCCCATGGGCCGGGAGGCCCGGGGCGTCAAGGCCATGGACCTGGCGGGAAGCGTCTTGGTGGGCATGGATACCATCGACGAGGGGGCTTCCATGCTCGTGGTGACCCGAAAAGGCTTCGGCAAGAGAACGGCGTCTTCGGAATACAGAGTCCAAGGGCGCGGCGGGCAGGGCGTCCTGAACGTTCGGATTACCGAGAAAAACGGGGAAGTGGTGGCTTTCCGCCAGGTCAGGGACGACGACGAGGTGCTGCTCATCACCAACACAGGCCGTCTGATTCGCCTCAAGGTCCAGGAAATCCGGGAAATGGGCCGGTCCACTCAAGGCGTCAAGCTCATGGACTTGGACACCTCTGAAGAAATCGTGGACGTGGCGGTCGTGGCGGAATCGGACGAGGAGGATACGGCGCAGTGAGCGGCGAGACGCGCATCGCGGTGATCGGGGCGGGCAGTTGGGGAACGACGCTTGCCCATCTCCTAGGGGAGAAGGGTTACGGAGTGGACCTGTGGGTCTTCGAAAAAGACCTGTGCGAAACGATCCGAAAGACGCGGGAGAACACGCTGTACCTATCGGGCTTTCCTTTAAGTGGGCGTATTAGGCCCTCCAATGACATTTCGGCCGTAACAGCCGGCCGACGCCTGCTCGTCATGGTGGTGCCGTCCCACGTGTATCGGTCCGTGGCCGTCCGGATGGTTCCCCACATTGAGGAAAAGGCCATTATCGTTTCGGCCACCAAGGGGATTGAAAACGAGACGCTTTTGACCATGTCTGGAATCTGGAAGGAAATCCTTCCGGAGTCTTTGGGCGTTCGGGTGGTCACCCTGGCCGGACCATCTTTCGCCCGGGAAGTGATGCAGAAAACCCCCACGGCCGTCACGGTGGCCGCGGAAGATTTGGAAACGGCCAAAGAAGTGCAGCACGTGTTTCATACGCCGTATTTTCGCGTCTACACGAGCCCGGACAAGGTGGGTGTGGAACTTGCCGGGGCCCTCAAAAACGTCATCGCCATCGCCGCCGGTGTCTGCGACGGCCTGGGCTACGGGCTCAACACCCGGGCGGCCCTGATCACTCGGGGCCTTGCGGAAATCACCCGCCTCGGAGTTCGCCTGGGAGCCCATCCTCTGACATTTGCCGGTCTTTCAGGAATCGGCGACCTCCTGTTGACCTGCACGGGGGATCTCAGCCGAAACCGCACCGTGGGCTATCGCTTGGGACGCGGGGAACTGTTGAAAGACATTTTGGCCGATATGCGCATGGTGGCGGAAGGGATCCGCACGTGCACCTCGGTGCACGAGCTCGCCCGAAAAATGGGCGTGGAGATGCCCATCTGCGAGCAAATGTACAAAATCCTCCAGGAAGGCAAGGACCCGCGTCAGGCCGTCTGGGACCTTATGGAACGGGACCTGAAATCCGAGTTGGAATTTCCGTTGGCATGAGAAGCCTCCGCAGGGGGGCGGCATGGGGAGCGGCGGCATTCATGAGTCAGAAAGCCCTTGAGGAAATGGCCGCGCGGGTGCGCGAAAAGAAATCGGCCTACGAACGATACAATTTCGAAAGGCTTCAAGAAGAGGCCTTCGCCACCTTCTTCGACCTGGCCCAAGAATACACAAGCCTGGAGAACCTCTACCTCATTTGCGTCACGGTGCCCAAAGAGTTCTTCAACTTGGAAAGCCGCCTCTACGTGCTTCATTCCAAGAGCGGGCGGTTGGAGAAGGTGTGCACCAGTGAAGAGGGGTTGATCTCCGAGGCCCAAGGGGCGGATCGAACGGTGCCGCCCCTTTCCGAGAAAATCACGGAAACCGATCACTCTTACATCCTCCCCATCCGCGGCAACGTGGCCCTAACCCAATGGCTTCCCTTCGCCAGCGGCCACGCGATCCTGGGGCTCTTCGAAATCTATCCCAAGGACCGGGTGGACGACAAAGGGCTTTTCTTTCTTGAAAAATTCAGCAACCGCATCGGGTATAACCTGCACCAAAAGCTCCTTCTCCAACAAAACATTCAGCATATCAAATTCATCAACCAGCTCGTCGCGGACATCGAACACAACGTCATCTCCCCGAACCTTTATTATAAACTTTTTCTTTTGCGGCTTAAAAAGGCCATAGAAAATTACAGGGAACTCCAGGAAAAGCTCAGGGATCTTATCATGTTCACCCAGACTCAGGACAGCACCTTGTGCCGCGAATTGTGCGAAATGTATCATCTGCTGTCCACGGATAACGACGAACTGGAAGAAGAATATCACGCTTTGAAAAAACATTACGAACACACCAGCTTGTTCCTGGAAACCCTGTTGCGCCGGGATCATTTCGAAAAGGGGACCTATGTCTTGCGGCGTCAGCCGTGCAATTTCCGAACGGAGATCATCCAGCCGCTCCTGGAACGCTACATTCCCATCTTTGCCAAGGCCGGCATCACGGTGGACAACAAGCTGGGGGATATCCCCGACGAGGAGGTGACGCTCTTTGTCGACAAGGGTCTGATTTCCCAGGTTTTTGAAAATCTCTTTTCCAACGCCGTCAAGTACACCCGAGAGGTGGAAGATGCGCGGGGCCAAAAGATCAAGATGGTTTCCTACGACCGAAATATCTTGAAAAATCATTTCGCCGATGGAATCCACGGCGTCCGATTCAGCATCTTCACCACAGGAAGGCCCCTTTCCCCTGAGGAAGCACAGAAACTCTTCGATGAGGGCTTTCGCGCATCCAATGTGGGTCGGGAAAAAGGCACCGGGCATGGCTTGCACTTTGTGAAAAACGTAGTGGAAATCCACGGCGGGGAGGTGGGGTGCGAGCCGAAAAAGTACGGCAACACGATTTATTTTATCTTGCCCCTCAAAGAATCTCAGGATGTGCCGTCGTCCGACACCGCCTAGGAGCTTGTCCGAGAATGCCGATTTTGGTGCTTTACGGCATCCTAACTATCTGAATTTACGTTGCTCAGATCGCCAAGAATCGAGTTCTCGGACAGCCTCCTAGGAGCTTGTCCGAGAATGCCGATTTTGGTGCTTTATGGCATCCTAACTATTTGAATTTACGTTGCTCAGATCGGCAAGAATCGAGTTCTCGGACAGCCTCCTAGGGTTCCGTGCGCTGCAGCTTGGTGTCGATGTACGAGGCGATCATGGCTTCGTATTCTTTGCCGATGTCGTGCCGGAAGCGGAACAGGTCTTGTTTGACTTCGTTCCAATAGGCGATCAAAGCTTCCCTGTCCTCCAGCCTCTGCAGCTTTTCGGACACGTGCGTCAAGAAGGCATCGCGAAGCCGACCGCGGTGGTGGTCCAGCATCTCTTGGATCAGGAAATGATCTTCTTCCGAGAGAGCCGCTTTGGGAAGCAAATCGGTCAGTCTGGAGCGGAAGGCATCCAATTCGGCGAAAGAGGACAGACGAGCCAGGTCGTTTTGGATGGAAAACAGGAGGGATCGGCTGATTTCCGCCATGCGCTTGTGGTAGGCCGCTTTGACGCTTTCCATTTGTTCCGGGGTCGTAAAAGGAAAGCTTTGCATTTTCTTCATTTGTTCTCTGTAGAGACGCCGGAGTTCTTCATGCGTATCCGCCTGCGCAATGGAGCGAATGAGGGCCTCGACCTGGACGCTCCCTCGAAAGGCCAATCGAACACCGGGGCCGAACGGGCTGGTTTCGATGAAAAGGAACTCATCCAGAATCTGCGGCGACGAGGCCGATGCGCCCCAGTCGGCGGGACTTTCGAGGGAAAGACCGGTCAAGTGCTGCTCCAGCGTTTCATGCCGGTATCGTACGGCCCGGCCGAGCGGACGAAAACTTACAAGTCCTCCTTTGGGTTTTCCGGGGAAATGCCGGTGGTATGCCGCCACGCCGACGGCAAGCATCTTCAGGGACGCTTCCACCGACAGGAAGGGGGGAAGGTTCTGAAAGTCATAGATGCGAAACGCCCCCCCGTAAGGATCCAGGCTGTAAAGGAGATAGGCCCTGAAGGGGGCCGGCAGTCGCTGCAGCGCTTCAAAAATTTCCAAGGACTGGGAAAAGGACCTCTTGAAGTGATCCACCCCCAGACTACGAAGGCCTTTTTGGTGGTGGATGAAGGCCACCGGGACATTCATAAAGTGCATTTGGAGATCATGAAAATCCACCCAAGCCACGCCCATGAGGCGTAAGAGCCTTTCGAAAGCCTCGATTTGCCGGCCGCACCACAAGAGCTCATCCACTTCGGCTTCCCGTCCGTAAACCCTCGGGATCTCGTCACGGGAAACCTGAAAGGACAAAATTTCCCGAACGGATTCCGATCCGTAAAGGACGGCGCGGCCCTTGTCCCGGAGTTTATCTTTGAAGTGTTCGTTCCAGGAACTGCCCGTCTTGATCACATGGAGGCCTGCATGGCGGTATTCCAAAAAGAGGTCCAGCAGATCTTCCGTCATAAGGCCTTCTTCCACGGATGCCGCTGCGAGAACGGCATGCAGGACGTAGGCGTCCAGAAGATCCTTATCGTCGGTTTCGGTCAGGCGGGAGATGGCGGATGCAGGCTCTGAGCCTTGAATGACGTGACCGATGAGGCCGTGATGGCGAATGAGTTCAAAGGTCAGTGCCTTGACTTCTTCCTTCAGTCCGTACTGGCCCAGAATCCCCCGGTGGTGCAGGATGTGGACGCTGCGTTCCGCATGAGTCCAGATGCGTCCGAGGATTTTGTGCTCTTCGGTGTAGGTGTCCAACTTGCCCAGGTCTTGAAAAAGCAACGCCAGTGTCAAGGCTTGGTATAAGAGGGGCCGTTCCTCCTGGATCCGCTCCACCAAGTGCTCCAGGGTTTCCAACTGGTGGTGTTTGGCGCCGATATCTTCTGCCGCCAGAGGGCCGAATTCCTGCTTGGCCATTTGATAGAATGTGTTGAGATCCTGGAAGCTTTCCCGATCCTTGAGGATGAGGGCCTGGAACTTGCCGAGGCATCGCATGACGTACGTTCCCACCGACTGGCGCTTTCGCGTCGGGCGGTGTTCCATAAGCTGGCCGAGGCGATGGAGTTCGGGCATGACGAAGCGGAGGAGGTTGGGGCAGTGTTCCACCAGGAGGCTCACCGTGTTGAAGATTTCTTCCGGGACGAGGATCTGGGAAAGGAAAACGTGCCGAATTCTGTTTTCGATGTAAGCGAGCCTCAGACCCATGAGGGACGGGCTTGGAGGCCCTTCCTGGTGCATGTCCGGTTCACTTTGCCCTTCTTCGGTCAAGTATATCTTGTAGCTGGATATTTCTGAAAAGAGCCTTTCAAGGTTGGTCACGTCCTTAAGGCTTAAGTCCTGCAGTTTCAAGCTCTCGAAGCGCCCCAAGAGCTCCTCGATGAGTTCGAGGTTTTCCTGAACGTCCACAAAGGAGACATCGGTGGCCTTGGTGGCAGGATTGTGGTGAAGCCGAAGGCCTGTATTGGGAAGAAAGGTGGGGTGTCCCGAAAGGAGTTTCCTCCGGAGCTCATCCAGCTGTTCCTCCCGCATCCTTTCGACGGGAAGGCTCCCAAGGGCTTCCTTGATCTTTTCCAATCGCGCCCGTTTTTTCTCGGGAGGGATGGGTGCCAAGAGGGGATTGAAATTGACGATCCGATGGGGGCAGACCTGGACTGTCACCCACAGCAGCTTGAAGCCCAGCTCAGGGCCCAGGGAAGGAAAGAGGTGCCCCGTGCCGTGAAACTCCGTTTGGAGGAACTGGCGGAAGAAAAAGGTTTGGCGCGGGATGGAGCTGTCCCGATCCCGAGAGCGAAAACGATCGACAATGCGGGCAAGCTGGAGGACCTGTTCGATCCCCAGGACTTTTTCCGGGTCGTAGTCGCACAAGACTTCCCTCTCAAGAGGGCCTTTGTCCAGGAATTCATGCCAATTGTTAAGGAAGTCGAATAGATTAAAGAATTTGAGCATTTCTCGAAGGGCCTTGTATTGCACCCCGCCCATTTCGCTGATCCGGTGGTCTTCCAGAGCGTCCCAGTCCAGGTTCCGGTTCGTGGCAACGCGCACGGCGTCGTGATAGATACGAAAAATTTCTTCAGCTTGGGCCGCCGTCAGGGGATGTCCGAAAGAGGCCGTGATTTCGGCGACGGTCATGAGCCGGCAGATGCGCAGCCGGTCCACGATGACATGGGCTTCGGTGTGGGAGGCGGCGTCGGTGAGAGGTTTCAGATTTCTGGCGGGCATCTTGCCCAAAACGATACGGCTCATGGCGCTGTGGCCGGTGACGATGAGAACGAGTTCCACGAGCTGAGCGGGAGTGAAGCCGTGGAGGGAGAGTTTTTCCAGGTTTTCCAAAACGGGTGTGGAAGGTCCTTCCAGCTGGTCCGGGTTCAGGGACTCTTCGATGACCTTCAATTTGTTCACCTGGCGCAAAAGCTGCCTGATGGGCAAGAATCCGTGGTCGCTGAGCTCTTTTCGTCGGAAAGGATTGACGAGGCGATCCCGTTCCACCTCACCAATATGGACGAGAAATCCATCCCGTATTTTCGCCAAGGCTTCCAGGACGTCGCAGACGTAGCGGAAAGAGTTCCGGTAGGATGCGGTCAACGCCGGTTGGCATCCCATCATGCCGCCTTTCTTGGCGGCCTCCTCCACCTCCTCTTGGGACACCGCCGCCTTACGCGGGAGGCCGGCAAAAACCCCAAGATCGTTAGGCCATGCTTTCTCGAGGCGCAGGCGCTTTCCCCAGCGGTCTTCGTAGGCCCATGTGCTTGTGGTGCCCACCATGTGGAGATCGAAATACGGCGCAAAGGCTTTTTCCCAAGGGAGCGGAGCGCCTTTTCGGTATCGGAGAGGCATGGGGCGGTCCAGGTACGGGAGGCGGTCGATTTGTTCCAATGACAGATCATCGATGCGGGTTCCTGTGAAAGTTTCCCGAAGAAGATTGTCGGTTACGGGGTCGTGCTGGAGATAGAAATGAAGATCCATGGGGTGGACGAGAAAGGGGCGGGCCTGCGAGGTGTATCGCTTGTGGGTCTTAAAGATGTGGCCGAACAGCAGAAATTTCTTGATTTCAAGCTCGCTGAGGAATTCCACGCTGTAGTCGGAGGCTTTTTCCACGCACCCCGGACAGTTTGCGAGGACGACGACCTTCCCCGACGGTTCCAGTAGATCGTAAATCTTTCCCGCCACGTAGGCCGCGTAGCGCAACAACCGCCTCTTTCGCGACATGGTCCGCGTGGGTTTGGGGAGCGGATGTCCCAGCAGGTAATCGTAGGGATCGCGGGGAAAGACGGCGATATCGAAAAAAGTGCGCCAAGCCCTGAGTTTCCGGATATCGTCCAGGATAAAAAGCCTGTGGCTGGACAATCGGGCGGTCAAATCGTGGGCGATGAGATCCTTGGCGGTGCTGAAAAGGACGATGTCCAGCCGTTCTGAACCCGTCGAGCGGGCATGCTCCGCAATGACTTCCTCGATGGCTTCCGCTTTGGCTTTGACGTCCTGGATGGACTGGGCCACCAGGTTGATGGGAATGAGGTAGTAGGGGGCTCCCTGACTGGAAAAGCGCATAAGGAGCCCGAGTTTCTTATAGATCTCGTTCAAGCGATCCACGTGACGGATGATGACCCGCCGGTCGCTCAGGTCGATGCGCTCGAGGAAATCGTAGTCGTCGGAGTTCAGCTTGTTTTGTTCCAGCAGCCCAAACCCGTAGGCGTTGCCGCCATAGGGGCTGAGCAGAAAAGAGGGATGGTCGTGGGCGGCGAAAGTGCCCATGGGAATGTCTTGAGGGTTGATGCCGTAAAGGGCATACTCTTCCGGCGTGATAATCCGGAAGGCCGAACGGGGATCCAGGTCCTCGGAGTGTCTCTTTTCGTTCATGGAAGACCTCTGTGCGATAAACCGACGCGGAAACGGCATGGCTCCCGTAAACCGGAATGGGGCCATGACCGGCGGCGTCAAAACACGACATTCAAGGAGCCTTCATGTCCTTTGATGCCCAGGTTATTCGGGGGTCGATCGTCGTGAGGATCGCCCGACTGGGCTTTTTGGGCAAAGCCCCCAAAGCTCCGGGCACGGTAGCCACAGTGGCGGCCGGAGTTCCACTGGCTTCCATCCTCTCGCTCCTCCCCTATGGATGGGCCTGCATCGTGCTCACTCTTATCTTTCTTTGTGCCTGTTGGGTGTGCGGGGAAGCCCAAAGGAGTTTGGGTCGGGACGATCCGCGGGAGGTAGTCCTGGATGAAATCGTAGGGTTCTTGTTGACCACCATCGGCATTCCCGTGACACCCATGTCGCTCCTGTTCGCCGTCTTGTATTTTCGAGCCATGGACATCCTCAAGCCGTGGCCCGTGTGCGTCTTGGACAGTCAGTTGAAAGGGGGCTTGGGCATCGTCGCCGATGATGTGGCCGCAGGACTTTATGCTCATGGCTTGTTGGCCGTGACCCTGACCGTCATGGGGTCCTGAAGGGCGGGCCCCGCGCTTCTCGGGTTCCATCGGGGAGCCCACCGTTGAAGAAAGATTACGACCCCTATGCCGATGCCCAAGCCCATGACGTCCAAAAAAACGTCCAGTGCGCTGCTGCACCGGCCCGGCACCCAACTCTGGTGCCATTCATCCGAGATGGCGAAAAGAGTGCCGGGCGCCAGGACCCAGAAACCGAAGGGGACGAAAAGCCGGCGGTAGAGAAGCGAAATCATGAGCCATCCCAAGAAAACAGCCAAGCACGCGTAAACGATGGGATGGAAGGCATTTCCTGAAACCGGCAGGCGGACCCCCCGAAGCGGCTCATGGGACATGGCCGTGATGAAAAAGGCATAGCACAAGACGGGGAGCAGGCGGAGCCATGGGGGAGATTGCATCTCGGGGTAGCGCTTGCGGCCCCAAAGGCAGACGGCCAAGCCCGCTCCAAGGGCGGAAAGAGCCGCGAGGCGTCCGGGATGGCGGCTGCTTATGAAGCCGTCGATGAAGAACGCCCCCAAGATGTGCGAACCGAAGAGGGCCGCCAGGTGCGTCCAGGGATGGGCCTCTCGAAGGCGACGTAGGGCTTCGGCGAAAAGCCGACCGAGCGGCGCCGCGGCAGAGCTCATGGCAAATCCCTTCACCGTTTGCGAACCCGAAGGGTTTTTGGTAGTTTGTGTGCGAATTAACGGCATGACCGCTCCTCTCTCGTGGGACGGAGGTAGAATAGCGTTTCCCAGGAGATGGGATCAAAGAATTTGTGCTAGGCACGGGGTGGGGTTTGAGCCATAGTTCAGAAAAGGCACTGGACGGAGCCGTGGCGGCGGCCGGCTGGACCCCGTGGGACCGTCGGTCCGGGCGAATCGGAGGTGATGGCGGATGCGCAGAAGAAGGCTGGTGGTGTGGAGCTTGTGGGTGTGTGCGGCGATTTCGGCGGTTCCAGGGACGGCTTGGAGCCTCACGGAGGATGAGAAGAACAATATCGAACTTTACGAAAAGCTGTCACGCGGCGTGGTGAACATCACGAGCACGGTTTTGGAACGGGACTTTTTCTTTAACATCGTGCCCCGTCAAGGCGCCGGGTCGGGATCGGTGATTGATGAACGGGGCTATATCCTCACCAATCACCACGTGATTGAAGACGCTGGCAAGCTGGAAGTCACCCTTTTCAGCGGCAAGAAATACCCGGCCAAATTCATCGGCTCCGATCCCAACAGCGATATTGCGGTTCTCAAGATCGATGCCCCCAAGAAGGACTTGACGGTCATCCCCATGGGCAGTTCCAAGGACCTGAAGGTGGGCCAGAAGGTCTTGGCCATCGGGAATCCCTTCGGGTTGGGGCAGACCCTGACCACGGGGGTGGTCAGTTCCGTGGGCAGGACCTTGCAGGCTCCGGGGGGCGCCTTGGTGGAAGACGTGATCCAGACGGATGCTTCCATCAATCCCGGAAATTCCGGCGGCCCGCTCATCGACTCCTCCGGGTTCATGATCGGCGTCAATACGGCCATTTTCAGTCCTACGGGAGCCAATGTGGGCATTGGATTCGCCATCCCCATCGACACCGTCAAACAAGTCGTCAAGGAGCTCATCGAAAAAGGCTCTTACGGGTACCCGTGGATCGGAGCGACCCTCATGACCCTCTCTCCCGGCCTTGCCGACGCGTTGCAGCTGAGCGTGTCCAAAGGGGCCATGATCGTGGAGTTGGTCCCTGGAGGCCCGGCGGACAAGGCGGGCCTTCGCGGCGGCAAAACCCGGGCCCAGGTCGGCAATTCCATCATCGTTGTGGGGGGAGACATCATTGTGGGCGTGGACGGCACTGCGGTGGAAAGCACCGAAGACTTCATGAGGGCCTTGCGAAGGTATCGGCCTGGAGACAAGGTGACTTTGGACGTGGTCCACTGGGAAGGAAGCCGGGATCGGATGCCCGTGGTCTTGGGGGAAAGGCCTCAGGGCTACCGCATGCGATGACGTCAAGGAGTGGGGTCTTGATGCAAAAAGTGGAAACCTAGGGGAGGAGACCGCGATGTCTTACGAAACGTTGCTCGTGGAGGTCAGCGAAAATTATGTGGCGACCGTAACCCTCAACCGCCCGAACCAGCTCAACACCTTCACGACGCCGCTGGCGGACGAATTGACCCGGGCGTTAAAGTCTCTGGACGCCGATCCCAAGGTGCGCGTCATCGTCATCAAGGGGGCGGGAAAGCATTTCTGTGCCGGAATCGATGTCAGTGAAATGAGCGGCAAGACCGCCATGGAGCTGCGCGCGTGGATCGAGCGCATGGAAACCCCTTTGGTGACCATCAGCGAAATGAACAAACCCGTGATCGCCCAAGTGCATGGAGTGGCGGCGGCCAACGGCGCGGGGCTCGTCGCGGCCTGCGATTTGGCCATTGCCGCGGAGACGGCCCGAATCGGCCTTACGGCCATCAATGTGGGTCTCAACTGTGTGGGGCCGGTTATTCCCGTGTCCAAGTCGGTGGGTCGAAAAATCGCCCTGGAGATGCTCCTCTACGGGGAACTCATGGAAGCGAGGGAGGCCCAGGCTCGAGGGTTGCTCAACCGGGTCGTTCCGGCGGACGAACTGGAAAAGGCGGCTCAGGACTGGGCGGCCGTACTGGCCCAAAAGAGTCCCATCGCTGTGCAGATCGCCAAGCGCGGCTTTTACGTCGCCGCCGACATGGAATACCACAAAGCCTTTGACTACATGAACGAGGTGTTTGCACGATTGTGCACTACGGAAGACGCCAAGGAAGGCGTGGCGGCGTTCATGGAGAAGCGCAAGCCCGTGTGGAAGGAGCGTTAAGAAAAGGGCGGGCCGCTTCCCCTGGAGAAGCGGCTCGGGGCATGGCGGCGGCGTGATCGTGCCCCTGAGAGGTGTTTGGGACGGCAAGCCCTTCAAGCCGGCCCCAAGAGCCGAGCTCTGGATAAGAGTTCCTGGAAGGCAACCAAAGGATGGAGCCCATGAAAGTGACGCGTCTTTTGCCGAAAGACGGCCCGCGACCCCTCGTCCTGGTGATCATGGACGGCATCGCCTACTCTTCGAGTTCCGTGGGCAACGCCGTATCCGATGCGTGCACTCCCCACCTGGACTGGCTTTTGGCCCACTGCCCCTACACGTTGCTCAAAGCCCACGGCACGGCCGTGGGTCTTCCCAGCGACGCGGACATGGGCAATTCCGAGGTGGGCCATAATGCCATGGGGGCCGGCAGGATCTACGCGCAAGGGGCGCGCCTGGTCAATGAAGCCTTGGCCACGGGGCAGCTTTTCCAAGGCAGAACATGGCGGCGTCTTATGGAATTCTGCCGGGAAAACAACGGGACGCTTCATTTCATTGGGCTCTTTTCCGACGGGAACGTGCACAGTCACTTGGATCATTTGAAGAAGATGCTGGATCACGCCGCCTTGGTGGAGAAAATTCCCCGGTGCCGGATCCACATCCTCTTGGACGGGCGGGATGTGGGAGAAACCTCGGCCTTGGAGTACGTCATCCCATTCGAAGCGTACCTGGCGGCCTTGAACCGACAGGCCGGGGTTGATTACCGCATCGCCAGCGGCGGCGGGCGCATGGTCATCACCATGGATCGCTACGAAGCCAACTGGAACATGGTGGCCCTCGGCTGGAAAACCCACGTGGCGGGCGAAGGCCGTTTCTTCGCCTCGGCCCAGGAAGCCATTGAAACTTACCGAAGGGAAATCCCCGGCGTGATCGACCAAGACCTGCCGCCCTTCGTCATCGCCGATGCCGACGGCCCCGTAGGGCCGATTCGGGACGGCGACGCCGTGATCTTTTTCAATTATCGAGGGGACCGGGCCATCGAAATCAGCAGGGCCTTCGAAGAAGAACATTTCGATAAGTTTGAGCGGAAGCCCTATCCCAAGGTGGCCTACGCGGGGATGATGGAATACGACGGCGACTTGCACATCCCCAAGAGTTACCTCGTGGAACCGCCGCATATCGAAAAGACGGTGAGCGAGTTCTTGTGCGCTCAGGGTTTCACGCAGCTGGCCATCAGCGAGACCCAGAAGTTCGGCCACGTCACCTATTTCTGGAACGGGAACCGATCGGGAAAATTCAGCGAAACCCTGGAAGAGTACGTGGAAATTCCGTCGGATCGCGTGCCGTTCGAACAGAGGCCTTGGATGAAGGCGGCGGAAATCACCGACCGGGTTCTCGAGGAAATCGCCTCGAGGCGGTTCGACTTCATTCGGCTGAACTTCGCCAACGGCGACATGGTAGGACACACAGGCGTCTATCAAGCGGCCCACATCGCTGTGGAAACGGTGGACTTGTGCTTGGGACGGATCATGAAGGCCGTGGGGGAAGCCGGGGGCGTCCTGCTGGTCACGGCCGATCATGGCAACGCCGACGAGATGTACGAGATCGACAAGAAGACGGGACTCGCCAAACGCCATCCCGACGGCGAGCCCAAAGCCAAGACGGCCCACACCCTCAATCCCGTTTGGTTTATCGTCTACAGCGGTGTCGAAGGGCTGAAAGTAAAGATCGATCCTGATGTGACAAATCCGGGATTGACGAATATCGCCGCTACACTCATGCAGCTCCTTGGGTGCGAGCCCCCACGTTTTTACGACCCGCCCCTGTTGCTGTTCGAGTCGTGAACCATGAATCCCCATAGATTTCCCGAAAAGCTTCGAGCGTCGTTTATGGAAGACCCCGAGGGGCGAAAACGCAGTCCGGACCGGGTTCTCTTGGAACATGTGGCGACCTTGTGCGGCGTGGACCCCCATTATGAGGACGTTTCAGGGGTGCGCCACGACGTGGACGATGCCGTCCTGAAGGCCCTGCTCGAAGGCTTCGGGTTTTGCGCCGCGAGCCGGGACGATCTCATCCAAACCCTCGAAGCCCTTGAGGCGCGCGCCGTCCGCAACGTGGTGGAACCGGTCCAGGTCGTCCCCGTGGGAACGGCGCCCATTGCCGTCATGCTCACCTATCCCGAATCCCATGACCGTGTTCCATATCGTTGGCGGCTGCGCCGGGAGGACGGATGGGAAACGCTGGGGGAAGGAAGGATCGGCGCCCTTCAAGGGGTGGAGGAACGGGGAGGACCCGGCGGCCGATACAGCCGTCGCGTGCTCTATATCCAGGAACCCTTGGGGATCGGGTACCACGATTTGGAAGTTTTTGTCGGGGCGGGACTTTCCGAAATGCCCGCTCGGCAGAAACTGATCGTCGTTCCCCGGCAGGCTTACGTGCCGGAATCGCTTGCCGGGGAAAGGAAAACGTGGGGCCTCACAGCCCAACTCTACGGGATTCGCTCGAATAAGAACTGGGGAATCGGCACCTTTTCCGATCTTCGGGCGCTGCTCGACTGGGCTGCCGATGTGGGAGCGGGCTTTGTGGGGATCAACCCGGTGTGGCTCCTTTTTCCCGAGGACCCTTCCAAGGTCAGCCCCTATGGTCCCTCCAGCCGGCGTTTCCTGCAGCCGTGGTATGTGGACGTGGAAGCGATCCCGGAGTTTTGGGAGTCTGAGGAGGTGCGTCGCTGGTTCGGCGAGGATCATATCCGGGAGGCGTGTGAGGCCGCTCGGCGGGCCCCCTTGGTGGATTACGAAACGGCCTGGCCGATCCAACGGGAAGCTTTGGAGAAGCTTTACAGGCATTTCAGGGACCATCATCTCACAAAAGATTCCGAACGGGCTCGAAGGTTTCGCCGATTCGTGGAAGACGGCGGCAAGGACTTGGAAAGTTACGGGGTCTTCCATGCCTTGGATGCCCATTTTCGGCGGAGCGATCCTTCAGTGTGGGGCTGGCCCCTTTGGCCCCGGGCATACCACGATCCGAAGTCTTCCGCGGTGGCGGAGTTCGCCAAGGAGCACGGCGAGGCCGTGACGTTTTTCCTCTATGTGGCGTGGAACGCATGGGAACAGCTTGCCGCCTGCGGGCGTCGCTCGTGGGAGCGGGGCCTGGCCGTCGGCCTTTACGGGGATCTTCCCGTGGGGGTGGACCCTGCCGGCCTGGACACCTGGTTGACCCCGTCGCTTTTTGCCCTAACGGTGCGCATTGGAGCTCCACCGGACGATTTCAACCCGAAAGGGCAGGAATGGGGAGTGTGCCCCTTTTTGCCGCAGGCTCTCAAGGATGCCGCCTACGAGCCGTTTATTGCCATGCTGCGGGCCAACATGAGCGATTTCGGAGCCCTTCGCATCGACCATGTCATGGGTCTCATGCGCCAGTTCTGGATCCCGGCGGGTCTGGATGCGCGACACGGCGCCTATGTGCGGTACCCGTTCGAGGATCTCTTGGGCCTTGTGCTTTTGGAAAGTGAGAGAAACCGGTGCCTCGTGGTCGGAGAAGACCTGGGAACCGTTCCCGACCGCGTCCGCGCCGCCATGGAAGAGACCCGCCTTTTCGGCTGCCGGCTCTGCTTTTTCGAAAGGCTGGAAGACGGCTCTTTCCCGCCTCCCGAAAACTACCCGCCCTTTTCCGTCGCCTCGTTCTCCACTCATGATCTTCCCACTCTCGAAGGATTTTGGCAGGGCCAGGACCTTCGGGTTCGGGAAAGCCTGGATCTTTTCCCCAGCGAAGAGGTTCGCGAAAAAATGCTTCTCGGCCGAACCGCCGATCAAAAAGCCTTGCGCAAGCTTCTCTCGGCATGGGGGTACGTGGAGGACGAAATCGACATGCCGGGCTTTCCCGACGAAGAGACTCAGAGCCGCGATCGTGCGGCGGCCGTTTATCGTTATCTGGCGGCGACCGGATCGAAGCTCTTGGCCTTGTCCCTGGAAGACCTGTGCGGTGTCCCCGACCAAGTCAACGTGCCGGGCACCGTCACGGAACATCCCAACTGGAGACGGAAAGTGCCTTGGGATCTGGACACGATGAAGGGGCATCCCAGGGTTCAGGCGATCTTGTCGGCTGTTGCAGAAAAAAGACGTCGAGAGCCCTAAGACGCGCGCATCCCCGAAGATCCATGCCTGAGATGGCTCCGGACACTCGTCGGGAGTGTGGATGTCAAAGCGCCCGGGGGAGGAATGCGGCCGGGAAGTCCTGCGACGCACGAGGCCTGGCGGGGGAATGTGCCCCGCACGGGTGAAAAACGGCACCCCCATAATGGTCCTCATCGGCATGCCTCATGTGGCGGGCCGGCATGCCCGAGGCACTGTGAAGATCCGCCCGCCGGACGACAGGGCTTGCCCCGGTCAGGGACCTTCCTGCGTAGGATAGGGCGTGCCCGGGAATCCAGTGTCGCCGAACAGGCTCCGACAGCCCCGAAAAGCTCCAAGGATGGGATCGGGCTTTGCCGCGAATCCCATGGCCTGCAAGGCGGCTCCTTCAAGATTGTCAAAGCAAAGACCCGCCCTTTGTGCAGGGGCCTGTCGCCGGTTTTTGACTTCTTAAAATTCCATGTCAAAATAACAGAAAAACCGCGAAACAATCGGGGCCTAAGATGACGATTCGGGTTCTTGAGGAAAAAGAAAAGGAACGGCGGAAATTGCCGGTGCCTCTCGTGGTGGAAATCCTTCCGGGGCAGGCGGCCGAGGGACTTCTGGAGGTCTTCGAGCCGGGAACTTATGAAGGCAAGACGCTCCAAGAGCTGGTAGACGTGATTCTCGCGAGACAGGACCTCTCCATTGAAGAGCGGGAAATTCTCGAGGACATTCTCCTGCAGATGGAAAGAGGGGTCCTTTTGTGTGCAGGACGGCCCATTGAGGGAGATCCCCTGGAACGGGCCCGGGTGGAAGAAACCGATGAGGGTGAAAAGTATTATTACGTGGCCGTAAGGGCTCTAAGGCCCCAGGAGGGAGGCTTTCCCGCCCCGGTTCATGTTTGCGAGAAAGGGCGATGAAAAGCCGGGTGAAGAAAAACCATTTCTCAAGATTTTTTGACGATCTCCAAGACCACAGAGTCCTTTTCAAGGGCGGGAGCGTCTATCTTCCATGCCCGATGGATCCCGAGACCGCTCGGGAGCTTCGAAAGGCGGGCGAAGGCGGAGCTTTCGCCGGAGTCTTTCAAAGGGGCGTCCACGGGCCGAAGGTCGTTTTCCATGAAGGGGTTCCTTACATCGAAACCATCGCATGGGAGGGGCTCGTCCGTCACGCCCCCGTGCTTTTCCCGCAGCTTGCCTCAGGGATTCGAAAAAAGGTCTGCCGGGATCTTTTCGGCAAGGGAAAAGCTCGGATCGTCCTTGGAAACACGGTCCACCTGGAAACCGCGCTTTTCCAGGTGCTTCCCCGGTTTGTGCGTCTGCCCGCGTGGGTGAAATCGGCCGGAAACAGACCCCAAGCCCTGGCCTTGTGGCTTTCAAAAAAGGTCGGAGTGCCGGAACGCTTTCATCGGTGGGCTGTGGATATCCGGCGCCAAGACGTCGAACGTGGAGTGCCCAAGCTTCCGGGCCCCTTTGGGCGTGAAGGGTGCGACGACGCCGGGAGGCGGATCGTTGGAGCCGAGACCCTGCAAAGGGACCTGGAGGCTTCCTTAGAGATGGCGTGGCGTGAAGCTTTGGGGAAGGAACAGGAAAATTTTCGGGAAAAGCTTCGCCCGTATTGGGATTGGCCCGCGCCCGCCTTGGGCTTCATGCTCTTTGTGCTCACGCGAGGGGCTCTGGAAGTGGACGGCTTCGGTTTTTTCGCAAGGGCTTCCGACGGAGAGCTCGTGATCTACAAGCGGAGCGGCCGATATGCTCTGAGGGATTACTACAACCGGCTGTACCTTTTCCCCGATTGCCGCGTGGCCGTGACTTCCCAGGACCTCTGGCCCGTGGTCGTGGACAGCTACAAGCACCCTCTTTTGCCGCGCCATCAGCCCTGGCAGAGAATCTGTCTCGGGCACTCACCGGCAGGGCGAACCTTTACGGCGGCTCACATCATCCGGTCGCTGGAAGACGGCCTGAACGCCTTGTATCACGGGTACGATCCCCGAAAAAGAAACGGCTATCATCGACTGGATCACTTCTCCGGCTTCCAAGGAGATATTCACTTCGACGACTTGAAGATCCCGTCGGACGACCCGCGCTGCCTTTCCGGAGAAGTTCCCGTGACCAACGCCTTTTCGTGAGTGCGAGACGGGGCTGGAGCGACCCGGCGGAAAACAGGGTTTGGGGCGGAGCGAATAGGCTGGAGGCGCTTCGACTAAAAGGGTGTCGTGGGGTCGCCCCTGCCCGCATGGGAAGCCGTCTGCCGGCATAACGGAATCATCCGGGGAAAAGACATGGCCATCAGGGATGCCATTCGAAAGCACAGGGAACAGGGCAAGACGCCCCTGGTTTTTCAACCCGACGCGTTTACCCGCGTGGCGTCCGTCCTCACGGCTTTCGGCGTGGACGGAAAAGATTTCCTGAGGCGGCTGGACGAGGAGCCGGAGACAGAGACGGCGGCTCGTGCTCTTGCCCAGGGAGCGCTTCGGAAGGCGCCCGTTCCGGTCCCCCTGTTTGCGCTCGTTCCTCCCGAATCCTATGCAATTGTCGAGACCATCGCCACCCGCATTGAAGGCCCTTACCGTGCGTGGGCCGAAACCCCGGAAGACCTTCTGCTGTGCCGGCCGCTTTACGCCCTCAACCCCAATATCGCTCCGCGGCTGCTCTCGCGCTATTCCTATGCCTTTCTCTATCGGTTTTACGCCGCCAAGAAACGGGCCCTGGAGGCGTCCTATGGCTGAGCCCATGGCTCCTGAAAGCCGGTTGAGGATCCAAGAAAAAATGGACGGAGTGCGGGACCGAAAGACCGCCCAGACCGTGGAACACATCGCCGGCTTCGACAAGACTCCGTCGCAGCTCAAGGCCGAAATGGACCGGTACGTCATTGGTCAGGAAAAGGGGAAAAAGATCCTGGCCACCGCCATTGCCTACCACTACCGCCGTTTGGGGGCGGCCTTACAGGAAGCGGCCTCGCACAGCGGCGGCGATGTGGCAAAGGCCTTACAGCGGGTCAAGACCCCCAAGGCCAACATCCTCATCGTGGGGCCGACGGGCTGCGGAAAAACCTATACGTGCGAGGTGGCGTCGCGGTTAGTCGGGGTCCCTTTCATCGTGGAAGACCTCACCAAGTTCAGCGAAACAGGCTACGTGGGACAGAGCACTTCGGACATTCTGGTGGACCTTCTGGTTTCGGCGGGCGGGCATGCGCTGACGGCGCAAACGGGCATGGTCTATCTTGACGAGATCGACAAGATCGCCTCGGAAAAGACCCTGACCAAAGATGTTTCGGGAAAAGGCGTCCAAAAAGGGCTCCTCAAGATGCTGGAGGGGATGGAAAACACCATCGAATTCGGAAAGGACCGCCTCACCCTGTCTACCCGTCACGTCCTGTTTATCGCCGGAGGGGCTTTTGAAGGGCTGGAAGAGATCGTTCAAAAGCGCATGGAGCGCCTCGGGATCAAGGGACTGTGGCGGGATCACCTCCTGCCGGACGATTTGGTGCGCTACGGCATGGAACGGCAACTCATGGCGCGGCTGCCCGTCCGCGTGGTCTACAATGCGCTCACCACGGCCAACCTTCGGGACATTCTCACCAAGAGCGAGGACAGCCCGCTGCAAGCCTTCATCAAGGACTTCGAAGCGTGGGGCATTCGGCTGATTTTTACCGATGAGGCCGTCTTGGAGGTGGCACGCCGGGCGGAACAAGAAGGGGTGGGTGCGCGGGGACTGACGAGCATCCTCCATCGGGTGCTTCTGGAGCCCATGTTTTCTCTGCCCGGAACCCATACGGGCGACTACGAAGTGAACGCCATGCAGGTCAAGGCGGCTTTGGCCTAAAGGAGCCCTCGCGGCCATGAAGCTGAAAAGACTTAACGATTTGAAAAGGCCGTCCCTGCTGGAAATTCCCTTGGGCCGATTTCCCGATCGGGTGACCATGACGGGCTATGCGCGCAGCAAGGCCTTGGCCGTTTCCTCCCTGGTGCGCGAGCTTTACGGGGAAAGCTACGAATGGTACGGGCTCACTTTAGGGGAAGAAGACCGTCCCGAGGTCATCAGGGATATCGGGCTTCCGCGGAATGCCGCCAATTTGCAGCAATACACAAGCCTGGACAGTCGGGATCTTTTGGCCTTTCACGAAGAACTCCAGCCGGGATGGGTCGTCAACGGGTGGATTCATTCCCACGGCGACTTGAACTATCACGGGTTCTCACCCGTGGATGAAGCCAATCACCGGGTGGTTTTGGATTATGTGGCCTCGCGGGTGCGACGCCCTCTAGTCAAAAGGGAAATCCGCATCGACGGCCTGACGGTGGTCGCCGCCCGGGATCCCGAGGACGAGAAACTCAAGGAAGGGACCGTGACGATCCTGACCGATGGGCCCGTCGCGCGGGCTCGGATTTTGGAGACGGTCTACGGGTCGTTTTGCTTCGCCGTGCTCATCGGCGATTCGGGATGGATGCTCCAACACATCGTCACCAAGACACGAGGCATCCTCACCGGGACGACCGTCTACGCGCACATGGAGGCCCCGCTGGTCCTGGAGGCGCCGCAGCGGGAGCTCACGGGCGTGGAGATGGAAAAGCTGCGAGAGGAAGTCCGACGGAAGGTCCGACCGCCGGGGGCCGATCCTCCGGAACACTTGGAACGGCTCTAGAGGCTTTGCCCCGGGGGGCTTGAGGTGACGTCATGAAGCATCAGCGCTGGTTCATTTTCGGTGCTTTGGCCTGTGCGTATCTCTTCGTTTATTTCCATCGGCTTTCCCTGACAGTGGTGGCGGAAGAACTGTCCCGGGCTTTTCAGACGTCGGCGGGGTCCTTGGGACTCTTGGGCTCCGTTTATTTTTATTGTTACGCCCTCATGCAATTCCCTGCCGGGCTCCTGTCCGATTCCCTCGGTCCTCGAAAGACGGTGGCCTTTTTCACCATCCTCGCTGCGGTGGGCAGTGCGCTCTTCGGGCTGGCCCCGTCGCTTTCCTGGGCGTTCGCGGGCCGATTCCTGGTGGGCATCGGTGCGGCCATGGTCTTTATCCCCACGATGAAAATTCTTGCCCAGTGGTTTCGCCCCACCGAATTCGCCTCCGTTTCGGGGCTGCTCAACGCCGTGGGGGGCCTGGGCATCTTGGCGGCCACCTGGCTCCTTGCCTGGCTTGCGGGCGTTTTGGGCTGGAGGACCTCGTTTCAGTTGATCGGAGCGCTCACCGCGGCCATTTCGCTTGTGGTGTGGCTTGTGGTTCGGGATCGTCCCGCGGAAGAAACGGGCCTCTTCCCGGTGAAGAATCCGCACCGCTCGGCCGCGGGCGCCGCATCCAACCCCGGGGCGTCGGCCCTTTTCCAGGGGCTCGGCCGCGTGCTTCAATCGGGGCAGTTTTGGGTTTTTGCGCTCTGGTGTTTTTTAAATTACGGAATCTTTTTCGGCTTCGGCGGCCTGTGGAGCGGTCCCTACCTCATGCACGTCTACGGCATGAGCCGCGAGAAGGCCGGAGCCGTCTTGAGCCTCATCGCCTGGGGAATGATCGTGGGCGGGCCGCTCATGGGCATCATTTCCGACCGGGTGCTCAAAAGCCGAAAAAAGCTCCTGGTGGGGTGCGCCGTCACGATGACCGTGGAACTGGGGTTCCTTTACGGATTCCCATCGGGCCTCCCCGTGGGGCTGCTCACGGCGTTTTTTTTCCTCTTTTCCATCAGCTCGTCCTCGGTTGTGGTGGTGGCCTTCACGGCCGCAAAGGAGCTCTTTCCGGCGGACATTGCGGGAACGTGCTTGGGCGCTTTGAACCTCTTTCCTTTTCTCGGGGGTGCCGCAGCCATGCCCCTCTTGGGGCGGCTGCTGGATGCCTACGGCGCAAAACCCGGTGTGGGCTATCCCGTGGAAGCCTACAGCGCCATGCTCCTTGCGCTGCTGGCGGCCTCCGCCGTGACGACGGCGTGCACGGCCTTCATGAAGGAAACCTATCCCCGGTAGACGGGTTCCGCGCATGCCCGCCATGGAGGGGGTGCCGGCGGGGCTAAGGGAGGGTCGGCTCACGCGCCGATGATCTTGATGAGAACCCTTTTGCGGCGCCGCCCGTCGAATTCCCCATAAAAGATCTGTTCCCAGGGACCGAGATCCAGGCGGGCGCCGGTGACGGCGACGACGACCTCGCGGCCCATAATTTGGCGTTTGAGGTGGGCGTCGCCGTTGTCTTCGCCCGTGCGGTTGTGGCGATAGCGGCTTACGGGCTCATGGGGGGCGAGCCGTTCGAGCCACTCTTCGTAGTCCTGGAGCAGGCCGGGTTCGTCGTCGTTGATGAAGACGGAAGCCGTGATGTGCATGGCGTTCACCAAGACCAAGCCTTCCTGGATGCCGCTTTCGCGGACGGCGGCTTCCACCTCCGAGGTGATGTTGACGAAACCCCGTCGGGCGGGGATGTGCATCCAGAGTTCTTTTCGATGGCTTTTCATGGGGAAAGCCTCCTGGCTAAGATAGGAAAACGAAAGCTGGAGTTGTGGCGTGGGAAGGACAGTATCACGCCGAGGGCAAGGAAGAAAAGGTGGGCTGGGTGAAGGCGACGGACCGTGTTCCACGTGGAACACTGAGTGGCGACGCGGGCGTGTGGCGCCCGGGGAGGTGATCCGTGCGGCAGGAGGCGATGACAGAGAAAGGGCGCCTGGACGGACAGCTGGCCGTCATCTCGGGGGCGGGTCGGGGGATTGGACGGGCGGCGGCCGAGCAGCTCGCTCGTGCGGGAGCCCGCGTGGCCTTGGCGGCGAGGAGCGAAAAGGCTGTGCGTGAAACCGCGGAGAGGATTCGCGCCCAAGGGGGCTTGGCGGAACCTTTCGCAGGGGATGTTTCCCGATGGGAGGATGTGCGGCGTATGGCCCAATCCGTGTGCCATGCCTTCGGCACGCCGCATGTCGTGGTCGCCAACGCGGGCGTCATCGAACCCGTCGGGCGGACCTGGACCCTGGATCCCGATGACTGGGCTTACAATCTCGCCGTCAATCTCACCGGCGCCTTCCATTTCGTTCGGGCCTTCGGGCCCGCCATGGTGGAAGCCGGCCGGGGGGTGTTCATTTTCACCTCAAGCGGGGCGGCCACGCATCCCGTGGCGGGCTGGAGCGCCTATTGCGCCGCCAAGGCCGGGCTGGATCTTTTCGCCCAAACCCTTGCCGAGGAACTCCGTGGCGCCGCCCCCGGCATCCGGGTCCACGTCCTCTATCCAGGGGTTGTGGACACGGCCATGCAGCAAAAGATCCGGGAAACGCCGGCAGAGCGGTTCCCGCGCGTGGAGGATTTTCGCGCTTACCACGCCCAGGGCCTTCTTCGGCCCGTTGACGAACCGGCGGCCCTCATCTGGTGGCTGGCCACGCCTTTGGCCGAAGACTACCATGGCCGGGTGGCCGCCTTGGACGACCCTGCAGTGCGCCGACGCCTGGCCGCCGACCTGGGACTCCCCCTCTTTGCGTCCAGAAGCTCATGAACCCTGTCGCCGGATCGGCGGATCGCCCCTGCCGGAATCGCCCGCCGTGACTCTCCTTTCCGCGCGGCCCGTCTTCCCGCAGGAACTCTCGGGGGCCATGTCTCGAGCCGCCTCTTCGGGATCTTCATCCATTCGCCTTGGGATGGCGATCCATGGTCGCAAGGTTCCTTTCCCGATAGAGGCTCAAAGATTCGGCAGCGGCGGCAAAGCCTTTGCCGTTGCAGGTGTCCCGCAGGAGGGATCCTTCCCCCCATTTGGACGAACAATCCGTCCCGCCCATGGGCTGAACCAAGCGCGAGGCTTGACAAGGAATCGGGGCCTTGACTATAAGCAACAATTCGCTTCCAGAGCGAAAGGCTTACGTGCGCCCGAAGGGACAAAACGCGGGGAAGAGCGCTTCCCGCGCGCCAAACATTGCGATGAAAGGGGAAGGAAAGATTCATGAAACGCACATTCCAGCCGCACAACTTGAGAAGAAAACGCACGCACGGGTTTTTGGTCCGCATGGCCACCAAGTCGGGTCGCGCCGTCATCAATCGCCGGCGGGCCAAGGGTCGAAAGCGCCTTTCTGTGTGATGCCCGAAGGACACAGACCGGTCGCACCGGCGGCGGGGTTCGGCCCGCGGTCCTTTCGACCGGAAGAAAGGCTGAGAAAGCGTTCGGAGTACTTGCGAGTGAAAAGGGAAGGCCGACGCCTTCCCTGCGGTGCGTTCCTCGTCAATATCGCCGCCAACGGCCTCAGCCATCACCGCCTGGGTCTCGTGGTGGAAAAGCGGTTCTGGAAGGCCGTGCAGCGCAACCGCATCAAGAGGCGCCTGCGCGAATGGTTTCGGCTCCATAAGCACACTGTCCCTTTGCCGGGCTTGGATATCGTGGTCATCGCCCGGCCCGGCGCGGAGCATTTCTCCACACCGCACTTGGCCGACCTTTTCCGGGAATGTTTCAGGAAAGGCGGTCTGCGAATGGCATGATGAAACGGCTGCTTTTGTATGCTGTGAAAATTTATCAAGAGTGTCTTTCTCCCCTTCTTGGAGCCCACTGTCGATTCTATCCGTCCTGTTCCGCATACACCTATGAAGCCATCGAAAAGCATGGCCCGATGGCCGGCGTGCTCTTGGGGGCCTGGAGGCTTCTCAGGTGTCATCCTTTTCATCCCGGCGGGTTCGATCCCGTGCCGCAAAAATTTTGGAAGTCAACGGAGTGACCTTCATGGAAAAACGAGCCTTGCTGGCGTTTGCCCTCTCTTTGGCCGTCTTGTTTCTCTGGGAGATTTTCCTCTCCCCCGATACTTCTCGGAAAGCCAAGCAGCCTTCGGCGCCCCAAACGGCGACCCAGGCCCAACCCCAAACGTCTCCGGCCCCCTCCGCTCCATTCACCCCCTCGGAAACCCAGACGACGGTGGATCTGAAAAGCGTGCCCCAGCAGCATGCCGTGCCGGGTGCGGCCACGGCCAAGACATGGGTCGTGGATACCCCCCTTTACACGGCGAAGATTTCGTCCGCAGGCGGCCGGATTGAAAGTTTCACGCTGAAAAAACACCGCCAAAAAGTGGACCCCGCCTCGCCCCTCATGGACCTCATCCCGTCAAAGGGGGCGGGGTATTTGCCGCTGGCCGTGGATTTGCTTCAGCACAAGGACTGGCCCTTGGCCACCATGCCCTACGACGGTGACGGGCCGGCGGAGATGCGACTCAATGCGGGCGACGGGGAAAAGACGGTGACTCTTTCTGCGGAAATCCCCGGAACGGTCCGCGTGCGAAAGCTCCTGCGCTTTTCTCCCGAAACCTACGCCGTAGGGGTGGAGGTCGTCGTGGAGAATCTTTCCGAGGCTCCTTTGACCGACCAGCTGGGAATCAGCTCCTATGCCATGCCCTTTGACGGCGTGGAATCCTCTTACAACATGTCGCATGTAACCGTGTTCAAAAACGGCTCTTTGGATAAATTCGACCAAAAGAGCCTAAAGAAGGAAACGCCCGTTCTCAAACCGCCCATGCATTGGATCGGCTATGAAAACAACTACTTCATTCAGGCGGTCCTGCCGGGCGTGCAGGACCATTTCCAGGTGGCCCCTCGGCTGCTCGACCCCGATTCGGGTTTGGTACAGCTTGTCTATCTGACGGATCCCTTTACGGTGGCACCGGGCGCCGCCGTGACGGTTTCCAACACCTACTACTGGGGTCCCAAGGAACTGGAGGCCCTCAAAAGGGCTGACAGCCGCCTGGAACGCGCCTTGGATTTCGGCTGGTTCAGCTTCCTGGCCAAACCCCTCTTGATCTTCCTTCGATGGCTCTATAACTATGCCCACAATTACGGGGTGGCCATCATTATCCTGACGGTGATCATCAAAATCCTCTTCTGGCCTTTGACGCACAAGAGCTACAAGTCCATGCAGGTCATGAAGAAGATCCAGCCCAAGATGGCCCAGATCCGGGAAAAGTACAAAGACGACCGGGAAAAGCTCAACCAAGAGCTCATGATGCTCTACCGCACCTACAAGGTGAACCCCCTGGGAGGGTGCCTGCCCATGGTGCTTCAGATTCCCGTGTTCTTCGCCCTCTACCGCATGCTCTACGGCGCCATCGAGCTGCGTCACCAGCCGTTCTGGCTGTGGATCAACGATCTGACCGCTCCGGATCGGTTGTTCATCGGGTTTGACGTCCCCTATCTGGGGGGTGTGCCGGTTCTGACCTTGCTCATGGGGGCAAGTATGTTCATTCAGCAGAAGATGACGCCCTCGGCGGGAGATCCGAGACAGGAAAAGATGATGCTCATGATGCCCGTCATTTTCACCGTATTCTTTGTCAACTTTCCGTCCGGTCTCGTGCTATATTGGTTTGTGAACAATGTCTTGTCCATCGTGCAGCAGTACTGGATCAACCGTTACGCTTAACCAGGCGCCTCTCCACTCTAGATTGGCGATCGCGCGTGCGCTTCGGACGACAAACGGAGGAGAGTATGCCAACGCAGGAATTTGAAGGGAAAACCCTCGACGACGCCATTCGATCGGCCTGCGAGGCGTTCCAGCTGCCTCAAGAAAAGTTGGACATCGAAGTCTTGTCCAAAGGCTCTTCAGGCATTTTCGGCATTGTCGGGGCCCGCAAGGCGCGCATTCGCGCCACCCCCAAGGAGACGCCTCTCGGCAAGGCGTGTGACCGGGCCAAGGAAGTGCTCACGGAAATTCTCAAATATGTGGACGTCCCCACGGTCGTGGAAAGCGAAGTGCGGGAAGAGAGCGTCTATCTGAACATCGTGAGCAACGGGTCCGGATTGCTCATCGGCAAGCGGGGCAAAACCTTGAACGCTTTGCAGTATGTGGTGAGCAAGATCGTCAGCCGAGAGGTGGGCGACAATGTGCCCGTCATCGTGGATACGGAAAACTACCGCTCCAAACGGGAAAGCAACCTCACGGAAATGGCTCTGCAGCTCAGCGAGCGGGTCAAGAAATCCAGACGTCCGGTGACGACGGGTCCCATGAACGCCCAAGACCGGCGCATCATCCACATGGCCCTGAAGGAAGACCAGGGCGTTCGTACCAAGAGCAAAGGCGAAGGCAACCTGCGCCGGGTGGTCATCTATCCGGCCAAGAAAACGAAAAACATTCCAGACTCCATGACCGAAGCGAAATCCAACGCACAGTGAGCGGAGGCTGCATCCGCGCACGATGGACATTGCCTGCCGATCCGAGACAATCTGCGCTATCGCGACTCCCATCGGCATCGGGGGCATCGGGATCATCAAAATCAGTGGCCCCGATGCCCTCACCATCCTCCAAAAGATTTTCGCACCGTCCCGATCGTCCCCCTTTCCTCCCCCTTCCCACAAACTGACGTATGGGTGGATCGTGGATCCCGCCGCGGGAACGGCCGTGGATGAGGTTCTGGCCAGCTACATGGCCGGGCCCCGATCCTATACGGGGGAAGACGTGGTGGAAATCAACTGCCACAGCGGCTACGCCGTGCTCAACCGCATCCTTTCCCTGGTTTTGGCCCAAGGGGCTCGCATGGCGCGGCCCGGGGAGTTCACTCTGCGCGCCTTTCTCAATGGGCGGCTGGATCTTTCCCAGGCGGAAGCCGTCGCCGATGTGATCCACGCCCGGTCGGAAAAGGCTCTGGAGGCGGCCGGGCGTCATTTGCGGAAAGGCCTGGGGGAGGCCGTCTCCCAGTGGAGGGAGGACCTTCTGGATATGGAGGCCCGGCTGGAGGCCCTCATGGATTTCCCGGAAGAGATGGACGCCGAGCCGGACCTGTTCTCCATGGAAGACCTGGCCACGCGCGTGGAGGGCCACGTTCTGCCCGCCGTTCGACAGATCCTGGACCATTACGAGGAATCCCGCGTGCTTCGCGAGGGTCTGTCCATGGTCCTCGTGGGAAAGCCCAACGTGGGGAAGTCGTCCTTGCTGAACGCTTTGGTCGGCCAGGACCGTGCCATCGTCACGCCCATCGCCGGAACCACGCGGGACGTGATCGAGGACGGCTTTCTTGTGGGAGGCCTGTGGGTGCGGGTTTTGGATACGGCAGGCATCCGGGAAGAGCCTGATGTCATCGAGTCCCTGGGCATCGAACGGACCCTGCGTTCCGTGGACGAAGCCGACCTTGTGCTCTGGGTGGTGGACCAAAGCCGCCCCTTGGACGGCGACGACGACCGGATTGAGCAAAAAACCCGGCCGAAGCGGCGCATGGTCGTTTTGAACAAGAGGGATTGTCCTGCGGTGACCACCCGCGAAGCCATTTCGGCCCGGTATGCTCTGGGCGATCCCATTTTCCCTCTCTGCGCTCATGATCCGAAGGATATTCAGCACCTTAAAGCCTTTCTGGAAGACCGGTTCCTGCGGGAGATGGTTCTGGGAGCCGAATCGACTTTTGCCGTCAATGTGCGCCAAAAGGAATGCCTGGAACGCGCCGCCGAAGCCCTCGGGGCGGCCCTGGAAGTGGCGCGCACTCAAGGCCTTCCCGAACTGGTCTCGGAAGAAATCCGAACCGCTCGGCGTGCCATGGAGGAAATCCTCGGCCTTGACGTGGACGAAGCGGTTTTGGACCGTATTTTTTCTCGGTTTTGCATCGGAAAATAGGGCGCGGAAGATTTTGGGGCTTCTTCGTGGATGAAAACGAGTGCCGGGAAACGCTTCGGGCCTTGTGTGCCGACGGCGGCATGACGCTCTCCGACCGGGAGGCGGCTCTATGCTGCCGGCATTTGGCTCTGGTGGAATTGTGGAACCGCCGCGTAAACCTCACCCGGATCACGGGACGAGAGGCGTTAATCCAGCATGTGCTGGACAGCCTTGTTCCGGCTTCATGGCTTCCCGAAAGCGGCCAGTCCTTGGATGTGGGCAGTGGAGCGGGCTTTCCCGGCCTTCCTTTGGCGGTCGTCCGGCCCCGGTTGGAGGTTTTTCTGTTGGAATCGGACCGGAAGAAGGCCAGTTTCCTCAAAGTCGCCGCGGCGGACCTCGCTTTGAAAAACGTCTCTGTCCTGCACGGCCGTTTTGAAGAAGCGCCGTGGATCCCCAGGCTTTGCCGATCCACGGAGGGGCCTCGAGGGCATGAAGGGGCACCAAGCTTTGATGTGATCACCATGAGGGCCGTAAGGATGGATGAGGCCATGATCCGGAGGATGGGTTCGATCCTGGCTCCGGGCGGCCTCATCGCCTACTGGGCCGGGCCGTCGTCTCCCGTCCCGGCTCAGGGCCACGTCGCCTTGGCAGGGGGTGCGGTCCTCGACCGCCTGGAGGATGCCGCATATGAACTGCCCGGCCTGCTGGCGCGCAGACGCCTCATCCGATGGATTCGCCGGGAGTCATGACCGGACTTCCTGATCCACTCGAGCGCGACTGACCCGCTCCTGGAGTGCGCGAAGAGGCTCACTGGGGCGGACCGGATAGGTTTTTTCCGGTCGCAGGGCCTTGTAGTCGTCGGGCAAACGGTCCCAGTCGGCCTGAAAGCGGGCTCGGATGTCCCCGAGGGATTCTTCGGGGGCGGTTCGCCGCCCGTGCACCACCACGGGAACCAGGAGGGGTTCGGCGCCGGGGTGGTTTTCTTGCTTGAGGCCCAGAACGTCGTGTTCCATGAATCCCGACGGGCCATAGGAGCGGAACACCTGCTTTTCCCCCACCCACGTGATCTTCCCCGGGCTCAGCTTGAGCACGGGCCGCCCGTCGTATTCCACCAGCTTGTAAGCCATGTCCAAGTACGGGGCGTCGGCGGAAACCCCAAGCCGGGTGCCGATGCCGAAGAGATCGATATGGGCACCCGATTGGAGAAGATCGTCGACACGGTATTCGTCCAAATTGCCGCTGGCCATGATGGACACGTCGGGGAAGCCGTGCTGGCGGAAAAGCTCATGGACTTGACGGCTCAAGCGCTTGAGGTCTCCGCTGTCGAGGCGCACGCCGCGCAGTTTTTTCCCTTGGGCCTGAAGTTCCCGGGCGATGATGACGGCTTTCTCAGCGGCCCTCAAGGTGTCGTAGGTGTCGAGGAGCAGCACGGTATTGTCTGGAAAGGCCGCGGCGTAGGCTCGAAAGGCGTCCATTTCATGGAGAAAGCTCGTGATGTAGGAATGGGCCATGGTCCCGAAAACGGGGATGCCGTAAAATTGGCCGGCCAGAACGTTGCTCGTGCCGATAAAGCCGGTGATGTAACTGGATCGAGCGGTCTTCAGCGCGGCGTCGACCCCGTGGGTGCGTCGAGGGGAGAAGTCGATGAGGGGGCGGCCGCGGGCGGCGGCGATGCACCGGGCGGCCTTGGTGGCGACCAAAGTTTCCAGGTGCAGGGTGTTGAGAATGACCGTTTCCAGCAGTTGGGCTTCCACGATCGGGGCGGTCACCTCGATGAGCGGTTCGTTGGGAAAGAAGATCCGCCCTTCGGGGATGGCCCGAACCGTGCCCGTAAACCGCACCGTTTTGAGATAATCCAGGAAGCCTTGGGGAAAACGGCCGAGGGAGTGAAGATAATCGATGGAGGCGGGATCGAAGTGGAAATCGTCGATGAGAGCGAGAACGTGTTGGAGGCCGGCCGAGACGAAGTAGGCGCGGTTGGGAGGCAAATCACGGACAAAAAGGCTGAAGGCGGCCCGGCCGTGCATGCCTTCCTTCCAGTAGCTCGCCGCCATGGTGAACTGATAAAGATCGGTGAGAAGTTCCGGGCGGTAGCCGTGCCACAGCGCCATAGTCTCGGCCTCCCTTTTCCGTTTTCCTCGGATATCAGCGAACGGCGGCGCCGTAAACGCGTTCCATGCGCTTAAGGGCAAAAGCATGAAATTCAGGGTCGAAATCGGCGACAGCCTCCGACGGGACCACCACGGTGTAGTCCCGGTTGCGAAGATCCCCTACCGTATCCATGACGC
Organism: Desulfosoma sp.; assembly: GCA_037481835.1. Taxonomy (GTDB): domain Bacteria; phylum Desulfobacterota; class Syntrophobacteria; order Syntrophobacterales; family DSM-9756; genus Desulfosoma. The sequence continues at coordinate 94,951 of JBBFKW010000005.1, read as the reverse complement.
AAATGGACGTGCACACCCCCACGACCCACACCTCGTCGGGAGCGTAGTCCTTGAGGATGTCTTCCAAGGGGGTGCCGAAGAAGGCGCTGTAGCGCGTTTTTTCCACAACCGCCGCGTCCTGCGGGACGGGCAGTTCCGGAATGACGGCTCCGCCCCACGTCCCGCGCACGGCATGCGGAGGGAACATGCGGAATTCCGGATCGTCGCTTCGATGGGCGTCCTTGACCACGACGATGAGATGGCCCTGTCGAGAAAAGTCCTCCATGAGGCGACGAACGGCGGGAATGATCGATCGGGCCGACTCCCCGCAGTAGAGAGCTCCGCGGGGATCGAGGAAATCGTTGAGCATGTCGATGACCAAGAGCGCTTTGCGTGTCATGGCGTGCACCTCCTTGCCGATCACAATTGAAAAAACATTGTATCATAAGCGCCCACCAGTATATTAGTCACTCTTTGCCGAACGGGGTGAGCGGCGAGGTTGCGTTATGCGATTGGAACGCGTCACGGTGACAACCCGGGATGCGTATTGCGGAGCCCAGGAACCGACGGCGTTGGAATGGCGCGGGCGCCGCTACCGGGTTGTCGCGGTGGAAGATCGATGGTACGAAGGCTTCGTGGCCTCTCATCGCGTGCCCATGCGCTATTTCCGCGTGCTTGTGGATACAGGGGAACGATTCTTGGTGCGCTACCACGAACTTTTCGATGCCTGGAGCCTTGTGGTCCCAGGGCGTGAAGGGGCTTCGTCATGACCTCCGTCGTGGCCGTCGCCAACCAAAAAGGCGGCGTGGGCAAGACCACCACGGCGATCAACCTGGGCGCGGCCCTGGCGGCTCGGGGAAAAAGAGTCCTCCTCGTGGATTGCGACGCTCAGGGGAACGCTTCCAGCGGGCTGGGTGTGCGCGTCCCCGACGCGGACGCGAGCCTCTACGGCTTTTTGCAGCGCGATGTGAAGCCTCCGCTGCATCGGCCTTTTGAAAACCTGCCCCTGTGGCTTCTGCCGGCCAACCCCACTCTGGCGGCGGCCGAATGGGAACTGGCAGCCCAAGGAGGCGGGGAGACGGTTTTAGCCCGAAAGATGGAGACGCTCGGCCGAGATTTCCATGTCGTCCTCCTGGATTGCCCTCCGTCCTTGGGGCTTTTGACCGTCAACAGCCTGTGCGCCGCCCACAGCGTCCTCATCCCGCTCCAGTGCGAATACTTCGCCATGGAAGGACTGACTCTCCTGCTGGAAACCATCCGCAAGATCAAGATGCGGTGGAATCCGGCCTTGCGCATTCGGGGCATTGTGCTCACCATGTTCGATCGGCGCAACAACCTGTGCCACCAGGTGGCCACGGAGGTGCGAAACCACTTGGGCGGTCGCGTCCTCAAGACCTTGATTCCGCGCAACGTGCGCTTGAGCGAATGCCCGAGTCACGGGCTCCCTGTGACCCTCTATGATCGCAACTCGGCCGGGGCACGGGCTTATCTGGCCTTGGCCGATGAACTGTTGGGGACGGAAGGTTTCGGTGAGTGAAAAGAAAAAAGGCTTGGGCCGCGGACTTCACGACCTGCTGCCTTCCACCGACTGGTTGAAGAGCGAGGAGGTGCAGGTCTTCTATTGTCCGGTGGACCGCCTGGTGCCCAATCCCTTTCAGCCCCGCCAGAAGGTGGAAGACGAAAGCCTTCAGGAACTCGTCCAATCCGTCCGGGAAAACGGGATCCTGCAGCCCATTTTGGTGACCCGCGCCGCTGAACAGGGAACCTACCAGATCCTTGCGGGAGAAAGGCGATGGCAGGCGGCCAAGGCGGCCGGGCTGAGCGAAGTGCCCGTCGTGGTCCGGGAAGCCACGCCGCGCCAAGCCCTGGAAATGGCCTTGGTGGAAAACCTGCAGCGCCAGGACCTCAACTGCATCGAACAGGCGGCGGCCTACCGGAGACTGCATGATGAGTTCGGCCTGACCCAGGCCGAAATCGCCCAGCGTGTGGGCAAGGACCGGTCCACCGTGGCCAACATCATGCGGTTGGTGCAGCTGCCCCTCCCGATCCAACAGGACATTTTGGACGGGCGCCTTTCCATGGGACACGCGAGGGCTCTGTTGGCCCTGCCCGACGAGGCTTCCCGGATGGCCATGCGCGACGCCATCCTGCGCGGGGACTTGTCGGTGCGCCAGACGGAAAGACGCATCAGCGCCGTGCTCCAAGCCAAAGCCGAGCCCGAGGCGGCCCCGGCGCGGACCCGATGGCCCGAACTGGAAAAGAAGTTGCGCCGAAGGCTGGATCTTCCCGTCACCGTGAGAAGGCGGGGGGACCGGGGGACGGTGACCATCGGGTTTCGGGATCCCGGACAGTTGGAAAAGTTGCTTCGCCAACTGGGTATTGATCCGAACTCGGCCGAGGACGATCCCATCCCATGAATCTCCCCCTGAGCCCGCATCTCATTTTGGGAGGGGCGCGAAGCGGCAAAAGCACTCAAGCCGAAGCCCTCATGAGCGCCTTTCAGCCTCCGTACCGATACGTAGCGACGGCAGAAATCCTCGACGAAGAAATGGCCCGGCGTGTTACGGAGCACCGGAGCCGCCGCGGCGAATCGTGGCGAACGGTGGAATGTCCTGTGGCCCTTCCGGAAACCCTCGTGCGGTTGGATGCCGAACCGGGCCCCGTCTTGGTGGACTGCCTGACTCTGTGGTATTCCAACCTGTTGCTCCGTTCGGGCGAAAACGCGCTCCGAGCTTCCGTGGGCGCCCTTTGTGACGCCCTTTCCTCGGTACGCTCTCCAGTGCTTCTTGTGTCCAACGAGGTGGGCTGCGGCATCGTCCCGGAAAACGCTTTGGCCCGAACCTATCGGGACCTGGCGGGGTGGGCCAACCAACAGGTGGCCAAGGCGTGCCGGGCCGTCACTTACGTCATCGCCGGCATTCCCGTCGCCTTGAAACCTCGCTGAAAAGCCGGTTAAGCGGCCCGCAAAGGACGAAACCCCCATGTGGAAAGATATGGGCATGGCCTTGGGGTTTCTCAGCCGACTGCGCCTCCCCGGGCAGGGGACAGCGATAGCCGCTCCGGAGGAAGTGGCTCGCTCCCTTGCCGCCTTTCCCATCGTCGGGCTTATCCTCGGCACGCTCCAGGCCGCGGCGGGCTGGGGACTGAGCTTTGCTTTTTCTGCGCAGTTGAGTGCCCTGTGGGTGGTGGCCTTGGGAACATGGCTCACCCGGGGTCTGCATCTGGACGGTCTGGCCGATGTGGCGGACGGTGTGGGGGGCGCCTACGAGCCCTCGCGGCGGCTGGCCATCATGAAGGACAGCCGTGTGGGGACTTTCGGAGTCCTGGCGCTCATCTTCGATATCGGTCTCAAGGTTTTTTCCGTCGCGGGACTTCTCGCCGCCCAGCGGTGGTCGGCGCTCATCCTGGTGCCGGCGCTCAGCCGCTGCACCATGGTCCTCTGCACGTACAAGATCCCTTACGCTCGGGCGGAAGGCGGTTTGGGCAAGGCTTTCCTCGACCATGTGGGGCGCCGGGAACTGGTGTGGGCCGCCGTATGGGCTGTGACGGCCGCCGTCGCCCTGGAGGGGCTGTCAGGTGTGTTTTTGGCGGGAATGGCGCTGGCGGCGGCCGTGCCGCTTCGGCGGGCGGCGAAACGGTGGATCGGCGGCATGACGGGGGATATGTTGGGTGCCGTGAACGAAGTGACGGAAATTGCACTCTATCACGCGGCTCTGGGTTTGATCGTAGGGGTGGGATGATGCCGGAACGAGCGGGAACCCTGCTTTCGGTCTTGGCGGAACTCAAGAGGCGCCGGGGAGAGACCGTTTCGGGAAAAGAGCTTGCGGCGTCCTTGGGGATATCGCGGACGGCCGTATGGAAACACATCCGCACCCTTCGGTCCCGGGGCTACCTGATCGAAAGCCTCCCTAAGAGAGGATACCGGCTTACGGCTCTAAGCCGGTCGCTCAGGCCGGAAGAGGTCCTGCCGCTCTTGCAAACCCGCTTCCTAGGCCGCACGTATGACTACCACGAATCCATCGGATCGACCAACGACCGTGCCATGGATCTGGCGCGACGCGGAGCGCCCCACGGGACGACGGTGGTGGCGGAAGAGCAGACGGCGGGTCGCGGCAGGCTTCGCCGGCCGTGGCATTCGCCCAAAGGCATGGGGCTTTATTTTTCCATGATTCTTCGCCCCGATGTGCCGCCCCGGCAGGGGCCGGAATCGACTTTGGTGACGGCCTTGGCGTTGGCCCGCTGCCTTCGGACCATATGGGCTCTGGACGCCCGCATCAAGTGGCCCAACGATGTCTTGATCGCGGGAAAGAAAGTCGCCGGGATTCTAACCGAAATGCAGTCCGATCCGGACCGGATCCAGTTTCTGGTGGTGGGCGTCGGGGTCAATGTGTTGCACCGCGAGGAGGACCTTCCGGCGGAGGCCCTGTATCCGGCCACATCCCTGGCTTTGGAATGGGAACGGGTTCGCCGGGAAGGCGACGAGCCGTGGGGTATCAGCCGCGCCCAGGTCCTGGCGGCTTTTCTCAACACCATGGAAGAGCTCTACGGAGAGTACCTGGAAAAAGGGTTGGCATCCCTTCGGGACGACTTGAAGAACCTTTCGGCCGTGCTCGGCAAATGGGTGTGCATCCGAGTGGCGGAGCGGATGCTCGAAGGAACCGCCCGGGATCTCACGGACCGGGGCGGCCTGGTGGTGGAAACGCCGGACGGGAGGCGCGAAACCGTGTGGGTCGGCGACATCCTCCACCTGCGCCATGCATAGGCCGCTTGGGAGTCCACGCCGCCTGGCAGCGCATCCCTCAGGCTTCCCGGATCTTTTCCAAAGCTTCCTGTCGGCGCTTGCAGTCGATGCACAGGGTGGTCACGGGCCGAGCCTTCAAGCGCTCGATCCCGATGTCGTCCCCGCAGGCTTCGCAAATGCCGAAAGACCCGTCCTCGATCCGCTGGAGCGCTTCGCGGATCTTGGTGATGAGTTTGCGCTCCCGGTCGCGGATGCGCAGCATGAAGTTCCGGTCCGACTCCAATGAGGCCCGGTCGGTGGGGTCGGGGAACGTTTCCCCTTCGTCGGTCATGCCCGTTACAGTCTTTTCCGCTTCCTCGATAAGCTCGCGCAGTCGCTGTTCGAGAATTTCCTTGAAGTAGGCCAGTGTCTCTTGGTCCATGGCGAGTCCTCCGCGCGCTGTGATGAAGGCATGTTGGCTAGCATAGAGCATGCCGGGTTGTAAAGCCTAAAATGCGGCGGAAATCCCGCTCTGCGGCGCGTTTCTGCCATGTTCCCGCAAAGGGACCAAAACTGTCAGTGGGCAAGGAGGGAGACTTGAGAGTGAAGTCATGCCGCGGCTGCTATCCGCTGCCTATGGGATTAAAGGGGTTTTCACGCTATGGCCCGTAGGCGGAGAAAGACCGAGGATGTTCGAGGTTGCCTTCTTCATAATCCTTTATACCTGAAACTTGGGCTGGAGCTCCGTCTAGGGGGTTAGGCCTGCAAGATCTTGCGCGGGCTCCTGGAGGTGGAAGGTGCCGCTTCGGCCGCCGCTTTTGTAGGTCAGTCGGATATCTTCCAGGACCATCGTCCGATCCAGCGCTTTGCACATGTCATAGAGCGTCAGGGCGGCGTGGGTGACCGCTACCAGGGCTTCCATTTCCACGCCGGTTCGCTCGCAGGTCTTGGTGTGAGCCTCCAGGCGCACCCCGGGCAAATCGGGATCGGGTTCGAGGAAGACGTCCACTGCTGTGAGGGCCAGGGGGTGGCACAGGGGAATGAGTTCCCATGTTTTCTTGGCGGCCATGATGCCGGCAAGGCGGGCCGTGTCGAAAACGTTTCCTTTGGCGACGGTTCCCTCGAGGATGCGTTTCAGGGTTTCCGGTGCCATGCGCACCCGGGCCCGAGCTCGAGCTTCACGCCATGTGGGCGGCTTGTCGCTCACATCCACCATCTTGACGCGACCGTGTTGGTCCAAATGTGTCCAATTCCTGGTCTCTTCCGACATAGGCCCTCCCGAAACAATCCCTTGCAAAACACGAAAGCCCGACCGGGTGGGTCGGGCGGATTGGATAAGGTGGCGGAGAGAGAGGGATTCGAACCCTCGGTACCCCTTTCGGAGTACACTCGCTTAGCAGGCGAGCGCCTTCAGCCGACTCGGCCATCTCTCCAAGCGACGCATGGTCGTGGCGGAGGGAGTAGGATTCGAACCCACGGGCCGGCTGCGAACCGACCAACGGTTTTCAAGACCGCCGCCTTAAACCACTCGGCCATCCCTCCATAGGGTGAAACTGGGTGCCGACTAACTATCATCCGACCCCTCGCCTGTCAAGAGAAGCAAGGCCGTGCTCGCGTGTTGACAAGGGGGGAGCGCGCTGTTAAGGGGGATGCGGGAGGACGACGCCGCACCATGACCACACCCTCATGGCCCACGGACTTGCCGGTATTGCCCTTGCGCCACACCATGCTCTTTCCCGCCATGATTCTCCCTTTGTTCCTTTCGGATCCGGGCGAAAAGGCCGCTCTTGCCGAGGCGGAAAAAACGGGTCGCTACGTGTTTTTGGCTGCGTGCTGTGCCCAAGACGGCGCGTGCGGCCTGAACGACGATCCCGAGACGGCCTGGGACGGCGCCGTGGGCTGTGTCGCTCTCGTCCTCAAGAACACGGCATTGGAAGACGGCCGGCACAAGATCCTCGTTCAAGGCATTGCCAAGGCCAAGGTCACTCACGTGACGGCCCGAACCCCTGGAATCCGGGTCCGCGTCGACCCCTTGGTGGAAGCCGATTCGCCTTTCGCGGAAAACCTCGTTCCCCTCGTCACCCGGGTGCGCCGTATGGGGGTGAAGCTTTTCACCTTGCGCGGCATGCACGCCGCCGACGCGGAAGCCGTGCTCCAAAGCGCCTCATCACCAGGGCGACTCGCCGATCTCCTGGCGTTCAACCTCCACGTGGATCCCCACGAATGTTGCCGCCTCATGGCCATCGCCGATCCTGGGGAACGTTTGGAAAGGGTGGCCGAGGCTCTGGCCGTGGAGCTTCAGAAAGCCGAGGTCCAACTGGAGATCGAATCCGAAGCCCAAAGCGCCCTTCTTCGGCGGCAAAGGGAGCGTTATCTCAGAGAGCAGCTCAAGGCCATTCGCCGCGAACTGGGCGAATGGGACGAAGACAAAGAAGAAAACGTCTACCGGGAAAAGATCCAGGCTTCGGGGATGAGCCCCGAAGCCCATCGGGAGGCGATGCGCGAGCTCGAGCGCCTCATGATGATGCAAAGCGATGCCGCCGAAGCCTCCATCGTGCGCACCTATCTGGACTGGCTCATTGAAATGCCGTGGCAGCGCACCACGGTCGATCGGCTGGATCTTGCGGAAGCCGCCCGCGTGTTGGACGCCGACCACCATGACATGGAGGCGGTGAAGGAGCGTATCCTGGATTTTCTCGGCGTTTGCAGCCTCAAGGGAGGACTCAAAGGCTCCATCCTGTGCCTGGTCGGGCCGCCCGGTGTGGGCAAAACATCTCTGGGGCGCTCCATCGCCAAAGCCATGGGCCGCCGCTTTGTGCGCGTCTCCTTGGGGGGCATTCGGGATGAGGCCGAAATCCGAGGACACCGGCGCACGTATCTCGGGGCTTTGCCTGGACGCATCATCCAGGGGCTTCGCAATGCGGGAACCAAGAACCCGGTCTTCATGCTCGATGAAATCGACAAAATCGGCTCCGACGCCCGCGGCGATCCCGCCGCGGCGCTCCTGGAAGTCCTGGATCCGGAGCAAAACCGGGCTTTTTCCGATCATTATTTGAACGTGGCGTTCGATCTTTCCCAGGTCCTTTTCATCGCCACCGCCAACAGCCTGGAAAACGTCCCGCCGGCTCTGGCTGACCGCATGGAGGTCCTCCATCTTTCCGGATATACGGACCGGGAAAAGATGATTATCGCCAAAAACTACCTTCTGCCGCGCCAGCTCCAAGAACATGGGCTGCGCTCCGGCGATGTGGCCATCAGCGAAGCGGCCCTGATGGAAATCGTGCACCGGTACACGCGGGAGTCCGGCGTTCGCCAGTTGGAAAGGGCTCTCGGCACCCTCTGCCGCAAGGCGGCGCGAAAGGCGGCCGAAGGGAGCCCCCCGCCGTTGCGCATCACCAGGGGGTGCCTGGAGCGATATCTGGGGCCGCCCCAGCGGGACCTTGTCAGCCGACATGTCCCGATCATTCCGGGAATGGCCTTGGCGCTGGCGTGGACGCCCCACGGCGGGGAGGTGCTGCGCATCGAAGCGGCCGTCATGCCGGGCAAAGGCACCGTGGTGCTCACAGGTCACCTGGGGACCGTCATGAAGGAATCGGCTCAGGCGGCCATAAGCTTCATTCGGACCCGAGCCCACAGGCTGGGTGTGCCCGCGGATTTCCACGAAAAGGCCGACATCCACATCCACGTGCCGGCCGGAGCGGTGCCCAAGGACGGGCCGTCCGCCGGAATGGCCCTGTGTGCCGCTCTCGTCTCCGCCGTGCTGCAGAAGCCCATTCGAGAATTCTGTGCCATGACGGGAGAAATTTCTCTTTTGGGAGACGTTCTTCCCGTGGGAGGCTTTCGGGAAAAGGCTCTGGCGGCGGCTCGCTTCGGGGTCGCTTCCGTGCTCATCCCTCAAGCCAACACAGCCGAGGCGGCGCAATTGCCCAAGTATGTCACCCGATCCGTGACCTTTGTCCCCATGACCCACATGGATCAAGTTTTGGCACGGCTTTTCGACGCGAAAGGCGAATGACGAAATGCGGTTGGCTTATGTGGACGCCTTTTCGGGCGCCAGCGGGGACATGATGCTCGGCGCCCTCATCGATGCGGGCGTTTCGCCTGAGGCTCTCACGGACGCTTTGCAGGCTCTTCCCCTCACGGGGTGGCGCCTCGAGGTGAGAAAAGAATCCCGGGGGGCCATCACCGGCACGCGGGTGATTGTCCACGACGACGGATCGGCGCCGTTAAGGCATTACCGAGACATCCGAGCCCTGATCACGACTTCCCGGTTACCCGAGGGCATCCAGCGAAAATCATTGCACATCCTGGAGCGACTGGCCAAGGCGGAAGCCAGGGTGCACGGGATGCATGTGGAGGACGTCCATTTTCACGAAATCGGCGCGGTAGATACCGTGATCGATATCGTTGGAACCGTGATCGGGCTGGACGCCCTGGGCATTGAAGCTCTCCAGGCTTCCCCGCTTCCTTTGGGACGGGGCCGCGTCTCCTGCGCCCACGGTGTCCTCCCTGTGCCGGCGCCGGCAACCGTGGCGCTCTTGGAAGGCGTTCCCGTGCGCGACGGCGGTGTGGAAAGAGAACTGGTGACACCCACCGGCGCCGCCATTTTGAGCGGTCTGTGCCGTGCCTTCGGCCCTCTTCCCCCCATGGTCCTCGGTGCGGTAGGATACGGCGTGGGGGCGCACCCGGCGGCGGATCCGCCCAATGTGCTGCGCCTCATGGTGGGCGAATCGGAACCCTCGGTCAGGTCCCGACGGCTGCTCCTCATGGAAACCCACATTGACGATATGAATCCCGAATTCTACGAACACCTCATGGAAGCCTGTTTTGCGGAAGGGGCCTTGGATGTGGTGCTCGTTCCAGGGATCATGAAGAAAAACCGGCCGGCGACCCTGGTCCGTGTGCTCATGGAGCCGTCCCTGAGGGACCGCGTGGCGTCGCGCGTCTTTTCGGAAAGCACCACCTTGGGGGTTCGATTCCATGAGGTGGATCGTCTGGAGCTGCAGCGCACGACGTGCGAAGTGACCACACCGTGGGGGCCCCTGCGGGTCAAAGCGGCCACCCTCCCCGACGGAACGGTGCGGTATCAGCCCGAATATGAGGAGTGCCGGGAGGCGGCACGGCGCACCGCAACGCCGTTGCCCCTCGTCTACGACGAGGTGAAAAGGATCTGCCTGGAAAAGAGAAACGCTCCCAAAGCCGAGACGGAGCCGTGATGGATCGAGGAACCCCTCAGGATGTTCGCGGATCGTTGCTTACCATAGGCGACGAAATCCTTCTGGGAGACATCCTTAACACCAACGCCCACCACATTGCCGGTGCATTGAGAGCGCAAGGGTTTCGGCTGGGGAAGGTGGTCGTCGTGGAAGACGCTGAAGAGGCCATCGCCTTTCAGCTGGAGCAGCTGACGGCGGAAAGCCGATTCGTCATCGTAACGGGCGGGCTCGGCCCTACGGACGACGATCAGACCAAGTCGGCGGTCGCTCGCGCTTTCGCCCTTCCCATGGCCGTGGACGAAACGGATTTGAAACACTTGATGGCCAGGGTTCAGGCTCGAGGCGGCACGTGGAGCGACCGGTTGGGCCGCCTTGCCGAGCTGCCGCAAGGGGCCACGCGCATGGCGCCGGGACGGCCCATGGCGGGATTTTTCCTCGAACACCGGGGAGTGCCCTGTTATTTCCTTCCCGGTGTTCCCCACGAGATGGAAACCTTGCTGGCTGAAGTGGTCCTGCCTGACCTTGTGCGCCGGTTTCCCGACAGGCCCGTGTGCCGAAAGCGCATCCTGCGCATCCACGGTTTGATGGAATCGGAAATCAACGAGCGACTGAGCGGTTTTGATCCCGCATCACATGGGATCAAACTGGGCTATCTGCCTCAAACCGGGGAAAACTGGGTGACCCTCTTGGCGACGGCGTGTTGCGAGGCCGATGCGGAAAAAATCTTGCAAGCGGCGGAAGAAAAGCTTCTCTCCCTCCTGGACCCAGCGCATGTCATCGGCCGGGACGAGGAAACTCTGGAATCGGTCGTCGGCGCCATGATGCGGGATCGAGGCTGGAAGCTGGCCGTTGCGGAATCCTGCACCGGGGGGCTCCTTGCTGCCCGGATTACCTCCGTTGCCGGGGCTTCCGATTATTTTGACAGGGGCTTTGTGACCTACAGCAACCAGGCCAAGCAGGATCTTCTCGGAGTACCCGAAAATCTCCTGCGGGAACATGGGGCGGTGAGCCGCCCCGTCTGCGAGGCCATGGCGCGCGGGGCCCTCCGCCGTTCTCGCGCCGATGCCGCCTTGGCCGTCACGGGCATTGCGGGCCCCTCGGGCGGGTCAGCTCAAAAACCCGTGGGAACCGTTTTTATCGGTTGCGCGCTGCAGGAGCAGGTGATCGTGGAAAGGCACCATTTTTACGGAAGCCGGCGACTCGTGCAAGAACACTCCGTTCAGGAAGCCTTGGCCCTCTTGTGGAGGATGCTGCGGTCATGATACGCGCTTTTGTGGCTCTGGATCTGCCGGCCGACGTCCAACGAGACCTTGCCGCTTTTTGTGCCCCGCTGCAAAAGCTGGATGCGGCCGTAAGCTGGATCCGGCCCGATCGGATTCATCTCACCCTGAAATTCCTCGGCAACGTGGAGGAATCGGCCGTAGAGGCCATTGGCGATGCCTTGAGATCCGCCGTAGAGTCGGTGAGCCCGTTCGCGCTGCGTCCGGCGGGATGCGGCGCTTTCCCCTCCCTGCGCGAGATGCGCGTGATCTGGGTGGGCGTTCAGGGGGACCTGGAGCCGCTCAAGGGGCTCCATCGTCGTGTGGAAGAGGCTCTGGAACGGTTGGGATTTCCCAAGGAGAATCGTCCCTTTCGGGCCCATCTGACCCTCGGCAGAGTCAAGGGACGGCGCCAGCTGAAAGCCCTTCAGGAGGCGCTGACGGCCCGGCACTCTTATCAAGGGGTTATTTTTGACGTCTCCGAAGTGGTGTTGTATAAAAGCGATCTCAAGCCCGATGGAGCCCAATATACCCCCTTGAAAAGATTGCCCTTTCGAGGCGGGCCGGAGCGTTCAGGGGAACTCTAATCCCATCGTGAGGAGGACCGTGCCATGACGGCACCGGGAGGCAACGATCGCCAAAAGGCCATCGACATGGCCGTGGCGCAGATTGAGCGCCAATGCGGCAAGGGATCCATTATGCGCCTGGGAGAAGGGGCCCAGGCGGTCGAGATTCCGGTGATTTCCACAGGGTGCCTGTCTCTGGACTTGGCCTTGGGCATCGGCGGGATTCCCCGGGGCCGCATTGTGGAAATTTTCGGCCCGGAATCTTCCGGAAAGACGACCTTGGCCTTGCATGTCATCGCGGAAGCGCAGAAAAAGGGGGGTCTGGCCGCCTTCATCGACGCGGAACATGCCTTGGATGTCCATTACGCGCGCAAATTGGGCGTCAAGGTGGACGATCTGCTCATCAGCCAGCCCGACTACGGGGAACAGGCTCTGGAAATCGCCGAAATCCTCGTGCGCAGCAATGCCATCGACGTCATCGTCATTGATTCCGTGGCGGCCTTGGTGCCCAAGGCGGAAATCGACGGCGAAATGGGCGATCCCCACGTGGGGCTGCAAGCGCGGCTCATGAGCCAAGCCTTGCGGAAATTGACGGCCGCCATCAGCAAGTCTCAGACGTCGGTCATCTTCATCAACCAAATCCGGATGAAAATCGGGGTCATGTACGGATCCCCGGAGACGACCACGGGAGGCAACGCTCTCAAGTTCTACGCCACCATGCGCCTGGACATCCGCCGTGTGGGTCCCATCAAGGAAGGGCAAGAGGTGGTGGGCAACCGCACCCGGGTTAAAGTGGTCAAGAACAAGATCGCCCCGCCTTTCAAGGAAGTGGAATTCGACATCGTCTACGGACGCGGCATTTCCCGGGAAGGGGACGTGCTGGATTTGGCCGTGGCGGCCAATATCGTGGAGCGGTCCGGGACGTGGTATTCCTACGGCGGCGAACGCCTCGGTCAGGGCCGAGAAAACGTGAAAAACTTTCTCAGGGAAAATCCCGACCTTTTGTTAGCCATCGAAAATAAGGTCCGGGAACGCCATGTGCTGCCGGCACTCGCCCCGGCCGAAGAGGCGGAGGGGTAAGGCCCGGAGCTTGGAACACCGCCCACCCGGATAGTTCTCAGCACGGGATATTGTCGCCGAGGGTTTGAAAAACAGGAGAACCTTTGATGAAGGCCAGTGAAATCCGCAGAAGATTCTTGGAATTCTTTCGTGACCGAGGCCACACCATCGTCAAGAGCTCGTCGCTCATTCCCCATGACGACCCCACTTTGCTGTTCACCAACGCCGGCATGAACCAATTCAAACGCTGTTTTCTGGGGGAGGAAAAGAGGGAATACAGCCGAGCCACCACGAGCCAAAAGTGCATGAGGGCGGGGGGAAAGCACAACGACCTGGAAAACGTCGGATATACGGCGCGCCATCACACCTTCTTCGAAATGCTGGGCAATTTCTCCTTCGGGGATTATTTCAAGAAGGAAGCCGTGGAATTTGCCTGGGAATTCCTCACCGCCGAAATGGGCCTGCCCAAGGACAAGCTCTACGCCACGATCCACGAGGGCGACGCCGCCATGGGCCTGGGGCCCGATGAAGAAGCGCGGGACTATTGGAAACGCTACCTTCCCCCGGAGCGGATCCTGACCTTTTCCACCAAGGACAATTTTTGGGCCATGGGGGATACCGGTCCGTGCGGCCCGTGTTCGGAAATCCTCATCGACCAAGGGGAGGCCATGGGGTGTGGCCGGCCCGAGTGCCGACCGGGATGCGATTGCGACCGCTTTTTGGAGCTCTGGAACCTGGTTTTTATGCAGTTTAACCGGAAAGAAGACGGCACCTTGGAACCTTTGCCCAAGCCGAGCATCGACACGGGTATGGGGTTGGAACGGATTGCGGCCGTCATCCAAAAGGTGCCCTCCAACTACGACACGGATCTCTTTGCGCCCATGATGGAGGCCATCGGCGCCCAGGCGGGGTTGCGCTACGGCGATGATCCGGAAAAGGACGTCTCCTTCAAGGTCATTGCGGATCATGGGCGGGCGGCGGCGTTTCTCATCGGGGACGGCGTGCTGCCGAGCAACGAAGGCCGCGGATACGTCCTGCGCCGTGTGATTCGGCGGGCGTTGCGCCACGGAAGATTCCTGGGTCTGGATCGGCCTTTCCTGCACAGCGTGGTGGAAGCCGTCATGCACGCCATGGCGGATGTGTATCCCGAATTGCTGGAAAACCGCAGCTACATTTCCCGGGTTATCCTCCATGAGGAGGAACGCTTCAGCGAAACCCTGGACCACGGCCTGAAACTCCTGCACAACGAAATGGCCCGCCTGCAAGACGAAGGGGCTCGGACGGTCCCGGGCTCTCTCGTGTTCAAGCTCTACGACACCTACGGCTTTCCCATCGACATCGTGACGGACATGGCCCGAAAATTAGGCTTGCAGGTGGATCAAGCCGAATTCGACCGGCTCATGGAGCGCCAACGGGAACAGTCCCGCCGCCATTGGAAAGGCAGTGGGGAACGGGAAATTTCCGAAGCGTACCGAAAACTTTCCGCCGAAGGGGTTCGTACCGAGTTTGTGGGCTACGACCAACTGCAAACGGAAAGCCGGGTGGCGGCCCTCATCCAAGGCGGGACGCTTGTGGATGCGGCCGGGCCGGGAAGCCGAGTGGAAGTGGTGGTCGAGCGCACGCCGTTTTACGGGGAAGCCGGAGGTCAGGTGGGGGATAAAGGGACTATGGAAGGCCCCGGCGTTTCGGCCGTCGTGGAAGACACCCACCGCCTGCCCGGTGACCTTTGGGTGCACATGGTGCGCATCGAAAACGGGGAGCTTCGCCCGGGAGATACGGTAACCCTGAAGGTGGATGCCCAAAGTCGCAAAGACACGGCGCTCAACCACACGGCAACCCACATCCTCCATCGCGTGCTCCGGGACGTGCTCGGGGATCACGTGAAGCAGGCGGGTTCCTTGGTGGCCCCCGAAAGGCTGCGATTCGACTTCACCCATTTTACGGCCGTGACACCGGAAGAACTCCACGAAATCGAATGGCGGGTCAACCAAGCCATTTGGGAAAATCGGCCGCTTCGGGTGCACGTCATGGCTTTTGATGAAGCCATACGCACGGGAGCCATGGCCCTTTTCGAAGAAAAATACGGAGAAACGGTCCGCCTTGTGGAAATCGCCGACTTCAGCAAGGAACTGTGCGGCGGCACCCATACCGAACGCAGCGGAGATATCGGCTCTTTTGTCATTGTTCAGGAATCCAGCGTGGCGGCGGGAGTGCGCCGCATTGAAGCCCTCACGGGCCGTCACGCCCTGCGCTTTTGGCACGAACAGCGCCGACTGCTGGAGGCGGCCGCGCGGCGCCTGAAGGCGCAGCCGGAAGAAGTGCCGGATCGCCTCGAAAAGCTCCTGGGACAGATCAAGGAACTGGAAAAGCAGCTGGAGGCCGTCCAGAGCTCCATGACGGCTAAGAAATCCCTGGATCTGTTGGATGAGGCGAAAGAGATGGCCGGAGTCAAGGTCTTGGTGCGGCAGGTGGAGGCCACCGATCCCAAGGCCTTGCGGGAAATGAACGACCGATTCAAAGAGCGGATCGGTTCCGGGGTCATGGTCCTGGGAGCCCATCACGACGGCAAGGTGTTCTTGCTGGTGGGAGTCACCAAGGATTTGACCGGGAAAATCCATGCCGGTGAAGTGATCAAAGAGGTGGCCCGGGTGGTGGGGGGAAGCGGTGGAGGCCGACCGGACATGGCGCAGGCCGGGGGGAACCTTCCGGAAAAACTCCCGGAGGCTTTGAGGCGCGCTGAGGAAATCCTCGAGGCGAAACTGGCTTCGTAAACGCCGAGAGAAAAACCTGTCTCGACTTTTCGGGCCAAAAGCCGCGGGCCCGCGCCGGGCCTGCGGCTAGAGCCTGTCCACACGGATTCCGCCCAACTGCTCTTCGAGCTCCTCATCTAGCAAGGCGGCAAGTTTTTCCAAAGTATAATCCACGCGGCACGCCGTGCAGCGCCACAGCTGGCGCCTTCATTGCCGAATCCAGTGGAGAGGGCCGCCGCATTGCGGGCATGACAACATGGAAGATCCTTTCTCGTTGGAAGTCGACACGCCGTCTATACCCGCTCGAGACGTCATTGACAAGAACGGATCCCATTCTGTAGGTTGAAAATCCCAACGGACACACGTGCGACGGCGAGGAGGTGTGATCCATGCCGGCGAATCTCCCCCCGCCTTATTTCGAAGCCGAAAAGCGATATCGCGAAGCCAAGACTCCGGAAGCCAAGATCGAAGCCCTTGAAGAGATGCTCACCATCATGCCCAAACACAAGGGCACGGACAAGCTGCGCGCGGACTTGCGCCGGAAGATCGCCAAGTTCAAATCCGAGGCCCAGCAACGAAAAGGCGCGGGCCGAAAAGGGCTGTCCTACGCCATCGATAAGGAAGGGGCCGCCCAGGTCGTCGTCGTGGGGGCGCCCAATGTGGGCAAGTCTTCGTTGGTGGGAGTGCTGAGCAACGCGTCACCGGAAGTGGCCGAATTTCCACATACGACGTGGAAACCCACTCCGGGCATGGTGCCCTATGAAAACATCCAGTTCCAGCTCATCGATACCCCGCCCGTGAGCAAGAGCTTCATCGACCCGTGGATGGCGGACCTCATCCGCAAAGCGGACCTGGTCATTCTCATGGTGGACCTCAAAGCCGATCCGCTCCAGCAGCTGGAAGACACCCTGGACGTCCTCGCCGAATTGCGCGTCTTTCCGCAAGGGAAGCCGCTTCCCCCGGATCTCCACAAGAAGCCTTTCCCCAAGAAAATGATCGTCGTCGTCAACAAGGTGGACACGGATTCGGATGTGGAGGATTTTCTCGCCTTCGTGGAATTGAGCCAGTGCGGCCTGCCGTGTGTCGGGGTGTCCACGGCCTCGGGGCGAGGGCTCCACGCGCTCCTGGAGACGATTTTTCAGCTCTCGGACATCATCCGAGTCTATACGAAGGCTCCGGGCAAGGAACCGGACAAATCGGCCCCCTTCGTCCTGCCGAAGGAAAGCACGCTCCAGGATCTTGCAGAAAAAATTCACAAGGACTTTGTGGAAAAACTGAAATTCGCTAGAATTTGGGGGAAAGCGGTTTTCGACGGCCAGATGGTCCAAAAAGACTACGTCCTCCAGGACGGCGATGTGGTGGAATTTCGCATCTGAGGCGATGGAGCCGTGCAGTGCAGCGTGATTATGCGGCGCGCAGCACGGGTGGGATTCATCCTGCGAGTCCAAAGCGCCCTGAAACCCTCTGCCCAAAAGTCCCTTTCGGATTCCATTGACTCGGCATCCAATCGAGCTTAGCGTATGTAAGGTGCTGTAGACCGCATGCGCGCGGTCACCGCTCTGAACCCTTAAACAAAGGAGGGTCGCGAGGAATCCTTTTAAAGTCACGAAATGCGCTGTACCCTAGGGTGCCCAGAAGGAGGATCACCATGAAGAGCATGCATGGAGACCGGTTGGATCCTCTGTACCGCTTTCGCCTCAAGGGCGAAGCGGAGGAAGACTTTGAGCGCCTCCTGGACATGGGAATCCTGGGATCCGATGACGATCTGTTTGCAGAAGAACTGGAAGAGGACGAATCCGTGGAGCACAACCGCAACGGGCTCAATCAAGACGACCGTAACGATTCTCGGTCCGATGCGCTTCAGCTCACAACGGCCATGACGCCTGATGACACGGACGTGGACGAAGAGGCGACGGTTGAGTTCGAAGAGGATCACGTCACCTGCTACTTGCGCGAGGTGTCTTCTTTTCCGCTGCTGACGCCGGAAATGGAAATCGAGCTGGCCAAGAGGATCCGGGACGGCCAGGACCGCTTGGTGCGACTGGTGGAAACCCACCGGGACGATCATCCGACGGTCAAGGACCTGTATGGGAAGGTGCGGAACCTTTTGGGACAAGCGAAGACCTTTCCGGGAGTTCGGGACAAGGTGCTCAAGGTCATTACCCGAACACTGCGGCAGGCCGTGGCCGAGGAACCCCACAATACGACGCTGGCGTCGATGAGGGAGGAGTGCGACCGGATCATCGCCGAGATCGACGAAGCCAAGCATCAGATGGTCAAAGCCAATTTGCGCTTGGTCTTGAGTATTGCCAAGCGGTATCGGGGCCGCGGCATGAGTTTTGACGACCTGATTCAGGAAGGCAATTTGGGATTGCTCAAGGCCGTAGGCCGCTACGACCACACGAAAGGCAACCGATTCAGCACGTACGCCACTTGGTGGGTGCGCCAGAGCATTATCCGCGGGATTTACGATAAGACGCGCACCATTCGCTTGCCGGTCCATTTCATCGAGCTGAAGAACCTCTTTTTCAAGGTCTTTCACGAGCTCGTGAAGGAGTTGGGGCGCGAGCCCACGGCCGAAGAAATCAGCCTTCGGGCCAACATCCCGCCGGAAAAGGTCGAGATGGTTCTCAGCCTGGTGAGCCAGCCGTTGTCGTTGGAGATGCCCGTAGGGGAGGACGAGCAGCGGCTGAGCGACTTCATCGAGGACGTGGAGTGCGAGTCTCCGGCGGAGGGCTGCGAGGCCAACGAGCTCAGTGAGCTCACGAGGGAGATTCTGGCCAGTCTGCAACCGAGGGAGGAAAAAATCCTGCGGCTTCGCTTCGGCCTGGACGGGCAGCCCGGTGAGACCTTGGAGAAGATCGGCAAAAGTTTTAAGGTTTCGAAGGAAAGGATCCGCCAGATCGAAAAGAAGGCCTTGCGCAAACTTCGACATCCCAGCAAGCAGGAGTTGTTGAAACCCTACTTGGATTAAGAAGTCCGCAGGAAGGATAAACTCTGTGGATCCGGCGTCCTCAAGGGAGGCCGGATCTTTTTTGTCTCAAAGGGGGAAAGGCATGGGGGAGGCGATGAACAGCCGGCCCAAGGGGCCGTGGTGGCAGGAAGGTGTGGATCTTTCGGCTTTGGAGTGGGAACCTCGACCGCCCGGGGAGCTTTCCGGCAAGCAGCGGGGCTACCTCAAGGCTCTGGCCCACAAATTGGATCCCGTGGTGCACATCGGGCAGGAAGGGGTAACGGCGGCGGTGGTTTCGGAAATCCGAAAGCAGCTCCTCAACCACGAGCTGATCAAGGTGAAATGGCTGGGGCTTTCGGGAGAGGACGGCCCGAAAAAGGTGCAGGCCCGGGATTTGGCGCGCACCGTGGGGGCGCATTTCGTGCAATTGGTTGGTCACATGGTGGTCCTTTACCGCGCTCCGGATGCCGGCGCCTTGGAAGAAGGCCGGGCCCCCAAGATCCCCTTGCCGAGCGCTTCGTGAGCCGTGGGCATGGGTATTGTGCCCAAAAGAAGGATTTCTTTCGAAAAGCGCGGGCCGGGAACGGGGGGCGTCCGGCGCACGTTTCATGAAGCCGCGTGGAGTTTGAGGCACAGTCCGGCCACGCGGCGTCCCAATTTGCGCGCGTTTTCCGCGGTCTTTTCATCGGGAGCCCCCACGCAGGCGACCCCGTAGTGGCCCGTTGCGGAAAGGGGATCTCCGACGACGATCATGCCGTAGATGAGGAAGCACTGCAGGATGGACAACATGGTGGTTTCCTTGCCTCCGGTGGGATCTCCCGAAGTGGCAAAGGCCGCACCGACCTTGTTTTCCATCTTTTTCCGAACGCCCACGAAATCGTCGAAAACCCGCTTGAGATCGGTGGCCATGACTCCGAAATAGACCGGAGAGCCGGCGATGATGCCCGCCGCGTTGACGAAATCGTCCCGGGTCACCTCCTGGGTGGATCGCACCACGGCCGAGACGCCGTCCACGGATCGGACGCCTTCGGCCACATGTTCCGCAAGTTTTTTCGTGTTGCCGCTTCGAGAGTAATAAAGCACAAGAACGTCCATAGCCTTTGCTCCTCTTGATGCCTTTCGAGATTTACCATTCGCTGGCCAGACGCCGCGACACGTCGGCCCAATTGGCTTCCAACGAGCGGATGGCTTCCAATCCCAGTTCCATATGGGTGGGCATGTATTCAGAGTAGATTTTTTCGTGCAGTTCTTTGCTCTTGATCCCTTTGCGCTGCAAGGGCATGTCGGAAACGAGCATGATGGAGCCGATGGGCACTTCGTAGTGATAGGAGACGGAAAACAAGGTGGCCAGTTCCATGTCGATGGCCAGAATGCGCTGCTTTCGCAAGTATTCGACGAAATCGTCGTCGAATTCCCACAAACGCCTGTCTGTCGTGTAAACGATGCCGCACTTGGGCAGGAGGCCCACCTTTTTTACAGCGCCAATGCAATAAAGGTTGACGGACGACGCCGGGATGGCGGGAAATTCCGGCGGCAGGTAATGTCGGCTTGTCCCTTCACCGCGGATGGCCGCCGAAGGCACGATGAAATGGCCGATTTCCAGGGTGTCGTCGATGCCGCCGCACATGCCCAGCATGATGACCGACTTGATTCGATCCAGATAAGCCAGGCAGTGAATGAGCAGAGCTGCCTGTGGGGACCCGATGCCGAAATCGATCAAGGTGCAATTGTGATCCGGTGCGTTGACCAGCCGGAAGTTGCCCTCGCTTTCTTCGCCGCCGGTCTTTTCCTTAAACCAATCCGCGTATCTCTTAAAATTGGTGATGAGAAAATGCTCGCTCATCCGATCCAAAGGGAAATTCGTGTAGCGCTCCAATGTCTGGCGCACATACTCGTGCTCCTTCAACCCCATGATCCGCCGTCCTCCCGTGATGGGTCGAGCATTTCCTCTTTCGATGAAAGGCCCTGGATTTTTTCCTCAGGGGATTCCGCGGCCGAAGTCTTTACTTGGCAAGTTCGGCCGCCGTCGCGGCGTCCAGGCGCCCGGTGACGGGCAGTCCCCGATCCGACTGGAAGTTCATGAGAGCCTGGCGTGTCGCCTCGCCCATCTTGCCGTCCGGCGTTCCCGCCTCGTAGCCCAGGGCATTCAACTTTCTTTGGGCTTCTTTGAGAGAGAGGGTCGCTCCCTGGTATCCACCGCTTTGGCTGCTCCCTTCAACCCCGAGACGGCCGCCCGTTCCCAACTGGCGATCCCCCATGGTCTGCGGGGTATAGTTTCTCGCCACGCGCACCAACTGGTTGTAGGCGTCAAGAAAGGCTCCGGCGATCACCTTCCCTTGCGGCGTGTTGGTGTAGCCTCCGAGCCCGCCGCCTCCACTGCCGCCGAAAATGGCGCCCCCGAGGCCCCAATCGAAGTTCTTGGAACTGCCTTCCGCAACGCCCACCTGCACCCCGGAACGATTGTCGACGAGCATGAGCATCACGGCGGCTTCATTGGCTTTTACGCCGCCCAGAACAGCGCCGGCGACGGCCCCTCCGATGCCGAAGGCCCCCAAGGCCCCGGCCGCACCTCCCGTCCCCTTCTGGCTGATCATCACTTCAGGGGTCAGCGTGTAATCCGCGCTCACCATCTGCCCCTTGCCGAAGTTACTGCCGGCGCGCAACTCGCCCGTTTGCTGCAGAGCCCGCTCTCCCATCATGGTCCTCATGGCTCGACCGCGGTCGACAACGATAAAACAGTTGGACTGTTGGATTAAGAGCCGCAGAACAGGGACCGTGGAGGTCAGCTTGTACTGTCCCGTGATGTAGTGGTACCAGTCGGAATTCTGGTCTTCTTCGACCGCGATGGTGCCCAAGGGCCTGTCACAACGCTCCAGGGAGGCGTTCACATTCTGGCTCGTGGCCCCCCCGGCGCTTCCCGTGGCCACCGTTTTCGCCGAAGAGTCTCCCACTTGGACGGGCATACTGCCGCATCCGTAAAACAACGCGCCGACGATGCACAGGGTAAGGGTCAGCAGGCATCTTTTTCTCCACATGGATCTGCTCCTTTGTCGAGGCGATGGGGATCGGTTAGAAACGAAACACAAAACTGACCGAACACAGCGTGCCCGAAGGCACAATCAGCCCTTCTGTCTTCCCATTGGCCCGATTTTTTCCACCTCCTTCCCTCGCACTTTATCCTCATGGGATCCCGACCCGGCACCTGTTTTGCCTCGTCGCGCCGGGGTTGGACTTTATGGTCAAAAGGGGTGCACGCCGCGAGGCTGCGAGACGCCCAGGGATCAAAACAACGGGGTTCAGAAAGCCTGCACGATGGGGTCGATGGGCGAAGAAGGTTGAAAAACACCGAGGTTGTAGAGCAAAAGAGGAGCCGGTGCTTGCAGAATGGGGCTGTCCAAGGCGACATCGGAACCCTCCATAGGCCGAGAGAAAAAACCAACGGGGGAGGTTCGCGGATTGGAATGGCAAACGAATTGATATCAAAACGTTGACGGTCCGACCACAGAAAAATGCGTCGCCTCATGGGATCGCACTTCGGGCCAGTCGGGCTTGGGCTTTCCACTGTCCGAACAGTTTGCCCCTGGAAATGAGCTGTTCGAGGCGGGATCGGATGTCATCCGGGATGGGTTCGCCTTTCCGAGCGGCCCAGGGCGTACCGGCAAGGGGCATGAAGGTGTGGGCGTGGATGCGAGCCCCTTCTTCGGCCAGTTCTTCCATGAAATCCACGGAACGTGCCATCTGCTCGCGCCTCTCCCCTGGCAGCCCGAGGATGAAGTCGACAATGGGCTGGAATCCGAAAGTCTTCATGACAGCGCATGCTCTGCGCACATCTTCCGGGGTATGGCCGCGCTCCATCCGGGCGAGCATTTGCGGATCTCCGCTTTGCGCCCCCATGACAAGCTGACGATTGTCGGCGTAGCGCGCCACCAGAGCCACCGTTTCCGGCCGGACCCATTCGGGGCGGACCTCCGAAGGGAAGGTGCCGAAGAAGATGCGGCCGGTGACGGATAGGCGGTCCCGAAGGCCGGACAACAGGGCATGAAGCGCTGTCAGGTTGAGCTGCCGTCCGTCGGGGGACCCGTAAGCGAAGGCGTTAGGCGAAATAAAGCGAATATCTTTTCGACCCGCTTGAATCATCGTCTCCACAGCCCGAAAAATTGCATCCAAGCTCCTGTGGCGAACCCTTCGGCCCTTGAGGCGCGGGGTTTGGCAATACCGGCACCGGTAGGGGCATCCCCGGGTGACTTCAATGGGCCCGTATTTCCCGTGGGCGAGGGGAAGAGCCGGGACGAGATCCAGGCTGGCCCTTCGAGGAGGCCCGGTGTAAATGGGACCGTCCGGGGTGCGAAGGTAAAGCCCCGGAATGGGATGCAGCGGCGCCCCCTCGGCCCACCGACGAACCAATTCCGGAAACACGGGCTCGCCGTCGCCCCGGCACACCACATCGAAGCCGGCTTGAAGGACCGATCGTGGGCTGGCGGACGGATGAGGCCCTCCCGCTGCAAGGACGCATCCATTCCGTTCCGGCAAAAGGGACAAAAAGCGCACTTCCCGGACCGTTTCGGCCCATTGGGAGGTCATGAAGGAGTAGGCGACCAGCAGTCGGTCGTAAGCCGCAAGCCATTGCCTGAGGGTTGAGGCTGTCTCGGCGTTTGTTCTGGTATCCAGCCAAAGAATCGGTGTATCATCCCCGCCCTGTCGGGCTTCCAAGGAGGCCAAAAGCGCCAGGAAGCTGTACCGGTTCGACGGATGATAGCGAAAGACCACGGCGCCCGGCTTACGCACTGTGACATCCTCCGAGGTGTGGCCCGAGCCGCCGTGATAGCGCACGATGATGGGGGATCGATGGGATGGGTATGCAAAATTTTTTGAGTGCTCTTGTGCTCTTGTGGCTTGTCAACTTCGCACCTCCCCTGCTGGCGTTTCTTTTTGACAAGCGCTGGGCGGCCCCGGTGGACGGGGGCCGTGTTTTTTGGGATGGGAAGCCCCTTTTCGGGCCGAACAAGACGATTCGCGGGGTGGCAGGCGCTGTGGCCACGGGGATGGTGGCGGCCCCGATCCTTGGTTTGCCATGGTTTGCGGGCGGGGCGGCCGCCGTGCTCAGCATGGCCGGGGATCTCCTTTCCAGCTTTGTCAAGCGCCGACTGAATCTCACCAGCGGCAGCACGGTGCCGCTCCTGGACCAGCTTTTCGAGGGCGCGTTCCCCTTCATCGTGCTCTTTCCTTACGTGGGCACCCATCCGGCGGTGATCGGCTCCCTGATCCTACTCTTTTGTGTGGGGGCCTACGTGGGGTCGCATTTTTTCAAAAAGATTCTCTCCCAGCAACCTTTTGAAGGATATCCGAGGCCGGTCAACACCCGGGTGCGCTTTCGGGAATTGACCAGCTGCCAGATCCGCACGGCGCCTTGGGCCCACATGTTTCATTTTGAAGACGTCGTGCTGTATCGCGTGGTGATGAACACGGTGTTTCGATGGCTGCGGCTGATCGACGCCGGCAAGGCCAATGCGCTCAACGTGACGAAGCGGCGCCTGAGTCTCGCTTTTCCCAACCTCCCGCCTGCTTTCGACGGTTATACCCTGCTGCTCTTGACGGACTTGCACCTCGACGGTCTGGACGGCTTGGTGGAGCGCCTCCAGGAATGGCTCGCCGATGAGCCCGTGGATCTCTGCCTTCTCGGCGGGGATTACCGCATGGAAAACTACGGACCCAGCGACGAAGCCATCCGGCGGCTGCGTCTCCTGGTGCCCCACATCAAGGCGCGAGACGGGGTTTTGGCGGTTTTGGGCAATCACGACTGCCCGGAAATGGTCGCCGCCTTGAAAGACGACGGCATCCGATTCCTCGTCAACGAAGCCCACTGTTTTCAGCGAGGCACCGATTGCCTCTGCGTCGTCGGGGTGGATGATCCCCACTACTTCCGCGCCGACGACCTCCCTGCCGCCTTGGCACAGGTTCCTCCAGGCGCCTTCGTCATTTTGCTCGTCCACTCTCCGGAAATCGCCGAAGAAGCCGCTCGTTACGGCGTGCCGCTGTATCTGTGCGGACACACCCATGCCGGTCAAATTCAAGTGCCCCGCATCGGCCCGGTGTTCACCCATACCCGATCGCCTCGCTCCCTCGTCCAGGGGCTCTGGAAACACAAGGACATGATCGGTTATACGAGTGCCGGTGTCGGAGTTTCCGGATCTCCCGTGCGCTTCCGGACCGAGGGTGAGATGGTCTTCATCACGCTCACGAAAGCCTAGCGACTGCCGAAATTGGCCCACGCGCGATGTGTGGCGGTCCGACACACGGGCGTGGAAAGGGTGCCATGGTTTCGAAACACAGTCCCGAAGACGGCGCACAAATCCGACTGCGCGGCGTGCGCCAGCACAACCTCAAGAACCTGGATCTGGATCTTCCCCTGTATCGCCTCATCGCCGTCAGCGGCGTCAGTGGGTCCGGCAAATCCAGTCTCGCCATCCATACCCTGTACGCCGAAGGCCAGCGCCGGTACGTGGAAACCTTTTCCCCGTACGCCCGCCAGTTTCTGGAAAGAATGGACCGCCCCGACGCCGACGTCATCGAGGGGATCCCTCCGGCCATTGCCATCGAATCGGCCACCACGGTGCGCAGCTCCCGGTCCACCGTCGGGACCATGACGGAAATCAATGACCATTTGAAATACCTTTACGCCCGCATGGCGGTGCCTCACTGCCCGCGCTGCGGCGCTGTCGTCCGCAAGGAAGACCCCGAGTCCGTCCTCGAGAGCCTTCGGAATCTGCCCCCCGAGTCCCGCCTCGTCATCGGCTTTCCTTATCGTCCCTCGGGAAAGAAATGGGCTCAGGAGCTCGTGACCCAGGGTTTTTTGCGCCTCTATGTCTCGGGAAAAGTTGTGGACCTCGAGACCTTGCCTCGGGAAGAACTCAAGAAACCGTCCCCGGAGAATCTCCTTGTCGTGGTGGATCGTCTTCTGTGGGCCAAGGCCGAACCGGCCCGGGTGCTCGATTCTTTGCGCACGGCTTTCGCCATGGGGACCGGCGAAGCGGCGGTCGCCGTTGTGGACGGGGAGCTTCTACGGTTTTCCCAGGACCTGAAATGCGCCCGGTGCGGCGTAAGCATCGAGCCGCCATCGCCCAACCTCTTTTCCTTTAACAGCCCCTTGGGCGCGTGCCCGCATTGTCGGGGATTCGGCCGGGTCATCGATGTGGATATGGACCTGGTCGTCCCCGACCCCAAACTGTCCCTGCGTCAGGGGGCCATCCGCCCCTGGACCCCGGACCGCATGGAATACGAGGAGCTGTTGGATTTTTGCCGGCGCGAACACATCCCCGTGGACGTCCCTTTCCGGGATCTTTCGGATGAAGATCGCCGTAAAATCCTTGACGGCCACGGCGGCTTCTACGGTGTGCGCGGATTCTTTCAATGGCTGGAATCCAAGACCTACAAAATGCACGTGCGGGTTTTCCTGTCACGATATCGAGCCTACGTGCCGTGCCAGGAGTGCGGCGGCAGCCGATATCGGGACGCCGCCCGAGTCTATCGCCTCGACGGGGTGGCCATCGATGAGTTGTGCGCCTGGTCTGTGAAACGCTCCTTGGCGTTTTTCGATGGGTTGTGGGAGCGATGCCGGCAGGACCCCGCCGCAGCGCTGCTCACCACCGAAATCCGCAGCCGCCTCCAGTTCCTTTCGGACGTTGGCCTGGATTACCTCACTCTCGATCGCCAATCCCGAACCCTTTCAGGAGGCGAGGTGCAGAGGGTCCACTTGACCCGAGCCCTGGGTTCCGCGCTTACCCACGTGCTGTATGTGCTGGACGAACCCAGTGTGGGGCTGCACGCGAGAGATCAGGAGCGGCTCATGGGCCCTTTGCGCCGGCTCGTTTCTTTGGGAAACACCGTGCTCCTCGTGGAACACGATCCCGATATGGTCCGCATGGCCGACGAGCTCATCGACATGGGGCCGTCCGGCGGGGAAAAGGGCGGAAGGATTCTCTATCAGGGCCCTCCGGAAGGCTTGCCGTCCGTGCCGGAAAGCCTGACGGGACGGTACCTCTATCCTCAGCCCGGAGCCCGGCTGGCGACCATCGCCAAAGGTCGCTCCCGTAGGGTCTCTTCGGAGGCCATCACCATCACAGGGGCATCGGAGAACAATCTCAAGGACATCACGGTCTCCTTCCCCCTCGGCTGTCTCATCGGGGTCAGCGGGGTGTCCGGATCCGGCAAAAGCACGCTCGTGGAGACGACCCTTTATCACGGCTGGCGCCGTCTTCGAGGGCTACCCGGAGAAACGCCGGGCCGACACCGCTCTTTGCAAGGGGCCGACGCCGTCGCCGACATGGTCCTGGTGGACCAAAGGCCCGTGGGTCGGTCCCCTCGGGCGAACCTGCTCACCTACACCAAGGTCATGGACCCCCTGAGAAAGCTCTTCGCCGCCACTGCCGAGGCCCGGCTCAGAGGCTACGGGGAAGGGCATTTTTCCTTCAACGTCCCGGGGGGACGATGCGATCATTGCAAGGGCGAAGGCTTTCTTAAGATCGAGATGCAGTTCCTGGCCGATGCCTATGTGCGCTGTCCGGTCTGTGACGGGCGGCGCTTTCGCGACGAAGTCCTGGACATCCGGGTGCGCGGCCTGTCCATTGCCGATCTTTTGGAAAAGACGGCGCAGGAAATCCTGGAGATCTTTTCCGATCACGGGCTCATTCGAAAGGCGCTGGAACCGGTGGCGGCCATCGGGCTGGATTATATCCGCCTCGGTCAGCCGCTGACCATGCTTTCCGGCGGCGAAGCCCAAAGAGTGAAGCTTTTGCGCTACCTGGGCACGACTCCATCGGGCCCGCCGGGCAAGGGCATCTTTTTTATCCTGGACGAGCCCACCGTGGGGCTCCATCCCCACGACCTCCGGAAACTCATCGCCATCCTGCAGCGGCTGGTGGATGAGGGCCACACCGTCTTGGTCGTCGAACACAACCTGGAACTGCTGAGCGCGTGCGATTGGATCATCGACTTGGGTCCCGAAGGCGGCGACCGGGGAGGACACGTGGTGGCGGCCGGTCCTCCGGACGTGGTGGCGGCCGTGGAAAACAGCCACACGGGGCGCTATCTCAGAAAACGCGGCCTCTTGGGGCCCCAGGTGGCGACTCACCCCCTGGAAGATCCGGATAGAAAAAGCGGGTCGCGAAAACGGGAGCCGTTCGAAAAGCCTTCTCACATCATCGTTCGCGGCGCTCGGGAACACAACCTCAAGGTGGACGAACTCAAATTGCCCCTCCACGGCATGACGGTTTTCACGGGACTCAGTGGGTCGGGAAAATCGTCCTTGGCTTTCGACATCCTTTTCGCCGAAGGCCAGAGGCGTTACCTGGAATGCCTTTCCGCCTTTGTGCGCCAGTATTTCAAGATCTTGGAAAAGCCCGACGTGGATCAGATTCTCGGGCTTCCCCCCACCGTGGCCATCGAACAGAGAACATCCCAGTTGGGCCGAAAGTCCACCGTGGGAACCATTACCGAGATCTATCATTTCCTGCGCTTGGCCTTCGCCCGGCTGGGTCGACAGCACTGCCCTTCCTGCGGAAAGCTTCTGGAAGCCATGAACCCCGACGCTATCGTGCGGCTGGTGGAAGCCGAACTGCGCTACGGGCGCGGCATGCTCCTCGCCCCTCTCGTGCGGGGTCGCAAGGGGATTTACAAAGACCTTTTCTTGCGGCTGTCCCGCATGGGTTTTGAGCGGGTGCGGATCGACGGCGTTATCCTTCCCCTTGCTCCGACGCCTTCCATCGCCCGGCATCGGGAACACGACATCGAGCTCGTCGTCCTGGATGGCCCGGCCGTGGAGGGGCTGAGCGACGGCGCCTTGCAAAGGCGCATCCTGGAAGCCCTTCGACTGGGCGGGGGGACCGTGATGGTTTCCGGCGGTGAGGAGCATTTCTTCAGCCGTCATTTGATGTGTCCCGAGTGTGAAAAAAGCTATGCTCCCCTGGATCCCCGACTGTTTTCCTTCAACAGTCGTCACGGCATGTGCCAGCGGTGCCAGGGCACCGGGCTGGAAGGCGAGGCCCCATGCCCGGAATGCCGAGGGGCCCGGCTGAACGCCCAAGCCCGCGCAGTCCGCCTCAAGGGCC
The DNA here is from genome assembly GCA_037481835.1 of Desulfosoma sp. Lineage (GTDB taxonomy): Bacteria > Desulfobacterota > Syntrophobacteria > Syntrophobacterales > DSM-9756 > Desulfosoma. Next base: position 66,346 of record JBBFKW010000005.1, on the reverse strand, counting down.
TTTCCATCATGGACCTGGTGGATCTGCCTCTGACGGACTTTCACATCGCTTGGAAAGGGCTGCGCTTCCAAGGGGCCGAGCAGGCCGTGGCGGAACCGGTCTCGCGCGAAATGGCGGAAAGGGTGGCCTTCCTCATGAACGTGGGCTTGGATTACTTGACGCTCAGCCGTTCCGGCGACACACTTTCCGGCGGCGAAGCCCAGAGGATCCGCTTGGCCGCCCAGCTCGGTTCAAACCTTCGCGGTGTCTGCTACATTCTCGATGAGCCCACCATCGGACTCCATCCCGCAGATAATGCCAAGCTGTTAAAAAATTTGCGGACCCTCGCGGATCGAGGCAACACGGTTCTTGTGGTGGAGCACGATGTGGACACCATGAGGGAAGCCGACCATGTGGTGGAACTAGGCCCCGAGGCCGGCAGCGGAGGCGGTCGCATCGTGGCCGAAGGGCCGTTTGACGTTTTGGTGCACCGCTCGGACACCTTGACCGGAAAATGGTTCGGCAGGACGGATTTTTTCGAAGGCCGTTCATCAAAGGCCGAAAGGCCCGAGCCCCAAGGATGGCTCGTCGTTCGAGGCGCTCGGGCCAACAATCTCAAGCAGATCGACGTGCGCCTCCCCTTGGGCGCATTCGTTTGTGTCACGGGGGTTTCGGGATCGGGCAAGAGTTCCCTCGTCTACGACGTGCTCAAAGAAGCCTTGATCGCCCTAAAGCACCAGGGGCGGCTCGACCCCGCGATCCCTGTGGACGACGTTGAAGGGCATGAAGCCCTGCGCCGCATTGTGGAAGTGGACCATACGCCCATCGGGAGAACCCCGCGTTCGACCCCTGCGACGTACGTGGGGATTTGGGATGAGATCCGAAAGCTGTTTGCCGCCGTGCCCGAAAGTCGAACGCGGGGCTTCCGAGCCGGCCGCTTTTCTTTCAATGTCAAGGGGGGGCGGTGCGAGACCTGCCAAGGCCAGGGGCGGATCCGGGTGGCCATGAGTTTTCTTCCCGATGTGACGGTGCCGTGCGAAGCCTGTTCGGGACGGCGGTTCAACCGGGAAACTTTGGGCATCACCTATCGCGGAGCGACCATCGCCGATGTGCTCCAGATGACCATCGCCGAAGCGCGCCGGTTCTTTGCTTCCGTTCCCTCCGTAGTTCGCCCTCTGGTCGTCTTGGACGATCTGGGCCTGGGCTACTTGACTCTGGGGCAGCCGAGCCCCACCCTTTCCGGCGGCGAAGCGCAGCGCCTCAAGCTCGCCGCGGAACTCACCAACCATCGGGCTCCGACTCTTTACCTCTTGGACGAGCCGACCACGGGATTGCATCGGGCGGACATCGGCAAACTCCTGAAGGTGCTTCGTGCGCTCACCGGCCAAGGGCATACCATCGTGGTCATCGAACACAACCTGGACGTGGTGGGGGCATGCGACTACGTGGTGGATCTGGGACCCGGCAGCGGGGATCGTGGAGGCCGTGTGGTGTTTTGCGGAACGCCTGAGGCCATGGTCCAAGGCGGACGCGGCTCGGCCACCGCGGAGGCCCTGCGCCGCCACATGGGCTTTGGCCGGAAGAAGGCCGAACCCGCCGGGTGAGACGAGGATCTTATGGTGGTGTCCTATCATCCGGTGATCCAAGGGGATGTGAACCGCTTGTGCGCCGGGCGCATACCCGACGAAGAAGATCGGCAATGGATGCGCCGAGCGCGCGCGGTCATTCTTCCTCAAGGATGCCCTGAGCCCTTGTATCGCATGGCTGCAGCCCACTGCCGCCACGTTTTTCCCGATTTTCGCACCCGATTCCTGTATCCCGGAAAAATCGGGGACATCCGCCTTTTCCGCGCCTTGGGGCTCCCCCATCCCCCCAGCCGCCTTTTCTCGTCCGTCAAGCATTGCCCGGCGTCCCTCTGGAAGGATCTCCAGTACCCCGTCGTGCTCAAGAGTTCACACGGCGGAGAAGGAAATTTGGTGTTCAAGGTCGAGAGGCCGGAAGAAGCCCTGGAGTGCCTGAAGATTCTTGAAGGCATGGAGCGAAGCGGCTTCGGGGGGTTCGTGGTCCAGCCGTTTGTGGAAAACGACGGCCGGGATCTTCGCGTGGTTGTTGTGGGGCAGACGATGCTCAGCTACTGGAGGGTGCAGAAAGATTCCACCCAGTTTCTCCATAACGCCGCTCAAGGGGCGGTGATCGATCACGAAAGCGATCCGGACCTTCAGACCGAGGGGCGAAGGTGGGTTCGAACCCTGTGCCGGGACACCGGGATCAACCTGGCGGGCATGGACCTGCTCTTCCCCGTAGTTCAAGGCGGAAAACCCGGGCCTCCTCTGTTCCTGGAAATCAATTACTACTTCGGCCGCAAAGGGCTTGGAGGCAGCGAACGATTCTACGCCCTGCTGCGGCGCGAAGTTTCCGCGTGGCTCAAAGGTCTGGGCCTTTGCCTCGGTTAGCCTCCCCCCACAGGCGGAAAGAATGCCACCCGCTCATCGCCATGCAGGACGGTTTCCCACGACGAGGCGACACCGTTGACCATGATGAGCTTAATTTCTTCAGTGGGCAGGCCCAAACGCTCCACCAAATCCTTGACAGTCATTGCCGAAGGGACGGTGACCTCCAGGCCCGTCAGAGGATCGTAGTCGGGAACGAAGCGTCTCAATGTTGCGGCAAGAAGCACCTGAAGCGCCATGGCGATCATCCGAGGGCTCACCCGCGCCGCCGAAAGGAACTTCGGCGCCCTTTCGGGCACAGGCGAATCATGTGGCGGCGGCGTTGCGGTACACCCGCTTTACGTGCACGTTGGAAACAAGGGCGGTGTAATCCTTGCCCTTCTCAAAGTCCACCTTGATGGATCCGCGATCGATTTCCATGTATCGAGACAGCACGTCGATGATGTCGTTCTTGAGGGCTTCGAGCAACTGGGGAGAGATGTCGAGCCTGTCGTGCATGAGGACGACACCCAGGCGTTTCTTGGCGGTATCGGCGCTGCCTCTGTCCCTGAAAAATTTCTGAATGGCTTTCAGCATGACGACGTCTCCTTTCAGCCCCCGAAAATCCGCTTGAATCGGCTCAAGAACCCGCTGTCATCATCGTCGTCGTCCAAGGGGATGTTTTCGCCGTTCAGACGGGCGGCGATCTTTTGGAAAGCCTGGCCGACACGGCTTCCTCGCTCATGAACCAGAGGCACGCCGCGGTTGGTGGACACAACCACCTCGCTGCTTTCCGGAATGACGCCGATCAGGGGAATGGACAGCAAAGAGACGATGTCCGCTGTGGACATCATGTCCCCTTTTTTCACCATCTTGACGTTCAGCCGGTTGATGATCAGGTGGATATCCTTGAGCATGTTGGCTTCCAGAAGACCGATGACCCGGTCCGCATCTCGAATGGCGGAGACTTCCGGGGTGGTGACCACGAGGGCCCTTTGGGCCCCGGCGATGGCGTTCTTGAAGCCCCGTTCAATGCCCGCCGGGCAGTCGACGATGACATAGTCGTTTTCCGCGGCCAATTCTTCGCACAGGGTTTTCATCTGTTCGGGCGTGACCGCATCCTTTTCGCGGGTTTGGGCCGCGGGAATGATGTGCAGGGTCTTTAGCTTCCGGTCTCGAATCATGGCCTGTTCGATGCGGCACTTGCCCTCCACGATGTCCACAAGGTTGTAGACGATGCGGTTTTCCAACCCCATGACCACATCCAGATTGCGAAGGCCGATGTCCGCGTCGATGAGGACGACTTTGTAGCCCTTCTTGGCCAGGGCCGTCCCCAGATTGGCGACGGTCGTGGTCTTGCCGACGCCCCCTTTCCCTGAGGTGACAACGAGTGTTTGTCCTGCCATGGTGCGTCCTTCCTTGCCTCTGCTTTGGGTTCCTCAAAGCCGATTCGGCTTCGGGGCGGTATGTCCGTAAGGCGTTTTTCAAGCTCCCGGCAGATTGTCAATCTGACAAATGGCTTCAGAAACGGGTCACCTGAATGCGGTCCCCTTGCACTTCGGCGACTTCGTAGCGTTTGGGTTTGGCTGTCCGTTCCCGGGGGGGAACCGCCACCACATCGGCGATGCGCAGCTGTTGCGGTTCGATGTGCAGGCCCCAGATCTTGGCGGATCGGTCGCCGTAAACGCCGGCATGGGCGATGCCCCGCAAGGTTCCAAAAACGATAATGTCCCGCGCAGCCAGGATCTCCGCCCCGGGATTCACATCCCCGAGGATGATGAGTTCCGCGGGGGATTCGATGCGCGTGCCGGACCGGCAGGTTTGGCGCACGACCAGCGGGGCGCTCTGAAGGTCCTTATCCCCCATGGGACCGGGATCGTCCTCTCCACAGGAAGCCGACGTCGCGTGGTTCAAAGCGGGCACCGACACAGTGATCCCAAGCAGACCGGAAGCCCATCTCAAGAACGATTGGAGATTTTCGCCCAGACGGATTTCATGGAGTTCAATGCCGCCCACATCTTCCAGAAGGGTGCGGATGACCTGCACTTCGTCTGCGCTAAAAACCCTTTCCCTCAGATCCAGGATCATGCGGGCCTTTTGAAAAAATCCGCGGGACTCGATGACCTTCTTGCGCAGATCATCCAGGATGTCATCCAGCGGAAAGCCTCCGTTCAAAATCAGAAGAAAACCGTCTCGGTCCGCTTTGATTTGAAAAGTCGGCTGGTTTGGCACGCGTTTGAGCATCGTCGTTACCCTTCGGGCGTGCGTTCGACGGTCGTCTCCGACGTCGATTCCGGGGGCCGGCCGAGTTTGAGAATCTCTGCAAGCTCATACCATGTGGAAACCCTTGGGAAAGGCGCCGGTTCCCGATTCCAAGGCTGATCAAAAAGGATGGGTTGAATGCCGTTTCGAGCCAAGAGATGGCAGGTTTCCAAACGGTCTTCCACAAAATGACGCACCTCCATGGCATGGAGGATGGCGTGTTTGCGTTCAGGATCCCCCGTCGCGATGACCGTGATGGCTCGGCGATCGATCCGGGGCAGAAGCGCGTGCAACCACCTTTCAATGGATTCCGGCCATACCCGAGCTGTGACGAAGCGCAGGGGGCCTCTCTCAGCCAGCTGCTCGAGAACATGGGCGGCGCCTTCCATGGCCGGGATCCTGGCGGTGTGCTCGTCGTCGAGGGTCAGGCAGATGAGTTCGTCGATCACATGGGTGGGAGCAGCCACGCAACGGCGCAGGTCGTAGCACGTCAGGTGCTCTTTGGTGAGATAACGGAGCCCGTAGCGCTCTCGCGCCAAGTCCACAAAAACCTTCATGGTGTCCGCCACCACACCGTCGATGTCGAAGGCGAGGTGCTTGGGGTCGATGGATCCGGTCAAAGAGGAGGGTGAAGTTTCGGGCAAAAATTGGGGCGTTCCCGATGCAGGGCTCAACCAACTCATGGGGCGCGGGACTCCTCAGAGGAACATTCCGAAGGTTCCGTCAAGCACACCCGGGCGGGCTCGTCGAAGCGAAAAGCGATTTCGTAAATCCCATCTTCCAGGGTGCTGTGAATCACATAGCCGACTTTATGGAAAACCGAAAGCATCTTTCGGTTGGACGCCAGCACGTAGGCCGTAAAGCCCGTAATGCCTTTGGCCTTGGCGATTTCGCACAGGTAGTGGAGCAAAAAGGTTCCGATGCCCTTGCGCTGCCATTCCGCGCGCACGGCGAAATCCACTTCGGCCATGTTGGTCTTCTGATCCAATATGTAGCGCCCCAACCCGATGATGGTTTCCGAGCCGATTTCTCCGATGACGCCCACGATGGCCATTTCCTGTTCGTAGTCGATATTGCACATGGCCTGAGTGTCGCGATGGGGAAAGACGCGCATGGCCGAAAGGAAACGGTAATAAATGTCCTGATCGGGAAGGGAGTAAAAGAATTCCTGCAGGGCCCGCTCGTCCGTCGGCTTGATGGGGCGGAAGAAAACCTTCTCGTTTTCCGGGAAAATCTGGTGGGTTTCCCATTGGCCCGGATAGAGCGGTTCGAAAACGGGCGGGAGAATCTGATCCTGGTAGACATAGCGCAGGCTCTTGGCCTCTTCCAGGAGTTTTTCGCGGAACTTGGGATGGGCGATGTTGATGAGCGCCAAAGCCCTTTCGCGAATCGTCTTGCCGTGCAGGTAAGCGATGCCGAATTCTGTGACCACGTATTGGACCACGCTGCGGGAACTGACCACCCCCGCGCCGTCCGTCAATCGGCTCACGATCCGCGACTTTCTCCCGTCCGGACTCGTGGACGGCAACACGATGATCGTCTTGCCGCGATGGGCTCCCGAAGCGCCCAGCATGAAATCCACATACCCGCCGATGCCGCTGTAGATCCTATGGCCGATGGAATCGGCGCACACTTGCCCCGTCAGATCGATTTCCAGGGCGGAATTGATGGCCGTCATCTGATCGTTTTGGCTGATGATGCGGCTGTTGTTCACGTAGTCGATGGGGTGGAATTCCACCTGAGGGTTGTTGTGGACGAAGTCGTAAAGGTCCCGCGATCCGATGCAGAAGCTCGTGATCACCTTGCCCCGGTGCAGGGATTTGCGGCGGCCCGTGATGACCCCTTTGTGAATGAGTTCCAGGTGGACGTCAGTGATCATTTCCGAGTGGACGCCCAAATCGTTCTTGTCGGCAAGGTGCCTGAGGACCGCATTGGTGATCCGCCCCAAACCCACTTGGATCGTGGCGCCGTCATCGACCAGGCTGGAGACGTAGCGGGCCATGCGTTCGGCCATGGCGCTCTTTTCCCCGTAGGTCATCTCCAGCAAAGGCTCCTCATACTCCACAAAGTGATGAATCCGGCTCACATGCACAAAGGTGTCTCCCAGGGTTCGGGGCATGCGGGGGTTGACCTGCGCGATCACCACTTGGGAATGTTCCGCGGCGATCTTTGCGATGTCCACCCCGATGCCCAAAGAACAGAACCCGTGGGCGTCGGGCGGGCAGACTTGGACGAGGCACACATCACGGCTCAAGGGACTTTCTTCCCGAAGGAGCTTGGGCACCTGGCTGAAATAGAGGGGAATGTAGTCCGCCAGTCCCGAGTTGGCCGCTTTGCGGCTCTTCGGCCCGAGAAAAAACGTCCGCAACCGGGCGTGCGGGGCCAGCCCGGACCAGTCCTCGGGCAGGGCCCCCATGGACAAGGCCTGGAAGATCTCCACATCGCGATACCGAGGAAGCAGTTCCACCAGGGTCCGGACTAGATGCTGAGGTTCGGCCGCCGCCGATCCCACGAAGACCCGGCATCCGTCTTGTAAAACCTTGGCGAGAACCTCCGACGCGTTCCCCGAGCGCTCCCGGTAAAGGCTCGGCCACTGTCGCATAAAGGCCATGACCATCGTCGTCCTTGAACTGTTGGCGCGTTCTTGACTCCCTCGGGGTTCAAACAACCCCTTCTGGGCATAATGACGGCAAGGTCCCGGGGAGTCAAGACGGAACGGCGGGCGTATCGGCTTCGTAGACGGCCGGAGCCGGCGACGGAGGCGTTTTCCATTGAGCCCGCTGGGCCACCAGGTCCAGGTGGAGGGTCGTCCATTCTTCCAACGGAGTCCAGATCGGCCACAAAAGTTCACGGGTGTCCACGGTTTTGAAGTAGTGGCGGCATTCCGTGCAATAGTCGATCCGGTACCGCGGCTCTTCTTCCGCATAGAGGTAACCGAGGGAATCGTGACGACGATTGTTGCACACCGGGCACTGAAATCGGGCCAAGCGGTACGGCGTGCCGCACCACGAACAGTGAGCCCGCCGCTCTCCTTGGCCTTCCAAGGTAATGAGGGCGGGCAGAGACCCGCAGATGGGGCAATGGCCTTCCTTCCAGGTTTCGTCAGGGGATGCGTTTTTTACGAGTTCTTCCGCCGTCCATTCCACGCTGGGGCGAAGGCAGCTTCGGGCCACATAGAGCAGCGACGGCAGATCCACCCCGGCCGTCTCCACCCATTCTTCCCAAGGGTTCCATTCGTGGTGCAAAAAGCTTTCCCAGACAGCGTCTTTGGCCGATGGATTGCTGGCCAGGGCTTGGGCCAAAGCCGAACAGGCTCCGGAAAGTTCCCGGTTGTCGGCCGGTACAGCCTCGGTAACGGCTTTAAGGACCGCTTCCGCAGCATGAATATCCAGGGGAAAGTCCCAGCGGCGCATCAACGGTCGCCCTGAACGCCACTGAGCTTGAATGAACGAAGCATCCATGGGCGTAGGGGGGACGGTAAGATGTTTTTTCGCCGCCAGTTGGGCCGAAAACAGTTTTTCGAGGAAATCGTAGAGTTCCTGGTAGGCGGGCTTCGCCGTGCGGGCGAACGCCACAGCCTTTCGCATTCTCGCTTCAGGATCCAAAAGCATCGAAACATCCTCTTGTCGAAAAAAGAGGGACGGACCGAGCCGTCCCTCTTGTCGTCATACAAGGCGAACGCAGCGCACCAGATGGCCTGTGCCCGTGTCCGCTACGCTATGGGCAACCCCTGGACCAAGGTCTTCGCCGGCCGGAACAGCCTTCGCAAGGCCAACTTGCGGTCGATGCCCGAGCTCAGACTGGCCACGGCATGGCTGTGGTACTTTGCCGGATCGTCCACGACGAGGTAGATGACCCGGACCTCGTCCGGATTGAGGAGCTGCGCCTTGGGGTATTTTTCTTTGAGGTCCGCCAGGCGCTTCTTGGCCATTTCCAACATGGTTTCACGGACGCCGAAGTTCATGGCGCCCGTAGGGCACACCTTGACGCAGGCGGGAATCAGGCCGTTTTTCACCCGGTCGATGCACATGGTGCACTTGACGATCCGGCCGTCCTCGCGAGCCCGGGGAATGTCGTACGGGCAGGCTCCCCGCACGTCGTCGATGGGCACCCCTTTAGTCTTTTCGTTATAAACCACCGCGCCCGTTTCCTCGTCGTGAATCACCGCGCCGTCCGTGTAGCCGGCGATGGCGTCCTTGCACGGAGGCTCCAGGCAATGGCGGCATTGGTCCGCAAAGAAGTACCAAACCGGCTTGCCGGCCGCTTCCGATTCACTGAAGCGCACCAGCTTGAACGTATTGCCGTCCAGATCCGGCGGGTTCTGGTGGCTTCCCGTGTTCTTGGTCATACTGGCGCCGTTTTGGTTCCAGTTCTTGCATGCGATCTGGCACCCACGGCAGGCCGTACATCGGGTCGTGTCGATGAAAAAGCTCATTCCTGCCATGGCCTAGGCTCCCTTCTTTCGCACGTTGACCATAAAAGCCTTGGTTTCCGGAATGCGGGTGTTGGGGTCTCCCGTGGACGGCGTGAGCAGGTTGGCACTCTCACCCCCTTGCGGCGGCCACACCCATCCGTAATGCCATGGCAGCCCCACCTGGTGGATTTCCTGACCGTGGACGAGGAAAGGCCGGAAGCGCTTGGTCACGATGGCTACGGCTTCCACGGAACCTCGGGCGGATTCCACGACCACCGTTTCTCCGTTCTTGATGCCCCGCAGCTTGGCCAGCTGCTCGCTCATTTCCACGAAGATCTGTGGTTCCGCTTCAAGCAGCCATGGCAGCCAGCGCGTGAGCACCCCCGTCTGCCAGTGTTCAGTCACCCGATACGTGGTGCCGACAAAAGGATACCGGGGATCGCAGGTCTTATAGATGTCCTTTTCAGTGCCGTACTTCGCAGCCACGGGATTGGTGAACTGGGAACTGAACAGATTCTTTTCCACGGGACATTCAATGGGCTCATAATGTTCCGGAAAAGGACCGTCCGCCAGACCCGGGCCGAAAATGTCGGCGAATCCGTGGGGCTTCATGATGAAGGGGTACTTGCTGTCCGTGCGCGGCGTGCCGTCCGGGTTCATCATGGGATACCAGCCGCCGTCGGGCACGTCGCCCACCCACTTGGACGACACATACTTGCCTTCCTTCACTTCCCCGGCAAAAGTGATCACGGGGCGTTGAGGGTTCCACGGCCGTCCCATGAGGTCTACGGAGGCGCGGTTGTAGAGGATGCGTCGGTTTAGCGGCCAGGCCCACGCCCAGTTGGCATAGAGACCGATCCCGCTGGCGTCCTTGGTGTCGCGTTTCGCCATGTTGTTTCCAGCTTCGTTGTAGCTCTGGCAGTAGAGCCAGTTTCCGCTGGAAGTGGACCCGTCGTCTCTTAAGGCCGCGAAAGAGGTGACCGGCTGTCCTTTCTTGTAAGCCTTGTCCTGGATCGTCACATCCTTGGTGTATTCGCCGTTGATCATTCGGGCGACTTTGTGGGGATCGAAACGGCCGTTGGTCGCGTAGTCCCATCTGAGCTTCAAGATGGGATCGGGGAACGCTCCACCGCCCTTGGCGTAGAGTTTCCGGATTTCTTCGAAGAGTTCCACGATGATGTCCCCATCGGGTTTGGCGTCCCCGGGGGGATCCTGGGCCTTGTAGCGCCACTGGGCCCAACGGCCCGAGTTGGTGATGGACCCTTCCTTTTCCATAAAGGCGGCGCACGGCAAGAAAAACACTTCCGTCTTGATTTTCTTCGGGTCCACGCCGGGCCCTTGCCAGAAGGAGGCCGTCTCGTTCTGGAAAAGATTGACGTTGACCATCCAGTCCAGTTTGGCCAATGCGTCCCGCGTTTTGGTGGAATTGGCGCCGCTGCACGCCGGATTTTGACCCCAGGCGAAAAAGCCGGTGAATTGCCCCCGGTACATGGCATCGAAGAGATCCAACCAGCTATAGGCCTTGCCGTCGTCCAGCTTGGGCATCCACGCATAGCCGAAATCGTTGGAAGCGTCCGCGGCATCACCAAACATGGCCTTGAGGAAGCTCACCACGTACTTCGGCCGGTTCTGCCACCAGTTGGCGCTCATAGGGTCTTTCGACACCGGGGTGTACTTCTTCACATAGTCGGCCAAGGTCGGCACCGACCCCGTGGGGACCGGATTGTATCCGGGCCAAATGTGATAGAGAAGCCCGTGGTCTGTGGACCCTTGCACGTTGGATTCCCCGCGCAGGGCGTTCACCCCGCCTCCGGCAATTCCCATGTTGCCCAAAAGAATCTGGATGATGGACATGGCCCGGATGTTCTGCACGCCCACGGTATGCTGCGTCCAACCCATGGCATAAAGGATGGTCCCCGCTTTGTCCGGCTTTCCCGTGGCGCTGTACAGTTCGTAGACCTTCTTAAGATCGTCCTTAGGCGTTCCGGTGACTTTGGATACCTTGTCCAGAGTGTATCGCGAATAATGTTTCTTCAACAGCTGGAAGACGCAGCGGGGATGCTTTAAGGTGTAATCTTTCTTGGGGACTCCGTTTTCATCCAGTTCATAAGCCCAAGTACTCTTGTCATACTTTCGTGTCGCCGGGTCGAACCCCGAAAACAATCCGTCCTTAAAACTGTATTTCTCTCCGACGATAAAACTCGCGTTGGAGTAGTGGACCACGTAGTCTTTGAAGTAAAGATTGTTGGAGAGGATATAGTTGATCATGCCTCCCAAGAAGGCGATGTCCGTCCCGGACCGTAAAGCGGTGTAAAAGTCCGCTTTGGAAGACGTGCGTGTGAAACGGGGATCCACATGGATGAGGGTGGCTCCTCGATCCTTGGCCTTCATGATCCAGCGGAAGGAGATGGGATGGTTTTCCGCAGCGTTGCTCCCCATGATGAGGATGCAGTCGCTGTTCTTGAGGTCGATCCAATGATTCGTCATGGCGCCGCGTCCGAACGACTCTGCCAGAGCCGCTACCGTGGCGCTGTGTCAAATGCGGGCCTGGTGTTCGATGTAGACCAGTCCCAGGGCGCGGAGCATGGCCTGGTAGATCCAGCATTCTTCGTTGTCCAAGGCGGCGCTGCCCACCGAGGCGATCCCATCACACCGATTGACCACTTCGCCTTTGGCGTTCTTTTCCGTAAAGCTCTTGTCTCGGCTCGCTTTGACGCGGGCGGCGATTTCCTTGAGCGCCCAATCCCAAGACTTTTCTTCCCACTTATCGCTGTAGGGTGCCCGGTAAAGAACCTTGGTCACCCTCTTGTCGTTGACGGCCAGCTGGTAGGACGATGCCCCCTTGGCGCACAAAGAACCCTGGTTGATGGGGTGATCGGCGTCCCCTTCCGTGTAGATGACCTTGCCCGTCTGTCGGTCGGTGTGGCAAATGATGCCGCACCCGACCCCGCAGTAACAGCATATGGTGGGCGTTTCTTTGGCGTCCTTGGTTCTGAGCTTCCACGCCTTTTCTTCCACGGGTTTTTTTTCGAACCCCATGGTCGTGCAGCCGCTCAGAGCCAAACCCGCCGTCGCCGCCCCGGAAATCTTGAGAAAGTCTCGACGCGACAGCTTCATTCCCGGCCTCCTGTCCAACATGACCTACAAAAACGGATGTCCTGACATCGTCGCGGTATCACGCGACACACCGACTTCGGCGGTGTCCCAGAACCCCCTCAGATGTGCATTGACTGTTTCACCTCCCTTCCGGCTTTTGTGGTTCTAGGCGAAAAAAAGCCTCCGCGGGCCCGTCGGCCCAACAAACCGCATCAATGGAATTGGAGGAGAAAACCCGGTAGAATCGAGTGCGAACAAGACTCGGCGGGGAGGGCGTCATGGCGTGCGTCAAAGGAGGAACTTTCAGGAAAGGCCATGAATCCCCCTTCCGGAATCGTCCATGGGGACCCTCCCCTGCTGAATTGCGGTCATCATAGGCGCACGATGGGGATGGATGTCGTGATCAAATTCACTATATCCCTCTGGGGAAAATTCTGTCAACCCCAACAATAACAGGCCCAAGCCCGGGCGGACCCGGGCTTGAGCCGATAATATTACGGGGTCTGTTGTTGGGGAGGGTGGTCTTGGAAGCGAGCCTTAAGCTCACGAAGCGAACGGGTCTTTGACGACGATGGTTTCTTCCCGTCCCGGGCCTACGGAGATGATGGAAAAGGAGAGGCCCAGATGATCCTGGACCGCTTCCACATAGCGCCTGGCGGCCGTCGGGAGATCGGCGAAACGGCGCACGTTTCGCAAATCTTCTTCCCAGCCCTGAAAATCTTCATAGATGGGTTCGCACCGCTCGATGCGTTCCGTTTCCGCGGGAAGCCCGTCCAGCACCGCGCCGCCGCATCGGTATCCCACGGCGATGCGCACCACGGGCAATCCCGTCAGCACGTCCAGCTTGGTCAATGCCAAGCTGCCGAGGCCATTGAGGCGCACGGCATCTTTGACGACGCACAGGTCCAGCCACCCGCAGCGTCGAGGCCGTCCGGTGGTCGATCCGAACTCCCCGCCGCGGGTTCGAATCTGCTCGCCCGTCGCGTCGGAAAGTTCCGTGGGAAAAGGGCCGCCGCCGACGCGCGTCGTGTAGGCCTTCATGATGCCCACCACGTGATCGATCCGGGTCGGGCCGATTCCCGACCCGCAGCACGCATTTCCCGCCACCGTGTTGGACGAAGTCACGAAAGGATAAGTTCCGTGGTCCACGTCCAAATGGGTTCCTTGCGCTCCCTCGAAAAGAACCGCCCGGTTTTCCGCAATGGCCCGGTTCAGGCGGGCGGAAACATCCCCGACGAACGGCGCGAGAAGCCGCCCGTACCCCAGGTACTCGTCGAGGACGGCCTCCAGGTCCACGGGCTCCTGGCCGTAATAGTGTGTGAGCAAAAAATTCTTTTCGTCCAAAACGGCTTCCAAGCGCCGTCGCAAGGCCGTCTCATCCAGCAGGTGGTGGATCCGCACCCCGGTCCGGGCGACTTTGTCTTCATAACACGGCCCGATGCCCCGCCCTGTCGTGCCGATCTTGCCGTGCCCCTTTCGAGCCTCCCTCGCCAAGTCCAAGAGGCGATGGTACGGCATGATCACATGGGCATACGCGCTGATCACGAGCCTTTCCGGGGCGACGGCCACGCCGAAAGCCCGAAGCCGGTCCAATTCTTCAAGAAGCACTTTGGGATCCACCACGACGCCGTTGCCGATCAAGCACACCTTGTCCGGGTGCAAAATGCCCGACGGGGTGAGGTGCAGGATGATTTTCTTCCCGGCCACCACAAGAGTGTGCCCCGCATTGTTTCCGCCTTGAAAACGGGCCACGTAATCGGCACGGGCCGTCAGGAGATCGACGACCTTGCCTTTTCCTTCATCTCCCCATTGGGTTCCGATCACAACTACCGTCGCCATGGTTGATGTCCTTATGAGGCGCGCAGTTCATGACGCGCCGCGATGAGCATTGAGGATGTGAAACTTGGAACGCACACACCATTGGGGAGCTTTAGTGAAAAAGGCGGGCGGTGTCAAAATGAAAAAACCGCGCCCGAATGGCGTGGAGGCGGCACGGCGCATTCGCCTCCACACCGTCCGGCCGCGGCCCCTCTATCGAGCCATGGCCCGAAGCCTTCGGATCCGCTCTTCAATGGGAGGATGGGTGCTGAACAAGTTCAGCAAGGCGCCGCCGGAGAGCGGGTTGACGATGAACAGGTGGGCGGTAGAGGGTTTGGCCTCCACCATGGGGATCCTTTGGGAGGCGATGGCCAGTTTTTCCAGAGCCTTGGCGAGTCCCAGGGGGTTTTGGGCAATCATCGCCCCGGTCTCGTCGGCCAAGTACTCCCGGGACCGGGAAATGGCCATCTGAATGATCATGGCCGCCAAGGGCGCCACAATGGCGACGGCCATGGCGCCGACGATGCCCAATCCCCCGCCCTCATCGTCATCGCTTCCGCGAAAGCCGCCGAAAATGGCGCTCCAGCGCACCATGTCGGCGATGAACATGATGGCCCCGGCGAGGGCCGCGGCAATGGTTCCCACCAAAATGTCCCGGTTTTTCACATGCGCCAGTTCATGGGCCAACACGCCGCGCAGTTCATCGGCGCTGAGCAGCCGCAGAATCCCCTCGGTTACGGCCACCACGGCCTTCTCGGGATTTCGGCCCGTTGCGAACGCGTTGGGCGTCTCCGACGGGATGATGGCCACTTTCGGCATGGGAAGCCCGGCGCTCACGGCCAGCTCGCGCACCATGCGGTACAGTTCCGGGGCTTCGTCCTCGGCGACCGTCCGGGCGCGATACATGGCCAGGACGATTTTGTCGGAAAACCAGTAGCTCCCGAAATTCATGACCAGGGCGAGGACCAGGGCGATGAGCATGCCTTGGCTTCCGCCCAGGAGCTTGCCCAAAAAGACGATGAGCATCGTCAGGGCCGTCAGGAGAATCATTGTGCGAAAACGGTTTGCCATGGCTTAACCTCCTCGAGCCTTCGATCAGATTTCCGAACGCACGGGCACCTTTCGGGCCGGCACAGGCCTTTTGGGGACCACGATGGTCAGCACGCCGTTACGGTAATCCGCGGACACCTGATCCGGCTCGATATTTTCCGGAAGTACCCATTCCTTCTTGAACGGTCCCTGAGGCCTTTGGCATTCCAAAGCCTCTTTCCCGCCATGGGGACGGTGCGATCTCTTGCCCGTCAAGGTCAAGATGTTGGAGCGCATTTCCACGGTCAAGTCGCTTTCCGAAACGCCGGGAAGATCCACCACCGCGATCCATTCTTGGTCGTCTTCAAAGGTGTCGGCCAGGGGTTCCCACTTTCGGTCCCCATCGTGGGCCGACTCGGGGTCTGATCGGACCTCCCGGACCGTTTCGCGATAGAGAAAGTCCATGCGGTCTTTCATGCTTAAGATTTCGCTCATCAATGTCCCATGGCAGGCGTTCACCTCGTGCCACCTCCTAAAAGGCCGTGCGCCGGATGCGCTCATAATCGGCGGAGTCTTCGATCTTTGGTTTGTATCCGCTGAGAAAATTAAAGGACCCTTCGACGATCGTCAAGATAAGGCGGACGGAAAGTTTTTTACCGGTGGTCTCAACGGTTCTTCGACCAATGATTATAAGTAGAACGTGTTCAGGGCGCCTCGCCCGTAGGGGAAACAACCGTTGGAAAATGAAGGGATGGGAGAACCGTGGATAACAAGAGGGATCTTTTGAAGAACCGGGTCGTTCCTTTGGATCTGTACCGGATCACCCTTAGGACCAACTGCGGGGAGTGCGGGCATCCCACGTGTTTGGCTTTCGCCACGCAGGCTGTCGTCGGAGAAAGCCCCCTCGATGCGTGTCCGCACTTGGATGCGGCTGCACTCCAGCCCCTTCGAGAACGCCTTGAGCGGCAACTGGGTCATGGCGTTGGCAAGAAACGGGAAAGTTTCGAGAAAACCCTGGAATTTCTCCGATCGGAAGTCACCCCGTGGCTGACCCCGAGGAACGCCTCCGCAGTGGGTGCGGACTTTTCTCTTCTCGAGGGAGCCGTTCCGGGGCTGCGTCTGCCCTACTTGGACGACGTCGTCCTTGTAACCGCCGAGGACGTCGTTTCCCTCGGGGGGCGCGCCTTGAGTCCATGGGAGAAGATTTTCCTCTATAATTACGTGATCGGGGGGGCGGTGGAGCCGTCCGGACGGTGGGTCGGGATGGAAAGCCTTCCCAACTCCGTCTCCAAGATCAAAAGCCTCAGAGCCCATTGCGAGGAGCCGTTGGCAAGAGCCTTCGCCGACGATGATGGCGCCCTTCGCCGGGCCGCCTCGAGCCTTTGCCAAGAGGTTCAAGGCGGAGAGGGCCAGGCCGACTGGATCGGCGAATGCGCGCTCCTGCCCAAAGTGCGCCTGCGGTTGCTGTGGTGGGCGGAAGACGCCGAAGAAGGATTTCCGGCCCGGGTCAAGTTCCTTTTCGACGCTCGAGTTCTGGAAACCCTCGATCTGGAATCGCTGCTCTTTGCGTGTGAGCAGATCACCGAAAGACTTTTGGAAAGCGAAAAACGGCTCAACCCGCCCGGTGACCCGCCCCCACCGAGCCACTCCTAGGGAGATGAAGGGAGGAGAAGGCTCGATTTTTCTCGTCTCAGCCGGCATCCTTCAACATCCTTGAATAAACTCGTAGGTTGGGGTGAGCGCAGCGAACCCCAACCCAGACCTGGATCCGGCGAGACAACAAACCCTGAAGGTTCTGCCCTCCCGGATTCCGGCCGCGACTTTCATATACCCCCCATCACGGGCAGCCCGTGACGAAGAAGAATGAAAGTTTCATGGTTACGGTGTGTTACGAAGACTTTCGTGTAAGATTTTCGGAGAAGCTTCCGGGGGTCGAGTTTCATCCTTCGTTGCGACACTGCGACGTGCGAGCGTATCCTCGATTTTTGTTGGGGTTCGCTTTGCTCACCCCAACCTACATTCGCCCGCCAACATCCTGCCCTCCCGGATTCCGGCCGCGATTTTCATATAACCCTCCTTCGCAAATGCCACTTTCATCCTTGGTTGTCTCGCCGCGGCCTGATGTCGTCTCGCGCGGCGGCCTCGGCGATTTTTCTTGCGATGCGCTGCGCTCACCGCCCGGGCTTTCTCTGAGCTATGACGCCGAGAGTCGCCGAACCCACCGCCTGGTTCGCTCCTCGATGTGAGCCAGCGCCCGGTCGTTGGCCTTGAAGATTCCGTGAATCTTGCGCAGATAATCCGCAAAGGCATCGCTTGAGCAGGCCCGGTGCACATAGAGAAGCGGGGGGCGGAACAAGGCCTCACCAAGCCGCACGAGTTCGCGGCACACGGCCTCGTGAATACTTTGAGCCGCAGCTTCTATTTCTTGGTTGTCCGAAACAACGGGCTCGCGAGACGTTTGAAGAACCCTTTCCATCAGAAAGCGGTGCCCTCGAGGGTTCCACCTCTCATGGACCAAGAAGGGGTACCGATGGACCAGCTCTGTTACAGAAAGTGATTGCATTCGGCCTCGGGCGGCCATTTTTTCAAGGACGGTCGGACCCCACAAGAGCAGATGAAAAAGGGGATTGGCCCTGCGGCTGGAATAGTAAAAAGATCCCAACCCTTTGGTAAGGCCGAGCCAAAAGGATTGGGCATGGGGGCTGAGTCGCTCGAAGTGCTTGGCCTGCATGCAGAATTCCCTGGCGCATTTTTCGCGGTAGCCCGTAAGATGCCGAAGGTCGCGTCCTCCATGCCGCGCCGGGTGGAGGAGGCAGCCGATGTGCCGCCCGTCCGGGTCGAGGTATCCCAAAGCCCAACACGAAAACCCGATGATAGGCCTGCCGAACCGTCGATTCATGGAAAAAAGTTCGCGGTTTTCGCGAAATTCGCGTTTCAAGGACGATACCCAATCCAATGGGTCGTAATGGGCCGGCCGGATTGGGGGACAGCACCCAAAACAGCTGCGCCACGGGTCGGGGGCGCAGAGGGAGCGGCCTTCCCCTTTCCGCATCGCCCCGTGGTCTGCAAAGGTTATCGCGTTTGCCGTGGCGTCGGTGTCTTGATGTGCGCCGTCGTTCATTGACTTGCGGGTCGGGCTTTGCTAGCGTATTTGTGCATTTGATTTTCAGGATCTCACTTTCACTGTCGAGGGAAAACAATGCCCATTTACGAATTCCGTTGCACCCGATGCGGTCATATCCAGGAAATTCTCACAACCGGTTCGCAAGGCTCGGTGAGCGTTGTGTGCGAACAATGCCGCGGCGAAGAAATGGAACGCGTGTTGAGCCGGGTGAGTTATGTCATGGGCCGTTCTTCATCGTCCGGAGCGGATTCCCCTCGCCTGACCACCAAAAGCTGTTCGCCTGGAAACAGCTGCACCACCCTTGAGTTGCCGGGCCATTCCCGTTAGACGCTCATAGCGTTGCAGCCGCCTTGGGAAAACGGTGAAACTCCGCCCCTGGGGTGCTAAAGCGCTCTCGTGCGGCGTAAGGTGTCCCACTCCCCCGTTACCGCGCACGAGGCTTTCTTTGCGTCTTTGCGCGAGGCTTTTTTCTCGTGCCAAGCCGCCAAGGCGCTATTTCCTTCACCCTTAAAGTGTTGCGCATTACGGAAGGCGAAAGGCGCTCACCCCACCCGTCACATGATGCGGCGCCGTAAAGGACAACGGGCGCCGACGTGATCCCATCGGCCGCGTGCCGGCCCGAAGCCCTTTTAGGGTTCAGACCACGCCTTGCGAACGCAGCGCCTTGAGTTCATCGGGGGCAACCCCAATATGCTCGAGCACTTCCTGGGTGTGTTCCCCCAACTCCGGGGCGTGGGAGCGCAGTTCGGCGGGATGCGCCGAAAATTTGGGCGCGCAGCCCATCTGCCGATACGTCCCCCAAAGTTCGTGGGTCAGCTCCACCACCATGCGACGCGCCCTCATTGCCGGGTCGGCCATCACCTCATCCAGGTTCAGAACCGGCTCACAGCAGCAATCCATCCCTTGAAAGACTTCGATCCATTCTCCTTGGGTTTTTTCCAAAAACGCCGCCGAAATCTCTTCGGCCAGGGCTTTTTGATGAGGGCCCGGATCGAAATAGTCCTCCCGATCCCACTCCGGCCGCTTCATCACACGGCAAAACGCCTTCCAAAACTGGGGTTCCAGAGCTCCAAGGCTCATGTAGCGGCCGTCTTTGGTGCGGTAAAGATTGTAGCAGGCCAGGCCGTGGTTCAGCAGATCGTCGCCGGGAGCGGGGATCTTGCCGTCGGCGAGCATTTTTCCCCATCGCAGGCAGTTCCACATGGCGGCGCCGTCGGTCATGGAGATGTCGATCATTTGCCCTTCACCCGTGCGTTCTCGGGCGAAGAGAGCGGCGGCGATGCTGAAGGCCGCCATGAGCGCGCCCCCGCCCAGATCGCCGATCTGAACGCCGGGTAAAGCGGGAGCCGGCCCAGGACCGCAATAAGACAAGACACCGCTCAGGGCCAGGTAATTGATGTCATGCCCTGCGCGCATGGCGCGTTCGCCTTCTTGCCCGTAGCCCGTGATGGCGCAATAAATGATTTTCGGGTGAAGGCTCCGGAGGCTTTCATAGTCCAACCCGAACCGGCCCATGACCCCAGGACGGAAGCCTTCCAGAACCACGTCCGCCGTGCCCACCAACTTTCGGAAAATGTCCTGCCCTTTCGGGTCCTTGAGATTGAGGGTGACGGAGCGTTTGTTGCGGTTGAGGACCACATGGAAGCCGCTGTTTTTCCCGATTTTGGGGGGCCACCATCGAATGTAGTCGCCGATTTTGGGATCTTCGATCTTGATGACGTCGGCTCCCAGATCCGCCAAGAGCATGGAGCAGAAAGGCCCCGGAAGAAGCCGGGAAAGATCCAAAACCCGAACACCTGCAAAAGGACCCGCCATGGTCTTCTCCTTTTCAAACCGGCAAGAAAGCGTTTTGGAGCCGTCCCCCAAGGGGGCTGGTTCGAAGGGGCTGCAGATTCCTAAAGCACGGCCCGAGCGAATTCGGCGGCATCGAAAGGTCGCAGGTCATCCACGCCTTCGCCGACGCCGATGTATCGCACGGGGAGCTTGAGTTCATGGCAGATGGGGACGATGACTCCGCCTTTGGCGGTCCCATCCAGTTTGGTGAGAATGAGGCCCGTGATCCCCAGGGCTTCCTGAAAAAGACGGGCTTGGCTCATGGCGTTTTGGCCGGTGGTGGCGTCCAAAACGAGTAGGATTTCCTGGGGGGCCTCGGGGATCTTCCTTTGAATGACCCGATGAACCTTTTTCAGTTCTTCCATGAGGTTCACTTTGGTGTGCATGCGCCCGGCCGTATCGATCAGGACCACATCCACTTGGCGGGCCAGGGCCGCATCCAAAGCGTCGAAGACGACGGCGCTGGGATCTGCGCCGCTTTGCTGTCTGATGATGGGGACGCCGATGCGCTCCGCCCACCGTTCCAACTGCTCGACGGCGGCCGCGCGAAACGTATCTGCGGCCACGAGCATGGGCGCCAGACCGCTTCGGCGAAATCCATGCGCCAGTTTGCCGATGGTGGTCGTCTTGCCCACTCCGTTGACCCCGATGATCATCATGACGAAAGGTTTCGCTCGCGTAGGATCGAACGGCGGGGCGTCCACGGAAAGGATGGCCTGGATTTCCTCTCTGAGCGCTTCTCGAAGCTTTGCCGGGTCGTGCAGCTCGTTCCTCTTGACCCTCTCATGGACGCGATCCAAAAGGATCCGGGTTGTCTGCACGCCGAGGTCGGCCGTGATGAGCACTTCTTCCAGTTCGTCCAACAGGCCGGCATCGATGTGCTTCTTGCCCAGAACCAGGCGATCTACCCGGTCGGCCAAGCGCTCTCGGCTTTTGGCCAGCCGGTCCCTGAGACCGGCCCAAAAACCGCCCTGGGCCTCTCGAACCTCGTCGCCCGGAGTGTCCTTGTCGGGTTCGCCCGAAACGTCCTTATCGGGGAGCGAGGCTTCCGCCTCGACGCCCCCCGTTTCGGGTCCGTCCGGCACAGGCTCCTCGGTTTTCTTCCGAAACCATTTGAGCATACCGTCCCTTTTTCCTCCTTGAAGCGCCCTGGAATGGCATCGCTTTTTCGCCACGGTCCCGTCGGGCCCGGTCCGAAGACCCTTCCGGGTCACTGTTGCAAAGCGTGCCCAAGGAGCCTAGCATAGCCGCCGGGAAAATTGAAGAATGGGCAGACGAGGTCTCTCAGGAGGGATGAGGTGGAATCAACGGAGTCAAAGGCTCGGGAGGAAATAATTTGGGCATGCCGAAAGCTTGCAGCGGCGGGGCTCATCGCGGCAAGCGACGGCAATGTGAGCTGCCGGCTGGCCGAAGGGCTCTACCTCATCACGCCGAGCGGCCGGGCGAAAGCGGAAATCGAGGTCCATGAGCTGATCGTGGTCAACGACACGGGGGCCGTGGTTTTTGGATCGGGAAAACCCTCCAGCGAGTTCCGACTGCACCTGCTCGTTTACCAAAAAAGGCCGGATGTTCACGCCGTGGTGCACGCCCACCCGCCCTTGCTCACCGCCATGACCCTCGCCCGCGTGCCTTTCCCGGCCGATGTGTTTCCGGAAGTGTGGCTGACCGTCGGTCCCGTGCCGACAGCCCCCTACGCCACACCGTCGACGGACGAAGTGCCCCGGTCCGTCGAGCCCTATGTCATCGGGCACAATGCCGTGCTCCTCGCCCGCCATGGGTCCCTGACCCTGGGATGTGATGTGCGCCAGGCTTACTACCGCCTGGAAAAAATGGAACACGCCGCCAAGAGCCTCCTGGCGGCGCAGGTTATGGGCGGCCGGCTGCCCGATCCTTTGTCTTCGGAGGAACTGGAACGGCTCCGCCGGGCTTTCTCATGACTTCCAGATAAGGCGTGCATCGGCCACGAGAACCCCTTCCGAATAGGCAAACACGGGGTTCAGGTCGACCTCCAAAAGATCGTCGTTGCTTTCGGCCAGTTGGGCCAGTTTGAGAATGGCTTCCGCCAAGGCGTTCTTGTCCACGGGGCGGGATCCGCGATAACCCGAAAGAAGCGGGGCTCCCTGGATTTCCTCCAGCATGGCGAAGGCGTCGTCCCGGGTGATGGGCAGAATCTTGAGGGTCACATCGCGGAACAATTCCACGCTCACGCCGCCCAGGCCGAAAAGGAGAACGGGGCCGAATTGCGGGTCCCGGTTCATGCCCAAGATGACTTCCACGCCCGAAGCGGCCATGCTGGTGACCACGGCCCCGCGGATGGAGGCGTGCGGCATCGCCCGGCGGGCACTGGCCATCATGTCTTCGTAGGCTTTCCGCACTTCTTGGCCGGATCGAAGGTTCAGGCGCACGCCGCCCACATCGGACTTGTGGAGAATGTCCGGCGAGTCGATCTTGAGAGCCACGGGAAACCCCAACTGGTGAGCCACGTGGACGGCTTTGCCCGGGCTTTCCGCGAATCGATGGCAGATGCACTCGAAGCCGTGCTTTTCCAGAAAAGCGAGGCATTCGCTGAGGCTTGAAGCCCGCCCTTGGACGTGGCCTTCCACGAACGTGGTCCGAGCCGGCTTGATGCGCTTTTCCTTGGGAAGGAGCTGGGCGAGGGCGCGCACGCCCCTTTCCGGCGTCGGAAAGACCGGAACGCCTTTGAGATGCATCCGCTTGCGTTCCACTTTTTCCACGGCCGCGCCGCCGAGGAAAATGACCAGTTCGTCGGCTCCGGCAGTGACCACGTCGGCGGCTTTTTCCACCGGATCGCCGAAGATTACCCCCAAGACATCGTAATAAGGCCGCGCCCGTTCCATGACCGCCTGGTACATGGCCGCGTTGGCGTCGCCCGTAAGGTCCAGGGGATTCGCTCGAATGGCATGGGCGGGGATGACGCCCTCCAGCGCTTCAGCCAGCTCGGACGGCAGGGGCGCCACGTCGAGCCCTTCCTTTTCGGCGGCGTCGGTGGCCAAAATGCCCGCCCCGCCTGATGTGGTGATGAACAGGATGCGGTTTCCCGGGGGCTGTTTCATGTAAGCGTAGGCCTTGGCAAAGTCGAAAAATTCCTGGATGTTTTCCGCGCGGACGATCCCGTGGCTTTTGAAAAGCGCCCCGTAGACCCCGTCCGCTCCGGCCAAGGATTTGGTGTGCGATTCGGCGGCCACTCTTCCTTTGGGGGTGCGCCCCGCCTTGAGGACCACAATGGGTTTCACGGCCTGGTGCAAAGCCTGTCGAAAGGCATCGGGTCTCTTGATCCCTTCCACATAAAGGGCGATGACCCGGGTGTTGGGATCGTCATTGAAATACTCGATGAGGTCCGTTTCATCCACGTCGGCTCGATTCCCGAGGCTCACGAAACAGGATACGCCCAGATCTTCGTCGGAAAACCAATCCATCATGGCCGCGCCCACCGTGCCGCTTTGGCTGATCACCGCCACGTGCCCCTGCTTCTGCAAAAGCGGCCACGACGCGCACAGGGGATGATAGGGGTTGTTCACCCCTTGGCAGTTAGGGCCGATGAGGCGCACGCCCGCCTTGCGGGCGATGTCCGCCACCTGGCGCTGGAGGGCCTCGCCTTCGGCGCCCGCTTCGCTGAATCCCCCCGTGATGATTATCGCCGCCTTCACGGCCTTTTCTCCGCATTCGGCGACAGCCTGGGGTACCAGCCGAGCCGGGATGATCACCACGGCCAAATCCACCGTATCGGGGATGTCCTTGACGTTCCGAAAGCACTGGAGCCCCAGGATGGATTCGCTCTTGGGGTTGATGGGATACACGGCCCCTCGGAATCCCCCGTCCAGAATGTTTCTGAGGATGATGTTCCCGTACTTTTCCGGGCTTTCCGAGGCTCCGATCACGGCCACGCTGCGCGGCCGGAAAAAAGCGTCCAGATGCTGTGCGGCCATGGCGCCCTCCGTCCTCTGTTATGAAGGGGAGATTTTCTGCGCTTTTTCCAAAACCCGGGTGTTGAACTTATCCGCTTTGATGATGAACCGCTCGTGGGTGGCTTCCCCGATCTTTTCCACTTCATCGTAAGCTTCCAAGGCGAAGGTCAGTTTTCGACCTTCCACGGCCGTCACTTCGGCGACGACCTTGACTTCCATGCCCAAAGGGGTGGGGGCGAGATGTTTAAGGTTCATGGCCATGCCCACGGACTGCATGCCCGGCTCCAAGTGTTCGTCGATCAGTTCAGCGCAGACCTGTTCCATCAGTCCCCCGAGAAAGGGGGTGGCGAAAACGTCCGGTAAGTTGTGGAAGAAGCGCTTGGCGGAATGTTCGGGGCGGGTTTTCAACGTCAGTTCCCTTTTCATGCCGACGGTCAGCTCGGTGCTCATGACCCCATCCTCCTATGAAACATGTCAGGTGTGTCCCAAGCAGCGTTTTTTGGGGCAACGCTGCGCCATCCTGCCGTGATGTCCGTAACCGACGGAAAAGAAAAACCGTGAGCGTGGGATGATATCGATGATCCGGATCGGCGGCGCATGGGCGCTGGAACGAGAGCCGCGCTCATCCTTCCAGATCTACGGGGTTGTGTCAAGAAAGCTCGACGTGCATTGACAGAGCCCGCCGTGGTTCTTAGGGTTTAAGGTGTTTCATGGGATTTCCCTCAAACAGAGTCTGCATGGTGCATGGTAAAGCGTGGAAACCTTGATGGAGGAGGGCACGATGTCCAAGACGGAAAAGCATCTCAAGGAAGCCTTCGCCGGTGAGTCCCAAGCCAACCGCAAGTACCTGGCTTTTGCCGAAAAAGCCCGGGAGGAAGGCTATCCCGGGGTGGCCAAGCTCTTTGAAGCGGCGGCGGCGGCCGAAACCATTCATGCCCACAAGCACCTTAGGGTTCTCAAAGGCATCCGCAGCACCCGGGAAAACCTCCAGGAAGCCATTGCCGGAGAAACCCACGAATTCAAAAGCATGTATCCGCAGATGATCGAAGACGCCAAGGCGGAGGGGCATCGGCAGGCCGAGATCAGCTTCACCTACGCCAACGAAGTGGAAAAGATCCATGCGGGCCTTTACGAAGAGGCCTTGAAGGATCCCGAAAACTTTCCGGTCAAGGATTGGTTTATCTGCCGTATTTGCGGGTACACCATCGCCGATGAGCCGCCCGAACGCTGTCCCGTCTGCGGCGCCAAAAAGCAGAATTTCTTGAAGGTGGAATAATCCTTATCCTCCCGCTTCCCGTTCGGCGATGATCCGGTTGAGCTCTTCGACCAGGTCATCGGCGTCTTCGGAAAACTTGCGGGCGAAGAGCATGTCTCCGGGGCCGTAGGGATCATCCGGAGGAAACCAGATCGACGTCTTGAAGAATTCGAGATGTTTCCGGTTGATCCATTCCGGGCTTCGGCCCCGGGCGCTCCAATCGGCATAGGTGAGGTTTCGCCGGATTTTTGGAGCAAACGGCGAATTGGCCAAGATGGTTTGCAGCATCATCTCGTCCGGGCAATACGTGTTCCTGTAAAACCGGAGAAAATCCGGCCTTCGATCCACAAAGTCCAACAGATACTGGGCGGCTTCCCGCGTCAGCGCCCAAAACATGGACCCCCCATAAGGTTTCATGTTTCCGAGCACTTTCCGGTAGTTCCGATGAGGCCACAGATGGAGTTTCATGAGAGCCTTGGCCGCAAAGAGCAGCCATGGGGGGGTTAGGGGGCCGGGTCGGTAATAGCTCAGACGGCTGAGCGGCTTTCCCAGGGTTTTGGACGGCATGGGCACCAGGTTCATGTATTCGGTGTCCCCATGGGTTTCGAAGAATCT
Source organism: Desulfosoma sp. (assembly GCA_037481835.1). GTDB lineage: Bacteria > Desulfobacterota > Syntrophobacteria > Syntrophobacterales > DSM-9756 > Desulfosoma. Next base: position 40,566 of record JBBFKW010000005.1, on the reverse strand, counting down.
TTCTATGGACTCGGCCGAACGCACGGGATAATCGGAGCCGCTCAGCAGGACGAACCGTTGGAAGCCCTCTGCGGATTCCATGGCTTCGCGAAGCACGATGAGGATTGCCTCCACGGTGCTGAAATCTCCCCAATAAACGGGAACCCGCTTTCGGGAAAAGACGATGTTGTCCCCGCGCACCGCCGTGTACGGGGTGATGTCGTATTTCTTGTCGATGTGGACGAAAAAGCCGCACCGGGGCGTGTTGAGGGCCCGGATAAGGCGGGGAAAGTGGCGCACGTTGTTGTACGCTACGATTAAGTAGGCGATTTTCATGAGTATGCTCCTTCCTCAGGTTCCGGCCGAGTTCGTCCGCATGCTCGAGGACATGGAAGAAGAGCTGATGCCGCAGGGGCCTCTGGTGCGCCTTATGGGGCATTTCAGGACGGAGGGCGATCGGGCCTGGCTGGAGGCCCACGTTCGAAGCGCCCATGACCCGTCACCCATCACTCATCACTATCCCAGGCTCAGCCGGTTTCGCCCCTCGGCCTTGCTTCGGTAGAGCTGCCCGTCGGCTCGGTCCACCACCTCGGCGGCGGTTTCTCCCGGCTTGGACATGGCGCCTCCGATGGAGGCGGTCACCGCGATGCGCGCTCCCTGGTGATCCATCCAGCTCTTTTCGATGAGCATCCGCAGGCGTTCCCCCAGAGCGCGCAAGCCCTCTTCGGAGATGTTCCGGCACAGGACCACGAACTCTTCGCCGCCCCACCGGCAGGCGGAGTCCAGGCTTCGGACGGCTCCATTGAGCACTCCCGCCACCATCCGCAGCACCTTGTCGCCCACCCCGTGCCCCCACGTGTCGTTTACCGCCTTGAAGTGGTCGATGTCCACGAAAAGGACACCGTAGGGAACGCCGTATTGCCTCTCGTCCTTTTCGCATTCTTCAAGGCGCATCTCGGCGTAGCGGCGGTTGCCCACGCCGGTGAGGGGGTCTGTGAGCACTTCCTTTCGGAGCTTTTCGATCTCTTCCAGGATGTTGAGCCTTTCTGATGCGGCATGGAAAATCTCCACCGCGCCCATGATCTTCCCGGCGGCGTCTCTCATGGCCGTGGCCCGGACGTCCACCGGCGTCCGATGGCCCAGCTTGTGGTGTAGGTACACCCGGGCCTCGCGCATTCGGCCGTCCTGAACCACGGCCGCCAGCGGGCACCCCGCCACGCAGAGCTCCCGTCCCGACTCGTCCACGTGCCTCAGGACGTTGTCGGCGCAGGACCTTCCCAGCACCTCCCGGGCCGTGTAGCCGGTGATGCGCTCCGCCGCCTTGTTCCAGAAGGTGATCCTCCGGTCCGTGTCCACGAAATAAACGCCGTCGGCCATACTGTCCAAAAGGCTCTTGTAGAAGGCTTCGTCCATGCCGTTCCTCCTTTGCCCGGGTTATTCGACAAGGTCCTTTTGGGCTTCGGCCGGGGATTCGTTGCAGCGGGCGAGGAACGCCTCGCGCCTTTCCTTGGGCCATTGGGAGCAGAAGGCGGGCTTTCCCTTCATGACCCGCTTCATGCATAGGGAGCAGGCGGGTTCGCAGCGCACGATGGGTTCGGCCGACTCTCCTCTGGCTTTCCGCGGCCAGAGCGGATCGGCGAAGAGCACCCGCGCCAGGCCGATGAGATCCGCCTTGCCTTGGGTAAGGATGGCCTCGGCCGTTTCCGGATCCTGGATCCGCCCGGCGGCGATGACGGGCGTTCCGGTCGCGGCCTTCTTGATCCGGGCGGCGAAATCCGCCATGTACCCCTGCTGCTTTTCCCTGGCGAGATAGTCCGGCAGGAAGAAGGAGTCGTAGGTTCCGGCCATCACGGAAAGGTAGGCCACCCGCCGCTTTTCCAGTTCTACGGCGTAAACGGCCGTTTCCTCCACTCCGAGCCCATCGGGAAGGCATTCGTCGGCCAGGAACCGGTAGCCCACCGGGTATCCCGGCCCAACGGCCTCTCGGACCGCTTCCACCACCTCCAGGGGAAAGCGCATGCGGTTTTCCAGGGATCCTCCGTACGCGTCCCGGCGCCGGTTGGTTCGGGCCGAAAGAAACTGCACCAGCAGGTATCCCGTCCCGCCGTGGATCTCCACCAGGTCGAATCCGGCGTCCCGGATCCTTCGCGCCGCATCGGCGTAGGCTCGGCGGACGGTTTCCAGATCCCCCTTGTCCATCTCCTTGGGCACCACCTCGCCCGTCTGGAACGGGGACGGCGCCAGGCGCTCCGGCGTGTAGGCGAATCGGCCCGCGTGGTTGATCTGGGCCGCGGCCACGGCCCCTTCGTCTTGGATGGTCCGAGCCAGCCGCTCCAGGCCCGGCAGGTATCGGTCGTGGTCGGCCCGCAGCATGAACGGGCTTCCCAGCCCCGTTTCATGGACCCCGATGTTTTCCACCACGATCATGGCGGCCCCGGACCGGGCCATCTCCCGGTAGTGATCCAGCAGAAGCGGGCTCACTGTGCCGTCTCCGTGGGCGTAGCCGGCATAGAACGGCGCCATGGTGATCCGGTTGGAAAGCTCGAGGCCGTTCAGGCGAAAGGGCGAAAAAAGCGTCGGGTAGTTTCCCATGGGCCATCTCCTTCTCTTCGGTTGCGGAAGTCCGAGACAAGGGCGGTACGACATGTCCTTCGGAAGCTGGGGGACTGCAGGGGCGGGTCCTGAGTCGTCCCCGCCGACCTGCCCGGGCCGAAGGACCCCTTCCGCCACCCTACAGGAAAAAGCGGCTCGGCTGAATACGAAAGTGAGCGTTCGGGCGCAAGCCCAGGGACGATTCCGTCTTTCCTTAACGGGGTAAAACCACCAACCGGAGAGCCGTATGCGGGAATTCCGCACGTACGGTTCGGAGGGGAGGGACTCGGCAACGAGCCCTTCCTACCCCTATCAGGCCGCGCGCACGAATGGAGCAAGGTCGCGTTTCATATAAAGGGCTGGTAAAGTTGAATGTTCGTGAAGACGGAAGTGGAGACCTGCGGTCATGCCGGGTGGCCGTAAAGCCCGCCCCATCGAAGGCAGATGGACCTGTTGGGTAGGGGCGGGGTTTATCCCCGCCCGCGGATCGCGCGAAGATAAGAAGATACAGTAAGAGAATCGGTCCATTCGGGACGATCATTGCGCGATCAAAACGAGTTGACAAGACGTACGCCATTGCGTACCAGCTGAGTAAGATGATGCATCGATGGCATTGGAGGCAAATCATGACGACTCTCACGGTCAGTGAAGCACGATCCAAACTGTATCGGCTCATAGATGAAATTGCGTCTTCCCACGAACCGGTTGTCATAAAGGGTAAGCGTGCCAGCGCGGTGCTTGTGGCGGAGGAGGACTGGCGCGCCATCCAGGAAACCATGTACCTACTTAGCATCCCGGGCATGAGGGAATCCATTCGGGAGGGATTGGCCACCCCGATTGAGGAGTGTGACCGGGAGCTTGAATGGTAATGTGGAACGTGGTCTTTACGAAACAAGCTCAAAAGGACGCCAAAAAGTTATCCGCTGCAGGCCTTCGCCCGAAAGCCGAGAAATTGATTGAGATCCTTCGCGAGAACCCTTACCAAACGCCGCCCCCCTATGAAAAACTCTTGGGCGATTTGGCCGGTGCTCTTCCCCGGCGAATAAACATACAGCACCGGCTGGTCTATCAGGTCCTGGATGAGCAAAAAGTGGTCAAAGTCATCAGAATGTGGACTCATTATGAATAGCCGGGCGTAATCGCCGCTTCAATGGGGGCGGACCAATGCGCCGGAGAGCCGTTCGAGTTGTTGCCCGATGGGACGCGGGCCTCGGATGCCAGCGCTCCCAGTGGACCCCTGATGCCCAGGTGCGACGAGGAACGGAGAGGATCCGGCATGCAGCGGGCCGGGGTAAGCCCCCAATGCTGTTGACTTAAGCATTTTTAAGCTTTTCCCTCTTTGCTAAGCACCATTTGTTGGGGGGCCTTTTAATGACGCGGGACTGAGGCGATCTGGCGGATTTGGACCGGTAGTATTTTACGCGAGAGATGGCATAAAGGATCTCTGTAAATATCTCGACCGCCTTGTTGGGATCTTCAGGAACGAGGACGGCGGCTTCCGCTGCCAGAGTCATGATGGCATTTTTGAACTTAAATTCAGCGCCTTTGGGACCCTCAATCCTTGAGGTGATCACCATGAGGGTCTGGATGGTCCCGGAATGTGGAGCCAAACGTTCCGGCCTGCGTTCGCGTGATGAGGATGTTTCGATCGCCCTTTTTCTCGTTCTTGACGGATATCGTGAGACCGAAGCGAGGTCGGGCTACTGGCCGCGGCGCTGGTGAGCCTCTGCGTGCCGGAGGGCGACGTGTGCGTGGATCTTGCGCAAGACGCCGAAAGGCCCCCTCTTCGGGGATCCGCCGGGAAAAGAACTCCATAGGGCCGCGGTGACGCTCCACCGGCTCATCGGCATCCGCGAAGGCCGTGCCTTCCCCCGCCACCACCCCGACAATCCCCTGCACGGTGTTTTTGCAAAAGAGCTACTGTTTCGATGCCCAAAGCGGCACCGGGCGCCTGTCAGAGGCCGTGTAAACCGAAACGGACCTGATGTCCGTTCTGGGACCGGACCCGCCCGATGATAAGATCCCTTAGAACGGCCGTCACAAGGGCGAAAGGGTCCGTGGAGATATAGGGATCGGAGCGGATCCTTCGGCTGGCCGCCTCCCGGGCCACGGCCCGAACGTCCGGCCTCTACGACCGGCTCTTCTAACCCGGAGTTGTCAAGAATCGAGACAACACCCGATTTTTGAAAAGGGAAGGTGCGCCCCGGAGAGCGGGGCGGCGCCGGCCGTGGTCCGGTCGGGATCCCGGCGCTCCCCGGGGGGGACGGGAAAGTCGGGAAAGCTCCCGGAAGGTCTTCCGGGATTATTCCTTACGGGGCTTGGCGAGGAAGATCTCGTCGGGATCCAAAACATTATGGATCAGGTGGATCTCTTCGTAAGTCGGGGGTACGGTTTCCCCGCTCACCCGGGAGATGTCGAGATCGAACTCGCACATTTCCCGAATCCTTTCAGGGCTCATGCCCGGATGGTAGCTGTCCAGATACATCCGGCCGGTTTCTTCGTCGAAGCGGAAAACACCCGCCGTGCTGATGACCGCGCTCGGCCCCCCGCGAAAGGCGGCTCCGTAGAGTTCCCGGCGGTGGACCCATTCTCCGGAGGGCCAGTTTTTCACGCGCCACCCCGGGCTGGTGATGTAGCTGACGTTCTTGGGAAATCGCCGCTTTTCGTGGACCATGATGTAGACTGTGCGCTTGGCGAAGGAATTGATATCGGGATTGCCTCCGCTTCCCGTAAGTCGAAGAAGGGGGTTGAGGTAATCGCCGATGGCGGTGGTATTCACATTGCCGTATTCATCCACTTCCGCCCCCCCGAGAAACCCCAGGTCCACGTAACCCCTCTGGGCGATGCTGAAGGCTTCGTATAAGCCGGAAGCCACCGACGCCCCCACTTCGCAGCGCGGATCCCCCACCGAGGTGGGCAACTCTCTCGGGCGGCCGTCCAATGTGCCGGCTTCGAAAATGAGCTTGAGGTGCGGCGCGTGCGTCCTTTGGGCCAGCATGATGGCGATCATGGGCATGCCGGTGCCGGCGAAAACCACTTCGTTGTCACGGACTTCCCGGGCCGCCGCCACGGTCATGAGATCCCCCAGGGTGTATTCTCCGGGCTGGGCGAGTTGTTTCATGTCTTTCATGGCCGATCCCCTTCTCCTTATTTGCGACCCCGTTCCACGCGGGTGCTGTAGTTCAATACCGTGTTGGCCTTGAGTCGAGCGAGCCGAGGCACCCCCAGCTTGTTGAGATAGCCGTCATGATTCAGGCCGAAGATCCATTCCTTGGCGAATTCGTTGAACCCTTCCTGGCTTCGGGTTTGGGTGTAGAAATTGCGCAGGAATTCGCCGTCCACGTCGTAGAAACGGAACATGCCCGTGGGGTGGGCGCACCACGGGCATTCCACGATGTAGTCCACCTGGAAGCTGGGGATCTTGTTCAGGTGGGATTCGTGGCGCAGATACTCTTCGGGGACGATCTCCTCGGCGATGACGATGGTGATGTCCGCCGCCCGGGCGACCTCAGGGTCCGTAAAAAACTGGCCGGCAATGCGCACCGTCCCCTCGTCGCCCACCTGCTGCACCGCCAGGACGGCCACGTCCACCTTGGCGGCGGGAACCAACACCTGACGGCCGTCCCCGAAAAAGGGGTCGTCGACGATGTGATATTTTTTCCTGGGAATTTTGGGATTCTTGCCGTTTCGCAGTCCTGCTCGGCCCAGCATGTCGTAGTCGGGATTGTGGATATCGGTTCCCAGAGAGGTCTGGGTGGCCATGAAGGGCATGCCGGCCGCAGCCGCCTGAAACCGGAACGCCATCTCGGCATGACTGTAGTCTTCGTAAATGATTTCTTTTTGGCGGACTCGCCGCGCCAGGTTGGCGCCATACTTCCCGTAAAGTTCGTGGCCGATCCAGCAGGATTCCCACACGTCCACGCAGCCCGCACCGATGAGGAATTCCGAATGGGGGCCGCTGTTCACTTCGATGAGATGAAGATGGCGTCGTTTCTGCCGAATGAGTTCGTAGACCAGAGCGCAGGGACGGCGCCAGATGGTGAATCCGGAGAAGGTTAAAAGCGTCCCGTCCTTGATGATTTCCGCCGCTTCGCTGAGGCTGATACGTTTGGATCTGCTCGTCATCGCTTCTCCACTCCAGTAGGCACATGAGCTGTCGCACGCGCAGCATGGCACAATGGGATAAGGAACCGTCACCACATGAGGAAAAACAGAACGATCGCGGGCGTCTCTTGGATTTTTCGGATTGAGCCTCCTTTCTTTCCATTTAAGGGACGGATCTTGGGATCGCATCCGCACGGCGGTGCACCGTTCCAACCGTGCGCGCCAATGTTTTCTTCCGAGCCATGACGCCTTCGGACACGATCCCCTAAGCCCAAGTCCCCGACTTCAGGGCTTCTTTCTCACGTACAAAACCTTTTCCACTCGAGCGACCACGTCCCCATGGCGGTCCACCACGGGGACCGTGAACGTGGGGAGACACTTTCCCCCGTCTTTGACTTTTTCCTTGATCTCATCGAGGACCTTTTCGTCCAGGCGGAAGTGGGCCCGCACAGTCCCCCTGCCGGGCTTGACGAACTCGATGGATGCGGCCTTGTCCCAGACGATGTAATCGGGGCCCAGGTTCTTGATGAGCATGAGCATGTAAAAAGGATCGACCATGGCGTAAAGACTGCCGCCGAAGTGGGTGCCCACGTAGTTGCGGTTGAAGAAGCGGAGCGGCATTTCCACCACGATTTCCCGAAAATCGGGAGACACATGGCGCACGCGCACGCCCGCCCCCAGATACGGGGGATAAAGGTTGAGCAGCAGGCGGAACGCTCGATGGTTCACGATTGTTGTCCCTCCATCTCCGGCGGTTGCCACAGGACCAAACCGCCGAGCATTATGGAGGGCGCCCGCCTGTTGTCAAGGTCGGATCCGCGCTCTTCTCAACACGCTCTTCCCACCAGGCACAGATGCACCTTCCGGGCGTGCTGCAGGACCTTGTTGGCGTGGCTGCCCACAAGGAAAGGCTTTTTCTCGCGAAGGCTCCGCTTGCCCATGACCACGGCCTCGTACTGCCCGCTTTCGATATGGGCGAGCAGATCCCGGGCCACTCCCTTTTGGACCGGCACGATCCGGCATTGAATGGCCTCATTGGGAATTCCTTGCGTGCGCAGCACTTCACGGGCTTCGTCCATGAACTGGTCCACCTGCCGGCGTTTTTCTTCCTCCCAGTGGCGTTTCCAAGAAAGCCGTGCGGCTCGTTCCTGTTCATCCAGGATATGGCCGTCATCCCACAAGGCCGGTGGAACGGGCGGCAGAATGTGCAGGAACGTGTAATGCTTTCCCGGCGTGGGGCCGATCCATTCGCGGACGTAATAGGTCAAGGCGCGGCATTCGGGATGGGATTCCACCGCGATGAGCACGTTCCCGGTGGAAGGGGCGTCAGGCTCCATGATCCACACGGTTCGATATTCTTCGTACTGGACCACGCGGGTGGAGACGCTGCCGATGAGGATGTTTTCCGCCGGCGAAAGGCCACGACGGCCCACGGCGATGCATGGAATTTTTTTCTCCGCCGCCACCTTGATGACATCCTGGCCCGGGTCCAGGCTGTCCAAACGGCACAAGGTTTCGATCCGGTCGCTTTCGAAGCCGAGTTCCAAGAGCGCGTCGCGGCATCGACCGGTAATGCTTTGGCAGATCTTTTCCTGGGTGCTCTTGGCCACTCGAAGGGAGGTGTCCGCATCCCACAGTTCCCCCGGGTACAGCATGAGGTGCTGCTGGACGCAGTGGAGGATTGTCCAATGACAATCCGTCCGGTCCTTGAAAAACTGTCCGAAGCGCTTGACCGCCGCCAGGCAGCGCTCCGACCCGTCCACGGCCAACAAGAAGCATTTTTGATCGTGGTGCGCCATGAAGACCCCTCCTTTCCGCCCATGAATGCGCCGACGCAGAGACGTCCCCACCAATGGGGGCGGTGAGACTTTGATTTCTTTATAACCGATCTGTTCACGCAAGGGACAGGCATCCTGTCGTAAAGGCCAACGCCTGTGCATGCCCTTCCAAAAATCACAAGAAAGCTTTCCGGACCTTTGGGGATGCGGGGCGAACGCTTGGCGGGACAAGAAGGCCGTCTTTCCGGGCAATCTCCATCTCAGTCCACGGAAAGCAGGTGTTCCGGCAGGGAATCCAAATGATGCACCACGGGCATGGGAGGAAGGCTTTCCAAAAAGATCCGCCCGTAAGGTTTGGAGAGAACGCGCGTGTCGAAAAGGACGAGGACGCCCTTGTCCCGTCGGGTTCGGATGAGCCGGCCGAAGCCCTGTTTCAGTTGCAGGACGGCCCTCGGGACTTGGTAGCGATAAAAGGCGTTTTCTCCGGCCTGGGAAAGCCGTTCGACGCGAGAAGCGGTGATGGGGTCGTTGGGAACTTCGAAAGGGAGTTTGTCGATAAGGACGCAGGCCAAAGCCTGGCCGGGCACGTCGATGCCTTCCCAGAAGGAATAGGTGGCGAAGAGCACCGAATGGATGTTTTCCTTAAACTCTGAAAGGAGCTTTCTCTTGGGCTTTTCTCCTTGACAAAGGACGGGGAAAGGCAGGCGCTCGGCAAGGAGCCGATGGGTTTCATGCATGTGGCGATAGCTGGTGAAGAGAAACAGGGCACGCCCCTGCGTCTTGCCCATGATCCGATAGGCTTCTTCCGCCATGGCCTGACAGAATCGAGGGTCGCTGGGCATGGGAAACGGCTTGGGGATATACAAAGCGGCCTGGTGCTGAAAGTCGAAAGGAGACGGGACGAAGAGCTCTCGAGAACTTTCCGGAACGCCGAGGCGCTCCCGGGCGTAGCGGAAACTGGGACGCTTTTGTTCCATAGTGGCCAAGGTGGCCGAGGCCAGGACGACGGTTTCTTTTTTGGCAAAGACCTTTTCGGAAAGGATGGGGGCGATTTCCAGGGGTGTCGCCCGCAGCGCGAACGCCGGGGCATGGGCGCCGATTTCGAACCAGTAGGTGAAATTCGGGTTTTCTTGAGCCGTAAGCTCGTCCAGTTTCCATACCAGGGCCCCGCAGCGCGCTTTTAGGGAATCCCAAAGCGCCGACGGAGAAGACATCCCTTGGAGGGTGCGGCCGAGGTTTTCCAAAGCCTCCCGGAGTTGTCCCACGGCTTCTTGGAAAGACGGCGGCAGGGCGGCAGGGTCGAAACGGTGCCGAACGGCCGGAGTCGCACTGGAGGCCGCCAGTTGCTTGAACACCTCTTTGACGAGTTGGGAGATCCTTTCGCATCCCGAAGCGCATTCGGTCCGAAAAGTCGCGGGAAGCTTGGGTTGCGCCAGGCCCCGGAGCACATCGCGGCACAGGTCCGTGACCGTCCAGCCGGCACATTCCAGCCCGAAGTAAAGCCCGGCCACATCTTCCACATGGTGGGCTTCGTCGAAGATCACCGCGGGAAACGAAGACAGAAGATCCCCGGAGCCTCGTTCTTCGACGGTGAGTGTGGCGAAGAAGAGATGGTGGTTGAGAATGAGAAGATCTGCCCGGGCCGCCTCAAGGCGGCTCTTTTGGACGAAGCATTCCCCGTAATGAGGGCACTGGGGGGCCAGGCACTGGTCGGCTGCGGCCGTGATGTCGTTCCAGGCTTGATAATGGTCCGGGAGCCAGTCCGCTTCGGACCGGTCCCCGGTTTTGGTTCGGGCCGCCCACTCGTGCAAGGCGCCGAAAAGCGCCGCCTCTTCCCGATTCCAAAAGGACGGCTGATAGGCGAATTCCTTGAATCGACGCAGGCACAGATAGTTCTTGCGGCCTTTGAGGGATCGCACGCGGGCCTTTGGGAAAAATCGGCGGATGAGCACAGGAAGGTCATGGTCCAGGATCTGGTCCTGGAGCGCCTTGGTGGCCGTGGAAATCACGGTTTTTCGGCCGCTGAGGAGCGCCGGCACCAGGTACGCGAAGGTTTTTCCCGTGCCCGTGCCGGCTTCGACCATCAAGCAGCCCGAATCCCTGAAGCATTCCCAGACCGCCGTGGCCATGCGGATCTGGGACGGCCGGTGTTCGAATCGAGGGAGCCCCGAGGCCAGCACACCGTCCGGAGCGAAAAAGGATTCGACGGTCACGCCTTCGGCCATGCCCTTTTAATTGCCGCCCCAAAATAGATCGGATTTGAAGAAAGAGCCCGATGTGGTTTCCGTTCGGGCTCCGCCGGTTTCTTCGCCGGCAGGCGGGGTTTCACCGCGGGCCGAGGGCTCCGTGCCTTCCACGAACGCCGCAAAGGCTTCTCGTCCCCCTTCCTGCGGGGCGTCTCCCCCCGTTCGCCTTCCCACCTTGGCAAAGACAATGTGTTCGGGAACAGGGAAGTTTTCCGCCGGCTTATCCCTCAGGTATTCCTGCATGAAGCTCAGCCAAATGGGCGCAGCGGCACGGCCTCCGGTTTCCCTGCTCCCAAGGGAGAGGCGGTGGTCGTCGTGGCCGACCCAAACGCCGGCAAGGAGATCGGGCGTATACCCGACGAACCAGGCGTCTTTGAGTTCGTTGGTGGTTCCCGTTTTCCCGGCGGCGGGCCGGTTGATGCTCCGCACGGATCGTGCCGTGCCTTCCCGGATGACGCCTTGGAGAATGTCGGTGAGGATGAAGGCGGTTTGGGGCGATAGAGCCCGTTCCTGGCGGACCTCGTGCTTTTCCAGGAGCCTCCCGCTCCGGTCATAGACGGCTTCCACAAGGTAGGGCTCCACACGCCATCCCTGGGCGGCGAAGGCCGAATAGGCCGTCACCAATTCCCACAGGCTGACTCCGGAGGCGCCCAAGGCCAAGGACAGGGTGGGTGTGAGGGGCGATCGGATCCCCAAGCGCCGCGCCGTATCCAACACATCTTGAATGCCGACGCTTTCCAGCAGCTTGATGGTCACCACGTTGCGCGAATGGATCAGGGCATCGCGCAGCGAAATAGGCCCCCAAAAGGTGTTGTCATAATTGGCGGGCCTCCAAGGCCCGCTCAGGCTGGGATCGTCTTTCACGATGGGCGAGTCGATCAATACGGAAGCGGCCGTATAGCCTTTTTCCAAAGCCGTGGCATAGATGATGGGTTTGAAGGCGGAACCCGGCTGCCTGTAGGCCTGGGTCGCCCGGTTGAACTGGCTCTTGGAAAAATCCTTTCCCCCCACCATGCACACCACACGCCCGGTCTGGGGGTCCATGGCGAGAAAAGCCCCTTCCGTCTGAGGCTCCTGTTCCAAGGACACGGTTCCCGGCGTGCCGTCCCCACCGGAGGGCGGCACTCGGACCCACACGAGGTCCCCCTTGTCCAACGGGATGCGGCGCGACGAAAAATAGCCCGAAGCCCATTTGGCGGCCTTGAGATCCAAAAGGGCCCCCCGCCCTGCTCCGAGATCGACCTGGCAGCGGCGGGCTTGGGCATCGCACCCCAAGACCATGGCCTCCACCACATCGCCCGGCCCTGGATGGGGATATTTCTTGGCCAATTCTTTGGAAAAAGCGGTGGCTTCCCCTTCCGGCACACGGCCGTGAGGGCCCCGGTAGCCGTGCCTTTTATCCAATTCTCGGAGCCCTTCCATCACGGCCTTTTCGGCGAGGCGCTGGGCTCGAACATCCAATGTGGTGTGAATGGCGAGGCCTTCTCGGTAAAGCATCTGCGCCCCGTATTTTTGTTCCATGAGGCGCCGCACTTCTTCCGTGAAGCTGTTCATGGGGAAGGGGGTCGCGGCGCCCGAGTCCACAAGCCCCAGGGGGGCCTGGCGGGCCCGCATCGCCTCTTCCTGGGACAGGAAGCCCACTTCCACCATGCGGTCCAACACGTACTGTTGCCTCTCCAGGGCCTTGTCCAGGTTCTGAAAGGGACTGTACCGGCTGGGGGCCTTGGGAAGGCCTGCAAGGAGCGCCGCCTGGGCCAGGCTGAGGTCGTGGGCCCCGATGCCGAAATAGGTTCGGGCTGCAGCTTCCACGCCGTACGCTCCGGATCCCAGGTAGATCTGATTGAGATAGAGGTAGAGGATCTCGTCCTTGGTCATGGATCGGTCGATGCGGTAGGCCAGTATGGCTTCTTTGATTTTCCGCACCCACGTGCGTTCCGGCGTGAGCAAAAGGGTTTTGACCACTTGCTGAGTGATGGTGCTTCCGCCTTGGACGATCCCTCCCGCCTCGATGTTTTTCATCATGGCTCGAACAATGCTGGCGAAATCCAGGCCCTTGTGTTCGTAAAACTTGGCGTCTTCCGCGGCCAGAAAAGCCAGGATCACATGGCGGGGGAAATCCTTCAAGGGGCGCACGTATCGCCGTTCCGCCGCAAATTCCCCGATCACCGTGCCGTCTGCGGCGTAGATGGTGCTCACGATCGCCGGCCGGTAATCTCTCAAAGACTGGATGCTCGGTAAGGACCGTTCCAGCTGAAAATAGGCGGCCGCTCCTGCAAGAACCGCCACGGTGCCCAGAACCAGCACCACGGCGGTCATGGCAAGAATCTTTCCCAAGCGAGGCTTGGGCCTCGGATGGTACGGGCTTTGTTTTGTCGACCCTGTTTTCCGGTAATCCATCAATGTGTCGCTCTTCCCCCTTTTCAAGGCATGTTCGGCTTCTTCCAGAAACTTCAACAAATCACTCTAGCGGAGCAAATCCCGAGAGGAAAGAAAGAATCCCACTTTCACATCCAAAAAGTACGGTCAAGGCTCCGGTACTGAATGGCCTCCAGAACATGATGCGGCGCGATCCTTTCCGTTCCTTCCAGGTCGGCGACGGTACGGGCCACCTTGAGGATTCTGTGGTAGGCTCGGGCGCTGAGATGAAGCGTTTTGATGGCTTCGTGGAGGAGGCGCTCGCCGTGGGGATCCACAGCGCAGTGGCGCTGCACTTCCTTGGGGCCCATGGCTGCGTTGGCAAAAATCCCTTCGTTACAGAAGCGCGCCCGCTGCCTTTGGCGGGCTTCCATGACCCGGCTCCGCACCTGGCTCGACGACTCTGCGCCATGTTCTCCCTGGAGGTCTTCCACCTTTACGGCGGGAACGTCCACGTGAAGGTCGATGCGGTCCAGGATCGGGCCGGAAATGCGACTCCGGTAGCGCTGGATTTCCAATGCCGAGCAGCGGCAGGACTTGGTCGGATCACCCGCGAAACCGCACGGACAAGGGTTCATGGCTGCCACCAGGGTGAATCGCGCCGGGTAGGTCAAGGTCATGGACGCTCGGGCGATGGTCACCTGCCCGTCTTCCAGAGGTTGTCGAAGCAAGTCCAAAATATTTCGGCGGAATTCGGGAAACTCATCGAGAAAGAGCACGCCGTGGTGCGCCAAGCTCACTTCGCCGGGGCGAGGCACGTGGCCCCCGCCGACAAGACCCGCATCGGAGATGGTATGGTGAGGGTGGCGAAAGGGACGGCGCACAATAAGCGGCTGATCCCTGAGGAGACCGGCGACACTGTAAATCTGGGACGTTTCCAGGGATTCTTCAAGGCTGAGGGGAGGAAGGATCGTGGGGAGGCGCTGGGCCAGCATGGTCTTGCCCGAACCCGGCGGGCCGATAAGCAGGAGGTTATGGGCTCCGGCCGCTGCCACCTCCAAGGCCCTCTTGGCATGTTCCTGCCCTTTGACGTCCGACAAGTCCAGAGGGTCTTGCGAAGAACCGGAAAAAAGATCCTCCGTCGGCACCTGGGCTCTCGAAAGGGGACGGGCTCCGCGAAGGTGTTCCACCACATCCGCCAAATGGGCTGCGGGAAGGACGTGCGTTCCGTCGACAATAGCTGCTTCCGGCGCGTTTTCGGCCGGCACGATCATGATGTCCCGATGGAGCTCTCGAGCCCGAATGGCCATGGGCAGGCAGCCGGTAACGGCCTTGATCCGGCCGTCCAGGGACAGTTCCCCCAAGAGGATGGGCCGGGCCACGGCTTCGGGATCGAGGAAGCCGGAAGCCGCCAGAACGCCGATGGCCATGGGGAGGTCGAAAGCCGCCCCTTCCTTGCGCAAATGGGCCGGGGCTAGATTGACGGTGACGCGATCCATGGGAAAAGGATAGCCGCAATTGAGAAGGGCGCTCTTGACCCGTTCCTTGCTTTCCCGCACGATGTTGTCGGGAAGCCCCACCACGGTGAAAGACGGAAGACCTGAAGCCACATCCACCTCGACTTCCACAAGAAAGGCTTGGATTCCGAGAACTCCGAAGGCGAAGGTCTTGGCCACCATGGGGATGGGCGTCCTTTCGTGAGTTGCGGCTTGTCTTCGCCGTGCAGCCGAACTATGATCCGTGGCGCCTGACGCGGTGGGGGCGTGCCGGACCGCGTCGGGCGTGTCCTTCTCTGTGCGCAGGATGTGCACCCTATGGAGTATTGTTACTATACCATTTTAGGCGTCTCGACAAAGGCGTCTCAGGAAGAAATCAAAGGGGCCTTTCGACGGCAGGCTCTGCGCTGGCACCCGGATGTCAATCCCGGATGTCGCGGGGTCGCGGAAAAGTTCCGTCTGATTCGGGACGCCTACGAAGTCCTTTCGGATCCTGAAAAGAGAAAACTTTACGACCTGCAGCGCGGCTACGGGGATAGGGCCAACGGATCCCGAGCGTCCTTTTTTAAATGGTCGTGGGACATGGGTGAGGCCGTTTCGGAAGTGCTTCACGACATTTTGGGCGGCGCTCCCCGCCATGAGGCCTTTCAGCCCCGAGTGGACCTCCGCTTTGACTTGCAAATCCCGAAAGCCAAAGCCGCTCTGGGAACTCGGGAAAAGATTTCCTACGAGCGCTGTGTTTTTTGTCCCGAGTGTGCAGGAAATGGACGTGCTTCGGCGGCCGAAGGATGTCCTCGGTGCGGCGGCACGGGGGAAATACTCGAACCATGCACCCTCACCGTGGCCGTCCCGGCGGGGTGTGTCCATGAAATGCGGCTGCGCATTCCGGCGGCAGGAGATCGGCCCCGTCCGGGACTGCCTCCCGGAGACGTGGTGGTCGTCTGCCACGTCATCGACCTGTAGAGCGCACCCGCAGGGCCGGCCGTGCCTAGACGGCGATGCCCCATGGGAGGGATATCATGGGTGTGCGCCCATGGACCGTATTGGGTAGCGAAAGACTGAATGGGACGCCTCTTTTCGGTTTTCGGCGGGACCGGGTTGTTTCGCCGAGGACCGGAAAACCCCATGACGTCTATGTCTTGGAAGCCCCCAACTGGGTGAACGTCATCCCCGTCACCGCCGCCCGGGAAGTCGTCCTGGTGCGGCAGTGGCGTCATGGGATTCGAGGCGTCACGCTGGAAATTCCCGGCGGGGTGATCGAAGTGGGGGACGACCCCAAGGAGGCGGCTCGGCGGGAACTGCTGGAAGAAACCGGGTATGAGGCCGACTCCTGGATCAGCCTGGGATACACGTTTCCAAATCCTGCCATCCAAGACAACCGTTGCTACACTTTCGTGGCGCTGAATGCCGTGCGGCGAACGGAGCCGAGTCCTGACGCCATGGAAGACATCGAAGTGGTGCTCCACCCCGTGGAGCGCGTTCCCGCCCTTTTGGAGCGTGGAGAAATCGCCCACGCCTTGATCGTTGCCGCATTTTGGAAATTCTTTCTCTGGTTCCGAGCCGCTGATCCACGCAGCAAGCAGGCTTTTTGACGGGGGTTTTATGAAAGTCGAAAAAGAGGTTTCGACGGTTTCCAACTTCATTAAAGATATCATCGAAGAGGACCTTAAGACGGGCAAATTCGGCGGCCGGGTGCACACGCGCTTCCCGCCCGAACCCAACGGGTATCTCCACATCGGCCACGCCAAATCCATCTGCCTCAACTTCGGCCTGGCATTGGAATACAACGGGTTATGCAATCTTCGCTTCGACGACACCAATCCGACCAAAGAAGATGTGGAGTACGTGGAATCCATCCAAGAGGATGTGCGATGGTTGGGGTTCGATTGGGGGGATCGGCTTTATTACGCGTCGGACTACTTCGAACAGCTCTATGATTACGCCGTTCAGCTCATCCGATTGGGAAAAGCCTACGTGGACAGCCTGAGCACGGAAGAGATCCGCCAATACAGAGGCACCTTGACCGAGCCGGGAAAAGACAGCCCGTACCGAAACCGATCCGTGGAGGAGAATCTGGATCTTTTCCGGCGCATGCGAGCGGGGGAATTCGACGAAGGGCAGCATGTGCTGCGGGCCAAGATCGACATGGCCTCGCCCAACCTCAATATGCGGGATCCGGTCATCTATCGAATCAAGAAGGCGTCCCACCACAGGACGGGCGATGCCTGGTGCATCTATCCCATGTATGATTTCGCCCACTGCCTTTCCGATTCCCTGGAGGGCATCACCCATTCCATCTGCACGCTGGAATTCGAAGATCATCGCCCTCTCTATGACTGGTTTCTCGATGTCCTTGGGGTCTATCACCCGCAGCAGATTGAATTCGCGCGGCTCAACCTGAGCTACACGGTGCTGAGCAAGCGCAAGTTGATCCAGCTCGTTCAGGAAGGGGTGGTCAGCGGCTGGGACGATCCCCGCATGCCGACCATTTCGGGCCTTCGCCGAAGGGGCTATACGCCGGAATCCATCCGCACCTTTTGCGAACGCATTGGGGTGGCCAAGAGGGACAGTGTGGTCGATATGGCCCTGTTGGAGCACTGCGTGCGTGAAGACCTCAACAAGAGGGCGCCTCGGGTCATGGGGGTCTTGCGCCCTCTGAAGATGGTCATCATGAACTATCCTGAGGAGGCCACGGAAGAACTGGAGGCGGTCAACAACCCCGAGGATCCGTCCATGGGGACACGCACGGTTCCCTTCTGCCGGGAACTCTACATCGAAAGGGACGACTTCCGAGAAGATCCGCCGAAGCAGTACCACCGACTGGCTCCTGGTCGGGAAGTCCGCCTGCGTTACGGATACTACGTGACGTGCGTGGACGTGGTCAAAGACCCGGCGACGGGAGAGATCCGGGAGATCCATTGCGTCTACGACCCCGCCACCCGCGGGGGCTGGTCTCCCGACGGGCGGAAGGTGAAAGGCACCATCCATTGGGTTTCCGCACGGCATGCCCTTAAAGCCCAGGTGCGCCTGTACGATCGCCTGTTCACCAAGGAAAACCCCAACGACACGGAGCCCGGAAAGACCTTTCTCGACTATCTGAACCCCAATTCCTTGGAGGTGCTCCAGGAGTGCCGCGTGGAGCCGAGCCTGCGCGAGGCGCCTGCGGGGCGGCAATTTCAATTTGAAAGGCTGGGGTATTTCTGTGTGGACAGTCGAGACAGCAGCCCGGAGGAACTGGTGTTCAACAGAATCGTTTCTTTGAAGGATTCCTGGGCCAAGATCGAAAAGGCTCTGGGCACAGCGCAGACATCGGAGAAGAGATGACGACGCCGCAAAGGATTCTCGTGTTTCAACAAAAAGGGAGCGGGGAACCGAAGATCGCCGGCCTTCGAAAATATGGAGAAGGGCTTTATCGGATTGACGTTTTCAGCATCGATGAGCCGCTGCCTCCGGTTTTGGACGATACCCGACCCTATCTGCCCGAGGTTATCGAGGCCGATCTGGTCTTGGACTACCTCAAGCACCCCGACCTGTCGGAAGATTTGGCGAAAAGGTGCGCGGCGCTTCACATCCCCGTGGTCGCTTCCGGGAAGAAGGTCAAAGTGCCCGGTGTTTACGTTCCCCCCACGTGTTGCGGGCTCGGGAAGCCGGGCCGGCTGGGGCTCTATGAGGAACGGTTCGGGGCTCCCGAAATCGATGTGGTTTTGGAAGACGGCTGCATCAAAGAGGTGTTCGTGCGGCGCGGCGCGCCTTGCGGGGCGACCTGGGAGGCCGCGAAAAAGATCGAGGGATGGCCGGTGGAAGATGCGGCCGTGCGCTATGGGTTGGAAGTCCAATACTTTTGCGCCGCAGATCCCTCGGGCTGGGATCCCCTTTATGGGAAAAGCCCCGTGCATTTCGCGGGCCACATGCACAAGAGGGCCATGGTCAAGGCCTTGGAGCGGTGCGGGGTGTTCGGGGAAGAACCGGAAGATGGCCAAAATCCAGAGCCCGCCCGTCATCTTTGTGTTTGATCGACGGCTTTAAATTGGTTATAGAATAGTTGATCGCCAGGGGGCGTCCTCGAAATAGGCATCGAGGGCTGAGAAGGTACCCCTTGAACCTGATCCAGGTCATGCTGGCGGAGGGATTGGCGAACGGAGCTCCTCTCAGAGATTCCGCCGGCCGCCATCCAAGCGGCCTTTTTCTTTCCCCGTGGTGTCTTAGGGCTTCCTGCCTCCCCCTCCTCCGCGTCTCAAAGGAGGAGACTGTGGTCACACAACTCGATTATGCCAAATCGGGAATTGTTACGGACGCCATGCGGCGCGCCGTGGACGGTGAAGCCTTGACGGCGGAACAGCTTCGGGATGCCATCGCCGAAGGGCGAGCCGTCTTGCCCAAAAACATCCACCATGAATTCGGGACGATCCGGGCCATCGGCAAGGGGCTGAAAACCAAGGTCAACGCCAACCTGGGGGCAAGCGGCGAATGCGCCGACGTGGCCTTGGAAAGGCGCAAATTGGCCGCCGCCATCAAGGCCGGGGCGGATTCCGTCATGGATCTTTCCACGGGCGGCGACCTGGAAGAGCTCCGCGCCATGTACCTGCGCGAAGCGGGAACCATGGTGGGGACGGTGCCCATCTACGCCGTGGCGACGGAAATGGTCCGGAAGGGAATCCCGTTGGAAAAGATGGACCCTGACGATCTCTTTGCCGGAATTGAAGCCCAATGCCGTCAGGGGGTGGACTACATCACAGTTCACTGCGGCGTGACGCAGGCTTCGGCAAAAAAACTCGAACATTTTCAAAGGATCATGCCGTGCGTCAGCCGGGGAGGGTCCATCCTCCTCTATTGGATGCGGCGGAATCGCAAGGAGAACCCCCTGTACGAGGACTTTGACGTCCTGCTTGACATCGCCCACGCCCACGACGTGACCCTCAGTTTGGGCGACGGATTTCGCCCGGGAGCCATTGCTGACGCCATCGACGGCCCCCAGATCGAGGAACTCATGATTTTGGCCGAGCTGGCCCGGAGGGCTCGAGAAAAAGGGGTGCAGGTCATGATCGAGGGACCGGGCCATGTGCCCATCGAGCATATCCAGTCCCACGTCCAGTTGGAAAAAAAGCTTTGCGACGGCGCCCCGTTCTATGTGCTTGGCCCCCTTCCGACGGATATTGCGGCGGGCTACGACCACATTACCGCGGCCGTGGGAGGGGCGCTGGCCGGGGCGGCGGGGGCGGATTTCCTGTGTTACGTCACGCCGGCGGAACACCTGGGCCTTCCCGATGAAGACGACGTCTACCAGGGCGTGATGGCGGCCCGCATCGCCGCCCATATTGCGGATCTGGCCAAGGGCATTCCCGGGGCGATGGCGCGGGATCGGGCCATGTCCCAGTGCCGCCGGGCTTTGGATTGGGACGGCATGATCGCCGCGGCCCTGGATCCCCATGTGGTGAGACGCCGCCTTCAGGTCACCGAAGATCGTCAGGGGTGCACCATGTGCGGCAAATTGTGCGCCGTGAAACTGGCCGTTTCGGCCATAGGATGACTAAAGGAGTGTTCCATGGCTTTGGACGAGAGAGTCATTACGAAAGCGATCGTCGATCGGTATTTTGAAAAAATCGGGGGAATCCTGGACTTGGATGTGGCCGTCGTCGGTGCGGGCCCGTCGGGTTTGGTGGCTGGCTATTGCCTGGCCACGGCCGGAAAGAAGGTGGCCCTGTTCGAGAGAAAACTCAGCGTCGGCGGGGGCATGTGGGGCGGCGGGATGCTCTTCAATGAAATCGTCGTCCAGGAAGAAGCCTGTCACGTTCTGGAAGAAATGGGTGTCAGCACGCGGCTCTACCGGGAAGGCTATTACACGGCGGATGCCGTGGAAACGGCCTCCACCCTCACGTCCCGGTGTGTCAAGGCCGGCGCTCCCATCTTCAACGCCGTCAGCGTGGAAGACGTGGTCATGCGCCCGGAGGGGATCGTGGGACTCGTCATCAATTGGACGGCGGTGGAAATGGCGGGCTTGCACGTGGACCCGCTGGCCATTCGCGCTCGGGCCGTCATTGACGCTACGGGACACGATGCGGAAGTGGTGAAGGTCGTCCATAAGAAGGTTCCCGGCACCCTGAAGACGCCCAGCGGAGCCCTGGAAGGGGAAAAGTCCATGTGGTCGGAGGAGGCGGAACGGCTGACCCTTGAGAATACGCGGGAAGTTTTTCCCGGCCTTTTCGTGGCGGGCATGGCGGCCAATGCGGTGTTCGGCGGGCCGAGAATGGGCCCCATCTTCGGAGGGATGCTCCTCTCGGGAAAGAAGGTGGCGGAACTCGTCTTTACCTTTCTCGAAACAGGTGGATTTCCAAGGTGAAGGACTCGGCCGAGGCCTCATGGCTGATCCCCCAGGCGCAGGCGCCGGATATGCGGGGGACAAAAGGGCCAGAGGCTTTGAAGCCACTCGGACTCCTCTTCCGGGGACACCTCTTCGGGAATGCCCACCCACGCCTGATCCGCCGTCGGGCTGCCCCCTAACACAGAGCCCTCCCATCCCTCCGGATGGGGCACGGGGATGCGCACGATCGCGGTGCCGGAAGAAGGGTGGGGAAGAAGGGCAACGATCTGAACCGAGCGCACGGGATCCAATGTGGAAAAATACTCTCGATCCATGACGTGGTCGCGGTCTGAAAGGACCTTGTGGGCCAGGGAAAACACCGCAGCCCACGGGAAATCGGGACCTTCCAGCGCGAGGACGAAGGTCCAAAGGGTCCAGGGGTTTTTTTCAAAGATGTGGAAAAGGGCGCGCGAGACGTCGGCGTCTTGGAGGGCCTCCACGGTAAGCGGTGACACGTAAACCGAGACCGCCTGGCCTACGCGGGCGCAAGGGTCGGTATCCGGTATTTTCCGTGCAAAAATTTCCAGGGTTTTTTCTGCGGGAAAAGCGATGAGATGAGGCCCGAGCCGGCGGATTTCCGGGGGAGCCAAGGGCCTGGGCAGGTCCGGCGGGAAGAAATCCACTCCACTGGCCTCTTCGGCGTACTCATAGGCCTTCCGGATGTCTTCGGAAGACATTCGTGGCGTGCGCAACACGTGATAGGGCGGTTTGCCGTGAAAAACGATCCCCAGGGCGGCGGCGTGTCGGCGAAGTTCGGTTCCGGGGAGGAGGCAGAGCGTGTAGACGCTCAGTTCGTCAAAGAGGTCGTTTTCGACGACGAAGTCGATGCTCCTTTTGACGTCTTCCAAGGAATCTTCGGGAAGGGCGACCATGATGTCCACCATCACCCGAACGCCGGCGGCGCGCAGCGCCCGGACGCCCGCCATGAAACGGTCCGGGTCAAAACGGCGCCGGATCCTGGCCAGCGCCTTGGGATTGACGGTCTGCAAGCCCACTTCCATCTGCGTTAGACCGGCTCGGGCCAACGATGCCGCAAGCGCGGGGGTGACATCTTCTGCGGTGCCTTCGCACTGAAACGTGAAGGCGTGAACGCGGCGGGCCTTCTCGATCATTGCCAGCAGCTCGGCTAGATCCTTTCGACGGGTGAAGCAGGGATCCACGAAGTAGATTTCAGAGACGCCCCGATGAGCCGCCCAGTGGAGCTCTTCCCTCAAACGATCCGCAGAAAACGGGCGCACGTGGCGAAACCGCTTGTGGTAGTAGCAGTAAGTGCAGCGGTTGGGGCAGCCGCGCACCGTCTCGAGCAGGATGGTGCCCGCATCGGAAGGCTGGAGCGCCCCTGAAAGATAAGGGGATGGGATGGGCTCCAGGGTTTTCATGACAGGGCGGGGTCTTGTGGCATGCCATCCGCCGGGGGTCGGGCAAAGCAGCCCCGGGAGGGTCTCGACGGGCTGGTGGCCGGAGCGAAGAGCGGTAAGAAGCGCCGCAAAGGTTTCTTCGCCTTCCCCGACGACACCCCAGTCAAAGCCGCCGGCTTCTTTGAGGAAGTCGTTTTCCGGGGTGACTTCCGGCCCTCCGACGAGGATCCGAACCTGGGGATTCCGGGCTTTGACCCTGCGGGCCACATCCAGGGATCGTTCCACGTTCCACACGTAGCAGCCGAATCCCACGACGTCGGGTTGCTCGGATAGAATCCATTCGACCAGAGCGTGGTCTCCGCCGTAATTGACAAGGGCGTTCGGGCCCAGCACAATGCTTATGTCCGGCGGTAGCACGGATTGGGCGTAGGCTTTCAGGGAGCCGACACCCAGCCCCAGGTTTTCCATGGGATAGGCGTTATCGTGGGATTGAACGGGCAACTGCAAAAGAAGGACTTTCACGGGATTTCCTGTTCCGTCACGAAGCGATTGCGGAAAAATCACCAAAATGGTACAGCTCACTGGCTCGAGTTGATCCTACCACAGAGAGGACCGTCTCATGTTTATAAATCGCATCCTAGGGTGGTTTTCCAACGACTTGGCCATCGATCTGGGCACGGCCAACACGCTGGTCTATGTAAAGGGCAGAGGGATCGTTCTTTGTGAACCTTCGGTTGTGGCGGTGAAGCGTACGACCGGGCAAAACACGCAGGTCGTAGCCGTAGGCAAAGACGCCAAGCTCATGTTGGGCAAAACGCCGGGAACGATCGAAGCCATTCGGCCCATGAAGGACGGGGTGATCGCCGATTTCGAAGTTGCCGAGGCCATGCTGCGCTACTTCATTCGCAAGGTCCATAATCGGCGCAGTTTGGTGCGCCCGAGGATTATCGTGGCGGTTCCGTCCGGGGTGACCCAAGTGGAAAGGCGGGCCGTGCGCGAATCCGCGGAATCGGCGGGAGCCCGCGAGGTCTATCTCATTGAAGAACCCATGGCGGCGGCCATCGGGGCCGGTTTGCCCATCACCGAGCCGGTATGCAACATGATTGTCGACATCGGCGGCGGGACGACGGAAGTGGCCGTTATCGCCTTGGCGGGAATCGTCTATAGCCGTTCGGTGCGCGTGGGCGGCGACAAGATGGATCTGGCCATCTTGCAGCACATCAAGCGCAAATACAACCTGCTGATCGGGGAACGCACGGCGGAGCTCATCAAGACGACCTTGGGCAATGCCTATCCCACGGGACAAATCGAAACCATGCTCATCAAGGGCAGGGACCTGGTCAGCGGGATTCCCAAGACCATTGAAATCAATTCCGATGAGGTCCGCGAATCCATCCAGGAACAAATCGATAGTATCGTGGAAACGGTGAAGACGGCCTTGGAACAGACCCCACCCGAGCTGGCTGCGGACATCGTGGACCGAGGCATCGTCCTCACGGGAGGGGGGGCGCTGCTGCGCAACCTGGACCATTTGCTGCGCCTGGAGACGGGCCTTCCCGTGGTGCTCACGGAAGATCCTTTGGCGACGGTCGTTTTGGGCTCCGGAAAGGCTTTGGAAGACATCGATATCCTCAAAGAGGTTCTCAGCTGACGTGCGGAGGAAAGCGGGCAGAGGCTTGTGCCGTCTTCGTGCGGGGCCCTGCCCTCCTCTGATCGTCCCCGTGCCGTACCGCCATAGGTGATCAAGACATGCCGGATTGGCTGCGCCGAGTGCGGCTGGTGGCCGTGGTCGTGGTGATGGGTGGCGCGATGCTTTACGTCTTATCGCTCAATTTCCGCCCGCCTGCCCAGATGGACATGCTCCAACGGACCGTGGTGGAAACCCTCGGGCCCCTTCTCCATGTGTCCCGGAAAGCCGCCCACTCCGTGGAAAAATGGGTGCAGGGGTACGCGTCCTTGCGGCACGTGCACGAGGAAAACGAGCTCTTGAAGAAGCAACGGGCCTTCTTGGAGAGCGAACTGGTTCGCTATCAGGAAGCCTTTTTGGAAAACCAGAGACTGCGCCGTCTTTTGGATTTTCGAGACAGCCTCCGCGTGGAGACCGTGGCGGCAGAAGTCGTGGTCCAAAACGCCGCCGGGTGGTCTCGAACGATCATCGTCAACAAGGGATTTCGCGACGGGGTCCAAACAGACATGCCCGTTGTCGGCGATGAGGGCGTCGTCGGCTATGTTCTGGATGTTTCGGAGCGGTACGCCAGGGTCTTGCTCCTCACCGACCGTGACAGTGCGGTGGATGCCTTGGTGCAGCGCAATCGGGTTCGAGGCATCCTCGGCGGTTTGGACACCGATACGTGCGAACTGCGCTACGTGCGAAGCAATCAAGATGTGCGCCCGGGGGACCTGGTGGTGACGTCCGGAAAGGACGGAATTTTTCCCGAAGGGCTGCGTCTTGGGGTTGTCAAGCAAGTGAGCAAAGATCCTTCAGCCCTTTTTCAGCAGATCGTCGTGGTCCCGACGGTGCAGCTGAGCGTCCTCCAGGAAGTGCTTATTCTCAAGTCGCTCCCGGATTTTCCTGTTCAATGGCTGGAAGGGACCGCGAAGGAATGAGATCCGTGGCCGTGTGGGGAGTGAGTGAAAGCGAAAGGGGACCGTGGGGCAAGGTCCTCGTCGTTTTTTTCGGCTACTCCCTGCTCATTTATGTGATCGGGACGGTCATCGTCTTACGGCTGCCGTGGGGCTTCACCCGGGTTGACCTCATGATGGCGGTGTGTGTGGAGATCGCCGGACGGTTCCCCATTTGGGTGTCGCTCCTGTGGTGTTTCCTGTGGGGTTATGTGAGCGATGTTTTTCAGGGGCGATTGTGGGGTCTCCATGGTGCCGCCTATCTCATGGTCGTCTATCTCCATCGCCTGTGGAGCTCCCAAATGGATGTGTGGTCTCTTTGGTATCGCGCGCTCCTGGTGGGCTTGGGGATCGCCCTCCAGGGGGTGGCCGCCGCCGTCATCGTCAACGGTGGGCCCGAGATGACAAGGGTGTTCATCACCACCGCGGGACAGGCGCTCTTTTCCATCATGGTTTCCCCTTTCGTCATGGCGCCCATTCCATGGATTCTGGGTGAAAAGGATCGATAGAAGCTTCCGGCATGGTCTGGAATCGCGGTATGAGAGGCTCGGCGACAAAACAGGCCGAGAAAAAGACTCGGGCCTTGGTCCAAGCTGATGCCAAGGGGCTTCAGCTCATTGCCTGGGAAGCCAACGAGCGAGCCCTGTTCGAGCGCCAACATCGCCTCATCGCACTGTTCGCTTTCGCCGTCTTGGCCGTCTACATCGTCCAGCTGTGGTATTTGCAGGTTGCCAAAGGGCCCTATTACAGAACCCGATCGGAAAACAACCGGATTCGAACGGAAACGATCCGATCGCCCCGGGGGATCATCTTCGACCGAAACGGCGTGCCGCTCGTGGAAAATCGGCCCGCGTTTCACCTCATGCTCGTGCGCGAAGACATCAAGGACGCCGAAGCCCTCAACAATGTTTTGAAGGACATCAGCCTGTTGAGCGGCAAGAGCCCTGCTGAACTGGCGTCGGTACTCGAAGCGAACAAGGCGAAAAGGCGGTTCGAACCCATTCGGCTCGTTTCCGATATCGATCGGGACACCCTGGCGCGGATCGAGGCGCGCCGGTTGCGATTGCCCGGGGTATACGTGGAGGTGGAACCTCGCCGCGGCTACAAATTCAGCGGGACGGCGGCCCACGTGGTCGGCTATCTGGGGGAGATCTCCGAAGAAGAGCTGAAAAAAGACGCTTATCAAGATTACCAATCCGGAGAGTTTATCGGCAAGGGCGGCGTGGAAAAATCGCTGGAGAAGTATCTGAGAGGCCAGAGCGGGTGGCGCCAGGTGGAAGTGGACGCCGTAGGTCGGCACATCCGGTCCTTGCAAGAGCGCTTGCCCATTCCCGGCAGAGACATGTGGCTCACGGTGGATCTGGATGTGCAAAGAGAAGCCGAAGAGTGCCTGAAAGGCAAGGTGGGGGCGATTGTCGCCGTGGATCCCAACTCTGGGGACATCGTGGCCATGGCGAGCAGCCCCAGTTTCGACCAGGAGCGGTTCGTTCGGGGGATGAGCGCGGAGGAGTGGAAAAAGTTCATTTCCGACACCAGCCATCCCCTCCTCAATCGTGCGGTCTCATCCGCGTATCCCCCCGGATCCACCTACAAGCCTTTTGTTGCCGTGGCCGCCCTGGAAGAAGGGATCGTCTCCCCCAAAAGCATCGTGCCCTGCCCTGGGTTTTACCCCTATGCCGGACGCAAATACCGATGCTGGAGAGATACCGGGCACGGCGCGGTGGATCTCCACAGGGCGATCGTTGAATCGTGCGACGTGTACTTTTACACCCTGGGAATGAAGTTGGGCGTGGATACGATCGCCGCCTACGCGAAAATGTTCGGCCTGGGGGAACCCAGCGGGGTGGAATTGCCATCGGAGCGAACCGGCCTCATTCCCACTCGGGACTGGAAATTGCGGGCAACGGGCATCCCGTGGCAAAAAGGAGAAACATTGTCCATCGCCATCGGGCAGGGCTTTGATCAAGTGACGCCCTTGCAGGCGGCCATGGCTTATGCGGCCCTGGTCAACGGAGGCACCTTGTGGACGCCGAAGCTGGTGACGCGGATCGAGGCGGCGGACGATGGAGACAGCGCCCTGATGAAGCCCAAGGTCCGAAGAAAGCTTTCGGTGAGCAAGGAAACACTGGAGCTTGTCAAGAAAGGGCTGGTGGGGGTCGTGAACGAAGGGCGCGGGACGGCCCATGGGATTGCGCTAAAAGAAGTGGCCCTGGGGGGGAAGACGGGAACGGCCCAAGTGGTCCGAATGGGTGAAAACGTCAATCGCAAGGCTCACCAAAGGTCGCTGGCCGAAAACGAAAGAGATCACGCGTGGTTTGTGGGCTACGGCCCGGCGGAGAACCCTGAGATCGTCGTTGCCGTCATCGTGGAACACGGCGGCCATGGGTCTTCCGGAGCCGCCCCGTTGGCGCAGAAGGTGATCCGAAAATACCTGGAAAAATCCCATCCCGAACTGCGCTCCCGGGAAGAGGCGACGATTCAGCCGGTCCAGGAGGAGTCGGATTAAGGCCATGATGGATCGACGTCTTATTGAAAATTTCGACTGGAGCATCGTGTTCCTGTTTTTCGCCATCTCGTGCCTCGGCCTGGTGTCCTTATACAGCGCGCTTTACACGCAAATCCAAATCAATCCCACCCGGAACCTGTTCATAAAACAAGTCATCTGGTTTGCTCTTGGCTGTCTCATATTTCTCGCGACCTTGTTTGTGGACTATCAAAAACTCAAGAAGTTCGCCCCGTGGATCTATGCGGTCACGCTGATCGCCTTGGGCGTCGTTCTCATGGTCGGAGACGGGATCAAGGGCTCGAGAAGGTGGCTCAATATCGCAGGGTTCAATCTCCAACCGTCCGAGTTCATGAAACTGGCCTTGGTGCTCCAATTGGCTCGGATGTTTTCGTCGCAAGACGTAGATCCCTATCCGTCCTTGAAGCAACTGCTTCCGGCGGCGGGGATTTCCCTGGCCCCGGCCCTTCTCATCGTCGTTGAACCGGATCTGGGGACGACCTTGTGCCTTCTTGCGGTGGCTTTCACCATGGTGTTCGTGCTCGGCATCCGATGGAGATACCTCCTTGTCATCGCCTTCGTCGGCGTGCTCAGCGTCTATCCGCTCTGGAACTACGGGCTTAAGGAATACCAAAGGGAGAGGATCCGCACCGTCCTGGCGCCGGAAAGGGATCCCATGGGCAGCGGCTATCATACCATCCAATCCAAAGTGGCCGTCGGCTCTGGAATGATGTGGGGGAAGGGGTTCTTGAACGGCACGCAAAATAAGCTTCGGTTCCTTCCGGAAAAACACACGGATTTCATCTTTTCGGTATGGGCGGAAGAATGGGGGTTTTGGGGCTGCAGCGTGATGATCGCGCTGTTTTTCCTTTTCGTCTGCGCCTCGTTACGGGTCGCCAGGAGGGCGAAAGACCGCTTCGGCATGCTCCTTGTCGTGGGGCTGACGGCGCTCGTCATGTGGCAAGCCCTGATCAACATCGGCATGGTCATCGGGCTCCTTCCCGTGGTGGGCATCACCCTGCCGTTTGTGAGCTATGGGGGCTCGTCGCTCCTTACGCTCTGCGCCGCTGTGGGGCTCATCGAAAACGTTGCCATGCGCCGCTACGCCTTTCGCCCCACCTAGCAGCGGGAAAGGGACCACAGGGAAGGTTCAGGGCATTGTGATTTTTTTTACTTTTTCCCTTGCCAACCCTTTCGAGGTGTGCTATGGACTCGCTCATCAGAAGATTCCGAGCCTCGATCCGGTCGGAATAAATAGAGAAACCCCCTGCGGATAGATTGTGACAGCAAGGACATGGCGGCCCATGGTTCGCCCGGGCTGCCGTGGGCATGGGAACAACAAAAGCGAGGGTGGGACGATCATGATCAACGTCGATGTGACACTGTTCATTCAGATGGCCAACTTCCTCCTGCTTTTGGTGCTCATGAATCTGGTGCTCTACAGGCCGATCCGGCGCCTGGTGGCCCAGAGAAACGAGCTGGTCTCCAAGCAGAGGGCGGGCATCGACAAGGCGGAAAGCGAAGCCCAGAGGGCGCTGCGGGAGTTCGAAGAGCGCCTGAAGGCCGCACGGGCCGCCGGACGCGAAAAGATTCAAGAGCTGAAAGAGGCGGCCTATCGCACGGAGAAGGACCTCTTGAGCATGGCCACGGAGGAGGCCGCCAAGGAAGTGCAGGCGGTGCGGGAACGGGTACAAAAGGAAATCGGCCAGGTGCGGGCCCAGCTGCAGGCGCAGATCCAGGAATTTTCTAGAGAGATGGCGCAGCGGATCCTCGGTCGCAGTCTTTAATTTCGGGGGTATGGCGAAAGCGTGGGTGTCTCAGAGCTAAGGGGCGATCAATGAAGGGAAGGAAAGCGACGTCAGCGGCACTTGTGGCGGCAGGGCTTCTTATGGCAACCGCAGCTTATGCATCGGGCGCCGGGGGGCATGAGGCGGGGCTGCCGTGGAAGGATTTCTTTTTGCGGCTCATGAACTTCGCCATCATGCTGGCAATCCTTATCAAGCTGCTGAAAAAGCCTGTGGCCAATTTCTTCTCGTCTCGCCGGGAAAATATCCAGCGCTTGCTGAGCGATCTCGAGGAAAAGAAAAAGGAAGTGGAAGCCAAGGCGGCGGAATACCAGGCCAAGCTCGCGGCCCTGGATCAAGAAACAGAAAAAATCATGGCCGAATACATCCAGGAAGGCGAGGCGGAGAAGGAAAAGATCATCCAGGCGGCTCAAAAGCAGGCGCAGTACATCAAGGAACAGGCGCGGCTGGCCATCCAGCAGGAAATCAAGGCGGCGAAAGAGAGTCTGCAAGAGGAGATCGCCGAACTTTCCGTGAGTGCGGCGGAGGATCTTCTCAAAAAGAATATAAGGCCCGAGGATCAGGATCGTTTGATTGACGAATTCATCACAAAGGCGGTGGAGGCAAAGTGAAGAACTTAATTGTCGCCAAACGATACGCCAAGGCCCTATTTAATCTCGCCTTAGAGGACGGGAAGCTGACCGAGTACGGGCAAGAGCTGCAGGGGTTGGTGCAGCTCCTCGATCAGCAGCCGGCGCTCATGGACGCCCTGGCCAACCCCCTCTACCCGGAGGACGTGAAGAAATCTGTCTTCCTCACTCTGGCGCAAAAGGCTGAGATGAGTCCCGTGATGCGCAGCTTCGGGACGCTGCTGGTGGAGAAAGGGAGGATCCGGCATCTTGCGGAGATTTCCCAATACTTCCA
Source organism: Desulfosoma sp. (assembly GCA_037481835.1). GTDB lineage: Bacteria > Desulfobacterota > Syntrophobacteria > Syntrophobacterales > DSM-9756 > Desulfosoma. The sequence continues at coordinate 10,467 of JBBFKW010000005.1, read as the reverse complement.
GAGGCTGACCGACGAGCACCACAATGTGGCTCGCGCCAAGCTCAGCGCTGCAGTCAAGCTGGATGAGGGGGCGATCGCCAAGATCGCGGAGACGCTGGGACGGCTGACCGGTAAGAAGATCGTCATCGAGTTTCAGCAGGACCCGAACCTCATCGGGGGTGCGGTGGCTCGCATCGGCGATCTGGTGATAGATGGCAGCGTGCGAACGCAGTTACAAGCAATCAAAGAATCTTTGAAAAGGGGTGAGCTGGGTTAATGGAAATCAGAGCCGAAGAAATCAGCCAAATTATCCGCGAGCAGATCAAGGACTACGAGAAGAAGGTTGAGCTCAGCGAAACCGGGCGTGTTCTCTCCGTCGGTGACGGCATCGCGCGCGTCTACGGTGTCGAGAAGTGCATGTCCATGGAATTGCTTGAGTTCCCTACGGATCACGGACCCATTTTCGGCTTGGCCCTGAACCTCGAAGAAGACAACGTGGGTGTGGCCATCATGGGCGAAGACATCCACATCAAGGAAGGGGCCGAGGTGCGGCGAACGGGGCGCATCGCCGAAGTGCCGGTGGGCGATGCGGTTATCGGGCGTATTGTGGACCCCGTGGGCAATCCCTTGGATGGCAAAGGGCCCATTGAGGCCAAGGAATTCTCCCGGATCGAACGCATCGCACCGGGCGTCATCGCTCGCCAGCCCGTGAACGAGCCCATGTACACGGGGCTTAAGGCCATTGACGCCATGACGCCGGTGGGCCGCGGTCAGCGCGAGCTCATCATCGGCGACCGGCAGATCGGAAAAACGGCCATCGCCGTGGACGCCATCATTAATCAGAAGGACAGCGGTATCATTTGTATTTACGTTGCCGTCGGTCAGAAGAAGTCCACGGTAGCCCAGGTGGTGGAAACGCTGCGTCGTCACGGGGCCATGGAATATACCGTGGTGGTGGCCGCGTGTGCCAGCGACCCTGCCCCCCTGCAATACATCGCTCCGTACGCGGGCTGCGCCATGGGTGAATACTACAGGGATACGGGCCGTCACGCCCTTATCATCTACGACGACCTGTCCAAGCAGGCCGCGGCCTACCGGCAGGTGTCCCTGCTGCTCAGGCGGCCCCCCGCACGTGAAGCCTATCCCGGCGACATCTTCTACAACCACTCGCGCCTGCTGGAACGGGCGGCCAAGCTGAATGACAAGCTCGGCGGAGGATCGCTCACGGCACTGCCCATCATCGAAACGCAAGCCGGCGACGTTTCGGCCTATATTCCCACCAACGTGATCTCCATCACCGACGGGCAGATCTACTTGGAACCCGGTCTGTTCTTTGCGGGTGTCCGTCCCGCCATCAACGTGGGTCTTTCGGTCTCCCGAGTCGGTGGCGCCGCCCAGACCAAGGCCATGAAACAGGTAGCGGGCCGGTTGCGCCTCGATCTCGCCCAGTACCGGGAATTGGAAGCCTTCGCCAAGTTCGGAAGCGACCTGGACAAGGCGACCCAACAACAGCTCAACCGCGGTATGAGGCTGGTGGAGCTGCTGAAGCAACCGCAATATCAGCCTATGCCCGCCGAGAAACAGGTCATGGCGCTCTACGCCGGCACCCGCGGCTATTTGGACAAGATTCCTGTGGATAAGGTCGGGGCGTACGAAAGCCAGATGCTTGCGTTTGTGGAAAGGAAGTACCCCGAAATCCTGCAGGAGATTAAGGAGAAGAAGGTCATCAGCGAGGAGCTGGACCAGAAGATGGCCAAGGCACTGGAAGAGTTCGGGGAAGTCTTTCAGGGATAATTCTGGGAACGGGCCAGGCTGAAAAGAGGCGGGTATGGCGACCCTTCGGGATATTAAGCGCAAGATCGAAGCGGTAAAAAAGACCTCGCAGATCACCAAGGCCATGAACATGGTGGCGGCGGCGAAACTGCGCGGCGCCCAGGAGAATATGGAACGCTTCCGAAACTACGCGGAAAAGTTTCGGGAGGTCATCGGGAGGCTTGCGGCCGGGGTTGAACCGGACGGAACGTTCCAGCTCATGACCCCGCGCGAGGAGGTCAAGAAGATCGAATTGGTGCTCCTTACGGCGGACAGGGGTCTGTGCGGCAGCTTCAACAACAACCTGATCGTCACGGCGGAGCGCTTTATCACGCAGAAACGCCGCGATGGACTGGATGTGACGCTGACGGCGGCGGGACGCAAAGGGCGGGATTATTTCAGACGGCGCCGCTACGCCATGAGAGCGGAGCTGACGGGGCTTTTGAACAAGCCCAACTATGACGACGCCTACCGCTTGGGGCGGGAGCTCATCGACCTCTTCCTGGACGGCGAGGTGGATGAGGTGTACGTCATTTACAGCCATTTCCGCAGCATGGTGAAGCAGGAACCCCGTCTCATCCGCCTTCTGCCCATCGTTCCGGAAACGCAGGCGGAAAGTGAAGCGCGGGAATACCTTTTTGAGCCATCGCATCAAGAGCTCCTCAACGATTTGTTGCCCAACTACGTGTACAACCAGCTCCTGGACTGCTTCTACCTGACGGCGGTCAGCGAACACGCGGCCCGGATGACAGCGATGGAAAACGCCACCAACAACTGTAAGGATATGGTGCGGAGCCTGACGCTCACCTATAACAAGGCCCGGCAGGCGTCCATCACGAAGGAGCTCATGGACATCGTTGGTGGCGCTGAGGCTCTCAAGAAGTAGGCGATGGTTCGAAATAAACAAAGGAGGTATCGGGCCACATGAATATCGGAAGGATTGTCCAAGTCATTGGGAACGTGGTCGATGTTGAGTTCGAAGAAGGGAAACTGCCGCCGATCTTGACGGCGCTCTTGGTGAGTAACCCCGGACTCAGCGATGAAGAAGACAACCTGGTCCTGGAGGTCGCCCAGCACTTGGGGGACAATGTGGTGCGAACCATCGCCATGGACCTGACCGACGGCCTGGTGCGAGGCATGCCTGTGAAAGACACGGGCAAGCCTATTCAGATGCCGGTGGGCAAGAAGGTTTTGGGTCGAGTCCTGAACGTCGTCGGGCGCCCCGTGGACGGCCTGGGGCCCGTGGATGCCGACGAGTTCATGCCCATTCACCGCTCGGCCCCGACCTTCACGGAGCAGGACACATCGGTCAACGTGCTTGAAACCGGCGTGAAGGTTATCGACCTGCTGGTGCCCTTCCCGCGCGGCGGCAAGATGGGCATGTTCGGCGGCGCCGGCGTGGGCAAGACCGTTGTCATGATGGAAATGATCCACAACATCGCCATGCAGCACGGCGGGATCTCCGTTTTCGCCGGCGTGGGGGAACGGACCCGTGAAGGCAACGACCTCTACCTGGAAATGAAGGAATCGGGCGTTTTGCCGCGTGCCGGCCTTGTCTACGGCCAGATGACCGAGCCGCCCGGAGCGCGTGCCCGCGTGGCCCTGTCGGCCCTGACCGTTGCGGAATACTTCCGCGATGTGGAAGGGCAAGACGTGCTTCTCTTTATCGATAATATCTTCCGGTTCACCCAGGCGGGTGCGGAAGTGTCCGCCCTTCTCGGCCGCATGCCCTCCGCCGTGGGGTACCAGCCGACCCTGGGCACCGACCTGGGCGAACTTCAAGAGCGCATTACGTCGACGACCAAGGGCTCCATCACGTCGGTCCAGTGCGTCTACGTGCCCGCGGACGACTTGACGGACCCGGCGCCGGCAACGACCTTTGCGCACCTGGACGGAACCGTGGTGCTTTCGCGCCAGATCGCCGAGCTTGGGATTTATCCTGCGGTGGATCCCTTGGATTCCACGTCCCGCATCCTTGATCCCAACGTACTGGGCCAGGAGCATTATCAAACGGCTCGAAACGTCCAGCAGATCCTGCAGAAGTACAAAGACCTTCAGGACATCATCGCCATTCTCGGCATGGACGAATTGTCCGACGAGGACAAGATCATCGTCGGTCGCGCCCGCAAGATCCAGCGGTTCCTGTCCCAGCCGTTCCATGTGGCCGCCCAGTTCACGGGCGTGGAAGGCAAATACGTGAAGCTGGAAGACACCATCCGCGGGTTCAAGGAAATCGTCGAAGGCAAGCATGACGATCTTCCGGAACAGGCGTTCTACATGGTCGGGACGATCGAAGAGGCCATCGAGAAGGCCAAGCAGATGGCCGCGGCGTAACCTTCTGAGCGAACGGTGAGCAATCATGGCGGGAAAATTGTTGTTGGAAATCGTCACCCCGGCCCGAAAGGTCCTGAGCGAAGAAGTGGATATGGTCGTGGCCCCTGGGGAACTTGGCGAGTTCGGCGTCTTGGTCAATCATATCCCCTTCCTGACAAAGCTCAAAGTCGGTGAGCTACGCTTTAAGGTCGGGGCCAGCACGAGGTACGTGGCGATCATGGGTGGCTACGCCGAGGTCCTGCCGGATAAGGTCACAATCCTTGCCACCGCGGCGGAGGAGGCGACGGACATCGACGTGATCCGGGCGCAAGCGGCCAAGGAACGTGCCGAGCGGCGTTTGCGGGAGGCCAAGGACCGGGTCGAGTTCGCGAGAGCTCAGGCGGCCTTGCAAAGAGCTCTGGCACGTTTGAAAGTTGCCGAACGGCGATAGCCGGACCAGGCTAGAGGAGAGCGGCCCCGTCGCGCAAGCGGCGGGGCCTTTTTCGTTTGGAGATGACGGCTGGTTTGCCGAATTGTATAGAAGAGCGTGCAGCATAGAGGGGGACCCAAGAAGGGAGAGATACTATGTGCGGGATCGTGGGCTACATCGGCAATGAGGATGGAGTGGATATCATCGTCGAAGGGCTTCGACGGCTGGAATACAGAGGCTACGACAGTGCCGGGATCGCCATGGTCGATGAGTCCTTGCAGATTCAAACGGTGCGCTGTGTGGGGAAGATCCGCGAGCTGGAAAAACGGCTTGCAGTGAACCCGATCAAAGGAACGATAGGGATCGGGCATACCCGATGGGCAACCCACGGCGCACCCAGCGACGAAAACGCCCACCCCCACAGATCAGGTCCGTTCGCCGTCGTCCACAACGGGATCATCGAAAACTATGCGGACATCAAAGAGCGGCTGAGCGCCAAGGGCCACACCTTCACTTCGGAAACCGATACGGAAGTGATTGTCAAACTCCTGGAAGACGAATGGCGTCGAAACGGTGATTACATTGAGAGCGTGAGGGCGGCGCTGCGCCAACTGAAGGGCAGCTTCGCCGTTGTCTTTCTCAATGAACAGGAACCCGATGTGTTGGTGGGGGCTCGCAGGGAAAGCCCCTTGATTCTCGGCATTGGGGAGGGGGCCTATTACTTTGCCTCCGATATTCCTGCCATTTTGCATCAAACGAGAGACATCGTGCTCTTGGACGATGATGATCTTGTGGTCGTGCGGAGAGACGGCTTCCACATCGAAACGGTGGAGGGAAAGGCGCGCCCTTATGTCGTTCAAACCGTGGATTGGAACCCGGTGGCTGCAGAAAAGGCGGGATACAAGCATTTCATGCAAAAGGAGATCTTTGAGCAGCCGAGGGCCATCATCGATACCTTACGCAGTGTGGTGGATTTCAACCGGGAACGGCTTCGCTTTGCCGACCTAAACATTTCAGAATCCTTCGTGGATTCCATCGCCCGCATGTATCTTGTCGCGTGCGGCACGTCATTCCACGCTTGTCTGGTGGGTAAATACATGCTGGAAAACATGTGCCGTGTTCCGGTGGAAGTGGATCTCGCCTCAGAATTCCGCTATAGGGGGCCGCTCCTGAACGGAGAGACGCTCCTCGTCGTGGTCAGTCAGTCGGGCGAGACCGCCGATACACGAGCGGCGCTGAAAGAGGGCCTGGAAAAGGGAGCGCATTGCCGAGCCATTGTCAACGTGGTCGGAAGCAGCCTGGCTCGCATGGCCGGCGGCGTGCTCTACACCCATGCCGGTCCGGAAATCGGAGTGGCTTCCACCAAGGCCTTCACGACTCAGTTGGTGGCCCTGTTTCTGTTCGCCCTCTATTGGGCAGATGCAGCTGGAAAGCTCCAGCCGGGCGAGATGTCTTTTCACATCCAAGCGCTCCGGGAACTTCCGGGAAAAATCGACGAGGTGCTCGGCGGTGAGGAGACGATCCGCGAGTGGGCACGACAGTTCATGGACCGTGATCATTTCCTTTACCTTGGGCGGGGCCCTCTTTACCCCATCGCTTTGGAAGGGGCGCTGAAGATGAAAGAAATTTCCTATATCCACGCCGAAGGTTATGCGGCCGGAGAAATGAAACACGGCCCCATCGCCTTGATCGACGAAAAAATGCCGGTGGTGGTTTTGGTGCAAAAAGGCCCGCTCTATGAGAAGATGCTCTCCAACGTGCAGGAAGTGAAAGCTCGAGGCGGCAAGGTCTTGGCTTTCGTCGAAGGCGGCAAGGATGCACGGCTGGGGGACGATGTCCTGCAGTTTCCCGTGCCTCAAACCAGTCCGTGGCTCGCCCCCGTCGTTTTTGCCGTCCCTTTGCAGCTCCTGGCCTATCACATGGCGGACCTGCGCGGCACGGACGTGGATCAGCCGCGGAATTTGGCCAAGAGCGTCACCGTGGAATGAGCAGGGGCGTTCCGAAGAGTTTGAACTTGACTTTGTTCTGATTTTACGCATAGAATTCATTGAACCGAGAAAAATGTATGTGATTTAAGCGGGTTAAAGAAGATGGAGTAAAAGTGCCGTATCCAGGCCGTTCAGGGCCGAGACCCAAGAGGCTTGGCACAGGGGAAAGCGAAAGCAGTTCAGGCGAGTTGTGCCGAAAAGCATTTTGATGTTTTTGCCGTGCCGAACCCGAAGGCATGTGGGTGTGCCCCGGGGAGAGGCGATGAGCAAATCGAGATATGAGGAGAAAGGGTAGGGTCCAGAGTCCGCGGAGAAGAGACAACGGATGAACCCAACGGAGCCGAAGGAGTTGCTGTGCAGATGAAAAACAAGCGGGGCTTCGAAGGATCCAGCCCGGGAGTCAGTGTCACGTGAGCCCCTGCGGTGTCCGTGATTGGCAGAGCGTTCCTGAGCCAACACCAACAAACGGGGGGTTCCCGCTCGTTCCGGTGAGCGCGTCGCATCGCCGATGCGCCTAAAGGAACGATGGAACGCCCACTTCGCTGAATCGGTTCAAGACCGACTGCCGACACGGCACAAGGCGGGGGCTTCCCTCTTCTTTTATCTTCACGCCTGATCTCGCCTGCTGCTTGTCTGTGGGCTTGCCACCCCAAAGGTCGAGCCCGCGGGCGTCCCTCCAAGAAACATCTCCGTCTTCAAAAGGTTCGTTCACAGCATGACGGGTCTATGATGCGGTTTCGGGAAAAAGTGCGCGCATGACCAATTAAAACGCAAGAGCCCCGCGGGCGGGCAATGCCCGGGGGCCTTCAGAAAGGAAGGATGAGCCATATGGGACAGGTCGGCATGGTGATTGTGGCCTTTGTGGCTCTTGTGGTGGGCATGGGCGCCGGCGCCTTGGGATGGCGTCTGGTGCTCCAGCGCAAGAGCGAGCAGGAAAGGCGGGAATCCGAGCATCTGCTGGAAGAAGCCCGCAAAGAAGCCGAAACCCTTAAGAAGGAGGCGATTCTTCAGGCGAAAGACAACATCTTTCGCATGAAGGCGGATTTCGAAAAGGAAACCAAGGAAACCCGAAAGGAACTCCAGAATCTCGAAAAGCGGCTCCTCCAAAAAGAAGAAAACCTGGACAAGAAATCCGAGGCGCTGGACAAGAGAGAAAACGCCATCGCCAAGAAAGAAAAGATGCTCCTGGACAAGGAAAAGGAGCTGGACGATCGGTCCAAGGAGCTGGAGGGGCTCATTGAAGCCCAGAGGCTCAAGCTGGAATCCCTCTCGGGCATCTCAGCCCAAGAAGCCAAGGAAATGCTCATCAAGAGCATCGAAGATGAGGCGCGCCACGAGGCGGCCTTGACGGTGAAGCGCATCGAAGCGGAGGTGCGGGAGCAGGCGGACAAGAAGGCGAAAGAAATCATCGCGCTGGCGATCCAAAGGTACGCGGGCGATTACGTGGTGGAAAAGACCGTCTCCGTGGTGAACCTGCCCAATGATGAAATGAAGGGACGCATCATCGGGCGGGAAGGGCGAAACATCCGCGCTTTGGAAGCGACAACCGGCATCGACCTCATTATTGATGACACTCCCGAGGCGGTCATCCTGTCGGGATTCAATCCCATCCGCCGCGAAGTCGCGCGCCTTTCCCTCGAACGACTCATATCCGATGGGAGAATTCACCCCGCCCGCATCGAGGAAATCGTGGAAAAGGTGGGCCAGGAAATCGACACCGCCATCCGGGATGCCGGGGAACAGGCGGCTTTTGACGTGGGAGTGCACGGGATCGACCCGGAGCTTATCAAGCTCGTGGGCAAGCTCAAATACCGCACGAGCTACGCCCAGAACGTGCTCCAGCATTCCCGGGAAGTGGCCTTCCTGTGCGGGGTGATGGCCGCCGAATTGGGGCTCAACGAGAAGCAGGCGAAGAGAGCGGGCCTCTTGCATGACATCGGCAAGGCCGTGGACCATGAAGTGGAAGGCCCCCATGCGCTCATCGGTGCCGACCTGGCCAAGAAGCACGGGGAATCTCCGGAAATCGTCAATGCCATCGCCGCCCATCACGAAGACGTTCCCGCGGAAAGCGTTCTGGCCATTTTGGTGCAGGCGGCGGATGCCTTATCGGGAGCACGCCCCGGGGCTCGCAAGGAGCTGCTGGAATCCTACGTGCGTCGGTTGGAGAATTTGGAAAAGATCGCCATGTCCTTCAAGGGGGTTTCCAAGGCGTATGCGATCCAAGCGGGTCGGGAATTGCGCATTATTGTGGAAAACGAATCGGTCGGCGATGCCGACACGGTCCTCTTGAGCAAGGATATCGCCAAACGCATCGAAAGCGAATTGACCTATCCCGGGCAGATCAAAGTCACCGTGATTCGGGAGACTCGAGCTGTTGAATACGCCAAGTGAGCCGGCGCGAGACAGGCCGCAGCGCAGTGGAAGGGGAATGAGCGTGACGGGTGTAAAGAATACGCTGGATGTCTTGACGGAACGGGGTTTCGTGGAGCAGGTCACCAATCGGGAGGCGCTGCATGAGCTCCTGGAAAAGCCGGCCACGTGCTACATCGGATTCGACCCTACGGCCGACAGCCTTCACGTGGGAAGCTTGGTGCCCATCATGGCCCTGGTGCACATGCAGCGCGGCGGGCATCGCCCCATCGTCCTGGTGGGCGGAGGGACGGGCATGGTGGGCGATCCCAGCGGGCGCACGGAGATGCGCCAGCTCCTGACGGAAGAACAAATCGGGCACAATGTCAGGGCTCTCAAGGACCAGCTGTCGCGCTTTCTCGATTTCGGGGAAGGCAAGGCGCTCATCTTGAACAACGGCGAATGGCTCCTGGACCTGAAGTACATCGATTTCCTCAGAGACATCGGGCGCCACTTCAGCGTGAACCGAATGCTCGCGGCGGAAAGCTACAAGGTGCGCCTGGAAACCGGACTGAATTTCATCGAGTTCAACTACATGCTTCTGCAAGCCTACGATTTTTACCACTTGGCCAAGACCTACGGGTGCCTTCTCCAGATGGGAGGCAACGACCAGTGGGGCAATATCGTCGCGGGAATCGACCTCATCCGAAAGAAGCTCCACAGGGAAGCCTTTGGGATCACCTTCCCGCTCTTGACGACGGCGACGGGGGCCAAGATGGGGAAAACGGCGGCCGGAGCGGTGTGGCTCAGCGCTCAAAAGACCTCGCCCTACGACTTCTTCCAATACTGGGTCAATGTGGACGACCGGGACGTGGAACGATTCCTCAAGCTCTACACCCTGCTGCCGGTGGAGGAAATCGAGGGGGTGCGTCGCCTGGAAGGGGAAGCCTTGAATGCGGCCAAGTCGGTTTTGGCCTATGAAGTGACGGGGATGGTCCACGGCGAGGAGGCGGCCTTGGAGGCCTATCGCGCGGCGGGGCACGTGTTCGGGCGCCGGGAGATCCCAGGGGATCTTTTGCCGTCGAGTCGGATCCCGCGGGATCTTTCCACGGAAGACGGCGCGGTGCCGACCCTGTTCGTGGAGCGATCGCGGCTGGAGGCCGGCATTCCGGCCTATGAGCTTTTTGCCGAAGCGGGCCTGTGCGAAAGCCGCAGTGCCGCGCGCCGGCTCATCCAGCAGGGCGGGGCCTACCTCAATGGGAAACGGCTGGATCGCTTCGATGCCCTGGTGGCTCTTGAAAGTGTGCAAGGGGGGGCGGTGCTCCTTCGAGCGGGGAAGAAAAAAGTGACACGGGTCTGTGTGGCCCCGTAAATTTTCCCTTGACCCGGGATCGGCCTTTTGCTACATAGGCCGAGCCTTTCGGGGGGTGCAAAAAAAAGCTTGACTCCCGGACGGCGGCAGGATAGAAAAGAAAAAACTCTGCTCTTTGAAAACTAAATAGTGAGTGCGTGCTGGGCCTTTGAAAGGGACCGCGCCTTGTTTTGGGGTGCGGTTAGAAGGAAAAAACTGGAGAGTTTGATCCTGGCTCAGAATGA
>JBBFKW010000004.1:14568-240943 GCA_037481835.1 Desulfosoma sp. | reverse complement strand
TTCTGTGAGAGGGATGAGATCGGATTCATTATCCGGTCTCACCCTACTCGATTTCTCGCATCGGCTGAAAACAACGGCATTCCGAAAATTCCGGCACCGCACGTGACCTGAACCGAAAAGCTTTTATCGCCGAAAAAAGGGAAGGCACGGGTCCCGTCCGTTTTCCGGCATGGAGGAAGCCTCCAAAGGACGGACCGGGGCGCTCAGGGCGGCGTGGAAGCCGCAGGCGGGGAGAACATGCCGAAGAAGGACATTCATCTAGTGATCGTCACAGGGCTTTCGGGGTCGGGCAAGAGCACCGCCATCAAGGCCTTTGAAGACATCGGCTATTTTTGTATCGATAATTTGCCGGTACCGCTGCTTCCCCATTTCGTGGAATTGTGCGAACAGGACAGACCCGATCTCAAGAAAGTGGCCCTTGGGATCGACATTCGCGGCCGAAGCTTCCTCCACGACTGCGATCGACTCCTGCAGCAGGTGGAATCGGCCGGCTACGCCTTGGAAATCCTCTTTTTCGAAGCCGCCACGGAAGTGCTCCAAAGGCGTTTCAGCCAAACGCGGCGCCTCCATCCCATCAGCGCCCACGAGTCATCGTTGCTCGCGGCGATTCAGAAGGAAAGGGAAGAATTGGCCTCCTTGCGGGCTCGATCCACCCGCATTGTGGACACCAGTGACTTTTCCGTGCACCAGCTCAAGGCCCTCATCACTCGTTCGTATTCCTTGGTGAGCGATCGGGAAAGGATGAGTGTGCAGGTTTTGTCTTTCGGCTTCAAATACGGCCTTCCCTTTGAAGCCGACTTGGTGGTGGACGTGCGGTTTTTGCCGAATCCGTTCTTTGTGGACGCGTTGAGGCCTTTGAGCGGGTGTGAGGCTCCGGTGCGAGACTGGGTGCTGAGCCATCCCGAGGCTGTGCAGTTCGTGGACGATTATGCGTCGCTTTTGCTCAAGCTGCTCCCTCAATACGTGCAGGAAGGCAAGCGCTATCTCACCGTGGCCGTGGGCTGCACAGGAGGAAAACACCGATCGGTGGTGATTGCAGAACGCCTTGCTGACAGAGTGCGCGCGGCCGGTTATTATACCGTGTTATTTCATCGCGACGTGCACCTGGATGGCTGAGGCGGTTGGTGCCGGGCTGCGCCCGAAAAGCAGGAGACAGGACCGAAGATGTCGAGAATCGGATTGGTCGTTGCCGCCCATTGCCATGTGGCCCAAGAAATGGTCAAGGCGGCCGAGCTCATCTTGGGTCCGCTGGAAGCCGTGCGGGCCGTTTCCATGGATCCACACACTCCGGTGGAAGAAATGGTGCGCGAGCTCTCCGATGCCCTCAAGGAGGTGGACGGCGGACACGGGGTGATCGTCGTCACGGACCTTTTCGGCGGCACCCCGTCCAACGTGGCCCTTTCCTTTGCGGGTTCCCGTGTGGAGGTTTTGAGCGGCTTCAACCTTCCCATGCTGATCAAGTTCGCGGAAATCCGAAACTCCCTGCCTGTCCGGGAAGCCGCCGAGGTGTTGAGGGACTATGGGCGTCGCCATATCTCTTTGGCCAGCGAGATCTTGGCTTCTAAAGCCGAGGTCAAGGGACGGGAGTCGGACCATGAGCGCTCATCTGCCCCTTCTCATTGAGCCCATGCAGCCTGAAGACATCCCGGCCGTCCTGGACATCGAAAGGGCCAGCCATGTGGATCCCTGGAGGGAATCCTTTTTCGTGGAGGAACTGACACGGCCCCAGGCCCTCAATTTGGTGGCGCGCGTGGCGGACGGTGGACGCCGGATCGTGGGCTACATCTGCGTCTGGCTTGTGGCGGACGAAGTGCAGATTTTTAATCTTGCCGTCGACCCCGCCATGAGACGGCGCGGGGTGGGACGACGACTGCTCCTGGCGGCCTTGCACAAAGCCTGCACGAGAAACGCCCGGGTGGCCTTTTTGGAAGTGCGGCGCAGCAACCACGCGGCCCAGCAACTCTACCAAAGCGTCGGGTTTCGGCCGTCGGGGCTGAGGCCCGATTATTACGAAGGGATCAGGGAACCGGCGGTGCTCATGGAACTGGAAATGGACCGTGGGTGGAGGTCCCGCTGGCTGATTTCGGAAGCCGGCTTCATGGATGGAGAGAGGTCGTGTTGATACAGAGCCCGAAAAGCCCGAGCGTGCAATCCGAAGCGCTCATGAAGAACCTCATGGTGACCAACGTCCCGGTGACGGTGGACCCCGGCCATGAGGTGCTGGTGGACGCCGTACGGGGCTACGCTGGAAAGGAGAAACAAGCCCGGGATCTTCTCCTGGAATACCACCACCGTTACCGCAACTGGACGTACGTGCTTCAGGAAGCATGGCGTTACGCCACAGGAAACCTCCGCTTGTACCGGGATCACCGGGACAGCGCGGGTGTGGTGGTTCTGTTGTGCCGAATTTTCCTCCATGCCCTCTCCGATGCGGGAAATCCCAAGACCCAGGCGGCGGCCGCGGATCATCTCATTGCCTTGTGGCTCAAGATCGCCGAGGAAGCGCCCGAGTTGTGTCGGGAGGTTTCCCGTGAGGCGCCGAGCTTCGGGGACGAGGACCCGCTGCCGCACGGGGCGGCCCATGGAGGGCTCCTGCGGTGGTGCTTCGCCAGATTGTCTGATCTGGAGCCGTCGGCTTTCGAGTGGGTCGTTCGAAGTTTCTACCAGCCCAAGAAGCTCCTGGCCCGATGCCTTGCCCTGTGGACTTTCCCTGAATCCTTCGTGGAAGGGCGCCGCCTCCTGGAACGCGTTCTCACGGTCACTCACACCTTTTGGGCCGAGCGGGAAGACCCTCTGGCCTGGCTCAGCCGGCAGCTCCAAGAGGACGAAAACGTGGAGGCGTGGCGTCCTCTGTTTTCGCCGCTTCTTAAGGCGGACCACCAATGGGCTCTGCGGCGTGTCAGGAACATCGCCGCCGAAAAGGACCCGCGCCGGGCGGTGGAACGGTTGTGCGATCTTCCTGATTTTCGAGACGTGGTGCGGGCCTACCAACAGCTTGCGGACAAGGTGGGCCGAGCCGTCCCGCCGGAGCAGGCGGGCCATGTGAGCATGCTGCTGCGCTTGCGGATCATGGAAACCAAGGGGCTGGAACCCATCCACGAAGAGACCCTGCGGGCCATGAACATGGACGTGGGGCGCTGGATCCGCGAGGAATCCCAGGAAATCCTGCGGCCTCGACTCACCCGGTTCCTCCAGGTGCTCAGAGGCTGCCTCAACAATTACCCGGAAGCGGCCCTGCACTGCGTGCGCACCGTCGGCTTGGAAATCCTCGGGACGGACGATCGGGAGCTCATCGAGTTCTTTGTCCGGCACGTGATTTGGCTGGGGTTTCAGACGCCGAAGCTGAAGGGGGTGTCCCAGTACTGGCAAGTGCAGGTTAACCCGGCGCATCTGACCAACATCCGCGTGTGGCTGGAGCTCATCCGCAAGAGTCCGCGCCGCACTCGAACCCTGCTTTCCGCCCTCATCGTCAATCTGTTTCTCGGCGGCATCTATGTCCGGGACACGGACCTCTTTCAAAAGGACGTCAGCCTGCTCCTGCACGCGCCCATCGCGCCTCTCTATAACTTGGTCAAACAGCTGACCAAGCTTTTTCCCGTGTATTTCAACGAGGTGGGAGCGGAAGGGCTGCTCCGGGCGGTATCCACGGATGTGGACGAGATCACCCAACGGGGGGACCCGCTCATTCACTTTCTGCGCAAGCAGAGCCACGTGGAAAGCAACAACCTCATCGTGCTTTTCATCGAGGCCATCTTTCACTTCTGGCATACCCTGGACAAAGAACCGCTCAAGAAATTCGTCCCGCCCGAAGTTTTTCGGGACATCACCGAATCCGGGCCCTTTGTGGATGAGATGCACCGCCTCTTTTGCCGGATCTTTTCCGGCGAGGACGGCATCCACCATGTGAAGGACCTGTTGGATCTTCCGGAAGACAAAGTCCGAGAGAAGATCGAGGGCATGGACGGCGTCTCAGCCCGAGAAAAACAGCGCGCCTTTTTGATGATTCGTTTCTATCAGCTCCTCCATGAAAAGTACGCGCTGAGTTTCAAGGACATTCAGATCCATCTGCGACGGGCCGTTCAGTTGGGCCTTCCCGATCCCCGGCCGCTGGAAGAGGCGTTACGGCACGGAGACTCCCTTGCCAAGCTGGAAGCCATTCTGGACTACTTGGAGCAGCTCAAGGAGATCATTCTCACCGAAGAAGAAATGACCTATGTGGAAAATATCTATCTCAAGCGGCACATCGCCGTGGATATTCCTTCCATGTACGGTTCCTATAGCGAGCGGAAATTCGACGCTCTCGGGTTGACTTTCCGGCTGGAGAACCTGGCGAACGTCCTTTTTGAAGAGATCATTCTGTCGTTCAACTTGAGCTTCATCACCCGGGCCACCTTTTTCCGCATCGGCCGCATTCTGCCTCTTTTCATCAAGGCTTTGGCCCTCGACGGGATCACGTCCCGGCGCTTGGATCGTCAGGAGGAACTCTTTCAGCGGGCCCTGCAGATTCGCAGGTTTTCCCATTCGCAGTACATGGATATCTTTCGAGGCTTTTCGGAAGCCATCAAGCAGATCATCCAGACGTTTTACAATGCGGTCCACGAGGAGAATCTGGCGGTCATCATTCGGCAGTTGAATCAGTCGGGGGACCTTTTGCCGCGTTATCGGCGCCACGCCATGGGGGAACGGGCCGAGGAGCGGGTGCACCGCATTTCGGAAACCTTCTTGCGCGATCTCGTGGCGCGCACGTTCGGTCTGCAGTACTTCGACCACTTCATCAGCAGTATTCTCACGACGCTTTCCACCCAGAAGGAAGAACTGAGCACGGAAAAGCTGGATCTCTTGCTGAGTTACGATCCGGAAAAGACCATATCCCGCATTTACGCTCCCGACGAAGCCACCTATGATTTGATTCACCTTGGCAACAAGGGCTATAATCTCACTCAGCTCCATTCGCTCGGCATCCGGGTGCCGCCCGGCTTCATCATCACCACGGAGTATTTCCGGTGCCAGGATGTGATTGAAAGCCTCCAGCAGTCCAAGGAGGATTTCAAAGCGCGGGTGCTGGCTCACATCGCGGACTTGGAAGAAAAATCCGGGCGGCGGTTCGGGGATCCGCGCGATCCTCTCTTGTTGTCCGTGCGCAGCGGATCGGCCGTGTCCATGCCCGGCATGATGAACACGTTTCTCAATGTGGGCATCAATGAACAGATCGTCGAAGGGCTTATCCGCCAGAGCGGGCAGCCGTGGTTCGCCTGGGACAATTATCGGCGCTTCGTCCAGTCGTGGGGAATGTCTTTTGGTTTGGACCGGGACCATTACGACGCCATCATGAGGTTTTACAAAAAGAAATACGGGCGGGTGTTCAAGAGGGAGTTCACCCCTGAAGAAATGCGTGACGTGGCGCTCGCCTACCGGGACTACACCCGCCAGTCCAAGATCGACATCTCCGACGATCCGGTGGAACAACTGTTTACGGCCATCCGTCAGGTCATGGAATCGTGGTTTTTCCCCAAGGCCATCACTTATCGGCAGATCATGGGGCTTTCGGAAAACTGGGGCACGGCGGTGACCATTCAGACCATGATTTTCGGAAACCTGGACTTGGAATCGGGTTCCGGCGTCATGTTCACCCACAACCCCTGGACATCGGAAGACGAAATCGACCCCAGGGGCGATTTCACTTTGGGCAACCAGGGTGAAGACGTGGTGGGAGGCTTGGTGGAAACTTTGCCCCTTTCGGAAAAGCAGCGCCTGGCGGCAACCGAACGCAAGGAGCACTCCCTGGAGTCCATGTTTCCTCGGGTATTTGAACGCCTGACGGATATTGCCAAGGAACTCATCTACAAGCAAAAATGGGGGCCTCAGGAAATCGAATTCACGTTTCAGGGCGGGGACGGCGATGGGCTTTACATCCTGCAGTCCCGCAACATGGCGCCGCGCACGAGCCGCCGCTACCCGTGTTTCAAAGTGACAGAGGATCTGGAAAAGAGTTACCTTGGCAGCGGCATCGGGGTGAGCGGAGGGGCGCTGTGCGGGCGTGCGGCGTTTGAATTGAACGACATCGTGCGGCTGAAGAAGGACTATCCCGGAGAATCCATCATCCTCATCCGTTCCGACACCGTGCCCGATGATATCCATGAAATTTCCATCGCCGACGGCCTTTTGACGGGCAAGGGCGGAGCCACCTCCCATGCGGCGATCGTGGCCCATCGTTTGGGCAAGACCTGCGTTGTGGGCTGTTCCAAAATGAGGGTCTGGGAGCGGGACGGCCGATGCCTCATCGGGGGCCGGTTCCTGAGGACGGGGGATGTGATCGGTATCGACGGGCGCAGCGGGGCCATCTACGTCGGCTTCCACGAGACGGAAAAACCAGAGGAAGTCCCGGCTCCCTGAGCGCGCAAAAGGGCTTGGCATGGATCGACATAAGGAGGAGGCGATGATGGAACACGAAACCATGGTCCCTCAAAAGCTTGGCATCAACGGTTTGGGACGGATTGCCAAATTGAGCATTTGGCATCATGTGGAACGTCGGTATTTTTCAGAACTGGTGGTCAACATCGGTCGGGAGGTGGGGCAAAGTCTGGAAGACATCGCTCTTTTCATCGAAAAGGATTCCACCTACGGGCGACTCCACCATTTCCTCTACGGCTGTCGCGCCTCACGCGTCATTGAAGAAATCAACGACAAAGAAGGCTCCATGCGCATCAACGGTGTGAAGGCGACCTTTCTGAGAAAACACCGCAATCCGGCCGATATCGGGTGGAAGGACCTCGGCGTGGAAATCGTCGTGGACGCGACGGGCGCCTTCTTGGATCCCACGGTCCCTGCCGAAGATCCCAAAGGATCGGTTCGAGGGCATCTTGTGGCCGGGGCTCGCAAGGTCATCGTTTCGGCACCCTTTAAAATCAAAGACAAATCCAAGGACATGCCGCCGGATGCGGTGACCACCGTCATGGGGATCAACGATGCGGATTTCGATCCCAAGCGCCACGTGATCGTGTCCCACGCGTCCTGCACCACCACGTGCCTGGCCTACATGGTCAAGCCCCTTCTGGACTATTTCGGTCCCATGCGGATTCTTTCGGCGTCCATGGCCACGGTCCACGCCGCGACGCCGTCCCAGCAGGTCCTGGACCGGGCTCCCAAAGCCAAAGCGGACGATTTGCGGAAGACCCGCTCCGTTTTCAACAACATCATTTTGACCACCACGGGAGCCGCCAAAGCGTTGGGGCTGGTCATCCCGGAAATGAAGGAAATCGGGTTCATCGCCGAATCGGTCCGGGTGCCCGTGACCACGGGATCCTTGATCATCTTGGTGGTTCTCATCCAAGATGAAAGCATGAAAAATCCCATCAACCGCAACCTCATCAACGACATCTACCGCAAGGCCCAGGCCCACTTTCCCGACGGCTACCTCCTCTACACGGACGAACAGAACGTCTCGTCGGACATCATCGGGCTGCCCCGGGCGGCCGCGGTCATCGAAGGTCACGAGACCCATACCCGCACGGCGGCGGTGCGCTTCGACCTGAACCATGTGCTCAACGTCTGTGCGGCCCTTTCTTCTGAACAAGGGCCTCCGTTCGATGTGGACGCGGCGCTCAAGAATGCGGACAAGGCGTTGGGTGAGGAGCAAAAGGCGAGGATCATCCAAATTCCGGTGACGCAAGCGGTGATCTACGGCTGGTACGACAATGAGTTGGGGAGCTACACGAACATGTTGGGGGACCGTACGGTCAGTATTGCCAAGATGCTGCGCTAACTGCGGGGACAAAGGAGAAGGACATGGCCATCAGAGTCGCTATCAACGGTTTCGGTCGCATCGGGCGGATGGTGTTTCGAGCGAACGTGGATCGGGGAAATCCTTTGGAAATCGTCGCCTTGAACGATTTGGGAAGCCCGGCCGAGCTGGCCTATCTGCTGCGCTACGATTCCGTCCACGGCACATGGAACCGGGACATTTCGGCGGACGACCAACAGATCCATGTGGACGGCAAGGCCTACAAGTGCCTCAAGGTCGGCGATCCGAGCCAGGCGCCGTGGAGGGACCTGGGCGTGGACATCGTGCTGGAAACCAGCGGTCGGTTTCGGGACAAGGCGAGCTGCCTCAAGCACCTGGATTCCGGGGCTCGCAAGGTCATCGTGGGGGCTCCCGGCAAGGGCATGGACGCCACCTTTGTCATGGGCGTCAACGACGACCAGTACGATCCCATGAAACACCATATCGTCTCCAACGCCTCATGCACCACCAACTGTTTGGCGCCCATCGTCCGCGTGCTCCACGACCGTTTCGGCATCGAGCACGGCCTGATGACGACCATCCATTCCTACACCATGGACCAAAGGCTCCTGGACGCTCTGCACAAGGATTTGCGGCGGGCTCGGGCTGCGGCCCTTTCCATGGTGCCCACGACGACCGGAGCGGCGACGGCGGTGGCGGAAGTCATCCCGGAACTCAAAGGCAAGCTGGACGGCATGGCCATCCGGGTTCCTACGCCTAACGTTTCCATTGTGGATGTGGTCTGCCGAGTGGAAACGGAGGCCACGGTGGAAACCGTAAACGGGGCGCTGAAGGAAGCCGCCGAAGGGCACATGAAAGGCATCCTGCGCTACGTGGACGAAGAGCTCGTCTCGGTGGATTTCAACCACAGCACGTACTCGTCGTGCGTCGATGCGCCGCTCACCAAGGTTATCGAAAAGCGCATGGTCAAGGTGCTCAGCTGGTACGACAACGAATACGGCTATTCCAACCGCTTGGTGGATCTGGCAGTGCACATGGGCAAGCAACTCTAGAAGACGATCGGCGCGGCGACCGGTTTCGCACCCGGGAAGGTTTCCGCCGGATTCGGACAACACAGGAGGGGCGAGCCATGAAAACGCTGGATCATGTGAACGTTTCGGGCAAACGGGTCTTTATCCGCGTGGATTTCAACGTTCCCTTGGACAAGAAGGACGGCCGGGTGGCCGACGACGCTCGAATTCAGGCCATTTTGCCCACCCTTCGCAAGGTCATGGACTCGGGCGGTAAAGCCGTTCTGGCGTCCCATTTGGGCCGACCCAAGGGAAAGGTCGTGCCGGAGATGAGCTTGGCGCCCGTGGCCCGTCATCTTGCCGGCGTCTTGGGAAGGGACGTGCCGCTGGCGCCCGATTGCATCGGCGATGGGGTGCGATCCATGGTGGATGCCCTCGCGGAAGGCGGGGTGATCTTGTTGGAAAACCTGCGTTTTCATCCGGAAGAGGAAAAGAACGATCCCGACTTTTCCAAGGCACTGGCTTCCCTGGCCGACGTTTACGTCAACGACGCCTTTGCCGTGTCCCATCGGGCTCACGCCTCCGTCCATGGGATCACCCAGTTCGTCCCCGTGTGCGCCGCGGGCTATCAGCTGGCGAAGGAAGTGGAGTATTTCAGGAAATCGGTGGAAAACCCCGAGCGTCCCCTGGCGGTGGTGATCGGCGGGGCCAAGGTGTCCACGAAGATCGGCGTTTTGGAAAACCTGATCCCCAAGGTGGATGTCCTGATCATCGGTGGGGCTATGGCCAACACGTTTCTCAAGGCCCAGGGCCGGCCCGTGGGAAGATCCATGGTGGAAGACGACTTCATGCCCAAGGCCCTGGAACTCCTCAAGCTGGCCGAAGGCCGCAACGTGCGCGTGCTGCTGCCTGTGGACGTGGTCGTGGCGCCCGACATGGAATCGGGGGCCCAAGCCCGTGTGGTGGACGTGACGGCCGTTCCGGAGGACGCCGCGATTTTCGACGTGGGAGACCGAACCGTTGAGGCCGTCAAGGAGGCCTTGCGCGGGTGTTCCACCATTGTGTGGAACGGCCCCTTAGGGGCCTTTGAAACGCCGCCTTTCGAAAAAGCGACGTTTGCCTTGGCCCAATTCTTGGGCTCGTCCAAGGCGCTCACGGTCATCGGCGGGGGGGATTCGGCCAGTGCGGTGAAGAAGGCCGGCGTGCATCATAAGGTGAGCTACGTTTCGACGGGAGGAGGGGCTTTCTTGGAGATGATGGAAGGCAAAGTTCTTCCCGGCATCGAAGCTCTGGAAGCCTGCATGGGCAAGGAGTAGCCATGTCGACCAACGTGCGCAGGCCCCTTATGGCGGCCAATTGGAAGATGCATCTGAGCATTGCGGAAGGCGTTTCTTTTATCGCCAAACTCCATGAGATCGTGGGAAATCCCCCCGATCGCGAAGTCCTGATCGCTCCGCCCTTTACGCACCTGTGGCCGCTGCGTGAGCCCATGGCGGCGGCGGGTTTTTCGCTCGCCGCCCAGAACTGCCATTGGGAAGCCCAAGGAGCCTACACGGGGGAAGTGTCCTTGGCCATGATTGCGGAAACGGGCTGCCGCTACGTCATCGTGGGCCACTCGGAAAGACGCCACATCTTCGGGGAATCGGACGCATGGATCGGCCGCAAAACGGCGGCCGCCCTCTCCCGCGGGGTGGTCCCCATCGTGTGTATTGGGGAAAAGATCGAGGAACGCGAGGCGGGCTTGACGGAGCAGGTGTTGCGCCGCCAGCTGGCGGCGGGCCTGGAAGGGATATCGTTGGACTCACCGGAAAAATTGGTCATTGCCTACGAGCCGGTGTGGGCCATCGGAACCGGCCGAACGGCCACCCCGGATCTGGCTCAGGAAGCCCACGCGTTTGTTCGCCAGTGGCTTGGGGACCGGTTCGACAAAGCGGTTGCAATGGGCATTCGGATATTGTATGGAGGCTCCGTGAAACCGGACAACGTGGACGATCTCATGGCCCAGCCGGATATCGACGGCGCTTTGGTGGGTGGAGCCAGCCTCGAGGTGGCGTCCTTTGCGCGGATCGTCCAATATGGAAGGAGTGGGAAGAGTCCCTGATGCAAGCCATCCTGATCACCTTTCACATTCTTGCGTGTTTGGCGTTGATCTTCATTGTTCTGTTGCAGACAGGCCGAGGTGCGGAGATCGGGGCCGTTTTCGGCGGAAGTTCTCAGACCCTTTTCGGGAGCACGGGGGGGACGACTTTCCTGGGGAAACTGACCACCCTGGCCGCCGTGGTGTTCATGCTCACCTGCCTGGGGCTGACGTACATGTCCGGCCAGGTGCACACCAAGTCCATCATGGATAAGGCTCCGGTCAAGGAACAGCCCGTGTTGCCGGAAGCCAAGCCCGTTCAGACGGCGCCGGCACCGATCACCGTGGAAACCAAGCCGGTGGCTCCGGCGCCTCAGGGACAGGAAACCGCTCCGAAAAAGGCGGAACCCGCGCCCGCTGCTTCGGGCGGAACTGCGGCGCCGCAGTCGCAGCCGAGCGGCGCCACGCCGCAAGGCAAGCCCGCACAATAGGGCTTGCATCGGCTCGAAAAGCCGCTATAATGCACGATCGCCATGAAGGCGTGCCGAAGTGGTGGAATTTGGTAGACACGCCATCTTGAGGGGGTGGTGGGGAGACCCGTGCCGGTTCGAGTCCGGCCTTCGGCACCATAAAGAGCTTTCATCGAGGCCGTAATTCCTTCTTGGGGATTGCGGCTTTTCTTTTGGAACGCTTAGGGCGCCATGGGCCGAGCGCCTCTTTTGGAGTCTCTGAGGGGCGAGGTCGCGGACCGAAGGCCCATCCCCGGGGGAAAGGGAGAGGATGAAACGATCACGGTGGATTTTACCGGCACTGGTTTTGATGCTCACCCAAGGGCCGGTGTATGGAGAGAAAATCGGGGAAGTGTCCACAGTGTGGAAACTCATCGGGCCGGATCACAAAATTGTTGTGGAGGTCTTCGACGATCCGCGGGTGGAAGGGGTTTCCTGTTATGTCTCCCGAGCGAAAACGGGCGGAATCAAGGGGGCCGTGGGGGTGGCGGAGGATCCCTCCGATGCCTCCATTTCGTGTCGGCAGACGGGGCCCATCCGCTTTCGCTCGGAAGTGCCGGAAAAAGAGGAAGTCTTTTCCGAACGCGCTTCCCTCATTTTCAAACGGGTCCAGGTGGTGCGCATGGTGGATTCCGCCCGAAACGTCCTTGTCTATCTGACCTATTCGGACCGGCTCATCGAAGGCAGCCCGAAAAACAGCATCACGGCCGTCGCCGTCCCTCGAGACACGCCCATTCCCTTAAAGGGAAAATGATCCCCGAGACGAGGGGGTAAGCCGGCCGATTCCCTTAAAGAAAGGATTTCCGAGACGTCGGAATGGAGATGAACGAGGAAGAGGAAAGGATGAGACGTGCCTTCGTCAAGGAGCGGCGGTCAGAAAAGCGCCTTTGAAGAGGGGCTTCGCGTTCGCAAAGAAAGGGAAAAAAGCTACCGGGAACGCGCCTTGAAAATTCTGCCTCACGTGTGCGCGCGGTGCGGCAGGGAGTTCAGCGGAAAGCGTTTGAGGGAGCTTACCGTGCATCATAAGGACCACAATCATGACAACAACCCGCCCGACGGAAGCAACTGGGAGCTCCTGTGCCTCTACTGCCATGAAAATGAACACGCCCGCGATCGGGTTGCCGATGCCTATGAGGCCGAACCGGTTCGGGAAACTTCACGGGACGGCTTCCGGCACAATCCCTTTGCGGGACTGGCGGGCTTGATGGCGGACAAGAAAAACGAGTAGGGAACAAATGCCCTGCGCGGGGGGCCGCCATCAAGGCCCTGACTGTTGATTGCCCGACCTTCGTCCTGTGATGCCCTCATTCCTTATCAAGGAATGTTGACCTTTTGGAGGCTCATGCGCCCTTGCCGAAGGGGCAATGGGGGTAGGTGCATTGGGGGCAGTCCCGGCACAGGCCCCCGTGGCCCATGAGGGCGAGTTGGGTCTTGCCGATTTCTTCCCCTGCCAGGATTCTCGGCAGGATGAGATCGAAGACCGTCACCCTGTGGTGCAGGGCGCAGGCGGGAACGCCCAGGATCGGGACGGAGCCGATAAAGCCCGTAAGGATCATCGCCCCGGGAAGCACCGCCGACCCGTAATGGATCGACCGGCCGCCGGCGGCGGCAATCCCGGCCCGCGTCACGTCATCGGGGTCCACGCTCATGCCCCCGGTTACCAAGAGAAGATCGCAGTCCTGGCGAAGCGCTTCGGCGATGGCCTCTCGGATGGCCCCCATATCG
Source organism: Desulfosoma sp. (assembly GCA_037481835.1). Lineage (GTDB taxonomy): Bacteria > Desulfobacterota > Syntrophobacteria > Syntrophobacterales > DSM-9756 > Desulfosoma. The sequence goes on along the minus strand of JBBFKW010000004.1, from coordinate 227,881 downwards.
TCCGGAGCATAGCGAAGGATGTGAATTGCTGAACCTAATGCTTCAAGCTTTTGGGCTAAGATCGGTGCGAACCGGTCCTCGATGAGACCGTGGTAAACTTCGTTTCCCGTGATGATGATCCCGGCCTTGGCTCGCCTCAGAACCCTAACCGAAACGATTCCCCCCTGGGCTTTGGCGATGGCCGCGGCCCTTTCCACGGGTGCCCTTTTCATGACCAGAGGAATGGCCCGGGTGGCGGCCACCAAATCCCCTCGGCGCACCAAAGTGCCCGTATGCAGCGTGGCGCACATGACCTCCTCGACCATGTTGAAGGCGGCCAGAGCCGGGACATTGACGCACAGCAATCCGTCCACGGCGGCCTTAAGCTTGATTTTTCCCTCGCGGGGGCCTTCATCCCATAGAACGTTTTCGCCTGCCAGAGCGTCGGCCAGAAGGGCCGCCGCCTCGTCTTCGTGGATTTCGTCCGATTCCAGTTCGATGACGTAGAGGCGATTCTTGCCGAGCTTTTGCAAGTGACAGATATCCTGCTCGCAGACCGTGTGGCCTCGCCGATAAGCCGCCCCTTTGAAGACGCCCGGCCGGATTTCCGTAATGTCGTGGGCTAAAGTCAGGCCGACGGCTTTTTCTACGGGAATGGTTTTGAGCTTCATCGGACCCCTCTTACGCTTGGTGTGCTGTTGTGGCGAGAATCGTTGAAGGTTCGCTCTTCAGGGCTTCGTTCAGCGGCACTTCCCGCACGCATGTAAAATAAGCCCCGCGGCCGCAGGGAACACACAGAGGCCCCTCTGGCGTGATCACTTCCTTGCCGTCTCGCACGATCTGGCCGCATCGGGTGCAGGCCGTCTTGCGCCGGGTAGGTCCGGGAAGGTCCAGGGGATCGATGGCCACGGTCACTTCCTGGACCCGGAACAGGAGCTCATCGGGCATGCGCCGGTAAGCCTCGAGCTGCTGCGCGGATTTGCCGACGACTTCCGGGGCGTAGACCGCCGCCAAATCCCGCGACTCTTCCGTCGAAAGCACCCGGAAGGCGCGCCCGGTTTCCAGATTGACGAAGGTGGCCGCCATGATGCCGTAATCCATGAATTTCAGGCTTCGGCGACCCAGTTTGACGCCTGTGACGTGGGCGACGGCATCGGCGGCACAACGGTCCATTTCCACATAAACAATGAGCTTCTTGAGTTGCGGAAGACTCTGCGGATTGTCCAAGCCCACCAAAGCGCATCCCAACATGGCCATGCGCACCCCGATCACCTGACCGGGGCACAGATGGCCGTGGGCTTCGGCAGACGAGGCGAGGAGCGATTCAAAATCTTGCATGGCGCGCGCTCTAGGTCACTTTGACGAGCTTCACTTGGCTTTGGTAAAAGACCGCACTTCCGCCCACTGTATCCACAAGCCCCGTGTTTTGCAACACGGGGTCGACCCGCATGCCGGCGTTTCCGTGAAAGCCCGTGGCCCGCCGGGGATCCGCAGGGATCCTCGTGCCGTCGATGACCGTGTCCGAGGATCCGTAGGCCCAGTGGCCGTGGCCCAAAGAAAAGGCGATGACGCCGGGACGGATGCCTTCGATGATGCGCACGCGTCCGATCATGGGCTTCTTGAACCCATGCCCGAGATCCCATTCTCCGTCTGGGTTGGTGGGACAAACGATCCGCACCCGGTCTCCCGGGCGCAGGCCCAGCCGTCGGGCGTCCGTCGTGGAAATATCGACGGCGTTTTCCGCATAGACGGCCTGCAGCCAGTAGTTGCCGGACGTTCGCGATTTGGTCTGAGTAATGGTCTTGTAAGTGATCAAGGTCAAGTCAAACCCCTGGGCCGCATCGTCGAGAAGGTTTCCGCGGCAATCCCGCGGGCCCTCGACGAATGCTGCGTGGGGAATGTAGGTTTCGCCGGTCATGGAATGCCGGGTCGTGGCCAGTTTTTCAAAGTAGAGGCCCACCATGTTGCCGTACTTGTTGGTGAGCTTTCCGTCTTTATAGGCGTCGTGGTAGCTTTGGAAACGCCCGCCGCGGTTCAGCACGTAGACCACATGGGGCCACAGTTCGGGCCCGACCAGAGTTTTCCATCGATCGATCTTGAAGACGGTTTCCGGCAAATGCCGACGGGATTGTTCAAAAATCCGCATTTCCTCGGCATCGGCGGCGGGCACGCGTTCAGACCCGTCGGGTTTGTCCCCGAAGGCGATGTTGGCGACCATGCGTACATACAGATCTTCGTCACGTTTCAGGTGTAAACCGGGACCGAAGGCGTTTTCCCCAAAGCCGGGCAACCGCAGTTTTTCGGCGATTCCCAGGACGAGGGATTCCAGGGAAAGCGGCATTTTTTCGCCGAAGACGGTGACCGTCTCCGTGAGGGGCGCCGAAGCCGGCTGCCGGAAGGGGGCCACTTTGGGTGTGACGGAGGGGTGCGAGCCCGAAAATTCCCACCGTTCCAAGTAAGTGAGATCCGGGAAGATGTAGTCCGCATACATGGATGTTTCCCCAACGACGATGTCGGAGACGAAAAAGAGCGGGATTTTCTTGGGATCCGAAAGAATTTCCACCAGCTTATTTCCCGCGGGAAGGGCGTAGACGGGCGAGCCCATGTATAGGAACAGAGCCTTGATGGGATAAGGATAGGCGTCTCCCATGCTGGGGATGACCTCCTGGTAAATGTCGCTGGAAAAAGGATACCAAACCCTCTTGGAGGGAAAGCCCTGGAAGAGGGTCGTCTTATCGTAGACCTTTTCGTGGCGGATGATGGAGATCCCCCATTCCTTGAGGCTTCCCTCATGAAAGGTCAAATTGAAAGGTTTGCCCGGCTTTTCCCCTGTGATGTCATAGGTGGTGGCTTTGGAAAGCCCTCCCATGTAGTCGTGGTTGCCGATGAGGGTGTTGACCGTCATCCAGGTGAGCACGTTATAGAAGCCGGACGTGTGCTGGGATACACCGCGGTGGCAATCGACCGCGGCACGCTTTCCGTGACTCGTGAATTCCCGGGCCAGCTCCACGATATCCTTTTCCGCAACGCCGGCCATTTCGGCCCACTGGGATAGGGAAAATCGCGCGGCCGCTTCCCTCAGGATCTGAAGCACGCTCTTGATCGGGATGCCGTTGGCCTCTGTGTTGACGAAGAGGTCTCCTTCCACGGGGGTTTTGGCGTCATTGGGATCGAAGGGAATGAGAGCCCCGTCGCGCATGACGAGAAAAGGATCCAGCTCCCAATCGCCGGAACCGTCTTTTTTGGGACGCTTTTCCGAGGGAATGCCAATGTCGGAGCCGCGCAGAAATTTTCCGGGCGTGCCGTCGGGGCCGATTTTGACGAGCCACGGGGCTTGGGTCCATGTGGGCTCGCCATCCTCGACCGCGGCGCCTTTGTTGGCGTTGGCCAAGTAGCGGGCGTCGAAACGATTGTTTTCCAGCATCCAATGGATCATGGCCATGCCCAAGGCCCCGACGCCGTTGGGCTGCACGGGGATCCATTTCCATGCCCGTGCGGCCGTCTTTGAGCATCGTGGATCTACGACAGCAATTTTCAGCCGACCGTCGATGAGGCCTTCGCTGATCTTTTGGGCCCTCAAGGGCGGCCCGTAATTGGCTTCGTAAGGATTGGCGCCGACGAAAATGATGAACTCCGCGTTGCCCGTGTCCGCCTGCCAGTAGAACTTTTTCCCGCCGCCCCATTTCCCTTCTTCAAACTGGTCGCTCATGGCCTTGCACGTAAAATAGAGCGATCCTTGACACACGGTGGTATGGCCGTGGGTGTTGACGGACCCCAAAGCTTTGTTGACGAAACGCTTGAGGAGGTCGCTGCGGCCGGCTTTGAGTCGGCCCCAGTTGAGGCAGAACTGATTGTTCTTCGGGCCCAGGTCGGGATGGTCCGGGTCGATGAGGTGGTGGAGGTTGGCCGCATGTTTTGCCTTGAATTCCTCCAGGCTCATTTTCTTTGCGGCGACCAGCTCGGCGTCTTGCGCCAAAGCCTTGGAGATCTTGGGATCCCGAAGGGTGCAGATGTCCTTGAGGCCGTCCACATGGCCTTCGCCGAACAAATCCCCGCCGTTGATGATTTCATCCAGGGCCTGCTCGAAGGGGATAGTCTTCCATTTATTTTCGCCCCGCTTTCCAGCGCGTTTCAAGACTTTCACGATGCGGTATGGATCATAAAGGGTTTGAATTCCCGCCTGGCCCTTGGGACAAATGCCCCCTTCCACAGTGGCTGCTTCTCCTATGGGTGTTTCGTAGGGAATGTGCGGGGTCATGGTCCACGGGTTGTAGGGATTCCCGTCGATTTTGGCCACCTTGCCGTCCACGAATTTCACCTTGATGCCGCAGTTGGTGTTGCACTGCTGACAGACGGAATAGATTTGATTTTCGGGCAGATGATGCTGGTAGGCGTTGCCTTCGATCCCGGCGGCGCCAGAGGCCGCAGAGGCCTCCGCCTCTTTGATGCCGGGGATCCACCGGCCGAGGAAAGCCGAGGCGGCCGCAGAACCGCCGAGCAAAGCCGAGCACTTCAAGAACCGGCGCCTTTCCATGTCCAGAGTGCCGTTTTCCTTGATCGATCGAGCGTCAATGCGCATGTTCCATCCCTCCTCGGTCCGAAGATGTTACCGGCAGCCAGCGAGCGCCCAAGAGAAACGCTAGGAGTCCCAAGGAGACTACCCAGATGCTGACCAGCCATTCGTTCATGTTGGGCGTGTAGTGGGTGCGCAAACGGGCGTGGTAGAAGGTGTGTTCGAGCCCTTCCAGTTTATAGACCGCCAGGTCGGGGATAATGAAGTTGAAGCGGACGGCGACGAAGGTGAGGACGATGAGGGCGCAGGCCCAGGCGACGGTCGTGGCGTTCTCTTTGCCTGCCAGGAGGAGCAGGAGGGGGATGAGGCCGCCCAAAATCAAATGGACGATCCAGAAGGTCCACCAGTAATCCCCGAAGGCGATAAGGTTGAGTGCCGCGACGGCCCACGGGACGTTGGCCTGGTAGCCCACGAAGAACTGCAGCATCTCCAGGAACAGAAAGGCCACGAGCGCGAAAAGGGTGGCCCGTCCGAGGGATCGGACCAGGTGGTCGTCCCGCATGAAAACGTGGGTCAGAACCGTGATGAGGGCACCGCCGGAAAGGATGGCTGCGATGATGAAAAGCAGAGGAGTGAGCGCGCTGTTCCAGATGGGGCGATTCATGAGGATGGCGAAGAAAGCGCCATTGGTGCCGTAAAACAGAAGACCCACAGGAAGGCTCACAAGGGACAGTCCATGCACGATTTTATGGTCCCTTTGGCGATCCCTTTCCGAGTACTCGCTCTTGCCCAGGGCCAAGAGCCGATACAGGGTCCGACCTTTGCGATCGGGGGCCTTGGACCAAGCCACAAGGTCTCCACGAATGAGAAAGAATGTCTTCAAGGCGTAAATGATGAGCATGGCGTTAAAGAGAACGAACATCCAGGTCATCAGCGAACTGAAGCTAGGGGTGATGAGAAACCGATAGATTCGGCTCATGCGCCCCAGGTCCAAGGTGATGAAAAGCACCTCACACAAAAGGGCGATAAGTACGGTGTAGGCAGCCAGGCGACCCAAGCGGTGGAATCGTTCCATTTCGAAAACATAGGCCATCATGGTGACAAGAAAAGCCCCGGCGGAAAGGCCGAGAAAGTAAAGGTAGAAGGCAACCCAGAGCCCCCAGGGGACGTAAGAGCCGAACGCTACGGGGTTCAAGCCGTAAAGGAGCCGTTGGACCATGCCCCAACTGCCCGCAATGAGGCCCAGCACTGCGACACCGATGAGCAAAGAAAAAGCTGTGCGTTGCATTCCGGCTCCTTTCTCTCATCTGAGGTAATAGACGGCGGGATGCGTGCCCAATTCAGGCTTAAGCTGAAACAGCCTGGGGGACCCCAACAGTTCGTAAACAAGACTCTGGGGATCGTTTCGATCCCCGAAAAAGGTCGCCCGAGCCGTGCATGTGGTCACACAGGCGGGGAGCATACCCACGGCGAGACGGTGTAGGCAGAAGTGGCACTTGCGGGCGTTGCCGATGGGAGAGCCGTTGCCTCGAACGGGCCATTTTTTCCCGTATTCCGTGGAAGGGGTCGCCTCGTAAGCTTGCGCCGCCGCTGTTTTTCCCACGAGGACCTTGGGAGCTTCAGGCGTTCCCCGCGTGTACCATTCGCCGAAATCGGAGGTGCGTGCGGAGTAAGGGCACGCCACCAAGCAGTAGCGGCAGCCGATGCATCGGTTGTAGTCCACCACGACGACCCCTTGAGCATTGGCATAGGTGGCCGTGACCGGACACACCTTCGTGCACGGCGGATTCTGGCAGTGCATGCAGGGCCGAGGCAGAAAACGCCGCCGAACGGACGGGTAGCGACCGACTTCTTCTTCGATCACCAACCGGTAGACAACGCCCGGCGGGAGTTTGTTTTCGGACACGCAGCCCAGGGTGCAGGAATGACACCCCGTACACTTGCCGAGGTCGATGACCATGGTCCATCGAACATCCTTGGCGTTTCTCTGAAGCGCCCTCTTGACGTCCCGCTGCATGCGGATGAGGACGTCTTCAGACGGGAGCACTTTTCCCATAACCCTTTCTCCTTTCTGTTAGAACGCCTGTGCGGGAGGATCCCACGCCCCTGCTGAAGACCATGCCCGCTCATCGGCTGAACGATCGAAGCCAAAAAGACAGCTCCTCTATATCCAGGGGCTTTCGCAAGCACACCCGGATGTGCTGCGCAAAGGCATCGGCGAGTTCCGGGTGAAATGAACGGCCGGAAAGGGCGATGATGGGCGTGCGAGGCGCGGACTGGGCGGCGCACTGGATCAATTCGGAGCGGACGGAGGCATTGTCCAGATCGAGAAGGATGATCGTCGGGTTGAATTGGGCTGCGGCTTCTGAGAGATGATCCATGGTGGAAAAAGAGCGCGTCTGATAGCCCATGCGCTCGGCCGCATGCGCCACAGTCTTCACGAGATCCTGGTCTTCACAGAGAAGGAATAGGTCCTTCATCGCCCTTTCCGGCCGTTCATTCCATGGGTATGGTTCTCCGATCCAAGGAGCAGAGGTTCTTGCCCTTTCCCTTGGGAGCAAAGGATGTGCCGACAAGGGCGACGAGCCGTCGAAGAAAGCCTCCCCGCCGTTACCCTTGAGAAAAGCCTGCCCTGGGGATCCGAAAGAAGCCCCACGGGCCCTGAAAAAACGTCCAACTTTGAAACACGGGCCCCATGGATATTTTTTTACTTTGAATTTCGAAAACATGGTGTGTCCATCATGTGGACACGAAAGGGCGGTCCTTGCGAAGTGTCCTTTGGGGGGTCAGGAATCCAGGCCGTATTTTTTCAACTTGTTGTAGAGGGCGCTTCGGCTGATGCCCAGCTTCTGGGCCGCTTTTTTCTTATTCCCCCGGGAGGCTTCCAAAGCCTCCATGATGGCTTTTCTCTCCCTTTCTTCCATAGTGGCGAGGTTTTCGGTGGAAACCGAGACCCGTCGTGCCAGCGCGGATGGGAGATCCCAGACTTGGATGACGTCGTTTTTAGACAGCAACACGGCATGCTCCACGGTGTTCTCCAGCTCCCGGACGTTTCCGGGCCAGTCGTAGTTCATAAAAAGCCGAAGCACATCGCGATGAAATTCCTTCACGTCTTTCTTGTGTATGGTTCGAAACTTTTGGAGAAAATGGCGCGCCAGCAGAGGAATGTCCGCAGGACGGCGCCGAAGCGGCGGGATTAAAAGGGGAATGACGTTCAGTCGGTAGAAAAGATCCTCACGAAACCGGCCGTTTTTCACCTCATCCAAGAGAGTGCGGTGGGTGGCCGCAACCACCCGCACGTCCGCCGCGAGGGTCTTTTCGCCCCCGACCCTTTCGAACTCATGGGTCTGCAGGACTCGAAGGAGCTTCACCTGGACCGGGGCGGGGATTTCTCCCACTTCATCGAGAAAAACCGTTCCGCCCCGAGCTTGTTCGAAGCGGCCTTGGCGCGCGCGGTCCGCACCGGTAAACGCGCCTTTTTCATGGCCGAAGAGCTCGGTTTCGATGAGGGTTGGGGGATAGGCGGCGCAGTTGATGACCACGAAGGGATGCGCGCTTCGAGGGCTCATTTGGTGGATGGCATGGGCGACCAGCTCCTTTCCCGTGCCGCTCTCGCCTTGGATGAGAACCGTAGCGTCCGATGCAGCAACGTTCTCGATGAGTCGAAAGACGTTCTGCATGCCGGGATCTCGGCCCACAATGCCGCAGAAGGCGGCGTCGGGACTGGCAAGGCGCTTGACGAAGCGCATTTCCATTTCATGGACGACGGCGCGGCGCAGGACTCTGGAAGCTTCACGAAGCATGGCGGCGATGAGGTCCAATGAAGCCGGCGGGCAATGACATGGCCCGTCGCACCGGACCATGAGTATGCCAAAGGGGAAAGGGTCTTCGGCATGAATGGGGACGACCCCGCAGGGGGTGCCCGTCGGGCACAGCTTTTTGAAAAAACCGTCCGTGCCGGGCGGAGTGGTCAACGTGCGCGTCCCGGGCCGATCCAGGGTTTCCAGAAAGCGCGAAAACCACCGCAGCAGGGACGGATCCTCGGAAGTTTTCAGGGTCTCTTCGTCCATGACGAGAAGGATTTCCCTGGCGTCGTCGAACAGGAGCAGGGCGGCGGTCTCGAACTGCAGCACGTCCCGAAATCGTCGGATGAGGAAGGTCCCAATGTCTTGGAGGGACGGGAGCGCCCCCACGTTTTGGACGATATCGCAGAAGGCTCGCGCTTGCTGCTGGGCTACGAAAAGGTCTTGGGCCTGCTTTTGCAAATTCCGGGTGTGCTCCTCCAGGCGATCCATCATCCTGTTAAACGAGCGCGCCAGGGTGACGACTTCCTCGTCGCCCTGTTCTTCCACTCTGACGCTGAGCTCTCCCAGGCTGGCGCAGTCCACGGCTTGGGTCAGTCGTGCCAGGGGGCGGATGAGAGTGCGCACGAGAAGGGAAATGGCCACAATGGTGGTCAGCAGAATCAACAGGGTGATAAGGGCGATGTTCGCCCAGAGAGTGCGGATGCGCCCCCTTAGGGCCTGTTCGGAAAAGCCCAGGCGCAGCCGCCCGGCTTGGCCTTCGAGAATGGGCACGGCAATGTCCAAAAATCGCTCCCCTTTTTCGGAAACCACCTCGGCCACCGCGATCTGCGAAGGGGGTGCGGCTGCATGCACCCTCAGAAGATTTTGGGGGAATCCGTCGTTGAAAGAATGGGCGGTCACCGCACCGTCTTTTTCCACAAAAAGATAGACCAAGTCCGGGTGGAGGATGGTTTGATGCTGGGCCATTTTCTGCAAGGCCACCACGTCGTGGGTCAGGATCAGTTCTGTGGCCTCGGCCGCCAGGGATTGGCCCAGGAGGATGGAATGGTGCCTGAGGGATTCCGTCAGAGTCTGGCTGTAGCGATAGGTGGCCAGCGCGGCGACGCCGAAAGCGCTGACGACGACCACGGCAATGGCGCCGCACAGCAGTTTAGTGCTCAGCCGATTCCACCGCATCGTCGAAAATCCCATGGTCCTTCAAAACACGCAGGAGCGCTTCGATCCCCTCGTACCACTGCTCTTGGGGGACCACGAAGCGCTCGACCCGAAGCCTCTCGAGAATGGCCCGCCCTTCGGGCTCTTCATGCATGGTGAGGAAAACCGTGCGGAGCCTTTCTCTGTCCTGGGCCGAAACGGACGGAGCGACGACCACCGGCGGAATCCCGAAGGGTTCAGACCGTCGGATGACTTTGGTTTTGGCCGTCCAGGTTGGATCCCTCGCTTGGTAAGAGTCCCAGATCAAGCTGTCCACGGCGGCGCCGTCCACCAGGCCTTTGGCTACGGCCAAAATGGAATTGTCGTGACTGTAAGTGTAAATGACATTTGAGAAGAACCGTTCCGGAGGGGCTCCGGCCGCAAGGACCCAGGCGGTCGGGACCAGCCGGCCCGTGTTGGAATGAGGGTCCGTGAAAGCGAAGGTCTTTCCGCGCAGATCCGCCAAGGTTTGGTAAGGGGAATCCTTGTTCACGATCAAGTATGACCGATAGGTCGTCTCCCCCATAACCTGAGGTGCCGCCAAGAGGATCCAGTGGGCGTCCCGCCGATGGAGCACGTAGGATCCGGAACACACAAAGGCGCAATCCACGGCCCCGATTTGGAAAAGGCGGCTCAGGGCCTCGTAGGTCTTCTTTTGGATCAGGACGACCTTTCGGTCCATGCGCCGGCCGACGTAGTCCAAGAGTTCTCGATAATGGCGGAATGTGTCCTGGGGCGACGTCATGGCTCCCACGGCGACGCGAAGGGTGTGGTCGGAAGGGGAGCTGCGGGGGGCGGGGGGAGGGCCGCGGAGGGAAAAATCCACGAACACGGCGCTGTCCCCTTGGGAATGGGCTGGAAAGAGAAGGACGACGCACAATAGGGCGACGGTGCCCCAATGTCTCATGGCCGCCTCCATGCCGCCAATTCCCGCTCAAGGGCCTCGAAGGATTCCACGCCCCGGGCAAAGGGCTCGCTCAGGAAAAGCCGGCCGTGTCGGGGCGGCTCTTTGAAGAAGTACCGGATTCCCTGAAACTCGAAGGCCAACGCATAGGCATGGAGATACGTCCGATCCGGAACCATGGAACCGCGTATAGCCGACCCGTAGAGGGGATCGCCGAGAACGGGCGCTCCCAGGCACTTCATGGCCACGCGGATTTGGTGCGTTTTTCCCGTTTCGGGGAAAAGCGCAAAAAGCCGAAGCCCCGGCGCAACCGACCGGCTGATGAAACGGGTGACGGCCGGAGCGCTTCGGGAAAGGCACATCTTCCACTGACCGTTTCGGGATCGGACCATGTCCCCGATGATGACCCCTTGCTTCTTATGGGGTTTGCGATCCGAAAGGGCCACGTAGCACTTGCGGACGTGCCTCAGGCGAAAGACGGCGGAAAGTGCCGCAGCCGTCCGCGCATCTTTGGCCAGGAGCCACAACCCGGAAGTGACTTTATCCAAGCGGTGCACCGGGATCAAGGCGGCGCAACCGGTCTGTCGGCGGAGCCGCGCTACGAGCCCTTCGTCTTGTCCATCGCGTGTGACGGCCCAATCCGGCGGCTTGTGCACGAGGAGGAAATCCTCGTGCTCGGAGACGATGGGCACCAAGGAACTTTCGGCCGACGTGTTTTCGTTCAACGGTGTCCGAACCCCGCGCATGTGCCGTGCTGTCAGCGTTTTCTTCGTCATTCTTTACATTGTGACCACCTATCCTGTATCAGTAAAGTCATAAGCGAAGGCTCGATCTCATGAGGGGCGTTTCCGACAGCTACAGATCCGGGCGCGGGCAGCGGTGAAAGGCGATGGGCATGAAACCACTGCGGGGACGAGCAGGCTTTTTCGGAGCGTTGTTCTTGCTCTTGTGGACCTTTCCCGGTTCGGCCGGCCCTTGGGAAAGGCAGACCGCGGCCGCTTCCAGCGATCCCCCGGGGGCCGCCCTTGCCGGGGGCCTTGCGGGCGCCGTGCAAACCGCCTTGGCCCATCATCCGAAGGTTTCCTTTTCCCGTGCCGGCGCAAGGGGCGCCGATGCCGGCTATGAGGCGGCTCGAGCGGGTTACCTTCCCAAAATCGGCCTTTCCCAGAAGGTCCTGCGCAGCAACAACCCCGTTTTCGTCTTCGGATCCTTGCTGGAACAAGCCCGCTTCGGCCCGCAGCACTTCGACCCCACCTTCTTGAACGCACCCGATGCCATGACCAATATCCGGACCGATGCCGTCGTGTCCATGCCTTTGTTCGATCAACGCTTCACGGCCACGAGGGTTGCGGAGGGCAAAGGGGCTCAGAAAAAAGCCCGCCTCATGGAAGACTGGATCAGGCAGGAAGTCGTCTTTGGGGTGCTTCAAAGCTACTACGGGGTGATCGTGGCCCGAGAAAAGGTCGGCGTCGCCCGGGACGCCGTCGAGGAAACGGAGGCCCAGGTTCGCCGCATTCGGAATTATTACGAAAAGGGCCAAGTGGTCCGATCGGACCTTCTGGCGGCGGAAGTGCAACGGTCGGAATTCGCCCAGCAGCTCGTCATGGCCCAAGGGGATTATCACACGGCCCTCGAGGCGTTTCAGATTGCGCTCGGCCGCCCCAGTCCTCCTTATCCCGAACCGTCCGGCGTCATCCCTGAGCTCGCGGTGTCGCCGGCTCCCGTGGATTCCTGGATCACCGACGCTTTCGCCCATCGACCCGACCTCGCCATGGTGCACGAGGACGTGGACATTGCGCGAATGCGGGCTCGAGAGGCCCAGGCGCGGTACTTGCCGAGATTGGACGCGTTTTCCAGCTACGGGCTGAGCGGGAGGGATTGGGAAACCGGCAGCTCTGATTACACTCTGGGCCTGTCCCTCAGTTGGGATCTCTACGACGGGCGCAGAAACCCCGGCATCGACCAGGCGCGGGCGCTCTTGGCGGCGGCGGAAGCCCAGCTCCGGGAAGCGGAAGATCAGGTGCGTCTCCAAGTGACCCAGGCTTACGAAGGCTTTCTGGCGGCTCGAGCCCGTCTGGAGATGGCCAAAAAAGCCGTGGAACAGGCTCGGGAAGCCCTGCGCATCGTCAAAGACCGCTACGGTGAAGGGCTCACCACGATTACCGAAGTTTTGCGTGCCGAGACGGCCTATCGCCGAACCCAATGGATGGAGCTGGGTGCGCGGTTCGACCACGTGATTCGCTACGCTGAACTGTTGTTCCGGGTGGGACGACTGGAAGACATCAGCCCCTTTCAAGGATGACGGCCCATGAGCGCCTTTTTCTTCAGCCGCTATCGTGCCTGGTTTCTTCGGTATTTTCCGGCCCTGCTGGGGATCCTTGCCGCTCTTTTCATGGTCTTCGCCGGCTGCCGGGACAAATCGCCCCGAAAACCGTCGGCCGGGGCCGCCGTTTCCGCTCCCGTAATCCCGGTGCATGCCGAAAAGACCCAAGAAACCGTGGAACTTTCCGGGACCGTTCGAGCGGTGGCGATCAGTGTGCTTTCGTCCAAAATCCCAGGGCGCATTACGGCCATTTCCGTGCGGGAAGGGGATCGGGTACGCCGAGGGGAGGTGCTGGCCCGCATCGACGATCGGGAAGCCAATGCCGGGGTGGCCCAGGCCGAGGCGGCCGTAAGGCAGGCCCGCTTCAGCCTGGAAGAGACGGAAAAGGCTTTGGGCATGGCCCAGGCGGAACTCCGAGCGGCCGAGGCCAGGAGCCGTGTGGCTGCGGCCACGTACCGGAGATTCCAGGCCCTTGTGGAGCGTGAGTCCGTCAGTCGTCAGGAATTCGACGAAGTCAAGGCCCGGTGGGAATCGGCATCGGCCGATGCGGATCGGGCCCGTTTGTCCATACAGGCCTTGCGAGCAAAAAGGGAACAAGCTCTGGCGGCTCTGCACGCTGCGGAATCGTCCCTGGAAGCGGCCCGGGCGCTTCGGGCCTACGCCGATGTAACGGCCCCCATGGACGCCTTGGTGACGGCCAAGCACGCCGAAGTGGGGCAGATGGCCACCCCGGGGCTTCCTATCCTCACGGTGGAAGACCCTTCGGACTATCGACTGGAGGTGTCCGTTCCCGAAGCGGTGCTCACGGAAGTCCGACTCGGGGACACGGTGCCGGTGCGCATCGAGGGAACCCTCGCGGAGATTGGGGGGCGGGTGGTGGAGATCCTACCGTCGTTGGACGCGGCGACCCGGACGGGCCTCGTCAAGATCGGCCTTCCCTCTTCCGAAACTCATGAGGCCGGCGCGGTTCGGTGGCGTTCCGGCGCCTTCGGGCGGGCGCGGTTTGCCACCGGATTTCGCAATACCCTGCGTGTTCCCGCCGAGGCCGTAGCCCGCCGGGGCCAGCTCACCGGGCTCTTCGTCGTGGACGAAAACCAGGTCTGCCGATGGCGCTTGGTCCGAACGGGCCAAACCGCGGGCGATCGCGTGGAGATCCTTTCCGGGCTTCGGGACGGGGAACGCATTGTGGCCAGGATCGTTCCCGAGCTGAGCGACGGAACCCCCATCACCGCTGAGTGAGAGACTTTCCATGACGACGCCTCATTTGGGACTTGCCGGTCGAGTCGCCAAGGCCTTTATCGACTCCAAACTGACCCCCCTGGTCATTTTGGCGTCCTTGCTGCTCGGCTTCGGCTCCGTGCTCCTCCTTCCCCGAGAAGAAGAACCCCAGATCATTGTCCCCATGCTGGATATTTTCGTGAGCCTTCCCGGGGCGTCAGCCAGAGAAGTGGAAGAGCGCATCACCAAGCCCATGGAAAAGCTCCTGTGGGAAATCCCCGGGGTGGAATACATCTATTCCACGTCTTCTCCCGAGAGGTCCTTCGTGGTGGTGCGTTTCAAGGTGGGAGAGGACGAGGAGAAAAGCATCGTCCGGCTCAACCAGAAGATGTTCGCCAATTTCGACCTCATTCCTCCCGGCGCGAGCCCGCCTCTCATCAAGCCGCGATCCATCGACGACGTTCCCGTTTTGGCGGTGACCCTCTGGAGCGACACGCTGGATCATTTCGCCCTGCGGCGGCTTGCCGCCCAACTTCACGACCATGTCAAACAGGTTCCCAACGTCTCGGAAGTCCACCTCATCGGCGGGCAGCGCCGCCAGATCCGGGTGCTTCCCGATCCCGCCAAAATGGCCGCTCACGGCGTCTCGGCCGACGGACTCCTGCAAATGCTGACCCAAGCGAACCAGGCCCTTCGTTCGGGGCGGATGGTTTCCGAGAATCGCGAAGTCGTCGTGGAAACGGGGGAATTCCTTCGATCGGCGGAAGACGTGGGATCCGTGGTCCTTTCCGTCCACAACGGCCGTCCCGTCTTCGTTCGGGACGTGGCCCTCGTCGTGGACGGACCCGAGGAGCCGGCCGACTATGTCTTCTTCGGGGCGGGTCCGGCTTTCGGTGGCGAGACCCCTCGGGATTTGTGCCCTGCGGTGACCCTTTCCGTGGCCAAGAGGAAAGGGACAAACGCCATCGACGTGGCCCACGCCGTGCTCGGCAAAATCGAGAGCCTCAAGGGCCGTCTCATTCCCGACAATGTCCATGTCACGGTGACGCGGGACTACGGGGAGACCGCCCGGGAAAAGTCCGATGAACTCCTGTGGCACATGGCCATTGCGGTGGTTTCCGTGACACTGCTCATCCTGGTCACCCTGGGCGTTCGGGAATCAGGCATCGTGGCCATCGCCATCCCGGTGACTTTGGCTCTGACCCTGGCCGTTTTCTATTTGAGCGGCTACACTCTGAACCGCGTGACCCTTTTCGCTCTCATTTTCTCCATCGGGATTTTGGTCGACGATGCCATCGTGGTTGTGGAAAACGTGGTGCGCCATTACCGGATGCCGCACAATCGCGGCCGCAACGCTTTTAACGTGGCCGTGGAAGCCACGGCCGAAGTGGGAAACCCCACCATATTGGCCACCTTTGCCGTGATCGCGGCCATTCTTCCCATGGCCTTCGTGCGCGGCCTGATGGGGCCTTACATGCGGCCCATTCCCGTGGGAGCGACGGCCGCCATGCTGTTTTCGCTCATGGTGGCTTTTGTGGTCACGCCGTGGGCCAGTGTGAGGTTCATCCACCGGGAAGCCGAAGAAAAGCACGAAGAGGAAGGCTGGACGACACGGGCGTATCGGCGGGTCATGCGCCCTTTGATCCATAATCCTCTGTGGCGCTACGGGTTCCTTGCCTTCGTGGTGGTTTTGCTGCTGGGAGCGATGAGCCTCATTGCGTTCAAGGCGGTTCGGGTGAAAATGCTTCCTTTCGACAACAAGAGCGAGTTCCAGGTCATCATCGACATGCCGGAAGGAAGCAGCTTGGAAGAGACCGCGGCGGCGACCCGGCACATGGCCCGCGTGATTGCCCAAGCGCCCGAAACCACCCATTATCAGCTCTATATCGGCACGGCGGCGCCGCACAACTTCAACGGCTTGGTGCGCCATTATTTTCTGAGGCGCGGTGCCAACGTGGCCGACATTCAAGTGAACCTGGTCCCCAAAGGGGACCGATCGGCTCAAAGCCACGACATCGCCAAGAGGCTTCGGCCGGCCATCCAGGAAGTGGCCCGGCTTTACGGGGCCAGAGTGAAGGTGAGCGAAATTCCGCCGGGCCCCCCGGTTTTGCAGACCCTGGTGGCGGAAATTTACGGGCCCGAAGAGGCCGGGCGTCTTGCGGTGGCGCGCCGGGTTATGGAGATCTTCGAGAAAACCGAGGGCGTGGTGGATGTGGACTGGTACGTGGAAGACGACCAGCCCAAGGTGCTGCTGACGGTGGACAAGGAAAAGGCCGCTTTAAACGGCATCCCCACAAGCCGGATCGTTCAGACCGTGGCGGCCTTGGTGGGCGGCCAAGGGGTCGGCTTGGCCCATCTGCCCGAAGAGAAGGAAGATGTGCCCATCTGGGTGCAACTGCCGCTGGAAGGGCGTGCCCGCTTGGAAGACCTCAAAGCCGTCACGGTGCAGGGACCAGCGGGAAATGGGGTGCCGCTTTCCGAGCTGGTACGCGTGCGAGAGACGATTGAAGACAAGAGCCTGTATCACAAGAACCTCATGCCCGTGGTCTATGTGACGGGGGATGTGGCGGGGACCGAAGAAAGCCCGGTGTATGCCATCCTGAAGATGAACAAGGCGCTGGAGGCTCTTGTGCTGCCCGAAGGGTATCGACTGGAACGCTACGTGGCGAGCCTGCCGCCTTCGACGGAGCGCTACGCCATGAAGTGGGATGGGGAATGGCACATCACCTACGAAGTTTTCCGAGATTTGGGGATTGCCTTTGCGGCGGTGCTCGTCCTCATCTACATCCTGGTGGTGGGCTGGTTCGAATCCTTCGTCACCCCGCTGACCATCATGGCCGCCATCCCCTTTTCCCTCGTGGGCATCATCCCCGCCCATGGGCTTTTCGGCATCTTTTTTACAGCCACCTCCATGATCGGCTTCATCGCCGGGGCGGGCATCGTCGTGCGCAATTCCATCATCTTGGTCGACTTCGTGGAACTGCGCCTCAAGGAAGGCATGCCCTTGGAAGACGCCGTGGTGGACGCCGGAGCGGTGCGCTTCCGCCCCATGGTCCTTACGGCGGCTTCATTGATTGTGGGCGCCGCGCCCATGCTTCTAGACCCGATTTTTCAGGGGCTCGCCCTGGCCTTGATGTCCGGCGAGGTGGCCTCCTTGCTGCTCTCTCGCATGGCCGTACCCATCCTGTATTTCCTGAGCCGCCGCGGCGCTTTTGAAAAGCCCGCCCTGTAAGGAATCGCCGCGGCGCGGCGCCCCGGGGCCTCAGAAAAGCGCATCCACGGGGACGTATTCCAGCCCGAAGGCCTCGGCAACGCCGGGATGGGTGACGGCGCCCCGGACCACGTTGGCCCCTTTGGCGATTTCCGGGTTTTCCTTCATGGCCCGCTGCCATCCCTTGTCGGCGATTTCCAACGCATAGGGCAGGGTGGCGTTGGTCAGGGCCATGGTTGACGTCTTGGGGACGGCTCCCGGCATGTTGGCGACGCAATAATGGACAACCCCGTCCACGGTGTAGATGGGGTCCCTGTGCGTCGTCGGCCGGGACGTTTCGAAGCAGCCCCCTTGGTCGATGGCCACATCCACCAAAACGGCGCCTTCCCTCATGGTGGGGAGCATGTCCCGGGTGACGAGCTTGGGCGCTTTGGCTCCCGGGATGAGCACCGCTCCGATGACCACGTCCGCTTTTTTCACCACTTCGCGGATGGCTGCGGGCGACGAGGCCAGAAGGAAGCAGTTGGGGGGCATGACGTCGCTGAGATAACGCAACCGCTCCAGATTCTTGTCCAGGACATAAACCTTTGCGCCCAGGCCGCAGGCCATCTTGGCGGCATTGGTTCCCACGACGCCACCTCCGATAATGACCACGGTGGCGGGTTCCACTCCAGGGACACCGGCCAGGAGAATGCCTTGGCCGCCGGAAGACATTTCCAAGTACTTGGCGGCCTGCTGCACGGCCATCCGCCCAGCCACTTCACTCATGGGGGTGAGGAGCGGCAAGGAGCCGTCGGCCTTTTGGATCGTTTCGTAGGCGATGTTCACCGACCGGCGCTCCATGAGGACCCGGGTCAGCGCCTCGTCGGCAGCCAGATGGAGATACGTGAAAATGATCTGATCGGGCCGAATGAACTCGTACTCCGGGGGCAGCGGCTCTTTAACGTGCATGACCATGTCGGCGCGTTCGTAAATTTCGCGCGGAGTCTCCACGATGTGCGCTCCCGCACGGCGGTAGGCGTCGTCGGAAAAGCCGCTGCCGGCGCCCGCTTGGCTTTCCACGAGCACCGTGTGGCCGTGATGGACGGCCACTTCCACCCCGGTCGGTGTCATGGCCACCCGGTTTTCTTCCGCTTTGATTTCTTTGAGAATGCCGATGATCATGGACGTCCGCTCCTTGTGGCAGGGTATCGGATGGATGCCGGCTTCAGGGATTCCAGTAGAGCTCACGGGCATGGTACGAACTGCGCACCCAGGGGCCGGAGGCCACACTGCGAAACCCCAGAGCCAGGGCCTTCTCGCGCCATGCATGGAATTCTTCGGGCGGGACGTAACGGACCACGGGGAGGAGATGGGCTGCAGGGCGCAAGTATTGGCCCAGGGTGAGCATGGTGCATCCCGATGCCCGAAGGTCTTCAAGGGTTTGCCAAATTTCGTCGTCGGTTTCCCCAAGGCCCAACATGATGCCCGATTTGACGGGGATCTGCGGCGCCCCCTCGAAAGCCGATCGAAGCAAGGCCAAGGACCGCCGATAATCGGCTCCTGGACGCACTCTGTCGTAAAGCCGAGGGACGGTTTCCACGTTGTGGTTGAGCACATCAGGGCCGGCCCGGAGCACCGTTTCCAGGGAAGACGCCCTGCCGCGAAAGTCCGGGATGAGAACCTCCACCTGGGCGCCAGGCGCCGCCATGCGGACGGCTTGGATGGTTTGTGCAAAGACCGAGGCGCCCCCGTCAGGAAGGTCGTCCCGCGTCACCGAGGTTACCACCACGTAGCGAAGCCCCAGAGCACACACCGCCCGGGCGATGCGATCCGGCTCGTCGGGATCCTGCGGAGCCGGACGGCCGTGCCCCACGGCGCAGAATCCGCATCGGCGCGTGCACTGGTCGCCGAGAATGAGAAAAGTGGCCGTTTTCTGAGAAAAACATTCCCAGTGATTGGGACACCGGGCTTCTTGGCACACGGTATGAACCCCCGCATGATGAAGAAGGGCCCGGACTTCCTTGTAGGGCCCCGTAGTGGCGAGGCGCTTTCGGAGCCACGCCGGTTTCTGGTCCCTCGGAGGGGGGGCTGCGGGATCATGGTTGGGCATGGGCTCTCCCGTGGTTTTCCAGGACAAGGTCCTGCGGATCCATGGGGTCGAAGTGAACCCCGAGGACGGCTTCCGCACATTCAAGGAACACCCTTTTCACCTCGGTCATGGATAACACGGATTGGGTTTCCAAGGCGAGAGACGTCATGGTGACGTCGGAAAGGCCGCAGGGGCGGATCCATTGAAAGGGTTCCAAGGAGTTGTTCACATTGAGGGCCACGCCGTGGAAACTGATGCCGTGGCGGACGGCGATGCCGAGACTTCCCAGCTTCTTTTGGCCCACCCAGACGCCGCGGCCTCGCGGCTGCCGGCAGGCGGCGACGCCGAAGCGGCGAGCTGTTCGGAGCATGACCTCTTCCAAGGCATTTACCCAATCCACGGCCTTCCAGCCGGCCGACGGCAGGTGGACCACGGGATAGACCACAAGTTGACCTGGCCCGTGGTAGGTGACCGATCCGCCCCTTTCCACGGCGAAGACGGCGATCCCGCGGGCTTCCAAAAATTCCAGGGGCACGCGCAGATGTTCGGCCCCGCTGCGCCGCCCGTAGGTGAACACGGGAAAATGCTCAACGAGGAAAAAAACGTCCCGGTCCAAAAGGCCCTGACGCCGACCGTCGACGCAGCGGTGCTGCACGGCCAAGGCGCGGCCGTAATCGATTAAGCCCAAGTCCACGAGGCGGCATGAGCGGGCCATGGTTTTTCCTGTCGCGAAAGACAGCAAGGGCGCGGCAAGCCGCGCCCTTACAGATCATAGCCAATAGGCCGACAGAAGAAAACTTTTTAGCCGGAGCCTAGGCGCGGATTTCCTCCTTGACGCCGATGGCCACCTTGTAGAGCACCGCCATGATCAGGAAGCCGGTGGCCCACACGCCCAGAGTGATGGCCAGTTCGGGAACCGTGGGCACGTAGGGGGTCACCTTGTCGAACACGTTGGGAATAAAGCCGGTAACGACCAGCCCCACGCCTTTTTCGAGATAAAGCCCGAAGAAGACGGTGATGCAGGCGATCTTCAAGAGCTTTTCGTTGCTCCGGAACTGAGGCGGGATCAGGAGGATCAAGGCCGTCACCGAAAGAATCACCGACAGCCACATGAACGGCACCAGTTCGGCATGGCCTTCATAGCCGGCGAACTGATAAATGAATCCGTGCATGTGCCCCGGAATCTTGCTGTAGAAGGCCGTGAAGACTTCCAGGAGCAGGAAAAAGACGCTGGTGATCATGGCGTAGGTGACGATCTTGGACAACTTGTCGATGGCCGATTGCCCGGGATCGAAATGGGTCCGCTTGCGGATGAGGAAGCACAGGAGGATGAGCAAGGACGGACCGGAGGCGAAGGCCGAAGCGAGAAAGCGGGCGGCCATGATGGCGGTGAGCCAGAAATGGCGGCCCGGAAGACCGGCGTAGAGAAACGCCGTTACCGTGTGAATGCTCACTGCCCAGGGGATGGAGACGTAAATGAGCGGCTTGACCCACTTGGGCGGCGGCATTTCCTTGCGTTCCGCGCTGAGCACCGTCCACCCGATGACGGCGTTCAGGAAAAGATAGCCGTTGAGGACGACCATGTCCCAGAAGAGAATGGAGTTGGGCGTCGGGTGGAGCAAGACGTTCAGGAGCCGCATGGGCTGGCCGAGATCGACGACGATGAACAACAAGCACATGGTCACGGCGCTGACCGCGAGGAACTCGCCCAGGATGGTGATGCGGCCGAATTCCTTGACGTGATGGAGATAATAGGGAAGGACGACCATCACGGCCGATGCGGCGACCCCGACGAGGAAGGTGAACTGGGCGATGTAAAAGCCCCAGGACACGTCGCGGCTCATGCCGGTGATCTTCAATCCTTGATTGAGCTGGAGCATGAAGCAGGCGAAGCCGATCCCCGAAAGGACAAGCAAGCCCAGCAGAAGGCTCCAGTACTTCTGACCGCCTTTGAATGCCTTTTCCAGCATGTCATCCCCTCGCTAAATCAGGTAGTAGACGTTTGGCCCTGTGCCGAGTTCGATCTTCCGGCGCAAACTGTATTGGCCGGACAGAATGCGTCGCACCTCGGACTTGGGATCGGTCACGTCGCCGAAAATGAGGGCCTTGACCTTGCAGGCTTCCACACAGGCCGGCTGCAGGCCTTCGTCGATGCGCTCGTAGCAGAAGGTGCACTTTTCCACCACACCCTTGCGCCGCGTCGGGTAGGTCATGTTGATGTCTTCCGGCTTGAGGTAGGGCCGAGGATCCCCCCAGTTGAAACTTCTCGCCCCGTAAGGACAGCCGGCCATGCAGTAGCGGCACCCGATGCAGCGGTGGAAGTCCATCATGACGATGCCGTCCTGCGTGCGCTTGAAGGTCGCCTTGGTGGGGCAGACCCGCACGCACGGCGGGTTCGTGCAGTGGTTGCACAGCAGCATAAAGGGATTTTCTTTGACCTTCTCCGGGGCATACTCGTGGGCTTGGTCCGGAAAGGCATGCTTGTATTCTTCCATCCAGATCCACTTGATTTCCCGCTTCACGTCCGGGATGTCCGGCACGTTGTGGATCTTGTGGCACGCCAGGATGCAGTCCTTGCACTGCCGCTTGTCCTGCTGCTCCCAGCATTTTTTCATGTCCACGATCATGGCCCACTGCGTGCCTTTCAGGGCCTTGGGGTCGGGTTTATATCGGGGACCCTTTTCTTGGGCGAGCACCTCGAAGACAGGCAGAGCACTCAGCCCCAAGACGGATATTCCGCCTATCTTCAGGAATTCACGGCGATCCTTTTCCATCACATGTTCTCCTTAGGCTCGAGATGACACTGCCAGCAATAAGGCTTTACCCCGGCGTAGTTGTGGCACTGGTCGCAGAATTTGACCTTGCTGGAATGGCATTTCATGCAGGAATTCTGGAGGCTCATGAGGTGTTCCTTGCCGTCGGGTCCCACCCACAGCCTGTTGGCGTCCCGCACCACCAGATCCCGCCATTGGTTCAGGAGCACCATGTGCTCGGTTTTCATATACGCCGTGTCCATCACACAGACCTTTTCGGTCTTGGGCAGCTCGGGCTTGGGCGCCGGCGCCGCCTTTCCCATGTTGGACCACAGGGGAAAGGTGAACAGGACGACAAAGATGATGATTCCCGGGACGATCTTCTTGGCGTCATACATCGTCAGCCTCCTCCTCTTCTTCCATACCCGGCAGGGGTTCATAACGGAGGTCGGTGGTGCGTTTCTTTTCGCCTTTCATGACAAGAGCGTTGGCGACCAATTCGTGAAGTCCGGTGACATCGACGCCGGGGACCCAGTACTTCATGAGGGGCGGCAGAACGGCGCGGTCGATGGCGCAGATGCACGCGAGCATGTTGACGCCGTACTTTTCATGGACGTAGCGGACGGCGTTGGCTCGAGGCAGCCCGCCGCGCATGCGCATTTCCATGAATTCGTCGGTGTTCAGGCCCGATCCCGACCCGCAGCAGAACGTCTTTTCCCGGATGGTGTTTTCCGGCATGTCGTAGAAGTGGTTGCAGACGGCCTTGAGGACGTATCGCGGTTCTTCGAACAAACCCATGGCCCGGGCAGGGTTGCACGAATCGTGGAAGGTCACGATCTTGTTGTCGTTTCGGCTGGGGTCCAGATTGAGCTTGCCGTGTCGGATGAGGTCTGCCGTGAATTCGGCGATGTGCACCATTTTGGTGCTCTTGGCATTCTCGAACACGGTGCCGGTGATGGGCGACTTGGGCACTTCCAGGAAATCCGCCGGGCCGTTCATCGTGTCCATGTACTGGTTGATGACGCGCCACATGTGGCCGCATTCGCCGCCCAGGATCCATTTCACTTTGAGGCGCTTGGCCTCGGCGTACATCTTGGCGTTGAGGCGCTTCATCATTTCGTGGGACGTGAAGAGTCCGAAATTGCCGCCTTCCGAAGCGTACGTGCTCCACGTGTAGTCCAGGCCGATTTCGTGGAAGAGCATCATGTAGCCCATGAGGGTGTAGGTGCCGGGATCGGCGAACACGTCCCCCGACGGCGTGATGAAAAGCACTTCGGCGCCCTTGCGGTTGAAAGTGGGTTCCACCCTAACCCCCGTCACCGCCTCGATCTCGTCCACGAAGAACATGATCATGTCTTTGAAGGCGTGAGGCTGGATGCCCAGGTGGTTGCCGTTCATGTAGCAATTGGCCACGGGTCCCATGATCCAGTCGATGCCGCAGCCCAGCTCGTTCAACAGTTCACGGCCCATCATGGTGATTTCGGCCGTGTCAATGCCGTAAGGGCAAAACACCGAGCAGCGCCGACATTCGGTGCATTGATAGTAGTAGTAGAACCATTCTTTGATGATCTGTTCGGTCAAAGCCCGGGCGCCGGCGTACTTGCTGAAAATCTTGCCGCTTCCGGTAAAGTACTTGCGGTAGATGGATCGGATCAATTCCGCCCGCAACACGGGCATGTTTTTCGGATCCCCCGAGCCGATGAAGTAATGGCATTTGTCGGCGCAGGCCCCGCATCGGACGCAAATATCCATGAAGAGTTTGAAAGAGCGGAACTTGTTGAGCCGGTCCTCCATACCCTTAAGGGTGATGTCTTTCCAGTCATCGGGCAGCTTCCAATCTTCGTCCGCGGGGTTCCATTCGCGCGGGTTGGGCAGCCCCACAACCTCCAGGTTCTTCGGCTTGGCACCGTAGCAGAACGTGCCGGGCCGAAACTCGGGGGTCGTTTCGGTCCACGGCCTCTGCGGCGGCCGATGGTCCACCTTTCCAAGTTCGCTGGGTTTCGGGACGGTAGCCATGTCTACTCCTTCTTTTCCACTGGGAGACCAGCTTCGATCATCTTTTCCCTGAATTCGTCTTCATATTCTTCGTAGGTATGAACCTTGACGGGGTAGTTCCACGGATTGATGTGACGCACCATGCGGCTGTTGTTGGGCAGATTCCGCGTGGGGCTCAGGAACACTCCCGCCATGTGCACCAGCTTGCTGAACGGGAAATAGGCGAACAGCACGCTGACCAGGAAGAGGTGGATATAAAAGAGGACGCCGATCCCTTCCGGAACCACGGGGTGGAAGGTGGCCAGGCCGAAGGTGAGCTCTTTCACGCCTACGATGTCCACTTTGAAGATGTAGCGCATGAGAAGGCCCGTGGCGGCGATGGCGAAGATGAGAAACAGAGGGAAATAGTCCGACGGCAGGGAAATATACTTGAGCTGCGGGATGGTCACCCGGCGAAGGAAAAGATACGTCACGCCGGCCAGCAAGGCCAGTCCGGAAATGTAGAGCCTCGGCAGGCCCACTTCGAGAAAGCCGTCCACGCTTTCCAAGAGGGTGACCAGAGGCGTGACCGGTTCGGTGAAAAAGCGCAGGTGCCTCAGGAACACGACGAGGAAGCTGTAATGAAAGACGATGGCCCCGAGCCACAACCACTTGGCGGAGGCGTAACGGATCTTGGGGCCGTCGTAGAATTCCAGGCGCGTGTTGCGAAAGAGGGACCGGAAGAGCAACACTTCGAGGATCATGCGCAGGGCCACTCCTTTGGTGTCCGAGGGGTTGTCCAGATTGTCCGCCTTGATCCACGGAAAGCTCTTCTGCTGCCCGCAGGTGGTCGGGATGCGGAACGGCACCGGAGACCGGGCCCATCGCACCACCCGTGCCACAACCCCCACGAAGAACACGACGACGGCCGCATAGGGGATGATCACGCCGAAAAGGGACGTCATCCCGGCCGTCACGCCGATCAGTGGGAGGCACACGAGGATCCCGACGGCGACAAGGGAAAAAACCATGGATTGTGATGCATTCATAACCACCCCACCTCGTTTTGGTTAATAAAAGTTTTATGATTCCTCCCGGGAGCCGTCCTCCGCACGGCGGCTCTCCCATATGGCATTGGCCCGTTCCAGGAGTCGCCCGGTTCGGTTCTTGATTTCGTCGACGCGCAGTTGATAGATTTTTTCGCGGCATTCCATGTAAATGTTGAAAGCCATCAAGGCCGCACGATCCACCGTCCGGTCAAAACCCGCCAAATCGGCCGCGTAGCGGCTCAACAGACCGTCCTTTTCCATCTGGGACCGCACGACGTCTTTTAATGAAAACATGAAAGACACCGCTTGGGCTGGGGTGAAGTCCTGAACGGCCCGAACCCGCACGATGCGATCCAGAAAAGGCATGACGTCATCGGACGCCAATCCCCCCAGGATCTGCGCGTAAATGCCCTGTATGCCTTCCAGGATGGAGCTGCCCACGGGATTGGCGAAAGGGTCTTTTTCTTTCTTGAGAAACTTGGCGGTTTCTTCCGGGTAGGTTTCCACCACCGCCTGGAACCATTCTTTGAGGATCGGTTTTTGGTTGCGCTGCAGGTATTCCGTGAGGCTCATGATCTCACCGTTGTGCCCGAGGCCGGTTCGGCCGACATCCACCCCGCCCTGTCAAAAGGACAAAGGAGGGCGTCGGCGCTTATCTTGTGAAGTATCTCACTATAGATGGCCAAAAAAAACGTGTCAAGCCTTTGAGAGCCAAAGCAAAAGGCTTTTGCGCCGCCCTCTTCACCCCGCTCCAGGGACATCTGAAATCCAGCGACGCAAGGGCTCAGAGCGATTATAGAAACGGCCTTTTCCCAGGGTCAAGCCTTTTCAAAGCCGGGTCCCCCAGGGATGTGAAAGAAGGCGCGAAGTGACCGGAGCCTTCATCCGGCCTTTTACCGGAACAGGGCGGCCAGGGCCTGGGAAAAGATGTCCAAACAGCAGTCCACTTCCTCGGCGCTGACGCTCAGGGCCGGACAAAACCGCACGGTGTTTTCGCCGCACCCGAGGAGCAGCAATCCCCGCTGAAACGCCTCCTGGATGAGGGCGTTTCGCCACTCGGTGGCCCGTTCCTTGGTGTGCCGGTCCCTGACCAGTTCCACGCCGACCATGAGGCCGAGGCCGCGCACATCGCCCATGCATTCCCATTCCTGCTGGAGCCGCCGTAGCCCCGCAAGGAGCCGATCCCCCATGGCGGCCGCGTTGACCATAAGCTCGGATTCCACCAAGGCCAGGGTTTCCAAGGCCGCTTGGCAGGACAGGGGGTTCCCGCCGAAGGTGGAGGCGTGGGAGCCCGCTTCCCAGTCCATGATGCGGGCCGGGGCCATCATGGCCCCGAGGGGCAGCCCCGAAGCGATGCCTTTGGCCAAGGCGATGATGTCCGGTACGACGCCGAAATGCTCCATGGCGAACATCTTTCCCGTGCGGCCGATCCCCGTCTGAACCTCGTCGGCCACGTAGAGAATGCCGTACTTTCGGGCGATGCCCTGGAGGCGCTTGTGGAATTCCGGCGGCGGCACGATGTAGCCCCCTTCCCCTTGGATGGGTTCCACGAAGATGGCCGCCACTTCGTCGGGCGGCACAGTGGTGCGGAACAGGGTTTCTTCGACCCAGCGGGCGCATTCCACGTCGCAGGACGGGTAGGCCAGATTGTAGGGGCATCGGTAGCAATACGCGTACGGAATGTGGGTAATGCCGGGTACGAAGGGGTTGTAATGGCGTTTTTGGATGGTCTTGCTGGCCGTCAGGGACAGGGCGCCCATGGTGCGGCCGTGAAAAGCCCCGAAAAAGGCGATGTTCAGTTCCCGTCGGGTGTGCCAGCGCGCGAGCTTAAAAGCCGCCTCCACGGCCTCCGCCCCCGAATTGCCGAAATAGACCTTGTAGATGTCGTCTCCGGGGACGAGGGACGAGAGCTTTTCCGCCAACCGGATCTGCGGTGTGTAGTAAAAATCCGTTCCGGACATGTGCAGCAGCCGCTCCGCCTGATCCTGCACGGCCCGCACCACCCGGGGATGACAGTGCCCCGTGGCGCACACGGCGATGCCCGCCGTAAAATCCAGGAATTCGTTGCCGTCCACGTCTTCCACCCACACCCCTTGACCCTTTTCCGCCACCAGCGGATAGACGCGCGTGTAGGACGGGGACACGTACCGGTGGTCCTTGGCTGTGAGTTCCCGGGCCTTGGGGCCGGGAAGAGGCCCGTGAATGACGGGTCGACGCATGCCGTGCCTCCTCGGTTGGCGTTTTCCCCGTTCTATACCCGCAGCTGGGTGTGCCATCAAGGGATCGGTTGACAAGGTTCAGGGGGTTCGATAAAAATGACCACCTGGTCATTTCGATAGCCCGGCCATTGAAGGAAAAGGGACCCATGGGGATCGATCGCTTTATGAGGCTCAGGGAGCCCAAGCGGGAAAAGATTTTGGAAGGCGCCGTGGAAGAATTTTCCCGCTATGGGTTTCGGCAGGCGAGCCTCAACCGTTTGGCCCAAACCCTGGGCATTTCCAAAGGCTCGCTCTTTCAGTATTTCGGCAACAAGGAAGGCCTCTTTCTTTTCATTTTCGACCATGCCGTCGCCTTGGTGCGAAAGCGCTTGGCCCAGGTCAAGGAAGAGACGGCGGAAAAGGATTTTTACGAAAAAATCCGCCGCAGCCTTGCGGCGGGTGTGGATTTCATCCGGCGGCATCCCCGCGTCTACCGCATTTATCTCAAGATGCTCTTTCAGGAAGATTTTCCCCTGAGGACCGAACTCCTCCAGCGGGTGCGTTTCTTTTCCGCCGAATACCTGCGCCCCATGGTGCTCAAGGGGATGGCCCGGGGCGAGGTGCGTTCGGACCTGGATCCCGATTTCGTTGTCTTTTTCCTGGACGCCGTCATGGATCGATTCCTTCAGGCCCATTGTGTCTCCTTCCTGGATGGAGGCACCGGCCTGTACGAAGGGAGTCCCCAAGTGACGGACCGTCTGATAGGGGAATTTGTCAAAGTCTTGCACAATGGATTGGCCGGCGACAGCGTTGGGCATGCCGAAAGCCAACGAACAGAAAGGGCACAGGATGATTCCGGCTGCGGTTTACAAGTCCCTGGGTCTTGATGGGATCTTCCACAAGGTCATTGCCGGGGACCGCCTGGACGTGGAGGACGGGCTGCGTCTTTTTCAGTGTCGGGATCTCGTCGCCGTGGGGGCTTTGGCCCATCAGGTGCGGCTCCGTCGGCACGGGCGCACGACCTTTTACGTCGTCAACCAGCACATCAACTATTCCAACGTGTGCGTGAACGGGTGCCTCTTTTGTGCCTTTCGACGCCGCAAGGGAGAACCCGGATCGTTCGAGCTCACCGTTTCGGACGTCGTGGCCAAGGTCCAGGAACGCTTTCAGGATCCCATCACGGAAATTCACATTGTGGGAGGCTGTCACCCTGAGCTGCGCCTGGAAACCTTTGAGGCGATGCTTCGGGCGATCCGGCGGGTTCGGCCCCAGGTGCACCTCAAGGCCTTCACGGCGGTGGAAATCGCCCATTTCGCACACCTGGAGGGACTCCCCACCCGCGAGGTGCTCCTGAGGCTTCGGGCGGCGGGCTTGGAGATGTTGCCCGGCGGGGGGGCGGAAGTCTTCAGTCCTCGGGTGAGGCGGCTCCTTTGCCCGAACAAGTTGGACGGCGAGGGCTGGCTGCGCGTGATGCGGGAAGCCCACGAACTGGGAATCAAGAGCAACGCCACCATGCTTTTCGGCCACAGGGAAACCCTGGAGGAACGACTGGAGCACCTGGACGCTTTGCGCCGCCTTCAGGATGAAACGGGAGGGTTCGTGTGTTTCATCCCGCTGCCGTTCCAGCCGCTGAACACGGAAGTGGACGGCGCCCGTGGGCCGAGCGGTGTCGACATCCTGAAGACCATCGCCGTCTCGCGCCTCATGCTGGATAACATCCCGCACATCAAGGCCTACTGGGTCATGCTTGGGGTCAAACTGGCCCAGGTGGCGCTCCATTTCGGCGCAGACGATCTGGACGGCACCGTGGTGGAAGAAAAGATCGGGCACATGGCAGGAGCCGAATCGGAAGATTTTCTCACCCGGGAGGCCTTGGAAAATCTCATTCGGGAAGCGGGATTCCATCCCGTGGAACGAAACTGCTTTTTCGAAGCCGCTCAGGCATCGGTCCAAGCGGGCTGAAAAAGAGAGCCTTCGGGTCGATCCGGCCGAGGAGGAGAAGAGGATCGGCGGGACGGCGTGGATGGCTCAGAGGAAAACGATGGAAAAAGGGAAGGAGATCTTTTTCAACGAGGTCCTCAACGAGGGACGGCGTGTGAGCTGGGATGAGGCGCGAAGGATTTATCGCGAGGCCGACTTCCACTGGCTGGGATACGCCGCCCATACGATCCGGCGCAGAAAGCATCCGGACGACGTGGTCACCTATGTGGTGGACCGCAATATCAACTATTCCAACATCTGTGTTTGTGGGTGTCGGTTTTGCGCCTTTTATCGGCCTCCCGGTCATCCCGAAGGCTACGTTCTCGAAAGAAGCGCCCTGGCCCGCAAAATCGAAGAAACCCTGGTACTGGGCGGCACGCAAATCCTCCTTCAGGGAGGCCATCACCCGGATCTCCCCTTGAGTTTTTACGAGGACATGCTGCGCTTCATCAAGGATCGCTATCCCGTGCACATCCATGCCTTTTCCCCGCCGGAAATCGTTTTCTTCGCCAGGCGCGAAAGGCTTGATACGGCCGCGGTCATCGCCCGCCTGAAGGAAGCCGGCTTGGATTCCATTCCCGGTGGCGGGGCTGAAATCCTCGTGGATGCGGTCCGCCGCAAAGTATCCCCCAACAAGTGTTCGGCCGCCGAATGGCTCGGTGTCATGGAAGAAGCGCATCGCCAGGGACTGCGCACGACGGCCACCATGATGTTCGGCCACGAAGAGTCCTTGGACGACCGGCTGGCGCATCTTTTCGCGTTGCGCGACCTGCAGGACCGAACGGGCGGCTTTACGGCCTTTATCCCGTGGACCTTCCAGCCGGGGCATACGGCCCTTGAGAGACGTCCGGAAACGGCCGTGGGGTACCTCCGCCTTCTGGCCCTCTCTCGTCTCGTCTTGGACAATTTCGACAACATCCAAGCGTCTTGGGTCACCATGGGCCCCAAGGTGGCCCAGGCGGCCCTCTTTTTCGGCGCCAACGATTTCGGGTCCACCATGATTGAAGAAAACGTGGTGGCGGCGGCGGGGGTGCATTTTCGGCTGTCTCTGGAAGAAATTCGCCGAATCATCGAGGACGCGGGGTTCGTGCCCAAGCAGCGGACCATGGCCTATGAATGGATCGAAGGCTCTTAGAGCAGGCCCCATGGAACCGGTTCACATCCACCGGGCGCCTTGGGTGTTTCCCGGAATCGGCCCGGCCATTGCCGACGGTGCCGTAGCGGTGCGCGGGGATCACATTGTGGATGTGGGGAAAGCCCCAGACCTCGTGAGTCGTTACGGCGGCGGCGCGACACGCCTTTGGGACCACGAGGCAACGGCCCTTTTACCTGCAGCAATCAACGCGCATATCCATTTGGATTTCAGCGGCCTTTCCTTTCCGAGGCCGGGGGAGCCGCCGGGTTTCGCTCGTTGGGTTTTCTCGGTTTTTGAGGCCAAGGGGGGCCAGAGCCCCGCTGAGCGCAGGGACGCGCGCGGCAAGGGCCGTGCCGAAGCCGCCGCAACGGGAACGATCTGGCTGGGCGACGTCATCAATGCGCCGCTGGACGGAGTGGAGGAGGCCCGCGGTATTCCGTACGAGCGGCGCTTTGTGGAGGTTTTGGGATTTTGCGCCAAGAGTCTCCAGGAGGTTCTGCCTGCGGCCCACGATGTGGAGACGATGTCCTGGCCTCTTGCCGCCCACTCGCTCTACGGGACATCGTGGGACGTGATCCGTCAGGCCAAGGAATGGACACGGACCCGCGGTTTGCCCTTTTCCATCCATGCGGCCGAACACCGAGAAGAAACGACATTCGTGCGAGACGGCACGGGTTTCTGCCGCGACCTTCTGGCCTTTCTCGGCCGATGGGACGATGCATGGCGCCCTTCCGGAACTTCCCCCGTCCGGACTCTGGAGGCTTTAGGGGTTCTCGACCCTCAGACCCTACTCGTCCACATGGTCCACGTCGATTCCGAAGATTGGGACATCACGGCGCGGCGGGGCGCCTGCGTGTGTTTTTGCCCTCGAAGCAACCTGTGGATTGAGGGGACTTTGCCCAAGATAGAAGAGGCCATTCGCAGGAAGATCCCCTGCGCCTTGGGCACGGACAGCCGTGCCAGCAATGAAGACCTGAATCTTTTTCGGGAAGCGGCCGCCGTTTTGGACGCGTACCCGGGGCTGGAACCTGCGGTGGTGCTCCGCATGATGACGCTTGGCGGCGCGCGCGCCCTCGGTTTGGAAGGATCCTGGGGGGTCCTGGGACCCGGGGCCGGGACGCCCTTCTTGGCCGTCCCTGTTTCAGGACATCCGGCGTCGGAAAACGATCTGGCGGAAGCGATCATCCAAGAGGCCTCTTTGGGCCGTGGGACATGGATCCGTGGAGAAACGTCATGCTGAAGCTCGGCAAAATCGACTACCTCAATGTGTGGCCTGTCTACTATGCCATGGAACACGGTTTCACGGGCAATCCGTGTCGCATCACGGCTCGATGCCCATCGGAATTGAACGCCATGGTGTGCCGCGGGGATTTGGACATCAGCGCCGTTTCTTCGGTGATGTACGCACGGTACCCGCAGCTCTTCAAAATCGTTCCCGGATTGGCCATCGCATGCGCCGGGCCGGTGCACAGTGTGTTGCTTTTGAGCAAAAAACCCATGGAGGCGCTCGAAGGGGAGGACATCCTCCTCACGAGCCATTCGGACACTTCTGTGGTGCTCCTGAAGGTCCTGATGGAGCGGTACTGGCGCGTGCAAGGGGTGCGCTATCACCGAGGGGCTCTCAGCACGGCCCTTGCCAACGGATCCTCCCCGACGGCGTTTCTCGCCATCGGTGATGAGGCCTTGGTGTGGGGACGCCATCCGGAGTATCCTCACCGGTGGGACTTGGCGGAAGTGTGGAATCGGTGGACGGGCCTTCCCTTCGTGTTTGCCCTATGGGTCGTGCGCCGGGATGTGGCGGCCCACGAGCCGCTGCGGGTCCATGAGGTGGTGCGCTGCCTGTGGGAATCCAAGGCGTGGGGGGCGCGTCACCTGGACGTCTTGTGCCGGGAGGCCGCTCGCTTGGGGATCCTGGATCTGGATGGTTTACGGCGCTACTACCAAACGTTCCGCTTCGACCTGGATGAGAAAGCCCTTGAAGGGCTGAGCCTGTTCTATCGGCAGATGGTGGTCATCGGGGACATCGCCGCGTGCCCGCAGTTGGAACTGTGGGCGGATTCCGAAACCGATAGGGACGGCGCGCTCAAGGGACACTCGGGGGGGGAAAACGGGAGATGAGCGGCAAGAACTTGAGGTTGCGTCGTTTTTTTTTCAGGGGGGATGGACGCCTGGTGCTCTTTCCCTTGGACCACGGCGTCAGTTGCGGTCCCGTGCACGGCATTGCACAGATGGAAGCCGTCCTTCGATACGGAGCCGCCGCGGGAGCCGACGGTTTCGTGCTGCATAAAGGCATGATGGCCTATGTGGAGCGGATTCCGGGTCGCCTTCCGGGGGTTTTCATGCACCTTTCGGCCAGCACGCAGATCGGGCCCTCTTTTCATCGCAAGGTGTTGGTCGGGTCCGTGGAGGAAGCCGTCCGGCGGGGGGCCGATGGTGTTTCCGTGCATGTCAACCTGGGGGATGAGGCCGAGCCGCAGATGCTCGTGGATTTGGGCCGTGTGGGGGAGGCGTGTGCCCAGTGGAATATGCCTTTGTTGGCGATGATCTACGTGCGGGGGGTGCATGCGCCCAAGCCCGTCACGGACGAGTTCGTGGAACATGCCGCCCGCGTGGCGGCCGAACTGGGTGCGGATATCATCAAGATTCCCGCGCCTCAGCGTCTCGAGACCGTGGAGCGGATTGCGCAAAGTGTCCCTGTGCCGGTGGTCATGGCCGGCGGGACCAAAGAACCCGATGAGCGGGCTTTCCTCACAAGGATTCGCATGGGACTCGAAGCGGGCTTGGCCGGGGTGGCCGTGGGTCGAAACGTCTTTCAGCACGCATGCCCGGATCGTTTTCTCTCGGCCATCGTCAGCTTGGTGCACGAAGGACGCAGTGTGGAGGAGGTGTGGGACGCGTGGATGCTCTCCCGGTCATCGTCGCCGTAACGGGGGCCAGCGGCGCGCCTTACGCGCGGCGTCTTTTCCGGTTCTTGGCGCACCGAGGCGTTCCCACCCACGGGGTGGTGTCATCGGCCGGCCGGCTCGTCTATCGGCTGGAAACCGGCAGGACCCTGGAAGAAGATCTCCCGCCGGGGATCCCTCTTTACGCCGAAGACGCCTTCACCGCCCCCATCGCCAGCGGCTCCTTTCGCACTCGCGGCATGGTCATCGTCCCGTGCACCATGGGCACACTGGCGGCTGTCGCCAACGGATTGGCCAATAACCTCATCCACCGAGCCGCCGACGTGTGCCTCAAGGAACGACGGCCTCTCATTGTGGTCCCGCGGGAGACGCCGCTGAGCGCCGTCCATCTGAAAAACATGTTGGCCCTCACCGAAGCCGGCGCCGTCGTGTTGCCGCCGGCTCCCGGCTTCTATCACCAACCCCGCACCGTGGACGATCTCGTGGATTTCATCGTCGGGCGCATCCTGGATCATCTGGGGATTGCCCACGATCTCGTACCACCCTGGCACGGGCTCTAGTGCTTGAAGGCCCTCTGGCCGGTGAAGACCATGGTCACGCCCGCTTCATTGCAGGCTTCGATGACTTCCCAATCCCTGAGGGATCCTCCGGGTTGGACCACCGCGGTGATTCCCTGGCGAATGCCCACATCCACGCCATCCCGAAAGGGGAAGAAGGCGTCGGAAACCATGGTGGAGCCCACCAGGCCGGCGCGCACTTCCCGCACGGCCGCATCGATGGCTTCCCGGTCTTCCCGGGGCCGCCGGCCCGTTTCCACGGCCCGCTCCAGTTCTTTGTAGGACAACCCGTACTTTTCGAAGCACAGCGCGTCCCCGTAGTTGCGGTAGGCCTTGTAGACGGCCAATTCCGCCACCCCGACCCGGTCCTGTTCGCCGGTGCCGATGGCCACCGTGCACAGGTCCTTGACGTAGAGCACCGAATTGGACGTCACGCCCTGTTCGACGTACCAGCCGAAAAGGAGATCCTCCATTTCCTTTTGGGTGGGAGCCCTCTGAATCCGATACGTTTTGCCTTCGTGGACCGTTTCGGCAAGTTTGAGATCCTGAGGCCCTTTCACGGCGCAGAGGGCGGATTGCTGCACGATGAGTCCCCCGTCCATGAGGGACTTGAAGTCGACAAAGCGCAGGTCGCGGTATTCAGAGAGTCGGTCCATGCGCCGCACTTGAATGATGCGAAGGTTCGCTCTTTTTTTGACGATATCCAATGCGCCTTCTTCAAAGTCGGGAGCCGCCAGGACTTCCAAGTAGTTTTGGGCGGCCAATTCCGCCGTGTCCTTGTCCAGAGGGCGGTTGAGCACGAGGCAGCCGCCGAAGGCGGCGATCCGGTCCGCCCGGTTCGCCCGAAAGTACGCTTCCGCCAGGGTCTGCCCATGGGCGGCCCCGCAGGGGTTGTTGTGCTTGAGGATCACGGCGCAGGGGCGATCCATAAGATATTTGATGATATTAAGGCCGTTGTCCAAGTCCGTGAGGTTGATTTTCCCGGGATGTTTGCCCGCCTGAACCATGTCCTCTTCGGACACGGCGCTGACCAAGCCCCGGCCCGGTTCGATAAAGCGGCAGTCTCCCAGGGTGAGGTTTCCCGCAACCAGTTCGTAAAGGGCCGCTTCCTGGCCCGGGTTTTCCCCGTAGCGGAGGCCTTTTTCAATGAGTTCGCCTGTTTTTTCATCGGGAAATTTCCATGTGCGCTTGCGATAGACGAGTTCTTGATCGCCGAATCGGATCGTCAGGTCCTCCGGGAAATGGTCGTCCATGACCGTGCGGTACATCTTTTTCAGATCCTGCGCCATGCATCTCCTCCTTGTCCGGGGCGTGCCCCGTGCCGGCTGTCAACGCC
Organism: Desulfosoma sp.; assembly: GCA_037481835.1. Lineage (GTDB taxonomy): Bacteria > Desulfobacterota > Syntrophobacteria > Syntrophobacterales > DSM-9756 > Desulfosoma. The sequence goes on along the minus strand of JBBFKW010000004.1, from coordinate 192,777 downwards.
CCTTTTCCGGCACGGGTGGGGGTGGTTGGTCCTTGAGGTCCTTTTGATTCAAAAGAACACGAGATTTGGAAGGGGCTTTCACCTGGAGGGTGGGCCCCAGGTATCGCACAGCATCCAATTCTTCGGCATTCACCTGGTCCAAGGCCTGGAAGACCTCTGAAATCTTGAAAAACACGATGAGATCGTTGGGGTAGAGGAGATCCAGGTCCTCCACCAGCCGATTTTCCCGCGTGTTGTAGACGTAGACGATGCCTTCCAGGAATTTTAAAATTCGCCCGACACCGCTGCTGCGGCCGTCGGCTCGGGGCTGGTCCGCTCGATTCGGCAGCTCGATCCCGCGGCGGGCGAAATATTCCCGCACCACACCGTAGTGGATTCTCCAGAGGTTTTCCCCGGGACGGACCGAACGGACCCCGTAGTAGAGCGTCGGCCGCTTCTGTTCCCCTTGGGTCGATTCGCCTGGAGCAGGCTTTCGGACAAAGTCCCCCAGGGTGTTCGGTTCAGCGGTTCTTGAGGGGCCTTGACCCGCCCGGCCGGCCAGTCGCCTTTGGATCTCCTCCACAGTCCATTGGCGGCCGTGGGCGTTGAAGGGTTCCCGGCTTTGGACAACATGATCCACGCTGGATTTGAGCCCGAAAGCCTCCTTGCGTTGGTCCTGGGACGCCTGGGGCGGAACGTCGGGATAGGGCGGAGGCGAGGCTGCCAAAGGGGGCGGTGCGGGCTGCGGCGCCGGTTCCGGGGTGGGAACGGGCCTTCGAACTTGTTCAGGACCCACGTCCTTGGGAACTCTAGCGAGGTTTTCCGGCTTTTCAGACGGCGGGACTTCCGGTGCGAAAGGCCGTTTTCCCGTTTTCATGAGAAGGAAAAGAGCGCCCGTTGTGAGGAGCAGGAGCACGACGAAGAGGATATAGAGGAATTTCTTGTCTTGGGGGTCGCGGTCCCGGGGACCATGAGCTCTTGTCGCCATGCCGCTCTCCACGTAAGACCATGTGGGCCGAATCGGAAGATCCGGCGCAACCGAACCGTCCCTTCCGGAGCTCCATTTGACGAGGCAGCCGCACTGTGATAGACGGTGCGGGGAACGAGGACGAACGTTTCCGCAGCCCCAATTCCCTAAAGATATACGTGACATAAAACCATACCTTTGCTGGAGCGATTTTGCAATGGGACTCTTCGAAGCCGCAGGACAGGCGACTCTTGTGGGCAGCATGCCCCACACCGATCCGGAACGCGCCGTCTCCGTCATTTTGGACATCATGACCCACATTCCCGTATGGCCCCAGCTGCCCAAATACCCCGCCGAACAGATGATGGTGCAATACCTGGAAGGGCTCCCGGGCGTGAGGTGGGACGCCGGGCGCGTGTGGGTGGATACGGAAGGCGCGGATCAGGAAATCTTGTCTTTTTATGAAGATTATCTGGCCGTTGACGGCTCCCCGTCTCTGCTGGATCAGTCCCGGTTCGCCATGGGCGAAGAGTCGGGCCGAACGTTTCGGCTCTTCTTGGATCGGTTGGCCGAGCGCCCTGCCCGCTGGAACGCCGTCAAAGGGCAGATCGTCGGGCCGTTCACGCTATTGAGCGGCTTGACGGATCAAAAGCGGCGCGCGCTCCTTTTCGATGAAAGGATGCGCGATGTGGTGGTCAAGCATCTCGCCATGAAAGCGCTCTGGCAGGTTCGCCGGCTCTCCCAATGGGCAAAGCCCGTGATCCTCTTTCTCGATGAGCCGGCTTTGGCCGGCTTCGGGACTTCGGCCTTTATCACCGTGTCCGCCGAGGATGTCAAAGCCCTGCTGAGGGAAGTGGCCGAGCCCATAAGAAAGGCGGGGGCTTTGGTGGGCGTTCACGTCTGCGCCAACACGGACTGGGGCCTCATTTTCGAATGCCCCCTGGATATTATCAATCTGGATGCTTACCAATTCTTTGACCGTTTCGCCTTGTATCGAAATCCATGCGTGGGGTTCTTGGACCGAGGCGGTATAGTGGCGTGGGGGATGGTGCCCACGGCGGAGGAAGCCTTGATTGATGCCGTGTCCGCTGAGGATCTGGCGAAAAGGTGGACCGATCAGGTCAGAGGGTTCTTGGGTGGGGAAAGATCCGTGGATGCCGTGCTGGCGCAAAGCCTTTTTACGCCCAGTTGCGGCTGCGGCACCTTGAGCGAGCGGCATGCGGAGCGAGTCGCCGTTTTGACCCGGGACCTTTCTGAGATCCTTCGAGGGACGTGAGCTAAAGGGGTGAGCCCGCGCGGAAGGGATCAAAAGAAGGCGTTGCGAAAAAAGATTTTGCCGTGCATTTTTGCCATTGACCTGCCCCCACGTCTCCCTTATAAAGACGCCCGCCGCAGCGGGCTTTCGCAAGGGTGCATTGCGGCTGCAAGCCTTGGTTTCGTCAAAAAAATTTCCGAGTGCAAAGAAGGTTGATTCTGTGATGAGACTTTGTTAGGAAAAGAGTGCCGTTGAGGCTTCGTCGTCGCATCTCGAAAAAATCCCGAATTTTGTGAGTCGACAACATACTCGGACAAGTTCCCCCTGCCGGTGAAGTTTTCCCCGTCTCAGGCGTTGCAGACGGTGGAGCGCATCATCGCTCGGGGGAGTCCGGATCGCCTGTCCCCCTTCTTTCGGTCCGCTGAGGTGTGCGTCAAGGCCAAACCGTCACGGCAAACGACAAGGCTTTTGTCTAAAAATTTTTCTGCGAAGAGGTGCCTTGGATGTTTACACGAAAGGAACGCACGATGGATGTGGAATACAAAAACATTGATCCCAAACTGATCGTCAACGAAATCCGTAACGGCCGCTCTTTGGAAGCGGTCCAAAAGCTGTTCGGGCTTCGATTTAAAAGCGAAGTTCAGGACCTGTATCTCAAGGGGCTCATGGAACTGGGCGAAATTCCCCAGATGGGCTTCGGCCGGCACCGCGCGGCGGAACCCACCCCGCACCGGCACCATCGCGTCGTGTCCCAACCCCAGGTCGTCAGCAAAGAGCAGGAGGAGGCCGAGGCGGCAATGGCTTCTAAGGTCGTTGTGCGACGCCGCCCGAAGCCGGCGACGGCGCCGGTGCCGTCCGTGGTGATCAAGACGACCAATCATCGCACCATCGGTCAAAGCGGCAGCATCACCCTGAACAAGGCGCTCTTGATCGACCAGTTGGGGTTTTCCGTGGGGGACTCTTTTGAAATCTACCGGGAAGACGACCGGGTCATTTTGCGAAAACTTCCGGAGCCCATCCTCTAGGCAGGACGGGGAAGCGTCCCGCGGCGGATCAGCCTTCGGTGTCGGTGGCGGGCTTCGAAGGGCGATCGTGGTGCAGATTCTTGAGCACGTGCTGAAAGCGCCATAAGGCCGTAAGGTTTGTGCCAACGGCCAGAATGAAAAGAATGACCGTGAGGAAGGCATCTTCGGGGGAGGAGCTCAGGGGAAGTCGGGAAAGCTTGTTGAAGGCGGGGTTGACGATGCCGCCCAGTCCCAACAAGATCACGCGTTCTCCCCGCTGCAGGAAGCCGACCATGCATTTTTGCCCCAGCCCCTCGGCGCGCGCCCGGGTATAACTCACCATGAGGGATCCGAACAGAATGCACAGGATGATCACGGAAAGCGCGGGTTCCGAGGCGCCCTTTCGATAAAAATAGCCCCAGATGCCGAGGTAGATGAAAAACTCGGAATAGCGGTCCAGGACGGAATCCAGGAACGCGCCGGAATTTCGCGCTTGGCCGGTGCTTCGAGCCAAACTGCCGTCCAGAGTATCCACGAGGCCTGCCACCAGGGTGAGGATACCGCCCCAGAGGGGCTGGAAGAGGAACCCCAGCCCTGCCGCCGCGCTTATCCCAAGGCCGAGAATGGAGACGTGGTTGGGACGAAGTCTCAGCCGGACGAGCACCGGAACGAGATAGGTTTGCAAAACCTTGTAATATTGCGTTTCGATATATGTCCCTTTGAGCATGGATAGCATCCTCTGTGCGCTTGAAAAGTCGAGCCCGCACTATACACACTCTGCACTCTCTTGAATAGGGGTTCGTGCGAAGAATCGCCTTCCCCGGCCTCGGTCAGACCTGTGGCGGCCTCAGGGATCATTGGGGTGCGATCCCGTGTCCCGTAAGGAGTCTGGCCGTGATGGGGGATTCCGCATCGAGCCTTCCGCGCCCGGTGGGAACCAGGGCATAAGCGTTGATTTCCGCAAGATCGAACACGGAATGGGACGAGTGTGGAGGGAGCGGGTCGAACCAGAGTTGGTTTTCCCGCGTGAAAAGCCTTCCAGGGACGGCTCGAACCCCACGGTTTTCCCATGTTAGCCCGCGTTCGAGATGCGCCGTGTAGGTCCGGATGAAAGGTTCCGTGGACCCGTACCAGGTTTCCAGCATGGGGAGGAAAAGTTCGTGGAAAACCACCGTGGCGGCCCACGGCGTTCCTGGAACGGCCCAAAAAAGACGGCCTTCCCGGCGGCCGAGAGCTGTGCCGCCACCGGGTTTCATGGCCACACCGTGAAAAATCGGGGTGATTCCCAGATCATCCCAGACGCGGAAAACGAAATCCTTGTCGCCGCGCCCCGTCCCTCCCGTGGTCACCGCCACCGGCCCCGGGGCTTTGTCGAGAAGGGCCGCAATGGCCGACGGGTCGTCGGCGGCACATCCCAGATGGATAGGGACGGCTCCCACGGAACGCAGCCATCCGGCCAACAGATAGCGTGTGTCGGCGTAGGAAGCCCCCGGGCGCCACGCTGAGCCCGGTTCGAGGATTTCGCTTCCCGTGCTCATGACGGCCACGCGGCAGCGGGTAAAGACGGGAACGTGAGCGTAGCCCATGGCTACGGCCGCGGCGAGACGAGGGGCCGTCAGGCGGGTTCCGGCACGAACGCCGACGGCTCCACGCTCCATGCCTTCGCCCGCAGGGGATATCCATTGGCCTGGAAACGCCTCCGCAAAAACACGGATGGTGTCCCCAGAGCGTTCGGCGTCCTCATCGGCAACGACGGCATCGGCCCCGTCGGGCAGAACGGCTCCTGTGAGGATGCGGCATGCCGTTCCCCGTTCCAGGGGCACGGCCGGCACTGTTCCCGCGGCTAGGGTTTGGTCGAGACAACGAAGCATCCGAGGATCGGCCCGAGACGCCCCGCGCGTATCCTGGGCTCGCACGGCGTACCCGTCCATGCGGGATCGGGCTTCTGCGGGAATGGGAAACGGACAAACAAGATCCCGGGCCGAAATCCGGTGAAGGGCCGCATCCACGGGAACCCATCGAACGGGCGCCTGGGTTACGGCTCCGGCCGCCAAAGCGGCGGCTTGTTCCAGAGAGATGGGCTCCGGCCGCGTCGGCATCTTAGGCGTCCTCGGGGTGCGGGGGACCTGTGCGGCCAACTTCCTCAGAAGACCGTTCAACAATACGCTGCCAGTCCTCGGGCGTGTTGATGTTCCACAAGCTCACGCCCTCGGGATCGTACACGCGCCATTGGGATTCTTCGACGGCGTGTACTTTCACACTGCGATAGAAACTGATCACCTGCCGGCGATCCGCTTCCATGCAACGACGGATATACGGCAGGCATCGCACGTGGTAGAGGGCCATGAGCGGTTCGAAGGCGTTGTCTTTTTTGAGCACGATCACATCCACGTGGGGGGTCTGGGTGAGCGCAATGAGGGCCTGGGCCAGGGATGGTTCCAGAAAAGGCATGTCCGTGGCCCGCACGAGCACCCAGGGATGTGGAGAAAAATACAAAGCGGTATAGATGCCGCCGAGAGGCCCGAACCGAGGGACGACATCGCGCACGAGCAAAACGTCGAGATCCATGTAGGGCGAAAGATCGTTAGCCACAATCATGACGGGATCGCACAAGGCGGCAAGGTGGGCTACGGCGCGATCGATGAGGCGCACGCCCTTGAGGTTTTCCAGAGCCTTGTTGCGCCCGAAACGGCGGCTTTCTCCGCCGGCCAAGACGGCTCCGGCGATCACGCTTCGTCTCCCAGCGTGATGGTGACGCGCAGTTGCCTCGGTCTCTTCCAGCCTCGCAGCTGGGAAACCATCCCCAGGACCCCGCCCGCGATAAAATCCTGCACAAAGTCTTTCATGGGAAGCTTTTTGCCGTCCAACTGGACCAGCACGCGGGGCCGTTTTCGGCTCTCGAGGTAGCGGGATTGGATGAGGTCGGTCAGGCCGTCCACATCGGAGAAAGCAAAGCGGGGCACCTCCGTTTCCACGGCCGCGTCGGAGACCAGGGCGATGAGGTTGTCCGAGGGCGAGCACAAAGGCCGAGGCTCGATTTCCGGTCGGAAAAGCTCGATTTTGGGAAAGACGGACCTCTTGAACCCTTCAGCGAGCACGATATCTTCGTCCCAAAAATATCGCGAGACAACCTCTTCCAAGGGCAATTCCACGGGGACGCTTCGGATGGAAGCGACACGCACAGGCGAGGAAATGGCGATGGTTTGGGCTCCCGCCTGAGCGTGGCGCCATGTGTCCTTGCCTTCCCGGTCCATTTGAAAGCCGTGGACGTCGTGTTTGACCGTACCGACCCGGTAGCCCCGGCGCACCAAGGAGGGAATGAGCTTTTCGAGAAAGGTTGTCTTTCCCACGTTAGATGCGCCCACGATGCACACAATGGGAACCATGTTCCGCCCCCTTTCAGTAGGCCATGTAGATCGTCTTCAACTCGGTGAAGGCTTCGACGCCGAAGCGGGACTTTTCGCGGCCGAGGCCGCTTTGTTTCATTCCCCCAAAGGGAGCGTCCGGCAAGGCCTGGTGAATGCCGTTGATCCACACACTGCCTGCTTCCAGATCGTGGGCCAAGCGCAGACCTTTTCCCAGATCGCGCGTAAAGACGTATGCGGCAAGGCCGTATGGGGAGCGGTTGGCCTCGGCCACGGCTTCCTCTTCGCCGTCAAAGGGGATGAGAAAGGTCACGGGCCCGAAGATTTCTTCCTCAAGGAGGGGCGAGTGGGCCGGGAGATCCGTGATGACGGTCGGGGGATAGTAGAAACCACGGGTGAGCCGACCGGGCAAGGGGGGTTGGCGGACCGTGGCGCCCGCTTGCCGGGCCCGGGACACCTGTTCCTCGACGCGCCGGAGGATGTCCCGGTGGTTGAGCGGCCCCAGGACCACGCCGGGTTCCTCCGGGGGACCCACGCGGAGGTCCATCACGCGCTTCGTGAATTCCGTGACGAATGCCTCCCACAGGGACTGGGCTACGTAGAAGCGCGTGATGCGGTAGCAATACTGGCCGGAGTTTTTGTAGGCCTGGGCGATCATGGAAGGAAGATGGGAGTGCCAATCCGCATCTTCGCAGATCACGGCGGGGCAGGTGCCGCCCAGTTCCAGGATGAGGCGCTTGACGCCCGAGGCGGCCCGCCTCTGGATCTCCTTACCCACTTCGGTGCTGCCCGTAAAGGAAATGCAACGGATGGCGGGGTGGTCCACCAGCATGGCGCCGGTTAAAGGCCCCGGCCCGGTGACCACCTGGAAGAGGCCCGGCGGAAGACCCGCTTCCGCGGAAAGCTTTGCAAGGGCCAAGGACGCAAGAGGGGTATGTTCATCGGGCTTGGCCACCACGGCGCATCCCACGGCCAAGGCGGGCGCCGCCTTGCAGATGAGGGTGCTCAGCGGATAGTTGAAGGGGGTGATGGCCGCCACCACGCCCACGGGTTCGCGGACGACCAGGGTGTGTCGTCCCGGATCCCCCAAGAGAGGCAGCAGGCCCGAGAGGCGATAGGCTTCTTCTGCAAAATACTCGATCAATTGAGCCGTATTGTCGACCTCGGAGGCGGCCGCGCTCCGGGGTTTGCCGGTTTCTCGGCTGAGCAGGCCCGAGAGGTCGTCTTTGCGGGTGCGAACGAGACAAGCCAAGGAACGCAGGACATCGCGGCGGCGGTGGGGCGGTTCTTTCGCCCACGCCTTTTGGGCTTGGACGGCCCCGGTCACGGCCCGATGAACCCAGGAGGCGTCACAGACGGGAACATGGGCGAGAGGGTCCTCGGTCGCCGGGTCGCAGACGGCCATCCACGGTTCCGCGAACCGCTCGGTGCCGTCGATCCAGCACCCAAGCCTTTTCCCGGGCGGTTCTTCTCCCACGCTGTGCCCCAAGAGTGCGCTCCTCATTACCGCCTGCACGTGTTGAAAAAGTCCGAGAGCCGAAGGATTGTCGTGACAGCCGGATCCTCGAAAAAAGGTCCGGCAACGGGGCTCAGACTATGCCATAGGGCCCCCGCAGTGTCAACGCATGGAGCCCATGGCGGATATTGGGCAGGGGCGTTTGTGCCATGAGTTTTGCGGATTTTTGCCGGGACGGCGGCATCCCGGTCCGCCATGGATGATCAAACACTTGGGGCTGTCTTCCAACGGGCTGCCGGGAAACGGCATGGCGACGCCCGATGGGGCCGTCGCGGAAGACAAAGCAGGCGAGGCGGTTCCCCTTGAAGGCACTTTATGATTTTCGAAAGACCTTTGATCTGGTTCTGGATTGGCTCCCGTTCAGGCAATGAGAGGAAGCTTGATCTCTGCAACTTCGAAGATCTTTCCGTTATATTGTCGCGCGAAGTGATACCTTTTGTCCGATGTCCGACTTGTCGGGAACCCATTACCTTAAGACCACGAGATTCCTCTCTCGCGCCCCTTTCACGGCGTCGTGCGCAATACATTGGTCAAACGTGACCAGTCTGCCTTTGTGGCGGACTGCCATGGCCAGAAGATACGTATCGGTGATCTGGCGATGACTGAAGAGCCTCGACCAGTCGAAAACAGGAGAACTCAAGAGATTGATGTCATCCGGCCAAAATTCATGGGCCGGATTTTCCGAGGCTTCCCGAAGCCGGCGCACCACTTGCGCGGCAGGCAGGGGATTGGGATAGGCGGGATGGGACATGATTCGGATGCACCCATTCTGGGTGATCGGGCAGGATGCCCAGCCGTGGCGGACTTCCTGCTGAAGCCAAGAAACGGCACGCCGATGGTGGACATGGGCGGCATCCAGGAGGGCGATCAGCACGTTCACATCCAGCAGAGAACGCATTACAGCCCTTCCCGGTCTCGAAGCTGATCGATGAGCTCATTGGTGACGACAACGCCCCGGGGGGGAAAGGGTCGGAAGCCGGCCACGACCTCCTGGGCATCATCGGTCCGGGCTCCGGCCGTTTCTCCGATCAGAGCCTGGCGTGCCAATCTGGAAAGGACCCGTCCCACGGCCGCGCGTTCCCGACGGGCCAATTCCTTGACCGCCGCCAATACATCGTCGTCAATATCCAGTGTGGTGCGCATGGCGATCGCCTCCTTTGGAATGGCAGCGTCTCATCCTTTATCGGCCCGCAACCCGGGCGCCGGTTTCCGTCTTTACGTTGTGATGCTATCGCATCATGGCATCAAGGTCAATCGCCTCCCCTTTCAGGCGGCACTCATGGACGGTGGACGCCGTGGGGCCTTCCCAGGCCGTGCTCGGGAAAGCCGGCTCTGATGCCTGCAGCCTCAGGCTGAACCCCTTTGCATCGGCCATCTGAATCGGCTTGAGCATGCCGCCGTCTGGCCTGTGTTGGAGGAATAGTGCGTTCAGCCGCAGGAACACAGCCTGAAGGAACGCGAAGAGATCTTGCGGGGGTGCGCTTTGTCCTGCAAAGCAACGGGGACGTCCTGTTTTCCCAGCTGGGGGTCGTGGACGAGGCCCAGGACATGAGCCTGGAAGCCCATCGCTCGATCGCCGCCTCGCTGGAAAGGAGCCTCCGAACGATGTCTTCTACGCGGTCGATGCTCATGAGCCATCTCCCGCCGGTCTTCCGAGAATGCTGACGGTTGGCCTTCGGGGGAACGGATTCCCGGCGGCGTTGACGGTTTCGGCGTGCGTGTGTTTATATGCGCCTGAACGGGAGGTTGAAACCGCATGATTCCTTATCCTGAGATTCGACCGGAAATCATCGCCGTCGGGCCGATCCGCATTCGATGGTACGGCCTGATGTACGTCCTCGGATTTCTCGCCACCTATTTTATCGCCCCCAGGCTTCCAAAGGCCAAGGAGATCGGCCTCACTTCCGAGCGAATGCAGGACATGATCCTCTATCTGGCCGTGGGCTTGGTCGTTGGGGCGCGCCTGGGGTTTCTCCTTTTCTATCAGTATGACAACTGGGCATACTACTGGAGCCATCCCCTGGAGATCATTGCCACGTGGCATGGAGGCATGTCGTTTCACGGGGGATTTCTCGGGGCTTTGTGTGCGGGATGGCTCTTTTGCCGGCGCTCCCGCCTGCCGTTTTGGGGCACAGCGGACTGCGTGGCCGTGACGGCGCCCATCGGATTGGGCCTGGGACGGATCGGCAATTTCATCAACGGGGAACTTTTCGGCAGGCCCAGCGATGTGCCCTGGGCCATGGTCTTTCCCGACGGCGGCCCGGTGCCACGGCACCCGTCCCAGATCTATGAAGCTTTTGGCGAAGGGGCTCTTCTTTTCGCCATCCTGTGGGTTCTATCGAGAAAGGAGCTCCCGCATGGAGTGATCGCCACGGCTTTCCTTTTCTTTTACGGCTTCATCCGGTTTTTCCTCGAGTTCTTTCGAGAGCCCGACGAAAACCTAGGGTTTCTTTGGGGGCATTGGACCATGGGACAGGTGCTGTGCGCGGCCATGATGGCCGCGGCGGCGATCCTTTATCTTTGGCGACGCCAAAACCGTGCGCCGTCGGAAAACATGAGGAAACGGAGCGCATGAGCGAAACCCGAAACAGTTCCCGGGAAACGGGGCCACCTGCCGTGGATGCATGGCGGGAACGGTTCGAAAAGAAGCTTACGGACACCCGCCGTGCTTTCAAGGCGCTGAAGCGGGGCCAGAGAGTCTTCATCGGGTCGGGGTGCGGGGAACCCCAGCATCTGGTGCGCGCTTTGGAAGAGACGCTACCCAAGCTGGCAGATATTGAAATCCTTCACATTTTGAGCCTCGGGACGCACACCTTCCTGGAGGAAAGCTACCATGACAAGTGCCGCTTGAAATCCTTCTTCGTGGCGGCGGCGTCCCGCAAGGCGGTAGCCGAAGGCCGGGCCGATTACACGCCCATTAACCTGGGGGATGTTCCCGGACTTTTTCGAAGCGGCGCTCTACCTATTGACGTGGCCCTGATCCAGGTTTCACCGCCCGATGACCACGGATTCTGCTCTCTCGGCATTTCCGTGGATATCGTCAAGGCGGCCGCAGAAAGCGCCAAAACGGTCATTGCCCAAATCAACAGCCACATGCCTCGAACCCTTGGGGATTCCTTTATTCACATCGACGAATTGGACACCATCATCGCCTGGGACGAGCCCTTGTTGGAAATGCCACCGACCCCGGTGGGCCCCGTCGCTTCGGCCATCGGCGCCCAAGCGGCCAAGCTCATCGAGGACGGGTCCACCATCCGGGTCGGCGTGGGATCCATTCCCAGCGCCGTTCTCTACGCCTTGGAAGAAAAAAAAGACATCGGCGTCCATACGGACATGCTGACCGACCCCTATCTTCACCTCGTGGAACAGGGGGTGATCACCAACGCGAAAAAGACGCTCCATCCAGGAAAGATCGTCGCCAGTTTCTGCATCGGCACGCGGGCACTCTACGATTTCGTCCACAACAATCCCATGGTGGCCCTTTTCCCGGTAGAATACACGAACAACTATCTGGTCATTTCTCAAAACGACAAGATGGTCACCGTCAATTCCGCTTTGGAGATCGATCTCACCGGCCAGGTGTGTTCCGATTCCATGGGTTACCAAATCTACAGCGGTGTGGGAGGGGCTGTGGATTTTCTGCGAGGCGCCCGCAATTCCAAAGGGGGCAAAACGATCACGGTCCTGCCGTCCTTGACGGAAGACGGGCGTTCGCGCATCGTCCCCACGCTGACGCCCGGCGGCGGCGTGGTGACCACGCGGGGGGGTGTCCAGTACGTGGTGACGGAATACGGCATCGCCCAACTTCAGGGCAAGAGCCTTCGGGAAAGGGCCCAGGCCCTCATCGGCATCGCCCATCCCGAGTTTCGCGAGGAGCTCACCCGTCATGCGTACCGGATCCAGTTGCTGAAAAAGGAGCAGTTCGCCATCAGAGCCGCCAAGGCCATTTATCCTGAGGAGCTGGAGGTCACTCAGGTTTTCGACGATGAGACGGAAGTTTTTTTCCGGCCCGCCAAGCCCACCGACGAGCGGTTTCTCAGGGAGTTTTTCTATGCGCTGCCGAAAGACGAGGCTTACATCCGGTTTTTGTCCACCATGAAAGTATATCCCCAAGTGGACGTGAACCGATTGGTGAATATCGATTACGAAAAGGAAATGACCCTGCTGGGATTGGTGGGGGATATCGACGAGGAGCGGGTCGTCGCCGTTGGGCGTTTTATCGCCGACGAAGAATCCGTTGGAGCGGAAGTGGATTTTGCGGTCCATCCCGACTACGGCCGACGCGGCATCGCCTCCTTTATGATCCAGTATCTCGCCGAAATCGCCATAAAGAACGGCATCCGCCAATTTCGGGCCTACATCCGCCCGGGGAACGAAAGAGTCTTCGGTGTATTCCAGAAACTGGGCTATCTTGTGGATAGTTCCTTCATGGAAGGCTTCTACGAAATCCGGGTCCATTTCGACAAACCCGTGGACATTTGCCTGACCGAGGTCTCGTCCTGATGGGGGATAAGGAGTGGGAGGCCATTCGCCGGCTTTCGGAACGGCTCGACCGCTTGCAGCAGGAGCTGTGGGCGCTCAAGGCCTCGCAAGGGGCTTGGGCCCATCCCGTGGAGAGCGCCTTGAGCCAAAGGGGCTTCCCCGTGGCGACTCACGGAGACATGACGCACGTCATGCTGCCGCCCGAGGCGCCCCAGTGGGCCGCAGATCGCCTCTACGAGCTGCTGCGGCGGTATTCCTTTCGATTGTTCGTGCGGGATTTGATCCACAGCTCGGGAGCGCCTTCCCTGGAATCCCTCACCAGGTACTGTTCCCTGAAGACCGTGAGAAGCTATCTCAGGGAACTTGAGCACATTGGCGTCATATCCCTGGAGGCCCAGGGGCGCTGGCAGTGGGTCCGCGGGCCCGTGCCCAGTTTCGGCCCCACGCTGGAATGGTTCGTGTGGCAGATCTTTCAGCGTGAATTCCTGGCTCCTGCCATTTTCAACGTTCGGCTCGATCGCACCCGGCATGGGGGCGACTACGACGTGATCGCTCTCGTGAATCACCGCCTTGTGGTCGTGGAAGTGAAATCCTCGCCCCCTAGGGGTGTGGAGATGCCCGCCGTCAAGGCTTTCTTGAACCGGCTCGGGGAGGTGCAGCCGGATGTGGCTGTCTTCTTGGTGGATACGGAACTGCGCATGCGTGACAAAATCGCCCTCCTTTTCCAAGAGGCTCTGGCCGAATCGGGGAAGGAAGAAAGCATAGAGGTGAATCGGCTGGTTCACGAGTTGTTTCACGTCAACCATCGCCTTTATCTCATCAACAGCCGGAGAGGCATTTACAGCAACATCCGCGTGTGTTTGCGTGATGCCTTCCGATGGCATCCCATGCCGGGACGGTTTCCGGGCCATGAGGAAAGCCGGCATGCCTCGGGACTGTAAGAGCGCCGATTCGCTAAAAACCCCCGCGGTCCGATATGGGCACCCGTGAAGAAAAACCCGGAGGTTCGCACAACGATGTCTCTACCTGAAGGACTTTACGTCTACCCTTGGGAAAGCTACACGGAAAACAACTGCAACAGCTACTTTATCGACGGTCCCGTCAAGACTCTCATCGATCCCGGCCACGCCCATCTGCTCCATCATCTGGAAGCGCGGATGGCGCAAGACGGTTTCACCCTGGAAGACGTGCAACTGGCTTTATCGACCCATCCTCACCCGGACCATTGCGAAGGGTTGCTGAGACTCAAGGAACTGGGGGCGCTCATCGCCATGCACGAGGAGGCTCAGACGTTCATCAAGAGCTTCAGCGCGCAATGGGAACATGTGACCGGTCGAAAAATGCCCGAGTTCCCCGTGGATTTTTTCGTGAAGGAAGGCCGGTTGACATTGGGGCCGGAGGTTTTCCGCGTGCTGGAAACGCCGGGGCACGCTCCGGGATCGGTGTGTTTCTACTGGGAAAAGGAAGGGGTGCTTTTTTCCGGAGACGTGGTTTTCGTCCAGAGCGTGGGCCGTGTGGACCTTCCGGGCGGCAACGCCGCCCTCCTGGCTCGAAGCCTTGAAAAGCTCATGGGCCTGGATGTCAGGCTGCTGTGCCCGGGCCACGGCCCCATGCTGGAAGGCCGGGGTGCGGTAAAGGAGAATTTTTACCTGATCCGCCAGTATTTCTTCGGGCCTCAGGTTTGAGAAGACAGGATACTTTGCGCCGTCTAGCGCCCGTGAGGGCGCGCCGGGTTTTCTGCGGCCAGGGCCGTGAGCCACTCGGCTTTCAACGCGGCGATGTCCCGGGCCAAGCTTTGGCGGGTTTCATGCCAGAGGGGATCCACGTCGGGCGTCACATGAACGGCGTCCCCGCCGATGCCTCTTTCGGCAAGTTTGTCCAGAAGGCGCTGCCGCCGCCCTTCCCAGGAAGACTGGGATTGGGGACCGGGCGTGACGAGACGGCCCAAACGTTCGAGATAAGGGATGTCGGCGGGCGCGGCGAAGGCCTTCAGGGCGGTGGCGATCTTTCCCCCGGTTTCTTCGGGGCTCAAAGCGTCCAGGAGTTTCCGGACGATCTCCCTGCGGGCCTCTTCTCGAAAAACTTCGGGGATGGCCTGCCAGGCCTCCGCCATGTGGTCGACGGTCCAGGCGTCGTCCAAGAACCTCTGCACGATGCCGGGCACCTTCTCCAGATGCTCTCGGCGTTCCATGGCGTGCCGTTCTTCGGGAGTGAGAACGAGGTGCTTGGTCTTTTCCAGGACGATGTCCAAGGTGCTCTTGATTTCGGCCATACCGCCTCCTCATTCCCCTCGCGGATCGCCGCCAAGTCTTCGCCGGCCGAATGCCCAAAGTTCGGCGCGGTCTCGGACACACGTGCCGGGTCGCGACGCATGCCGGTCGCCTTTATAGCCGCTTGACACACAAAGGGCAATCCCTTATGAGAAGCGGGTTCTTTTAGCGATATCAGAAGGATAATCGTCGTGAAAAAATCATTCTTCCGATCCCCGCTTTTTCTATAATAAAAAAGAAATTGGGCTCAGCTCTTCAAGGCCCTCGTAAGGTGTGGCGTGGATCAACTTCCTGAGACTCAAAGGAAAGAAAGATGCGAAAAGGGAGCCGAAAAACCCGTTTGGTGATCATGACCGCGTGTGTGGCCTTTGCCGGATGGATGGGGTTGAGGGCCATGGCGACGGGGGCCGAAAAAGGGGTTTATGAGCAGCTCAAACTGTTCAGTGACGTGATGAACTTGGTCCAGGAACACTACGTGGAGCAGGTCGATTCCCAGAAGCTCATCTACGGGGCCATCAGCGGGATGCTTCGCGAGCTGGATCCGCACTCGTCCTTTCTGCGCCCCGAAGACTACAAGGAGTTGGAGATCGAGACCAAGGGCAAGTTCGGCGGGATTGGCATCGAAATCACCATCCGCAACGGGGTCTTGACGGTGGTGGCCCCGCTGGAGGGAACCCCGGCGGACAAGGCGGGCATTCAGGCCAACGACCAGATCGTCAAGATCGACGGGGCTCCCACCCAGGAAATGAGCCTGATGGAGGCCGTCCAAAAAATGCGTGGGCCCAAGGGGACCAAGGTGAAACTGACCATTATGCGGGAGGGGCAGCGCAAGCCGCTGGAATTCGAACTGACCCGGGACATCATTTCCATCCAGAGTGTGCGGACCCGTCCTTTGGAGAAGGGCTATGGGTATGTGCGCATTTCCAGTTTCCAGAGTGGTACGGGACGGGATTTGCGCAAGGTGTTGGAAAAGCTGGAAGCGGAGGACAAACCCCTTCAAGGCTTGATTCTCGACCTGCGCAACAACCCGGGCGGGCTCTTGGATCAGGCGGTGGCCGTCGCCGATGAATTCCTGGATTCAGGACTCATCGTCTACACCGGCGGACGTCGGGAAAACCAGCAGATGCGCTTTGAAGCGACCAAGAATGCTTCTCCCCATTCTTATCCCATCATTGTTTTGGTCAACGGCGGCAGTGCCAGTGCATCGGAAATCGTCGCCGGGGCCCTCCAAGACCACCGAAGAGCGGTGGTCGTGGGCGAGCCGACTTTCGGAAAGGGCTCGGTCCAAACCGTTATCCCGCTCAATGATGGATCGGCGGTGCGTTTGACGACCTCGCTCTATTATACGCCGAGCGGCCGATCCATCCAGGCCAAGGGCATCACGCCGGACATCGTGGTCAAGCGCGTTGTGCCGAACCCTGAAAACGGCGGCGAAGAGGCCATGCGACGTTTGAGGGAAAAGGATTTGCCACGGCACATGGATGCCCCGCCGGGAAAAACCGAGGAAGAAGAAAAGGCAGCGCCGGTCGCGGAGCCGTCGGATACGGAAAAATGGCTTGATGCGGACAATCAGCTGCGCCACGCCCTGGAATTGCTCAAGAGCTATCGGATCATGGCGGAGACGCGCTACAAGTAGCCGGAGGAAGGATTTCCGTCCCTATGGCTTCAACGCAGGGGAAAAAGCGTCCGGCGGGGGCGCCCGTGCGAGGGGCATCGGCGCAAAGGTCCCGCCGGAGCGCCGCCGGGTCGGGTGGAGCCCCCAAGAAGCAGCGCAAGGACACTGTGTTCCTGCCGCTCGTCACCGTGTGGATTGTGGTCCTCTTTTTGCTGGTGACGCTCCTTTACTGGACGAAAGGGAATCCTTTCAAAACGTCGGCTTCAGGATTGAAACCAAAGGAAACGGCTTCCATGGCGGTTCCCCGCCCTGCCGAAGGACAGGCGCCTTTGCAAAAGCCTTCGTCTTCGAAGCATTCCGCCGCCGAACCCCCTGAGGAAGGGTCCCGTGACGAGGATAGGCCCAAAGGGAACACCGTGGTGGCTTCGGTACCTAAAGTGCCTCCGGGGCCTCCGGTACCGCCGGTACCCCCGGAAAAACCTCCTGTGGCCCGAGTCGCCCTCGTGATCGACGACTTCGGTCACGACGTGAGAATCGCCCGAAAATTCATCAATCTTCCGTTGGCCATGACCTTTTCCGTGCTTCCCCATCTGCCCCACACGGAAGAGGTGGCGGCTCTTGCCGCCGCCCACGGCCACGAAGTGATGCTCCACATGCCCATGGAACCCCGTGGATACCCCAAGACCGATCCGGGTCGAGGGGCTTTGCTCGTCGCCATGACGCCCCAGCAGATCGTCAGCGAAATCGACAAAGCTTTGAAGGAAAACCCTTACGCCAGCGGGATCAACAACCACATGGGCTCAAAATTCACCGAAGACCCCCAAGCCATGAAGGTTGTCTTGCGGCACTTGAAAGACCGGGGTTTTTACTACCTGGACAGCTACACGAGCGCCCACAGCGTCGGGCTGTCGGTGGCCCAAGAGCTGGGCATGCCCTGTAGGAAAAGAGATATTTTCCTGGACCACGAGCCGACGGAACCCTTCGTCCGGCGTCAAGTGCAAGAGTTGATTCGGCGGGCCAAGGTGGAAGGGGAGGCCGTGGCCATCGGCCATCCCCACCCGATCACGTTGAAGGTTTTGGAGCAGGAAGCCGAGACTTTCGAAAAAGAAGGAATCCAGATTGTCCCCTTGAAAAAACTGCTGGAGGGGGCTCCGGCGGAAAACGGGGCCAAGGCGGGGGCCTAATGGCGACGGTGCTGGAGCCTCCCTGACGCCGGCCGATCCGTCGGTCGGGGCATGGGGGCCGATCGGGCAAACCCTGGATTTTTATACGTAGGTTGGGGTGAGTCCAACGAACGCGAACAGTAAGCTGGAAACGGCTTCCTTAAACGAAAACGAATAAGGATAAGGCCCATGCGGCAAGGGAGTTGCGAGGTCGGAAGACACGGGGCAAGACATCGGCTTAAGGTCTGGGGAGCCATATGTGTCCTTGTCTTGTTCCTTCCATGGGGCGCCAACGTTTGCCCACCTTCGGCAGCTCTGGCATCGGAAGCCCCGAAGACGCAACCTACTCCCAAGATCCTCGTGGAAAGCCCCCATGCAAATCTCGGCGAAGTCATGGAAAACGGGATCATTTCCCACGACTTCGTGGTCCGCAACGAAGGCAACGCCCCCTTGACCATCGAACAAGTCCGCCCTGGCTGAGGCTGCAGCGTGGCCCGGTTTGACCGGGAGATCCCTCCGGGCGGGGAGGGAAAAGTGACCCTGTCAGTCAACCTCGCAGGATACCGAGGCACGGTGAACAAGAGTGCGACGGTTTATTGCAACGACCCCCAAACCCCGCGGGTGTCCCTGTCGGTCAGTGCCAAGGTCGTCCCCTTCGTGGACATTCGCCCGAGCGATACGGTGGTCTTTCGAGGGCCGGCGGCGGCCTTGAAGCCTCAGGACCTGGAAGTGGAAAGCACCAAGACGCCCATGCATATTCTCCGAGTGGAGAGCGACCTGAAAAAGGAGGTCTCGGTCAAGGTCGAACCCCTGGCGGAAGGTGCGCGATACCGCGTCGTGGTAACGAACCAGGCCGAGCGCGGAACCTATTCGGGGTTCATTCGATTGGTCACGGATCATCCGCAAAAACCCGAGGTGTTGATTTCCGTTCGAGGCATGGTGGAAGGGCCCATCGGCATTCGGCCCACGAGTCTCCTTGTCGGCAAGGTAAAGGGGGACATGGCGAACCGGGTGGGCAGAGTGCTGGTGGTGAGCCATACCGGCGCGGCGTTCCGCATCACCAAGGTGGACTATGATCGGGAGCTTTTGGACGTGGTCGCAACGCCCCAAGAGGCTCCCCCGGGCTATGTGTTGGATGTCTCTGCCAAGCTGGAAGCCGTTCCTGCCGGGTCGCGGAAACGCACGACCCTGAAAGTCCAAACCGATGCCCAGCCGGAGGAGTGGCTCGCCGTCGAGGTTTTCGTGGTCAGTCCCTGAACGGCAAGGGCCCGGGGCCCTGGAGGGCCGTTTCGGGAGCGAAGGGGCATCCCGTCACGGGCCGGAGGAGACGCGTCCCGGTTCGTACAAACACAAAGGCTCTTCGGCCATGTAATTGCCGGTGGCTTCATAGGCTCGAGCGCGACATCCCCCGCAGACTCTCACGAATTCGCATCGACCGCACTTGCCTTCCAGCGCCTTGAAATTCCTGAGGCGCCGGAAGACGTCCGAGTTCTCCCAGATGTCCTGAAACGTCCGATGTCGCACGTTGCCGCAATCCACTTCCAGGTAGCCACAGGGCTGGACGGTGCCCACATGGGAGATAAAGCAAAAGCCGGTCCCGCCCAAACACCCTCGCGTCATGGCGTCCAGCCCGAAAGTTTTCTGATCCACCGGGCGCCCTTCCATCCGGGCCCGTTGTCTCAGGATCCGGTAATAGTGCGGGGCGCAGGTGGCCTTGAGCTGCAGCGGAACCTTGTCGCGTTGTTCGTAGAACCAATGGAGAATTTTTTCATACTGTTCGGCGTTGATTGTCTGCTCTTCCAGGTTCTTGCCCCGCCCGACGGGCACGAGAAGGAAGATGTGATGTGCCGCGGCGCCCAGGGACACGGCGAGTTCCTGGATTTTCGGCAGTTCGTGAAGGTTGGCCCCCGTGATGGTGGTGTTGATCTGAAAAGGCAGGGCGGCTTCCTTGGCGTTGCGGATGCCGCGCAGCGCCCCTTGAAAGGCGCCGGGCATTCGACGAAAACTGTCGTGGCTTTCGGCGTCGGCTCCATCCAGACTGATGCTGATTCTCTGGATGCCCACTTCTTTCATGCGGCGCGCCGCTTCAGGGGTGACCAGGGTGCCGTTGGGCGCCATGGTCATCCGAAGCCCTTTTTCATGGCCGTAAGCGGCCAGTTCGAAAATGTCCGGACGCAGAAGGGGTTCTCCGCCGGTGAGGATGACGATGGGGGTGCCGACGCGTGCGATGTCGTCCAGGAGGCGCAAACATTCCTCGGTGGTGAGTTCGTCGGCGTAGGGTTTGTCCATGGCGGCGGCGCGGCAATGCACGCAGGAGAGATTGCACGTGCGGGTGACTTCCCACGCGACCAGGCGGAGGGTCCACCCGTGCCCGTGGGCGGACGGGGCCGTTGCCGGGTGGGAAGCGGTGTCTTTGGTTGGTTCATCGGATGGCATAGAGGTTCCTCGGCAGGTGCGCCTTTCACGCTGAGGCCAGAAGCCTGGCGGCGTCCTTGGCGAAATAGGTGATGATCTGATCCGCTCCGGCCCTGTGGATGGCGGTCAGGACCTCCATCATGGCCCGCTGTTCGTCGAGCCAGCCGTTGGCCGCTGCGGCCTTGATCATGGCGTATTCGCCGCTCACGTTGTAGGCCGCCAAGGGCCAGTCGAATTCTTCGCGCACGCGCCGGATGATATCCAAGTAAGCCAAGGCGGGCTTGACCATGATAATGTCCGCCCCTTCTTCGATATCCAGCTGGATTTCTCGAAGGGCCTCCCGAGCGTTGGGCGGGTCCATCTGGTAGGCGCGCCGATCCCCGAATTGAGGGGCCGATTCCGCCGCTTCCCGAAAGGGTCCGTAAAAGGCGGAGCAGTACTTGGCCGAATAGGCCATCACGGCCGTCTGGGAGAAGCCTTCGGCGTCGAGTCCTTCGCGAATGGCGCCGACGCGTCCGTCCATCATATCCGACGGGGCCACCATGTCGGCCCCCGCCTGGGCGTGGGACACTGCAATGCGGGCCAGGATCTCCAGCGTGGGGTCGTTGTCCACTTCACGGCCTCGAAGCACGCCGCAATGACCGTGGCTGGTGTATTCGCACAGGCACACGTCGGTGATGACCACCAGGTCCGGGCACCGGTCCTTGATGGAGCGCACGGCTTCTTGGACCACCCCGTCGGGAGCATAGGCTTCGGAGCCTCTATCGTCCTTTTTTTCCGGAAGCCCGAAGAGAATGACCGCGGGAATGCCCAGATCCTTGGCCTCCTGAGCTTCGGTGGCTGCGGTGTCCCGCGAAAGCTGGAACACTCCGGGCATGGACGGCACGGCCTGCCGGATCCCGCGTCCCGCGCGGACGAAAAGCGGGTAAATGAACATGTCCGGGCTGAGCCGGGTTTCTCGCACCATGCGCCGCAGATTTTCCGTCCGTCGCAAACGCCTCGGGCGGTACTCGGGAAACCACATTGGGGGAACCTCCTTCGCTCACATGGGCTCGAGGCCGATTTCTTCATCGGTGAGGTAGCAGGCCGGATCGGGGGCCCACAGATCGCCCGTTGCGGCTTCCGCGCGCACGCGGAAGTTGCCTCCGCACACGGAAAGCCACCGGCACCGGGCGCATCGGCCGGCGACGTAGCGTTTCTTGTCTTTCAGGCGGGCCATCAAGGGGTTGGACAGATCCGTCCAAATGGTGCTGAACGGGCGTTGCCGGATATTTCCGAACGTGTAATGGCGCCAGAACTGGTCGGCATGGACCTGGCCGTCCCAGCTCACGCAGCCGATCCCACGGCCGGAATTGTTCCCTTCGTTCATTTCCAAGAGCCTCAGCACGTCCGGGGCTCGCGGCGAACCTTCCCGCACCATGCGCAGGTACACGTAGGGGCCGTCGGCATGGTTGTCCACGGTGAGCACTTCCTTGGGCTTTCCCCGACGGTGCAGATCGGCGGTGCGGTCGATGATGAGGTCGACGGCGCGGCGGGTTTCTTCGTGGCTGAGATCGTCTTCCATGAGCTTGGAGCCGCGGCCGGCATAGACGAGGTGATAGAAACAGACCCTGGGGATGTCGTGGGATTCCAGAAGATCGAAGATCGCAGGGATTTCGGCGGCGTTTCTTCGATTCATGGTAAACCGCAGCCCCACCTTGATGCCGGCTTCCTGGCAGGCCGCAATGCCGTCCAAAGCCCGGCGAAAAGCGCCCTTGACGCCCCGGAACCGGTCGTTGACCTCCTCCATGCCGTCCAGACTGATCCCCACGTAGGACAGACCGATGTCTTTGAGTTGACGCGCCACCTGGGGGGTGATGAGGGTCCCGTTGGTGGAAATCACCGCGCGCATGCCCTTGGCCACGGCGTAGGCCGCCAGTTCCACCAGATCCGGCCTGAGGAGCGGTTCGCCGCCGGAAAAGAGCACCACAGGGCAGCCGAAGGCGGCCAGGTCGTCCAAGAGCGCCTTGCCTTCCGCCGTGGTCAGTTCATCGGGAAAATCGCGATCCAAAGCCTGCGCATAACAGTGGACGCATTTCAGGTTGCATCGGCGGGTCATGTTCCAGACCACGACGGGTTTCTTGTCCTGGGAAAACTGCAGGAGATGGGAAGGGAGCCGGCCGCTGTGCCGTCCATAGCGCAGGGCGTCGGACGGTTCCACCGTGCCGCAGTAGAGTTTGGAGATACCGATCATTGGGAGGATCCTTTCTCGGACGAAGCGGCGTCGCCGGGCAGGGGATGCTTTCGGTACGTATCGCGGATGAGCTGATCCAGGTAGCTTTCCGGAGCATCCACAGCCTCCTTGGGCAGAATGAACTGGATCTGCCCGCTCCTTTCGGCGACAAGGCGGAACGCATAGTCGTAGTCCCGTGAAATTTCTCGGCACACGGCCGTGGCCGTCTTGTCTTCCGCCAGCGCCTTGAACATGATGGCCGTGATGGCGTGGTCGTCGAAGTGGATCTTGAACCCTTGATTGTCGTGGAACTCATCCTCGAAGACCTTGATCTGGTTGTACAAGGTGATCAGGACGTCGAAGAGGCCCTCAATGGGTTCGCCGGTTTTCACGTGCTGGTCCACCAGCAATTCGAGGCGCCCCGGGGTGAAGACGAACGGGTAATTCTGCACGTAGTGCTTTTTCTTCTTAAGCACCTGGTCACGAACGGCTTCCTTTTCCTCCCGGACGATGCGCTCGTAGAGGCTGCGCCGTTCGGGCGATTCGGGATCCTTCAGAATGGCCTCTAAAGTTTCCTGAGGATGCAGGACGAGTTCTCTGGTCACCACCAGAGAGCGGATGTTGGTCGAGGGAAGCCGCTTTTCGAAACCGAGCAGAACCCGCTCGATGACGCTGACCAGCCCCCGTGCCCCTGTCTTTTCCTGGAAAGCCATTTCCGCCAGTGTCCAGAACGCCTCGTCTTCGAACTTGAGGTCGATGCCGTAGCAGCGGAAGTCTTCCTTCTTGCCTTGGATGACCGGGCTGTGGGGATTTTTGAGGATCTGATAGAGGTCTTCCACTTCCAAGGGTTCCAGGACGGCGATCACGGGAAGGCGCCCCACGAATTCGCTTTCGAAGCCAAACTCGATGAGATCTTCCGCCTTGACGTGCTGGAGGAACTTGGAGTCGTCGCCGCGGCTGTGCACGGCGGCCTTGAAGCCCACGCCCTGCTGTTGGAGGCGCTTTTTGACGATGTCGGCCAGCCCGTTGAATGCGCCGCTGACGATGAACAGGATGTTCTTGGTGTTGATGGTTTGTTTGTCGCGTTTTCCGGTTCGACGGTATTGTTCGATGGCCTGCAGCTGGGAGATGGGATCGTGGGGAACGCGGAGATCCACCTCTGTTTCTTCCATGGGTTTCAAAAGAGCCCGCTGAACCCCGGTGCGGGATACATCGGGCCCGAGGATGTGGGACGAAGAGGCGATCTTGTCGATTTCGTCGATGTAGATGATGCCGTACTGGGCCAGTTCCAAGTCGTCGTCGGCGGCGCGCACCAGGTCTCGTACCAGGTCTTCCACGTCTCCGCCCACATAGCCGGTTTCGCTGAACTTGGTGGCGTCCCCCTTGACGAAGGGCACACCGATTTTTTGAGCGATGAGCTTGATGAGGTAGGTCTTCCCGACGCCGGTCGGCCCCATGAGGATGATGTTATTCTTGATGCGCCCGACGGGATCCGCGTTTCGCTGTCCCCGCTCCATGCGCCATTTGATCCGGTTGTAATGGGTGCAGATCTTTGTGGCCAAGATGGCTTTGGCCTGGTCTTGTTTGACGACGTATTGATCCAAGTAAGCTTCCAGCTCTTCAGGTTTCATGTCGAACTGGATTTTGCGCACGTTTTCCGAGCCGGATTTCTTGGATTCGGCGCTTTTGGGCTGGGCGACCATCATGGGGGAAATCACCCGGATCGGGCGTCCGTATTTCTTGGAAAGAAACTCGCTGAGCTCTTTTTCCAATTGTTCTTGATCGGGAAATTTTTGGCATAGATCGTCCATAGGGCACCTGGCTTTCGGCTTCTCCGAAGGAGAAAGTTTTGCTGCATGCTCCATCACTATAAGCGCGGAGCGCCTCTTTTTCAAGAAAGGCCCGGGAACCCGACTTCGGGCCGGGACGGGCTCCGCGGCGGGAGGGATCTGCCGCTCCCGATAAGGCCCCGGCGGCGCGTCGGCTCTCCCCGGGCTTCAAGGGAGAACAAAGACGGGAAAAGTGTTTAAGGCCGAACAATGGAATGCCGAAATATAAAAATGAACGGCCTAAAAGAGGATGTGGACCGACGAGCAGAGGCGGCCCCGCTTATTTAGGGTTCGAGACGGGGTGTGTGCGTCACGGCTGCGGAGGAAGACTCGATGACGAAACAGGAAAGCCTTCTGGAAAGCTTGAAAGATTTGGAGGAGACCCTGGAATTGAGCAGCGCTCTGGGGAGCGAGACCGTGGTTCGTAAAACGTTCCGGGTGCCGGTCAACGAGCAGACCCCTGTGGAGTTGCGCATTTCCGGTGTTTCCTATCAGGTGGCCAACATTAGCGAAGGCGGCGTGGGATTTTTAGCGGACTCCGCCGATCTTGCAGAGGTCGGCCAGAGGATGGTTTCCGTGCATCTTCGATGTGACGGAAGGGATATCCGCGGTGAAGGCACGGTGCGCCACGTGACCCCGTTGGAGTACGGCGGCTATCTGTACGGGCTTTCCCTGGACGTGGACGAGGACGCCCGAGCCTTCATGGTGGATTTTGTGCACAAGGCGCGGGAGCGTTTTTTTGCCCAAGGGTGAGGCGGTCAACCGTGAAGGACCCGAGGGCTCCATGCCCTCGCGTTGCCGAAGGATGCGTGAACATGGGTGAGCCGTTCTGGGGCTTGGAAACATTGGGGGGCATAGGAGGATTTCCGGTGGCGCCGTCTCGTCAGAAGGAACCGATGGATATCATGGGAGCCTTACTCAATGGAGAAGCGCCCAAAATCACCACGGAAGAAAACGACATCATTGAAAGGCTGGCCTTCTACCTGAGGCGCCTGGAACACCGTAACGGTTCCGAGACGGCCCAAGCGCGGCAGGCGTACACCGCCCAACCCAAGGATGCACGCCCCAAGAAGAAGGTCACTTACTACCTGACCAAGCTCATCATTCAACATTTGGAAAAGGCCCAGGAAAAGCTCACGGAGGCCGAATCCGAGGGGCTCAGGCCGAAGGTTTCCAAGTCCGTGATCGTGGAAACGGCCCTGCGGGCGGCCCTTCAGGAACTGGACACCAAAGGGCCGAAGAGCCGATTGTTTCGGATGCTTCAGGACGTGTGTCGAAGAGCGAAGGAAGAGCGGCCCATCGCGAGGACCAAACCGGGAGAAGAAGTCACATGATCATCGTTTGCCCCAGCTGCAAAAGGCAGCATAAAGTCGATGAAACCCGCCTTTCGGACAAGGTCAAGGCGGCAAAATGCGTCTTCTGCGGCCATAAGTTCCCCATTCCCAGGCCCAGCGTTCCCGATGCGGAGCCGCCCGCGGCCCCGCCCGAACCTGCCGCGTCCCCGCAAAGCCCGACTTCCTCCATGCGGCGCATCGCCGTGTCGCTGAGCAAAGGAGGCGTGGGGAAAACGACCACGGCGGTGAACTTGGCTGCCGGTTTGGCCCTGGCCGGCTTCAACGTACTTTTGGTGGATACCGACACCCAGGGGCAGGCGTCCTACATGCTGGGCATCAAGCCGAAAGCGGGGCTGACGGAACTCATGACGGGCGAACTCATCCCGCAAGAATGCTTGATGCAAGCCCGGGAACGGCTGTGGCTCTTGGCGGGCGGGCGGTCTTTGGCCGGCGTCAAGCGGCTCATCGCACGCAAGGATTTTCGGGGCGAAATGACCCTGACGGAGGCGCTCACTCCTTTGGACGGCCAATTCGATTACGTCATTGTGGATACCTCCCCGGGGTGGGACGTCTTGACGATCAACGTCCTTTTCTACGTGCAGGAAGTGCTCATCCCGGTGAGCCTCGAAGTGATGGCCATTCAGGGACTGCTGGAATTCTGCCGAAGTCTCGCCTCCGTCCAGAACTATCATAAAGATCTCACGCTGAAATACGTGGTGCCCACATTTCTGGACAAACGCGTCAAGCAGTCGGAAGAAATCCTGCAGCAGTTGACATCTTACTACAACAGCCGGATGTGCCCGCCGATCCGCTACAATGTCCGCCTCTCCGAAGCACCGGGCTACGGCAAGACCATCTACGAATATGCCCCGGGGTCTCCGGGAGCCAAGGATTATCGGGATCTTGTCCGCCGCGTGGCGGGAAACGACGAGCTTTTGAGCTGAGCCCGCCGGTCCTTTTCCTTCCAGGCCGATTCTTGGTCGGCGTCGTCACACGCCCTCGCCTGACGGCCTCTTTTCCGTGTCTTCCGTTGCGCACGGCAGGCGCCTGTGTTACAAGGCAAGCGCTTTTGTCGGTCGGCTGGTGATCCCGGCGTGCGCCGGAAAGACACTGAACGAGGACGTTGGTGATGGAAAGTCGATACAACCCGAAGAGCATTGAAAAGAAATGGCAGGATTACTGGGAGCGGGAGCAGCTCTTTAGGGCCTCGGAAGATCCGGGGAAGAAGAAATTTTACCTTCTGGAAATGTTTCCCTACCCTTCGGGCCGCATCCACATGGGCCACGTGCGCAACTATTCCATCGGGGACGTGGTGGCCAGGTTCTTGTCCATGCGCGGCTATAACGTGCTCCACCCCATGGGATGGGACGCCTTCGGCATGCCGGCGGAAAACGCGGCCATCAAAGCCAAAACCCATCCCGCCAAATGGACCTACGACAACATCGACTACATGCGCAGCCAGCTCAAACAGCTGGGCTTTTCCTACGACTGGTCCAGGGAATTGGCCACGTGCGATCCGTCCTATTATCGGTGGGAACAGCTCTTCTTCATCAAAATGTTCGAACGGGGTTTGGCCTACAAGAAAAAATCCTACGTCAACTGGTGCAACACGTGTCAGACGGTGCTCGCCAACGAGCAGGTTGAAGACGGCGCATGCTGGCGCTGCGATCAGCCGGTGATCCAAAAGGAAATGGAGCAATGGTTTTTCAAGATCACGGCTTACGTGGAAGAGCTCTTGGACTACCTGGACAAGCTCCCCGGCTGGCCCGAGCGTGTTTTGACCATGCAGCGCAACTGGATCGGCAAGAGCTTCGGCAGCACCATCCGATTTCCTCTGGCCTCAGGCCAAGGCTTTATCGAAGTGTTCACGACCCGATCCGATACCCTCTTCGGGGCCACTTTCATGAGCCTGGCTCCGGAGCACCCCATGGTCGCCGAGCTGTGCCGGGGATCCGAGCATGAAGACGCCGTGCTGGCCTTTGTGGAGAAGGCCAAACAAGCCAAACGCAGCGACCGCGTCGCCGATTTGCTGGAAAAAGAGGGAATCTTTACCGGCTCCTACTGCATCAATCCCATGACCGGAGAACGGATGCCCATTTTTGTGGCGAATTTCGTGGTCATGGAATACGGCACAGGGGCCGTGATGGCGGTACCGGCCCACGACCAGAGGGATTTCGAGTTCGCCCGAAAATACGGCCTCCCCCTTAAAGTGGTCATCAAGGAAAACGAAACCGCCGCGACACCGGAACCCGACGCCTTGACCCACGCCTTCGAAGAGGACGGCGTGCTGGTCAACTCCGGCCCGTACACCGGCATGAGTTCGGCCCAGGCCCGGGAGGCCATCACGCGGGATTTGGAGGCCAAGGGGCAAGGGAGCCTCACGGTCCAATACCGGCTTCGGGATTGGGGGATATCCCGCCAGCGCTACTGGGGCGCCCCCATTCCCATCGTCTATTGCGATCAATGCGGCACTGTGCCCGTGAACGAAAAGGATCTTCCCGTTCTTCTGCCTCTGGACCTGGAGATGCCCGAAAACGGGGCCTCTCCCCTGCCGTTCAGCGAAGCCTTTGTCAAGACGCAATGTCCCCGGTGCGGAGGGCCCGGTCGGCGAGAGACGGACACCATGGACACTTTCGTGGAATCGTCGTGGTATTTCGCTCGATTCGCCTGCGCCGACTACGACCAGGGCCCGCTGGACGGTTCCCGAGTCCACTATTGGATGCCCGTGGATCAGTACATCGGCGGGATCGAACACGCCGTGCTCCACTTGCTCTATTCCCGGTTTTTCACCAAGGTGCTTCGAGACATGGGCTATCTGCAGGTGGACGAGCCCTTCACCAATCTGCTCACCCAGGGCATGGTGATCAAAGACGGCGCCAAGATGAGCAAATCCAAGGGGAACGTGGTGGATCCCGACGACATGATCCGCGCTTACGGGGCGGATACGGTCCGCCTGTTCTGCCTTTTCGCCGCTCCCCCGGAAAAAGAGCTGGAATGGAGCGATCAGGGTGTGGAAGGGGCGTCCCGCTTTCTGGGACGTGTGTGGCGCCTTGTGGCCGAAAATCTGGAGACACTCAAGGGCGCACGCCCCTATGACGGCTCGGCGCCCTTGCCCCAAGAGCTCCAAAGTCTGCACCGCAAAACCCATCAGACCATCAAGAA
Organism: Desulfosoma sp.; assembly: GCA_037481835.1. Classification (GTDB taxonomy): domain Bacteria; phylum Desulfobacterota; class Syntrophobacteria; order Syntrophobacterales; family DSM-9756; genus Desulfosoma. Next base: position 164,209 of record JBBFKW010000004.1, on the reverse strand, counting down.
GGTCACTGAAGATATCGAGCAGCGGTTCCATTTCAACACGGCCATTGCCGCCATCATGGAACTGGTGAACGAGATCTACGCCGTCCTCGAGAAGGCCAAGGAAGAGCCGCAGTGTTGGCCGGTGCTTCGAGAGGCCGTGGAGGCGGTCGTTCTCATGCTCTCGCCCATGGCCCCGCACATCGCCGAAGAGCTGTGGGTCGAGCTGGGGATGGCTCCCAGTGTGGCCAAGAGACCGTGGCCCACGTATCGCGAAGAGGCCCTGGCGGCGGATACGGTCCTCGTGGTGGTCCAGGTGAACGGGAAACTGCGCAGCCGCCTCACGGTTCCGGCGGACACCTCGGAAGAGCGCCTGAAGGAGATGGCCTTGGCCGATCCCAAGATTCAAAGCTTTCTCGGCGGAAAACCCGTCCGCAAGGTCATCGTCGTCCCGAAAAAATTGATCAACATCGTCCTCTAGTAAGGCATACACGGAAGAGGAGGGACTCATGGGCCCAAGCCGATGGGGCGTTCTGACAATGGCCCTCCTCTTGTGTGCCGTCTCCTGCGGCTATCGGTTCGCCGGGGACGGCACGAACCTGGACCCGCGCATCCGCACCGTGGCCGTTCCCGTCTTCGAAAACCTCACGGCGGAACCCGGCATCGAAGCCGTCTTTACCGGAGCCTTGCGCCAGGAGTTCCTCATGAAGAGCCGGCTTCGGCTGGTTCCGGAGTCCCAGGCGGACGCCGTTTTCATCGGCCAGATTCGGCGCCTTTCCACCACCGATGTGGCGCACCGCAAGGCCCAGGATACCGTGCTCACACGGCTTACGGTCACCTTGGATGTGCGATGCGTCGAGCGAGAATCGGGAGCGATCCTGTGGCAGGACCGGGCGCTGACCTATTTCGAAGACTACCTGCAAAACCCGGAATCCACGGTTGCGTTTCAGAATCGGCAGGACGCGCTGAAAAGGGCGGCCCGAGAGACGGCCGCCAGGATTTTCGACCGGTTCATGAGTCGGTTTTGACGAAGACCATGGACAGCCGCCTCTTTTTCAAACACCTGCGCGAAGCCCCCCCCGCAAGCGTCTATCTTTTCCGAGGCGATGAGACCGCCCTCATGGACAAGGCCTGGGAGGCCCTGGTTCATGCGGTGGCGTCCCTCGAAGAAAAGCCGGTCAAAGGCGAACAGATGGACGCAAGGGACGTGACGGCCCACGAGGTGGTGGGCAGAGTCCGCACGGTTCCCATGTTTGCCCCGCGACGGGTGCTTCGCGTTCGGGATGTGGACCAGTGGCCCAAAGAGCAGCGGGAACTGCTGGAACGATACGCAGCCGATCCCAACCCGCGCGCTCATCTGGTGCTCACGGTGGGGAGCAAGAAGAGCTGGAAGGCTCTGGAAAAGGCCGTGGAAGGCCGGGGCCTCATCGTCGATTTCACGCCGATTCCGGAACGTCAACTGCCCGCCTGGGTTCAAGAAAAGGCGGCGGGGTACGGCAAGACCATGAAGCCGGCCGTGGCGGCGCAGCTCGTGGATGCGGTGGGACCGGATCTTTACGCCCTGGAAAGGGAAATCGAAAAACTTTGCCTTTATGTGGGGGATGCGCCGCGCATCACGGCGGAAGACGTGGACGCCGCCTGCAGCCGGGTTCGATCGGAACACATCTTCAAGCTCATGGACCATGTGGCGGAAAGGCGGCCCGAGGCCGCCTTCGAAGCGCTTCGGCAGGTGCTTCTCAAAGGCGATTCCCCGCTGGCCCTGATGGCTCTTCTGGCCCGTCACGTGCGCCTCATGTGGCAAATCAAGGACGGCCTGGCCCGTGGAGAGACCGTGGCGGCCATGGGCCGGAAACTGCATCTTCCCGCCTTCGTTGTGGAAAAAACCGCTCGGCATGCGCCGCGTTTTTCCGCGGAGGCGCTGGAACACCTCCATGGAACCTTGACGGCCGTGGACTTGGCCCTGAAGACCACCGCCCTCAGTCCCGATCGGGCCTTGGAGGCGGTGATCTACCAAATGTGCGCCGTGAGGGCACAAAAAGAGGCGGACCCGGTGAAGGGCCCGCCTCGCACGATCCCTGTGGGCTGAGCGACGGGACGCAGAGAGCGGCGCTGCGCGAAGGCAGTGCCGTGACGGGGGAAAATGGATCAGGCGCTTCGCGCCGCCTTGAGTCCGTTTACCTTTCGGGTCAGCCTGGAAATTTTGCGCGACGCCGTATTGCGATGGATGGTGCCCTTGGAAGCGGTTTTCGCAATAATGGAAGTCGCTTCCCGAAGACGCTCGACGGCCTCGTCCACGGCGTTGTTGCGAATGGCTTCTTCCAGTTTTCGAATGGCGGTCTTCATGCGGCTCTTGCGCATGCGGTTGCGCATGCGGCGGGCCTCACTTTGCTTGGCTCTCTTGATCGCAGACTTGTGATTGGCCAAAACCTCTCCCTCCTTCAGTTTCTCACCGTCATCATGCCCGGACAAGGCGCTGGGTCCCTTTTAGGGACCTTGCTTTTTACCGGCCCATCGGCCACCTGTCAAGAAGCTTTCCACCCGGCGCCCGAGCTCTGCAGGGCCCGCTACGGGCGCACTTCCACGATTTCCAGCTGCCGGATGCCCTTGGGAGTGCGGACAGAAACGGTATCTCCTTCTTCTTTGCCGATTAAGGCCTTGCCCAGGGGCGAGGTCACCGACAGCGTCCCCGACTGAATGTCCGCTTCGTAAGGCCCGACGAGGCGGTACGTGTGTTCTTCGCCGCTGTCCAAATCTTCCAGGACGACGGTCAGGCCGAACATGGCCTTGCCGCCGTCGGAGCCGTTGGTTTCCACGATTTCGCAGCAGGCCAGCTTTTCCTGGATATCGGCGATGCGCCCTTCGATGAGGGCCTGTTTTTCCTTGGCGGCTTCATATTCGGCGTTTTCCGAAAGATCGCCGTGGCCGCGGGCTTCTTCGATGGCCTTGATGACCTTGGGGCGTTCTTCCTTTTGGAGCCGCTGCAGTTCCTGGCGCAGTCTTTCGTACCCTTCCCGAGTAATGGGAACCCTTTCCATGGTCTGCCTCCAGATCCGTTGAATTCACCGTCAAAACCGTCCCATAGCGGCGCCGACACGGCCCGAAACGTTTCGGATCGAACGAGCCGAAACGGTCTGGGGGCGATGCCGGTGCGGGTCCCAAAGGCCGAAATCGCAGGAAAAGGGAACGGCTTTGAGGTGCAGATTCATTTATCGGGATTGGGTTGGGGTGTCAAGAACCCTGTAGGACGTCCCGGCGTCCGATTTTTCCCTCACTTTTCCGTTCGAAACATGGTAATTTTCTCGAAAAGAGGTCTCCTGGGGTCTTGGAACACACATCGAGGACGCACTCATGGCCTTTACGAGGAAAGACCTTCTGGGTATGCGGGATTTGGAGGTCCATGAAATCGAAACCATTCTCGATACCGCCGAATCCCTCAAAGAAATCAACACCCGCTCCATCAAGAAAGTCCCCACCCTTCGGGGCAAAACCGTTGTGCATCTCTTTTACGAACCGAGCACTCGAACGCGCACATCCTTTGACATTGCGGCCAAGCGACTCAGCGCGGACACCTACAGCATCGCCACGACCACCAGTTCCATGGTCAAGGGCGAAACCTTTCTGGATACGATCAAGAACTTGGAAGCCATGCGCCCGGATGTCTTCATCATCCGCCATTCGGCTTCGGGAACCCCGCATCGCGTCGCGCAGCGCACGACGGCCTCGGTGATCAACGCCGGCGACGGCATGCATGAGCATCCGTCCCAGGCCCTCTTGGACATGCTGACCATCCGGGAACGCAAGGGGCGCCTGGAGGGGCTGACCGTGCTCATCGTAGGCGACATTGCCCACAGCCGGGTGGCTCGATCCAACATCTGGGGCCTGACCAAGATGGGGGCCCGGGTCGTGGTCTGCGGCCCGCCCACGCTTGTGCCGTCCCATATGGACCAGCTTCCGGTGACAGTCTCCCTGCAGTTGGAACCCGTGATTCCTTCAGCGGACGTCATCATGGTCCTGCGCCTCCAAAAGGAAAGGCAAGGACAGGGGTTGTTGCCTTCTTTGCGGGAATACGCCGCCTACTACGGGATCGATCGCAGGAAACTGGCTCACGCCAAGCCCGATGTCCTGATCATGCATCCGGGGCCCATGAATCGCGGCGTGGAAATCAGTCCCGATGTGGCCGACGGGCCCCATTCCGTGATCTTGGATCAGGTGACCAACGGTGTGGCCGTGCGCATGGCGCTGCTTTACCTGCTGGTGCAGCGGGACGAGTCGGCGGGTTGAAGGCGCGCTTCCCGAAAGGGAGCCCTGGGACGATGAGGGAGGAAGCCGTGGAGATGATTCTTAGGGGCGGCCGCATCCTGGATCCGGAACGGCGGATCGACAGGGTCGGCGACGTGGTGATCCGAGACGGTCATATCCAGGCCGTCGTCTGGGACCCCAAAGACATCGTGCCGTCGCCGCAAGCCCGCGTGATCGATGTGACGGGCAAGTGGGTTGTGCCCGCGTGGGTGGACATGCATGTCCACTTGAGGGAACCCGGCGAAGAATACAAGGAGACCATCGCCACGGGAACGGCCGCCGCTGTGGCGGGCGGATTCGGCGCCGTCGCCTGCATGCCCAACACCCATCCTGTAAACGATTGTGCGGCGGTGACGGAATTCATCCGGCGCCGCGCCCAGGAACAAGGATTCTGCCGGGTCTATCCCGTGGCGGCCATCAGCAAGGGGCTCAAGGGACAGGAGCTTTCGGAGTTCGGAGAGCTTCGTGAAGCGGGTGCGGTGGCCGTCTCCGACGACGGCCGCCCCGTGACAAACGCCGCGCTCATGCGGCGGGCTTTGGAATACGCCAGGGCCTTCGACCTCGTGGTCATCAGCCATGCCGAGGACGAGGCCTTGTCCCGTGGCGGCCACATGCATGAAGGGCTTGTGTCCACGCGGCTGGGACTGCAGGGCATTCCCGCGGCCGCGGAAGCGACCATGATCGCCCGCGACGTGCTCCTGGCCGAACTCACGGGAGGCCGCCTCCATATCGCCCATGTGAGCACGGAGGCGTCGGTGTGGATCCTTCGGGAGGCTAAGCGGCGCGGCATTGCCGTCACGTGCGAAACGGCGCCCCACTACTTTACGCTGACCGACGAGTGCGTGGAGGGTTTCGACACCGTCTTCAAGGTCAATCCGCCGTTGCGCACCCGCCGCGATGTGGAAGCGGTCAAGGAGGGCCTGGCGGATGGGACCATCGATGCCATCGCCACCGATCACGCCCCTCACAGCGTCCTGGAAAAAGACACGGAGTTTCAGGATGCCGCCAACGGCATGATCGGCCTCGAATCGGCCCTGCCCCTCGTTTTGAGCCTCATTCGTGACGGCGTGGGGGACCCCTTGGACATCCTCGCCAAAGTAACCTGCAACCCTTCAAGAATCCTCGGGATTCCCATGGGGTCCCTCCAGCCGGGATTCCCGGCCCATGTGACGGTTATCGACCCCGAAGCGGAGGTCGTCATCGACCCGGAAGGGTTCCAATCCAAAGGGCGCAACTGTCCTTTCCGGGGATGGTCCGGGCGGGGCCGTGTTGTCATGACCCTGGTCGATGGACTCGTGCGCTATCCGTTCCGCTAGGGGGCTCGAAGTCGCATGGTGCAGCACGCCGACGGTCGGATCCTCGTGGTGGACGATGAACGGAGCATGCGGGAATTTCTTGAGATCATGCTCCAAAAGGACGGCTATGCGGTGCGCTGCGCGGCAAGCGGCGTGGAAGCCTTGGAAATCCTCAAGCAGCAAGCCTTCGACCTGGTGATCACCGACATCCGCATGAAGCCCGTGGATGGCTTGGAAGTCCTCAGGCAGTGCAAGCAGTTGTGCCCCTCAACCGTCGTCATCATCATTTCGGCCTACGCCAGCACGGAAACCGCCGTGGCCGCCATGCGCGAAGGCGCCTACGACTACTTGCCCAAGCCGTTCAAGATCGATGAGATGCGCCGGGTCATTCAGAACGCCCTGAAGACCCGAGGTCGGGAGCTGCCGCCGCATGCCCGCCAAGGTCCCTTGTATTTCGGGTGCATGATCGGCGAAAGCCCGGCCATGAAAAAGATCTACGAACTCATCGAACGGGTTTCGGCCACCACGAGCAACGTGCTCATCACGGGCGAAAGCGGCACGGGCAAGGAACTGGTCGCCAAGGCCATACACCGTCGGAGCCCCCGGGCGGACAAACCTTTCGTTGCCGTCAACTGCGCCGGGGTGCCCGAATCCCTCATGGAAAGCGAGCTTTTCGGTTCCCGAAAAGGGGCTTTTACGGGCGCCGCCGCGGATCGAAAAGGGCTGGTGGAGGCGGCGCAGGGCGGCACGTTGTTCTTGGACGAAATCGGCGAACTGTCGCCGAGCCTTCAGGTAAAATTGCTCCGCGTGGTGCAGGAAAAGACCATCCGCATGGTGGGGGACACGGTGGATATCCCCGTGGATGTGCGCATCATCTCCGCCACCAACCGAGACCTCGAACAAATGATCATCGACCGACAGTTCCGGGAGGACCTTTACTTTCGCCTGAATGTCATCCAGCTGCGGATGCCTCCTTTGAGGGAAAGACGCGAAGACATTCCGCTGCTCGCCGATTACTTCCTCGCCAAATTTTCCAAGGCCTTCGGCAAGGACATTCAAAAGATTTCCTCCTACGCCATGGATATTCTCAAAAGCTACGATTTTCCGGGAAACGTCCGGGAGCTGGAAAACATCATCGAACGAGGGGTGGCCCTGGAATCGTCGAGCATCATTCTCCCCGAGAGTTTGACCATTGCCGCATATAGAAAGAAACGCCAGGACGACAAAGAAACCCTTCGACCCGTGCTGCCTCCTGAAGGCATGGACCTTCCCAAGTTCCTCGCGGATTTGGAAAAAAGCCTCCTCCTCCAGGCTCTGGAACGGTCCGGCGGGTCCAAGCAAAAAGCCGCCCGGCTCCTGGGACTCACCTTCCGATCCTTCCGCTACAGGCTCCTCAAACACGGCCTCACCACTGAAGACGATGAAGAAGACCCCGGCACGCAGAGCCCGCAGAGATCCTTTTGACGGGATTTTACCAGGGCACCGAAAGCAAAACCGCATACGTGCAGCCGGAGATCAAGGTCAGAAGCGACGTGGCCGCGGCGGCCAGTTCGGTGTCGCCGCCCAGTTCCGAAGCCATGATGTAGGTGACGGTCGCCGGTGGGGCTGCCGTCAGGATCAAGACCGGCACGTGGAAGGAGCGGGGCACGGATGCCCAGCGCATCAGCCCGTAGACGAGTATGGGAAAAAGGATCAATTTCAGGAACCCGATGACGCTTATGGCCGGGATGAGCTTTCCCAACGCCCGAAAGGAAAGGGAGGTGCCGATGAGGAGCAGGGCCAAGGGCAGGGCCATGCCGGAAAGGATTTTGAGGGACTGCGAAACGGCGGGATGCAGCGAAATGGAAAGATAAGAGAAACCCGTTCCGACCATCACCGAAACAATGATGGGGTTGGTCAGGATCCGTTTAAGGGTCGCGGCTGCATCGATGCCTCGAGGGCCGGCGGGAGACACATCGCCGGGTCGGAAAGTGGCGAAGACGCAGACGGCGAGAAAATTTTGCGCGATGATGAGAAAACTGCTCAAGAGGGCGGTTTGGGCGAAGAACTTGTCTCCCAAGGCATAGAACGCGATGGCGTAAGCCATGTATCCCAGGTTGCCGTGAAAGGCGCTGTGGACGAAAGTGGCCTTGAATGAGGCGGGCTTTGCACTGAAGCGGGCGCACAGGAGCGCTGAGGCGGTGATCAGGCCGAGGCCCGCCAGCATGGAAAGCACCGCACCCCCATGGAAGTTTTCGGAAAATGACGAGCGGGCGACTTCATGGAAGAGCATGGCCGGGACGGCCACGTAATAGACGAGGCGGTTGGCCGCCGCGATAAAAGCCTCCCCGACGAAGTGCCGGTGCATGAGCACGTAACCCAGGCCGATAATGGAAAAGACGGGAAGAATGTGGGTGATGAAAACGTTCAGCATCCGCCGCCTCCACTGCAAGGGAAAGGTTTCGGGCACGCGCCGTGAAAAGGCTTGACCTTGACCGGTCTCGGCTTTAATAGACTCGGGACCTTACGGGGTAAAGCCAAGAATCCACATGGAGAGCACCGATGGCCAAAGACATGGACAAAGATCAGCTCATGGAAGACTACGAAGACGACAGCCTGGACTTCGAAGGCGGCGGGGACTTGGACTTCGAGGACGAAGAGGAAGAAATCCTCATCGAAGACGAAGACGACATGATCCCGTCCGTCCTCTTGAAGGGAAGCCCCAAGCCCAAAACGGAAGAAGACTGGCGCGTGCGCCTTATGGAAGCCAGCCGTGAAGGGGTTCCCGAATACAACATGTCGGATTCGTACAAAGAAGGCGATCTCATTTGGCATCCCGTCTTCGGGTTGGGAGTGGTGAGCAACGTCATCACCCCGAAAAAGATGGAAGTCGTCTACGAGACCAGCAAGAAACTCATGGCGATGAACGTCACGCCTCCCCCGCCCAAGGCCTCCTGAAATGACATGCCGGAGTGTGCGTTCCAAGGGGCTTGCCGCGAACGGCGGCGGTTCGTTGGGGCGCAACCGGCTATGAGCCGCACCGTGCCTGGAGCGGTCCTCTCAAGGGTTCGATTTTTTCCATGAGGAAACGGTGCACCTGAGTGGATCCCGCCACGATGTGCCCGTTTTCCAAGTAGTTTTCGGTTGCCCAAAAGTCGGTGACCGTTCCTCCCACTTCCCGGATCAGCAGCGCTCCGGCGGCGATATCCCATGGCTTGAGGCCGATTTCCCAAAAGCCTTGGACTCGGCCTGCCGCCGTGTAGGCGAGGTCCAAGGCGGCGGAACCGGCCCGCCGAATTCCGCTGACCTGGACAAAGACATCCTTGAAAACCCGAAGGTAGGGCTCCAGCACATCTTTGGATCGAAATGGGAATCCGGTGGCGAGAAGGGCTTGTTCCAGGGGGCCTTCCCGAAGAGGCGCCAAGGGCCGGCCGTTGCACGAAGCGCCGTGCCCCTGCCGGGCTTCGAACAGCTCGTGCCGCAATGGGTCGAACACCCATCCCATGACGACCCTGCCTCGGACCGCCAAGGCGATGGAGACGGCGATCATGGGAAAGCCGTGGATGAAGTTGGTGGTGCCGTCCAAGGGGTCCACGATCCACACGTGGGACGGCGAATGGTTTTCGATGGGGCGTTCTTCCGACATGAGGGTATGGTCTGGAAAGGCCTTCCGGATTCGGTCCAAGATCAGGTCTTCGCAAAACCGGTCCACGTCCGTCACGAAGTCGAAAGTCCCTTTGCTTTCGACGGCGAGCGGCCCTCGGGACTGAAACTTTTCCCGGATGAAGGCCCCCGCTTCGAAGATCGCCAATCGCGCCGTCGCGCGCGCCAGCTCGGCTTCCTGCGGCTGAAGAAAAGGGTCTGCGCCTGCCCGCCTGCTCTCTTTCACCGTTGCCCCCTGGAAAACCTTTGAGTTAAGGTAGCGGCCGTCGTCGTCGGCGTTTCCTTATCATCAGGGGGATGAGGATGAAAATAGATTTTCATGTTCACACGTTTCCGCCGGCCGTGGTGGCCGACCGAGAACGGTTCTTTGACGGAGAGCCGGCTTTTCTCAGCCTCTACGGGCATCCCAAGGCGCGCTTGGCCGATACGGAAACGGTCCTTGAGGCCATGGACCAAAGCGGCGTGGACGTGGCCGTGATCTTCGGGTTCCCTTGGAAAGACAAGGAAAAGGCGCGGCGCCACAACGACTACGTGCTAGAATCGGCCGGGCGACGGCCCGAGAGATTCCGACCTTTGGCGTGTTTCGATCCGACGGCGGCCTGGGCGATGGACGAGGCCGCTCGGTGCCTGGACCAGGGGGCGGCGGGGCTTGGGGAGTTGGCCGTTTACGAAGGAGGAGACGAAGGCGCGGCTTTGGAGGCTTACCGGCCGTTGCTGGAATTGTGCCGTGAGAAGAATCGGCTCGTTCTCATTCATGCCAACGAGCCCGTCGGGCACCTCTACCCCGGCAAAGCTCCCATGGGGTTACGGTTTTATTACGAACTCGCCACAATGAGCCGGGATGTCCCCCTCGTCCTTGCCCACTGGGGCGGAGGGCTCTTTTTCTATGAACTCTTAAGGAAGGAAGCGCCGGAAAGGCTCGCCCGAGTGTTCTACGACACCGCCGCTTCCCCTTTCCTTTATCGAAGCGCCGTTTATCGACAGGCCCTCGATATCGTGGGGAGGGAGCGCATCCTTTTCGGAAGCGATTATCCTCTCCTGCCCCCCGCCCGGTATGAAAAGGAAATGGACGAAGCGGGCCTGAGTCTCGAAGATAAGGCGGCGATTATGGGCGGCAATGCAGCCCGCCTGTTGGGATTGGGAGACGCCATCCCGTGATCCGGAGGGGACGGCCTGCAGCTCAGGACGCGTCGGTCAGGCTCTCCTGCAGGAGTTCCAAATCCTCCACCTCTTCTTCCAAGTAGGCTTTGAGCTTTTTCTTCAAGCGGCTTTCGATCTGGCGGATCCTTTCCCGGCTGATGCCGAATTGATCGCCGATTTCCTGGAGCGTCATGGGTTCGTCGGTCAGGAGCCGATGATCAAAAATGACGGCTTCTTTGTCTTTAAGCCCCTCTCGGAACCGCTTGAGCTTCTCGTGGAGGATGGCTTTGGCTTCGGCATCGGCCAGCATGTCGTCCACGGGAATGTCTCGGGACGGCAGGAAGGCTTTGTGCGTGTCCGTGGAATCGTGATCGAGGGGAGCGTCCAGGGAGATTTCACCGCTGGCCAGACGCATGTCCATCTCGGTCACTTCGGATTCTTTGACATCCAAACGTTGGCTGAGGAGTTTGGGGCTGGCCTCTATGCCTTGGGCTTCCAACCGCTCCTTTTCCTTGCGCAGGTTGAAAAAGAGCTTTCTCTGCGCTTGGGTCGTGCCGATCTTGACCAACTTCCAGTTGTCCATGATGAACTTGATGATGTAGGCCTTAATCCAGAAAGAAGCGTAGTAGGAAAACTTGTAGCCTCGATACGGGTCGAATTTCTTCACGGCCTGCATGAGGCCGATGTTGCCTTCCTGGATGAGGTCCATGAGGTTTTGCATCCAGTGGCGTTGGAAATCCATGGCGATTTTCACCACGAGCCGCAGGTTGGACGTGACCAGCTTGTAGGCCGCCTCCAAGTCACCCTTTTCCTTGTAGCGAATGGCCAGCTGGGTTTCCTCTTCGCGGCTGAGCAACGGGTACCTCTTGATTTCCTCCAGATAGGCCCTCAGTGGGTCGTAAACCTGGGGCCAGTCCTTGTTCGGGGCTTCCAAAGCCGGAATGTCCTGGTCGAAAACCTCTTCCGCCTCGGAAATGGGCGCCTCGTCCAAGACGATTTCAGGCGAGGCCTCGTGTTCGAAAATAGGCTGCGAGCGTTCCTTTTTCTTGACCATCGCGTCTAACCGCCTCCCTCCTTAGCCGGTTCGCGGTGCCGCGTTGCCGTGCGGGGCCAAGCGTCGGCATTGCCGTCCGGGCATCGTTTAAAACATATTACCATAATTGGTTCAAGACGCCACAAAAGCTTGCGTTTTGGCCGGCTCTTTTCTATAAGCCTGTGCGTGGACCGGTATGAAGCCCACAGAGCGTGAAAGGAGCCCGACCCGTTGATCTCCCGGCTGGTGCCCCCCCACATTGCCGCCATTGATCCGTACCCTCCCGGAAAGCCCATCGAAGAACTGGAGCGGGAACTCGGAATCAAGAATTCCATCAAGTTGGCCAGCAACGAGAACCCGTTGGGGCCGTCCCCGAAGGCCGTGGCGGCCATTCGGGAAAAACTCGACGGGTTGCACCGTTATCCCGACGGCAGCGGTTATTACCTGCGCCGGAGGATCGCCGAAAAGCTGGGTGTGCCCATGGAGGCGGTGGTCATCGGTAACGGGTCCAACGAAATTCTCGAGCTGGTCATTCGCACGTTTGTCCGGCCTGGCTTGGAAGTGATCATCCCCAACCCGTCCTTTCTCGTGTACCGTCTGGCCGTGCAGACCGTGGGCGGCACCGTGGTTTCTGTTCCCCTGAAAGATTTCACCATCGACTTGGACGGGGTTCTTCGGGCGGTAACGGACCGCACGCGCCTGATTTTCATCAACAACCCCAACAATCCCACCGGCACCGTGCTGAGCGAGTCGGCTTTCAAGGACTTTTTCCGTGCCCTGCCTGCCGATATGGTGGTGGTCATCGACGAAGCCTACATCGAATTCGCTCCCCAGGGATCGACCTTCAACGGGCTGGACTTCGTGAGTTCTCAAGGGCCCTGGGTCGTCACGGCCCGGACCTTTTCTAAGGCCTACGGTCTGGCGGGGCTTCGGGTTGGCTACGGGGTCATGGATCCCGCCGTGGCGGCTTTTTTGCACCGGGTGCGCCAGCCTTTCAATGTGAGCACGCCGGCCCAGGCGGCGGCCCTGGCGGCTTTGGACGACGACGATTTCCTGGAAAAGAGCCGCCGGGTGATCCGCGAAGGCCTGGAATACCTCTATCGTGGCCTGGATGCCTTGGGAGTGCACTATCTTCGCACCCATACCAATTTCTTTCTCATCACCGTTCCCGTGGACGCGAAAAAGATCTACGAGGCCATGCTGCGCGAAGGGGTGATTCTTCGAGCCATGAACGCTTACGGGCTGGACCGCCACATTCGGGTCAACGTGGGGCTGCCCGAGGAGAACGAGCGGTTTCTCAAGGCTTTTGCCAAGGTTTTGGAACAATTGGACCAATGATCATCGCCATTGACGGGCCCGCAGGCTCCGGAAAGAGCACCATCAGCCGCCTCCTGGCCGAGCGGCTCGGGGGTGTTTATGTGGACTCCGGGGCCATGTACCGGGCCGTGGCTTGGGCCCTGGCACAGAAGCGTGCGCTCGACGCCCAAGACACCGTCCTGGAACGCCTATTGCCCTCCTTGCCCTTGGAATTCGCCGTCCGTGACGGGCGGGTCCACATCTCCTGGAACGGGGTTCCGTTGGGTCCGGAAATTCGGTCGCCGGAAGTGACCCAAGCGGCTTCCGCCATGGCCCAACGGGAACCTGTCCGCCGGTTTCTCCTCGAAAAACAGAGGCAGGCGGCGCACCAGGGCGGCGTCGTGGTGGCCGAAGGGCGGGATATGGGCAGCGTGGTGTTTCCCGACGCCGAGGTCAAGGTTTTTCTTACAGCCAGCCCTGAGGAAAGAGCCCGCCGCCGTGCGGCCCAGTATCGCGATCAGGGCATCGAGGTCGATGTCCAGGACGTGCTGCGAAGTCTTCAGGAGAGGGACGACGCCGATTCCCGCCGTTCCATCGCCCCGCTCAAACCCGCTCAAGGTGCTGTTCTGGTGGACACATCCCGTCTTGCCATTGCCGAAGTGGTGCAGGTGTTGATGAATCTTGTGGAGAATGCGGCGAAAAAACAGACACGGCATGGAAGGTCTCATGCAGATTAGGATTGTCAAGGGTTGGGGTGTCTGCTAGAGTGCGCACCCAGCAAAAACGGCGTCAGCCGAAATCCGGACAAGGGGGTAGTGAGTTCAATGATCACGAAAGAGACAACGGAAAACTTAGAACTGCAGCATCAACAAACGCAAGGGTCCGTTACGGAACGCGAAGCCGACACGGACGACGTGGACGGCGACACCTTCGAGAAGCTTTACGAACAGAGCTTCGGCAACATTCAGGAAGGTGAAGTGGTTCGTGGGAGGGTGGTCCAGATTTCGGACGATTATGTCATGGTCGATATTGGCTATAAGTCCGAAGGGGAAATTCCCATCGCCGAATTCCGGGACGAGAAGGGCAACCTGGAGGTGGCCATCGGCGATGAGGTGGACGTGCTTTTGGAATACCACGACGACGACGAAGGGACCGTCTTCCTTTCCAAAGAAAAGGCGGAAAAGATAAAAGTGTGGGACGACATCAGCCGCATCTACAACGAAGACGGCGTCATCCAAGGCAAGGTGGTTTCGCGGGTCAAGGGCGGGTTGGCCGTGGATATCGGCATCCAGGCCTTTGTGCCGGGATCCCAAGTGGATTTGCGCCCCGTGCGCAACCTGGACGCCCTCATCGGCAAGACCTTCGATTTCAAGATCCTCAAATACAATAAGAAGCGCCGCAACGTGGTCCTCTCGCGCCGCGTCTTGCTGGAGAAAGAACGGGAGCGCCAAAAAGGTCAGACCCTGGCCATGCTGGAAGAAGGCAAGGTCATGGAAGGTGTGGTCAAGAATATCACGGACTACGGGGTCTTTGTGGACCTGGGAGGTATCGACGGGTTGCTGCACATCACCGACATGAGCTGGGGCCGTGTGGGGCATCCGTCCGAACTGTGCCAGATCGGCGACACCATCAAGGTCAAGGTGCTCCATTTCGACCGGGAAAACGAACGCGTCTCCTTGGGCCTCAAACAGCTCCAGCCGGATCCGTGGACCAATGCCGCCGAAAAGTACCCCGTGGGGACCAAGATTCGGGGCAAGGTGGTGAGCCTGACGGATTACGGGGCCTTCGTGGAAATCGAGGAAGGGATCGAAGGGCTCATCCACGTGTCGGAAATGTCCTGGACGCGCAAGATCCGCCACCCGTCCAAGATCCTGAGCGTGGGCGATCAGGTGGAAGCCGTCATCCTCAGCATCGATCCCGACCGCAAGCGCATTTCCTTGGGCATGAAGCAACTGGAACCGAACCCGTGGAGCGTGATTTCGGAAAAATACCCCGTGGGAACGGTTATTTCCGGCAAAATCAAGAACATCACCGACTTCGGCATCTTTATCGGGATCGATGAAGGGATCGACGGTCTGGTGCACATCTCCGACATTTCCTGGACGAAGCGGATTCGCCACCCTTCTGAAATTTACAAGAAGGGCCAGGAAGTCCAGGCCATCGTGCTCAATATCGATAAGGACAACGAGAGGTTTTCCCTGGGAATCAAGCAGCTGGAACCCGACCCCTGGGAAAGTGTGGCCCAGCGCTACCCTGTGGGCAGCGTCATCACGGGGCCCGTGACCAACGTCACCGATTTCGGCCTTTTTGTGGAACTGGAAGAAGGCATCGAAGGGCTGGTTCACGTCTCCGAAATCGGCAAGGAAAAGGCCAAGGGCGCTCCCGACGAGTACAAGGTCGGGGATCGGGTGACGGCCAAGGTCATCAATATTTCGCCCAAAGAGCGAAAGATCGGCTTGTCCATCAAGAAGGCCGAAGAGCACGACGAGCGCACCGACTACAAGGAATACATGAACAGCCCGAAGGCGGCCACCTCCAATTTGGGCGAACTGCTCAAAGGGGCGGCGCTCCAGAACGCGGAAAATTCCCAAGAGGAGTAGCCTTCGGACGTCTTCCGAGGCGTAAGTTCATGTTCTTTTCTTAGGGCTGCTGGACACCCGGCTTTGTGCAACGCCGGGTGTTCGCTTTTGAGGAAACGCCCATGTTCAAGAAGACCTTAAAAATCCTTCTCATGATCGCCTTTGTGGTGCTCGTGCCCTTTGTGGGCTTGTACCTGTGGCTCGTGGCCCCGCAATGGGACTGGAAGAAGGAACCCAACCGAATCGGCGTGGTGGAAATTGAAGGGCTCTTGAGTGACGCCCGTCCGGTCCTGGAAGCCTTGACGGAATTTAGAAAGGATCCCAACGTGAGGGCCGTCGTGGTGCGGGTGGAATCTCCGGGAGGCGGCGTCGGGGCGAGCCAGGAAGTGTACCGGGAGGTCCAAAGGACGGCCGCAGAAAAGCCCGTGGTGGCTTCTTTCGGAGGGGTGGCGGCTTCCGGGGGCTATTATGCCTCGGCGGCAGCCTCGTACATCGTGGCCAACCCGGGAACCCTCACCGGCAGTATCGGCGTGGTGGCCCATTTGCCCAACCTCCAAGGGCTCTTTGACAAGGTGGGCTATCGCACCGTGACCATCAAGAGCGGCCAATTCAAGGACGTGGGCAACCCCGGCCGGGAAATGACCGAATCGGAAAGGGCGCTCTTGCAGGAAACCATCGAAAGCATGCACGCCCAGTTCGTCAAAGACGTGGCTGCAGGCCGACGGCTTTCACCGGAACAAGTCCAGCCCATCGCCGACGGCCGGGTTCTTTCGGGTGAAAAGGCCCTGGAGCTCAAGCTCGTGGACGCCTTGGGCAATTTTCAGGATGCGCTGGCCAAGGCCAAGGAATTGGGCGGGATTGCGGGGGAACCCCATGTGGTTTACGCGGACAAGGACCGAAAGAGCCTGCTTCGGCAGATTCTCGGAGCCACCGGGCTCACGGCCTTGGACCAGGTGATCGATCCGGCCTTGAGCCCGGTGCGCTATGAACTTGTGTTGGGGCGCTGAACTACGGCGTTTGGAAAATTTCCACGTTCCCGCTGCCGACGCGAATCACTTCGGGAACGTCTTCAATGAGGGAAATAACGCTGGAAGGACGTCCCGGCACGGGGCCCCCGTCCACGATGAGATCCAGGGAATGGCCGAGCACGTCCCGGATTTCTTGAGGGGATTCCAGGATGCGTCCGTTTTCCGGGTCCGTGGCGCTGGTGCTGATGATGGGGTGGCCCAGTTCCTTGACGATGGCGGTACAGATGGGGTGGTCCGGAACGCGGATCCCTACCGCTTTGCGCTTGGTGAGCATGATTCTCGGGACAAGCCGGGAGCCTTCCAAAATGAAGGTGTAAGGCCCGGGCAGAAGCCGCTTCATGGTCTTGTAGGCGTAGTTGGTCACCTGAGCGTATTCGCTGATGCTTTTCAGGTCACTGCAGATGATGCTGAAGGGCTGTTGGGGGGAGCGGCGTTTGAGCTTGTAGATCTTTTCGATGGACGGCTTGTTGAACAGGTCGCATCCGATCCCGTAATACGTGTCCGTGGGATAAGCGATGACTCCTCCTTTGGCGAGAATTTCGGCCACCTGTTTGATCTTACGCGGTTCGGGATTGCGGGGGTTGATTTCCAAGATCATAGGCGTCCCTCTCCTTCTTGTGGTGAAGTGCTCTGGAAGCCCTATGGCGGAATTCGGCCGCCCCGGCCGATCCCCCTTAAAAATTAAGTAAACACAAAGGGAGAAAAAAGACAACGATGTCCCCGGATCCAGCCCAGTGCCGCCCTCCCGCCACCTCCCCGGACCTTTACGGCGCCGTGGACCTGGGATCCCACACAATCCGCGTGCTGGTGGCGGCCCGCCATCCCGAGGGGACTTTTCGGCTGAAGCATCACGAACGCCATGTGACTCGGCTGGCTCAAGGCTTCTCCCGGCAGGGATCCCTAACAGACGAGGCGGCGGCTCGGGCCTTGACCGTGGTGCGCGAGGTGGCGGAGCGACTTCGTGCGTTTCCTCTGCGAGCTCTGCGCTGCGGCGCCACGGGCGTGGTGCGCAAGGCCGCAAACGGCGCGGATTTCATCGAGCGGGTTCGAGCCGCGACGGGCTGGGATGTCTCTATCCTGAGCGAAGAACAGGAAGCGTTGTTATCCCTTCGGGGCATGGTGAGCGTCCTGGAACCGCCGGAAGGCCCTCTCGTGTGTTTCGACCTGGGAGGAAGCTCCACGGAGTTTTCCCTGGTGGATTGGGAAACCCGAGGGCCTCTGTGGATCGGAAGCGTTTTTGTGGGCGCGGCCACCCTCACTGAGGCCTTCTTGAGGGATGCCCCGGTATCCGTTGAAAGGCTCCGGGAGGCCGCCGATCAGGCCCGCCGGATCCTCCGTCCCGCGGTGGACGAAATCCGCGAGGTGCTCCGAGAACGACGGCTGTCCGAAAAGCCCTCCCTGGCGGGGACGGCTGGAACGGTCACCACCCTGGCGGCCATGGACGCCCGCATGGCTCAATACGTTCCCTACCGGATCCATAATCGGATTTTAACGAAAACATGGGTCGCCGAGACGGTGCGTTCCCTGGGGGCCATGAGCCTGGAGGCTCGACGCCGGATTGTGGGCTTGGAGCCGGGCCGGGAAGACATCATCCTGGGAGGCGCGGTCATCGTGGAACAGATTCTCGAAAGTTTCGACGTCCCCCACCTGCGGGTGACCGATGCGGGCCTGCTGGAAGGGCTCCTCTTGGACGGCGCCCGGGCCGCCGGATCCGAGACGACGCCGCTTGAGCCCGCTCGGTGGTTTTCCACAGAACTGGACGAAACGCGTTGAAGGCGTCACCATAGGCCGGAAAAAGGGGAGGTTTTTCATGAACGACAAAATGCCACACGAGATTCCCGAAGCGCTCACTTTCGATGATGTGCTCATCGTTCCTGCGTATTCGGAAGTGCTTCCGACGGATACGGACGTGAGCACGGTGCTCACGGCAGCGATTCCCATGCGCATTCCGTTGCTCAGCGCCGCCATGGACACCGTGACCGAGGCGGAAACCGCCATCAGCATGGCCCGGGAGGGCGGCATCGGGATCATCCACCGCAATATGAGCGTGGAGCGGCAGGCTCGCGAAGTGGACAAAGTGAAAAAATCCGAAAGCGGCATGATCGTCGATCCCATTACGGTCCACCCCGATCAGCCCATCGGCGATGTCATGGAACTCATGGCCCAGTATCGCATTTCCGGGGTTCCCGTGGTCAAAGGGGACCAGCTCGTGGGGATCATCACCAACCGGGACCTGCGCTTTGAGACCGATCCCACCCGTCCGGTGGCGGATCTCATGACCAAAGACAACCTGGTCACCGCCCCTGTGGGCATCTCGCTGGAAGATTCCAAAAAACTCCTGCAGGAACGGCGCATTGAAAAGCTGCTCGTTGTGGATGACACGGGGCGGCTTCGGGGCCTCATCACCATCAAGGACATCATGAAGGTCAAGAAGTATCCCAATTCGTGCAAGGATCATCTCGGTCGGCTCCGCGTGGGGGCGGCCGTTGGTGCCGGATCGGACACGCCGGATCGCGTGCGGGCCCTCGTGAAGGCGGGGGCGGATGTGATCGTCGTGGACAGCGCCCACGGGCATTCCCGAAACGTCCTGCGCACCGTGGAATGGATCAAGAGCGAATACCCGGAAGTGCCGGTGGTGGCCGGCAATGTGGCGACGGCGGCCGGAGCGACGAGTCTCATGGATGCCGGGGCGGATGCCGTCAAAGTGGGCGTGGGCCCGGGCTCCATCTGCACGACGCGCGTCATCGCCGGGGTGGGGGTTCCCCAGATCACCGCCATCATGGAATGTGCCCGGGTCGCGCGAGCCCGCGGCGTGCCCGTGATCGCCGACGGCGGCATCAAATACAGCGGGGACATCGTCAAGGCGCTGGCCGCCGGAGCCGATTCCGTCATGATCGGGAGCCTCTTCGCGGGAACGGACGAAAGCCCGGGAGAGACCATTCTCTACCAGGGCCGAAGCTACAAGGTCTATCGCGGCATGGGGTCCCTGGGGGCCATGCGGGAAGGGAGCCGGGACCGGTATTTTCAAGATCAGGTTCAGGAGCCCACCAAACTCGTGCCGGAAGGCATCGAAGGGATGGTGCCCTATCGCGGCCCTCTGGCCTCTACCATCCATCAGCTGGTCGGGGGCCTCCGGGCCGGCATGGGTTACGCCGGATGCCGCAACCTGGAAGAACTGCGCACCAAAACCCAGCTGGTGAGGATCACCAGCGCCGGTTTGAAGGAAAGCCACGTGCACGACGTCATCATCACCAAGGAAGCGCCCAATTACCAGGTGGATCTGAAATAAAGAAACGGAGCCCTTATGGACTGGCATGCCTTGCATCCGGACCGAGTCCTCATCCTGGATTTCGGATCCCAATACACACAACTCATCGCCCGAAGAGTGCGGGAAAGCCACGTGTATTGCGAAATCCACCCGTGCACCATGGCCTTGGAGGCGATTCGGTCCTACGCCCCCAAAGGGATTATTCTCTCCGGAGGGCCTTCCAGCGTGCATGACGCCCATGCACCGCTTGCCCCGCCGGAACTCTTCCACATGGGCATCCCCATTCTCGGCATCTGCTACGGCATGCAGCTCATGGCGCACCTTATGGGCGGTCACGTGGAACGGGCCGAACATCGCGAATACGGCCCGGCCCTGCTGGAAGTGGACGAGCCCGCCGTCCTTTTCCAGGATATCGACCGTCAGGATGTGAGGGTCTGGATGAGCCATGGGGATCGCATCGCGGCTCTGCCTCCGGGCTTTGGCATCCTTGCCCACAGCGCCAATTCGCCGGTGGCGGCCATGGCCGACATTCAGCGAAAACTTTTCGGGGTCCAGTTTCATCCGGAAGTGGCCCACACACCCTGCGGCCGCACGCTCCTGGACAACTTCCTCTTTCACATCTGCGGCTGCAAGCCCACGTGGACCATGAAAAGCTTCGTGGATTCGGCCGTTTCGGCGGTGCGCCAAAAGGTCGGTTCCGATCGAGTCCTGTGCGCCCTCAGCGGCGGCGTGGATTCCTCCGTTGTGGCCGTCTTGCTCCACAAGGCCATCGGGGATCAGCTCCAGTGCATCTTCGTCAACAACGGTCTTCTGCGCAAAGGGGAAGCCGAAACGGTGGAACGGGTCTTTCGGGACCATTTTGAAATCAACCTGGTTTCGGTCAACGCCACGGACCTCTTCCTCGGTCGGCTCAAAGGCGTGACCGATCCCGAACAAAAACGAAAAATCATCGGGAACCTCTTTATCGAAGTTTTTGAAAAAGAAGCGGCAAAACTCCACGGGACGCGCTACTTGGCCCAAGGAACCCTTTATCCCGACGTCATCGAAAGCGTCTCGTTCAAAGGGCCGTCGGCGACCATCAAAACGCACCACAACGTGGGCGGCCTTCCCGAACGCATGAACCTGGAACTCATCGAGCCGTTGCGGGAGCTCTTTAAAGACGAGGTGCGCCAATTGGGCCGGGAATTGGGCCTTCCCGAGCGCATCATCATGCGGCATCCCTTTCCGGGGCCGGGATTGGCCATCCGCATCATCGGGGAAGTGACGCCCGAGAGTCTGAAGATCTTGCGCCATGCTGACGCCATCGTCTTGGAAGAGTTGGAGGCTGAAAATTGGTACGATCGCGTGTGGCAGGCTTTTGCCGTCCTGCTGCCGGTTCGTTCCGTGGGCGTCATGGGGGACGAGCGCACCTATGAACAGGTGGTGGCCATACGCGCGGTGGAAAGTGTGGACGCCATGACCGCCGATTGGGCGCGGATGCCCTACGACCTTCTGGCGCGCCTTTCCAACCGGATCATCAACGAAGTGCCCGGCGTCAACCGAGTCGTGTACGACATTTCGTCCAAGCCGCCGAGCACCATCGAATGGGAATGACATGGACGCCCGGCCGGTCCACAGGTTCTATCGAGACCGACACAAGCGCGGGCCCTGGCACACCTTTCGAGTGCAGGTGGAACAAACGGATTTGTGGGTGCGCGCCGACAGCGATCTCACACACCGCACCCACGACCTGGTCCTGACCTATCGGCGCCAAATCCTCCAATACAGCCGCACCGTGCCCGCGTTCCTCACGGCCCTGACCCCCTTGCCCGACGATCCTCTGGCGCCGGATATCGTCCGGCGCATGCTGCATGCCGCCCAAAAGGCCCAGGTGGGCCCCATGGCCGCCGTGGCCGGAGCCATCGCCCAGGCCGTGGCCGAAGGGCTCAAACCGTGGACCCGGTCCGTGATCGTCGAAAACGGTGGAGACTGTTACGCCGCGGGCGACGAAGACCTGGTGGTGGCCATCTATCCTGGGGAAAAATCCCCTTTTCGGGATCGGCTGGCCCTGAAGCTTTCCGCCCAAGACCTGCCGGTGGCGGTGTGCACCTCCTCGGGCACCCTCGGCCATTCCCTGAGCTTCGGACGGGCCGATGCGGCCACCATTCTTTCCAAGGACGCGGCCTTGGCCGATGCCTGCGCCACGGCTTTCGGCAACCGCATCGGGCGGGAAGAAGATTTGGAGCCGGCCTTGGCCTGGGCGCAATCTGTGCCCGGCGTTCTCGGCGCCCTGGCGGTCTTTGGGGATCGCCTGGCCGCATGGGGGAGAATCGAGCTGACCGTGCCGTGAAGCACAAAAAGCCCTTGTGTTTCCCGGGCCCGGCTGCTATATGCTCAACTAACCATTGGTATTCAAAGCATTTTTTGAATCGAGCGGCGGCTGATCATGAAAATCGTGGTGCTCTCCGACACCCATCTCGCAACCGTCACGCAGGACCTGCAGACCTTGTGCAGCCTCTATTGCGACCCGGCGGATATGGTCGTGCACTTGGGAGACTGGACGGCGGCGTGTGTGTTGGATTATTTCGAGCAGTACCGTTTGGAAGGGGTGTGCGGCAACATGGACGACATGGGGGTGCGTCTTCGACTGCCCACGAAGAAAATCATCCGGGTGGGGGCTTTCCGGATCGGCTTGACCCACGGCTGGGGCTACGGCGACGATGTCAGGACGCACCTCCTTCGGGAATTCAATACGGCCGATGCCGTTCTTTTCGGGCATACTCATCGGCCGCTTGTGGAAAGGGTCGATGGGAGGCTCCTGGTCAATCCGGGTTCGGCTTTTTCAGGCCGAGGCTCTTCGGGGCGGACCCTGGCGGTGCTCCATGTGGGAAGGTCGCTGGATGCGGAAATCGTGAGGCTTTAGGAGTGGGATCATGCGGAATCTCTGGGCGCCTTGGCGGATGGAATACATCTTGGGCAAACGGGAACCCTACTGCATTTTCTGCCCGGAAGGCGACGGGCTGAGTGACGAAGAGCGGCTCATTCTCTATCGCGGCCGACGCACCATGGTCATGATGAACAAATACCCCTACAACAACGGCCACCTGCTCGTGGCCCCGTGGCGCCACGTGGCCGGCCTGGAAGACCTCACGGATGAGGAAATGACCGACCTCATGAAAAAGGTGCAGGACTGCGTGAAGATCCTTCGCCGCATTATGAGGCCGGATGGATTCAACGTGGGGCTCAATCTGGGTGCGGCGGCGGGGGCCGGCGTGGAAAGCCATCTGCATTTCCACGTGGTGCCCCGATGGGAAGGGGACACCAATTTCATGACGGTTTTTGCCGATGTGCGGAGCATTCCCGAGCACCTGAGGCAAACATACGACAAGTTGCGACCGCATTTTGAAAAGGAGAAGGCGCATGAAGCTCTTTAGGCTGTTTACCACCCTTTTGCTCCTGGCTGTGATCGTGCTTTTCGTGCGGCAGAACATGGCGACCTTTCAGAGGGATCTGGATTTCAGCCTGTATCTGTTCATCCGGGAAGATGTGCGCTGGTCCCTGAAGGTCTCCACAGTGATTTTCCTCTCCGGGTTCGTGGGCCTCGTCATCGGCCTGGCCTTGATGTTTCGACCTTTCTACCACACGCGAAAGGCTCTCCAAGCGGAACGCCTCGAAAAAGAGCGGCTTCTGGGGGAGAGAGCCAAGGCCGCCGAAGAAGCCGGCATGCCGGAGCCCCAGGCCGTGGAAGGTCCGCCCCGGGAAACGGCGCCGGAGCACCAGGCTTCCGACACTCCCGCCTAAAGAGCGTGCCTTAGAGTTTCTATGGCCATGAACAAAATCACCCCCATGATGCAGCAGTATTTGGACATCAAGGCCCAGCATCCCGAGGCCTTGCTTCTTTACCGCATGGGGGATTTTTACGAGCTCTTTTTCGAGGATGCCGTCACGGCCTCCCGCATCCTGGATATCGCCCTGACCTCCCGGGACAAGAACGCCGAGGAGCCCGTGCCCATGTGCGGCGTGCCTTACCACGCGGCCGAAGGGTACATCGCACGCCTTGTGGGGGCGGGATACAAGGTGGCCGTGTGCGATCAGGTGGAGGATCCCAAGAAGGCACGGGGTTTGGTGAAACGGCAAGTGACCCGGGTCATCACGCCGGGTCTGGTTGTGGAAAGCCAAAACCTGTCGGCCAAGGATCCCAATTATCTCGCCGCCGTCGCCCATAAAGGGGACCGGTACGGTCTGGCCTACGTGGATGTGTCCACGGGGGATTTTCAGGTCGTTGACGTGGACTCGCGGGATGGGGTGCTGCGCGAGCTGGCCCGGGTAAGCCCCAAGGAAATCCTGGTTTCGGACGACGAACACGTCTCGTGGCTTTCGGAGTTTTCCTCGGCCAATCCCGTGGCGGTCACGGTTCTGGATGAGGCCGCGTTCGATGCGGCACGGTGCCGCGAAAGGCTGCTGGAGCATTTCCGGGTCTATTCCCTGGAAAGTTTCGGGATCGGCGAAAACCCTCTGCTCATTCGCGCCGCCGGGGCCATCCTGGAATATCTGCGGGCCAACCACATGGACGCCTGCGCCCACCTGCGCAAGATCACCCCTTACAGTTCCCGGGATTTCATGGCGCTGGACGAGGCGACGGTGAAAAACCTGGAAGTGCTCACGGCCGCAGCGACCTCGAGCCGAAAAGGTTCCCTGCTGCACGTCCTCGATGAGACGGTGACCCCCATGGGAGCGCGGCTCCTCCAGAAATGGGTCCGATATCCCTTGGTGGATGTTCCGTCCATCATAAGAAGGCAGGACGCCGTCGCCGAAATGATCCGTCAGGGGGGGGTGCGCTCTCAGCTGAGGGACATGCTGAAACACATGGCCGACGTGGAGCGGATCGTGGGTCGGGTGAGTGTGGGCACGGCGGGCCCGCGGGATCTTGCGGCGCTTCGACGCTCCTTGGAAATCTTGCCGGAAATGCGGGCCCTGCTCGAGGCGGCGGCCTGTGATCTTCTTGCGGAAGTGGCGGCCCGTTGGGATTCCCTGGAAGATGTGGCGCAGCGCATCGCCGAAACGCTCGTGGACGAGCCGCCCCACTCCCTGGGCGCAGGCGGGGTGATCCGTCGCGGCGTGGATGCCGAACTGGACCACTACACGCGTCTCGCTCTGGACGCCAAGGGCTGGATGGCCGACTATGAGCTGAGGGAACGGGCACGGACGGGCATCGGATCCCTCAAGGTGCGCTACAACAAAGTCTTCGGGTACTTCATTGAAGTGTCCAAGGCCAACTTGGCCTTGGTTCCGGACGACTACGTGCGCAAACAGACCCTGGTCAACGCCGAACGGTTCATCACCGAAGAACTCAAGACCTTCGAGGAACAGGTTCTCCAGGCGGATGAAAAGCGCCGGGAGTTGGAAGAACGGCTCTATGAGGCTCTTCGGGCCTGGGTGGCGGAACGGTCCGAAAGGATTTTGGAGGCCGCGCGAAGGATCGCCCTCCTGGATGTCTTCGCCGCCCTGGCGGAAACCGCCACCCGGTACGGCTATTGCCGGCCGGTGGTGGACGACGGTGAGGTCATCCACATTCGGGACGGCCGCCACCCTGTGGTGGAAAGGTTCTTGCCCGACGGCGCCTTCGTGCCCAACGATGTCCACTTGGACGGCGAGTCCCAGCAGGTTCTCATCATTACGGGACCCAACATGGCGGGCAAGTCCACCATCCTGCGCCAGACGGCTCTCCTGGTGCTCATGGCCCAGATGGGAGCCTACATCCCCGCGTCCGAAGCTCGAATCGGCATCGTGGACCGCATTTTCACCCGAGTGGGCGCGTCCGACGACCTGGCCCGCGGCCGTTCCACGTTCATGGTGGAAATGCAGGAGACGGCCAATATCCTCCATCAAGCCACACCCAAGAGCTTGATCATTCTGGATGAAATCGGCCGGGGGACCTCCACCTTTGACGGCATGAGCCTGGCTTGGGCCGTGGCGGAATACCTCCACGACCTGGACGGCGTGGGCGTGAAAACCCTGTTTGCGACCCACTACCATGAACTCACCGAGCTGGCGGAAAGGCTGCCTCGAGTCAAGAACTACAACGTGGCCGTCAAGGAATTCGAGACGGACATCGTTTTTTTCCATCGGCTCCTTCCCGGCGGGACGAACAAGAGCTACGGCATTCACGTGGCACGGCTCGCCGGGCTTCCCCAAGAGGTCATCCTTCGGGCGCAGGACATCCTGAGCCAACTGGAAGCGGGAAGCCACAGGCCTCCTGAGAGGCCCAAGGATTCCGTCCGCACGGCCCCACGGCGCCGATCCAAGGCGGGTTTTCAGATGAGTCTGTTCCAGCCGAGCATGGAGTGGCTGCGGGACGCCATCATGGCTCTGGACCTGGATCGCATGACGCCCCTGGCGGCCTTGAAAACCCTCTATGGCCTCCAGGAACAGATTAAAAGGCGACCTGCCGGGGGATCGCCCAAGCATGGAGAGACCCCCGGTACCGAAGACATGCCGGGGCGCCTTTCCGTTCCGATCCCCGAAGCGTGAGGCTGCGTCACAGGGCGGATCATCTTGCACGGCCGCAGCGGTTCGTGTCATTGTGAGGGAGTCGATGGGGGAGGAGTGCCATGAAGGGAGCGCCGAGGAAGCCGCAACTCCTGCGATGGGTCCCGGCTTTGGCCGTGGCGTTGGGGGTGCTGTGCCCTTTGGCGGTCATGGGCGCCCAGGGCGACATGGACGGCCGCTATGCCGAAGCGCGCCGCGAATACCAAAGACTCTTGGGGCGGCTGGATGTTCCGGAAAACCAGGTGCTGTTCCAAAAGAACATCAAAAAATTCGAAGGGATTCTCCGGGACGACGCTCAACAGCGGCTGGCGGACCGGTGCCTTTTCATGATCGCCCAATCCTATCATCACCTCTACGATGCCCGCCATTCGGAGGACGATGCCAAGAAGGCTTTGAGCTATTACAAGCAGGTGGCCGTTCGTTTCCCCCAGAGCCCCTTGGCCGATGATGCTCTCTTTCTTTCCGGAATCCTCCTGGAAGCTCAAGACCCGGCCGAGGCGTACCTGGAATTTTCGCGAGTCGTCGTCTTGTTTCCCCAGGGTGATCTCACGGCGCGGGCTCGCCAAAAAGCCGAGGCTTTGGCCGCCCGGTCCGCCGCCCCCTCGGGAGCGCAGAGGCCAACGGCTGGAGACGAAAAGGCCGCCCCTCCCCCAGAACGCTCCGCCGGGGACAAGAAACCCAAGGACACCCGGGAGCCTGCTGGGGCGCCGTCCCGGGAAACGCCTCAAGCCGTTTTGGAAAAGATCCAGCACTGGTCCGCCGACGAATACTCCCGCGTGGTCGTCTACTTAAACGGCCCCGTGCGCTACAGCCGCTCCGTGTTGCCCGCGGAACCGAAGGAAAAAAAACCGACACGAATCGCTCTGGATCTGGAGCGCTGCGCTGTCCGGCCCAAACTGAAGCCCATGATTTCCATCATGGACGGATTGCTGCAAGACGTGCGCGTGGAATCGTCCGCCGACGACAAGACCCGGGTGGTGCTGGATCTCCAGTCCATGGATTCTTTTCGGGTCTTTTCCCTGGCCGATCCTTTTCGCGTTGTGATTGATGTGCAGGGCAAGAGGAAAACGGAGGCGCCCCCTGGCGCGGGGCGGCCTGCCACCGCATCGGCGGCCTCGCCTCCGGTTTCTCAATCCCCGCCGGCCCCTGCGGCCCCGGCTCAGCCCCCTGCATCCCCGGCCCAGGCCCGGCCCGTCATCAAGAAGGACATGCCCAGCATGGTGGAGCAGCTGGGTCTTACAGTGCGGCGCATCGTCATCGACCCCGGTCACGGCGGCAAGGACAAAGGCGCCATCGGCCCCGGGGGGCTCTACGAAAAGGACGTCACCCTGGCCTTGGCCAAGCAGTTGAAAAGAGTCTTGGAAAAGGAAGGCGGCTACGAAGTCATCCTCACCCGAGACTCGGACCGGACCGTGAGTCTGGAAGAACGCACGGCCATCGCCAACACCAAGAAGGCGGACCTTTTCCTGTCCATCCACACCAATGCCCACACGGACCGGAGTCTCGGCGGCGTTGAAACGTACTTTCTGAATTTTTCCACGGACAAAGAGTCGGCGCGGGTGGCCGCTTTGGAAAATGCCGCCTCTGCCAAGCAGATCAGTGACTTGGAGGCCATTTTGAACGAGTTGTTGCGCAACACCAAGATCAACGAATCCTCGCGCCTGGCCCGGGAGGTGCACCAACGGCTCATGAGCCGCCTGGAATCCAGCCACAAACTGCGCGATCTGGGCGTGAAGCAAGCGCCCTTTTACGTTCTGCTCGGCGCCCAGATGCCGAGCATCCTCATCGAGACGTGTTTCATTTCCAACGAAGAGGAAGAGCGGCTCCTGAGAGACGCGGCTTTTCAGAAAGAACTGGTGCGGGCCATTTCTCAGGGTATTCGCTCGTATACGGATCGGCTGGCTCAGGTCGGTCGTTTGGGGGAAGGGGCATGAGCCAGTCCGAATGGCCGGGGGTGGCACCCGGCACGGTGGTGGAATTTTTCGAAGCCAAAGAACTGCTCCTCGGCGTCTGTCTCGCCGTCAAAGACCAGAAACTCAGCGTGCTGACGGAAAACAACCGGGAAATGAGCCTGGTGATGCGCCGCGTGGTATCGGCCTCGCCAGCCAAGCTGAACCCGGCGCAGAACCGCGATGACCTGGTGCGGGCCCTCAAAAAAATCCGAGGCGAGCGCGAATCCCTGGCCGCTCAAGTGGACGTGGCGGAACTGTGGTCCGTTCTGGAAGGCGAACCCGAAGGCTACAGCCCTCAGGATCTGGCCGAATTGGTCTTCGCCGGCGCAGTAGTGACCGACGATCACGTGGCGGCCGTGCAGCGCGTCCTTCTCGCCGACCGCTTGTACTTTCAATTCAAGGATGGATTGTTCGCCGCTCGGACGGCCGAGCAGGTGGAACGCCGCCGTGAGGACATGGAGCGGGAGGCCAGAAAGGAGCGCCTGCTGGAAGAAGGTGCCCAGTGGGTGCGTCGTGTCATGCAGGCGAAACCCGGCGCCCGCTACGACATCTTCAATGAGGACATTGTCGAAAAAATCAAGGAATTCTGCCTCTTCGGCCAGGATGCGGAAAGTGCATCATTCGTCAAAGAGCTCTTCGGCCGCTCCGGAATACCCGCTCAACAGGGCGCGGCCTTTCGGTTTCTCGTGCGCTTGGGGGTCTGGTCGGAAAACGAAAATCTTTATTTGCACCAGCAGGGCCTGGCCACGGATTTTGCCCCGGAGATCCTCCATGCGGCCGAGGCCGGGAAAGATCGGCTGCAGCGCATCACGGTCGGAGAAGAACGCGCCGATTTCCGCTCCTACGAAGCCTTCACCATCGACAGCGCCTCGACCCGGGACCTGGACGACGCCTTGAGCTTTCGGCCTTTGGGGGAGGATCGTTGGGAGGTGGGGGTCCACATCGCCGATGCCGCCCACTTTGTGGATATGGATGATCCCGTTGATCGGGAGGCGGCCTCCCGGGTGACCTCCATCTACTTGCCGGATCGGCGCATCCCCATGCTCCCGCCGTCTCTTTCGGAAGAAGCCTGCAGTCTGTGCCCGGAAAAAGACAGGGCGACCCTGAGCTTTGTCATGGAAGTGGACGCTTCGGGGTGGATCCACGCCTGGAAAATCCTTCCGGGGGTCGTGCGCGTCTCGAGACGGCTGACCTATGAGCAGGTGGACCGATTGGTGGAAACCGACCCCACGTTCAAGGCCCTGTTCCACCTCAGCGAACGCCTGAGGGAACAGCGCCGGGAGCGGGGCGCGGTGCTCCTGCCCCTTCCGGAAATCCACATCAGCGTCAACGACCACGGCATGATCCAGCTCGTGCGCTACGAAAAGGAAAATCCCAGCCAGATCATCGTCTCCGAATGGATGATCGCCGCCAACGGCCTCGCCGCCGCCTACCTGGCGGAAAAGGACCTGCCGGCCATCTACCGCTGCCAGGCGGAATGCCGGCCGGAAACGGATCAGGTGCAAAGCGACTATCCCATCTTCCACATTTATCGGCAGCGACGCCTATTCGCACGGGCCGAACTGGAGACGCGGCCGGGACCGCATTGCAGCCTGGGCATGAACCCCTACACCACGGTGACCTCCCCCATTCGCCGCTACACCGATTTGGTGGTCCAGCGCCAGATCAAGACGGCCCTCAGCGAAGGCCGCCCCGCTTATGCGGAAGACGTGCTGGAAAAAATCCTCACCCACATCCGCGTGCAGCTCGGCAAAGTGGCCTTCGTCCATCGCAAATGGACCCGCTACTGGATCCTCCGATACCTGGAACAGGAAGATATCCAAAGCCTCAATGCCATCGTCCTGGACAAGAATGCCAGATTCGCCTATCTGCTGCTGCCCGATTTCCTCATGGAAGTCCACGCGCCGCTGCCGCAGGAACAGGCCGTGACAGCCGGGGAAATGGTGCGCCTCAAAATCGAGCGCCTGAACCCGCGGGACGACGTGCTGCGCGTGCAGATCGTATGACGTGCCGGTGAGGGCACGTCGGGGGATGGGAGTTTTCAGTTGGCGGGGGCGGCTCCGGCGGCGGCGCTGGTGGAGGTTCCGGACTTGGCGTGAAGCTGCTGGAAGAGGAACGCTTCCATGAACTCGTCCAGTTCGCCGTCCAGGACGCTGTCCACGTTGCCTTTTTCCACCTGGGTCCTGTGGTCCTTGACCAAGCGGTAGGGCTGAAGGACGTAGGAACGGATCTGATTGCCCCAGGCGATGTCGTCCAGGTTATCGTGCAGTTCCTGCATTTCCGCCTGCTTTTTCTGGAGTTCCCTTTCGTAGAGCCGTGCCCTGAGGACCTTCATGGCGATGTCCCGATTGCGGTGCTGGGACCTTTCGTTTTGGCACTGGACGACGATCCCCGTAGGGATGTGGGTGATGCGCACGGCCGAACTCGTCTTGTTCACGTGCTGGCCGCCGGCGCCGCTGGACCGATAGGTTTCCACGTGGAGGTCCGAGGGCTTGATGTCGATGACGATGGAATCGTCCACTTCGGGGTAGACGAACACGGCGGCGAAGGAGGTGTGGCGGCGCCCGCTGGCGTCGAAAGGCGAAATGCGCACCAGCCGATGGACGCCGGATTCCCCCTTGAGCAGCCCGTAGGCGTAGGGGCCGGAAACGGTGAAGGTGGCGCTCTTGATCCCCGCCTCTTCGCCCTCGAGGAGATCCACCACGTCGGTCTGGAAACCGCGCCGCTCGCACCATCTCAGGTACATGCGCAGGAGCATCTCCGCCCAGTCCTGAGCTTCCGTGCCGCCGGCGCCCGCGTTGATGCTCACGATGGCGTTGCGCCGGTCGTTTTCTCCGCCGAGCATCTGGCGCACTTCCAGCGCTTTGATCTTCTTGTGGAGCTCTTTGGCCTTGCGGGCAACCTCCTGGAGGGCGTCCCCGTCGTTTTCTTCAACGGCCAGGTCCAGAAGGAGCTCGTTG
Organism: Desulfosoma sp.; assembly: GCA_037481835.1. GTDB lineage: Bacteria > Desulfobacterota > Syntrophobacteria > Syntrophobacterales > DSM-9756 > Desulfosoma. The sequence goes on along the minus strand of JBBFKW010000004.1, from coordinate 133,213 downwards.
TCTTCCAGTTCCGTTTTCAGGGCGTCGAATTCCGAGACGATTTCCGACAGCTGGGCCCGTTCTTTGAGGACCTCCTTGGATTTTTCCGGATCGTCCCAGAAGTCCTGCCGGGCCATGAGCCGATCCAATTCTTGAAGGCGGGTGCGTTTGCCCGGGATGTCAAAGATAGCCTCCCAAGGTGTCTACCCTCTGCAGCAATTCCTTCATGGAGCTTCGGATTTCCGTGGTGTCGATGATCATGGGTCCCTCCTTGCGGCCCGGTGAGGGCGCGTTATTTTCTTTTTTCATATCAGATTTCGGCGGCGTCTCACAGAGAGATGCGATTCCCTTTTCGCGGGACGGACCGCCGTGCCCTTCGGGCCCGCTCCCCATACACGACACAGAGGAGCGCCGTCAAGGTGCAGATCCATGCGAAGAGATCCCCGTAGCGCACGTAAAAGGTGGGGGCGTCTTTTCCGGGGACGATGTCGGCGGCAGCGGTTCCGGCCACATTGAGGGGAAGGGACGCCAAAGTTTTCCCTTCCGCGTCGAAGGCGGCGCTGATCCCCGTGTTGGCGCAGCGCACCAGCGGAACGCGGCATTCCACAGAACGCCAGCGGGCGATTTCCAGGTGCTGGAAGGGGGCGGCCGTCCTCCCGAACCAGCTGTCGTTGGTGAGGTTCACGAGAAAACGGGCTCCGTGGCGCACCGCGTCTCGAGCCAGTTCCGGGAAGATGGCCTCATAGCAGATGAGCACCCCGAAGGGGGCGTCCTTGAAAGCAAAAACCGCCGGACTTGTCCCCGGGACGAAATCCCCCGCGGCGGCGACGAGCTTTTCCACGAAAAAAAGCAGGCGTTTCAGCGGCACGTATTCCCCGAAGGGAACGAGGTGGCGCTTGGCATAAGCGGCGACGATCCCTTCCGTGGGATGAAAAAGCACGGCGCGGTTTTGCAAACGCACCGCGGAGCCGTCGGAAACGACCCACGGGATGCCCAAAACCGTCGGCACGTTCAGGGAGGCGGCGATATCGTGGAGCATTCGGGTGGGGGTCTCTTCCAAGCCGTAGAAGAAAGGGGCCGCCGTTTCAGGCCAGATGAGAAGATCCGGAGGATTGTCCTGGATCGCCGCTTGCGAAAGGTCCCGATAAATTTCCAGGGTTCTTTGTTGAAAGGCGGGATCCCATTTGACGGATTGATCGATATTGCCCTGGATGAGGGCGACCCGCAGGGAGGGGGCCGCATGGGGGGCGCTTTTTCTGAGGTTTTGGCCTCTCCATGCCCCGTATCCGAAAAAGAGGGCAAAACACAGGGCGACGGCCGCACACGAACGCCAGCCGACCTTCCGCATGAGGAGCCCCGCCAGGAGGGTGTTTCCGAGGATGACGAGCCATCCGGCGCCGTAGACCCCGGCGATGTCCGCCGTCTGCAGCAGCGGTTCCACGGCGGTCTGCGTGTAGCCCACGTTGGTCCAGGGAAAGCCCGTGAGAGCGTGGGCGCGGACCCATTCCAAGGCGATCCAAAGGCACGGAAGTCCCCAGAGCCAAAGTCCGGACGAGGCCCTCCAGCGCCGTGCCGCGGCGAAAAAGACGGCCGGGTAAAGGGCCAGGTAGGCGCACAAGAGGCACAGCACCGCGGCGGAGACCGGCAACGGCAGGTCTCCGTAATGGGTGACCACGTAGGTGATCCAGTAAAGGGCTGTCAGGTTGTGGACAAACCCGGCGGCAAAACCCGCACGAAAAGCGGTTCGCAGAGGCATGTGCCCGATGCGGGCCAGAAGGGGGATGAGAGCGATCCAGCTTGCTCCCGACACGTTGAAAAAAGGAAAGCCGGCGGTGAGCAACAGCCCCGTTGTCACGGCGGCCGTCCAGGGGGAAGTGAGCACGGCGATCAAAGGACGGACTCCCCCTCAGTGGGACGATTCCGACGCTTCGGAGTTGTCGAGAGCACCTTCGCGGCGGCGGATGCGGACTTTTTCCACCTTTCGGCTGTCGGCGGCCTCCACGATCATTTCCAGGTTCTTGAACAGAACCTTTTCATGGACGGCCGGCACCCGGCCCAGTCGGCTGATGATGAAGCCGCCGACGGATTCGAACTTCCCCTCGGGAAATTCCATATCCAGGTAATCCTCCAATTCCTCCACATCCAGCCGGGCGTCCACGAGGATGGAACCGTCTTCCTGTTCCACCAGCCAGTTTTCTTCGGCGTCGTACTCATCCATGATGTCGCCGATGATCTCTTCGATGATGTCTTCCATGGTGAGCACACCGGCCGTGCCGCCGTATTCGTCGATGACGATGGCCATGTGGGACTTGCGGTGCCGAAGATCCCGGAGCACTTCGCTGATTTTCTTGCTTTCGGGGATGAAATACGGAGGCCTGAGGATGGTGCGCAGGTCCAGGTCGGTCTTGCCCCAGTGCTGCAAGAGGTCCTTGGCGTGCAAGATGCCGATGATGTTGTCGATGGAATCCTGATAGATGGGGATTCGGGAATGGCCCGATTCCACGATAAGGGCGATGAGGGATTCCACGGAGGATTCGTCCGGCGCGGCCACCGTGTCGGTTCTCGGCACCATGACCTCGCGGGCCACCGTGTCCCGAAAGGAAAAGATCCCCTGGATCATTTCCCCTTCGTCTTCGGAAATCAGCCCGCGTTCTTCCCCCTCATCGATGAGCTGCTGGATCTCTTTTTCAAGATCCTTGGGTTTGTCGATCCGCGAGAGGCGACGCAGAGCCTTTTTCAGCCAGCGCGACAAGCCTTTGGCAGATTCCTCTTCCAAATCGTTCCCTCAACCTCAAAACATCGGACTGTGGCCACGGATGAGCCCCGACCGGCATGTGGCATGGAGTTGCAAAAATCTAACAAGCGCCTTCATTTCTTGTCTAGAAAAATATAGGCGAGAATCTTATGAACCAATCGGGCCGCAAGGAAGTCCGGGGCGACCATGCCGGGGATGGGGCACAATTCCATGACGTCGAAGCCCACCACGCGGCATCGGACCGTGACGGCGCGAAGGAGGGCCAAGAGGTCGTACCAGCCCAACCCTCCGGGCTCAGGCGTCCCCACGGCGGGCATGACCGAAGGGTCCAAAACATCCAAGTCGATGCTCACGTACACGTTGGGCCCTAAGCCCTCCACGATCCGAGTGACTACCGCATCGCCGCCCCGCACGACCTCTTCGGCGAAAAAGGCCGGGATGCCTCGCTCTCGAATGAGCCGGTGCTCTTGCCGGGTCATGGACCGAAGCCCCACCTGCACGAGATCCGCCAGGTCCAGCACATGGTGCATGACGCAGGCGTTGCTGTAGGCCGTGTCCTGGTAGGAATCCCGAAGATCGGGGTGTGCATCCAGGTGGAGGACCGTCAAGGGGTTAAAAGCCGCCGCCGCGGCTTGAATCATGCCCAAAGACAAGAGGTGTTCGCCGCCGAGCAACACCGGGATTTTGCCGGCCTTGAAAAGAGCCTCCCCGACCCGGCGGACTCTTTCCACCATCTCCTGAGGGGAGGCGGCCGTGACATTGAGCTCCCCCAAGGTGGCGATGCCGTGTCGGTAGGGTTCCGTTTCGGTGTCTTCTTCGTAGCATTCCAATTCGCGCGAGGCCCACAGGATCGCCCGGGGGCCTTCGCGGGTGCCGGCCTTGAACGTGGTGGTGCCGTCGTAGGGGGCCGCCACGAGGACGGCCCGCGCCTCTTCCACAGGGCGGGCGTATTCGCTCAGGCCCAAAAAAGACGAACAGGGACCGAGGTAACGGAGCACCTCGATCCCCAAAGCATGTTTTTCCGTGCTCATAGATAAAGATCAGCGGCTTCGCTGGCGAAGCATCCGGTCCATGCGCACCACGTGCGTGGAATCCTCAATGGTATTGGGAAATTCCTGTCCTCGGTCCAGGACGTTGATTTCGCATTTTTGGATGCGGAAACGTTCCTTGACGGCGGCCACCGCTTTGTCGGTATCAAAAGGCTTGCACGAAAACATGTCCAAGCTGAGATACCTCTTCTCGGGGAAGGTGTGGATGCTGATATGACTTTCAGCAATGAGCACGAAACCGGAAATGCCCCAATCCTCAGGAACGGCCCCGCTGTAGCGAAACACATAGGGCGGCATGATCTTGGTCATGTCCATTTCTTGGGGATACTCGTCCAAGAAATTGTAAATTCCGTTGATGTCCTGCAAAAGCTCGGGATCGCATCCGTACCCGTCCAGCATGAGATGGACCCCGAAGCCAAATTCCGGTTTTTTCGTGTTCATGTCGTGCACCTCCCCGCCCTCGCGATGGATCGAACCGGAAGCCCGAAGCCCCGGTCATGGCCTTCATTTCTCCGCGCTCCAGAGCCTCAAAACCGGGATTGGCTCACCACCCAAAGGATGTGCGCCTCGCCCCGGCCGGAATTTTCCACCCAGTGCCGGGTGGAGCTCTTGAAATAGAAACAATCCCCCACGCTCAGCCGATGGGGTTTGTTGTCGAACCACAAAGTGACCGACCCCTTGATGACGAAGCCGAACTCCTCGCCTTCATGAGGCGTGTGCTCCACGGTTCGCCCCCCTTTCTGCATCCTCACGATCACGGGATCCATGACCCGGCCCATGGCCCGGGGCAGCAGAAAGTAAATGGCGCACCGCTCCGAGGACTCGGAACTGAGCACGCGCGATTTCTTGCGGCCCACCACCGTGGGGCGCGGCATGTCCTGGAAAAACTCGGCCAGATCCACCCCCAGCACGTCCAGGATGCTCTTGAGCGTCGCAATGGACGGGGATGTGAGGTCCCGTTCCAGCTGGGAGATGAATCCCTTGGTCAAATAGGCCCGATTGGCCAGCTCTTCCTGGGTCAGGCCGTTTTCCATGCGGAGCCGCCGAAGCTTACCCCCGATCTTGAGCCCGTCCTCCATGGTTTACCTATATTAAACGAAAAGTTTAAAAAAGCGCGCTTTGTATAAGGGTCGGGATCCCCGATGTCAAGAAAAAATTGTGCGGCTTATGCAAACGACGCCGCGTGACCGGGTGGAGCCGGGAAGGGGCGGGTTTCGAAGGAAATCGCTTAACCCACGGATTGAGAGGGCTCTTTCATGGCAACCACGGGCTCGGGGCTTTGGGAATCCCCGTCCAGGCAGAGCCGGTTTCCTCCCAGCTCTTTCTTGGCGCGGTACTGGGCCTTGTCGGCCCTTTGGATGAGGTCGTCGATGCTTTTTTCCATATCGCCGTCCCGATACTGAAATTGAGCGGCGCCGATGGACAGGCTTGTGGGGGCCGCGTCCAGGGTGGCGTAGCGCCTCTGGATGCGCTCGACGACCATGCGGACCTGATCGGCGTTGAGATGGGGCAAGACGATGGTAAACTCGTCGCCGCCGTAGCGAAAGGCCGTGTCCACATGTTCCCGGATGGACTGTTGCAGGATGGATCCCAATTCGATCAGCAAGGAGTCGCCCGCCTGGTGTCCTTCCTGGTCGTTGTACTGTTTGAACTGGTCGATGTCGATGAACAGGAGAAACAGCGGGTGCCCGTAACGCACGGACCGGACGGCTTCCTGAGTGAGGACGCTCCGGAAATGGCGCCGGTTGTAAAGGCCGGTCAAGGGGTCCCGAATGGCCAATTGCTCCAGCTCCCGGCGAAGATACCGCTCCCGGAGCAGGCGGCGGATCTTGGCCTCAAGCTTGTCCAGTCCGAACGGCTTGGTGATGAAATCCGCCGCACCGGCGTTGATGACGTCCACGTATTTGTACTTGGTGGCGTGGCCCGTGATGGCGATGGTGTCCGTGTCGGGGTGGTGCTGCCGGATGTGCTGGATGAGTTCCATGCCGTCCATGCGGGGCATGTCCATGTCGGTGACGACGATGTCGAAGTCGCCGTTTTTGAGCTTCTCCGCGGCGTCCTTTCCGTCGGCGGCAGTGGTGACCTGGTGGCCGATGTAGCTCAAACTTTCCGCCACCAGTTCCCGCACACTGCGCTCGTCATCCACCACGAGGATGCGCTGCGGGCCGAAGCTTTGATCGCGTAGAGAGGCTTTCATGCGTTGTTTATCCCAAGAAGCATTTGCACCGACGGGAAATTTACAATACGTTGTCTCGAGGCCTTTGGCAATGGATTTTCCGCATTATTCATTGGAAAAGACTCCTGGTAGGGGACGGAGCGAGGCTCGAATTTCATGCAGCGGATTCTCATCATTTACAAAAGAGGGCGAAGCGAAGCGGCGCAGCTGGCCGAAAGGCTCACGAGCTGGCTCACATCCAAGGGCTTTGACGCCTCGGCCCGCGAAAACATGGACGACACGGGCACCTTCTGTCCCCCGCCGCCTCCAGCCATGAATGCCGATGCGGTCGTCGTTCTCGGCGGGGACGGCACCTTGCTCAGCGTGGCCCGCCAGCTGGAAGACCGCCAGATCCCCATCGTGGGCGTGAACCTTGGGGGCTTGGGGTTTCTTACGGAAATCAGCCGGGAGCGCTGCTTCGAAGACCTGGAAGAGGTGCTGGCCGGTGCCTACGAAATCGAAGAGCGCATGCGGCTTCGCGTGGTCATCGAAAGGGCGGGTCGCGAGGTCTTTTCCCAGACGGTCTTAAACGACGTGGTCATCAACAAGGGGGCCCTCGCCCGCATCGTGGACCTCTACACCCACATCGACGGGTGTTACCTCACCCACTACCGTGCCGACGGCCTCATTGTGGCCACCCCTACGGGATCCACGGCCTACAACCTCTCGGCCGGCGGGCCCATCGTCTATCCCACGGCCTTGGCCGTGATCCTCACCCCCATCTGCCCCTTCACCCTGACCAACCGGCCCATCATCCTTCCGGCCACCGCCGTGATTCGCGTCGACCTGGACGACAAGGCTCAGGACGTCACCCTGACCTGCGACGGCCAGGTCGGCCATCGGCTGGCTCCCAACGACAGGATTTCCATCGCCATGTCCCCCCACACCCTCAAGCTCATCAAGCCCACGAGCACCGACTATTTCGAAATCCTTCGCACCAAGCTCAAGTGGGGCCAGACCTGACCCCCGCCGGAGCGCCCTCCGCCTGTGGGAGGCGCGGGACCGGGCGTGTGTCCGAGAACAGGTCATTTTCCACGTTTGGATCAAAGGTGCGCTCAAAGTGTGAAAAGTCCGGACTTTCATGGCTCATTGTCTCGCCGGGTCCGGATGTAGGTTGGGGTGAGCGCAGCGAACCCCAACAAAAAGTGCTCCATGGCCATGGGGCATCCCCGCGAAACTCGTCCCCGGCCTGAAAGGGGAGCGGGAATATCAGATTGACAGCCCGTTAGAGACTCCCGCTTTCCCTGGGATGACGGGAGCCCGTGGGAAGAGCGGCATAAAGCATTCTCGGGCCCGGTCCTAAAGCGCCCGCATCCACTCGGGCTTGAGCGGCACCTGGTCGTTCAGGGCCGCATCGATCACGGCCAGGGCCTTTTCCTTGTCCGCGGGCATCTTCACCTTGAGGGGCAAATAGTTGGAGGCGTGGTTGGACAGAAAAAGCCCGCGGGTCATGTGCGTGTGGGCGAGCATGTGGCGCAGTTCCCGAAGGAGCTCCCTGGGGGTGAGGATGGGGAATTGGCCTCGGCGGACCTTTTCTCCCAGTTCGGTGTTGGGAAGGACCATGAGGGTGAGGGTGCCGACGTAATGGGGATCCATGGCCGTGAGGAGCGATCCCGTGGCGTGCGCATGGTCCAGGGACCGGTCTCGCCCGGCGATCCCCAGAAGGACGGTCACGGAAAGCTTCAACCCCGCGTCTCGAACCCTTCGGCCCGCTTCCAACAGTCTTTCTCTCGAAACCCCTTTCCGGATGGCTTTCAATGTTTCGGGATCGCCGCTTTCCACGCCGAGATAGACAATGCCCAGGCCCAGGTCCTTGAGCGCTTCCAGGTCCTCGGGCGTTTTCCGGAGGATGCTCTTGGCGTTGCCGTACAGCCCCACGCGCTGAATCCACGGCATGGATCGGCGGATCTTATCCAGGATTTCCACAAGACGGGCCTGGGGGAGGATCAAGGCGTCGCCGTCCGTGAGGAACACCCGCCTAAAAAACGGGAAGTTCCGGGCGGCGTAGGCGATGTCTCGGTCGATAACGTCCTGGTCCTTGATCCGAAACCGCACCCCTTTGTAGGTGCCGCAAAAGGTGCACTTGTTGTGGGAACAGCCCACCGTGACCTGCAAAAGGATGCTGTCCGCCTCACTGGGCGGGCGGATGATGATCCCTTCGTAATGCATCCCATCCATGGGAACCACTCCGTAGGATCTTTGCGCCAAAAAGGGCGTGCCCGCGATCCGGTTTGAGATTTCCAAGCGATTCCTCTATAGTGAACCGCTCGAAAAATTTCAACCGAGGAGGCCCCTTCGATGACCGAACGTGATGCCATGCTCTACGAACCCTTCAGCGCCACCATGGGCCGCCGGTTTCGCGTCCAACGCGTGATCCACACCCGCAAGACGCCCTACCAGCTCGTGGAAGTCGTGGACATTGCCGACTTCGGCGTGACCTTGTTTCTGGACCGCCGGTTCCAGACGTCCGAAAAGGATGAATTCTTCTACCACGAATCCCTGGTGCATCCGGCCATGATGCTGCACCCCGAACCGCAGAACGTTCTCATCATCGGCGGCGGCGACGGCGGCACGTTGGAAGAGGTTCTGAAACATCCGTCCGTTTGCGCCGTCACCATGGTGGAACTGGACGCGGAAGTGGTGGACATCGCCAAGGCGCATCTTCGGAGCATCTGCGGGGCGGCGTTCGAAGATCCCCGGGTCCGGCTCGTCATCGGCGACGGCCGCCGATTCGTGGAAGAAACCGACGAATCCTTCGACGTGATTCTCTTGGACCTCACCGACCCCATGGAACCGTCCAAGTACGTCTACACCAAGGAATTTTACGCCCTGTGCGCCCGCCGGTTGCGCCGCGGAGGGATCCTTGGGCTGCACAACGACTCGCCGTTTTTTTTCCCCCAAGCCTACAACGTCATCACCAAGACCCTGGACGCCGTTTTCCCCCATCGGCGCCAATATGCGGCTTACATCGTGGGCTACATGCTGGATTTCGCCTTCTCCGTTTGTTCCATGGACGACGTCCTGGAAGTGGACGAAAAGGAATTGGCCCGACGGGGGGCCGAGCGCGGCATCGAGGGGCTCCTTGCCTACACGCCGCAGCTCCTGGAACGGTTCCGCACCCTGCCGGGGTACATGCGCCGCGTCCTGGAAGAACCCTGCGATATTTCCACCGATGCCGCACCGTTTGTCATCGAAACGGAACCCTTTGAATAGAGAACCGCCCATGGACGCCAACCGACCCGAAGGGACGGCTCCGGGGAACGTTTTTCGAGGACCCAGGACGCTGCCCCACGAACATAGGCTTCTTCCCGAAACGGCCAAGTGCACGCGATGCCGAAAGCGGGCCGTCATCGCCCTGCCCAGCCATCATGCCAATTTCTGTGAAGAATGCTTTGTTCTTTTCTTTCGCCGGGCGGTTCTTCGGGCCATGAAACATTTTCCCATCAGGGCCGATGAGCCCATCCTCGTGGCCGTCTCGGGCGGCAAGGATTCCCTGGCCGCCTGGGCCGTTTTGCAGGATTTGGGCTACCGCACCCGGGGTGTCCACCTGAATCTCGGCATCCCGGCCTTTTCCGATGCGTCGCAGGACGCCATCGCCGCCTTTGCCGAGGCACGGAACCTCCCGTGGGTGAGCTATTCCCTCCGGGACCTGCTGGGCTTCTCCATCCCCGAGATTCGGCGGCGCATCCGGCGTCCCATCTGTTCCGTGTGCGGCATGATCAAGCGCCGCCTCCTGAACCGCCTCACCATCCGCGAGGGGCTGCGCGTGATCGCCACGGGCCACAACCTGGACGACGAAGCCGGAAGGCTTCTGGGAAACCTCGTGCGAAACCGACGGGAATACATCGAAAAGCAATCTCCCTATCTGCCGTCCGTCCATCCGAAGCTCCCGGAAAAAATCAAGCCGCTCTATCGCGTTTCGGCCGACGAAATCCGCACCTACTGCCGGGTGGAAGGGATTGCTTACGTGGAAGGAGCCTGCCCTCTGTCCCGCGGCGCCACAAGCCACATGTTCAAAGAAGCCCTGGACATGCTGGAAGGCAAAATGCCGGGAACCAAGAGGGACTTTCTTTTCGCCTACCTGGATGCGAGGTCGGCCCCGAAAGTTGTGGATGATTTCGGCACGTGCGACCGGTGCGGCGAACCCTGTTACGGGACCCGCTGCAGCGTGTGCGCCCTGCTGGAACGGCTCCGGGAGCCGCACCCGGACAGAGGAGGCCCATGAAGCGATGGGCGGATCTTAGAGCCGGAGGGGTTTTCTGGGTGGGGGCGCACAGGGGGGGCCGGGACCTGGGCCCTGAAAACACTCTGGAAACGGCCGCCCTGGGGTACTTGACCGGGGCCCATTTCTGGGAACTGGACGTGCAGCTTTCCAAGGACGACATCCCCGTGGTGATCCACGACGACACCTTGGAAAGAACGACCGACGCCGCCGAGCTCTATCCGGATCGGAAGCCGTGGCGCGTTCGGGATTTCCTGTGGGAAGAAATCCGGCCGCTCCGCCCCCTCGCCTCCCCGAGGGATGCCCATCCCCGGCGCTCCCTTTCCCAGGCAAGGCCGACACAGCCCCACTGCGCCCCCTCCCCTCTAAGGGAGACACTCCGCCACTCCTCCCTCTTTCCCTTACGGGAGAAACTCCCCCAGCGCTCCCTGCCCCCCTTAGGGGAGACACTCCCCCACTTCTCCCTTACCCTTTTAGGCGAGATACTCCGCCAATTCTTCCTCTCGCCTTTAGGGGACACATTGCCCCAGTGTTCCCTCTCTCCTTTGGGCGAGACACTCCGCCAATTCTTCCTCTCCCCCTTAGGGGAGACAAGCCCCCCGTCCTCCCTCTCCCCTTTAGGTGAGACATCCATCCCGTCCCCCCTCTCACCATTAGGCGAGAGAACCATCCAGGACCCCCTCTCCCCTTTCGGGGAGAGATCCATCCAGGACCCCCTCTCCCCTTCAGGGGAGAGGGCCGGGGTGAGGGGTGAAAACGCCCCCCCTTCCCCCGCCCGCATCCCCACCCTGCGCGAGGCCCTGGCATTTACCGCCCCTCCGAGGGATGCCCATCCCCGGCGCTCCCTTTCCCATGCAAGGACGACACAGTGCCACTACCCCTTGTCCCTGTTAAGGGAGACACTTCCCCAATGCTCCCTGTCCCTTGCAGGGGAGACAAGCCCCCCGTCCTCCCTCTCCCCTTTCCGGGAGACATCCATCCGGTCCTCCCTCTCCCCTTTAGGGGAGAGATCCGTCCCGTCCCCCCTCTCCCCTTTAGGGGAGAGGGCCGGGGTGAGGGGTGAAAACGCCCCCCCTCCCCCCGCCCGCATCCCCACCCTGCGCGAGGCCCTATTATTCACCCGGGCTCTGAACTGGCCGGTCAATGTGGAGATCAAGGGGCACCCCGACCACCACGACCGCCTCGTCCGAGAAACCGCAAGGCTCATCTCCGATCTCGAGATGCACGCATGGGTTCTCGTCTCGTCCTTTCACCACGACGTCCTTCGCCGACTCAAGAGCCTGGACCCGCGGATCCTCACGGGCGTCTTGACGCAGGAAACCATCGACGATCCGGAGGCCTTGATCCGCGCCGTGAACGCCGATACCCTGCACCCCGCGGACGGAAAAATATCCGAAGCCCTCGTCCGCCGATGCCAGGCGGCGGGCATTCCCCTGATCGCCTGGACGGTCAATGATCCCGAAAGGCTGAAGCAGCTCAAGGCATGGGGCGTTTCGGCCGTCATCACGGACCGGCCTCAAGCGCTCATGCCGATGATCCACCCCTAAAGGAGGCTTTCCCTTCATGGTGACTGTGCTCGACTACGGAGCCGGAAACGTGCGGAGCGTCGTCAATGCCGTGCAGCGCCTCGGCTATACGGTGCGGTTCGTCACCCGCCCGGAAGATATCCTTTCGGCGGAAAGGCTCATTTTCCCCGGCGTGGGGGCGTTCGGAGAAATGATGCGCGTCCTTCGCCGTCGAGGCTTCGTGGAACCCCTTCGCCGCTATCTGGAGGCGGACCGGCCTTTCCTGGGTATCTGCCTGGGGCTGCAGGCCCTTTTCCAGGGAAGCGAGGAGGCTCCCGGCGAAGACGGGATCGGGTTCCTCGAAGGGACGGTCCGCCGGTTTCGGGTGGATCTGGCCGTGCCGCACATCGGCTGGAACGGCATCAAGCCGCAGAAACCGTCGGCGCTCTTTGGAGGCCTGGAAGGCGACGAAAAGGTCTACTTCGTCCATTCCTTCCACGTGGTCCCGGAAGATCCGTCGGTGGTGCTCACGACCACGGACTACGGTCTGGAATTCGTGAGCGCCGTCCAGAAGGGGCGGGTGGCGGCGGTCCAGTTCCACCCCGAAAAAAGCGGCCCCACGGGGCTGGCGATCCTGAAGAATTTTCTCGAAGGCATGGATGCCCCGCCCGTTCGGCCGCCTCGAACGCCTTCCAAGACGGAACTGGCCAAGCGCATCATCGCCTGCCTGGATGTGCGCACCAACGATCAGGGCGACCTTGTGGTGACCAAGGGCGACCGCTACGACGTTCGGGAAAGGGGGACGGTGCGCAATCTGGGAAAGCCCGTGGAGCTCGCCCGGCGCTACTACGAAGAAGGGGCCGATGAAATCACCTTTCTCAACATCACGGGCTTTCGCGATTTTCCCTTGAAAGACTTGCCCATGCTGGAAGTGCTTCGCCGGACGTCGGAAAACGTCTTCGTTCCCCTGACCATCGGCGGCGGCATCCGGGACTACGTGGACCAAGACGGGACGGCTTACACCGCCCTGGAAGTGGCTTCAGAATATTTCCGTTCCGGGGCTGACAAGATTTCCATCGGAAGCGACGCCGTGCGCATCGTGGAAGAGGTGCTCCGCACGGGAAAGAAGAGCGGGCACAGCGCCGTCGAGACGATTTCCCGGGTTTACGGCAGCCAGGCCGTGGTCATTTCCATCGACCCGCGAAGGGTCTACGTGCCGAGTCCCCAGGCCGTGCCGCACCGGGTCCTGGAAACCGCCTATCCCGGGCCGAACGGCGAACGCTGGTGCTGGTACCAGTGCACCGTCAAAGGAGGCCGGGAAGGCCGGCCCGTGGACGCCGTGACCCTGGCGCTGGTGTGCCAGGAGCTGGGCGCGGGGGAAATTCTTCTCAATTGCATCGACCGGGACGGCACCAACGCCGGATTCGACCTGGAACTCATCAACGCCGTCAAAGACGCCGTGAGCATTCCGGTGATCGCTTCCAGCGGCGCCGGCTGCGCGGAACACTTCCTGGAAGTCTTCACGCGAACGCGGGCGGAATCGGCCCTGGCCGCAGGCATCTTCCACCGAAGGGAAGTGCCCATCAGCGCCGTCAAGGCCTTCCTGGCCGGCAAAGTCCCCATCCGGCCCATCCTCGGTGCCTGACCGCCGCCCGCCCAGTGCGGCAATTCCGGGGCCGACCTTTCGGTTCGCCCACGCCGCCGGGATCGATGCTTTCCGGAAAAGCAAAACCCCGGCCGGGGGGATTCCCGCCGGCCGGGGTTGGCTCAAGGTGGCCATTGAGAGGATTACGCCTTGTCAGGCGATTCCTTCCGTTTGTTTCGGCCGCGGGCCCTCACGTAACCCGCAAGCCCCACCAAGCCCGTGCCCATGAGCAGCATGGACGCCGGTTCGGGAACGTGCTGCTGGGGTGGGATTGAACGTTTGACCTCCCATTCAAGAGTTTCATAAAGGACGTCGTTGGCGCAGTTTACCGTAAAGCCGATGGTCAGCTTGTAAGAATCGGATTCATTATTTGAAGAAACAGGAGTTAGCTTTAAAAGATCCCCGAAACTAAAGGTTAAATTTGTCGTTCCCCAGCCGTTAACATCGACTTTACCTAAAAAACCAGACGTAGGAGTCCCGATAAGCCCGATGGGATGGTTGTCGCGTATTCTGTAGCCATACCAGTAACTTCCAGAAGAAAAGGGGTCGTTGCCCGAATCAAGGTAGACTCCCGATTTGTCATTCAGATCTAATCCTGTTCCAGAAAAGGAGTACAAGTTCCAGGTGTTTGGAACAGTTGGAGTGGTTGGACGAGGTGGATTCCCGGTAACCGGTCTTTTGTCGGCGGAGTCGTAATAGACAACATATTCCCAGTTAGTATCGTTATCCACGCTGAGAAAAAGATCGCTGGGTGCAAGTTTATTATAGGTTGGGACAGTATTAGAATCCCATTGGGCAAAGTTGATAACTATGCTTTTCAGATGACTATTATCTTCAATTGTGGCGGTTCCACCTGTGATGTGTGGTATACCTCGGTCTTCTCCAATAACATCCTCTCCGTTGTCGTTGTTGTCAGGACTTACCCACCCGGGCCAGTATTTCGAATTGTCCCCGAACCCTACCGTGATTGGGGTCGCCTGGGCGGGGAAAGGAACCGCCGCAAGGATGAACGCCGCCGCAAGAACCGAAAGAAGAATGGGTCGTTTCATAACAAATGCTCCTTCACCTCAAGGGATATCCCGCCATGGCCGCCCCCGAAGAACGCGTGCCGCCCGTACCTTGGTGTCTCCAATTGGAGCAAGCCGTATGCCACGTGGAAGAATCGGAGGGAGCGCCGCCAAGGCGCAAAAAAGCGCTGAAAAAGCGATGACTTGGCAATCGGTTTTGATTGGGTGGCTTGCGTGCCGTGCGGCCGGGCTGGCGAAGGTGTGCAAAAAAAGCTCAAAAAGTGTGCAAGGCATTGCATAGTGTGTAGGGTCCTTGCATTCTTTCAGGCATGGGGCCAGAGCCGTGGGGGAAGGGCCGTCTTCGGGGGGAGAGGGGCTCTTTGGTGGTATTGGGGGTGGTGTTGGGGTTCGCTGCGCTCACCCCAACCTACATTTCACCATGTCGGTTCGGCGAGGAAACGAACCACGAAAGGCCGGCCTTGTCACGCTCTGAGTTCGACGTTTATGGAAACCTCCATCGCACCCCGGCGGACGTTTTGGTGTTGGGGTTCGCTTCGCTCACCCCAACCTACATCAGCAACATCGGCGGTGTCGGCATGGGGGCGAAAGCCCTTGGCCGATGGGTCTTTGTGTAGGGCGGGGGCCCGGGGTTCCGGGAAAGGGCGCCTTGGAGAGCCGTCCCGAGGAGGGCGCCTAGGCCGGAAATGAACGGGCCAAGCGGGCGGCGTCGGCTACCAGCCGCCCTACGGGAAGCCCCCGGGGGCAGCGCGCTTCGGCCTCCCGGATTCTTCCGTCGTCCAGGGCATCGAAGACGCCGCTTCGAAGGAGGGGCTCCAAAGCGGCCCGGGCGGCCTCCGGATCGCCGTAGTCCCGGGCGTACATGAGCCCGCGCATCATGTCGGCGATGGGGATTCCCGAGGCACGGTGGCAGATTTCGGCGCACCCGGCGCAGTAACTCCCCCGGGTTTCTTCCGCGTAGCGGCGAAACAGTTCCCTTTCCTCCAGGCTCAGCGCCGTCTTATCCAAGGCCGCCGCCACGTTGCTCATCAAAATGGTCATGGTGGGCATCTGGGAACAGAGGCTTGCGATCCGGGTGTCTTCCCAGACGGCTTTGAGCTTGGCTTGCTTATCCGTAAAACCGCGGGCCAAAAGCTTTTCCGCAAGGGCCCCTCCTTCCGAAGCATCCGCGCGAAGGGGGCCTCCCCCTTGGGTTTTCATGGCCGTAAGGCCGATTCCTGCGGCAACGCACCGGTCGATGGCCCGTTTCATGGCCGCATCGTGGGTGAGCCGAAAATTGTACGTGAACATGATCCCGTCCACCCAGCCGAGCTTGGCCGCTCCTTCCAGGCATGCGGCCATGTTGGCGTGGGTGCTGAACCCGAAGAGCCGGATTTTTCCCGACGCTTTCGCCTGTTCCGCCCACCGGCGCACGTCGTCGGTCAACTCCCCGATGGAATCCACGCCGTGGAGAAAGTAGAGGTCGATCCAGTCGGTCTTCATCCGATCCAGGCTCCGATGGAGAAGCTTCGTCATGCCGGCCGGATCCCGGGCGTCGGATTTGGTCACGAGAAAGATTTCTTTTCGGGTTTCGGGAAACCGGGCGAAAAAGGCCCCGATGCCTTCTTCGCTTCGGCCGCCGCCGTAACAGTCGGCCGTATCCCAATAGGTCACGCCCCAGCGCAGCGCCTGGCGCAGCAGGATGTGGTTCGCTACCGTATCGAACATGCCCCCGAGGGAAAGAATGGAGACGGGGATCTTGGACGCTCCGAAAGGGCGCGTGGGCACTTTTTGGGGGGCGCCGGTTTCCTGGGCGATCGCCGAAGCATGGAGGCCGAGGGAGGCCGCGGCGCCGCCCATGCCCGCCATCCCTGCCGCTTTCAGAAAGCCGCGCCGAGAAAGGCCTTTGGAAGGATTTTCGGGGTCTTTTTGCGTTCTTCGGTCCATGGTGGGCCTCCTGTGTGCGCCGCGCCCAAAGGCGGGCTTATTGAGAGTCTTCTTTCCGTGCTTCTTGAAAAATTTCTTCCAGGGGTCGTCGATAAGCCGCTCCTTCGAAAGGAAGCCGTGTCTTTGCCGGCGAAGGCGGCTCGGCAAAACGCCGGGATCGGCCTCTTTAGGCCTTTCCCACGATCAAGGACCGTTCCGGGTGGCGCGATTCGTTTTCCGCGGAAACCCGAACGGCCGGGAGGCCTCGAACGGGGCATTCGTGTTCGCAAATGCCGCAGCCCACGCACCGCGTGTGATCCACCACGGGTCGTTTGAGCCGAACGGCCAAAAAGACGGGCCCGTCCCCTGCGGGGGGCTTGGCCGTGTCGTCCCCCCGGCCTCCATCGCCTGATCCCACGGCGATCCACCCGTCGCCCCAGTCCCGGATGGGCCGGTGCCGGGAGGGATCGCTGAGGTTTTCCACCAGAAAAAGACTTTCCAAAGGGGGCGCGTTGGGGGGCGGTCGAAACCCGTCGACCGTCCAGCGGTCCCCTTGACGGTCTGTGACCCGAAGGGGCGGTCCCGGCCATTTTTCCAAGGCCTCCACCGTTTGGATGGCCTTGGGACTCACCGGGCAGTTTTCTTCGCAGACGATGCACGGTTTTCCAAAAGCCCAGGGAAGACACCGGCTTCGGTCGACGAAAGCGGCCCCGATGCGCACCGGGCCCCGGGCGGCGAATTCTCCGGTCCCGAGCTTTTCTTCCAGGGTCAGCCGCCGGATGGCCGCCGTGGGGCAGATGCGGCTGCAGGCGACGCACCGGTACTGGCAGCCGCTGGTTCCCGCGCGAAAATCCAAGACCGGTGTCCACAGCCCTTCGATTCCGGCTTCCCACAGGGCGGGTTGGAGGACATTGGTGGGGCAGATGCGCAGGCACTGGCCGCATTTGATGCAGCGGCGCAAGAATTCGGTTTCGGGCAAAGCCCCCGGGGGCCGCACCACGGACGGCGCAAACCGCCGTCCCGTCAATCCTTCCAATCGAACCCCGGGGACGGCCAAGATCCCCGACCCCAAGACGGCCAAAGCCCGGCGGCGCGAAATATCCACGGCCGGCTCGGGCGCCGGGGAAATTTCGGCGGAACGGGTTTCGGCCGTGTAGGTGACGGCCCTCTCGGGGCACACCACCAGGCAGTTTCCGCACAGGGTGCATTCTCCTGTTAAAAGGTCCGTGGACGGGCGGCATGCCGCATCACAGACCGTTTCGCACCGTTTGCAATCCGTGCACCGTTGAGGGATCCTCACCATGCGGTACAAGGAGCGCCGCCCCACAAGGTGCATGAGGGCTCCGGCGGGACACACGTACCGGCAGTAAAACCGGGGCCTTAGGGCGTTCAGGCCCACGGCGGCGAGGAAAAACGCCCCCAGGAGCCAGGCGCCGTGGGTCCAGCGGTTTCCCGCCAAACCTTCCGGCTGGAAAAGACCCACAGCCGGAAAGACGATCTGGTTGAGCGATCGCTGCACAAAGGGGATGGGATCCAAAAGGCCCGTCTGCAGGGATCCCACGGCCGCCGGAAACCGCCCCAAGGCCGCCCCCAGGAGGAAGACCGCGGCCGCCGTCAGGATCTCCTCCCGGCGATGCTCCCCCTTTTCCCGCGCAGGCCCCTGCCGGGAAGCCCAGGCCGTTACAAGCCAGGTCGTCGCCGCAAGAAGACCGAAGGTTTTTAGCGCAGTGGCCGGGGTCGTCCATCGCGGGATCGTCCAAAGAGGGCCGGAAGCCATGCCGAGGAAAACGAAAAGCAGATAGAATTTCAGGCTTTGGGCCCGATGGAAGGCGTTGGCCGCCTGTCTTTCGGAAAAACGCCGCTTACGGAAGCGCACCCAGCCCAGGGCGTGATGGAGCGTCCCGAAGGGACAGATCCAGCCGCAGAAAAAACGGCCCATGATCACCGTGAGGGAAAGGGTGGCTGCACCCCAGAGCAGCCCCGCAAAGAGGGTTCCCGTCCCCAGGGCCGTGCCCAGCCCCGTCAGGGGATCCAGTTGCAGGAACCAGTTGACAGGCCAGCCGCGGATTTCGGTCCACCGGCCGCCCACGCGCGTAACCGCGCACAGCAAGACAAAGAGCGCAAAAAAGAAGCCCTGACTCAGCCGTCGCACATGGTGGATGCGCATGATCGCCCTTTTACCCGCTTTCGCTTCCAACCCGCCAAAGGATCGCCCGCTGCGGGCTCGCCCCGCACCGTTTTTCCCCGAGCAAGCCGACGCCGTGCCATGGGCGGCCTAGGCGTTCAGCCGATGCACCGTGAGGCGGCCGACGTCGAGCGTGCCCGCTCCGGCCTTTTCCGCCAACGCCAGGTACGGCAGTTTTTCCGGGTCCAGGTTCAGAATGCGGGCGCCCAGAGCGTCCGCCGCCACGGGATCGGAGCTCACGATGAGTGTCCGGGAATCCTTCAAGTCCGCCAGGGATCCTCCCGTCGGGCCGTTGGTCACCATGGCCGTCACGCCGTCCAGAACCGCCAAGGTCGGCCGAAACAAGGCCGCCAGTTCCCCGATGACGTCGTGCACGTGCTGGTGAAAGAGGTTTCGGGGACCTCCCAAAAGCCCGTACCAGTTCTTGCAGATCATGGAAGCGCCCGCCCGATGATGGTGTTTCACCGGAGCCACGTTGATCACCTTGTCGGCCCGAAGGAACGGATCCATCCAGGCCGGCCAGTGCTGGAGATAGCGACCGCCGGGGAGCGTCACCGGCCGGAAGCGGTGTTCTTCGGGAATCCACAACCGGGCGCCGGATCGGCGCACCGCATCGGCGATGCCCGTCAAGCGAAAGCAGCTCACCGGGTCGTTGATGGGGTTGTCGGAGACGACGACTTCGGCGGCGCCCGCGTCCATGCACAGGCGAACGACGGTTTCCACCAGTTCGGGGTGTGAGGTGGCTCCGAGGGACGGCGGGCTGGCGAAGGCGGCGTTCACCTTGACGAAAACGCGATCCCCCGGCGCGACGTACGTTTTCATGCCGCCCAGGGCGGCGATCCCCGCCGCACAACACGCGGCGCGGCTCGTCCCCGTGACGACGGCGACGGCCTTGGGCGCGCTCGAAACGGTCCAATCGAAGGGACCGGCCCGGGCGTCGCCGGGAAACTCGAGGCCGGAAGGGCCGACCCAATCGGCCAGGCTCAAACCCAACCCCCAGAGCGCCGCAAGACCCACGCCGTAGCGCACCCCGCGGATCAGGAAGCGGCGCCGCGCGTTATGGACAGAAGAGGACGGTTCGTTTTTTTCCATAAGCCCAATGTCCCTGAGGAGCGGCCTGGGTTGAATCGCCCGGCGAGGCGGCAGGCCGGGTTCTCGGAGCGGATCGGCCCGATTTCAACCCGGCGGACCGCCGACGCTGCCATCCACGGCCCGCAGCCGATTGCGAAGGGTTTCCGCCCAGCGTTGGGCCGCGTCCCTGCGGTCGGCTTCGTGCACTCCGGCGGCGTAGCGCCCGTGGGAAAAAACCACTTCGGTGAAGCCGTAAAAATCCAGGACCACGGGCCCCGTTTCCGGATCCGATCCCGAAACGCGCGAGGCCCCGTTTTCTTCCAGGGACCGGATGAACGCCTCGGCGGACCTTCGGCCATCCTGGGAATTCTTGCCGACGGCGACGAAGGCCGTCAAGGCGGCGCCGTCTTCCGTCAGGGGCACGGCGTAGGCGTATTCGAACCCGTCGTAACCGAAGGCGCTTCCTTTGTAGAGCACGGCACGGTCGAAGGGCGCGGCGGCTTCGGGAAACATGGCCAAATGCCGGAGAATGTCTTGCGAAAGGGGGAGGTGTTCCAAAAGAGCTGCAACGGTTGCCGTTAAGGCGTCCATGAGTTGGGGGTCTTCGGAGGAACCGATCCCTTCCACGTAATAGGATCCGGCGGTGGCGCACACGGCGTTGGCGGCGCGATAGGCGAAAGGCGGAGCGGGCAGCCGCACGGCCGAAGAGCGCCTCTGTCGGCTGAAGACGGCGAAGGCACTTTCCGGACTTTCCATGGAAAAGACGAAGAACTCGGCCCACCGTTCGGGGTCTTTCGCAAGAGACACCCTTTGGGTGATCAAGGATCGAAATCCTGCCTCCAGGTAGAGATCCGCCTTGCCGTCGATTTTGTCGGCGAGCCTGTCAGCATCGAACCGTTGCGCAGATCCCGCCGTAACGAGCGACGGGGGCAAGGCCTTGGACACATCCGGTTCGCCCGACCTGGAGGCATGATCTTGAGGGCTGTTCGCGGCGGTCGGTCCCGCCCCGACGGTTCCCGTAAGCCATGGGTCCGGGTGGAACGAGACGGCGAAAACACCGGCGGCCGTCATGGCCAACACGGCGAGGAGCGCCCAGGTGAGGCGTTGTTCGGCGCCGCTCGGTCCTCTGGGGGATCGTCCGGTCACGGTTCCGCTCCTCTGAAGGCGCGCGCCGTCTTCGGGGCCTCTCCACTGCGCATCCCGAAACTCGGTCCCTGCCGCCGCCCACCGCCCCCGGCTCCGGGGGCGTTTGACTTTTCGAAAACAAAGCCTCCGGGGAAGACCTATCCGGGATGGGGCGTCATGCCGGGCCGGCCGAAAAGGGAAAAGGCGACGGCCAAGAGCACCGTTTGGATGATCCAGCCGATGGCGCACACAGCCACGGCTCGGCCCGTGCTCGTGTAATCCAAGGCTTGTCTAACGGCAATGACCATGGCGACGAGCATCCACGCGCCGGCGATGAGGATCACCACACCTCCCAGGCCAGGAATGACGCCGAGAACGCGGAGCACGCCCGGCGCGCTGGAAAAGCCCAGGGTTCTCAAAAGTTCTCCGGGGGTGGAGCGAGTTTGGGGTTCGGCCAGGAACTTTGTGCCGATGAAGTAAGTGATGTAGGCCCACGCGTACCAGCTGGCCAGAGCCATGACGGTGAGGACGAGAAGCCCCCGGAACCCACCGACGCTCATGGTGCCGATCCCTGCGGCCACGCTGGAAAGGATGACCACGGCCACGGCCTGGCCCATGGTGGATGGATCCGCCTCCACCTCCTCGTACAAGGTCACATCCAGCTTGGCTGCGCGAATCATCCGTCGGATCAAAACCTCCATGGCGATCCTCCTTATGGCTTTGGGCCCGTCATTTGATATAGCCGGCGCGTTCCAGGTAGAGCAACACTTCCTGGGCGGCTTCGTCGGGGGTGAGTTCCGTCGTGTCGATGACGACTTCCGGCGCCTGAGGCGGCTCGTAAGGGTCGTCGATGCCCGTAAAGCCCTTGATGAGGCCCGCCCGGGCCTTGGCGTAGAGTCCCTTGCGGTCGCGGCTTTCGCACACTTCCAAGGGAGTGGCCACATACACTTCCACGAAGCCGCCGTAAGTTTCGATGAGGCTTCGGATCTGGCGGCGGGTGGCCGCATAGGGGGCGATGGGGGCGCAGATGGCGATCCCCCGGTTCTTGGTGATTTCGCTCGCCACAAAGCCGATACGGCGCACGTTGATGTCCCGGTGTTCCTTGGAAAAGCCCAGTTCGTTGGAAAGATTTCGGCGCACCACGTCCCCGTCCAGAAGGGTGACGGGCCGGCCGCCCATTTCCAGAAGGCGGGCGTGGAGAATCCGGGCGATGGTGGACTTTCCCGCCCCGGAAAGGCCGGTGCAGAAGATGGTGAAGCCTTGTTTGTGGCGCGGCGGGTACCCCCGTTGGAGCTCCTCGATGACTTCCGGAAAGCTGAACCATTCGGGGACGCGTTTGCCTTCGCGGAGCCTTCGGTGAAATTCTTCCAAGGAAAGGGATTTTACCGTGCTTCCCGGCGGCACTTCGCGAAGGGGCATGTAGCTGTCTTCTTCAAAAACATAGACCATTTCTTCAAAGGGGATGATTTCGATCCCCAAGGCATCTTCATGGGCCATGGCCGTTTTCACGGCCGCTTGCGGGTCGTAAAACCGGCGGCCGTCCGGGGTCGGGGCCGGACTGGCATGATCCCGGCCGACGATGAAATGGGTGCAGCCGTAGTTCTTGCGAATGATGGCGTGCAGGAGCGCCTCTCGAGGCCCGGCGAGCCGCATGGCCAGGGGAAGGAGGCTCAGGAGCATCATGTTGGGCGGGTAATACCGGCTCACCGCCTGGTAGCAGCGGATGCGCGTGTAGTAGTCGATATCGGCCGGCGTGGTCCGGCGCGCCACGGGATGGAGCAAAAGGTTCGCCTTGGCCCGGTCCATGGCCCGAAGGGTCATTTCGAACTGGGCGCGGTGCATGGGATTGCGGGTCTGGAAGCCCACGATGCGGCGCCAGCCGAGTTTTTTGAAAAGGGCTCGCATTTCGTGCGGGGTGTGGCGAAGGCGTTTGAACGCGAAATGGAGCGGCAGTTGGAGGCCTTCCACCGTGCCGCCCACGTAGTGGGTCCCGGTGTGATGGAAAAGGGTATCCACGCCGGGATGGGCCGTGTCGGTGGTTCCGTAGATGCAGTGGGCTTCCCGCAGTTTGTCGATGGGCCAGATGTCTTCCACGTGGAGCACGGCCACCATGAACCCTTCGGCGTCGCGAAGCGCCACGGACTGGCCCGCATCCAGGGTTCGGGCATCGGCTTCCGCCACATCGAGGCAGACGGGAAGGGGCCAGAGAGTCCCGTTTTGGAGCTCCATGCGGTCCAGGACCGATTCGTAATCGGCGCTTTTCATGAAGCCCCGCAAGGGAGAGAAGGCCCCGTTGAGGATGAGTTCCAAATCGGCCAGCTGCCGTGCGTTCAGCGAAAGGCTGGGAATGCCGTGGCTCAGCTCGCGCAGCACCCGGGCTCGCGATTCATCCACGACCAGGTTGACCAATTCGCCCCCGTGTGCCGAAAGTGCACTCTCCGTCATGAAATCCTCCCATGCCTGAAACACCGCGTGCCGATGGGCGTCCAATCCGATCCCGCAAGACCTCTCGTTAGCCGTTTCTTTACCACGGCGGCCGTCGTCTTAAAACTCCAAACCGCCCCGCCCTTTCCCTGGGACACTCGACGGGCCGTGACCCCACCGGCGGGCGGCTTCGGATGCGTCTGACACGGGCAGGGGGACACGGTAGGCGAGAATACGTCTGCGGAGCGCCGGGCTTGCGTTTCCGCAGCGCCGCGCCGGCAACCCCGCGACAGGCACCGGTGCCGAAAGGTTCGCGATGGGCCTTAGAAGACGGAATCTGCGGGATGGTGGGAACGGGCGGGCAGGTGACCCAGGGGAAGGTCAAGGGTGAAGCCGAATGAGACCAATGAGGATGGCGAGGATGGAAAAGCCGATGCCGATTGTCCACTGCAAGACGGAAAACCGCTTGTCCATGGCTTCGAAGCGCCTTTCGATGGCGACGAAACGCTCGCCCATGGCGACAAAACGCTGGTCCATGGCCACGAAACGCTGGTCCATGGCGACAAAACGCTGGTCCATGGCCACAAAACGTTCGTTCATGGCCTCAAATCGCTTATCCACCGCCTCGAATCGCGCGGCCATCTCCCGCTGCAAGGCTTCGAAGCGTTTCTCCACGGCCTCGAAACGTTTGTCCATGGCTTCGAACCGCGCGATCATCTCCCGCTGCAGCGCCTCGATGCGCTTTTCCGAGGCCTCAAACCGTTTGTCCATGGCTTCGAAGCGCGCGATCATCTCCCGCTGCAACGCCTCGAAACGCTTCTCCGAGGCGTCAAAGCGGGCCGCTTCGATTTCCCTGAGGGCTTTGAGCTCCTCTTCCACGCGAACGACCCGCTCCATAAGGGACAGTTCCCGGGCGCGCCGTTCGTTTTCCGCCACAAAGGCCGCCACTTTTTCCGAAAAGAGCTGGTCCAGCTTTTCCTGGAAAAGGTCCCCCACGGCTGCGGCGATCCACTGCCGCAGTTCCGATTCGGGAATGGGAAGAGAAGATCCTGCCATCAAACCCTCCATGGCCTAGGCCGTGCTGAACGCCTTATAACACGCAGGAGCCCTTTCACCAAGGCCCAAGTTCCCGAAGCCGCCTCCTGGGGAAGCCCTGGAATTTCCGATTCCTCCCTATCGAGGCTCAAGAAGAGCTCCGGCGCTGCGTCCCGACAGTGAGCCGGAAGGGGGTAGGGTTTCCACTACGATTGTTTTTGGTTCCCCGTGGACACACAGTGGAGACACGAAAACAAAAGGGGGTTAGGCCGATTGACCTAACCCCTTGATTTTTCTGGTGGGCCGTCAGGGACTCGAACCCCGAACCTCCTGATTAAGAGTCAGCTGCTCTACCCATTGAGCTAACGGCCCACGTGCATTTCTGGTACGCCCGGCAGGATTCGAACCTGCGGCCTGCGGATTCGAAGTCCGACGCTCTATCCAGCTGAGCTACGGGCGCATGGTCGCACCGACGAACGGGGCTTCTTACTAGCCCAGGGGCGTTCGGGTGTCAAGCCCCTTTTTCCGAAGGAACGCCCTCTTTGGGACTTCGCAAGTCCGTCACCGAGGGGGCCTCATCAAGGCGGCGAAAAGGATGAGGCATGCGACGGTCAGCACCCCCGCGGCGGCGAAGGCGAAAAAGTAGCCTTTGGAAGCGATGACGGTTCCCATGGCCGCCGAAGCCGCCATGATGCCGAAGTAAATCGACGTGTTGTAGCCTCCCATGGCGAGCCCGCGAAGGCGCGGGTCGGCCACCACGGCGATGAGAGCTCCGATGGACGTGAAGGCCAAAGCCAGGCTGGCTCCCAAGATCCCGGCACACAAAAGAAAATGCCACAGCACGCCCGATGCGCCGAATCCCGCCATGGCCCCTGCCGTTCCCAAGGAGCCCAAGGCCACCAGACGCCGCCGGTCCGAGGTCCGATCGCTCCAATGGCCGAAAGGGATGCGAAAGAGCGCATTGGAAATGCCTTGCACCATGAAAATGAGACCGATGGAGGCGATGGGGATGGAGCTCTGACGGGCATGCAGCGGGATGAAGGTGACGAACATCCCCAGACCGAAACAGAGCCCCAAGGTGACGAGCCAACAACCCCATAAGGGACGGCACCGAAGAACCTCGGCGGCGGCGCGGCGAAGGGGCGGCTTTTCCCCCGCCTTGACACCCGATGTGGGCGGCGGGGGCAGGAACAAAGCGAGCACGAGGAGCAGCCCGGCCGTGACCACCCCCGAGGCCACAAACACATCCTGGAACCCGAACCGCTCGGCGATCCACGCCCCGATGGCCGGCCCCACACTCATGCCCACATAGAGCGACGTGGTGTACCAGCCGTAGGACCGGCCCAGGTGGGTGAGGGGCGAAATATCCGCCACGTAACTCATCATGGTGGGGCCGTAAGCCGAAAGACCGATTCCAAAGAAGAAATAAATGATCATGAGATGCAATGGTGTTTCAGCCCAGGCTAGGGCGAAGGAGGTGAGGCTCACCACCAGGACGCCCCAAAAGGCAAGGCGTTTCCGCCCCCAGCGGTCGGAGAGAAGCCCGACAGGAAGGGAAAGGCACCCGGCCGTCAAAAAGAAAACGGAATTGATCCAGCCCACGGTGGCGGTCCCCGCCCCCAGGCTTTTGGCGTAGAGCGGCACCACGGGGATGCGCATGTAGGATGCGGTGTAAAATCCGAAGGTGAGTGTGCAGGCCAAAAAGAGACTCAGGGCGAAAGACGGCGTCGGCCGCCCGGCCCACACATTGAACGAAGCCACGGAGGAGCGTTTCACCGCGGATTTTGCCTCCTTTGGTCGCACCGAATGAGAGCGTTCCGGCGCGTTTCGGGATGGCCCTGCGTGTCGTTCTGCCGTTTCCGCCGTTTCTCTTTCAACCATCCATACCACAGGGCGGGCGCCTCCGAAAGCCCTCTGTGGCCGCGCCGCAGGCCATGAACCTCGCCGCGAATCCCTGGCGGCTTTAAGAAAAGGCGCGCCGAAGACATGCTCGCATCTAGGCTTCAAGAGCGTTTCGAAATACTCTATGATGCCGCCGATCGGCGGGAAATGACAACGGATGCGAAAGCCGCAGCGTCCCCTCACAGGAGGTTCGTCGTGCAGAATGTTTGCGAATCCAGCCCCATGCGGTTTGAAGGAACCGACCGCTACTATCTCAATTCGGAGCTTCGGGAAATCGTCAACATTGCCATCGCCATGGGAAAACCCCTCCTTCTCACCGGGGAAGCCGGCACGGGCAAGACCCAACTCGCTTTCGAAATCGCCCGAGCCCTCAACCTGCGCATGGAGGAGGCACGGTGCAAGTCCACTTTCAAGGGCGAAGAACTGTGCTATGTCTACGACACGGTCCTTCGGCTCAATGACTCCCGGTTCGGCTCAGGGGACACGGGCCGAGATGTGAACAACATTTGGGACTACATCCGGTTCGGGCCCATCGGCCGGGCCTTCACGTGCGAGGATCGCCGCGTGCTCCTTCTGGACGAAATCGACAAGACGGATTCAGACACCCAAGACAATCTTCTGGATGTCCTGGAAGACGGGGCCTTCATCATCCGGGAAATCAACCACAAGATCCGGGCGAAACAGCGGCCGATCATTATCATTACGAGCAATGCCAAGCGGGAGCTTTCAGACCCGTTCCTGCGGCGCTGTTTCTGCCATTACATTCCCTTTCCCGGTCCCGAGGAGATGGTGAAAATCGTGCGGCTTCACTACCCGGACATCCCGGAGGCGTTCCTGCACGCCTCTTTGGAGACCTTCTATCGGCTTCGGGAGGAAGGTTTCGAAAAACCGCCCGCCACGGCCGAACTCCTGGACTGGATCGGGGCCATGAGGGCGGGCGGCGTGCGCGGCCCCGGGGCGGGAAAGGACGTGGCCCACATCGGGACGCTCCTCAAGAGGACCCAGGACATCTTGAAATTCAAAGGGATTCGCAAAGCCCTCCGGTTCTGAAAGGACCGCGCCATGATCGATTTCATCTACGGGCTCATGCGGGCGGGCATCCCGGTGAGCGTCCACTACATCCTGGAATTCTACCGGGGGCTGCGTGCCGGGATCGCCCCCGACCTGGACCGGCTGTTTCTTTTCGCCCGATTGGTCTTCGTCAAGAAGGTGGAACATTACGACGCCTTCGAACAGGTGTTTCGGCACGTTTTCCTCGGGGATCCCTCCGTGGATCCCGAAGACTGGGAAGCCCTGCTCACGGGCAAGCCCTTCCAAGAATGGCTGCGCCGCCAAGTGGAAAGCGGCCGTCTTCCTCTGGAAGCCTTGCGCGAATTCGACAATGAGGAACTCTTGGAGCGGTTCTGGCGCACGGTCATGGCCCAGGACGGAGAACATCACGGCGGCAACACGTGGGTGGGCACGGGCGGCCGCTCCCCCTTCGGCCACAGCGGCCGCCATGGGGGCGGTATCCGGGTTTACGGGGAAAGCCTGCACGGGACGGCCCAAAAGGTCATCGGCGCCCGCCGCTACATCCAGTACAGCGATGAGACGCCCCTCAGGAGTGAAAACCTGCGCCAGGTTCTCTCCACGCTCAAGAGCCTCCGCCCCGTGGGGCCCGAAAACGAACTGGACGTGGACACGACCATTTACCGCACGGCCAAAAACGGCGGCGAAATCGAACTGGTCTTTCAACGGGAACTTCGCAACCGGGTGGAGCTCATTGTCCTTGTGGACAACGGCGGCTATTCCATGGTCCCCTACGTGGACCTGGTGAAAACGGTCTTCAACAAGATCCGCGACTGTTTTCGCGACGTGCGGTTCTACTACTTCCACAACTGCATCTACGGCACGGTCTATGCCGACCCGCAGCGTCGCCAACCCGTCTCGTGGGAAAAACTCTTGGCGTCCGGCAAAAAGACGCGGCTCATCATTATCGGGGACGCCAACATGGCGCCGGCCGAACTCATGGCGTCCTACGGGTCCATCGACCCGGCGACGGCCATCCGCAAACCCGGCTTCGTCTGGCTCCGGGAACTGCGGGAAGCCTTTCCCGTGAGCGTCTGGCTGAACCCCATTCCTCGGGATCACTGGCCGTGGAACAGCCCGACCATCGGCCGAATCGGCGACATTTTCCACATGGAGGACCTGACGTTGGGCGGCATCAAAAACGCCACGGCATATCTCAACATTCAGGGTCAAGGGGTGGACCAGGCGGCGTAACCGTGGCCTATATCGACCAGGAAGTGCGGCGATTGGTGGGCAAAGCCGTCCACCACTACGGCTTGATCGACGACGGGGACCGCATCGCCGTGGCCGTCTCCGGCGGCAAGGACAGCCTGCTCCTCTTGTGGCTCCTGCGGGAAAGGCTGCGCCACGTGCCCATCCGCTATGAACTCGTCGCCGTTCATGTGGATCTCGGGTTTGAACCGAGCACCGCGGCGCCCCTGGAAGAGTTTTTCCGGTGGGAAGGTTTCGACTATCGCATTCTTCCAACGGACTACGGGCTGCAGGCTCATCGCCCTGAAAACCGGGAAAACCCGTGTTTTCTGTGCGCGCGAAGGCGCCGTGCGGCCCTTTTCCGGGAAGCCCGCGCTTTGGGCTGTTCCAAGGTGGCTTTCGCCCACAACCAGGATGATTTCATCGAAACCTTTTTCATCAACATCCTCTATGGGGCGCAGACGGCCGGAATCGTGCCGCGCCAGAGCTTCTTCGGGGGTTCCCTCATCGTCATTCGGCCCCTGGCCCTGGTGGACAGCCACAAGGTGGAGCGCATGGCGCGGCGGCTGGGATTGCCCGTGGTGGAAAATCCGTGTCCTTCGGCGGGTCGGAACGCACGGACGGAAATCCGGGATTTCTTGTTCGGGTTGTATCGAAAAAACCGCAAGATCCGCGGGAATATCTTTCACGCCATGAGCCACATCAATTGGGAGTATCTGCCTCCGCCGTTAAAAGGGGGATCGGGGGGCCATAAAGGTGAAAAGGGGAAGCGGCCTCAGGGCGAGGAGGACGGGTAACGGGCTGCGGGCGTCACCCTTTTCTTTCCATGGGGATGCGCACGGGAGTGTGGAAAGATGACGGAGAAAAAGCCGATCCTTTACCTCATCGATGCCAGTTCCTACATGTATCGGGCCTTTTACGCCATGGGCCGGCGTCTCACGGCACCCGACGGCACTCCCACTCAAGCCGTCTTCGGCTTCCACCAGATGCTCCACAAAGTGCTCAAAGACAAGCAGCCGGAACTCTTGTGCGTCGTCTACGACCCGCCCGGTCCCACCTTTCGCCACGCCGCCTACCCGGAATACAAGGCCACGCGGGACCGCATGCCGGAAGACCTGGTGGTGCAGGTGCCCATCATCAAACAGATGGTGGACCTCCTGGGGATTCCGTCCCTGGAAGTGCCCGGCTACGAGGCGGACGACGTCATCGCCACCCTGGCTCGGCGGGCTAAGGAAGCGGGAATCCCCGTGGTCATTGTCTCCGGGGACAAGGACCTCCACCAGCTGGTGCAAGAGCCTTGGGTGCTCCAGTGGGATCCCCAAAAGGATAAATGGTTCACCGCCGAAGAAGTCGTCCGACGCCTCGGGGTTCGGCCGGACCAGGTGCGGGATCTCCTGGCGCTCATGGGAGACAGTTCCGACAATGTGCCGGGGATCGCCGGCGTAGGGGAAAAGACCGCCGAAGAACTTTTGCGTCGCTTTGAAACCCTGGACGAGCTTTTCAGGCGGCTGGACGAGATTCCCAGCGCGGCGGTGCGCAAAAAGGTGGAAGCGGGAAAGGATGCGGCCGTACTTTCCAGGAAACTGGTGAGCCTGCGGGACGATGCCCCCGTGAACCTGGACGTGCTTCAGTGCCGCAGGGGATCCCCCCATACGGAGGCTCTCGCCGAGCTCTACGAACGTTTGGGATTGCGTCGCTTTCTGGCTGACCTGTCCCGGGAGGCGCCATCGGCGGAGGCCGCCCCCGAAAGGGATGCGCCGAAACGACGCGACCGCATCGTGCTCTCCGAGGCCGCCTTCCGGGACATCCTGGAAGAAGTCCGACAGGCGCCCGTTCTTTCCATCGATTTGGAAACCACCTCCCAGGATGCCATGCGCGCCCGAATCGTGGGGGTGGCGCTGAGTTGGCGGGAGCATGAGGCGGCCTACATTCCCGTGGGCCACGAGGGGCCCGAGCGTGAAGCGCAACTGGCTATGTCCCGGGTTTTGGAGGGGCTCAGGCCCGTGCTGGAAGGGGACACCCCCAAAAAGGTCGGACAAAACATCAAGTACGAATGGGTCGTCCTGAAGCGGCACGGCGTGGAACTCAACGGGATCGACTTCGACACCATGGTGGCGAGTTACCTCCTGGATCCGGGGAACCCCTCTCACCGGCTCGAACGCATCGTGGCCGAGCATCTGGGGGAACCCAAGGCGGCCTATCGGGACGTGGCCGGATCCGGAGCCAAGGAAGTGCCCTTTTCCCGGGTGCCCATCGCCGACGCCGCCGCCTATGCCTGCAGCGATGCGGAAAGTACCTTTCGGCTCGTTCCGATTCTCCGGAGGAAGCTCGAAGAGGCAGGCCTGACGACCCTCATGGACACCCTGGAAAGGCCCCTCATCGATGTTCTGGCGCGTATGGAACTGCGAGGGGTCCGGGTGGATACGGCCAAACTCAAGGAACTTTCGGAAGCTTTTGAAGAAGGGCTGCGCAAAGAAGAGCGGACCATCTACGAGATCGCCGGCGCTCCATTTAATATTCAATCGCCCGTCCAGCTCAGGGACGTCCTCTTCGGCAAGTTGCAGCTTCCGGTGATTAAAAAGACCAAGACGGGGCCTTCGACGGACATGAGCGTCCTGGAAGAGCTGGCGGCACACCATCCCATCGCCGAGCACATCGTGGCTTACCGCAGCCTGGCCAAGCTGAAAAACACCTATGTGGATGCGCTCCCCCTCTTGGTCCACCCTGAAACAGGGCGCATCCACACCAGTTACAACCAAACCGTCACGGCCACGGGCCGGCTGAGCAGCTCCGAGCCCAACCTGCAAAACATTCCCGTGCGAGGCGAGGAAGGCCGCCGCATCCGCGAAGCGTTCATCGCCGATGAGGGCCATGTCCTTCTCGCCGCCGATTATTCCCAGATCGAACTGCGCATCTTTGCCCACTACAGCGGCGATGAGCGGCTCTTGGCCGCCTTCATGGCGGGGGACGACATCCACCGGCGCACGGCCGCCGAAATGTTCGGTGTGGCGCCCCATGAAGTCACGGCGGAAATGCGCCGCCATGCCAAGACCATCAATTTCGGGATCATTTACGGCATGGGCCCGTACGGCCTGGCGAAGCAGCTCAAGATCAACCAGACCAGCGCCAAGGCGGCCATCGAGCGGTATTTTGAAAAGTATCAGGGGGTAAAGCGCTGGATCGAGCAGGTGGTCGCAGAGGCGCAAAAGCGGGGGTATGCGGAAACCCTCTTGGGACGGCGCCGATTCATTCCCGAACTGCAAAGCCGAAACCGCACGGTGCGCCAGCAAGGAGAGCGGCTTGCCGTCAACACGACCATCCAAGGGACGGCGGCGGACGTCATTAAGAAGGCCATGATCGATATTGACCGGGAGATTCGATTTCGAGGCCTGACGACCGCCATGTTGTTGCAGGTGCACGACGAGCTCGTCTTCGAGGTGCCGGAGGACGAACTGGACGAGGTGCGGCAGATGGTCAAAGATCGGATGGAAGGGGTGCTCCGTTTGCGTGTGCCCTTGGTGGTGGACATGGGGTGGGGGAAAAATTGGGCCGAAGCCCACAACTGAGCGCCCCACGGATTCTTCGTGTTCCTCCGTCCGCCCGCATCCCCGGCCCCCTTCCCCGGGGCTCCGCCCCGGGCTGGGATGTTTCGACCCGTCCGGGGCTTATCCATTGAATGGGACCGGTCATAAAAAAAAGTTTTTCTTTAAATGGATTTCGGATAAATGGTGCGTGCGTGTGAGCGGCAGTGCCGGTTAGGCTGATCAAGGCCCCCTCGGGGCGACGGGACCGGCCTCGGCGGCCTCGTGCCGAGCGCGGTGTGAACGGTTCTGGATGTGGTCGTGGATGGGAACACCATAAGGACGAGGAAAGGGCGTCGATATGGAAAACACCGATCGAACATGGCGACAGGACGCATCTTCTCTGTGCGAAGACTCCTCGGAGACGGAGGAGCCTCCAAGCGAACCTCCGGGCTCAGACCCCGAAGAGTCATCACCTTCCCCGCGGCGGTCCCGGGGCCTTTCGGGCCGAAAGTCCGCCGCCATGCCCATGGGCAACCTCTCAAAAGCCTTCAAGAAAAAGCATTTTCCCCACCTCAGCCTCTCTCTTTGGAACGACTGGCATTGGCAGGTGCAGCATCGGTTCCGATCGCTTCACGGCCTAAGCCGTATCCTCCGTCTGACGGAGGCGGAAAAGGAAGCCCTGCGCGACACGGCATCGCGCTTCCCCGCGGCCATTACGCCCTATTACGCGAGCTTGCTCGACGAGACCAATCCCTCGCAGCCGTTGCGCCGATCCGTGGTGCCGCTTCCCGATGAATGGATGCGAAGCCCCGGAGAGTCGGACGATCCCTTGGGAGAAGACAAGGATTCCCCGGTGCCGGGCCTCGTGCACCGCTACCCGGACCGCGTGCTGTTTCTCGTCACAGGCTTTTGTTCCACGTATTGCCGATACTGCACCCGGTCGCGTGTCGTGGGACGGCACGGGGCGGGCGGGCATCCAAGCCGCCGGCAGTGGGAAAAGGCTCTGGGCTACATCGAAGCAACCCCCGCCGTCCGCGATGTGCTCATCTCCGGCGGCGACCCCTTGACGCTGGCCGACGACGCCCTGGGCTGGCTCTTGGAGCGGCTCAGAGCCATCCGCCATGTGGAAGTGATCCGTATCGGCACCAAGGTGCCGGCGGTTTTGCCCCAGCGCATCACCCGGGACTTGGTCCGGCTCCTGCGCCGCTTTCATCCGTTGTGGATGAGCCTCCACTTCACCCATCCGGACGAGCTCACCCCCGAGACGGCCGAAGCGTGCGCCCGGCTGGCCGATGCGGGCATCCCCTTGGGAAGCCAGACGGTGCTCCTTAAAGGCATCAACGACGATATCCAGACCATGAAGGATCTCTTCCAAGGGCTCATGCGACTTCGTGTGCGCCCGTATTACCTTTATCAATGCGATCCCATTTCCGGATCGGCCCATTTTCGCACGACTATCCGCCGCGGCCTGGAAATTATGGACGGCCTGCGCGGGCACACCTCCGGTTATGCGGTTCCTTCCTACGTCGTGGACGCCCCGGGAGGCGGCGGCAAAATCCCGCTTCTTCCAGACTACGTGCAAGGTGTGGATGGGGATGACCTGGTGCTTCGAAACTACGAACACCGCCTCTTTCGGTACCCCAAAGCTTTTGAGACGCCCGCGGAACCCCACAGAGTGGCGCGGGGGGCGTTTTAGGGGAGGGGCCCATGAGAATCGGGCTGACCTATGATCTTCGGGAGGTCTACCTCGCCGAGGGGTATTCGGAAGAAGAGACCGCCGAATTCGACCGGGGAGACACGGTGGACGCCCTGGAAGAGGCCATCCGAGCCTTGGGGCATGAAACCGACCGCATCGGGCGGCTGCAGGACCTCATGGAACGGCTGATTTCGGGGCACCGGTGGGACCTGGTGTTCAACATCGCCGAAGGGCTTCGGGGCTCGGGCCGCGAAGCCCAGGTCCCGGCGCTCCTGGACGCATACGGCATCCCCTACACGTTTTCCGATCCCGTGGGCTTGTGCGTCACCTTGGATAAATCGGTGGCCAAACGCATGGTGCGCGACGCCGGGCTGCCCACGCCGGCCTTCGC
This sequence comes from Desulfosoma sp., assembly GCA_037481835.1. GTDB lineage: Bacteria > Desulfobacterota > Syntrophobacteria > Syntrophobacterales > DSM-9756 > Desulfosoma. Next base: position 99,301 of record JBBFKW010000004.1, on the reverse strand, counting down.
CCTCATCGACCATGGGGAGGACCTGAAAAAGCTCGACCTCCCGTGGCCGGTTTTCGCCAAGCCGGTGCGGGAAGGGACGGGCAAAGGCATCACGCCGGCATCCAAAGTGCACACTTCGCAAGAACTGGCGGCGGTCTGCGCAGAGCTCCTGGCCGCGTTTCGGCAGCCCGTTTTGGTGGAAACCTTTCTGCCGGGGCGTGAATTCACCGTGGGAATTTTGGGGACCGGCCGTCGTGCGCGACCCGTAGGGGTGATGGAAGTGATCCTTCGGGACAACGCCGATGCCGAGGTCTATTCCTACGCCAACAAGGAATGGTGCGAAGAGCGCGTCCTTTATCGGCTGGTCGACGATGAGGAGGCGCGCCAAGCCGAGCGCATCGCCGTGGAAGCCTGGAAGGTCTTGGGATGTCGCGATGCCGGCCGTATCGATGTGCGTTCCGATGCCTTTGGCCGGCCCCATTTTCTCGAAGCCAACCCCTTGGCCGGCCTCCATCCCCATCATTCCGACCTGCCCATCTTGTGCACCCTCGTGGGCATGTCCTACCAGGAGCTCATCGAAACGATCCTGGAGGAAGCCATCAGAAGGTGTGCGCCTTAGAGAACCATGAATGAAGGCGAATTTCCCGTTCTCACCCTCGAGAGGCGGAGACGCGAGAACCTGCATGTGCCGCTCCCCTTATAAAGGGGGGCCGACAGATCCTGTTTTGCCCCCTACACCCATCAAGAGAAGAGGCGGAGGTCCATGATTTTTCCGTCATTCCCATCGAAACGGAAGACCATGTGCCCGGATGTTTCCCTCTCCCCCTTTGGGGGAGAGGGCAGGGTGAGGGTCATTAAGGTTGCAGGCTTGCCTGGTGCGCAACATCCCTCTCCCCCTTTGGGGGAGAGGGCAGGGTGAGGGGGCATTGAGAAAGGACAAGCTGATGCGTGCCGTCGTGCTCCATTCCGCCGTCCCTCCCGAAGCGCCGCCCGACGAACAGGACGTCCTGTTCCAGGCCCGATGCATCGGTGAGGCTCTGGAGCGGCTCGGCTGGGATGTCATCTTTCTTCCCTTCCATTCGGATCTTGGGGGCATGCGCCGAACCCTTCGTCACGTGGGCCCCGACGTGGTCGTCAACCTCGTGGAAACAGTGGAAGGGTCCGGGCGGCTGGCCCATACGGCTCCCGCTCTTTTGGACGTCGAGGGGATCCCTTACACGGGATGCCCCACGGAAGCCGTCTTTTGCACATCCCATAAAGTGCTCACCAAAAAGTGGCTCACCGCGTGGGGTCTGCCTACGCCGGAGTGGTTTGAGCCGGAAGGGCCGCCTCCGCCGTGGGCCCCGGATACCCTCCTCATCGTCAAGCCCTTGTGGGAAGATGCCTCGGTGGGGATCGACCAGGAGGCGGTGGTTTCAATGGCCGATCCCGAGGCGTGGGACCGGGCCGTCCGCCGGGCGAGGAACCGGTTCGGACCGGCAGGGTTTTTTGCGGAGCGCTTCATCGACGGGCGCGAATTCAATCTGGCGCTGCTCGCTCGGCCCGGAGGGGTGGAGGTGCTGCCGGTGGCGGAGATGCGCTTCGAGGGGTTCGAGCCGGAGCGGCACCGCATTGTGGACTACGAGGCCAAGTGGGCGGAGGGCTCCTTTGCCGAAAGGCACACGGTGAGGTCTTTTTTGGCGGCCCGGGAAGATGGAGCGCTTGCGGAGCGGCTTTCGGCGCTCGCGCGGCGATGCTGGGACCTTTTCGGCCTACGGGGCTACGCGCGGATCGATTTTCGTGTGGACGAAGACGGCCGGCCGTGGGTTTTGGAAATCAATGCCAACCCGTGCCTTTCGCCCGATGCGGGCTTCATGGCCGCGGCGCGCCAAGCCGGGTTGGACATGGACGCAGTGGTGTATCGACTCGTGGAAGATGCCGCGGCAGCGCGACCGTCAGACCGAAAGCTTTCTGAAACGCACTTTCTTTCCGAACAGGAAACGAGCTTCTCCCTCAACGCCATGCCACTGCCGGGTCTCGCCCTGAGAACCCATCTGAAGCCGTCGGATATGGATGCCGTCGAGCAGATCGCGGCCGAGACGGGTTTTTTCAATGCGGAAGAAATCGCCGTCGCCCGGGACCTGGCCCGGCAGAATCTCACCCTGGGGGCGGCCGCCTCGGGCTATTATTTCATCGTGGCGGAACACGACGGCCGCGTCGTCGGCTATACGTGTTACGGGCCCATTTCAGGGACGGCCGGGAGATTCGACCTGTACTGGATCGTGGTGGACCCGGCATGGCAAGGCCGAGGCGTCGGAAAGGTCCTGCTCCATGCCACGGAAGAGGCCATAAGGCGCGCCGGAGGCCGAAAAGTTTATGTGGAAACGTCCTCTCGACCCTTATACGAGCCGACGCGGCGATTTTACCTTCATGCCGGTTATGTTCGGGTCGCCTCCCTTCCCGATTTTTACGCCCCGGACGATCATAAAATGATCTATTGCAAAACCGTGGCGGCTGCGGCTTCATAGCCCCTCGAGCTGACCGCGCGGGATCACCGTGTCCGCCGGGCTGCACGCTCCGGCACCGAGCCGGCAGACTCGCCAGGGCCAAGGAAGGGACGGATATGGATTTACGGAAACAGCGATGGCGCCTCCGGGCAGCGTGGGACTGGAAGTCCCTCGGCGTCAACGTGTCCTTGATTGTTCTGGGAAGCCTCATCTATGTGCTCGGCATGAACGCCGTGCTCATCCCGCAAAAGCTCCTGAGCGGCGGCGTTGTCGGGGTGGCTGTCATCCTGCATTACCTTTACCCTTCCGTGGATGTGGGGCATTTTTATCTTTTGAGCAACATCCCGCTCATGGTCCTGGGCTGGGTTTCCGTAAGCCGGCGTTTTATGGGATACACCCTGTTCGGCATGGTGTTCTTTTCCCTGGCGGCCTCCTGGGTCAAGGTCCCGTCGGTCACGGTGAGCGATCCCCTTTTGGCCGCAGTGCTTGCCGGGGTCTGGTGCGGCGTGGGCGGCGGTATCATGCTCCGGTCCCTGGGCTCCGCCGGAGGGCTCGATATCTTGGCCGTCTATCTGAACACGCGCTGGGGGATTCGCGTCGGCATCACCTACATGGCGGCAAACGCCCTCGTGCTCGGCATCGGCGGCTATTTCTTCGGCCTTGAGAAGGCCCTGTATTCCATCGTTTACGTGTACGCAAGCAGCCGTGTGGTAGATGCCGTCATGGTGGGGTTCAACCGCCGAAAGATGGTCTTGATCGTTTCCTCGAAGGCGCAGGAAACGGCGGATTTCATTCTTCACGGAATCCGGCGCGGGGTGACCTTCCTCAAGGGCACGGGGGGCTATTCGGGAGAAGATCGGGACGTGATCCTCACCGTGACGACCCTGACGGAGCTGCCCAAGCTCAAGGAGGCGATTTTTCGCATCGACCCCCACGCCTTCGTCATCATCAACGATACGCTGGAGGTCCTCGGCAAACGCCACGGCACACTCAAGGTGTACTGAAAGGGCGGCAATGTTGCTGGAAAACCTCTTTACCCTGGAAAATGCGGCGGCTCTGGTCACCCTGACGGCCATGGAGCTTGTCCTGGGCATTGACAACATCGTCTTCATCGCCATCGTCACCGGACGCCTGCCCCGGGAAAGGCAGGAGACGGCCCGAAGACTCGGCCTTTTCGGCGCCATGTTCCTGCGAATCGGTCTGCTTCTGACCCTCACTTTTATGATGCGGCTCACCTCCCCGCTGTTTCACCTCTTGTCCCACCCCATGTCGGGACGGGACCTCATTCTTCTTCTCGGGGGATTGTTTCTCATCGGCAAGGCGACCCACGAAATTCACAACAAGTTGGAAGGGCCGGCGACGCCCCAGGAAAAAAGGCTCAAAGCCCCAGCCGACTTCCTTTCAGTGGTGTTTCAAATTTTTTTATTGGATCTCGTCTTTTCCCTGGATTCCATCATTACTGCCGTGGGGATGGCCCGGCACATCGCGATCATGATAGCGGCCATCATTTTGGCCGTCGGGGCCATGATGCTTTTCGCCGGCATGGTCAGCGCCTTCATTGACAAGCATCCCACGTTGAAGATGCTCGCTTTGAGCTTTCTCCTGCTCATCGGGGTGATGCTGGTGGCCGAAGGGTTCGGCAAGCACATCGACCGAGGCTACATTTACTTCGCCATGGGTTTTTCCGTTTTCGTGGAAGCGTTGAACCTCAGGGTTCGAAAGAAGGCGCACATTGGCTGAGGCCCGTTTGACAAATCCGAGCCCGTGCGGGGCTCGGACCGGCAAAGCCGGGGGGACCGAGAAAGGAGAGCCATGTTTTTCAAGCCGAGAACAGTGAGCCTCCTGGTCGTCGTTTACCTGGGGTTTCTTGTCGCGCCGTGCTTCGTGTCGGCGCAAACTTCCGAGGTTTTGGGAACCGACGGCCAGGATCAGTACGCCGAATTGTCTTCGTCCTTGGAAAAGGCCATTCAGGCGGAAAAGCAGGACCTGGAACAGCTGGGGAAGAGCCTCGAGGAACTCAAGCGGTGGCAAACCCCCTGGGCGGGGGAACTCAATGCGGCGCGGCTCCAGCTTTCCGCCGTCGGCAACCTCATGTCCCTCTCCTCCCCCGCCTTGGAAGATCTGGACAAGGCCCTGGGATCGCTCAAGCAGACGGTAGACGGCGCAGCCGCCCGGGTGAAGGAGTTTCAGGACAAGCATACGGAGATCGCCGCAAAGCTGGGTGCTCTGGCGGAGCAGCGGGCCGCCAACCAGACCCGGATGGAGACGTTGAAGACGCGCCGGGACGATCTTCCCATCATCCGCACCTTGGCCGGACAGCTCAAGGAAGCCAACGAGCTCTTCAAGCAGAAAGAAAAACGGCTGGGAGAGTTCCAGGACATCTACCAGAAACTCATCGAGGACTGGAGCGCGGTGCGCGATGAAGGGACAGCCCTGCTGGATCGCCTCAGCAAGCGCATCGCCGAACGCAAGCGGGAAGACCTGTTCCGTCGGAGTCGAAACCCCTTGGCCGTTTTGGACCCGACGGAAGTGCGGCGCGACCTGGACAACGCGGCCCTGCTCATCAGCCAGGGTCTTCAGCCCAAGGTGTGGGCGGAACTCGGCAGGGCGCTCTGGAAAGCCGGCGGGGTGCTTCTCGTCACCTCGATCCTCGTTTTCGCCATTCTGGAATGGCTGTTCTTTCGGTTTCGGCGCCTGAGCGAGGCGCTCCTCGATCGCTGCAATCGCTCGGTGAAGCCTTGGTATTTTCTCACCCTGAGCCTGCTCACTCACTCCCTGCCCTTGGCGGGGGCGACCCTTTTCGTCTTCGGCTATACCCTGGCTCGAGACCTTTACGACACCTCCGTTTTCTTGAGGGGCCTGTGCCAGGTCCTCGTCGTGTGGCTGCTTACTTCTTGGGTCATCCATTTCCTGCGCGCCTTCAAGGAAACCTTTCGGCCCGAACGCTTTGCTTTTGCGGCCCGGCGGGTCCGTCTCATGGTTTCGGCCGGCCGATGGCTGCTCCTCGCCTACGTGGTGCTTCAGGAAAGCCTGGGGCGGACCAGCGCTTTACTGTTGCTCTACCGATTGGCGCTGGAGACGGCGTTTCTGGCCTGGAGCGTGGCGTTCTGGCGGGAACTGAGGCGAAAGGCTTCGGAGACGCCCCCTTCGTGGATGGAAGGCAAACCCTGGATTCTGAACCTTTTCATGGTCTTGGGATACGGGATCGCTCTGGCGGGACTGCTCCTGGAACTGGCCGGCTACGGGCTCTTGGCGACTTTTTGGTATGTGGGGTGGGCCCGAACCCTGGTGGTGGCGCTGTGGTTGTTTCTCTTTTTCAGAAGCCTTGTGGAATGGGACATGTCCGTGCACACGGCGGCCACTTTCGCTCCGGAGGGCGAAGAAGAAACCAGGAGTTCCTTCCGCTGGCTCACGGTGAAAACCCTATGGGGGGTGTGGTTTTTCGCCGGAATCCTCGGGCTCCTCTTGGCCTGGGGCGCCAAGCAGGCGCTCATCGTCGCCTTCTTCCACTTGCTCAACACGCCTTTGCCCCTCGGCGGACTCAATTTTCGTGTCCTGGGCCTCATTTACGCCTCCGTCATCGTGGCCGTGACCCATGTGGGCACTAGATGGCTGAAGCGTCTGGTGAAAAACCGCCTTTTGCGACACAGCGGGCTGGAAAGGGGCCTGCAGGAATCGGTCGTCTCCATCGCCGGCTATGTTTTGTGGTTCATGGGCATTCTTGTTGCGCTCAATGCCCTGGGGTTCAGCGGCACTTCCCTCACGGTCGCCTTCGGCGCCCTGGGCGTAGGCCTGGGCTTCGGGCTCCAAAACATCTTCAACAACTTCATCAGCGGCTTGATCCTACTTTTTGAAAGGCCCATCCAGGTGGGGGATTCCATCGAAATCGACGGCACGTGGGGCGAAGTGCGCCGGATCACCGTGCGATCGACCATCGTGCAAACCGTGGACAACGCGTCCTTGATCATTCCCAACTCCGAATTCATCAGCGGTCGGGTTCTGAACTGGAGTTTCAAAGATCTAAGGATCCGTCGGAACATCAACGTGGGGGTGGCTTACGGTTCGGATGTGGACCTTGTGCGCCGCACCCTTTTGGAGATCGCCGAAGCCCATCCTTTGGTGTATAAGCAACCGGAGCCCAGCGTGCTCTTCGTGGATTTCGGGGACAGTGCCTTGATGTTCCGGCTGCGCCTGTGGACCACGGTGCCGGTGTGCCTTCAGGTGGAAACCGATATCCGGTTTGAAATCCACCGACTGTTCCAGGAAAGAGGGATCGAGATCGCCTTTCCCCAGCTGGATGTGCATGTGCGGACCATGCCCACCGCGTCGGAAAAAAACTGAGCCTCCTGAGACGAGCCTCCCCGCTTTGAGGGGGATTGCGAAAACGGCGGGGTTTTCGAAAACCGCCAGGGGCCGTGATCTTCAGAAAATGGGAACGCATGAAGAGAATGCGGCGCTTTTACGAACGGTTCATCCGCCTTCGGGGCAATCCTCAGGAAATCGCCCTCGGCTTCGCCCTCGGGCTCTTCATCGGTATGTCCCCGACCATGGGTTTTCAGATGGTCATCGCCGCCTTTTGCGCGGCGCTGCTCGGATGGAACAAATGGAGTGCCGCAGCGGGAGTGTGGATCACCAATCCCATGACGGCTCCCGGAATCTACGCCCTGAACTACTGGGTGGGGGCGCGCCTGCTGAAAATGGGGTGGCCGGGCGGGACGGCTCAAGCGGTGGAAACCCAGGGCATCATTTCGGGGGCTCTTCACAAAACACCGCACGTTCTGGCCTCGGTAACCCTTGGCGGGATCGTTCTGGGGCTGCCTCTGGCTTTTGCGGGATACTGGGCGGCTTTATGGGCAGTGGGGCGGTACCGCGGTAAGGTGAAGGCACGGTTGGAACAGACCCGCCGGAGACTGCAGGAGGAACGGGCCAGACGCAGGGGTGCGAGGCACAGCTGATTCCGCCGGCGGGTTTTTTGGAAGAGGGGGCCATGCGCCGAGGGGTGGTGCATGCATTCCTGGCACACGCCAAGCGCGGCGCTCATGCCCGCTCCCGCCGGGGAAAAGGGCGTTCATCACGCAAAGCAACGGCGGTGCCGGGGCGCCACCAGGGGCGTTCCCCGGCACTCCAATTTTAGTGGGCTTTTTCCGCTTTCGCCTCGGGCTTCGCCTCAACCTTGTGGGCCGCAGGGGCGGGTTTTGCTTCAGCCGGAGCCTTGGCGGCCTTCATGGCCGGGGGCGGCACACTCGCCTTTTCCTTGGCCGGTTCCGCCTTTTCCGCAAGGACCCATTCGTTGCCCTTCTTGACCAACGGGATCACCGATTTGACTTCAATGGTTCCCGTGACGGACACCTTGGCCGCATCGGCCGTCTGTTCCACGACCTGGTATTTCAGCTTGGAGGTGTCCAGCTGAAAGCCTTTGTGTTTGGCGATCTGCTGATCCACGTAGGCCTTGGCGGCGTCTTGAGGTTCTTTCTTGGCGCAGCCGAAGGAAACCATGAGACCCAGAGCCACGAAGATACAAAGAAACCGTCGCATACCCACTCCTTTGTCCTTGAAGTTGATGATAATGGCCGCTCACGTGAATTTTTATACATGATCTTGACCGGCATCGGAAGAGATTATGTGCGTGGGGTCGGTCGAAAAGTGCGCAGAATCTCCAGGGTGCGCTCCATGTCCGGAAAGTCTTCTCCTGCCAGAGGTCTATCGCCGAAGCGCTGTCGAAAACGGGCGCCGAAGGGCGTTCGGGTGTCGTTTTTGTAAAAGCAGCCGACCATGAATCGGTTTTCGTCCTCGAGGAGAAGGGAAAGGGCGGCTTTCTGGTCCGTGGGGTCGTGGGTTCCAGGAATCTGGCGAACCCTTTCACGGTACCAGTCCAGGGGATGCCGGCCCCAGGTGATGCACGGTTGGATGACTTCGATGAGGGCCAAGCCCGGCCATCGGACGGCTTCCATGATGAGGCCGCTCAAGGCCTCGGGATCGAGGGCGAAGCCTCTGGCCACATAGGGGCACCCGTGGGCCACGGCCACGGCGAGCATGTTGATGGGGGAGGCTTCCACGCCCTGAAGGTGGAGGCTTCGGATTTCCCCCGCGGGTGTGGTCGGGGAGCCTTGCCCCTTGGTCAGGGCGTAAATCTCGTTGTTGTGGATGATGAGGGTGATGTGGGGATTTCGGCGGAAGGCGTGGAGCAGATGGTTGCCGCCTTCCCCGTAGCAGTCCCCTTCCCCGGTCGTCACCAGGGTCGTCAGGTGCGGATTGGCGGCGTGGATGCCCGTGGCCACGGGGATGGCGCGGCCGTGCAGGCCGTTGAAGTAGTGACACCGGAGGTAGTGGGGAAGTTTGGCCGCTTGGCCGATACCGGAAACGAGGCACACGTCTTGGGGTTTCAGGCCGAGGCCGGCCAAAGCCTTTTTGACGGCCGTGAGAATCCCGAAGTTGGGGCAGCCGGGACACCATTGGATGGGCACATCGTTTTGGAAAAGATCAACCGAGCTCATGATAGGCCCTCCGAATGTCGTCTGCCGTAAGGGGGAGGCCGTCGCTTCGCAGGATGCGTTTTTCCGCACCCCGACCGTAGCCCAGGGCCATCAAGGAAGCCCACTGGCCCGTCCCGTTGTTTTCCACCGTCCAGAGCCGAGCCTTACGGGGAAAGGATGCCGAAGGCGGCGGCCACAGTTCCGACCAGTGCATGAGCCCGACCCGGGCCCCTTCTCGACGCAGGGCGTCCACGGCCTCCAGGGCCGCTCCTTTGGTGGACCCCCACGTGCAGAAAATGTCCTCGGCGTCTTCCGTCCGGTATGAGAAGGGCGCACGCATCTCTTGTTGGAGGAAGACCTGCTTTCTGAGCCGCTTCGCGTGCATGGAAGGCGCCGTCACGGCCAGGTCCTCGGTGATGTGTCCCCATTCGTCGTGTTCGTCGCTGTCGGCGGTGACCAGGTGGGGCCCCCGGCCGGGGTAAAGGCGGGGCGACACCCCCGTTTCGGTGAAGGCGTACCGTTTATACTCCTGGAAATCATTAGGATCTGGGGCGAAAGAGTGCCGCACGGCCGATTCCAGGTGGAAGTTCTCCACGCTGAAACGGGAATCGGCGAGCAGCTGATCGCTCAGGACGATGACGGGGATTTGAAATTGGTCCGCGAGGTGAAAGGCGCGGCACATGGTATGGAAGGCGTCCTGGGCGTCGGAGGCGGCCAGCACCGCCTTGGGAAACTCTCCATGCCCTGCATGGACGGCAAAAAGCAAGTCGCCTTGGGCGGTCCGAGTGGGAAGTCCGGTGGCGGGACCGGGCCTCTGAGCCAGAACGATGACCACAGGCACTTCGGTCATGCCCGACAGGCTGATGGCTTCCACCATGAGGGCGAAGCCGCCGCCGGATGTGGCCGTCATGGCACGAGCCCCTGCAAAGGAAGCTCCCAAGGCCATGTTGACGGCGGCGATTTCGTCTTCGGCCTGTTCGCAAAAAACGCCCGTCTCTTCCCAGTGCTTGGCCAAAAACGTGATGATGCCTGTGGACGGCGTCATGGGATAGGCGGCGATGAATCGGCATCCCCCATGAAAGGCACCCAGAGCCAGCGCTTCGTTTCCCGAAATGAGGTAATAGGTCTTCTCCGTCTTGGGAAACGCCCATGGGCATCGGTCCCGGCAGGCTCGATGGGCATGGTCGAAACCCAGAGCGGCGGCCTTGTGATTGGCGCGGACCACCTCATCGCCTTTGGCGGCGAACTCTTCGGCCAGGACCCTTTCCAGGGTTTCCTGTTCTACACCGAGCACCGCGGTCAAGGCCCCCATGGCGATGGTGTTGGCATAGATGGATCGGCCGAGCACGGATCGGGCCATCTCTTTAAAAGGAACGACAAGGGAGTCTTCCCCGGCCGGTGTTTCGCCGAGAAGAATGGCGTGCGGCTTGATGCGAGGGCGATATTTTTCCAAGGACTCCGAATTAAGAAACAGGAAAATGTCGGCTTCCATGGTCGGGGCGTTCACGGGCGATTCGCTCACCCGAATGGTGTAGGAATTTTGGCCGCCTCGTATGCGCGACTCGTATTCCTGCCACGTGAAGACCCCATACCCTTGAGCGGCCAGGGTATCGGCCAAAACATCCCCGATGGTTTGGATGCCTTCTCCGGCGCTGCCCGCAATGACGATGGTGCATTCCATAGGCCGAACATCCTTTCCGAAAACGGTCGGTTCCCGTCGGATCTTCCTTCGGACGCTGAGGATCTCTTTACCCCATGTGCATGGGAAAGTCGAGGCGGAGGCGCTTGCAGGTTGGCGCTTCGTGCTTCGGGGGCCCGCTGCGGTGACTGGGGCGTTCGGGGAGTGTGTTGGGGGTCGCTGCGCTCACCCCAACCTGCGGATTTGGGGATTTATTGGAACACGGGTTTCCAGGGACACGCGTCTATGGGACGGGGTGGGGTGGAAGGGAAGGAGCGAGCCCATTTTTGTTGACGCGCCCAGCCGATCCTGGTGTCATAGGCGAGCACGTCGTTCAAGACGTGCGCGTCGAGACGAACATCCAAGGAAGAACATGCACACGCTGGCTGACCTGCTCATCGTTTTGACCTTGGCCGTCGGGGTCATCCTGGTATGCCATAGGGTCAAAATTCCCCCCGTCGTTGGGTTCCTCATCACCGGGTGTCTTGCGGGCCCGCATGGGTTGGGGTTGGTCAAGACGTCCGAGGACGTCTCCTTTCTCGCCGAACTGGGAGTGGTGCTCCTTCTTTTTTCCATCGGGTTGGAATTCTCCCTTTCAGAACTTATCCGGATCCGGCGGATCGTTATGCTCGGCGGCGGCTTGCAGGTCCTCATCACCACGGCGGCCGTGTGGGCTCTTACCACCTTCGCTTTCCGCGGGGCATCCTTCGCCGTGCCCATGGGCTTCATGGTGGCGTTGAGCAGCACGGCCATCGTACTGAAGACCCTTCAGGACCGCATGGAACTGGAAAGCCCTCACGGGCAAATGTGCCTTGGCATCCTCTTGTTCCAGGACGTGGCCGTCGTTCCTATGATGCTCCTCATCCCGCTGTTGGGCGGCTCAGGCGAGAGCCTCTCCCGCGCCGTGGGCATTCTCGCCCTTAAGTCCGCGGGGATTTTCCTCGTCGTCTTCTTGACCCAGCGCTACGTCCTTCCCCGGGTGCTCCACATCGTGGCGGCGACGCGCAGTCGGGAGGTGTTTCTCCTGACGGCGGTGGTTTTCTGTTTCGGGGTGGCCTGGATCACGTCGTTCGCCGGGCTGTCCTTGTCGTTGGGCGCTTTTCTTGCGGGCCTGGTTCTTTCCGAGTCCGAATACAGCCACCAGACCCTGGCGCAAATGCTTCCCTTTAAAGACCTCTTTACCAGCTTGTTTTTCGTCTCCGTGGGCATGACCTTGAACCTTTCCTTCGTCGTCCATCACTTGGCGACCGTCCTGTCGCTCTCCGTCCTCGCCGTTGGGCTCAAAGCCGTCGTCTGCCTCCTGGTCGTCCTCGCGCTGGGCTACCCGCTGCGCATGGCGGTGCACACCGGGCTGATCCTGGCTCAGGTGGGGGAATTTTCCTTTGTCTTGTGCACAGTGTGCATCGGCCACGGAATCCTTGTGGGGGATCACGTCCCCCTCTTCCTTGCCGTGTCCACCTTGACGATGATGATGACCCCGTTTCTCATCGCGGTGGCCCCTCGAGCAGCCGAAGGAGCCTCCCGATGGCCTCTGCCTCAAAAGATTCTTTTGGGATTTTCCTCACCGTCGTTGAAAAAAGAGGACCAGACCCTGCCGCCGTTGTCCAACCATCTGGTCATCGTGGGCTACGGTCCTGTGGGGCGGAATCTCGCTCGAGCGGCCAAATCCGCCGGCATCCCTTACGCCGTTGTGGAAATGAACCCGGCGACGGTCCGGCAGGAAAAGAAAAAGGGGGAACCCATCGTCTTCGGCGATGCTTCGGAAGGGACCCTTCTGGAACATGTGTCCGTCAAAGACGCCAAGGTCGTGTGCGTGTCCTTGGCCGATCCCGCCATGGTGCGGCGGATCACGGCCGCTGTGAGGGCCGCCGCCCCGGCGGTGTATCTCATCGTGCGCACCCGGTTCTTGTCCGAAGTCAAGAAGCTCACGGCCCTGGGTGCCAACGAGGTCATTCCGGAAGAATTGGAGACATCCATCGAAATTTTCGCACGGGTCTTGACCAAGTATTTGGTGCCCCGGGAAGAAATCGAGGCCCTCATCGCCCGTGTGCGGATCGACGGGTATCAGTCGGTGGAAGGGGGGCAGCTGCCGGCAATCCAGTGGTGCGACATCCTGAGCGATCTCCCCGATATGGAGGTGCGTTCCACGCGTGTGACGCCGGGTTCGCTCCTGGCGGGAAAAAACATCGGTGAGCTGGGCCTTAGGAAAAACTGGGGGGTGACCGTTTTGGCCGTGCGGCGCGAAGACGGATGGAGCCCCAATCCGGGTCCGGACATGCTCCTGAAGCCCGGGGACGTTGTCATTCTCTTGGGGCGGACGCAGGACCTCACGAAGCTCCACCCCCTTCTCACGTCCCCCACTTCCGTGGCGAAAGGGTGATGGATGGGCGGATTATTGGCAAGCCTGATGATGCTTTTACGGCCCGGAAAGAAACCGTCGAAGCCCAAGAGACGGGAGAGCTGCCGCGCCTGTGGCGCCGTGCTTCCTGAAGGATGGGCCGAAGACCGCCCTTGCCCGCATTGCGGCAAACCCTGGGCTGAACGCAAAGGCCGCGACGGGCGTTGAATCAGTAGTCGTATTTCCAAAAAACTCCGGCGCCGGTGCGCGATTGGGTGCCGGCCTGCGTTTCCAGGGTGATATTTGGGGTGACTTCCACCTCGATCCTTAGAGACACATCGCCTTGTTCGAGCCGCTGGTTGACGTCGACCCGAACGTTTTCGCCCAGGTATTTGCCGAGGCCCACCTGAAGACCTTCGCCGACACCTGTTCCAAGGAATTCCAGTTGTTCCAAGCCCAAAAGGTCACGGGTTTTGCCCAAAACGTCGAAGGTCGAACCCCCGCCCGATCCCGAAGCAAGGGCCTGAAGGACGGAAGCCAGCCGGAGAGCCTGGAAGGGGCTGAGGGTGGTGGCGCTCCGACCGAAAAGGGTCTGGGCCAGGACCTCATCCTGGGGTCGCTCGGGCCGGGATCCTACGGTCAGCTGGAGTTTGGAGGCACGACCGGAGAGGCGCACCTGAGCCGTCATGTCCCGAAGTTCCGTTTCCCCGAGGACGTTCACGACGGGGTCGGGTGGAACGTCCCCGTAAAAGGAGACCTCGCCCTGGGCGAGGCGAAAGCGCTTGTTGAGAAAAAGCAGATGTCCCCGAAGGAGCTGCAGGCCGCCCGTCACCACAGGTTTCGGGGCTTCGCCGGAAATCGTGAGCGCCCCCTTCCATTCCGATTCCAAGCCCCAGCCCGAAAGGGTGGTCATGGCCGGAAAATCCACGGCGATATCCAAAAGGACCCGGTGAGGGACGCGCGGAGCCGCGCCGGGACTTGTGCGGCCGGCCGGCGGAGCCCCTTGGCCGATTTCTTCCACGTCTAATTTCACCACGTCCGGGGGAAGACGTTCGGGAAGCCGGAGGCGAAGAGGGCGCACCCTCAGGGAGCCCTTGATGGACGTCTCTTCGGCCCTGCCACTGAGGGAGAGTGTTCCGTTAAGGTTTCCCGAGATGTCATCCCGATGGAGAGGGGAAAGGTCGTCCAAGGTCAAGGTGGCCTGGTACGGAAAACGAGCCCCGGGATCCAGGCGGATTTCTCCCATGCCTTGAATCGTTCCTTTCTTGCCGTCCGACGCCTTGAACTGCCGAAGGTTCAAAATTTCGCCGTTGCCGTCCATAACGGCCGAAATGTCTTGAAGCAGAATTCCAAGGTCTTCGTGCTCGTAGCGGCCCTTGTCCAGCCGGAGGTCGCCGTCGAGGAGCGGGCGGTCGAACGTTCCGGAAAAGGCGAGCCGGCCCGCAAGCAGGCCTTGAATCTTGTGGGGCTGCACGTCAAGAAGCGTTCCCACGCGCTCCAACGAGACGGCGAGGGAAGCTCCCCCCGTCATGGGTTTTTCTCGCAGTACGGCGAGATCCAAGGGATCGGTTCGAAATCGGATGGGAACGGAAAGGTTCGCAACGGTCGGCTGGGGCCCCAAACCGTCCACTTCCATGCCCACACGAAGCGTTTCGCCATCGGCCCGTGCCGTACCGTTCAGGGACAGGGCTTCCCCGGCCGACCATGCGGGACTTCGCAGGGCGCCGACTCTAATGCTCAATTCCGCCTGCGGGGATCCCCGGACCCGGCGCAGCATCCCTTTGGCGTTGAGGTGTCCTTCCATGGCGGGCCCGCCGAAGTGGTGCACAAGATCCAGGGGAAATTCTTGGACTTCAAGCGAAGCCATGGGATTTTCCCCCACCCACTGAATGCGGCCGTCAACCCGACCCTCCCCCACGCGCACTCGGATAAGGGATGTTTCCAGGCCCCGTTCATGGAGCTCAAGGTGCGCAGGGCCTTCCAAGGCCACGAGGGCCGGGCCGCTTGTCCCGGAAAGGGCCGTGAGGGTCAGTTCCTTCTTGTCGGTATCGAGACGGGCTGTCCCGGCAGCGTTCAGGGAAAAGGGATGTTTGAGCATTCCTTCGACGCGCGACGAAAAGGTCAACCCGTCCGGGCCTCCCTTCGCTGTCGCCTGTCCGGCGCTCACGGTCCACGGCGGTTTTTGCAGGTTGCGTACCTCAAGCGTCACCGTGCCGCGGGGTGACGGGGATAGGGCCTCCAACTCCGCCAAGAGATGGAGCTGATCGATCCCAATGCCGTCGAAGGCCGCCGATCGGACGGTAAAGTTCCCCCGGAGCTGTTGTTGGACGTCCTCACCTTCAAGCTCCAGGGCGCCCTTGAGAGAACCTCGGATGTCTTTGTGGACAAAGGGGGAGAGGATTTCCAACCTGGGTACAGACACGCGAAGGGACCCAGCGGCCAAGGCGGTTTCCAGGTGGGCTCGCAGTGATCCTTCCACGGAGGCGTCTTGGCATCGAAAAGATAGATTTTGCACGTGCACCCAGGGACCCTCTTTGGCGAAATTCAAAGCGAGCTGCCAGGGACCGCCGTTGTAGACGGCTCGGGACGTGATCCGCCCTGTGGGGTTTTGGGGCAGCCCTGAGGTGTGCACGTCCAGAGACCAGTCCGTCCACTGGGCTTGGCCGAAGGCGAAACTTGTGCCGTGGAGGGTCGACTGAACGGTCATGTTGTCCCAGGAGCCGGAAAAAGCGGCGTCGCCGCGAAGATCTCCTTTCAGGGGCCTGGGGGTGAGAGTGGACAGCGGGAAGAGATCAAAAAGATCGAGCGCGATTCGGCCTTCCGCTGTGCGCCGTCGAAGGTGCAGGCGCCCGTTCATGGCCGTTTCACCCAAATGGGGCGAAGAAACCCGAAGCCTTTGGATGTCCAGGCCTCCGCTGGCGGAAAGGGCGGCGGTCAATTCCAGAGAGAGATCCTCCAGGGCGGGTGGGGAGCTCCCTGTGAGGGGGACAAAAGAAGTCGTCCCATGAAGATCGACGGAGGCCTCGGGGTAAGGGGAAGATGAGTTCGGCTTCAGAGCCCATTTCAGGCGCGATTCCGCATGGGGCAGCTTCCAGGATGGGGTTTCCACTTGATCCGCCCGAAGGTCGAGGACCCCTTGCAGGCCGGCTGAGGAACCTTCCACCGTGCCTTCCGCGGTTCCCTTGCCCCGCAGCGGGACGTTCGTCAGCACGCCGAGCAGGCTCAGGTCGTCGATTGCCAGCCGGTAGGAAGTGGGCTTCAAGGACCGGCTTTTCGGATGAAAGCCTCCCTGAGCCGTCATTATCGCATCCCGACCTTTGAACTCCAGTTCGTCAATCCACAGAGTGCCCGAAGGGTCCTGGGAGGTATCCAGGCGGGCATGGAGTTTTCCTTGGAGGGTTCCGAAATTTTTCAAGGCGAGGCGAGACGCCAGCCATCCGTTTTCTTGTTCGGAAAGGGTGAGCCGGACTTGCAGACGGGGTTGTTCCGGGGCCAAGGTCGCCTGGGCGGTGAGAAGCGTTTCGCGCTGGGCATGGCGTGCCACCATTTTGATTACGGCGTCCTGGGCCCGATCCTTTTCCCGAAAGGCAATGGAACCTTCAAGGGCGGCCGTTAAAGGCACCCCTGTCACCGGAGCGTCCACAACCACCTGGTGCAGGAGGAATCGCTCCAAGACGATGGGCATGGGAAGGTTGGGCAAGGCCTGCTCCGGGCTCTCATCGGCAACAGCTTCGCGGTCCCGGCCGGCAGACGGAAGGCGGGCGAGATGAACGTCGCGGGCGGTGACGAGGTCCCCTTGGATGCGCCCTCGAAGAAGGGCCGTGGGGCGCCACTGCACGAAAACGTCGCGCACGGTGAGCCACGGTCCGTGCGCATCGAGGATTTCCAGATCGCTCACGCCCAGTTCAAAGGGAATCCACCCGCTTAGAGTGCCGATGACAACCGTTCGATCAGGGCCTGAAAGCCTCTTGGACAATTCCCGTGCGAAAAACCGCTTGGCCGCGGGACTCTGGGCGGCCCCGAACGCCGCGGCGGCAATCAGGATGATAACGCCGCCGAGAGCCGCCATCGCGCGAAGGGCCCGCTTCATTGTCTTTCAAACCCGTGCGCACGCACGATCAGGGGAGGAGGCACCGCACTTCCAAGACGTGGAAGTCCAGCCCGGGGTTGTTTTGGTAAAGATTGGCGTTGGAGAGGTGCTGGAATCGATACCCTATGGAAATGTATCGGCTGAGGGCCACGTTGAGGCCGATTTCTTCCGTAAATTGGATCTCACCGCCGAGGTTTTCCTTGCCGAAAAGGTGATCTTCCAAAAACGCCGGCCTCACGGCGGCCATAAAGGACAGCCATTTCCAAGGGGTTTGCAGAGTGACCATGGGACCTGTGGACAACAAGACGCGGTCCTCGCCCGCCGCGCTCAAAAGCCCGAAATGGATTTCCCAAAAGGTGTCCAGAACCCAGCCGCCGTTCCATTGCCAATCCCACGGCAGCGTGTGGTAGGCGATCAACTCATGGATATGGAACGTCTCCTGTTTCTTGACGGCTGAAAAGCCCGAGCGCACCCCGATCCCGAATTCCAGTTTTTCCGCGGCCCACGCGGCGGGGGCACACAGGGTCAAGGCCCAGGCCAAGAAGAAAAGCGTCGTTCGCTTGCGCATCCTTGCCTCCAGCCGAAGAGGGTTTTAAAAGGCTTGCCCCAAACTTACATAGATTTGAAAGGGATCGTCAATGCCCGCTCGGCGGTTTAAGGGGAAAGCCACGTCGATCCGGAAGGGGCCCAGCGGCGAATAGTAGCGGAATCCCAACCCTGTGCCCCATCGAAAACTGCGTTTGAAATCGGGGAAGGTGGCTTCGTAGGCCGTGCCCCCGTCCAAAAACCCCACAACGCCGAAGCGTTCCCGAAACCGCCAGCGCAGCTCGCCGTTCCAGGACAAGTAGGACCGGCCGCCCAGGGGCGTGCCCTCCTTTCGAGGCCCGAGACTTTGATAATCGTAGCCGCGGACGCTGCCGCCACCCCCCACGTAAAAACGCTCATCCGCCGGCACCGCTTCCCAGGCCGCACCGGCGATGGATCCGCCGCCCAGGATTCCGGCAAGGATGAATCGGCCGTCACCCGCCCAATCATAATACGCGCTCAAGGCCGTTGAACTCTTCCAGAAAAAAAGGGAGGTATCCGTAAAATCCCAATAGGGTGCGGTTTGCACCTTAAGGCGAAACCCTTTCATCGGGTCCAGAGGGTTATCGGTGGTGTCCGCATGGAACACGGCTGGGAGAAAGACCAGACCATACGTTTCCCGATCCGATCGCTGTTCCACACTGGAAAGGCGAAAGCCGGATCCCAGCCCGGCTCTGACGGAGGGGCTGATTTGCCGGTTGACGGCAACTGCGGCGCCCACATTGCGCGACCAGTAAGCGTCCCAGTCCTCTTCGGCCAATCTGCCGTCCACCTGGATGAACTGGTCCGTGCGAAGGAAATCCCGCCACAGATAAATGCCTTTCAAAATCTTTTTTTCGGAAGAAAGCCAAGAATCCGCCCCCACCTTGGCCCTTCCCCCGGAAAGGTTTCTGTTTTCCCAGGACACATTGAGTTCGGGGCCCACGTCCGTGGCGTAGAAAAGGCCTCCTTTGAAGGTCCGGGGCTTTCTCTCCACAACCGTTATGTCCACAGGAAGGCGTCCCTCAGGATCCGCCGACGGCGCATGGGCCAATCGAACCACCGAAAAAAGCTCCGTTTGGATGAGATTGTTCTGGGCCTTTTGTAGCATCCGGGAATCGAAAACGTCTCCTTCCTTCCAAGGGATGCGAGGACGGACCGATTCTTCGCGGACGGATTCAAGCCCCTGAATTCTTACAGGTCCGAAAAAGCTTTTCGCGCCAGGGGCCACGGCATACCGGGTCAGGACACGTCGGGTGTCGTGATTGACGATGACTCTTCGTTGCTCGATGCGCGCCAAGGGGTACCCGTTCTGACTGAGGAGCTCCAGAATCTCTTTGTCGGTTTGCACAATCCGCTCGGCGAGGGCTGCGGAACCTTCGGGAAGGAGGGTCTGGACGGCCTCGGCGAGTTTCTGAAAAATGTCCGGCTCCACGCCCGGCGTCTCGATTTCAGCTTCTTCCAGGAGATAAAGGGGGCCGGGATCCACCGTAAAGATCACGGCGACGGGATCGGCCTTTTCGTCGATGCGATAGGACACCGTGCCCGCGTAGTGCCCTCGAGACCGCAGATAGGTGCGGAAAAGGTCTTGATCCTTTTCGGCGCGGCGTTTGAGCTGCGCCAAGGAAACCGCTCCGTTCGCCGCCAGGGCCGCAGTGTCGGAAAGCGCCCTGAGCGGCCCACGCCAGCGCCCATCCACGGTGTCGTCGAAACGCACCTCGTAGCGGACAGGTTGGGCGAAGGCGGCACGGGAACCATGGTGAAGAAAGAGAAACAAAAAGGCCGACATCGCCAGGAGTGTGGGCAAAAACCGTCTTTTTCGGTGCCGCTGCAATGGCGTCATCCCCCGCCGCCCCATCTCGGGAAACCGGCCTTTTCTTTTGCGCACTTTGGCGAGGGATTGTAGTGTTGTTGGGGAGAAATGCCAAGGCCAACCGTTCGTTTTCAAATCACGGAGGATGACGGTCTATGAAAGGGAAGCGCTTGTGCATCGTCGGCGGGGTGGCCGGCGGGGCCTCCTGTGCGGCACGGGCCCGCCGATTGGACGAACACGTTGAAATTATCATCTTCGAGAGGGGGCCTTTCGTCTCCTTTGCCAATTGCGGTCTGCCCTATTACGTGGGGGATGTGATTCGCAGGGAAGAGCATCTCCTTGTGGCCACACCGGAGATGTTTCGACAGCGGTTCAATATCGAAGTGCGCCTGCATTCGGAAGTCATGGGCATCGATCGGGATGGTCGCCGGATCCTGGTTCGGGACCATCAAACCAGCCGGGACTATGAGGAATCCTACGACGCTTTGGTCCTGTCGCCGGGGGCTTCCCCGGTGCGGCCCCCCATCGAAGGACTGGATCTTCCGGGTGTTTTCTTTGTGCGCACCATTCCAGACAGTCGAGCCATCCGGAGCATGATCGAAGAGAGAAAAGCCCGCAATGCAGTGGTGGTCGGCGGGGGATATATCGGCATCGAGATGACGGAAAACCTGGTGCGCCGCGGCCTGCACGTGACCCTCATTGAAATGCAGCGCCAGCTCATGCCCCTCTGCGATCCCGAAATGGTTTGGCCTTTGCAGGAAGTCCTTGGCGAAAAAGGGGTCGACGTGCGGTTGGGGGCCGAGGTGAAACGCATCCAGGAGGCGGGGGCGCAGGACGTGGTGGTGGGGCTGCGTTCCGGGGAGAGCGTCCGGGCCCAACTGGTCATCGTGGCCGTGGGGGTGCGGCCGGAAGTGCAACTCGCCCGCGATGCCGGCCTCGCCTTGGGCCCGCTCGGAGGCATCCGCGTCAACGACAGGATGCAGACCAGCGACCCGTCCATTTGGGCGGTGGGAGACGCTGTGGAAGTCGTTCATGTGGTCACGGGGCGCCAGACCCTCCTGCCTCTGGCCGGGCCGGCGAACCGACAGGGCCGAATCGCCGCCGACGTCATTTGTGGCCGAGATGCGCGCTTTCGAGGGGTCCAAGGGACGGCCGTCGTGGGGCTTTTTGACCAGGTGTTGGCCATGACGGGACCCAGCGAAAAGACGCTGAAGGCGCTGGGGCTGTGGGATGACCCGTACGCGTGCGAGAAGGTCTATCTGCACCCGGGGCACCATGCGAGCTACTATCCGGGGGCGGAGACCATCGCCATGAAGTTGATCTTTTCCAAAAAGGACGGAAGAATCCTCGGATTCCAGGCCGTGGGCAAGAAAGGTGCGGTGCGTCGCACGGACGTCATCGCCATGGCGGTTCAAAAAGGCGGCACCGTTTTCGATCTCGAAGAGGCCGAACTGTGCTATGCCCCCCAGTTCGGTTCGGCCAAGGATCCGGTGAATATTGCCGGGATGATCGCCGCCAACGTCCTTCGAGGCGATGTGGACGTCGTCCACGCCCAAGACATGGACAACCCTCCGGAAAACGTCCTGGTATTGGACGTGCGCGAACCCTTTGAATTCCGGCGCGGGCACATTCCCGGCGCCATCCATATCCCCCTGGGGGCCCTGCGGCAACGCATGAAAGAACTGCCCAAGGATCGGGAAATTTGGGCCTATTGTTACGTGGGGCAACGTTCCTACCTGGCCGCGCGGGCCCTTCGCCAATACGGATACCGGGCCAAGAACCTGAGCGGCGGATACCGTTCCTACGAAATCTGGCGGAAGGCCGTGGGGAATACGGCGGAGGGGTTTGACCGGTAAAAGAAGAACCCGCCCGCGATCGGGGCGGCGGATGCAAAAAGGCCTCCCGCGTCGCGGGAGGCCTTTTGACACAAAGCGCTGGCCCTTTCGGCCCTTACGAGGCCGACTTGGCCTTTTCCAGCTCGGCTTTGAGCTTTTCCACTTCCTGTTTGTACTTTTCCGCTTCTTCCTTGTACTTGGAAAGGTCGTCCGTGGGAGCGGCCGGAGGGACTTCTTCCTCTTTCTTCTTGCCAAAGGGGAGCTGATCCTTCACCTCGTCGTAGCCCAAGTAGGCCGCCATGGCGCCGCCGAGGAGCAGCATCAAGGGGATGGCGCCCGCCAGCAGGTTGAGGAAAGGCTTAAACCAAATGAAAATACCAATGATGCCGAAAAATGCTGCGGCAAGACCGCCTAGGAAAACCTTCATCGCTTTGCCTCCTTCTGCTTCTCCGATGACCTTGTGACCAGCCGCTTGTCCCTGTTGTGAAAACCCCCGATCCCGAAGGCACTGCCTCCTCGGCAGCTCGTGACATGATAAAGATTTCACGCACCCTCTAGCATGGGCCCGAGGCTTTTGCAAGGAGAAAGTCGCAATCCTTCGGGCGCAAAACCCCCTCGCGCCCGGCTCCCGCCCTTTCCCCCTTCACAGGCGACGCACCCGCCCTTTTTTCGGCCAGAACCCATGGGGTTGAGCTCAGGGCTCTTGATGTTTCAATTTTCATCGTCAACCGTCTTTGCGTGGCCGTTCGATCCAAAGGATCGTTTCGGGATGTGGACTGCGCCGCGACCCAGTCGAAAACCAATGGGCTCCGATGGGTTCGCGTCGGGGCGATGCAAATGGCGGGCGAGCCCACTGCGACTCGGGCCCATTTCGGACACGCCTGCTTCTCAGGCGCAGGGATGGGCCGGATGGCATCCGCTGTGACAAAGCTCGAAACCATGCCGGCTTAGGGGTTGACGGTGCCCCGTCGGGGAACGTATAGATACATGCTTTTTCGACAATGGTTTTAGAGTTTTCCCTGAATGGCCAACGATGAGGGGGGAATGGAATGGAGGGCCGAAGAATTTACATGGACCACATTGCGGGAACGCCTCTGGCTCCCGAGGTGTTCCAGGCAATGACGCCTTTTCTCACGGAGCACTACGGCAATCCCGCCAGCATCCATCATCTGGGCGAGGCGCCCCAGGACGCCATTTTTAAAGCCCGCGCCCAAACGGCGGCACTCATCGGGGCCGAACCCGAAGAAATCATTTTCACGTCCGGCGGGACGGAAGCCAACAATTTGGCCGTTAAGGGCGTCGCCTTCCATCGGATGCACGACGGGCGCCACATCGTCGTTTCGGCCGTGGAACACTATTCGGTCCTTTATGCGGCGAAGGCTCTGGAGAAATTCGGATTCACCGTGACCCTGGTCCCTGTGGACGAGCACGGCGTGGTGGATCCTGCGGATGTGGAAAAGGCCATGCGGCCCGATACGGTGCTGGTGTCCATCATGCACGCCAACAACGAAGTGGGGACCATCCAACCTCTGGGGGACGTCGCCGCCGTGGTCCACGAGCAGGGAGCTCTTCTCCACACGGACGCCATCGCCTCGGTGGGGCGCATCCCCGTGGATGTGAAGGATCTGGGCGTGGATCTTTTGAGTCTTGCCGCGAACCAGTTCAACGGCCCCAAGGGCGCCGGGGCCCTGTATTGCCGAAAGGGCGTGTCTTTGTGGCCGCTTTTCCACGGAGGCGGCCAGGAAGACGGGCGCCGGACCGGCACGGAAAACGTCCCCGGTATCGTGGGCTTGGGCGCCGCCGCAGAACGCATCCGCAAAAGGCTTCCCGCGAAGATGGAGCGGTGCGCGCGGTTGGAAAAGATGCTTCGGGAGCGCATTGCCGAAACGATCGAGGACGTGCGGTTTAATGGCCATCCGGAAAGGCATCTGCCGGGCCTCGTCAATGTGTCCGTTCGGTACGTGGAAGGGGAAGCTTTGCTTTTGCACATGGATCTGCGGGGGATTTGCGTCGCCGGCGCTTCGGCGTGCATGTCCATCACGGCCAAGGCGTCTCACGTCCTGGAGGCCATGGGCCTTTTGGGGGATGGGGCGTTTGGGACCTTGCTCTTCACTCTGGATGAGGACAACACCGAAGAGGAAGTCGCCCATGCCGTGGAAACCCTCCAAGCGGTGGTCTCCCGACTTCGGGCCATGTCGCCCCTCTATGCCGCCCGGGCTTCGTCTCGAGGGGCCCAATGAATGTTCGAAGCAACCTCGGTGCCGTCTCCGGGCCCTGCGACCCGGAGGCCCCAAGGACAGTCCGAGAGGCCTTGACCGATTTCGCCCCCGTGCCGGAGGTCGTGCTGGAGTCGCTTCTTAGAGACATCGCCCGGCCCGGTCGGTACCTGGGGGGGGAAATCCATGCCCGCCGAAAAGACTTTCATGACGCGGACGTGCGCTACGCCCTGGCTTTTCCCGATGTGTACGAAGTGGGGATGAGCCACCTGGGTCTCCAGCTCCTTTACCATCGACTCAACGACTTGGACGGTGTCCTGGCGGATCGGGTCTACGCCCCCTGGCCCGATTTCGAGCGGCGTCTAAGAGAGAGCCGCCGCCCGCTTTTCGCCCTGGAAAGCCGGCGCCCCCTCAGGGCGTTTGCCTTTGTGGGGTTCAGCCTTCAGTATGAGTTGAGCTACACGAATATCCTCACCATGCTGGATCTGGCCGGAATTCCGCTTTACAGCCAAGACCGGCGTGAGTCCGACCCTTTCGTGATCGCGGGAGGCCCCTGCGCCTACAATCCGGAACCTCTGGCCCCTTTCTTCGACCTCGTTGTTTTGGGCGAAGGAGAACAGGTCTTGGCGGACTTGACGGCGGCCTACAGGGATTGGCGCGCATGCGGCGGTTCTCGACGCGAATTCTTGGAAAAGGCGCGGACGATCCCCGGGGTGTACGTGCCGTCCTTTTTCCAAGCCCGCTACGATGGGAGAGGCCGATTCGAAGGACTGGAACCGCTCTACGCCGACTACACAGGGGTGAGAAAAAGGGTCCTTTCGGACCTGGACCGGGAAAGCCCGCTCCCGGACCGTCCTCTGGTTCCCCTGGTGCAAATTGTTCACGACCGTTTGGGTCTGGAAATCGCCCGGGGGTGCACCCGGGGGTGTCGGTTCTGCCAAGCGGGGTTTGTCTATAGGCCGGTGCGGGAGCGGCACCCGAAAACCCTTGTGGACAAGGCGTGCCGGGCCGTTCTGGAGACGGGCTTTGAAGAGGTGTCGCTCCTTTCCCTGAGCACCGGGGATTACTGCCGGCTGGGATGGTTGCTGGGGGCCGTGATGGGGGAGATGGCGTCCCGACGGGTGGCCGTTTCCTTGCCGTCCATGAGGGTGGGGACCCTTTCCCAGGATCTCATGGAATGCATCCGCCGGGTGCGTAAGACCGGCTTTACGGTGGCCCCGGAAGCGGGCAGTGTGCGGCTGAGAAGGCTGATCAACAAGAACATCGAGGACGAAGACCTGTTTCAGACGGTGCGAGATGCCTATGCCCTCGGGTGGAAGGGCATCAAACTCTATTTCATGATGGGGCTGCCCACCGAAACTCTGGACGACGTGGAAGAGATCGCGGCCTTGTCCATGAAGGTCTGGCGCCTGGGAAAACCTCATCGGGCCGGCGTCAACGTGGCCGTCTCCACGTTCGTCCCCAAGCCCATGACGCCTTTTCAATGGACGGGCCAGATCCCCAGAGAAGAAATGGTCGTGCGGTTGGATTTTCTCAAGGAACGTTTAAGACACCCTGGGATTCGTTTTAAATGGCACGGTCCGGATTTGAGCGTCCTGGAAGCGGCTTTGGCGCGAGGAGACCGGCGCCTGGCCGCCGTGCTGGCGTCAGCGTGGCGCAAGGGGGCGCGATTCGATGCCTGGGAAGAACACTTTCAGCGCCACCTGTGGGACGAGGCCTTTGCCGAACACGGCCTTTCGGCCGATGCCGAGGCACAGCGCGCCTATGACAAAGATGACCCGCTGCCGTGGGATCACCTGAGTGCGGGAGTGCGGAAATCTTATCTTTGGGACGAATGGCAAAAAGCCTTGGCGTATGCCCGGACGGGGGATTGCCGCTGGGAACCGTGCTCGGGATGCGGCGCCTGTGACGGCGAAACCGTCGCACCGCGTCTTCACGAGGAACCGCTGGCCGAGGCGTGTTCGATTCCGGAACCGAATGCCCCCGGCGGTTTCCACGGGCCGCTCTACACCTACGAAATCCGTTTCGCCAAAAAGGATCAAGCCCGCTTCTACGGTCAGTTGGAAGTGAGCCGTATCATGGAAAGGGCGGTCCGAAGATCGGGTCTTCCCGTAATCTTCAGCCAAGGCTTCCATCCCCATCCCAAGATTTCCTTTTGCGAAGCGTTGCCCGTGGGGATGGAAAGCGAAGCGGAGCACGCGGAAATCCAGCTGGAAGAAGCCTTGGAGGCTTCGGAAATCCAGGATCGGCTCAACAGGGAGTTACCCGCGGGGCTTCGTGTGTGTGGCGTAAAGCGCCTGGCTGCCGGGGCGGCAAAACCGTCCGTCCTTCGGGTGACTTATCACGTTTCGGGTTTGACCGAAGAAATGGCGGAAGCTATCATGACACGCCATGCCCTGTACGCGGATCGCCTCGTGAGCAAAAAGACCAAAAGAGGGCACATTGAAGCCCGCTGCGCCGATGTGCTCCTTTCCGTGCGCCGGATCGACCCCACGGGTGTGGCTATGGAGCTGGTGGAAAGCCCCCAGGCTCGTTTTCGTCCCCAGAGCTTCCTGGAACTGCTGCTGCCCGATGCGTCCCAGGCCCTAGGGGCATGCCGCGTGTGCAAGGTTTCCGTGGTGCCTTTCGAGGAATAGACCATGGCTTCGGAATTGATCATCAACGCGGATTTTTACGAAACCCGTGTGGCCCTCGTCGAAAACGGCCAGGTGGCCGAGCTCTATATCGAAAGGGCTTCCGATGAAGGCATTGCCGGCAACATCTATAAAGGAAGGGTCGTTCGAGTGCTTCCCGGTATGCAGGCGGCCTTCGTGGACATCGGGTTGGAAAAGGCGGCCTTTCTCTATGTGAGCGATGTCCATCATCCTTTGATGGAAATGGATCAGATCTTTCAAGACTCCGGATCCGGCCTGGAAGAAAATCAGGGGACGGCTCCTTTCCAAGATGCCGACTCATCCGAATCCTCTTTGGATGACAGAGAACTGGTCGATGTGCCCATTGAAGACAGGCTGCGGGAAGGCCAGGAGATCTTGGTGCAGGTGGCCAAAGAACCCCTTGGCAACAAAGGGGCGAGAATCACGACCCATGTGACCTTGCCGGGTCGCAACCTCGTTTTGATGCCCCTCATGGACCACGTGGGGGTGTCACGGCGCATCGAAGACGAAAAAGAACGCAAACGGCTCAGGGACTTGGTCCTGGAAATCAAGCCGGCCCACTGCGGCTTTATCGTGCGCACGGCGGCCGAAGGGGAAGACCCGGAAAAGATCCAGGCGGAAATGGAGTTTCTCCTGAAGTTGTGGCAGAACATTCAGCGCCGGGCGGAAACCGCAGCGGTGCCGTCCCTGGTGTATCGGGATTTGGATATCACGCTGCGGGCCGTTCGGGATCTTTTCACCAAAGAAGTGGACCGGCTCATCATCGACAATCCCCAGGAGTACCGAAAGGTCCTGCAATTTACGGAAACCTTTCTGCCGTCGTTGAAAAACGGCGTGGAACTCTACGAAGGGAGCGAACCCATCTTTGACGCCTACGGCATTGAAATGGAAGTCCAGCGCGCGCTGAGCAAGAAGGTGTGGCTCAAGTCCGGCGGCTATATCGTTATCGAAACGACGGAAGCCCTCACGGCCATCGACGTGAATACGGGCCGATACGTGGGCAAACGCAATCTGGAAGAAACCATTCTCAAGACCAACCTGGAAGCGGTCAAAGAAATCGCCTGCCAGCTCCGGTTGCGCAACATCGGCGGCATTATCATCATCGATTTTATCGACATGGAAAAGGAAGCCAACCGGGAAAAGGTCTTTAACGCCCTCAAGGAGGCGGTCCGAAAGGATAAGAGCAAGACCAACATTCTGCGCATGTCCGAACTGGGCCTCATCGAGATGACGCGAAAGCGGACGCGCGAAAGCATCGGAAGAACCCTCTGCGAACCCTGTTTCTACTGCGAAGGCCACGGGCAGCTCAAATCCACCCAAACCCTGTGCTATGAAATCCTTCGGGAAATCCAAAGGGAACAGCGGGAGCTCTTCGGCCGAAACGTCCTCATTCAAGTTCACCCCCACGTGGCGGCCAGGCTTCTGGACGAAGAACGGGCATCCCTGGAAAGACTGGAAGAAGCCCTTCATGCGTGTTTCCATGTCCAGGGCGAGCGGAGCTTTCATTTGGAACAATATGAAATCACGCTGGAAGAAAACTGACCGAAGGGCGTTGTGCCCGCCCATCAGCCCGGATGTGGAAGACAGCGAACAGTGTCGGGCGAGTTGAGCGGTCGAGCCTCCTGGGGAGCATGAAGATTCCGTGATACGACTGGCTGGGATGCGGGGTGCTCTGGAGCGCAACAAGACTCTGCGCTGGGTTCTTTACAGCGTGGTCGTGGGGGTGGTCAGCGGCCTGGGGGCCTGCTTGTTTTTCGTCCTGCTGGAGTGGGGCAAGTATTTTTTCTTGGAGTATTTGGCGGGGTACCCGCTCACCAAGCCCGGCGGGGAACACCTGGTGTCATTGGAGGGCTCGAGCGTTTTCCGCCGTTGGATGCTCCTTTTCCTCCCCGCTTTCGGGGGGCTCCTTTCGGGTTTCTTAGTGTACCGCTATGCACCGGAAGCCGAAGGGCACGGCACGGACGCCCTCATTGACGCCTTCCACAACAAAAACGGCATTATCCGCACGCGTGTGCCCTACGTGAAGGGGATCGCCTCCATCATCACCCTGTCCACAGGGGGCAGCGCCGGGCGTGAGGGGCCCATCGCCCAAATCGGAGCGGGCTTCGGCTCGTGGGTGGCCCGGTTCCTCCAAATGAGCGTGCGGGAACGGCGGCTCATGCTCCTGGCCGGGTGCGCTGCGGGGCTGGGTGCCATTTTCCGGGCCCCCCTAGGCGGAGCGCTCACAGCGATTGAAGTGCTCTATCGAGAGGATTTCGAGACGGAAGGCATTATCCTGTGTATTATGTCGTCCGTCATCGCCAATGCCATTTTTATTAGTATTTTCGGGCAAAGACCCATCTTCGACATTCCCCCCATTCATTTCGCCAATCCCGTGGAACTTCTGTTCTATGCCGCTCTCGGCCTGGTCTGCGTCCCTTTCGGATTTGCCTACGTGAAGATCTTCTACGGGATGCGCGACTATTTCTTTCGCCGGCTGCCCTTGAAAAAGGCTTTGATTCCCTCGGTCGGGGGCCTCATGGTGGGCCTGATCGCCTACTGGAGGCCTGAGGTCATGAGCGGCGGCTACGGGACCATTCAAAAAGCCCTGTTCGGGCAGTTGTCTGTGACCCTAATGCTCAGCCTCGCCGTGCTTAAAATCTTTGCCACGTCCTTTACCATTTCCTCGGGAGGCAGCGGCGGCGTGTTCGGCCCGTCCCTTTTCATCGGCGCCATGCTGGGGGGCGCCGTGGGGCAGGTGTCCTACGGGCTATTCCCTCAATGGGTGGCAAACCCCGGGGCTTTTGCCCTGGTGGGAATGGGGGCGTTTTTCGCCGGGGTGGCCAAGGCCCCCATCGGGGCCTTGCTCATGGTGTGCGAAATGACCGGAGGATACGGCCTCGTGGTGCCCCTGATGTTCGCCTCCGTCATCGCCGTGTTGTGCTCCCACGGGTGGGCCTTGTATGAAAAA
This sequence comes from Desulfosoma sp., assembly GCA_037481835.1. Lineage (GTDB taxonomy): Bacteria > Desulfobacterota > Syntrophobacteria > Syntrophobacterales > DSM-9756 > Desulfosoma. The sequence continues at coordinate 70,225 of JBBFKW010000004.1, read as the reverse complement.
CAGGTCTTGAACAAGTTCCATTCTCCGGCGCACCGCACCGACATGGTGATGAATGTCCTGCAGGATTTGAAGGTCCGGGATGCCTACGATCCGAGCCTGCCCGTCACCAGCCTTCCCGAAGACATGACCTTTCGGGAACTCAAGCGGTTCATGGTCCACACCCGGGAATCGTTCTTCCCTGTGGTGGACGACCGATTCCACCTCAAAGGGATTCTGTCGCTCCAGGATATTCGCACGGTGCTCTTTGAAGACTCCATTGCGGAACTTGTCGTGGTCGGTGAACTCGCTTCGCCTCCGGTGCGCCTTTCGCCGGATGAAAGCCTCTACGAGGCCTTGATGAAATTCCTGGCTTCGGGCTACGGTCAAATCCCCGTGGAAGAGAGGGACTTGGGGGTGGTGGGGATGCTCCGTTTGGAGGATCTCATGCACGCCTACCATAGGGAAATGCAGAAGCTGCGGGAAGACTAAGGGCGCGGGGGGGCTGTTTGGAAACCCCGCGGTCCTGTGATCCGCTTTCCCGCACCGGAAAGATAAAGGACAAAAGGGGGTCTCATGGGACAAAACACCATTTCGGAAACGCTCTTCAGGCACGCTCAGGGCCTCATCCCCGGCGGGGTAAACTCTCCGGTACGATCCTGCCGATCGGTGGGCGCCTCCCCTTTTTTTGTCAAGAAAGCCTCCGGGTGTCGGCTGGAAGACGAAGACGGCCGCGTCTACATCGACTACGTGGGCTCCTGGGGGCCGATGATCCTCGGCCATGCCCATCCCGAGGTGGTCCAAGCCGTGCGCTTTGCGGCGACCCAGGGCATGTCCTACGGCATTCCCTGCCGGTTGGAAGTGGAGCTCGCGGAAAAAGTGGTGGCCATGGTCCCGTCCATGGATATGGTCCGCATGGTCAATTCGGGAACGGAGGCAACCATGAGCGCCGTTCGGCTGGCCCGGGGTTATACGGGGCGGCCGAAAATCATCAAATTCGACGGGTGCTACCACGGCCATAGCGACTGCCTCCTGGTCAAAGGGGGGTCAGGCCTGGCGACCTTGGGCATTCCCGGAAGTCCCGGCGTGCCGCCCGAAGTGGTGGCCCACACCGTGTCGGTTCCGTATAATGATCTCGCCGCAGTAGAGGCGGTCATGAAAGCCCACGGCGAAACCGTTGCCGGGATCATCGTGGAGCCCGTTGCAGGCAATATGGGAACCGTCATCCCCAAGCCCGATTTCCTACCGGGACTTCGGCGGTTGTGCGACACCTACGGCAGCCTGCTTATCTTCGATGAAGTCATCACCGGATTTCGCCTCGCTCCCGGAGGGGCTCAGGAACGGTTCGGCGTCCGCCCCGACCTCACCTGCTTGGGAAAGATCCTTGGTGGCGGCCTTCCCGTGGGGGCCTACGGCGGCCGGCGGGAGATCATGGAAAGGGTGGCACCCTTGGGAGATGTCTACCAGGCGGGGACGCTTTCCGGAAACCCTCTGGCCATGGCCGCAGGCTTGGCGACCCTCACCATACTCGGTGGCCCCGGGATTTACGAATCGCTGGAAGAAAAAGGGGCGGCTTTGGAAGCCGCCTTGCGCGAAGCGTCCCGGATCGCCGGAGTGCCGGTGACTTTGAACCGCGTGGGATCCATGGGAACAGCCTTCTTTACCGATGCGAAGGTCACGGATTTTGCAACGGCCCTCAAGGCGGACACCACCGCCTACGCCGTCTTTTTCCGGGAGATGCGCTCTCGCGGCGTCTACCTCGCCCCATCTCAATTCGAAAGCTTTTTCCTGAGCACGGCTCACAGCCGGGAAGACCTGGATCGCACCGCCGAGGCGGCCTTGGAATCCCTTCGGGTCGTCAAGGAAATGTGCAGTGGGGGCAAGGCCCTGCGGTCATGAGGAGAAGCGCGCTGAAAAAAATCGGGCACGCCGTGTGGGCTTCTGTGGCGTTGTCGAGCCTGCCCCAGGGGCCGACGAAAAATTGCGTTGACTTGGGTGGGGGCCTATGCTAGGTAGTCTGTGATATTTTACACGAAGTGGCCGATGAAAGAAGAGACGAAAAAATACCTGAAACAGGTCGGTTTGGCGAGCACCCTGGGATTTTCGGTGGCTTTCGCCATTTTCATCGGCGTTGCCATAGGCTTTTGGCTGGATTCCCACTTCGGGACCTTCCCATGGCTCACCTTGGTGTTTTTGGTCATGGGAATCATCGCGGGCTTTCGCAACTACGTGCGGTTCATGCGGAGGCAGCAGCGCGAGGACCGGCGCACGCCGTAAGAGACTCTTGGGGACACTGCTGAGCGATGAAAGGCTGATTCGGCGCATCCAGCTTGTGAATGTGATTCTTCTCTTTTGTGCCGCGCTGGGTGCCGCCTTGTTCTTTTCCATACGTGACGCTCTGGGGGTGCTCCTGGGAGGGGCCACCGTTACGGTGAGCTTTCAGGTGATGAAATGGCAAATGCGGCGGGCGTTTCAACATCCCGGCCGCGTCCCTTCCAAGGGGGTGCTCTTCGTCAAGTACTACCTTCGATTCCTGGGCACCGTGTTTGTGGTCTTTACGGTGCTTTACTACGGGTGGGTGGATCCACCGGCGTTCCTGGCGGGATTGTCGGTGGTGATGGTCAGCATTGTGCTGGTGGCCATAGAGGAAGCCGTGAAAATGGTCATGAGGGGAGAGAGGTAAGCTATGGAACATCCGGTCTTGTTTCTCAGCATTCTGTTGGAAAAGCTGGGACTTCCCATCGTCCACAGTGCCGATGAGGCCCACACCTTCCTGCAAAAGCTGCTTCTGCCCCATGTGGTCTACACATGGGTGGTGGCCGCCGTCTTGCTCATTTTGGCCAAGCTGGCCGTGAGCCGCCTGGAGCTGGTCCCGTCGGGAGGCCAGAACTTTTTCGAGATGGTCATCACGGGGATCGAAGACTTCATGGTGGGGATCACCGGAGAGGAGGGCCGCTTCGCCTTTCCCCTCATTGCCACCCTGGGCTTTTTCATCCTGCTCAGCAACTACATGGGCATGATTCCGGGTTTCTTCGCCCCCACGGCCAACATCAACACGACGGCCGCCTGCGCCTTGATCGTCGTGACCTTTACCCATGTCATCGGCGTGCGATTCCATGGCATCAAGTACATCAAGCATTTCATGGGCCCCATTTGGTGGCTGACCCCTTTAATCTTCCCCATTGAACTCATCGGCCACACGGCCCGCGTGCTCAGCCTGTCCATCCGTCTTTTCGGAAACATCTTCGGGGAGGAGCTGGTCTTGGCCATTCTCTTTTTCCTCGCCGGCCTGTACCTGGCACCCCTGCCCATCATGTTCCTGGGGTTGTTCACGGGTTTTGTGCAGGCCTTCATCTTCTGCCTGCTCTCATCCATGTACTTTGCCGGGGCCATCGAAGAAGCCCACTAGGATTTAAGGATTCCCTGAGGCGGTTACGGTTGGAGGAAAGGCCGCATAAACTTAATTCTCAATCCAAGGAGGTTGTATCGATGTCTAGGAAAGTTGGGTTCTTCACGACGCTGTTGGTTCTCGGGTTGACCACGTTGGCCATGGCTGCGGACGCGGGATCGGCCGAAAAGGTCGAAGGCCTTCGGTTCTTCATGTATTCGGCCGTGGCCGCAGGATTCGGGATCGCCATCGCCGCCTTCGGGACGGGCTTGGGCCAGGGCATGGCCATCAAGAGCTCCGTGGAAGGTGTGGCCCGCAACCCGGAAGCCTCCGGCAAGATCACGGTGACCATGATGATCGGTCTGGCCATGATCGAGTCCCTGTGTATCTACGCTCTGGTCATCGCCCTCATCCTCATCTACGCCAACCCGGTCTCCAAGCTCATCCAGGGCTTCGTGGGCCTGGCGCACTAAAGACGAGGCGAAGGCGCTCCGACGAAGGCTGAATCTCCGTGGGGATCGAGGGAAATCGCCCTCGGTCCCCATGCCCCGTAAGCGGGTGGTTTGGCCTTCTTTTAAACCTGGCCATGTGAAGAGCAGCACAACACGGATCCGTGGCATGGCTGCATGCACAAGGGCTTTTAAGGCGCGTTCCGGCGCGGCACCAACGGCTGCATGAGGGGCAGAGGATGAAATTTGCCAAAATCCCCATGGCGACCATCAACCGCCTTTCCATCTACGTCCGAACCCTGCAGGAGCTCCTGGAGGATGACGTGGATGTCATTTCTTCGGAGCGGCTGGCCAAGCAATGCGGGGTGAACCCGGCGCAGATTCGAAAGGACCTGGCCTACTTCGGCGAATTCGGCGTGCGCGGTGTGGGCTACCATGTGGCGGATTTGGTCAACCAGATCAAGGAAATCCTCGGCCTCAACCGCACGTGGAACCTGGCCATGGTGGGCCTGGGCAATATCGGCTCGTCCATGATCCGGCATGGCAATTTCGTGAAACACGGCTACATCTTCACGGCGGCCTTCGATGTGGACCCCCAGAAGGTGGGGAAAAAACTCCCCAACGGGCTCATTGTCAACCACGTGGATGAATTGGAAGAAGTGGTGCGGGAACGGGACGTGCACATCGGCGTCATCGCCACGCCGGCCAGCGCCGCCCAAAGTGTGGCCAACCAGCTCATCCTCGCAGGCATCAACGGGATCCTCAATTTCGCGCCCGTTCAAATCCAGGTTCCCGACTGTTGCCACGTGGAAAACGTGGATTTTACCATCAAACTGGACTGTATCGCCTACCACCTGTCTACCGGCGTGTGAGCCGACACCTCGCGCCGGAGGCTCCCCTCCTTTCATTCCAAACGGTTGTTCCCAGGGATCACCGTCCGAGGCGCAGGGCCGTGATCGTGGGTGTATGGAAGCTGGTGAGCACCTCCGGCATGGGGCCTTCGGCCACGACGCGACCGCCCTCGGGTCCGGCTCCTGGACCCAAATCCACCAGATAATCCGCGCATCGGATGAAATCCGGGTCGTGCTCGATAACGATCACCGTATGCCCCGCTAAAACGAGGCGGCGCAAAAGGGCCACCAGCTTTTCCACGTCGTGAGGATGAAGCCCAGTTGTGGGCTCATCGAAAAGGTACAAGGACGGTTGGCGACCGGATCGGGCCAGTTCACGGGCCAGCTTGAGCCTCTGGGCTTCGCCGCCCGAAAGGGTATTGCCCGGTTGGCCGAGCCGAAGGTAGCCCAGCCCCACTTCTTCCATGACGGTGAGCTTGCGGCGGATGGTGGGAAGGTTGCGAAAGAGGTCTGCGGCTTGAGAGACGCTGAGGTTCAGCACGTCGGCGATGGACAGTCCCTTGAAACGAACGGAGAGAGTCTCATCGTCGTAGCGAGACCCGCCGCACTGGGGGCAGGTGATAAAGACATCGGGAAGAAGGAACATTTCCACGCGCACGCGGCCTTCTCCCCGGCAGGTTTCGCATCGGCCTCCGGAAACATTGAATGAAAACCGATCGGCCGAGTACCCCCGCGCCTTGGCTTCGGGAAGTCCGGCAAAGAGGGTCCGCAGGGGATCGAAGACGCCGCAGTAGGTGGCCGGGACGGACCTTGGCAACCGCCCTGCGGGGGATTGGTCCATGACCAGGATGCGGCGCAGGCTTTCCCAGCCTGCAAGGGCCTCAAAGGGCAAGGCCGGGGCGTCCACCTTGTGGATGGCGCGTAGCAGGGCGGGATAGAGGGTCTGCACCACGAGGGAGCTCTTGCCGGATCCGGAAACACCGGTAACGCACGTGAGCGCCTCCAGGGGAAAGCGAACCGTGATGTTTTGGAGATTGTGGCCTTTGGCACCTTCCAGCACGAGAAACCGGTTGAATGGTTTTGCCCCGGTGGAAGGTTTGAGTGCCGCGGCGCGGATTCTTTTCAAATAGGGTGCGGTGATGGAATGGCGGCATTGCTGGAGTTCTTTGGGCGGTCCGGCGAAGACCAGTCGGCCGCCGGCGGGGCCGGCCCCGGGGCCAAGTTCCACCACGTAGTCGGCCTCCAGCACGGTGGCGGGATCATGTTCCACGACGATGACCGTGTTTTGCCGGGCCCGAAGATCCCGCAGGATTTCCATGAGTCTTTCCATATCCTGGGGATGCAGTCCCACGCTGGGTTCGTCGATGATGTAAATGATTCCGGAAAACGGGGCGGAAACCTGTTGGGCGAGACGCATGCGTTGGGCTTCCCCGGAAGAAAGGGAGGCGACGGGGCGGTCCAGGGAGACGTAGCCCAGCCCGAGTCTTTCCAGCGCCTGAAGGCGCTGGCGTATTTCTTCTCGGATTTTTTCCGCGATCTCTCTTTCATGGGGCGCCGGATCCAGACCTTTAAGCCAGGCGTCCATGTCCGAAACCGTCATGGCGTGGACGGCTCCGATGGAACATCCTTCGACAAGCACCGACCGGGCGTTTTGGTTCAAGCGCGTGCCTTTGCATTCCGGGCAAGGCGTGCCCCGGGGAAGATCGAGAACGTCTTCTTCCGCCGGCGCCTTCTTGGGCGAGCCGGCCGGATCCACCCCTGTTCCCTCGCAGCGCGGGCACATCCCCTTGGTATGAAAGAAGGAAAAGAGGGCCATGGAAGGCGGGGGGGCCACATGTCCGCACCGCGGGCACGCGGCGTTCTGGGAAAAGGTGAGGCTCTCTCCTGTTTCGAAGGCGATCCGAACGGTTCCGCTTCCGTATCGTGCGGCAAGCTCCAAAGAGCCTGAAAGGCGCCCTGACGCTTCGGCTTTGAGGCTCACGCGGTCGACGACCAATTCCAGGGCGTATTGGGGCCGGCGCGGAAGCGCCGGCATGGGATCCAGCAGATACACTTCATTGTCCCACAGGATCCGCATGAAACCGTCCCGCTTCAGGGAGGCCAAGAGGCGGGCGAGTTTCTTTTCGGGAATGGGTTTCAGAGGAGCCGTAATCATCACCCGGGTGCCTTCCGGGCTTTGGAGGAGGTGTTCGATCATTTGGCGGATGGTGTGGGATCGGATGGGAATCCGGCACGAGGGGCACGTGGGGGTTCCCAGTCGGGTGAAGAGGAGCCTCAGGAAATCGTAAATGTCGGTATAGGTGCCCACCGTGGATCGAGGGTTGGAAGGAAACCGGCACTGTTCCACGGCGATGGAGGGACTCAAGCCGTCGATGGCCTCCACATCCGGCTTTTCCCGACGAAAGCTGGGCAGAAGGGCCATGCTGGAAGTGGGAAGGAAGGAATTGAAATACCGCCTTTGAGTCTCAGCGTGGAGGACGTCGAAAACCAGCGTGGACTTGCCCGAGCCACTGACGCCGGTGACGACCACAAAGGCGTTCTTGGGAAGGTCCACGTCGAGATCTTGGAGGTTGTTTTGTCGGGCTTTTCGGATGCGAATCCAGGCCTGTGGGCTCACGACTCACGACTCACGACAAGACTTTCTGCGCCACGCGGGGTTTCCCCGGAATCCGTGCGTTCCCGCAAGGTTCCGGCGGCCCTGTGATGGACCATGGTGAGGGCCGTTTTCATGGCGTATAGGAGGCTTCCGGGATGGGCCTTTCCCGTGCCGGCGATGTCATATCCCGTGCCGTGGTCCACAGACGTGCGGACGATGGGAAGCCCTAAGGTGACGTTGGCGGCTTCATAAAAATGGGCGAGTTTCAACGGGATGAGTCCCTGGTCGTGATACAGGGCGAGGACCGCGTCGAAGGCCCCTTCGAAGGCCCGCACAAAGACCGTATCCGGCGGGTGAGGGCCCGAAACATCGCAGGACGGGTGATTTCGGCGGAAACTGTCGATGGCCGGGCCGATGATGTCCAGCTCTTCTCGGCCGAACCGACCGGATTCCCCGGCATGGGGGTTGAGCCCCGCGACGGCCACTCTGGGCCGGGAAATCCCGAACTCCCGCCTCAAAGAGGCGACCAGCACATCCAACGTTTTAAGGATCCTTTCGGGTGTGACGGCATCGGCCACCTCCCGAAGGGGGCGATGGATGGTGAGGAGGGCCACACGGAGTTTCGGTCCGGCAAGCATCATGACCACGTGCGGGGCCCCGGTGAGATCCTGGAGGAATTCCGTATGCCCCGGAAAGGCGAAGCCGTGCCTTTGAAGCATATCCTTGTGAATGGGGCCGGTGACCACAGCGTCGGCGCGACCCTTCATGGCCAAGTCAACGGCCCTTCGAATGAAACGGATGGTTTCCCGGCATGCCTCCGCTGACGGTCGGCCGTAGGCGATATCGCCCGGACTCAAGGGTCTGGGGCACAGCACGCAAAGGGCCTCATCGGTAAGAAATCCCTGGACGTCTTCTGCGTCCCCAAGAACCTTCAGAGGAAGGCGAAGATTCAAGGCGTCCATTTCCCGATGAAGCGCCTTCACATCGCCGATGATCAAGGGGCGGCACGCCGCCCGCACCCAGGGCTCGTGAACCGCCTTGACGATCACTTCCGGGCCCACCCCAGCGGGATCCCCCATCGTCACGGCCAAAACAGGCTTTTTCGGTGAACCCTCTTCGCCCATGGCAGTTCCTTAAATCTGCAGCATGCGCTCCACGGCCTCGAGCGCCTTGACTCGGATTTCTTCGGGCACCTGGACTCTGGGGCTGAGCGTTTCCAGGCTGCGCACGATATCGGCCAAGGAAGTCTTTTTCATGTCGGGGCACACCATCCGGGGGGAGACGGGATAAAAGGCTTTGTCGGGATTGTCTCGACGAAGCGGGTGAAGGATGCCCGTTTCCGTCCCGATGATGAAGGCCCGGTGGGGGCTTTCCTTGGCAAAGCGCAGCATCCCGGAAGTGCTTGTCACCACGTCGGCCAGGTCCAACACTTCGGGCCGACATTCGGGATGAGCGATAAACAAAGCGTCCGGGTGGGCCTGCCGGGCTTGGCGGACCGTTTCCGCCGTCAAGCGGTGGTGGATGGGACAATACCCCTTCCAGTAGTGGATCGTCTTGTCGGTATGGCGTGCGGCATACAAGGCAAGGTTTTGGTCGGGGATGAGATACAGGGCCTTTTCGTCTTTGAAGGATGCCACCACGCGAGTGACGTTGGCTGAGGTGCAGCAGACCGTGCTTTCCGCCTTCACTTCCGCCGTGGAATTCACGTAGGTGACGATGGGCACCCCGGGGTGATCTTCTCGGATCCGGCGCACGTCCCGGGCGGTGATCATGTCGGCCATGGCGCACCCGGCCGCCGGATTGGGCAGGACGACCACCTTGTCGGGGTTGAGGATGGCCGCGGTTTCCGCCATGAAATGGACGCCGCAAAAGACGATGACATGAGCGTCCGTCTCCCTCGCCTTTCGGCTCAGTTCCAGGGAATCGCCCGTAAGATCGGCGAGGTCCTGGATGATGCCGGGCTGGTAGTTGTGCGCCAAAATGACGGCGTTTTTTTCCTTCCTCAGTGTGGCGATTCTTGCGATGAGCCGATCGTCGGACGACATGCGAATCTCCGTTCAGTCTCTCAGTCGGCGTTTGATGGCGCCGATCTCTTCCCGGTTCAGCTTGCGACCGCTCGGGTCCAAGACGACGATGGAATCGTCCGGGTCGAAAGCGAAAAGCTCCTTGGGCAGCGCGGGCATTTCCTTTTGGTTTTGAAACTGGATGCGGTTGAGATTTCCCAGGGCGTCTTGGGCTTCGATTTCGGTGATCTTGTAGTCGTGGGTGTCGACCCACACGCGCAGGGCGCGCACATTGGGATCTTCCTGCTTCGGGGTGAGGCGCAGGACGGCGGTTTGTTCCGTCGCTGCTGCGGCGTCGAAGGAAGCCTGGAAGCTTTCCCGCAACGGGACGACCCCTTCAAAAAAGGTGCGCATGATGGGTGACTGCATGAGTTCCTTCATTTCGAAAAGAGAGATCTGCCGGTCTTCGGGGACGTAAAGCCACGCCGTGTCCTTGAGCGCAATGAAGATCTGGCGTTCCGGCTGTTCGTATTCCCAGCGCATGCGCCGGGGTTTTTGAAAGTAAAAAACACCGCGGGCTTCCGTGGTCGCCCCCGAAGCGGCCACGGATGTGGTCCACTGGGAAAAATCCGCGGTGTAAGCCGAGACGCTTCGGTAGTGGTCTTCCATTTTGCTCAGAATGTGTTGCACTCCGGCATCCGCACCGTCGCCGGCGGAGGCCGCTGCAGCCGCGCTCACGGCCCCATGCACGATGAAGACCGCTATCATAAATCGATAAGCGAAGCCCAAAACAGGGCTCCATGCCGCGCTGAAACGCCGATGTGATGTGCTCATGGATCTCAGGGCTCCTTGGGAACCAGAACCTCGCGGGGTTTGCTCCCGTCCGAGGGGCTGACGATTCCTTGCTGCTCCATGATTTCGATCATTCGCGCAGCCCGGTTGTAGCCGATCCGAAGCCGCCTTTGGATCATGGAAATGGAAGCCTGGCGGCTTTCCACCACAAGCCGCACCGCTTCCTCATACTTTTCGTCCATTTCTTCTTCCGCGATTTCCGATCCCGACTCCTTGTCCGCAAAGGTCACCCGTTGCGCCATGGGATCCGCCTCGGGATGGCGTTCGCGCCAGAAGTCCGTCACCCGCTGCACCTCGGCATCGGAAACGAAGGCGCCCTGGATGCGTTGCAATTTGCCCGTCCCGGGGGGGAGGAAAAGCATGTCGCCGGCCCCCAGGAGGGTTTCGGCTCCGTTGGTGTCGAGCACGGTACGGGAATCCACCTTGGAGGACACCTGGAAGGAGATGCGCGTCGGGATGTTGGCCTTGATGATACCGGTCAAAACGTCCACGGACGGCCTTTGGGTCGCCAAAATGAGATGGATGCCAGCCGCTCGGGCCATCTGGGCCAACCGCGTGATGTATTCTTCCACTTCCCGGGAAGCGACCATCATGAGATCGGCGAGTTCGTCGATGACCAGGACGATGTACGGCAGAGGGTGATGTTCCAGCACCAAACCGTTGGCCGTTTCCCTAACCTGGCCTTCCGGGGTTTTTCGCAAGTCTTGCTTTCCCAATACCCGGTTGTAGGTTTCGATGTTGCGGACGTTTTTGTCGGCCAAGAGCTTGTAGCGCAGTTCCATTTCCTGAACGGCCCATCGCAGGGCGCGAGTGGCCATCTTGGGTTCCGTGACGACGGGATGGAGCAGATGGGGAATGTTTTCGTACGTGCTCAATTCTATGCGTTTGGGATCGATCAACAGGAACCTCAAGGTGTCGGGCGTGTTCCGATAGAGGAGGCTGAGCAGGATGGCGTTGATGCACACGGATTTCCCCGTCCCGGTGGCCCCGGCGATGAGCAGGTGCGGCATGCGGGTCAATTGGGTAACCACGGGATCCCCGGTGATGTCCTTGCCCAGAGCGATGGTCAAAGGCGATGGGGACGCGCTGAACGCTTTGGATTCGATGATGGAGCGAAGGGAAACCATGGCCCGTTTTTCGTTGGGAATTTCGATACCGATGGCCGCCTTTCCGGGAATCGGGGCGACGACCCGCACGCTTGTCGCCTTGAGGGCCATGGAGAGATCGTCGGCCAAGCCGACGATGCGGCTGATCTTGATGCCCGGTGCCGGGCTGTATTCGTACATGGTGATCACCGGGCCGGGATTGATCCCCACAACGCGGCCCTGGACGCCGAAATCTCCGAGCTTTTCTTCCAGGGTTCGGGCTCTTTGCTGGAGGACGGAAGGATCCGGTGTGGCCTCTTCGGCTTCGTAAAAATCCAAAAGATCGACGGGCGGCAAGGAAACCGCCTCGGGGGAGCGCCCCGAAGGGACGGCCTTTTGTCGAGGTGAAAGAGCCGGTTCTTCCACCGCAGGGCGCGGCGGCGCAGGAGCCGCCTCCGCAAGCTTGCGCTCCGAGCCGGCCGAGCCCTTGGAGCGCCGGCTCGGTCGCGGAGCCGGAGCGGTTGCAGGTCGTTCTTCCGTGGATTCTTTCGGCACGGTTCTGGCTGCCTCAAGGCGAGACCTCTTAAAGAGGGCAAAAACACCGAGAGGGATGGCCACGACAAGCCGCCCGAAGGATTTCAGGCTGAAAGGGGTGGCAAGGACGAGCCCGATGAGAAAGAGGCCTCCCAGGAGCACGTGTGCACCCAAAAGATTCAAACGAGCGTCAAGCCAAGTCGCGGAAAGGGTGCCCAGCTGGCCTCCCACGAGGATTTCTTGGCCGAACACTGAGGCTTTCGGTCCGTGAAAGGCGGCCAGGGTGACGGCGCTCCACAGCATGAGGACCAGCCCCACCACATGCATCCCCCCGTAGGGAAACACGGCACGGCCCTTAAGAAGCGACCAGCTCCACCAAAAACCAAAGAGCGGAAGAGCATAAGCTCCCAAGCCGATCAGAAAAAAGAGGAGCCAGGAGAGGTGTGCGCCCAGCGTGCCGATCCAGTTCGCTATGGTGCGACCGGCGGCCGAAGAGCCAAAAAAAGTGGGATCGGCACTGTGGTACGAAAAGAGACTCGCCGCCGTAAGAACACTCGCCGTCAAAACGGCTAAGGCCCAGGCTTCGTGTTTCTTGCGCTCCACAACTCGTCCCCTTCTAGACTTCCACCACCATGGGATGGATGAACGGCCGTCTTTCCAGCACCTTCTGGAAAAACCTTTTGAGCTCCCTTCGGATTTCCAACTGAAAATCCCCGCAGTCCATCATCTCACCCTCGGCCTGAAACCGTTCGAGCACGTCCAAGATGAGACACCGCGCACTGTCGAGAATTTCAGGCTTGGTCTCTTCGAGAATGAACCCACGGCTCACCACCTCCGGGCCGCTGAGAATCTCCCGGGTTTCTTTGCTCACCACCAGGGAAACCAATACCATGCCGTCTTCGGAAAGGTGCCGGCGGTCTCGCAACACCAAATCGCACACATCCCCGACTCCTTTGCCGTCCACAAAAACCCTCCCGGTCTCGATGCGCTTCTGCACCGTAGCGGCCCCCCTGTCGAAGGAGACGACGTCGCCGTTTTCCACAACCAGGCAGTGGTCATCGGGGATCCCGAGTCTTTGAGCCAGGTGCTTGTGCTGGACAAGGTGCCGGTATTCCCCGTGGATCGGGATGAAATACGTGGGGCGCACCAGATTGATCATGGTTTTAAGCTCTTCCCGGTAGGCATGTCCCGACACATGGATTTCTTTCACCTGGTCGTGGATGACCTGGGCGCCGTGGCGGTACAGGTGATTGATAATGTTATGGATCGCGCGTTCATTTCCCGGAATGAACTTGGAGGAGAAGACTACCGTATCGCCGGCTTTGATGGACAGCTTCTTGTGCACGTTGAAGGCCATCCGGGTCAGGGCGCTCATGGGCTCGCCTTGGCTTCCGGTGGTGAGCATGAGCACCTGGTTGTCGGGAAGATGCTGGAGTTCTGCCAGCGAGGTTTCGTTCTCCGGGTTGAAGTCAAGATATCCCAGGTGCCTGGCGATCCGGACGTTGGTCACCATGGATTTGCCGCTGAAAAAAACCTTCCGGCCGAATTCTTCGGCCAGATTCAAGACCTGTTGAATGCGATGAATGTTGCTGGCAAAGACGGCCACGATAATCCGCCCGGAACATTCCCGAAAAATCTCCCGAAAAGTATGCCCGATATCTTTTTCGGACAAGGTGTAGCCTTCCTTTTCCACGTTGGTGGAATCGGAAAGCAAGGCGAGAACCCCCCGTTCCCCGTAGGCGGCGAATCGGGCCGTGTCAAACCTCTTGCCGTCCAGGGGTGTATGGTCGATCTTGAAATCCCCCGAATGGACGATGATCCCCTGGGGGGTCTCCACGGCCACTCCCACCCCGTCCGGAATGCTGTGGCACACCTGGATGAACTCCAAGGTCAGAGGGCCGACGGCCAAGCGGTCTCGAGCCTGGATCCTATGGAGCACCGTACGTTCCAGGAGCTTGTGTTCCCGAAGTTTTTCTTCGATGAGGGCGAGGGACAGGGCCGTGCCATAGATGGGGACCGGAAATTCGCGAATGAAAAAGGGGATGGCCCCGATGTGGTCTTCATGGCCGTGGGTGACCACGAGGGCCTGGACCTTTTCCTTGTGTTCCCGAAGATAAGAAAAGTCGGGAATGACGATGTCGATTCCCAGCATTTCCTCTTCGGGAAACATCAAGCCGGCATCGATGACGACGATGGTGTCCCCGTATTCGATGACCAGCATGTTGAGGCCGATTTCGCCGCATCCCCCGAGGGGGATCAGGCGCAGCGGAAGGGTGTCGGAGGGCTTCATGGTCATAGAACGGCGGGGCGGACCTGTGCGACGGGTGGATCGTCGCTCAGCAAGCCCCCTTCCCTTTCGGTGAGGTGGAGCCTTATGGCTTCGCGGACCATGTGAATCACGCGGTCCCGGTCTTCCAGGGTCATGGAGGCCGTCTCGATGGGAGTGCCGATGGTCATGCGGATCCGCCCCGGGCGCACCAGGCGGCCCCCTTTGGGAAGAATCTTGTAAGATCCGCTCAAACTGACCGGCACGATGGGCTGCCCTGACTTGATGGCCAAAATGATGCCGCCTTTCTTGAAGGGCTGGATGACCCCGTCCCGGCTTCGAGTGCCTTCGGGAAAAATGACGACGGACGTCCCTTCGCGAACTCGCTGGGAGGCTTCTTCCAGACTCTGAAAAGCTTTTCTCCGGTCGGAACGGTCAATGGGCACGTAGCCGATCAGCCGCATGGCGTATCCCATGATGGGGATGCGAAACAGTTCTTCCTTGGCCAGCCATCGAAATTGCACCGGGAGTTTCCCCAGGATGGCGAAGATATCGAACCAGCTTTGGTGATTGGCGGCATACACCACGGGTTTTCGAGGATCCAGGTTTTCCCTTCCCAGGACGTCCACGGTGACCCCAGCCGCCCATAAATTGAGATTTCCCCACAGGCGGCCGCACAAATGGGCCCAGTCGCTTCTGCGGGTGACCAGGACGATGGTGATGGCCGAAATCCCCAAAAGGATCGTCGAGACGAGCAACATGGCGTAAAAAGTAACCGTACGCACACACCTCATGCGGGACCCTCGATTTAACTATAGGGAAAAAGGACTTAAAATCCTTGAACGGGCGAGAGTGTAAAGGCTTTCCCCCATGGAGTCAACTTCGTTCGCGGCACGTCACGCCGAGCTTGTGACGACAGAAGGGCCTGTGTTATAGAATCATTAAAATAAGGGCGTTTCGAAACATGCCGGTATTTTGCAGCAAAACGGCCCCAGCGGCCATAGAAAGGCGAGGGACGTCATGGCGCGGACTTTGAACAAGGTCATTCTTATCGGCCGATTGGGCGCCGATCCCGATGTGCGCTATACCCAAAGCGGATTGCCGGTGGTGCGCTTCAACCTGGCGACGGACGAAAGGGTGCCGGCTGGAGAAGGCAATTGGGAAAACCGCACCGAATGGCACCGCATCGTGGTGTTCGGCAAGATCGCCGAAAACTGCGCCAATTACCTTTCCAAGGGACGTCTGGTCTACGTGGAAGGGCGGCTGCGAACCAACCAGTGGGAGGATGCCCAGGGCGTGCGCCGATCGACGACGGAAATCGTGGCCTCCGATGTGGGCTTTCTCGACAGCGGGCGGGATGCGCCGGTTCACGCCGAAACGGGCCAGGCGCCTTTGCGCCGGGAGCCGGGTCCAAAACCCAAGGCCGAAGAGCCCTTTCCCGATGCCTTGCCGGAAATGCCCGGACCCCAAGGGGACGACATCCCGTTTTGAAAGTTTTCGTTCCGGAGCACGGCGAGCGGCGCCGCGCGGCGGCTCGACCAAGGGGCGCAAAGCCCGCCCCGAAAGCATGGGGAAGGAGGGGAGCGCTCGTCAGGGCCTCGGATTTAAGGAACCGCCCAGGCCTCAGCTGGAGGGCTTTTCCGTTCCCCCTGCCGGGGCTTCAATCTTTTCCATTTTCTTCTCAGGAAGTTCCGGCTCTTCCTGCGTCGCCTTCTTGAAGTTGCGGATGCCCTTTCCCAAACCGGCGCCGATTTCAGGCAACTTTCCGGCGCCGAAGATGATGAGAACGATCACCAAGATGACCAACAATTCGGACATGCCGATGCCACCAATCATGTGAGGGCTCCTTGCTCGACGTTAAGTTCCCAAAAGTTCTTCCACTTCCTGCACCAGTTGGAGAAATTCTTTGGATCGGCGGTATTCGTCCAGCCGCCTTTGGTGTTCCAGCCAGCTTTCCCACACCCCCATCCACAGGGCATTGTGCCAGTACTGGGCGGCGGGTCGGTCGGGGTGGTCCAGGCGCATTCGGTATTCCTGGTATTCCTCGTGGCAATGGCGACACAACGGATATGGGCTGGCATATCGGTGCCCGGAGCGATCCGCCTGGTCCAGCTGGGTGCCGCATTTGGCGCATTTGAAGGCGCATCGACTGCACTGAAAGAGGCTCCGCAGGGCCTCCACCTTTCGGCGGCGATCTTCGGCGTCTCTTTCGGCCTTGGCGCCGTCATGTCTTTTCTTACCGAATTCAAGGATTTCCGCCATAGCGCCCCCCTGTCTTACAGCCTTCGGCCGGCTTTTGCGCCGGCCGGCGGCTCCGATCGTTAACATCACCCGTCGGTGCAGTCAAGCGAGCGTGCCGGCGCGTCCTCCTGATCGAGATTGAACAACTGCCGCGTGAAACTGACATAGAGTTTTTTGGATTCCCGCACCGATTTCTTCTTGAGGAAGACAATGGGATCGTGCAGGAGCTTCTTGATCATCGACTCCGTCAAGACTCCGATGGCTTCCTTTTCCTTATCGCCCAATCCGGGCAGTTGGGAAAGGGTCTTGCGCAGTTCCGCCTGCCGAATGCTTTCGGCCTTACGGCGCAACGCGATAATGGTCGGCACCACGTCCAGGGTCTGGAGCCACTGTTGAAACTGCAAGGTTTCGGTGTCGATGATGAACTGGGCCTTTTCCGCCTCGTGGCGCCTTTCCGAAAGGTTCAGGTCCACGATGCCTTTGAGGTCATCGATGTCATAAAGGTAGACATTGTCGATTTCGTGGACCTTGGGATCCACGTTGCGCGGCATGGCGATGTCAATGAAAAACAAGGGGCGGTTCTTGCGCTTGCGCATGCGGGGTTTAAGGTCGGCGGCGGTAAGGATGGGTTGGGCGGCCGCCGTGGAGCACAGCACGATGTCCACGTCCAGGAGGGCGTCGGGGAAGTGGGCGAAGGGGACTGTCTGGGCATGAAAACGCCGGCCCAACTCTACGGCACGTTCCAACGTCCGATTGACAACGACCATGTCCCGAACGCCTTGGCCCCGAAAATGCTCGGCGGCCAGTTCGGCCATCTCTCCGGCGCCGACGAGCATGACCCGTTTGTCCCTGAGGTCCCCGAAGATTTTTTTCGCAAGCTCCACCGCGGCATAGCTCACCGACACCGCGTGACAGCCGATGTTGGTTTCCGTGCGCACGCGTTTGGCTACGGAAAAGGTCTTGTGTAACAGCCGGTTCAAGACCACACCCACCGTCCGGTATTGGGTCGCTTCCCGATAGGCGTCCTTGATCTGGCCCAGGATCTGGGGTTCGCCGACCACCATGGAATCCAAACCGGATGCGACGCGGAAAAGATGCCGCACGGCTTCCAGATTCTTATGAACATAAAAATGCTTGAGCACCATCTCCTTGGGCAGGCCGATGAGGCGGACCATGAGGTCCGTGATTTCCTCGACGCCGTCGGATCCGTTTCGCGTGGTAAAGAGAAACTCGACGCGATTGCACGTGGAAAGGAAAAACAATTCTTCCACGGCCTTGCAATGGGGCCGCTGCTCCAGCGGGTTGGCATCCATTCGACAGACCTGGGCGATGCGCTCCCGAATGTCCACCGGGGCCGTCTTGTGATTCATGCCGACAAGGTAGATGTCCATCGCCGCATCCTCATTGAGTGACGAAAAGGGTATGATGCCCTTTTAGGAAGAGATTGACGCCTAAAAAGGTGATCAAGACGGCGGAAAAGCCCAAAATGGCCAGCCACGCCGCCCTTCGGCCCCGCCAGCCCACGGCGAGGCGCTCATGCAGCAGGACGGCGTAGATGAGCCACGTGATCAGGGCGAAAATTTCCTTGGGATCCCAATTCCACGGTGATTTCCACACCGTGCTGGCGTAGAGAAAGCCGGCGAGGAGCCCCACGGTCATGAGGGGAAATCCGATGAGCAGACAGACGTGATTGACACGATCCAGCCGCTCCAGAGACGGCAGGCGACCGTAGAGGGGCCCGAGCCTTTTCCTCTTAATGGCCCGTTCCTGATAGAGGTAAAGAATGCCGGCGGCACACGCCACCGCGAACAGGGCGTTGGCCCCGAAGAGCGTGCTGACGTGAATCCACACCCAGGTGCTTTTGAGGAGCGGGGTTGCGGGGATCATGTGCGAAGGCAGGATGGCCGAACCGAACATGAACGCAGCGGCCAAGGGCGCCACAAAGCTCCCCAGGACCCTCAGCCGCAAGCGGTTTTGGATGAGCACATAGGCCACGACCATGAGCCAGGCGAAGAACGACAGGGCTTCCGAAAGGGTGGTCACGGCCAGGTGCCCCGCGGCCGCGGAGCGCAGCACGATGGCCGTGCCGTGAAAAACCGCCCCGGCCACCAATATGCCCAATGCCGCCCGATGGACGTTTTCCTCGTTGCGGACCAGGAAAACGAAATAGCCCACGGACCCGATGCAGTAGACGCATGCCGCCAGGATCAGCAGGACGTGTTCCATGCCTTGTCCCATAAGGAAGCCACCTGCTCATGGGGCACGATCCCCCGGCAGAGATCGCAGACGGCGTCAGTCATTTCGGCAAACCGGCCCTGCCGGATCCACTCGGTGAGCGGCAGGTCCGCAAGAGCCCGAAAGAGTTCCTGATTGAGGGCGCTGTCCCGGGTGCGATCTTGAATTTCGCGGCGCAAGAACCCGAGAAAACGCAAGCAGGGTTCCCATTCCGGGCCGAACTGTTCCTCAAGGTTTTGGCGGATCCGCCTGGCGACGGCGGGACTCAGCCCTTCCGTGGCCACGGCGATGGTCAAAGGCCCGCGGCGAAAGGACGCCGGCACAAGACAGGTTCCCAAGTGCGGGGAGGAGGCCATGTTGCACCAGACGCGTCTTCGGCGAGCATCCTCGGCGATCCGGCGATTCAAGGCGTCGTCGTTGGTGGCGGCAAAAACCAGGTCCACCCCGACCATGTGGTCACTGCAGTACGCCGGTCCGAGATAGCACAGAGTTTCCCGCCGCCGCGCCTGCTCAAGCCACGGGCTGAGCACCTCAGCCACCAACCGGACCCGGGCCCCGTGCTCCAAAAGTTTCCGCACCTTTCTTTCGCCCACGGCCCCGCCTCCCACAACCAGACACACCCGATCGGTCAGGGATAGGAACAGCGGATACCATGATCCTTCGCATGAAGATGCGGTCTCGTTCACTGAGCGCTTTTTCTCCGGGTAATTTATCGGGCGCGCGCCTTCTGCAAAGAGCCGTACCGCTCGCAAACCCGGGCTTCGTTTATCACGGCAGGTCATGTGAGGGCAAGCGGATGGAGGGGGACGGCGTGCCGGCAGGACGCCTGACGTCAGGCCCCTTTGGCAAGGACGGCGTCGGGCCGGATCGGCGCGCCGCCGTCGAGAAGGCTCGAGAGCCCCATGGGTTGCGGGCCGAAAGGCTCAGGGAGTTTGTCCGGCAATGGCTCATCGGCCGTGTTTGGATGAAAGTCGGGTTCAGAGCCTCAGAAGGCCGGACCTCCATGGTTTGTCGTTCCGCCGAAACAAAATGTCCGTTGGGGTTCGCTTCGCTAAACCCAACCGACGCGTTTATTCAAGGATGTGGGCCGGCAAGGTGTAGGTGTAGGTTGGGGTGAGCGAAGCGAATCCCAACGAAACCCCTTTTCCCCGACCCCCATCTCCTCACAAACCCTAGAGCTTCTCCGATAATAAAAAATGGCGATGTTTTTCCTGGGAGCGCGACCTCCGGCCCGCTTGTGGACCGGGCGGCCGAAGGGGGCTAGGAGCGCCGGCACAGGACGTAGTCGGCTATATCCTCGAGAAGGGATCTGGTGGGACTCGCAGGAAAGCTTTGCAGATTCTTCTTGGCCGCGGCCACATGTTCGGCGGCGCGCCGAACCGTGTAATCCACCCCGCCCAATTCCTGAACCACCCGCTGGACGGCCTGGATCTCCTGAGGGGTTTGTGTGTCGGCGGTAAAAACCCTGCGAATCAAGTCCCGGCCATCGGAGTCCGCCTGGGCCATGGCGTAGATGAGCGGCAGGGTGGCTTTCCCCTCCTGAAGGTCGTTGCCCACGGGTTTTCCCAATTCCCCGACGGTTCCCACGTAATCCAAGGCGTCGTCGATCAGCTGGAAAGCTATCCCCAAATGGCGGCCGTAGTCGCGAAGGGCGTTTTCCTGAGCGGGCGGAGCCTCGGCGAAGATCGCCCCGATTTGACAGGCCGCGCTCATGAGGACCGCCGTCTTGCGGATGATGACCTCCATATAAGCCGGCTCATCCGTTTCCAAATCATCGGAATGGATAAGCTGAAGGACCTCCCCCTCGGCCATGCGCGTGGTCGTCTCCGAGAGGACTTCGAGAATCCGGAGATTTTCGTACAAGACAGTCATGAGAATGGCTTTGGAATAGAGAAAATCCCCGACCAGCACGACGGCCGGATTGCCCCACAGGGTGTTGGCGGCGGGCTTTGTGCGCCGAATTTCCGCATTGTCCACCACATCGTCGTGCAGAAGGGTTGCCGCGTGGAGAAATTCGAAAACCACGGAAAGATCGGCATCCCGGGTGCCGCGATAGCCGCAGAGCTTGGCAGAGAGAACCATCAGAAGCGGCCTCAGGCGTTTGCCGCCGCTTTCCATGATATAGCGCCCAACGACCTCGATGAGCGGAACACTGGAGCTTAAATGCCTCCGTATGGCTTTTTCGATCCGGTCCAATTCCGGGCGTATGCTCGCGTAAATCCGGGCTTTGAGCACATCGCCGGTTACGGGGGGATGGCTGAAGGGGGGGGAGACGGGCACGGTCACGGCGGCGGCTTTACTCCTCAAGGAGAATCCCGTGCCGGGCTGGCATCGGGGCTTTCGGTTAGGAAAATCCGACCCGGTTCATAGCGAAAAAGACAAAGGGTGTCAAAATCTTTCCATCCTTAGACGCACTTCCACGTCGTAGTCGTGGGCTTTGAGGATTTCCCCGGGGACGATGTCGCCGATACGGGCGTTTCCCTCAACAATCAGGGCGCAGCCGTCCACTTCCGGGGCTTGCCCGGGTAAGCGCCCCACGGCCAAGAATTCCGTTTCCGGGTGAGCCCCTTCCACCAGGACGGGCAGGACGCGTCCGACCAAGCGCCGGAGGATGCTTCGGGAGATGTCACGCTGAAGGTCCATGAGTGCCGCACGGCGTGCCTCTTTCACCTCATCCGGCACGGCATCGGGATAGCGGGCGGCCCGGCATCCCTTTTCCGGGGAAAAGGCAAAAACCCCCATGTGGTCGAATCGAACGTCTTCCACGAATCGACACAACGCCCGGAAATCCTCTTCGGTTTCTCCGGGAAAGCCTACCATGAGCGACGTTCTTAGTGCTGCGTTGGGCAGGTGCTTTCGAATGCGGTCGATAACTTCATGGGGACGAAGACTTCCGCCCCGTCGATGCATGGCGTCCAAAATTCTGGGGACGCAGTGCTGAAAGGGGATGTCCAAGTAAGGGACCACCTTGGAACTGGACGCCATGGTCTTTAGGAGGGCGTCGGTGACGCCGTAGGGGTAGGCATAGAGAAGCCGTACCCATCGCAGCGATTTGACGCCTTCCAAGGCTTCCAGAAGCCGGCACAGTGCGCTCGGGTCGCGGCGATCGCTGCCGAAGGCCGTCGTGTCCTGGGCAATGAGATTGACCTCCACCACTCCCGCTTCCGCAAGGCGTCCCACTTCGGCCGCAACATCGTCAACGGTACGGCTTCGGTACGGCCCCCTCAGAGACGGAATGAGGCAAAAAGAGCAGCGGTTGCTGCACCCTTCGGCGATCTTCACGTAGGTCCAGTGCGCCGGTGTGGACGGAAGCCTCGAAATGCCGCCGCGATAAAGATATGTAGGGCGGGAAAGATGCATTTTCGGAAAGCCCTTTTCACGGAATTCCTGGAAAAGGGCCGCAAAGCGATCGTACTGGGACGTGCCGAGAAAAAGATCCACTTCCGGCAGGAGGGAAATCAATTTGCGACCGTAGCGCTGCACCATGCACCCCGCCACAACCAGGTGGGTGCAAGAGCCTTCTTCCTTGAAGCGGGCCAGATCCAGGATCCGCTCCACGGCTTCTTCCACCGCCGATTCCAAAAAGCCGCAGGTATTCACCACAACGAGACTGGCTTGGGAGGCATCGTCGGTCAGTTCATAGCCTAGAAAGCTTATCTGGTGTGCCAGTACCTCGCTGTCTACCAGGTTCTTGGCGCAGCCGAGGCTCACCACCGCGGCCCTCTCTCTCTTATCCTTCATAAACCCCATCCTTCGATTCGCCCGACAGGCCGTCTGTCATGATCAAAAATGGTGCCAGAAAGCGGCCCTCTATACAAGAAATCGCAGGGCCAAGGCGAGTGAAAAAAAGTTTTTGTCCGAAAAGGGGAGGATCCGTCAGAACGGGTGAAAGAGTGAATCCGCCTTCATGAGGGAAAAACACAGGGGATCGCCCTGATCCGAGAGGGGGGCGGAATCCGTGAATACGGGCTCAAAAGGCGCGAAACGCCCCTTTCCACGATTTGCCAGCAGCGTAGGTCGGCGGCTAAAGGAGTCCAGGAAACCACGGGCCGCTCCCTAGGGGCCCCCTTGGTGGATCTTTAACAAGGAGTGAGCATGGCGGCTATCCTCAGGCATCGGGTTATCCGGCCACAGGAAGAGCGCGCTAGGGCGATCGGATCTTTCTCACGTTACATTCTGCTCTTGGCCTTCATGAGCTTTTCCCTCGCGGGACTTTCGGAGGCGTTCGCCGCCTCGGTCGATCCCCTTGAGCAGCTTCTCGGGGCGAACCACACAGTCGGCCGTGCGTCATCCGGCTCGTTCCTGGCGGCGGTCCCCGTCACATCCGGGGCGTCGCCGTCCTACCCGGGCCCAATCCCCTCCCCGGGAGGTCGTCCTCAAGAGCGCTTCATCTCCTTTCCATCCCACCCCAGCATCACAAAGCAGGTTCACGAATACGCCGTTAAGGATCTTGAAGGCTTCCAGGAGATGTTGGACCGGGCATGGATCTACCTCCCCGTAATGAAGGAAATCCTCGATATCTTGGGCGCTCCGTCGGATTTGGTTGCCGTCGTTTTTGTGGAAAGCCGATTTCGCGGCCATGCCAGTTCCGGGGCGGGAGCCGCCGGGTTCTGGCAGCTCATGCCTAAGACGGCACGGTCTTTGGGCTTGCGGGTGGACGGCTATGTGGACGAGCGGTTCGACCCCATTAAATCCACCCGGGCCGCAACCGTTTATCTCTTGGATCTCTACGAACAGTTCGGGTCCTGGGAACTGGCCCTGGCGGCGTACAATGCAGGAGATGGGGTGGTCAAGGAGGCCATGGGTCGGTGTCGCACCAGCGACTTTTGGGTCCTGTGGAAAAAGGGGGCGTTGCCCCAACAGACCCGCCGGTTCGTGCCCAAGGTGCTGGCGGCCGTGGAAGTGCTTCGAAACCTGCAGGAATACGGCATCCAGAAGCCGACCTATTCCCCCCTGTGGGCTTTTACGACCGTGTGGGTCCATCGTCCTTTGACGCTCAGCCAAGCGTCCCAGTGGACGGGCGTCCCCCTGGAGGACCTCAAGAGGTTGAACCCGGCCTTGCGGCGGGGACAGATCCCAAGGGGAACGGGCTATCAGCTGAGGCTCCCGCCCGCCGCTGTGGAGACTTTCCTTTTGGCCTACGAAAAGTTTATGAATAAAAGGACATGACGGAACCGGGGAGGCCCCGACTTTTTCGGCATGGTGGGAAAATGCGATGACGATTCGAGCCCTGGCTCACGAACTGTACCAATGCATGAAGCGCATCGAAGATCTGGAAAAGGAAATGGCACCCCTGCCCCTGGATCACCCTCGGCGCATGGAGCTTGAAAAGGCCTTGGCGGAAGCCAAAAAGGAGATGAGCCAACTTAAAGGCGCCTTAGAGGGGGCCAAAAGTTAAGAGGCTGGGGCCGCGACCTGAGAGGGGGAGAGCGGCGTGTCTCTTTGCGTCTTTTTTCACTTGACATGGACGCCGGGCCCTCTATAATGACATTGATACGGATTGCACAAGCTGGAGTGCCGCCTCTTGCGGAAGGTTACTAGAGCTAACAACGAGACGAGGAGAATGGATTATGTCCAAGTTGGTTCCTCCCCACGGGAAAGAAAGAAAGCTCAAACCCCTGCTCTTGGAAGGTGAAGCCCGGAAGGCCGAAATGGAAAGGGCCAAGACCCTGAAAAAGGTCCCCATGACGAGCCGCGAGGCGTCGGACCTGGTCATGCTGGGCATCGGTGCCTTCACGCCCCTGGAAGGGTTCATGGGTTACGACGACTGGAAGGGGGTCTGTGACGAGTACAAGATGGCAGACGGGACGTTCTGGCCCATTCCCATCACCCTGTCTGCCGACAAGGATTTGGCGGGGAGCTTGGCGCCCAACGAAGAGGTGGCCCTGTGGGATGTGGAAAACGACCAGATCCTTGGCACCATGAAGGTGACGGAAAAATATACCATCGACAAGGAACACGAATGCAAGTCCGTGTTCTGGACGACCGATGCGGCGGGGCACCCGGGCGTGGCCAAAGTCATGGCCCAGAAGGAATTCAATCTGGCCGGTCCCGTGAAGGTTTTGAGCGAAAGCTTCTACCCGGAAGTCTTCAAGGGGACCTATCAGACGCCGGCCTTAGCCCGCAAGATTTTTGACGAAAAAGGCTGGTCCCAAGTCGCGGCTTTCCAGACCCGCAACCCCATGCACCGCAGCCATGAGTATCTCTGCAAGATCGCCGTGGAAGTCATGGACGGCGTCTACATCCACCAGTTGCTGGGCAAGCTCAAGGCCGGCGACATCCCCGCCGACGTGCGCAAGAAAGCCATCGACGCTCTGGTGGACAACTACTTTGTCAAAGACACCATCGTCGTGGGCGGCTATCCGGCGGAAATGCGTTACGGCGGACCTCGCGAAGCGTTGCTCCATGCCGTGTTCCGTCAAAACTACGGCTGCAGCCACCTCATCGTCGGCCGCGACCATGCCGGGGTGGGCGACTATTACGGTCCGTTTGACGCTCAGAAGATCTTCGATGAAATCCCGAAAGACGCCCTCATCACCAAGCCGCTTAAGATCGACTGGACATTCTGGTGCTTCAAGTGCGACGGCATGGCTTCCATGAGGACCTGTCCGCACGGCAAGGCCGACCGGTTGATTCTCTCCGGCACCATGGTCCGCAAGACCTTGTCGGAGGGCGGGGAGCTCGATCCGCACTTTTCGCGGCCGGAAGTCTTGGAAATTCTTAAAGAATACTACGCGAGCTTGGAAGAAAAGGTGGAAATTAAACTTCACGGAGCGGCCACAGGGGACGCTCCGGCCAAGAAATAGCGTACCGCAGTTTCGTGGGGGAGCCTTTTGGGGGCTCTTCCCACAGGGGAAACGGGGTGTTTGCATCCAAGGAAAGGAGGTGCAACGGCTGTTTCTTTGGGGCGGACTCTTGAAGGAGGGTTCGCAGTGGTCAGTGGTTCCGTGATAACCTTTAGGAGGTGAAAAGATGCCTAGTTACGTCATCCTCGAGAAATGCGACGGCTGCAAGGGGCAGGACAAGACCGCGTGCATGTACATCTGCCCCAACGACCTCATGGTCCTGGACAAGGAAAAGATGAAGGCCTACAACCGGGCTCCGGAAATGTGCTGGGAATGCTATAACTGCGTGAAGATCTGCCCGCAGCAGGCGGTGGATGTCCGCGGTTATGCCGACTTCGTTCCCATGGGCGCCTCGGTTGTGCCGCTTCGGGGCTCCGAAGACATCATGTGGACCGTGAAGTTCCGCAACGGCCAAGTCAAGCGCTTCAAGTTCCCCATCCGGACGACTCCGGAAGGCCAGGCCAAGCCGTGGCCCGATGAGTGGCAGACGGGTTCCGACGACATTAAGAGCCCTGTGCTCTGCACGGAACCGGCTTCCACCTTGGCGGCGCAACTTCCCACCCTGAAGAAGTAACCCTAAGGAGGTGAACACATGAAGCCTTCCGATTTCGAAACCGTACGCGTTGACACCGATCTTCTGATTCTGGGCGGTGGTATGTCCGCCTGCGGCGCCACCTTTGAGGCGTCCTACTGGGCCAAGAAATACGGCTTGAAGGTCACGGTCGTGGACAAGGCCGCCATGGATCGTTCGGGCGCCGTGGCCATGGGTCTTTCCGCCATCAACCAGTACATTGGTTACGGCAAAGGCCAAAACACCGTGGAAGATTACGTGAAATATGTCCGTCAGGACCTCATGGGCATCTCCCGTGAAGACCTGGTCTACGACATCGCCCGTCACGTGGACAGTTCCGTCCATCTTTTCGAAAAATGGGGACTTCCCATTTGGAAAGATGAAAGCGGCGAGTACGTCCATGAAGGCCGTTGGCAGATCATGATCAACGGCGAGTCCTACAAGGTCGTCGTGGCCGAAGCCGCCAAGAACGCTCTGGCCACCATGGGCGACAAGGGCCAGCTGTTTGAGCGCGTCTTCATCGTGGAACCGCTCTTGAACAACGGCAAGTGCGTTGGCGCCGTGGGCTTCAGCGTCCGCGAGAATAAGTTCTATGTTTTTACGGCCAAGGCCACCATCGCCTGCATGGGCGGCGCGGTGCACGTGTTCCGTCCGCGCTCCGTGGGTGAAGGCTTGGGCCGCGCGTGGTATCCGCCGTGGAACAGCGGCTCCACCGCCTATTTCACCATTCGCGCCGGTGCGGAAATGACCTGCCAGGAAGTGCGCTTCATCCCGGTGCGCTTTAAAGACGGTTACGGCCCTGTGGGTGCGTGGTTCTTGCTGTTCAAGTCCCGCGCCACCAACGCCCTGGGCGAAGAATACATGGTCACCCGAGCCAACGAGCTGCCCAAGTGGGCTCCGTACGGCACGGGTAAGCCCATCCCGGCCAACCTGCGTAACTGGCTCGGCATGGAAGACGTCATGGCCGGCAAGGGTCCCATCTACATGAGGACGGAAGAGGCCATCGCCAACCTGGCCGCCAAGTACAAAGACGATCCCAAGGCCTTCAAGAAGAAAATGAAGGAATTGGAAGCCGAGGCGTGGGAAGACTTCCTTGACATGACCATCAGCCAGGCCATCCTGTGGGCCGGCATGAACATCCAGCCCGAAGAAAAGCCTTCGGAAATCGCCGCCGCCGAGCCGTACTTCATCGGCTCCCACTCCGGCGCTTCCGGGGCCTGGGTGTGCGGTCCGGAAGACCTGATGCCGGCGGAATACCGCAAGCAATGGGAACCCATCGGCGTCTACAACCACATGACGACGGTTCCGGCGCTGTTCACGGCGGGTGACGGTGCGGGCGCCTCCTCGCACAAGTTCTCCTCCGGCTCCCACGCCGAAGGCCGTATCGCCGCCAAGGGCGCCATCGCCTACATCCTGGACCACAACGAAGCCCCGAAGGTCGATGAAGCCCAGGTGGCCGCGCTGCGCGACAAGATCCTGGCCCCGTTGGCCCGGTTCGAAGAATTCGCGCCCATGTCCAGCGATCCGGACATCAACCCGAACTTCATCAAGCCCAAGATGTTCATGTTCCGCCTCCAGAAGATCATGGATGAATACTGCGCCGGCGTCTCGGCCCAGTTCACCACGAACAAACATCTTCTGGAACGCGGCCTCGAGCTCTTGACCATGCTCAAGGAAGACTCCGAAAAGCTGGCCGCCGAGAACCTGCATGAACTCATGAGGTGCTGGGAAAACGTGCAGCGCATGTGGATCGCCGAAAGCCACCTGCGCCACGTGCTGTTCCGCGAAGAAAGCCGTTGGCCGGGCTACTACTTCCGCGCCGACTTCCCGGATATGGACGAGAAGAATTGGCACGTCTTCGTCAATTCCGTCTGGAATCCGGCGACGGGCGAATGGACCATGAAGAAGGTCCCGGTCATCAACCTGGATGTGTAATCGTCTAGGCTGAGCCACCCACCCCCTGGGCGCCCGAATGGGCCCCAGGGGGTTTTTTAATGCTCGCAGAAGGACCCCGCGTCCTTGCCTCGCGAGTGTCCCTGTGCTATGGGACGGTGCGGGTGAAGAGTCTCACAAGACGCACACCCAGGCCGCCGAGGGAATCCGAGGCACAAAAGGTGACAAGACCGAAAGGCGGCGGATGGTGTGCGGCCAATCCTTTGCAGCGGAGGAGAATCCATGTCGGATGTGACGAACGGCCATCGCAGCGTATTGGTGCTAGGAGGCGGGATGAGCGGCCTGAGCGCGGCCCTGGAGGCGGCGGAAGCCGGTTTTCCGGTCTACATCGTCGAAAAGGAACCGTTTTTGGGCGGGCGCGTGGCCCGGATGAACAAATACTTTCCCAAGCTGTGCCCGCCGGCCTGCGGGCTTGAAATCAACTTCAGGAGGATTAAGAACAACCCCCTGGTGCGGTTTTTCACCATGGCTGAGGTCGTCAATATCGCCGGCCAACCCGGGGATCTGGACGTGACGGTGAAGATGGCCCCTCGCTACGTGAACGAAAAGTGCACGGCGTGCGGGCTGTGTGCCCAAGCGGCTGAAACGGAAGTGCCCAATCCCTTCGACTACGGTTTGAGCACGGTGAAGGCGGCGTATCTTCCCCACGAATTCGCCTTCCCCTTGCGCTACGTCATCGCCCCGGAGGTGGTGGGCACGGCGGAGGCGGAAAAGATTCGAGCGGCCTGCCCATACGGTGCCGTGGATTTGGACATGCAGGAAAAGGTCTTCGACCTGAAAGTGGGGGCTGTCATTTGGGCCACCGGCTGGATGCCCTACGATGCATCCAAGATCGCCTACTACGGCGCCGGCCGATACAAAAACGTCATCACCAACGTCATGATGGAACGCTTGGCGTCCACCAACGGGCCGACCAAGGGGAATATCGTCCGCCCTTCGGACGGCGCTCCTGTGCAGCGCGTCGCCTTCGTGCAATGCGCCGGCTCGCGGGATGAGAACCATCTGCCCTACTGTTCCGGCATCTGCTGCCTGGCGTCGCTGAAACAGGCCACCTACGTCCTGGATCAGAACCCCCAGGCCTCCGTCACCATCTTTTACATCGACATTCGGGCTCTCGGAAAATACGAGGACTTTTACACAAAGGTCCAATCGGATGCACGGATCCGGTTCGTGAAGGGCAAGCCGGGTGAAATTTGGGAAAACGCGGAAACGGGCCAAGTGACCGTGCAGGTGGAAGATCAACAGACGGGAGCCATTCTTCGGGACGCTTTCGATCTGGTGGTTCTGGCCACGGGGATGGTCCCGACGACGGCGGACCAAAAGGTCCCGGCGGAAGCCGCCTACGATGAGCACGGCTTCATGCTTTCGGCCCAACCGTCAGGCGGCGTCATCCCGGCCGGATGTGTGAAACGCCCGGTGGATGTGGCGTCCAGTGTGCAGGATGCGACGGCGGCAGCCCTTAAGGCGATTCAGGCGATGGTGAGGAGGTAGGTCCATGGATAAGAAAATCGGCGTATACATCTGCACGGGCTGTGGCATTGGGGACGCGTTGGATGTGTCGGCGCTGGCCAAGGTGGCCACCGGCGAACACAAGGTGCCCGTGTGCCGGGAACACGGCTTTTTGTGCGGGGAAGAAGGACGCGCGCTCATTGCGGACGATATTTCGAACCACGGCGTCAACACGGTGGTCATTGCGGCGTGTTCACCGCGGGTCATGACCGACGTCTTTGATTTCGGGGCCGACAAAGTTCTGGAACGCGTGAACCTCAGGGAGCAGGTGGTGTGGAGTCATCCCGCCGGGGACGAAGACACCCAGATGATGGCCGAGGACTACCTGCGCATGGGTCTCACCAAGGCCAAGGAAATGGAGCCCCCGGTCCCGTTCCAAGGAGAAAACTTGAGCAAACGGATCTTGGTGGTCGGCGGGGGGCTGACGGGCCTCACGGCCGCCAAGGAAGCCGCCGCCGCAGGATACGAGGTCGTTCTGGTGGAAAAGAGCCAATCCCTCGGCGGCTATCTCCAGACGGTGCACTCCGTGCCGCCTCTTGCCCCGCCGTACGACCAACCCCACACGTTCGACTTGGATGGGCTGGTTTCGGCGGTGACCGGAAACGAGAAGATCACCGTGTATACCGGCTCTCAGATCAAAAAGATCGTCGGAGCGCCGTGCATGTTCGACGTGACGATCCAATCCAACGGCTCGCAGGCCTCCGAACGGGTCGGTGCCATCGTGCTGGCGACGGGTTCGGTTCCTTACGAAGCGGACAAGCTGGGACATCTGGGTTACGGAAAACACGGGGACGTCATCACGGCGGATCGATTGGAAGCCATGCTGAAGGAAGGCCGGGTCGTGCGGCCGTCCAATGGGCAGGCCGCAAAGAGCGTCGCTTTCGTTCTGTGCGCCGGGTCCCGCGACCCCGAGCATCTGCCGTATTGTTCGGCCGCCTGCTGTGTGGAATCCCTGAAACAAGCCAAAGTGCTCAAGGAACAGAACCCGGAGATGCCCGTCTACATTTTCTACAAGGACATGAGGGCTACCGGAAATTACGAGCTTTTCTACAAGCAGGTCCAGAAGGACGGTGTCGTCTTTGTGCGGGGAACGGTCACCGCGGTGGAAGACGACGGCTCCGGAGCCTTGACGGTTTCCGCCGAGGACGTGCTCACAAGAGCGCCCATTGTCTCGGAGTCCGTGGATTTGGTGGTGCTTGCCACGGGCATGGTCTCTACGGCCTCTCTCGGCAAGCCCTACAAGGCCCAGCAGCCCAAGGAAGGCGAAGAAGAGCTTGAAGTCCCGGCCGACACCATTTTGGTGTCCAACCTCCTGAACTTGGAATACCGGCAAGGACCCGAAGTGCCGGCCTTGAAGTACGGTTTTCCCGATTCCCATTTTATCTGTTTCCCCTATGAATCCCGCCGCACAGGCATTTACCCGGCCGGGACCGTGCGCGCGCCCATGGATTACGCTCGAGCCATGGACGATGCGGCCGGTGCGGCGCTCAAGGCCATCCAGTGTGTGGAAATGACGGCCCAAGGCAAGGCCGTCCATCCCAGGGCGGGGGATCTCAGCTATCCCGAATTCTTCATGCAGCGCTGCACCCAGTGCAAGCGATGCACAGAAGAATGTCCTTTCGGCGCCATCAACGAAGACGAGAAAGCCAACCCCCTGCCCAACCCCACGCGGTGCCGCCGTTGCGGCGTGTGCATGGGCGCCTGCCCGGAACGGATCATCTCGTTCAAGAACTATTCCGTGGGCATGATCGGCAACGTCATCAAGAACATCGATGTGCCGGAAGAAGACGAGGAAAAACCGCGCATTGTGGTCTTGGCCTGCGAAAACGACGCCTACCCTGCTCTGGACATGGTGGGTATCCGCCGGGCCCAATACAACCCCTGGGTTCGGGTCATCCCGGTGCGCTGCCTGGGATCCATGAACCTGGTGTGGATCGCCGACGCCCTATCCAAGGGCATCGACGGCATCCTGCTTCTGGGGTGCAAGCATGGCGACGATTACCAGTGCCATTTTGTCAAAGGCAGCGAATTGGCCAACATCCGCATGAGCAAGATCAAGGAGACCCTGGATCGCCTGGTGCTGGAATCGGATCGGGTCCGTTTCGAGCAGGTGTCCATCACCGATTACGCCCGGTTGCCGCAGATTCTGGACGACTTCGCCGCTACCTTGGAAAACGTGGGCCCCAATCCTTACAAAGGTTTTTAAGGGTTTGGGCTTGGAAGACCCGTACGGAAGGAGAAGAAGATGGAACCGAAATACGTCTCGCTGGAGATGCGTGACTATATCGTGAGCATGGGTGCGGAGACGGTCAATTGGTGCATGCAGTGCGGTCTGTGCACCAACTTGTGCCCGTGGCGCCTGGTGCCCGGGGAAACCAGCGAAAAGTTCAACATCCGGCACATGCAGCGCCTCGGCCAGATGGGCATGGAAGGCTTTGAAGACGAGCACATCCTGTTCGCGTGCACCACCTGCAGCATGTGCCAGAGCAATTGCCCTCGAGGTGTCAAGATCGTGGACAATGTGCGCGCCATGCGGGCGAGTATCGTCGGGGCGGGGATGGCCCCGGCCAATTTGCGCCCCATTCTGGGCAGTGCCCATGCCAACGGCAATCCCTGGTCCGGACCTCGTGAAAAACGCACGGCGTGGCAGCAGGGGTTGGATGTGCCGACCTTCGGTCCGGATTCGGAATACTTTCTCTTCGTGTGTTGCCACTCCTGCTACGACCCGCGGAGCACCAAGGTGGCGCAGAGCATTGTGAAGCTGCTGAAGGCCGCGGGGATCCGTTTCGGCGTCATCGGGAACGAAGAAAGCTGCTGCGGCGAGAGCATGCGCAAGCTGGGCGACGAAGAGCTGTTTCAGAAGCTGGCCCAGTCAAATATCGAGCTTTTCAACGCCAAAGGAGTGAAGAAGATCATCACCACCTCCCCGCACTGCCTGTGGACCTTTACGCAGGAATACCCCGAGTTGGGCGGGCAGTGGGAAGTGATCCATTACACGGAGCTGCTGGCCCAATGCGTTCAGGACGGGCGGCTGAAGCTTGCTCCAAATGCATCGAAAAAAGTGGCCTTCCATGATCCCTGCTACCTGGGCCGGCACAGCGGTATCTTCGATGCCCCGCGGCAGCTTCTGGAAAGGACCGCGGACGGGGGCGCCGTGGAACTGAGCCGGTCCCGGGAGCTGAGCTTGTGCTGCGCGGGAGGCGGCGGCCGCATCTGGGCCGAAGTGCCCATGGGGGAACGTTTCGGGGAACTGCGGGTCATGGACGCTATGGACAAAGGCGCGGAGGTTTTGGCCACGGCTTGCCCCTACTGCATGAACATGTTAATTGACGCCTGCAACAGTTTGGGCAAGCAGGAGCAGCTGGAAATCGCCGAACTGTCCGAACTTTTGGCGGCCGCTCTTTAAGCCTGGGCGATACCGCGCCGGGCATGAGGACGACAAACTCGAGGGGCGGGCGGTGCCCGCCCCTCATGTTCTTGAAAAGGGAAGGAGCCCGATGTGACGCCGGAGGCGCTCAAAATTCAGCAACGGGATTATTTCGTGGCCGAGTGGGAGGAACGGCAGCTTGCCATGACGCCTTATTGCTTTTGCGGGCGGCAGGTGAACGAGGATTACTTCTGTGACGCGTGTGGGCGCCAATGCACGTGCCAGGTCATTTTATGCCGCGGTCCTCAGACCCTTCGCGTTGTGGAAATGTTTTTGCACGGCAATCCCGACTTCAAGAATTTCCAGGCATTTCCCTATGAAGACTGATCTCTTGGCCCCGCATGGAAAAACCCGAAAGGTCCTTCGACCGGTTTTGAGGACGGCTTTATGAACCCTGCAGAAAGCACTCAGGCGGTTTTCCGAGCAGAAAGTCCGTTACGCTTTGCCTGTCATCACGAACTGCCGTGTTTTACCCAGTGCTGCCGTGATGTGAACATTTACCTCACACCCTACGACATCCTGAGGCTCCGTCGCGCCTTGAAGATGGGTTCGGGGGAGTTCCTCGCCCGATACACGCGCCATTATCTGGCCAAAGTGACCCATGTGCCCGTCGTCCAGCTCGCCATGGATCCGGAGACCCTGCGGTGTCCGTTCGTGGCCGACGACGGCTGTCGCGTGTATGAAAACAGGCCGTGGGCCTGCCGCATGTTTCCCTTGGATTTGGCCAAGGAAGAGGGCACCTATCGCCTCCTTGCCGACAAGAAACGCTGTTTCGGCCTCCATGAAGGCAAGCAATGGACGG
Source organism: Desulfosoma sp. (assembly GCA_037481835.1). GTDB lineage: Bacteria > Desulfobacterota > Syntrophobacteria > Syntrophobacterales > DSM-9756 > Desulfosoma. The sequence continues at coordinate 36,642 of JBBFKW010000004.1, read as the reverse complement.
TGGGCGAGTGGCTGGAAAGCCAAGGGGTCGGCCCCTACGAAACCATGGAACGCGCCTTTCACCAGGTCATGCCGCCCGATTTCCAGCCGGGACAAAGAATGGAAGCGGGATTGGGGAAGCTCTTGTATTTGGCCTACGATCTCGACCGGTTTGATGCCATTGTGCAAGACCCTCGATTTCGGGCCTTCTACGGCATTGATGACGAGCGCTATGAGGCGGTGCGGGAAAACGAGGAAGAAAAGCTGCTCCTGGCGTTCGCCTATATTCGAAGCCAAATCGCCGAACTGTTTTCGGTGCTTTAGAAAGAGGACGGATGGACGAGATCGAAAGCACGGCCCCGGAAAAAATCCGCGACCGTTTGAAACCCATTCAGGACGGCACTTTCCGGTTTTCCTGTCATCCCGGTGTTTCGTGTTTTACGGAGTGCTGCCGGGATTTAAATCTCATGCTGACTCCGTATGACGTTTTGAGATTGTCGCGGCACCTGCATCTTTCCACCACTGAATTTCTCGACCGCTACACCGATGTGGTGGTTGCGGAAGGAAGCCCGCTGCCGGTTGTCTGCCTCACCATGCAGGAAAACGACAGGCGCACCTGCCCCTTTGTCACGCCCGCCGGGTGCCGGGTCTATCCGGACCGGCCGTCCGCGTGCCGGACGTACCCTCTGGCTCGAGCGTCCCGCAAGCATCGCGTCCACGGCACCGTGCTGGAATCCTATTATCTTGTGGTGGAAGACCATTGTCGGGGCTTCGATGAGCCGCGCACGTGGACCGTCGAAGAATGGATTGCGGACCAGGGGCTGCAGGAATACCATCGCATGAACAACGACTGGATGGAGCTCGTCACCCACCCTACCGTGCGCCAGGGCCTTACGGAAAAGCAGATCCCCATGTACTACATGGCGTCTTACGACCTGGACCGGTTTCGGGCCTTCGTGTTTGAAAGCCGATTTCTGCACATGTTTGATGGGGGGCAAATGGACGTGGAGCGAGCCCGCGAGGACGACGCCGTCCTCTACGAACTCGCTTTGGCGTGGCTGAAGTTCTTCCTTTTGGGCGAAGGTCCCTTGAGGCCGAAGGCACGTCCCTGACGGCATCGGCCTGGACCGCTCGGCCAAGCCCCCTAGTCCTCGATGATTCCCGACCTGAGGGCGTCCTGGGACCACACGGGCAAGGGGCCTCGATAGCCCGTGTCCGGGTCGTAGCGGTAGCGATAGGAGACACGGTTGGCCACGGTTTTTTCCATCTGAGCCCATCCTCTGACGAAATACGGGCATTCGTCATTGAAACAAACCCAGAAGAATTCCGCCGACCAGGTGGAAAACTCGGGCACGCGCCACTTTTTCATTCGGCTTCCGCAGTGGGGGCATACGGTGAGATCATCCATAGCGTGTAACTCCATCTGTGTTGGTTTATCCATCCCTCGAACTCAGTGCTCTGCAAGGTAAGAACACCGTGGGCCTTCGGCAAGGTCGGTCCCGCTGGGAAAAACAAGGGGCCCGGCCTGCCGTGGCCGGGCCCATCCCTTCCAGGTTTTTTACCCCTGAGGCGGCGCCGCATCGCCTTCCGTTTTCTCGAAATCCTTGGGATCGAAGCGGCGGTTCTTCATGAAAAGCGTCGTGAACTGCTTCATCGTCTCCTTCATGACGTCCTGGTAATGAGGCACGTGTTTGTCGAAAATCTCTTCCACCTTCTTGTAGCTGAGCTTGCTGAGGTCCTTCGTGAGCTCGAGGTATTCCGCGCGCTTGTCTTCCGGCAGGGCTTTGACCATGTTTTGTCCCAGAAGGTTTTCGAAGAGTTTGTACATGTCGTCCAGGAGCTTTTTCAGGACGTCCGGGCTGTGCTTTTCGCCCTTCTTTTCCACGAGGGCCTTCAGAAAGTTCACGATATAGGGATTGCGAATGTTTAAGGGAGTGGCCTCTTCCTGAGCCGGGCTGATCGGTGTGTGCATGATGTGTTATCCTCTGTCAGTGTATGGGGTTTTTACGGCGTCGTGCCCTATCGAGCACGGCATCTTACCACAAGGTCGCCGGTTTGTCAGGCGACGGGGAGCGCTCGAGGAAGGAGTTTATCCGGAGGCGGCCTTTTTCTTTTGCTGTTCAGCATCCTTGAAGGCCTTGAGTTCCGCGTAGATTTTTTTCGAACATTCCGGACAGACGCTGTGGGTGAAGGTCACGTCCGCATGCTGGCTGATATAGCTTTCCAATTGATTCCAATAGCCTTGGTCGTCTCGAATCTTTTTGCAATAGGCGCAGATGGGAAGGAGCCCGCGGAGTTTTCGCACGTTTTCCAGCGCTTCGCGAAGCTCCTGGATGAGCCTTTCCTTGTCTCTTTCCACCTGCTGGCGTTCGGCGATTTCCGATTGCAAGGCGTTGTTTTTGCGGCGCAGTTCGGCCAACACGGTGAGGAGCTCCTGAGATCTGCCTTTGAGTTTGAACCGGTAAAAAACGTAGGTGCCTACGGCCCAAAGGAAAAGAAAGGTGGATCCCAGCAGCGCCCCCAGCGCGATGCGCTCGCGTGGCACATGGACGAAATCGTCCTGCGGCCACCACCGGACGAGCATGGCGCGGCGGTCTTCTTCCGTCAGCCGATGAAATCCAAGACTGATTTCCGCCAGAAGCTCTGCTTTGTCTCCTCGCACGGCGGCGCGCACGGCCAGAACGCCTTCATGGGTCGTGACGGTGGGCGCCCGAAACAGGAGCATCACCGGGTCGGTCATGAGAACGTCGGGATGGGAGCCCAAAGGGAAAATCCCGGTCCAGACGTCGGCCCGACCGTCTTTCAGCCATTGTTCCAGTTCCGGGGTCGATGCCAGCACGAACCGCACGGGGCGGCCCGTGCGCTGGGCCCACAGTCGCCAAAGATCCACGAGCATGCCGGCGGGTTCGCCATGGATGTCGGCATAAGAAAAGGGCTCGTGGTCCTGACGTGCAACGACGGTCAAAGGGGACGACTGAGCTGGGGTCGGGAAAACCCAAGCCAACGTTCCTGCGAAAAAACACAACGCGCACAAAAAGAAGAACGCGTAAATGTTTAGGCCGCCGGCTCCTCGGATGCTTTTCAAGGCATGGATGCTCATACGAAGTTTGAACCTGGAAGAGATCGACCGTGTAGGTTTTCCACCGTCCATTGACAATGCATCCTAGTGCACCGTCGATTTTTTGCCAAGAGGGAACGTGGATAAAAAAAGTGGGTGGCTTCAGCAGGGGGATGTTATTCTACAAGCGTCGTCAACGCCGGGAGAAAGGAGTCGGCCATGGTAGAGCTTCCCGAAAACGCCCCGCAGAATTGCATGGAAATTCCCATCACGATCCGCTTCGGGGATACGGATCCGTACGGTGTCGTCTACTTCGCATCGTATTTTCGCTATTGCCACCACGGCATTGAAGAATTGATGCGCCATGCGGGCTGCCCGCCCGAGAAGTATTTTCGCAATGTGGAGCAAGGCTTTGGTCTACCCATCGTGGGGGCGGCGTGCGATTTCTTTCGGCCCGCCAAATACGGCGATTCCCTGCGGCTCCGTGTTGGGGTTTTCAAAATCAGCCGGCGTTCCGTCACGTTCGCCTTCTATTTTTTTATTGAAGGCTGCCCGGACGTGGTTGGGCGAGGGCACGCATCCATGGTGGCTATTGACAGAACGTGGCGTTCCTGCCACCTTCCCGAAGAACTGAGGCGGGCTTTGGAACCCTACGTGTTTTTTCGGCAGTAAGCGGCGGACAATATAGGTTGCGAACCCGCTCGGGAGGCATCCCGGGTCGGACAATGGGATTCTTAGGGGGTGGAGGGCTCATGGCATCGGTTTCCAAGACATACGAAGAGATCAACGAACGGATTCGAAGGGGACAGGCCGTAGTCCTCACGGCGGAAGAGATGACCCGGCTGGTCAAGAAAGTGGGCCCGGAAAAAGCGGCCAAGGAAGTGGATGTGGTGACCACGGGCACCTTCGCGCCCATGTGCTCCTCGGGGGTTTTCATCAATTTCGGACATACCCAGCCGCCCATCAAGGCCGCCAGAGTGTGGCTCAACGATGTGCCCGCGTACGCCGGCTTGGCCGCCGTGGATGTTTATTTGGGGGCGACGGAACCCGCTTTCGACGATCCCTTGAACAAGGTCCATCCGGGTACCTTTGAATACGGCGGCGGCCATGTGATCCACGACTTGGTGAGCGGAAAACCCGTGAGGCTTCGGGCTGAAGCCTACGGCACCGACTGCTACCCGAACCGCCACGTGGAAATGACCGTGACCCTGCAGGATCTCCCCTACGCGGTTCTGTGCAATCCGAGGAACGCGTACCAAAACTACAATTGTGCCGTGAATCTTTCCAAAAAAACCATTTACACGTACATGGGCACGTTGAAACCGCGCCTGGGAAACGCCAATTACTCCACGTCCGGGGAACTGAGCCCGCTCTTGAACGATCCCCACTATCGAACCGTGGGGCTGGGCACCCGAATCTTCTTGGGCGGTGCCGAAGGCTACATCGTGTGGCACGGGTCCCAGCATCGGCCCGACGTGCCCCGGTTGCCCAACGGGGTTCCCCGCATGCCCTCGGGGACCCTCATGGTTCTCGGTGATCTCAAAGAGATGAGCCCCCGGTGGCTTATGGGCGTGAGTATCCAAGGCTACGGGTGTTCCCTTGCCGTGGGGATCGGAGTTCCCATTCCCATCCTGGATGCAGACATGGCCGCCTACACGGGGGTTTCCGATGCAGAAATTGTCACCCAGGTCAAGGACTACAGCTTCACCCAAGCGGAGCCCCTTGCGGAAGTGACCTATGAGGAGCTGCGCTCGGGACACATCCGGATCGGAGAAAAAGAAGTCCCCACCGTTCCCCTGTCCAGCGTCGTGCGGGCTCGGGAAATCGCCGGTATTTTGAAACAATGGATCGAAGAAGGCCGGTTTGAACTGGGCGTGCCCCAGAAGCTCCTGCCCAATCCCGCAAGGCCGTCTTAGGGTTGGCAGTCATTGTGAAGAGTTCGTCTGACGGTATCGATCGTGTGAGGGCGGCCGTCGGGTCGGAAAAAACACGGCGGCTGGAAGCCGTGACGGCAGCCTTTGAAGCCGCCGCCATCGCCTATTCCGGCGGAGTGGACAGCACACTTTTAGCCTACCTCTTGGCTCGGGTGTTCAAAAAGCGGGTGAAGGCCGTTTTGGTCAAGAGCCCCTTTCTTGCGGCACGGGAAGAGGCGGCGGCGCTGTGCGTGGCGGCGGCGTTGCAGTTGCCTCTGGAGGTGCTCTCTGTGAATCTTCTTGCCGAGGCCGCTGTTCGGGAAAATGGCCCCGATCGCTGCTATCGTTGCAAAGCCGTGCTCATGGAGACCGTCCTGCAAAAAGTCGATGAAGGCTGGGGGGTGGTGGACGGATCCCATGCCGGCGATGCGGAAAAAGATCGGCCGGGCCGGAAGGCTCTAGGAGAAAAAGGGGTGCTCAGTCCGTTGGCTCTGGCGGGCTGGGCCAAAGAAGATATCCGCCGGACGGCCCGGGCTGTCGGCCTTCCCAACTGGAACAAGCCGTCTCAGTCCTGCCTGGCCACCCGCATTCCCCACGGCACTCCCCTGGACATGGACCTATTGAAACGGATAGAAGCCGCCGAAGACTTTCTGCACGAAACCGGGTGCCGTCACGTTCGTGTGCGGTGGATTTCGGGAAGCGCCAAGATCCAGCTGGGATCGGCGGACATCCCGATCGTGAAGGACGCCGCGGTGCACGCGAGGTTGCTTTCCCACATGAAACAGCTCGGTTTCTCACAAATCTTCGTGGATCCGGCGCCGTATCCTACAGACTGATTCCTAATCCCCGGACGACATCGAAGAGCCGAAGAGACATCAATGAGAGTGCGAGGCAAAGGAATCGGCCTGCTATCCGGAGGCCTGGACAGCATCCTGGCGGTCAAGGTCCTTCAGGAACAACCCCTGGATCTCATCGGCATCACCTTCTTCACTCCTTTCTTCGGACCCGAACCCGGGCTGAAAGCCGGCCGTATCGCGGGTATTCCTACCCGAGCCGTGGATATCGGTCACGTGTTCCTTGAAATGCTCAAGAACCCCCCTCACGGGTACGGGCGCCACATGAACCCGTGCATCGACTGCCATGGATTGATGCTTCGAGAAGCGGCCCGGATTCTGGCCGCCGAAGGGGCCGATTTCCTTTTTACCGGGGAAGTGGTTGGCCAGAGGCCCATGAGCCAGAGGCGGGCGGCCATGAAGATCGTGGAAAAAATATCCGGCCTTTCCGGCCGCATTCTCCGGCCTCTCAGCGCCAAGCTCCTCGAACCCACCGTCGTGGAGCTGGAAGGCATCGTGGACCGGGAAAAGCTTCTGGACCTGCACGGCCGAGGCCGAAAAAGGCAAATGGAATTGGTGGCCCGCTACGGCGTGCGGGATATTCCGCAGCCGGGCGGCGGCTGCATGCTCACCAAGGAAGGCTTTGCTCGGAAGGTGAAGGAGCTCTTGGCCATGTTTCCCGACGCCGAACCCGGCGATGTGGAATGGCTGAAATGGGGCCGACATTTCCGCCTCGGCGGATCGTGCCTTTTGGCCGTCGGGCGGTCCAAGGGCGAAAACGAGCGCCTTTCGGCCATGGCCAGGCCGGCCGACGTGCTCCTCAGGGTGCCGTCTCACCCCGGCCCGACGGGGATCCTTTTCGGGCAGGTCAAGAAACGGGCCCACGTCCACATGGCGGCGATGATCGTAACGGCCTACAGCGACGTGGCACTGGGCGAAAGAGTGGAAGTCCATTGGAGGCAGGGTGACGAAGGAGGTTGGATCCCGGTGAAAAACGTGGGAAAAGGAATTTGGGCGGCGCGTCTTCTCTGAGCGGCCGAATTTCGAGGAAGATCGATGTCAAGGAGCATAAAGGATCGCCCGTAGGTTTTCAGGACCTTGGAGGGCCTGGGCGGCCTGTTTGTCGCCGGACTGTCGGATCCTGACGAGAAATGGCACGACCCACTGAGCCGTGGGGTACGGGTCCTGATGAGGGCTGTGCCAGGGGGCCTTTCCTTCGTCACTGGATCCGAGGAAACGCCATGGCAGTTAGGATGGCGGAGCGGCCTGAAAGAAATCGCACAGACTTTGCAAAGCGCAATCGCCACACAGGGGCTGCCGAGCCCGGCACACCCGCCGGCCGTGTTGGATGAGCTGATGAGAGAGGCGGACCCAGGATTGCCTGGGAAAGAGAGCGCACAGATCCCGTTCTATGTGCAGGGGATCGGTCCCGTCGGCCAGGCCCAGCCGGCGCGAAACCCGGGCCACGTGGGTGTCCACGGGCAAAGCCGGCACGCCGAAGGCATTGCCGAGGATCACGGCGGCGCTCTTCCGGCCGACGCCGGGAAGCTGTACAAGGTCTTCCAGAGTAACCGGGACGCTTCCGCCGTGTCGGTCCACGAGAATCTGACAGGCTTTCTGGATGTTTCGAGCTTTGTTCCGGTAGAGCCCTGCGGCGTGAATGAGTTTTTCAATGTCCTCGACGGGTGCCTGGGCGACCGCCTGTGGTGTGGGAAATTGCCTAAAAAACGTGGGGGTGACCTTGTTCACCCTTTCATCGGTACATTGCGCGGAAAGGACCGTGGCCACGAGGAGCTGAAAGGGGTTTTGGTAGTTCAGGCTGCACCGCGCATCGGGATACAGGGTGTCAAGCCTTTTCAGGATTTCTTCGGCCCTTCTTCGGCGGTCTTCCGAAGGCGGGTGCGGGCTTTTCATGGGCAAAGACGCCTTGTGGAGGAAGGGTTCGGCCATGACCGACGGTGTTGGGCGGCCCCGTGCCGTCAAGGAAATGCTTTATGGCAAACTTCGGGTTGGATTTCAAGCGACATGACCTTATAATCCTTCAAAAACGAAGGAACGGAGACCTTGTGAGGAAAGGAGATCCCGATGAGTATGCTGCGTCAAGTCTGTCATTGTGAAAACTGCGGAAACGAAGCGGATATGGTGGTGACATGCACGTGGATTGACGTGGAAGAGCAACCTGGCGTGGTTTCCAAAAAGAAGAAGGAAACCCGCAAGTGCACCATTTGCGGCAATGAAGCGGACATGATTTTGGACGAGGACGAATGAAAAAGCCTACGATATGGGGGATCGATGCCACGATGAGCATGGCCCGTTCCAAGAGACCGGTTCCCAAACACATCATCGTGTGTCCTTTTTGCGAGGTAGGGCAACCCATCCCTATGGATTTCGATGCCATTCATCGGTGCCAGTGCGGGGCGTGTTTCAAAGTGTGCGTCCACCACGCCCTGGAAAACGGCATGTCCGACATCGCGGAAGAACTGTGGGAAGACGATGAGCTGGACCTCATCCGGTCTGTGCCCATGGACTTTTGCAATGTGGTGGTGGAAAGGGATTTTGACCGGTTGCTGGACTTGAAGCAAGCGGCCGATCCTAACGAAATCGCTCGATTTTGCAAATACGACATGAGCTCCCCCTTGAGCCTGATTTGGGTGAAAAGGCTGTTTTAGATGCCCGTGCGATTGATCCTGGTGTCCATGCCGTGGGCCCTGGCCGATCGCCCTTCCATCCAGCTGGGTTCTCTCAAAGCCTATATGAAGCGTGTGTTCGGCGGCGCCGTCCACACGGCGGCGGCCCACCCTTACATCGATGTGGAAAGGGTTTTGGGCCGCTCGCTTTACCGGCGCCTTGCCGAACGCAGTTGGCTCGGCGAAGCCGTCTACGCCGCTCTCCTGTATCCGGAACGCATTGAAGCATGTGCTCGGCTTTTTTCCAAACACTGGCCGCGCGCCAAAGGGGGAGCTCTTCCCGCATTCGAAGAGATCTGCCGAAAAATTAAAGACTTTCACGAAAGCATGCCGTTATGGCGCGATCTGGAAAAGGCGCACCTCGTGGGGTTTTCCGTTTGTTTCGCCCAGCTCACCTCCTCTCTTTTTTTGGCTTGCGCTTTAAAAGAGCGCCTTCCCGACGTGCCGATCGTTCTTGGGGGAAGCTTGGTCAGCAGTGTCCTGGGAAAATCCCTTATGGAAACCTTTCCGTGGATCGATTTCGTCGTCAGCGGTGAAGGCGAAAAACCTCTGGCGAACCTGGTATCCCGCCTGTTTTTCCTTCAAGGGGGACCGCAGATCCATCCAGCGCCGGAGGACCGGGCTCCTTTTCAAGCCGCCCACAGACACGAACGGTGCGTTCTAGAGAATCCGGCCGACGAGAATGGGCCGGCGGGCCCGAGCGCTTCAGAAAAGCCTCTGCCAGGGGCTTCTTCGGAAGGTGTGCAGCGGTGGGGTCCGGGCATCTTTTTTCGACGACAAGACAGCCGCGTGGACGGCGGGGGATGGAGCCAGGTGACGAACCTGGGCGAGCTGCCCGTTCCGGACTACAGCGACTTTTTCCGACAGGCCCAAGACGTCGGGGACGCGCGCACGCCGATTTACACGATTCCAGTGGAATCCAGTCGAGGCTGCTGGTGGCACACGGCGCGGGAAGAACAGCCGCACAAGAGAGCCTGCAGGTTCTGTAACCTCAATTTACAGTGGCGCGGCTACCGATCCAAGGCGCCGCATCGAATTGCCAAGGAGCTGGCGGCGCTGGCCGATGAGCACAAGAGCCTTCGCTTCGTCTTCGTGGATAATGCCTTGAACCCGGCGAAGGTTGCCGAAACGACCCAAGCGATTCAAAGGTCTGGGAAAGATTTTCACCTCTTTGGTGAAGTGCGTTTGCCGCTTTCTCGACAAGAGGTGCGCGGTCTTCGCCTGGCGGGGTTCCGCGAGATCCAGGCGGGCATCGAGGCCTTGAGTGACGGGCTGCTCCGGCGCATGGGCAAGGGGACTCACGTCATCCACAATGTGGCCTGGATGAGACACTGTGAAGAATTCGGCATCGAGAACCGTTCCAATCTCATTTTGGAATTCCCCGGCAGCACACCCCAAGACGTGCACGAAACACTGGATGTCCTTCGGGCCGTCAATGTCTATCGTCCCTTGAAGGGTGTGCGGTTCTGGCTTGGGGAAGGGAGTCCCATGGCCTTCGAGCCTGAGAAATACGGCCTGAAGGGTATCGGCAACCACCCCCATTACGCGCTGCTTTTTCCGGAAGAAATCTTCAGACAAGCACGCTTTATGGTCAAGGGATATCGATGCGATCGTCTTCGGCAGCGCCGTTTGTGGCGACCCGTATGGGATCTTTTGAGGGAATGGCAACGGGAGGACGCGGCCTTTCGCCGAAGCACGGGTGGGGGAAAGCCGAAACTGGGATATCTCGACGGCGGCACTTTTCTCCTTATTCGTCGCCGGGACCGGCATGGGCGTGTCCAGACAACGTATCGGCTCTCCAAGGCTTCCCGTGAGGTTTATCTGAGCTGTCTCGATCCGAAACCTTTGGACGTCCTGGAAAAGGAACATGAGCGCTTTTCGCTGGAGGGCTTGCGCGGTTTTCTGGACGATATGGTCGCCAAGGGCCTTCTTTTCCGGCACCGGGAGTGGTTTTTAAGCCTTGCGGTGGAGGAAGGCGTGAAAAAGTTTCTTGCATAAACGGGGGCAAAGGGCCTAATAGGCTGTAACCATGCGAGTTGCGGCTTGACTCCATGCCTTTCGTTGTTTACCCTACAAAGACTGAGAGCAGAAAATTTTCACGATCGCCCCTAACCTGACAAAGGCTTTCATGAGAAATAGGCGCTGTGCACGGGATCATTTTCGCAACCATGGGTGAAAGGTCATGGTGCCGCATCGCCTTTTTGAGAAGGCGGGTGGTGTGTCAAGCGACCTGGATATATCGGCCGACGCATTTTTTTCACCCACACCCCTGAACGGTTTCACACTGGAAAAGAAAGGAGCGTTTTATGGAGGGAAAGAAAAGATGGATGCTTTTGTTGGCGGTTTTTCTCGTGGGCTGGTTCCTGTGCGGACCGGTTCAGGCCCAAACGAAGCTCATCCCCAAAATTGACAATTTTATTCTTTTTCCCGACCAGTCCGGCTCCATGTACATGACCCACACCAAGCTGGGCAAGGTCAAGATGGCTTTGGCCAAAGAAGTCATGTTCAAGATGAACGATGAAATTCCCGAGCTGGGATACAAGGGCGCCTTGGATCTTTTCGCCCCGTGGCAGAAGATCTCCGACCCGGCCGTGTACAAGAGAAGCGCTTTTGGGGAAGGCATCGCCAAGATCAAAAATGAGCAGGACATTTTCGGTCGACTCACCCCCATGGGCCCGGGCATCAGCTCGCTGGATACGGTCCTTGCCGGCCTGAGCGGAAAGACGGGCGTGATCATTGTCTCGGACGGCGGCGCGAATCAAGGCCCGGATCCCGTCGCGGCGGCTCAGGCGATTAAGACGAAGTACCCGCAGGTGTGTTTTCATGTGATCAGCTTTGCAGACGAGCCCAAGGGGGCTGAAATCCTTAAGAAAATCAGCGCCATCGGCGGTTGCGGCGTCCACGCCGAAGGCGCCACGCTCCTTGCCGACCAAGCGGCCTTGAAGCAGTTCGTCAAGGACGTCTTCTACACCACGGCGGTGGAAGCCAAGAAGGAAGAAGTGATCATCCTGCGCGGGATCAACTTCGACTTCGACAAAGCCGACATCAAGCCCGAATGGAAGCCGGTGCTCGATGAAGGTGCCGCGGTGCTCTCCAAGAACCCGCAGATCCACATCATTATCGAAGGCCACACCTGCGCCCTCGGGACCGACGCCTACAACCAGAAGTTGTCCGAACGGCGCGCCAAGTCCGTGTTCAACTACTTCGTCTCCAAGGGCATCAGTGCTTCCCGCATGAAGACCGTGGGGTACGGTGAATCCAAGCCCAAGGCGGACAACAGCACGGAAGAAGGCCGTCGTATGAACCGGCGCGTGGAAATTAAAGTCGTTCAATAATCATATAGGATGACCTGTTGGAGGCTGGGCATCACGGTGTGCCCGGCCTCTTTTTTGGGAGCATACGACCATGGGGAAAAAAGCCGCCTTCGCCATACTGCTCGTCCTCGGTTTCAGTTTCCTCGTCTCTTGGGACGCCCGGGCGACCGACGAGAAAGAAGCCTGCCAGCTCTTTGAAAGCTTTCGGGCCGAATGGATGAAAAAACTCACCCAACACGGAAACTACGGTCCGGAAAACATTTCCTTCGAAGAGATCAAAGGCCAGAAGAAAGTTGTGGCACGATATTCGGAATTGGGAGAGTTTAAGGAAGCCCGCGTGAAGAAGACGGATAACAAGGGCTGCCCTTTTGTGGGGATTTTGAGTTATGAAGAAAAAGTGTGCGAGAGCGAAGGAAAGAGCCGCAATGAAGCGGCCAAGGGACCTTTCGCCTGCGGGACGCGCGCCGTGACGGAAGTCTTTCGGTTCGCCAACGGCAAATGGGTCTATTGAGGTGGCCGTGATTGATCGCCGTTCAGAATGTCAGTAAGTTTCTCGGTAATAGAGAACTTTTTCGAAGTGTCTCCTTTCATATCCATCCCGGCGACCGTATCGGGGTCGTCGGGCCCAATGGAGCCGGCAAGACCACGTTGTTTCGGATTGTGCTCGGCGACCTGGAGCCCGATGCCGGCCTCGTGAGCCGCGCCAAAAACCTTACCTTGGGCTACCTTCCCCAGCAGTGGCGCCCTTCGGATGAAACCACCGTTTTGGCACACACCCAAGGGGTATGTGCCGAAGTGTTTGAGTTGCGCCGCCAAATAGAAGAGCTGGAAACGGCACTCAAAGAGGCCCCAACGGCGAATGCCGCCGAGGCTCTTGCCCGGCGCCATGCCGCGCTCCTGGATCGACTGGAGCATCTCAGGCCCTACGATTTGGAAGCCCGCGCCCGTAAGATTCTTATGGGACTCGGCTTCGGTGAAAAAGATTTCCACACGCCTTTGGCTTCCTTAAGTGGCGGATGGGCCATGCGGGTTGAACTGGCGCGGCTTCTTCTCGCTCAACCCGATGTCCTCCTCTTGGACGAACCTACCAACCACTTGGATCTGGAATCCATCCTCTGGTTGGAATCTTACCTTCAGGAGACACGTTCGGCGGTTCTCGTGGTGTCGCACGACCGATCCTTCTTAAACCGCGTGGTCCATCGGATTTTCGAGCTGGAAAACGGCCGTGTGGACATTTACCAGGGCGACTTCGATCGCTACATGGAAGAAAAAGCCGTCCGGCGCCGCGTCTTGGAAGCGGCCAAGGAGAATCAAGAAGCGCGCATCCGCCATATGGAAAGGTTCATCGCCCGCAACCGGGTGCGGAAAGACCGGGCTCGCCAAGTCCAAAGCCGCCTCAAGATGCTGGAGAAGATGGAGCGGATCGAAGGTCCGGCGAATCAGGAGACCGTGCACTTCCAGTTTCCCGACCCCGACCGGTGCGGGCGACGTGTCTTGGAACTGGTGGGAATCCGCAAGGCTTACGGACCCCAGGTGGTCTACGACGGGGTGGATCTGGTGGTGGAACGCGGCGACCGCATTGCCTTTCTCGGACCCAACGGGGCGGGCAAGAGCACGCTCCTGAAAATCCTTGCCGGAAAAGAGTCCGTGACGGGCGGCGAAGTGCGGCGCGGCCATAACGTAAAAATCGGCTACTACGCCCAGCACCTGTGGGAGGAACTCAACTCGAACAACACCGTTCTCGGGGAACTTCTCTCGGTTTCCGGAGCCATGCCGCACACCCAGGTAAGAACTTTGCTGGGAGCCTTCCTCTTTAGGGGTGACGATGTGGAAAAGAAAGTCGGCGTCCTCAGCGGCGGAGAAAAGGCCCGCCTGAGCCTGTGCAAGCTGTTGGTGCAGGCGCCCAACGTTTTGCTGTTGGACGAGCCGACGAACCATTTGGACATTCCCGGTCGGGAAATGCTGGAAGAAGCCCTGGCGGCGTACACAGGCACCGTGTGTTTCGTAAGCCACGACCGGCATTTCATCAATGTCCTGGCCGATAAGATCCTGGTGGTCGGAGGAGGCCGGGTGGAGCTGCTGCCGGGGAACGCCGACGATTACGAGCGGCTGTGGAAAGGCACTTTCCGCGGCGGCGAACAAGCCGTCATGGATTCGGGGGGTAAGGGGCCCGAGGAGTTCCGAGATGCTTCCAGGTCGAAGCCTGACCCTAAAGAGCGCAAGAGATGGGAAGCCGAACGGCGCAACGCCCTCTACCGTTTGAAGAAGCCGCTCCAAGACCGCCTGGCGGGCTTGGAAAAGGACTTGGATCGTCTCCATGACGAACGGGATCGGCTGAGCGTCCTTTTAGCCGATCCCGCCACATACCAAGGAAGAACCGATGTGGCGGCGCTGCAGCGGCGCTTTCAGGAGTGCGCCCGGGAAATCGCCGGCGTGACCGAGCTCTGGGAGCAGACGGCTTTGGAGCTGGAGGCCTTGGAGGATCGGTTCGAGAGGGAAAGCGATTTTCCCCTGGACCATGCGGTGGCAGACAGAGAATAGATCGGGCTACAGTGATTCTCAAAAGGAGACGGGCGATGAAAGGCATGAGCCTTGTTCTGACGGTGGTTTTGATGACGATGTCCGTGGGGGCGTGCGTGCCGGGGCCCACGACCCAGCAGCATTTGGAATCCGCCACGTGGCTGGGTGTGGTGGGAGCGGGCGTCGGCGCCCTCATTGACAACAAGAACCCCTGGCGAGGCGCGGTGATCGGCGGGGCTATCGGGTCCCTGGCGGGCTACGGCATTGCTGAAGTCTCCCAAAGGGCGGCGGAAGAGGCCGGGCGGCGCCGGCAGACGGTCACCTACCACAATCCCAGCACCAACGAATGGGTCCAGGCCGACCCCGTCAGTTACCAAGGACAGACGGCCACCGTGCGAACGCGCACCTACCAGGGCAACCAGATGACCAACGAGCGCTACATGACCGTGCCGGCCTACTGAGATCGGGCATCAGGCGTTGCGCCCCGAACCGGAAGGGCCTGCGGCCAGGGCCTTGATGCGCTTTAGATGAATCTCCAAGGCGGCGTTTCCTGGATAGATCCGGAGCGCTTGTTCCAGAGTCGATATGGCCGTCGAAAACTCTCGGCGCACTTCATAAAGCCGGGCGAGGACCAGCCACGCGCCCGGATCCAATCCCTTTTTCCGAAGACGCCGTTTGACCAGAAAAATCGCCAAACGGCTCCCATAGTCGTAGTAGAGCTTCTTCGGATAGTCAAAAAGGCTCATGGAGATGGAACCCTCCGTGTTATCGTGTTGCCGGATGATTTGGCCGGCTCTTTCGGCACATGGCGCACCGCATAACCCATGCCTTTGGCGGTGGTCCAGAGCCGTCGGCTTTCTTCCCGCTTTACCGGGTCGTCCATGGGGACGAAATGAACGATCATCTCACAAGACGGCACGGTTGCAAGGTCGGGGGCTTCGTCGCACACGAGGACTTGGACCCTGCCGCGCTCCGGGAGGACCCAGCCGATCAGGACCGGCTCCGGTGCCGATTCGCCGTCGTCGGCGTCGGTGACGATCCGGTGCGGCACAAAGCTTTGCTTGGAAAAGCTCCACAGGAGCCCGTTCAGCTGCTGGGCCGAGATCGTGGACCCCGTCCACACGAAGACGCGACGACCTTCGTCCACGAAGCGCTCCACCCACCGGCATAAATCCCGGCGCTGCTCCTGGGCCGTGGTTTCCACAAAAAGCATGAGGGTTTCCATGCTCGAGCCGCCTCAACAGGTCAGGTGAAAAGCACCGGCCACCTTTTTCCCCGCTTTGGCGAGTTCGTTAAATGTTCTGACGGCGTCGTCGGTCGGCTCCTCGATGAGCTGGATGCCCTTTTCCAAGCACAGGCGACGCACGTCGTTGGACGGTTTCATGAGGCCCGGTTTTCCGCGCCCGACAACCAAAACCGACGGCTGCGCCTCGAGAATATCCAAAATATCGTCCACATACACCTTATGGCCTTCCTTACGCCACCACTGCGGGATGACCTTCCCGTTGACGATCTTAAGGTCCGCTTGGTAGGTCGTCCCGGCGATTTCCATGGATCCGAAACGGTAATCGTCAATCATGGGCCACCTCCCAAAGAGTTCTTCTCCTTTGCACCTATTGATGGCAGGCTTTGCGCACAAGATCGAGGCAATCAGGGCCGAAATGCGCCGTCATGGCTTCCACGAACCCGTGGGACGGGGTGACGTGGAGCTTGCTACTGAGGGCGATCACGGCCGTCGCCTGCCCGTCCACATTGAGGTGCAGCAGGGTTTTACAGTCTCCCGAATGAGCCACCAGGACGTGACGCAGGGTTTCCAGCGCGTCTCGATCCAGGGACTGGGCGGACAGTTTGATGAGCACCTTCTCCACGGTTTGGCTCTCGGCGTCTTCCAGCGTCATGATCTGATCGGCCAAAAGCTTGGACCCTTTTTCATCGTGCTGGATGGTGCCGAAGACCACTCGGGGCTCGTCGCCGTCCAGGATTGGCCGCGCTTTCAAGTAGACCTCGGGGAAACACACCACCTCCAGCGTGCCTTCCCTGTCTTCCAGACTGAGAAAGGCCATGCGGTCTCCTTTTTTCGTCACCAATTCCTTGGTGATCGTGAGCAATCCGCACAGAATGACCTTGGCCCCGTCCTGCCGTTCCCGGACCCGCTGCGTGTCGGCCGTGCACAGGGCGCGGATCTGGTTTTCATAGTGATCCAAAGGATGGCCGGAAATGTAAAAACCGAGGGATTCCTTCTCGTAGTTGAGAAGGGTGCGGCTGTCCCAAGACGGCACATCGGGAAGAATTTCGGGTTCCCTTGCTTTCTGAGGCGTAGCGCGCAGCAGATCGAACAGGCTCAGTTGCCCCGCGCTGCGATCCCTCTGGCGGGCCTGGGCTCTTTCCAGAGCCTGGTCCATGCCGGCCAGCACCCTGGCCCGATCCGCATGGATGGAATCGAACGCACCGCACTTGATGAGATGTTCCAGCACGCGGCGATTGACTTTGGAAGGATCGACGCGCTCGCAAAAATCGAAGATGGATCGGAACGGACCGTCTTTGGCTCGAGCCGCCAGGATGGTTTCGATGGCCCCTTCGCCGACGTTTTTCACGGCACCGAGCCCGAATCGAATCTTGCCTTCCACGACGGTGAAATCCAGGTCGCTGACGTTCACATCGGGCGGGAGCACCGCGATGCCCTTTTCCCGGCATTCGTTGATGAGCTTGACCACCTGGTCCGTGTTGTTGAGGAAGCTGTTGAGCAGGGCCGCCATGTATTCCACCGGGTAATGGGCTTTCAGGTAAGCCGTCTGGTAGGAAATGAGCGCGTAGGCGGCGCTGTGGGACTTGTTGAAGCCGTATCCGGCGAACTTGTCCATGAGGTCGAAGATGTGGTTGGCCTTGGTGAGGTCGATGCCGTTTTTCTGGGCTCCGGCCAGGAACCGTTCCCGCTGGGCCGCCATGACTTCCGGTATTTTCTTGCCCATGGCCCGGCGCAAGATGTCCGCCTCCCCCAGGGTGTAGTTGGCCAAGACCCGGGCGATTTCCATGACCTGCTCTTGGTAGAGGATGACGCCGTAAGTGGGTTCCAGGATGGGCCGCAAGAGCTCCAGATCGTAAGTGATGGGAATGCGCCCGTGTTTCCCGTCGATGAATTGATCCACCATGCCGCTCTTGATGGGACCCGGCCGGTACAGCGCCATGAGGGCCACGATGTCGTCGAAACGTTCCGGCTGCAGCCGCAGGAGAAGGTCCCGCATGCCTGCACTTTCCAGCTGGAAGACCCCGGTGGTGTCGCCTCGGCACAGGAGCGCGTAGGTTTCAGGATCGTCCAGGGGAAGGCGTCTCATGTCCAAGCGCACGCCGTGATTTTTTTCGATGAGCTGCACGGCGTTGTGGATCACCGTGAGGTTTCTCAGGCCCAGGAAGTCGAATTTGATCAGGCCGGCCTTTTCCACGGACTTCATGGAAAATTGGGTGACCACCTTGCCGTCTTGGTCGCGGAACAGGGGCATGTATTCCACCAGGGGCCTGTCGCCGATGACGACGCCCGCGGCGTGGGTGGAGGCGTGCCGGGTGAGCCCTTCCAAGGCTTGGGCGATTTCGAAAAGCTCTCGGATTTGTGGGTCCTCCCGCTGCAGCTCCACTAGACGCGGCTCCAGCTCAAAGGCTTTCTTCAGGGTCATGTCCGGAGCCCCGGGGATGAGTTTGGCGATCTTATCCACTTCATTGTAAGGCATGGCCAGGGCCCGGCCCACATCGCGCACCACGGCCTTGGCCTGCAGAGTGCCGAAGGTGGCGATCTGGGCTACCTGGTCCTTGCCGTACTTTTCCGAAACGTAACGGAAAACCTCGTCCCGCCCCTGGACGCAAAAATCCACGTCGATATCGGGCATGCTGATGCGTTCTTTGTTAAGGAACCGCTCGAAAATCAGCCCGTGCTCGATGGGATCCAAATCCGTAATGCCCATGACGTAAGCCACCAGACTCCCGGCGGCGGACCCTCGACCGGGCCCCACGGGAATTCCCTTGTTTTTCGCGTAGGCGATAAAATCCGCCACGATGAGAAAATAGGCGGCAAAGCCCATTTCTACGATGACATCCATCTCGTAGTGAAGGCGCCGGCGGTATTCTTCCAGGTCCTGGTCCGAAAGCCGAGGGCGGTTGTGGCGGATTTCCTGAAGCCTCTTTTCGAAGCCTTCCAGGGCGCTTTTGCGAAACTGGGATTCAAGGGACTCCCCTTCGGGCACGGGAAACACAGGAAAATGATAGTCCCCCAAGGGGATGTCCAGGGAACACATTTCTGCGATACGCACCGTGTTTTCAAGGGCTTCCGGCACATGGGCGAATTCGCGCCACATTTCGTCGGGGGACTTGAAGTAGAGCTGGTCCGTTCGAAACTTCAGGCGCTTTTCTTCCAGAATGGTTTTTCCCGTCTGGATACAGAGCAGGATGTCGTGGGCTCGGGCATCGCTGCGCTTTAAGTAATGACAATCGTTGGTGGCCACCAGGGGAATGTCCAGTTCTTTTCCCAGGGCGATGATCTTTTCATTGACCAGGGCCTGCTCGGGAATGCCGTTGGCTTGAATTTCAAGAAAGAATCGGTCGTTTCCGAAGATTTCTCGGTACTCCAAGGCGGCTCGGGCGGCCGCCTCAGTGCGGCCGTGGAGGAGCTCTGAGGCGACCTCGCCTTTCAGGCAGCTGGAAAGGGCGATAAGGCCTTCGGGGTAGGCACGCAGCAGTTCCTTGTCGGCCCTAGGTTTGTAATAGAAACCCTCGAGATAAGCGGTGGTGACGATCTTCAGGAGGTTCTTATAGCCGGTGAGATCCTGGGCCAGGAGCACCAGGTGTTGACGCCTGTCTTCATCGTTGCCGTTTGATGCGCCGCTGGCGTGGCCCGTGGTTCCTCGGGAATGGCGTCCTCGAGGGGCCAGATAGATTTCGCAGCCGATGATGGGTTTGATGCCGGCTTTCTTGGCCTTTTCGTAAAATTCCAGCGCTCCGTACATGTTGCCGTGATCGGTCATAGCCACGGCGGGCATGTCGAAGTCCTTGGCCGTTTGGATGAGTTCCCCCAGTCGGATGGCTCCATCGAGAAGGCTGTACTGGCTGTGCACATGCAAATGAACAAACGGCGGCATGGAACACCTCACGATTTTCGCATCACCGACGGCGGATCTGGCGACGGATCGCCGGCCCTTGCGCCCTCGGGGATGGGTTTCCTGTCGTAGTTAAAGAGCGAATAGGGTGCATCGGCGCGCTGGCGCAAGTACCCGCTGAGCAGCCTTTCCCATTCCCGAGGCTCCGTGGTGGGTGTGACATCCCCCATGTCCATAAGGAAAGTGCGATATCCCATGGCCTGGAGATCCGGAATCTTTTCAAACCAATTGACCGGCCGGTCGGCGTACAGGGCGGCCAAGGGTCCTTCTTTTCGGTAGATGTAGGTTTCTCCGCGCGGTGTCTTCACGGGCCGATCTTCCAAAATGGGCGGATGAATCCGGGAAAGAAAAAGGGGCGGCCGACCGTATACCGGAACCACCGGGACCGTAGGCACGGGATCCATGATGAGTTCTCGAAGTTCTTCCCGGGTGATCTCCCACGAGAGAACCGTCCAGCGGCATCCCAGTCGGCCCAAGGCGGCCATGGCCGCTTTGTTCCGGATGTTCATGCGGGATCCGGCCGTGAGAGAGGCTTGCGCCTCGGGAAAGAACCAGTCCAGATGGCCCCAGTTGTTGATTTCCCAGGAACGATAGCCCTTGGAAATGTACCACGCTACGGCTTTGCGGTAGTAATCTTCATCTCTTTCAAAAAGAACCGGCGGGAGCGCCCAGCCGAAGCGCTCTTTTTGAGCGTCGTGCAGGCGTCTTTTGGCCATTTTTTCCAGGTTTTCCCGACTGGCCGTAAGCCAGACCTTCTGGGCCGGCGATGCCATGGCGCGACCCAGATCGGCCAATGAGCGGATCTTGATCCACAGGGAAGGGTTCAGGCGCCGCACGTTGGCCGCCCCGTGCGAGAACTCCTCATCAAGAGCCTCAGGATGCCGGAAACGGGAATATTGTGCATTTGCGGAAAAAGGACGGGCCATGGCCGGGAAGGACCCGTCCGGGCTCTTTGCCGTGATCTGCTGCCAGAGTTTGCTGAGAGAAAGGGGTTTTCTCCCGATGCGGAAAAGCCGGGCGTCCGGCGGCGCTTCCATGCGCCCGCGGATGGTGAGAACCGCCGGGCCCTGAGGGGGGGATTCCTCGACAAGGGTGCCGTTTTCCCCAAGGATTCCTTCGACGATGACCGCCGGGGATTCTTTTTCTTCCGAAGATTCGGGGCGCAGCCGATCCCCTGTTCGGACGGCGTGGCGCACATCGACCCGAAGCCCGTCCGGGCCGATCGATTTCACCGTAGCGACCCAGAGGCCGCTGGATCCCGAGCGGTGGGGACTGAGAATATGGGTCGGGGCATGAGTGCCGAGAAAACCGTCGGTAAGGCGTCGCGCCGGGGCGTCAGTCAGCCATTCCCGGGCTTCCTCCACCGCATCGCGGGCACGGCTGTCCGGGGCGTCCATCACATGGCGGTAGGCTCGAACGACGGTGGCGATGTATTCGGCGTCCTTCATGCGCCCTTCGATCTTAAAAGCCGTCAGGCCGAGTCTTTTCAGCGTCGGGATGCGATCGAGCGCACAGAGATCGTTACATGAAAAAAAGTAACCCGACTTTCGGCCCTGGGTAAACCGAAGCCGGCATGGCTGGACGCATCGTCCCTGCAGGCCGCTGTGGCCGCCTCGAAAGCTGCTGGCAAGACACAGCCCGGAAAAAGAATAGCACAGGGCTCCGTGCACGAAAATTTCCAGTTCCGCCTGGGTCCGGTTCCGGATGGCCCGGATTTCCTCAAGGGTGAGTTCCCGGGCGAGGACGATGCGGCGGGCGCCGAGCCGTTCCAGGACGTTCACCCCCGCACTATTGTGCACCGCCGCAAGGGTGCTCGCATGCACCTTAAGGGAAGGAAAATATCGACGACAGAGGAGAAAGATCCCCGGATCCTGGACAATCACGGCGTCTACGGCGAGATCCGACAGAGCCTGAAGCACATCCAGCACGGAGGGGACTTCGGAGGCCGTGATCACGCTGTTCAGAGCCGTGTACAGGGCCACCCCCCGACTTCGGGTGAAGGGGAGAAGGCGGGCGAGCTCGTCTAGGGTAAAATTGGCGGCATGAGCGCGAGCGCTCAGCTTTTTGAGGCCCACATAGACGGCGTCGGCCCCGCTTTCCACCGCCGCCCAGAGCGCCTCCAAATGGCCGGCCGGGGCCAGCAGTTCCGGGAGTTTTCGCGGAGGAGGGGCATCGAGCCCCCCTTGAGCTCCGGCAGGCGAAGCCTTGAAGGGAAAGCCGCCAGGGACTGCGGGCTTTCGGCCGGCGTCAGGTCGCCCTTCCTCCATAGACAGCTCACCTTCGTCGCCAATTTCTCGTGGACAATTAGACTTCGCCTTGTCTCTTTTCCGGCCCATGGGCATTGGTCAGGTTTTCCTCGCGTTCGGTCACTCGGGATCACGCCACGCACTCAACCGCTCGATCAGCGTGACGAGAGCGGAAATGGAAGCTTCCATGAGCCGGCGGCCCTTTTCGGCGGATGCCGCCTGCGGGTTTCCCCAGACGCCCGTGGGCCAAAAGGCCCTCTTGTTCCGCACGAGGATGTGCTCGGGAAAGGTGGGATAGGCTTCCTCGGCGGTCCCGCAAACCCAGTGGGGATGAAGATGGAGCATGAGGGACGTTTCCACCTCTCCGGCGTGGGAATCCTTGGG
>JBBFKW010000004.1:12792-14468 GCA_037481835.1 Desulfosoma sp. | reverse complement strand
CAGGGAAGGATCACGGTCCGGATCGCCTCCCGCTCTTTTTCAAAAAACGCCATCGTGCATTCTTCCAATACGGGCACAGCCTCCTCCGCCATTCCCACCCTAGACGTTCCTACACCTCTCCGCTTCCTGCACCGCCCCCCTTCCTTATCCCGATCCCTTTCCAGGAAGCAAGCCCCGAAACTTCAAGATGCTCCGAGCCCGAGCGATTTTCCATCCAAGGATGACTGCTCCTCGCCCGAGACCCCTGGGCCGATGCAACGCGACACATCATGGATTCGTTTAAGCCTTCTCGCCCTCATCGGGCTTCATCGCCTGCGCCAAATGCCGTTTATCTCGTTGAGCAGCTCAGAGACGCCTCACCCTCGCGCCCTACTTGACCTGCCTCGATGTACAAAGTATGTGTGGTTTTAAAGGTTTTCTGTTCAGAGGAGACCTTGTTGCCATGACATTATGGTCATGGCGGATCAATTCGGGCGGGACGTAACGGACACCGCCGGGCCGCGGGCCTGGATCAAAGGGGCCGGAGATGTTGCGACCGGCGAGGGGATCGGGGGTGAGTGGCTTATGCACTTAAGTGTGCCGGTGACGGCGGCGCTGGTGGTCGGGCTGAACGTCCCTTTCGGCTATTGGCGGGCTCGGGTGCATCGCTTTTCCAAGGCGTGTTTTTTGGCGGTGCACCTTCCCGTGCCTCTCGTTGTGGCCTTGCGGATGGCAGCGGGGTTGGGATGGCGCCTGAGCACGTTCCCGATCTTTGTCGGCGCTTTCTGCCTGGGCCAATGGCTGGGCGGGCTGGTTCATCACGCGGCCAAGGTACGGGGGCGAACTGAGGGGTCTCACAAAAGGGGTCGGAACGACTCATCAATGGAGGAAGAACATGGCGGCGAAGAAGATTCTCATGCTCGTGGGTGATTTCGTGGAAGACTACGAAGTCATGGTTCCTTTCCAGATGCTTCTTATGGTCGGGCACACAGTGCACGCCGTCTGCCCGGGGAAAAAGGCCGGAGAAAAGGTTCGCACGGCCGTTCATGATTTCGAAGGGGATCAGACCTACAGTGAAAAACCCGGTCATAACTTTACGCTGAACGCGACCTTCGACGACGTCAACCCCCATGACTACGACGGGTTGGTCATCCCCGGAGGACGAGCCCCGGAATATATCCGCCTAAACCCGAGGGTTTTGGAAATCGTCAGGCATTTTGCCGACGCCGAAAAACCCATCGCTTCCATCTGCCACGGCCAACAGGTCCTGGTGGCGGCCGGGGTTGTCAAAGGTCGCACGTGCACCGCCTATCCCGCCGTAAAACCAGATCTTGTGGCGGCCGGAGCCTCCTGGGCCGACGTGAACGAAACCTTTACCAACGCCGTGGTGGACGGATCCCTGGTCACGGCTCCGGCGTGGCCGGCCCATCCCGAATGGATGCGGAAATTCATGGAACTCCTCGGGAGTCGCATCGAATCCTAAGGGCAAAGAAAGCCGCCAGTGGAGCCTTTGGGGTTGCTTTTTGCGCGTCCTTGGCCGCGATGGCCTGCCTGGACGGGTCTTCCCGAGAGGGTCTCGAGCGAGCCCGCTTTTGCGGAAAGGGCGTGCCCTTGGAGTGGGCCCTTTGGACCATGAGGACCATGGGTGGGCGGCTATGACGCCATAGGCGGGGAGTGTTTTCGCGGAGAGCAAAACA
>JBBFKW010000004.1:0-12692 GCA_037481835.1 Desulfosoma sp. | reverse complement strand
TGGGTGGGCGGCTATGACGCCATAGGCGGGGAGTGTTTTCGCGGAGAGCAAAACATGTTGGAATTACTGGCGATCGGCGCGGGATCGTTCACCGTGGCCCTTTCCGGGGCGCTCATGCCCGGGCCGCTTTTTACCATCACCATCACCGAATCGGTGCGTCGGGGTTTCCGGGCGGGCCCCCTGCTCATGACCGGGCATGCCGTCCTGGAACTGGCCGTGGTGGCGGCCGTCGTTTTGGGGCTCGGACCCTTTCTCAAGAAACCCTCGGTCATGGGGACCATCGCCCTTTTCGGAGGCGGCTTTCTGCTCTGGATGGGTATGGACATGGTGCGAAGCGCCGCCCGGCTCACGCTCAACCTGAACGCCTCCGCCGGCGGCTCCTCTTCCGGCCGCCACCCTGTGCTCCTGGGCATTTTGGCGAGTCTTTCCAACCCCTATTGGACCCTGTGGTGGGCCACCATCGGTCTAGGATACATGGTGGCCGCCATGAAGGCGGGACCATGGGGGGTGGGTGTTTTCTTTTTGGGGCACATCGCAGCCGATTTTGCCTGGTACAGCTTGGTGTCCCTCGGGGTCACCAAAGGAACGCGCTTCATGGGGGATCGCAGCTACCAGTGGGTGCTCCGAGCCTGCGGGGTGTTTCTCGTGGGCTTTGGTGCGTGGTTCTTATGGTCGGCGAAGGGGTTCTTGTCCCAGGCCCTGGCTTAGGCCATGGTCCGGAGGGGCTTTCACCTTGAGGATGGGACGGCTTCACCCCCAATGGCCTGCGGCCGTGGGCGCCCCTTTCCCGGGAAAAGACCCATCGGGAGCGGAGATTTAAATCCCAGGCCGCCGCAGCGAACCGAGCTCAACACGTTTTGGGGCCGCGAAAGGAGATCACGAAGGATGAACGACACGATGCAGCGCCTGATCCAATCCACGCGGCAGCTTTTGGATTACATGGAAAAGGAATTCGTCTTCGATAAGATGGGAGATGCCGGCTGCGGCGGGGTCGATCCCTACCGTTCCGAGCAGTTCGACGCTCTCATCCAAGCCGTTCGGGAGGCTCTGAAGGACGTGGACAATTGACCACAGCCTCGGCCTCCAGGGTTGCCGCCATCGACCTTTCGTTAAGAGGGGGTCCTGCGCTCGGAGACGGCGCAGGGCGCCGCCGAATTTCGGCTTCGGAGGCGGAAATAGCGACCGCTGATGCACAGGGCGGCCGCCGTTCCAACGAAATGGATGATTTCGGGAAGGGATATCCGATCGTTGAACGCCCCAAGGTGGGGGCCCGTGAGAAGAACAATGTCTTCCTTGCCCCGTGGGATCCGGCCCGCTTCCTCGGGAGACGTGCCCCGTTCTTTTAGGAACGCCCAAAATTCTTCGTCACTCATGTTTTCCTGGTCGGCCACGCGAAGGATTTCTTCCATGTGCCGGTCCACCCCCATTTCGTCGATCATCCGGCGGGCCAATCGGGCCAAATCCCAGGGAACATCCGTCGGCGCCGTCCAGCCGGTGAACGCCTCGTAGTAGGCGATGAAGACCGATTCGATCACTTTGACGAGAAAGTGCTCATCGAACCACTCTCTGACATCGACGGGCGTGCCGTCCTCTCTTCGCCCTCGAAGGTTCCGGTTCCGGTTTCTGAAATAGCTTCCCGCCACCAGAAGAAAACTGAGAAAATGCATGCCGATCTGTTCATGGAGAGACATCCCGTGGGTTCCTGCGGGTTGCAAGTGTTCCAGATCCCGAACGCCCGACCGGCCGAAGTTGGGATAATCGCACGATTCCAACCATCGATCCAGGCGGCCCCCCCGTGGCCAGCGATACAAACCTCCGTCCTCCCGGCGGTGCCGCTGCACCCGATTATGAAAAAGGGGGATGGGTGCCGTGTGCACGATGCCATGGGACGCCAACCGTCCGAGGACGTGGGCGCTGCGCCTGAGAGTGGAAAGAAAGGCCGCCTTGGACGGCATGTGCCCGTTCACGGGCTGATTGGGATACACGAAATAGTCGGGCGGGGCCGAAAAGGCGATGGCCCAGAGTCCTCCCTGAGCCTCTGATCCAAAGACATGGGCGTTTTCCCCGGCGGTTTTCAAACGAAAAAGATACGGCCCGTCCGGACTGAGGGGCCTGGGAAAGGAACATCCGTCCCCATCCACTAGGCTGAAGTTTTCCGAGAGATTGCGCATCCAATGAATCTCCCGAAAAAGCGCCCGAGCCCCTTCGGAATCCGCGGCCGTTTTAATGGTGAGCAGCCGTCCCGTGTCCTGGTCCCGGACCCACAGGCTTCGACCGCAACGGGTCCAAGACGTCGAGGCAGTCACGATCCCTTGTTGAAGGCCGAAGTGATCCAAAGACACGATGGGTGCGCCCATCGGGTCGGGGTCGGGAGGCAGTGAGGGAGGAGCCATGGGGAGGGGCAGAGCCCCCAGGGCTTCGCAGGAGGCGCGCTGGCAGGCGCCCTGAGTTTGCATGGAAAGCCGCTCAAGGGCTCTCCGGGCATGTTCCTTGACATCCACACGCGGGCAGCATTCCAAAACGTCCCGCAAGACCAAGGCGGTTTCTCGGCTGAAAAAATACGCCTGCCGCTGCGCCTGATAGGGTTCGTGCGTCAGGAGCCTTTGCAGGAGGCGGACCGTGCCGTGGTCGATGCCGTCCGGAGCTTCCTCGATGAGGCGGCGCAATTCCTGAACTTTAAGGAAAGCGGCGCTGAAGTCCGTCGGAGGGCCGCTGAGTTCCCGCTTGAGACGCTCCAGTTCCTGGTATTTCGGCGTCATGGCCTTGTTGTGTGTGTCGGTTCGATGAGGTCCTTTCCTTCGAGCCCTTTGCAAAAGGCCAGGACGGCTTTGCCGAGTTCGTGGGGCATGTACCCCCCTTCGAGGACGGCAAACACCCGGCCGGAAGCTTTGCGGCGAGCGGCCTTTCCGATAAGCCGCCCGATGTGGTGGTAATCCCGGTTGGTGAGCAGTCCCCCCCAATCTTTCACGTGCATGTCAAAACCCGCCGAAACGCCGATGATGTCAACGGGCGGAAGTGCATCGAGAAAGCTTTCGATTCTTTGCACGAACATGTCCTTTTCCGCGGAAGACACGTCCAAAAAATGCACGCGGGGATCCCCGTCGAAAATTTCCGCCGTGCCGTCGCCCCGGTGCATGTCAAAGTCGATCACCGCCGCTCGGCGCTCTGCCCCGTGATCCAAAAGGGCCAGGATAGCGACGGCCATGTTGTTGAAAAAGCAAAAACCCCCGAAACGGTTTCTTCCCGCATGATGCCCGGGAGGGCGCACGGCGGCGAAGTAGGGATGTCCGTCCGTCAAAGCCCGCCGCGCGGCGCATAGGGCTCCGCCCGCCGCCAAGGCGGCCGCGTCCCTCACGGCTGTGCCTTCCAATTGCACCTGGATGAGGTGATCCGGGGTATGAGCCCGCAAGAGATCCTCTTTGGATGCCGGTTCGGGCACCACCAGGGGGTAGAGTCCTTTCAGATTCCCCAGGATCGATCGTATCCGCGCAGGGGTTTCTACGGCACCTGTGGGGTACCGGGCGAGGTAGCCTTCGTGAGAAACCACTTTCAGCATGGTCCCGAATCCGTCGTGTTGGCCTCCACGGGCGATGTCCCTTGTGCGTCGAGCGATCGCAAGGATACCATTTCTTTTAGTTTTTCCGCAATGGCATGGTAGACGCCCAGGGTTTCTTGGGTGCCGTAGCCTTTGTCCGCATGGATGAAGACCGGCTGTCCCGTGCCGTACTTGAGCTTGGAAGAGACGACGACGTACGGGATGTGTCGTTCCTTGTCCACCTCACGGACCAGTTGGATGAAATGGCCCCGGATGAGGATAAGATCGGGCGTTTCAAACTGAGGGTGCATGTGGTAGGCGAAGGCCTCTTCCCTGGGAAACTGGCGGATATCGAGATCCAGACCGTGCCGGGCGCAAATCTTTTGCAAAAGCTTTCCGTCAAGACCGCAGTGCAGCATGTAGAGCAGAAGACGTTTGCGGGGCCTTTCCGGAGCTGCGTGTCCTTTGTCCATGGTCGATCCTCACGCGTGTCAGGGTCTTTTTTTAATTTATTATAAAGGCCGCGTCGCACGGATTCACGTAAGAATCGCCAAGCCGTCGCCGCTTTGCCCAGTCTTCCCTCCATCCTTTCGCCAAACGTGCGGTCCAAGAAAGCTCGGCCAGCCCGACGAGAGCGTCTTTCCTTGCCGGGCTCGTTTTTCCCTTGACAGAGTCGGGGGAAACAGTTTAATCAGCGGATGAATGATGGTTCATTCATGAGCGGGGCATGCGGAACATCATGGCGAACGAGCGGATCCATTCCAAGAATTCGGACAAGAGGCGGCGCATCCTGGACGCGGCCGTGAAGGTTTTTGCGGAAAAGGGCTTCTTTCAAGCCCGGGTTTCCGACATCGCCCGCATGGCGGGCGTGGCCGACGGGACCATTTATCTCTATTTCATCAACAAGGACGACCTTCTCATTTCCATCTTCGAAGAGAAGATGAAGGAGATCAACGTCAAGTTCCGCGAGGCTTTGGCCGCGGAAAAAGATCCCGTGCGGCGTTTCCGCAAGCTCATCGCCATGCATCTCGCCGGGTTCCAAGCCTACCCCGAACTGGCGGCCGTGCTGCAGGTGGAACTGCGCCAGAGCAGCCGCTTCATGCGCGAATACAAGAAGGTTGAACTCAAGAAATACCTGGACCTCATGGGCGATGTGGTCCGGGAAGGGCAGCAACAGGGAGTTTTTCGCAAGGATATCCCATTGGGTTTGGTGAAAAGATTCATCTTTGGCGCTTTGGATGAAGTGGTGTCCACGTGGGTGCTGGCGGGTCGTCCCTACGATTTGGAATCCCTGACCGACCCCCTCATGGACCTCTTCCTGAACGGGCTGCGGGAGGGGGCCGCGGCCGCAGCGCCGGAGGATATGATGGCTCGCCCTGGCTAAGGGTTTCTTGTCCTTAAAGATGGATACATTTCCGCAAAGGAGGATACGGACATGAAGTTGCTTGTGGATGAAAGGGATCTCAAGTTTGTTCTTTTTGAACAGTTGGGCGTTGAAGATCTGTGCAAGTACCCGCTCTTTTCCGAATATTCCAAGGAGATGTTCGACATGGCTCTGGAACAGGCGGAAAAGCTTGCGGAACAGGAATTCTACCCCACCAACAAGAAGGGGGATAAAGAAGGGTGCCGTTTTGAAAACGGTCAGGTCAAGGTTCCCGAATGCTTCCATCAGCCGTACCGACTCTACTGCGAAGGCGGCTGGTTGGCCATGGCGGATGACCCCGACGTGGGCGGTCAGGGCTTTCCCTTTACGGTTTCCAACGCGTGCGTGGAATTTTTCGCCGCCGCCAACTGGTCCCTGCTCATGTACCCGGGCTTGACCCACGGTGCCGCCCGGCTGCTCCAAAAGTACGGCACGCCCGAGCTCCAGGAAAAATACATGTTCAAGATGTTTTCCGGCGAATGGGGCGGCACCATGTGCCTGACGGAAGCCGGCGCGGGAAGCGACGTGGGGAATCTGCGCACCCGGGCGATCCCGCAGGGCGACGGCACCTACAAGATCGAAGGCCAGAAGATTTTCATCTCTTCGGGCATGCACGATCTCACGGAAAACATTGTCCACATGGTTTTGGCCCGAATCGAAGGTGCGCCCAAGGGCACCAAGGGCATTTCCATCTTCCTGGTTCCCCGCCTCCTCGTCGATGACCAGGGCAATCTGGTGGATAACGATGTCAATTGCGGCGGCATCGAGCACAAGATGGGCATCCACGGATCGGCCACCTGTGTGCTGAATTTCGGCGAAAACGGCAAATGCCTGGGCTACCTCATGGGGGAACCCAACAAGGGCATGCGCATCATGTTTGACATGATGAACGAAGCGCGCCTTTTCGTCGGCATGCAGGGCCTGGCCCATGCAAGCACAGCCTACCTCCATGCGCTCCAGTACGCCAAAGAGCGGGTCCAGGGCACCCCCGTGGAAAAGATGAAGGATCCCGGGGCGGAGCGGGTGGCCATCATCAATCATCCCGATGTCCGTCGGATGCTCATGTTCATGAAGGCCAGCACGGAAGGCCTGCGGGCGCTCATGCATCTTGCCGCCTACTGCCTGGATCGCGTGCGGGTGGCCGAATCCGATGAGGAGCGGGACCTGTATCAGGGGTATGTGGATCTGTTGATTCCCATCTGCAAATCCATGGGAAGCGACTTGGGTTTCCGAGTCTGCGAAACAGCCGTCCAGGTCTACGGCGGCTATGGCTTTACCTCGGAATACCCCGTGGAGCAGTTCCTGCGCGACTGCAAAATTGCCTCCATTTACGAAGGCACCAACGGCATTCAGGCCCTGGATTTGGTCGGTCGCAAAATCGCCATGAAGCGAGGATTGCTTTTCACCAACGCCGTCAAGTTCAGCCGGGAGATGGTGGGCAAATTCAAGAAGAACTACCGCATGCGCGAACTCATCGAGATCTACGAAGAAGCCGCCGAAAGCCTGCTCCAGGTGACCAAGTTCTTCGGCCTTAAGGGCATGACCGACGAATTCCACGTGCCCATCCTCTACGCCAAGCCCTATCTGGATCTTTTCGGCGATGTGACCATCGGGCTCTTGCTCCTGTGGCAAGCCTACCTTGCCGATCGCAAGCTCTACGAAATCTACGCCGATCACGGGGCCAAGGACGACAAATCGCGCCAGGCCGTGCTGGAATCCAACCGGAGTGCCGCCTTTTATGCGGGCAAAATCGCTTCGGCCAAGTACTGGATGACCCAGGTGCTCACCCAGGCGTCCGGCAAAGCGCGGGCCATCATGACCAGCGACAAATCGCCTCTGGAAATTCCCGAAACCGCTTTCGCTCTTGTGTAAACAACAAGGAGGACATCTCATGAAGGCAAGGGACGTGGTTCTGGTTGACGGTATTCGAACGGCCTTTGGCAAGGCCGGGGAAAAGGGCATTTTCTGGATGACCCGGGCCGACGACATGGTGGTCAAGGTCATTCGTGAACTCTTGCGGCGCAACCCCCAGGTGAAACCCGAAATGGTGGAAGAAAACGTCTGGGGCGCCACCACGCAGGAAGGCGACCAGGGGCTGACCCTGGGCCGGACGTCGGCCATCTTGGCGGGCCTTCCCGTTTCCACGGCGGGCTTTTCCGTGGATCGCATGTGCGCCGGCGGCATGACGGCGGTGACCTGTGCCGCGTCGGAAATCGCTTTGGGTTCCGTGGACGTGGCCATCGCCGGCGGGGTGGAGCACATGGGCCATCATCCCATGGGGGCTACGGCCGACCCCAACCCGCGTTTCGTGGCGGAAAAAATCGTGTCCGAAGATGCCCTGGTCATGGGAAAGACGGCGGAAAACCTGCACGACATGTTCCCCGAAATCACCAAGGAAATGGCCGACGAGTACGCCCTCTTGTGCCAGAAGAAAGCCCACAAGGCCTACCAGGACGGCATTATCCAGAAAATGATCGTGCCCATGACTGTCTACACCAAGAACGGCTGGGTCGTGGCCGATCGAGATGAACAACCCCGCCCGGAAACGACCATGGAAGCTTTGGCCACCTTGAGGACGCCCTTTCGGGTTCAGGGCAAGGTCACCCCGGGCAATGCTTCCGGGCTGAACGACGGTGCCTGCGGCGTGTTGCTCATGTCCGCCGAAAAAGCAAAGGAACTGGGCCTCAAACCCAAGATGCGCCTGGTGGGCTACGCCTTTGCCGGCGTGAAGCCGGAAATCATGGGCTACGGCCCGGTCCCGTCCACTAGGAAAGTCTTGGAGCGCACGGGCCTGAAGTTCGACGATCTGGACGTCATCGAACTCAACGAGGCCTTCGCGGTACAGGCCGTGGTCTTCATGAAGGAATTCGGCATGAAATTCCCTGACGACAAGCGCCTCAACCCCTACGGCGGCGCCATCGCCTTCGGCCATCCTTTGGCCTCTTCCGGACCCCGTCTCATGATTCACCTCATGCACTACTTCGAAGCCCATCCGGAAGCGCGTTACGGCTTGGCCGCCATGTGTGTGGGCCTGGGGCAAGGGGGATCGGTCATTTGGGAAAACCTTCAAACCGCGAAGTCCGAATAAGGGGGGAATATCATGGGCGAACCGGTCACCAAGTTCTTCGTCAATTTTTGGAATTCTCCCGTTGGCACACTGGCCATCGTGACCATGGACAACGGGCATGATTACAAAAAGCCCAACGTGTTCAGCGAAGCGGCCCTCATGTCGCTCAACGAAGCCATCAACACGGTTTTGGCCCACGGCGACGTGAAGGGGCTCATGCTGACGGGAAAACCCTATATCTTCGCCGCGGGAGCCGATCTCACCCAGGTGCCTTTCGTCACCACGTTCGAGCAAGGCTATCAGATCGGCAAGGCGGGCCACACGATCATGAAGCGCCTCATGGACCTGCCTTTCCCGACAGTGGCGGCCTATAACGGCGTCGCCTTGGGCGGTGGTTTGGAAATCGGCCTGTACTGCCAATACCGGACCGTGGCCCGAAGTGTTCCGGCCATGGGCTTTCCCGAATGCTTCATCGGGCTTGTTCCCGGCTGGGGCGGCTGCACCCTGGCCACCAAGCTTCTCGGCCCCGAAAAAGCCTTGGAACTCATTATTTTCAACGCCTTGAACCAAAACCGCATGATCACCGGGCCCCAGGCGTATGAAATGGGCCTGGCCGACCGCCTGTTCGACGGCGCCGAATTCTTCGACGACTCCCTGCGGTTCCTTATGGGGATCATCGCCGGCAGCGAAAAGGTGGAACGGCAGGCGCCGAAGACGACGAATCTCAAGACCGTGATCCAAAAGGCCAAGGAATTCGTGGACGCTAAAGTCCACGGCGCGGCGCCGGCCCCCTACCGAGCCATCGAACTTGTCGAAGGGGCCGTCACCTGGGATGTGGATCGCGGTTTTGAAGAGGAAAACAAGGCGTTGGGCGATCTGGTCAAGAGCCGCCAGTGCAAGTGCTCCATCTACGCCTTCGATTTGGTCAACCGCTATGCCAAGAAGGTCAAGGGCGTGCCCGATGCCAAGCCCAAGCCCATCAAGAAGGTCGGCATCATCGGCGCTGGCTTGATGGCTTCACAGTTGGCCCAGCTTTTCATCTACCGCCTGGGCGTGCCCGTTGTCATGAAAGACATCAAGCAGGAATTCGTGGACAAAGGGTGCGCCTACGTCCATCAAGAATTTCAGAAAATGGTGGAAAAAGGCCGCATGCCGGAAGCCCGTGCCCGGTACCTTTCCAGCTTGCTCCACGGCACGTTGAGCTACGATGACTTCGCCGATTGCGACTTCGTCATCGAAGCCGTCTTCGAACGGATGGAGATCAAGAAGCAGGTGTTTGCGGAACTGGAAGCGGTGGTCGGCCCCGAATGCATCCTGGCGACGAACACGTCGTCGCTGAGTGTCACGGAGATGGGCGCGGACCTCAAACATCCCGAACGGGTTGTGGGCTTCCATTTCTTCAACCCGGTGGCCGTTCTGCCCCTTGTGGAAGTGATCAAGACCCCGCAGACCAACGACCTCACCTTGGCCACCGCTTTCGACCTGGCCAAAAAACTCAAGAAGACGGGCGTGCTCGTCAAAGACGCTCCCGCCTTCCTGGTGAATCGGATCCTCACCAAGATGCTCGCCGACTGCCTGACCATGGTGGACGAAGGAGCCGATTTCGCTCAGGTGGACGAGGCGTTGCTGAGCCTCGGCCTCCCCATGGCGCCCTTCGACCTGCTGGCCTTGGTCGGTTTCCCCGTAGCCTACCACGTGGCGGAAACCTTGAACCACGCCTTCGGTTCGGAACGGTTCCCATTGAACGCCAATTTCAAGAAACTGGTGGACGCCGGCAAGAAGAGCATCTACGTGCCCGGATCCAAGACCAAAAAGGTCGATCCCGAAGTGGAAAAGCTTTGGGTGAAAACGGCTCAAAAGGAATTTCAACCCGAAGAAATCCGGGACCGCGTCCTGAGCAACCTTGCCCGGGAAATCGATCTGATTCTCAAGGAAAAAATCGTGGACAGCTCGCGCGATGTGGACCTGGCCATGATTATGGGAGCCGGCTGGCCGTTCTTTATGGGTGGCATCACCATGTATCTTGACATGGCGGGCGTGACGCCCAAAGTGCTCCAGAAGGTGTTCTTCAGTTTCTAGGAAAGAAGAGAGAGGGGGCCCGATTCCCGGCAGGAGGGGCTGGGAGAGGGTGTGAAAAGGCGGTCTCGACGAGGCCGCCTTTTTTATTCGAGGCTCGATTGAAATGAGACGGTGAGGCGAAGGCCGTTCTTTTCCGACGATTCATAGAAGAGGAGAATCGGAGGTTCGCCGGAGAGGAGTCGGCGCAGGGCATCGACCATGAAGGCGCCGATGATCACGTTGCTCATGACAACCGACGGATCGGCTTGAACGAGGCACGAGGCGTTGTCCTGGGGAGACTGGGGGCGACGGCTTTTTGGGGGGGGTCCCCAAACAGAGGCGGGCGCTTCGGCCCCGTTGTGCAAGGCTTCACGGCCCGCGGTTCCCGAAAGAAAGCCTTGGCCGATAGGTTCAATACCCTCTGCCGCCCGCCTCCGGGAAAGGATTTGGTCCATCTTGAGAAGCTCAGCCGGCGTTTCAGCACTACGGGAGGGGTGGTAGGCCACCACTTGGCCTTTGTCTGGGCCGGTTCCTCCGGAAATCAAGATTTTTCCCAAGTCTTGGGCGCGGCGGCTGATGAGCAGGCGCGTTTCGAAAGTGTCCACGCAGTCCAAAACGGCGTCGAAAGCCGAAAGATCGGTCTTTTCATCGAAAGGCTGCGGCAGCCCTCGAGCCTTCGCCCCGAAAAGGGTGTTAAGCCGGTGCGCCAGCGCCGGGGCTTTGAAGGCGCCTACCTGCCCGGCGAAGAAAATCTGCCGGTTCAGGTTGGTGATGTCCACTCGGTCGGGATCCCACAGGGTGATGTGCCGGCATCCCGAAAGGACCAACGCCAAGGAGGCGAAGTTTCCCAGCGCTCCGGCGCCGATGACGGCGACGTGCAGGTTCTCGGGAATCGCCGTGGGATCGGGCCGCGCGTATTCCATTAAGGTCGGGGTCTGAGGGGCCTCGAAAAGGATCCGTCTGATTTCTTCCAGAGCCAGGCCGGCGGCGGCCATGGCCGTAGCGGGATCGTCCCAGCCGACGGCGGTCAATGAGTGGGAGGAAACCATGGTCCGGATTGTCGCCGTCTCCTTTCCAGGTTGGGTGCTTAGAAGTCGAAACCCGGCGTGGGGCCTGTCTTTAAGACATCGCACTGAGATCAGGGGTTTGGATTGTTTGCGCGCCGTGTTGAAGAGGATCTTGTTGGTAAGACCCAACTGGGAAAAGTCCACGAGGACCGAGCATCCGTCAAGAAGGGCCGCCGTGGCGGGATGCGCCAACCATCCTTCCAAATGGGCGATCTCCATGCCGGGGTCCAAGTCTCGAGCCAGGGTGACGAAGGGATCGTGCAGGTGAGGGCAGACGATCACCAACCGTCGGATGCCCAAAGCCGTTGCCGCCGCAAGAAAAAAAGAGGCCGGCCACGGCCCGCTTCCCACCACACCCACCGAGGCCGTGCTCAGCCTTTCCTGCCGCCAGCCCGGGATCAACTGCTGGCGCTGATACCGAATATGGAGCTCGTGCCCTTCATTCTTCCACATACTGTGTTCGTGCCTGAAGCGCCACCGGGCTGGAGCGCCCCCGATCCGATCAACGGTTCCGGAGGCGCCCCCCGGCGGAGCATGCCCTGGAAGGCCAGAGCCACGAACGTGGCTGTGCCGGACACGCTCAGGGATCTAGATCGGCGCTTTGGCCGGATCGGTCTTCATGGCATAAGCCTTTTCGGGTTTCGGGGTCCCCTGGCCCATTCCGGCCGAGGCGCCCACCACAAGGACGAAGTCGGGGTAGGCGCTCTCGCCGTGTTCGCCCACATCAAGCCCTTCGATTTCCTCCTCGGGGCTTACCCGGAGCCCGACCACGGCCTTGATCACGCGAAAGGTAAGGTAGGCCGTGGAAAAGGTCCAGATAAAAGCCGCTCCCGCGCCGAGGGCCTGGACGCCGAGCTGCCCCCAGGAAAAACCATCGATGTGAAAGATGGCCGCAGAGAGTGTGCCCCAGACCCCGCACACCCCGTGGACCGAGATGGCGCCGACGGGATCATCCACCCCGGCGCGATCCACCGCAATGACCGAAAGGACCACAAGGATGCCGGCAACCAATCCGATGATAACGGCGCTTGTCGGACTCACCGTGTTGCACGGGGCCGTGATGCCCACAAGGCCCGCCAAGGCCCCGTTTAAGGTCATGGCCAAATCGGGTTTCTTGGTGATGGACCAAATCGTCACGAGGGCGCCCACCACCCCTGCGGCCGCTGCCAAGTTGGTGTTGACGAAGATCCAGGAGATGTCCTTGATGCCGGCGGTGGTGGAACCTGGATTAAAGCCGAACCAACCGATCCATAGAATGAACACACCCAACGTGGCCAAGGGCAGGTTGTGGCCGGGAATGGCCCGAGGACGACCCTGAGCGTCGTATTTTCCCAGGCGAGGCCCCAAGATCATGGCCCCCGCCAGGGAGGCCCACCCGCCGACGGAATGCACCACCGTGGATCCGGCGAAATCAATGAAGCCCAAATTCTCCAGCCATCCTTTCCCGTGAAAGAGACCGCCCCAGGCCCAACTGCCGAAGATGGGGTAGATGAAGGCGCTGATGACGAAACTGTAAATGAGGTAAGCGACGAACTTCGTTCT
>JBBFKW010000003.1:0-253246 GCA_037481835.1 Desulfosoma sp. | reverse complement strand
TCATTCTGAGCCAGGATCAAACTCTCCAGTTTTTTCCTTCTAACCGCACCCCAAATCAAGGCACGGTCCCTTTCAAAGGCCCAGCACGCACTCACTATTTAGTTTTCAAAGAACAGGTGCCTGATCGCTCCAGGCAAAGGTGCTTTCTATCAGAACCGAGCATCCGGGTCAAGGGCTTTTTTCCGGTCCCCGGAGCCGCCGACGCATCGCGTCAACGGAGGCCGGATTATAGAGATCCCCGGCCGCCTGTCAAGGGCTTTTTCCAAAAAAAAGAAACCGGCCCGTTTTGCCAGGCCGGGCGCCGCCTTGTTCCATCTTGCCTTGCATGTGCCCCTAGGTTACAAAGCAGTCTCTTTTGTCGGCGTCAAAAAAATCAGGCGATGCGTCCACCTCCAACGGCTGAACGGAAGGCCCTTGTCCATGAAGGATTTTCACGAACGGGTTCTGTGGCTCTGGAAAAAATTGGGAAGTCTTCGCTTTGCCCTCTTCTTGTTCATTATCTTGGCCGTAGGATGCATTATCGGCACGCTGGTTCCCCAAGGTCTCAGTGAACGCGAGATCTTTTCCCGCTATGGTCCGAGGACGGCCCGATGGCTCGTCACCCTGCAGATCACGGACCTTTACCATTCCTTGGGGTTCCGGGCGCTCTTGGTTCTCCTGGGTGTCAACCTCATCGCCTGCACCCTGCAGCGGCTCCCCAAAACCATGGCCCTGCTTCGCGACCGCGACGAGTTTCTCGATCCCGCCAAATTGACCAAGTATGCCCTTCACCGGGTTATGGACGTGCCCCTGGAATTCTCCAAAGTCCGCTCCCTTTCGGAAGGACTCCTTCGAAACGCCTTCGGGCAGGTCCAACACCTGCACGCCCCGGCGGACACCCTTTCTCTGGTCGTGGAAAAGGGCCGTTGGTCCCGCTATATGGTCTACATCATCCATCTCAGCGTCTTGTGGATCTTTGTCGGGGCTCTGGCCGGTTCGCTCTACGGCTTCAAGGGGGTCATGAACCTTGTCGAAGGCGAAACATCCAACGAGGTCTTCATCCCTCGAAAGCGGGCCATGATAGCCCTTCCCTTCCAGGTGCGCTGCAACGATTTCCATGTGAGCTTCTACGAAAACGGCACGCCGAAGGAATTCCGATCCGATGTGACCATCCTGGAAAACGACCTGCCCGCCCTCCACGCCTCCATTCGGGTCAACGATCCCATCTCCTACCACGGGGTGACCTTCTATCAGGCCTCTTACGGAGCCGTCCTGAAGAAGGCGCGGGCGGCCTTTGCCAAAGGCGAAGGGGGCGAGCGTTTCGAACTGGAGTTGCCGTTCGGCGAAGCGCTGCCCTTCGGCTCCACGGACCTGAAGGTGCAAGTTGTCGATTTTACCGAAGACTTTAGCGGATTTGGGCCCGCCGTCGCCATCGCCACATGGAAGGAGGGCGAACAGCCCACCGGTTCCTGGATTCTCATGAATCACCCGGATTTTCACGGCAATCGCATCCAGGGCTACCACGTGACCGTCCTGGAAACCGAGCGGGGCTATTACACGGGGCTCCAGGTGAAACGCGATCCCGGCGTCCCCGTGGTCCTCACGGGATTTGTGATCCTCCTCGTCGGCCTGTTCACCACCTTTTACGTGCCCCATAAGAAGTTTTATTTTTGGGCCCAGAAGAGCAACCCGGGAACGACCGTTGTCGTCGCCGCTTGGAGCAACAAGAAAAGCCTTGCCTTCGAAAAGGAATTCCAACATCTTTGTGATCGCCTTGCGGACGCTTGGGATCGCCGCAACGAGGAGAAATAGCGCGCCATGAACAGCTCCATCCTCCTGGGTGTCACCACCTTCGCCTACCTCCTGGCCACGACGCTCTACCTGGCGGGCATCACCTTCCACAAGCCCAAATGGCTCACCTGGGGAACATTGTGCGCCATCGGAACGCTTCTCGTCCAAACGGCGGGGATCGTTCTTCGCTGGAAAGAATCCTACGACCTGGGCTTCGGGCACGCTCCTTTGTCCAATCTTTATGAATCCCTTGTCTTTGGCTCGTGGGTGCTCGTTCTCATTTACGTTATCTTTGAAAAGAAAATCGGGCATCGCGCCCTCGGGTTCGTGCCATCGGGGATCGCCTTCCTGGCCATGGCTTACGCCTCCTTTTCCCCCGGGGTCGTCTCCAAGATTCAACCTCTTGTCCCCGCCTTGAAAAGCAACTGGCTCATCGCCCACGTGGTGACCTGTTTTATGGGCTACGCCGCCTTCGCCATCTCTTTCGGCCTCAGTGTGGCTTACCTGTGGCGCAGGAAAAAGGCGGAACGCCCCCTCTCCCTGTCCACGAACAGCCTGATCCCGGGATCCAGGGAACTGGACGAATTCAATTACCAAATGGTCTTGTTCGGCTTTTTTTGGCTTTCCATCGGGATCATCACCGGCTCCGTCTGGGCCAATTCGGCGTGGGGATCTTACTGGAGCTGGGACCCCAAGGAAACCTGGTCTCTCATCACGTGGCTCATCTACGCCGCCGTGTTACATGCGAGAGCGGTCCGAGGGTGGAGGGGGCCTCGGGTGGCGTGGTTGTCCGTGGCGGGTTTTTGTTCGGTTCTTTTCACGTACTTCGGGGTGAACTTCTTGTTGAGCGGCCTCCACAGTTACGCAACCAAATGAGTCGGGGCCCGCGTCCTGCGGCGCCGTGCGGCAAGGGGGGGAATCGCTATGGTCTTCGGGCTCGGCCCGGCGGAACTGCTCGTCATATTGGTCATCGTGATCTTCATCTACGGGGGAAAGCGCCTCGGCGAAGTGGGCAAGGCCCTGGGTGACAGTGTTACCCAGTTCAAGGCCGGATTCCGTGCCAATCAACCCGAGGTGCGCGATGCCGATTACAAGGAATTGGAAGGGCGCGACGAGAAGCCTTCGGGACCGAGGGAGAACAAGGGGGCGTAAGATGTTCGGCTTGGGTTTTCAAGAAGTACTGCTTATTCTCTTTATCGCCTTGATCGTGGTCGGGCCCGGAAAACTGCCGGATTTGGCCAGGGCTCTCGGACGGGGCCTGGCCGAATTCCGAAAGGCCACCAACGAACTCAAGAGCACTTTCGATCAGGATGAAACGGTGCAAGAGCTGAAAAAGGAATTCCGGTCGGCGCAAAGCCAAATCATGCTGGAAAATCTCGGCTCTTCCGCAGGCTCCGAAGTCTCCCCGGCAACCACGCCCGCAGACGGTCCCTTGGAGGCTTCCAAAACGGTTGAAACGGCTTCCGAATCGGTTTCAGCCGAGGACGGGCCCAAGGAGGATGTTCTTCCGAGCACATCGGCAGAAGACGGGAAAGCCTCATGAGCGAGCCTTCGGAAAAAATGCCTTTTACCGAGCACTTGGAGGAGCTGCGCCGACGGCTCATCATCTGTGCCATCGCCGTGGGCGTTGGCTTCGTCATTGCCTATTTCTTTAAAGAAAAAATTTTCGCCTGGCTGATGCAGCCCCTCCTTCAGGCCCTTCCGCACGACGGCCATCAAAAGCTCATATATACTGCGCCCCATGAAGCGTTCATGACCTACATCAAGGTCTCCTTTTTGGGGGGCGTGGCTCTGGCCGTTCCGGTCATCCTTTATCAGTTCTGGCGATTTGTCGCCCCCGGCCTCTATGAACATGAGCGGCGCTACTTGTATCCTATTGTGATCCTTTCCACCATTTTTTTTCTCGGCGGCGCCGCCTTCGGGTATCTCGTCGTCTTTCCCTACGGGTTCCAGTTTTTTGCTTCCTTTGCCACCGAATATATCGCCCCCATGATCAGCACCAAGGAATTCCTGTCTTTTGCCACGCGCTTGTTGATCGCCTTCGGGCTCATCTTCGAGCTTCCTCTGGTCACGCTCTTTTTGGCCAAGCTCGGGCTGGTCAAAGCGAGTTTTCTCCAAAAGCAAAGAAAATACGCCATTCTCATCATCTTTATCGTGGCGGCCATCTTGACGCCCCCGGACGTCTTCACGCAGATCCTTATGGCCATCCCGCTGCTCATCCTCTACGAAATGAGCGTCTGGATTGCTTATTTCTTCGGGAAGAAGGAGCAGGCCGAAACGCAGGAGGAGGCGGACGAGACGTCCCCTTCCGCCGCCTGAAGCTTTTGAGGAGGACGAAACGCAAAGATGGAGACAATCACCTTGGTCATTGCGACGCGGAATCGGGCCAAGTCCTCGGAAATTCGAGCTCTCTTGGAGGGCTTCCCCGTGGAAATCAAAGACGTTTCCGATTTTGGACCTTTACCCGAACCCGTGGAAGACGGCCGAACCTTCGACGAAAACGCGTACAAGAAAGCCCTTTTTACGGCCCGGGTTCTCGGGCTGCCGGCTTTGGCCGACGATTCCGGATTGGAAGTCGAGGCCTTGGGGGGTGAGCCGGGGGTCCATTCGTCGCGTTATGCCGGGGACCAGGCCACCGACGCCGAAAACAACCGGAAGCTGCTCCGGGCCATGGAGGGCATTGACAACCGCAAGGCGCGCTTCGTGTGTGTGCTCTCCCTGGCGGTCCCGACGGGTCCGGCCCTCACTTATGAAGCAACCTGTGAAGGAGAAATCACCACAGAACCTCGAGGAACCCGAGGATTCGGGTACGACCCCGTTTTCTTTTATCCCCCGGCGGGAAAGACCTTCGCCGAAATGGAGCCTGAAGAAAAAGCGGCGGTGAGCCACCGAGGACGGGCGCTTCGGGAATTGCGGAACGAATTCGATAAGGTCCTCGTGTGGCTGCGACAGAGGCTGTCCGAAGAAAAACGCCTCCTTTCGGAAGGCATTTGCCGGCATGAGCATGCCTAGGCCGGTGGCGTCCCGATCCTGGCAGGGTTTTAAAGCGCACCTTTTGGAGACGGCAAATCGGTGGCGCCGCGACGGGCTTCCCGGGCGATGGCGTCTCCTTCGCGATCTTGAAGAGCTGGAGGCTCTCAGGAAGGCGATCCCGGCGTCTCAAACGCCGCCGTCCGAAATTTTCCCACTGCTCTACTTGGCCACCATCGACGACGGGTGGGGCCATGGCCTCGAGGTGATCGAAGCGGCAGCCCGGGCGGCCGGAGCCCGCACGGTCCGCTTGGGCCTTCTGTGTTCCGCCGAAAGCATCCTTGCGCCGTGCGCGCAAAAGCCACCCCATATCCTGGGTCTCACCATCCTCCATGGGGATTCCGAGCCCGTCGTGAGAGAAATCGTTCGTGGGCTTCCCCCAACCGTCCGAATTTGGGCCGGCGGGGCCGTTTTCACATGGGATCCGGACTTCGCCCGAAGGACCGGGATCCACGAGGTCGTCGACGATGTGGGCGTCTTTCTTCAACGGCTGTCGGCGCTACTCCCGTAAATTTTTTTCCAGGGCTCCCGTTTTTTTCGTTGCACATCGGCGATCCCCAAATAGAGCGCCCCCACCGCCAGCTCCGCGCAGTGGTGCTCCCTTCGTGGCAGCGACTCCAGGTATTCGATCACCTGTTCGGGCGTCACGTCCCACGCTTCGTCCACCGGTTTTCCTTCCACCAGTTCGCATACCGTATTGGCGCAAGCGACCGTATTGAGGCATCCGGTCACGTGAAACGACACCCGGCGAATGGTGCCGTCCGCATCGGTCAGAATGAAAAATTCCACCGTATCCCCGCATTGACCTGTTTTTTTGCCATGCCCGTCGCACTTTTCCAGGATTTCCATCCGGTCCGTGCGTAACGCCATTTCCAGAAACCGCTCGGAATGGTCTTGCCAAAAATCACGCACTTCTTCGCCGTTCATGGGTGTTCCGTCCTCCTTATCGTTTGTAGGGCGCTTCGGCCTTGAGGATCCGGCCGATCCCCTATCCCTTTCCCGGGACGCCCGCACGAATTCTTCTGCCCCACCGGGGCTCTTTCGGACATGGCTATCTACCAGCCGCAGGCCGATCCGTAAAGGACTCCCTTTGCATCGGCCGGGGCATCGTTTAAACTGCAAAAAGCCAATCGCAAGATCCCAGCGCCACCGTGAGGCTTTTCATTGAAAAGGGAGGATTTTCATGGCGGGAGAACTCAAGGCGATCAAAACCATCGGCATTTTGACAGGCGGCGGGGATGTGCCGGGTCTCAATCCCTGCATCAAGATCTTGGTATACCGATGCGTCGAGGAAGGCTTTCGGGTGCTCGGCATTCGCCGGGGATGGGCGGGCCTTCTGGACTACACCCCTGAGGATCCGGACACCTTCTCCAACTGTTTCCAGTGGCTCGAAAAGAATACCGTTCGCACCATCGACCGGACGGGGGGCACCTACCTGCACACCTCCCGGACCAATCCGGCCGCCGTGCGACACAAGGAAGCCCCAAGTTTCCTCAAATCCCACTTTTCCTCCGACAAGGAAAAGAAAGACTTCACGGCGCACGTCCTCGCCAATCTGGAACACCTGGGGATCGATTGCCTCGTGGCCATTGGAGGGGACGATACGCTGAGCTATGCCGTGCGGCTCCATCAGGAAGGCTTTCCGGTACTGGCGGTTCCCAAGACCATGGATAACGATGTGTTCGGGACGGATTATTGCATCGGTTTTTCCACAGCCGTCACGCGAAGCGTCAATTTCATCCACGCCCTGCGCACCTCCACGGGTTCCCATGAACGCATCGGTGTCATCGAGCTCTTCGGACGCCATTGCGGGGAAACATCGCTCATCAGCGCCTATCTTGCCGGGACGGATCGAGCCATCATCAGCGAAGTGCCTTTCGACCCCGAGCGGCTGGCCGCCCTCATCATGGAAGATAAGCGAAACAACCCCAGCAATTACGCCATGCTGACCATCAGCGAAGGGGCTCGCATGATCACCGGCACGGTCATGGAACGGGGCGAAGAAGACGCCTACGGACACAAGAAACTCGGGGGCATCGGCCTGCTGACGGGTGAAATCCTCAAGAAGCTCACCGGAGAAGAGATCATTTATCAGCAGCTGTCCTACTTGATGCGAAGCGGCGCCCCCGATTCCTTGGACCTCATGGTGGCCGTCAATTTTGCTAATATGGCCGTGGATCTGGCCCTGCGCCGAAATTTCGGGCGGATGGTCGCCCTGAGCAAAGGAATCTACACGGACATGCCCGTGAGTATCGTCACTTCGGGCCAAAAACGCGTGGATGTTCACGAACTCTACGACGTGGAAAACTATCGGCCGAAAGTGCGCCACGTGATGGGAAAACCTATGTTTCTCTACTGAGAGGAAGCGCTACGGGGCGGCCCCGCGTCTAAGCGGAGCGGCCCTGCGCTTACGAAACTTCGCGGTTTGGGTGTTGCACCACCAAGCCTTCTTCAAAATATACGGCCTTCACCACCCCCTCCAGCTCTTCCGGCCGAAATGTTTGCGGGATTTTGAGCCGCTGCAAGGCCTTTTTAAGGAATCTCACCCCTTCCGTCACGTTCGGCCCGGTGAGGCACCCTCGAAGGGAGTAATAGCCCCAGATCTTGTAAGGCAAAGGATAGCCTTCCTGCTCGGACAGTTCCAGAAACTCGTAGACTTCGCCGTAAGGGGAATGAAAAGGGCCCGTCGGCACCTCGATGGGCAGGGGAACCTCCTCGGCGATGACTTCCAAGCCGTGCCGTTCCCGAAGGTACGTTCTCAAGCCCCACACCTCTTCTTCCGTGA
The DNA here is from genome assembly GCA_037481835.1 of Desulfosoma sp. Classification (GTDB taxonomy): domain Bacteria; phylum Desulfobacterota; class Syntrophobacteria; order Syntrophobacterales; family DSM-9756; genus Desulfosoma. The sequence goes on along the minus strand of JBBFKW010000003.1, from coordinate 245,661 downwards.
GGTATCGCAGAACTTGTTCCTCCGCCTGCCGCCGCGCGGTCTCTTTGAGCCGGTCGTAGCCGGCGATGAGCCGTTCGAAGGGGACGACGGGTTCCGTTCTATCCAGCCGATACCAATGAAAGCGCACGCCGTAATAGGTGATGCGCTCCCTTTCCATTTCCCCAACGGAATAGGCGCGATAGAGCCGCATGGGCCTCAACGACCCGCCGGCTTTGGGGGCGCTTCCCCCGTCGATGACATGAAACCGCCTTTTCACGGCACACCACAGCCCGTCATTTTCTCACCGAAAAGAAGGAATCCGATTTGCAGTCGCCCGTCTGTTCCTTCACCGTGCACTCATCGCAAAACTCCCCGTATTCAGGGCGGCTCTGCCTCTTGATGATGTCCTGCCCCGTGGGGTATTGACTGCAGTTGGAGCACCAATGCCACGTCTGGCTGTCTTCCTTTCGACGATAAACCACCATGAACGCCACCTCCTTTTTGTGTCCCAAAATCCATCAAAGCTTTCCCGTTGAAGCACCGACCACGAACGCGCGTCGAACATCACTTTGAAGAGCATTTTACATCTTTTCGCCTCTCGTGAACACTATTGATGCAGGGTTTTTCCTCTCGGGCGCCATTTGTGGACAGCGGGCGCTAACTTATTGAATCCTTTTCCCTTGACAGTGCGCGCGGGGAACGATTAGAAGATCCTGTGCTCCGCCGGGGCTTTGGCGAGAGTGGCGGAATTGGCAAACGCACTGGACTTAGGATCCAGCGCCTCTCGGCTTGGGGGTTCGACTCCCCCCTCTCGCACCCGATCGGCGCCCGGTTCGGCGCGGCGTCCGACCGCAGGAGAAGCTTTATAGAGGGCCAGTGACGGTGTCTGTGTGCATGCGACGAAGTTAGTCCCGCGGGGTTGCTAACTTCGTTTCGTTTTTGGGTGAGCGCCCTTTGGACCGGGATGGGCTCACCGCAAAGGGTTCGGGCCCTATGAATGCCAAGGGGGCCTGGGACTGATCTCAAGGGCAGAGAGAAGGAAGGTTTGACTGAGATGAAAGTCACTGTGACGGACCTGGGGCCCACCCAGAAAAAGCTGCTCGTCGTTGTGGAAGCTCGACACGTGGAAAAGGAGTTGGACAAGCGCTACCGCCAGCTCAGCCAACAAGTGCGCCTCAAAGGCTTTCGCCCCGGCAAGGTCCCCCGAAAGATTCTCGAATCCTACTACGGGAAAACGGTTCAAGGGGAAGTTTCCAACCAGCTCATCCAAGAAACCTATCCGGACGCTTTGAAACAGACGGACCTCAAACCCATGATGGAAGGCGACGTCGAAGACTATCGGTTTGATTCCGACGGGTCCTTTTCCTATTCGGCCATCGTGGAAGTGCGGCCCGCCTTCGAAGTCAAAGACTACCTGGGGCTGGAAGTGGAGGTTCCCCCGAGGACGGAAGTCACCGACGAGCGGATCGCCGAACAACTGAGGACCCTCAGGGAACGGCACGCGGAAATTCGATCGGTGGAAGGCGATCGGCCGGCGCAGATGGGGGACTTCGTCATTGTGGACGTGGTGCCCGAGCTGGACGGTCAAATCTTTGAAAAGGGCGTGCAGAAAAACTTTTACATTGAATTGGGCGAGGGGAAAATTCATCCCGATTTCGATGCCCACCTTGTGGGACATGGCGCGGGGGAGACGGTCCGTTTCGAGCTGGATTTCCCCGAGGACGCGCAGGCGCGGGACCTGGCGGGCAAAAGGGTCCGCTTCGAGGTGACGATCAAGGATATCAAGGAAAAAATCCTACCCGACTTGGACGATGCCTTCGCCCGCAAAGTGGGCGATCATGAGTCTTTGGAAGCGCTGAAAGAGGCCCTGCGCGACAGAGCCATAAAGGCCGACGAAGAAGCCCGCAAGCTCCACGTTCGCCGCGCCATCATGGACCAGTTGTTGAGCTCCGTCTCCTTCGAGGTGCCTTCGAAAGTGGTGGAACGCGAGGTGGATCGGCGCATCCAGCATTTCGTCCATCAGTTCACCGCTCAGGGGCTGAATCTCGATCCCAGCCGTTTTCAGACCCCGGAAATCCGGGCGGAACAGCGCCTGGCGGCGGAACGGGACATCCGGTGGCGACTCATTGTGGAGCAGATTGCAGCTCAGGAAAATCTGGAACTGAGTGAAGAGGAAAAGGAAACCGTCTACGCTGAAGTGGCCCGTATGTATCGCACCTCGCCGGACCAGGTGAGAGAGGAATATCAGGAAAGCGCCATCGTCCAGGACATGTTCCAGCAGAAGCTGGAAGAAAAAGTCTTTAAGCTGTTGGAAGACCATGCCGTCGCCAAGGAAGGCGCTCCCGAGGCGCCCCGTGAAGAGTCGGAGGAAGCCTGATGTCTTTGATTCCCATTGTCATTGAGCAGAGCAGCCGCGGCGAGAGGGCTTTCGATATTTACTCGCGCCTTCTCCGGGACCGCATCATTTTTTTGGGCACGGCCATCACCGACGAGGTGGCCAATGTGATCATCGCCCAAATGTTGTTCTTGGAATCGGAAGATCCCGACAAGGATATCCACTTCTACATCAATTCACCCGGCGGATTGGTCACGGCAGGGTTGGCCATCTACGATACGATGCAGTACATCAAGCCCAACGTGTCCACGTTGTGCATGGGCCAGGCGGCCAGCATGGCCGCCGTGCTGCTGGCTGCGGGCGTGAAGGGCAAACGCTACGCCCTGCCCCACGCGCGCATCATGCTCCATCAGCCCATGGGTGGATTCCAGGGACAGGCGACCGATGTGGACATTCAGGCGCGCGAGATCCTGCGCCTTCGCGAAGAGCTCAACAAGATCCTCGTGCTGCACACGGGAAGACCCCTGGAACAGATCGAAAAGGATACCGACCGGGATTTTTACATGTCCGGATCTCAGGCCAAAGAATACGGTTTGGTCGACGAAGTGATCGTGCGGCGCATGGAAGGGCCCGCCGAAGGCTCCCGTTGAGAAACGCTTTCGTGCCGCTGCATAGGCTGTTGCCCTTCTTCAGGTTCCTGCCTGTAACCCTGGCGGGTCGTCCCTTCGGAAAGGGGGATTATTGACAATCCCCCGTTTTCGTTTTTCAGCCCCTCGGTTTTTCCCCGCCGACACGCCCCCGGCCGGGGGTGGTTTTCCATGTCCTTCTGGCTTATATTTTGCTTCAAGGGTTGAACGGGAGAAGAGCCGTTGATAGGATGGGCCACAGGCGTTATCATAGAGCAACAATCCAGCTCGATGGGCTGGCGATCGTGGAAGTTATGAAAAGCCCGGGGGAGGCTGGATGCGGATTTGGCCCCTTCCCCCGGCGGCAATTGAGGAGGATATCCCATGGCCAAGAAACGTGACGACAGAACCGGAGAGCTGCGTTGCTCTTTTTGCGGGAAGAGCCAGAGCGAGGTCAAGAAATTGATCGCCGGTCCCACCGTCTACATCTGTGACGAATGCGTGGAGCTCTGCAACGACATCATCGCCGAAGAATATGAGCGGGACGAGGTGACTCGGGCCACCCAGATCCCCAAACCCGCCGAAATCAAGGCGGCTCTCGATCAGTACGTCATTGGGCAGGAAAGGGCCAAGAAGATCCTGTCCGTGGCCGTGCACAATCATTACAAGCGGATCGAACTGCGCCCCGACAAGAAAGACGACGTGGAGCTCCAAAAGAGCAACATCCTGATGATCGGCCCCACGGGTTCCGGAAAAACGCTTCTGGCCCAGACCCTGGCCAAGATCCTGAACGTGCCTTTTACCATCGCCGACGCCACCACGTTGACCGAAGCCGGCTATGTGGGCGAGGACGTGGAAAACATTTTGGTGAGCCTTATTCAGGCGGCGGATTACGACATCGAAAGGGCGTCCCGCGGGATCGTCTATATCGATGAAATCGACAAGATCGCCAAGAAATCGGACAGCCCTTCCATTACGAGGGACGTTTCGGGCGAAGGGGTCCAGCAGGCGCTTCTCAAAATTTTGGAAGGCACCGTGGCCAACGTGCCCCCCAAAGGAGGCCGAAAGCACCCGCAGCAGGAATTCATCAAGATCGACACGACGAACATCCTATTCATCTGCGGCGGCGCGTTCAATCACTTGGAAGGTATCATCAAGTCGCGAACGGGCGTCAAGGGTTTGGGCTTCGCTGCCGATATCAAGAGCAAGGATGAAAAGAACGTGGGGGAAACCCTGTGCCAGGTGCAACCGGAAGATTTGATCAAATTCGGCCTGATTCCGGAATTCGTGGGCCGGCTTCCGGTGATCGCCACTTTGGGTGAACTCACCGAGGAGGAACTGATCCAGATTCTCACCGAACCGCGAAACGCTTTGGTCAAGCAGTACCGAAAGCTCTTTGAATTGGAAAACGTTAAGCTCCGCTTCACGGAAGGGGCCCTGCGGGCCATCGCCAAGGAAGCGCTTCGGAGGAAATCCGGAGCCCGCGGGCTTCGATCCATTATGGAAAATATCATGTTGGACGTCATGTACGACCTGCCGTCCCAGACCGACGTGGAGGAATGCGTCGTGAACGAGGAGGTCGTCTTGAATAATGATCGACCCATCTTGCTCTATCACAGCCAGAGTCGAGAATCGGCGTAGAAACGCCATCGGGAAAGCCTATGCCTATGTTTGACAGAATCCGGAAAAGAGAAACGCCTTCGGAACCCGGCCGCAGTGTGGTCATGCCTCTCCTGCCCCTGAGGGATATCGTGGTTTATCCCGCCATGGTGGTGCCACTTTTCGTAGGACGGGACAAGTCGGTGAACGCCCTGGAAAGGGCCATGCACACCGACAAGAAGATCTTTCTTGCGGCTCAAAAAAACGCCAAAACGGACAACCCGGGAGCGAATGACATCTTCCGCACCGGGACGGTGGCCACCGTTTTGCAGCTGCTGCGCCTTCCCGACGGCACCGTCAAAGTTTTGGTGGAAGGGGAGTATCGGTGCCGAATCGTGGAATTTATGCCCCAGGCGGACGCCTTCTACGTGAAGTTGGAGGCGCTTCAGGAAATATCGGACGCTGACCCGACTGAAGAGGAAGCGTTGCGGCGGGGGGTGCGCACCGCCTTTGCGGCTTACGCCAAACACAACAAGAAAATCACGCAGGAAGTCCTGGATGCCGCCGGCGAAATCGATGACCCCTCGAGGCTCGCCGACACGGTGGCGGCTTACATGCCGTTCAAGATCGAAGTCAAACAGAAGCTTCTCGAGATTTTGGATCCGGTTCGCCGCCTGGAAAAGCTCTTCGGATACATCCGGGCGGAAATCGAGATCATCAAGACGGAGGAACGCATCAAGGGTCGGGTCAAGAAGCAGATGGAAAAGACCCAGCGCGAGTATTACCTCAACGAGCAGATGCGGGCCATCCAGAAGGAGATGGGGGAAAAGGACGATTTCAAGTCCGAACTCGAGGAGCTGGAAAAGCGCATCAAGAAGAAACGGCTGAGCAAGGAGGCGGCGGCCAAGGTGCGCCACGAGTTCAAGAAACTCAAGCTCATGTCCCCCATGAGCGCCGAAGCGACGGTGGTGCGCAACTACATCGATTGGATCTTGTCTCTGCCGTGGTGCGAAAAGACCAAAGACAAGCTGGATATCGACCAGGCGGCCGCGGTTTTGGACGAGGACCACTACGGGTTGGAAAAGCCCAAGCAGCGCATCCTGGAATACCTGGCCGTGCAGTCTCTCGTGAAAAAGATCAAAGGTCCCATTTTGTGCTTTGTGGGCCCGCCGGGCGTGGGGAAAACCTCCCTGGCCCGATCCATCGCCCGAGCCATGAATCGCAATTTTGTGCGCCTGTCCCTGGGGGGCGTGCGCGATGAGGCGGAAATCCGAGGGCATCGACGGACCTACATCGGCGCCATGCCGGGAAAGATCATTCAGAGCCTTCGCAAGGTCAAGAGCAACAACCCGGTTTTTTGCCTGGATGAAATCGATAAGATGACCATGGACTTCCGGGGCGATCCGGCGGCGGCCCTCTTGGAAGTGTTGGATCCCGAGCAGAACTTCGCCTTCAACGACCATTACCTGGATCTGGATTTTGACCTGTCGTCCGTGTTTTTCATCACCACGGCCAACACGCTCCATTCCATCCCCTTGCCGCTCCAAGACCGGATGGAAATCATCCGCCTGCCGGGCTATACGGAAATCGAAAAGCTCCAGATCGCCAAAGGCTTCCTCGTGCGCAAGCAATGCGAAGCCAACGGCATCACGCAGGACAACGTGGTGTTTTCCGATGACATTCTCCTGCATATCATCCGGCACTACACCAAGGAAGCCGGTGTGCGGAACCTGGAGCGGGAAATCGCCTCCATCTGTCGCAAGGTGGCTAAAGAGGTGGTCCGAAGCGGCCCCCAGACGCGAGTGGTCCTCACGGAAGAGATCATCCAGGAATACCTGGGTGTGCCCAAGTTCCGCTACGGCCGCGCCGAAGAGCGCGATGAGGTGGGTTTGGCCATCGGCCTCGCGTGGACCGAATTCGGCGGAGACCTTTTGGGGATCGAGACGGTGACCATGCCGGGCAAGGGCAAGATCATCATCACGGGAAAACTGGGCGACGTCATGCAGGAATCGGCGCAGGCCGCGTTCAGCTACGTGCGTTCCAGGGCGGAACGGCTGGGCATCGCCAAGGATTTTTACGAACATACCGACCTGCACGTCCATGTTCCGGAAGGAGCCATCCCCAAGGACGGGCCTTCGGCGGGGATTACCATGGCCACGTCCATGGTGTCCGCTCTGACAAAGATTCCCGTCCGAAGTGATGTGGCCATGACGGGCGAAATCACCCTGAGGGGTCGGATTCTTCCCATCGGAGGCCTCAAGGAAAAAATCCTTGCGGCGCACAGAGGCCAGATCAAGACGGTGCTCATCCCAGAAGAAAACGCCAAGGATCTTCGGGACATTCCGGCGAAGATCCTGGAAGAGGTGAACGTGGAGCTGGTCGGGCACATGGACGATGTGCTCCGCAAGGCCCTTGTCCTGGACGACCCGGAAAGCCTCTTCAAGGATGCGACACCCTCGCCCGAACCGGTGTTTTTCGGCACCGAGCCGGCCCCGTGTTCGGAAGACATCCACGCCCATTGATGCGCCAAAAAGCGCTTGACATCTCGATTCGGAATGGGCTAGGAAAGAGCCTCGCGCAGGGGCGAGGCCGAAATGATCCCGACGGAATTTTCAGGGCGGATAGCTCAGGTGGGAGAGCATCGGCCTTACAAGCCGGGGGTCACAGGTTCGAGCCCTGTTCCGCCCACCACATCACACGGGGACGTAGTTAAGACGGTTATAACGCCGGCCTGTCACGCCGGAGGCCGCCGGTTCAAGTCCGGTCGTCCCCGCCAGACATTTCAGAGGGCTTTGCCGAAATAGGCAAAGCCCTTTTTTTTCTCCCGCACCTACTCGAAACCAAGGAGCGCCGCCATGGCAGGAGATTCGCCGTCCAACGCGGGACGTTTTCCCCAGCAACCCTACCCCTGGAAGTTCGTGCGCCTCGGGGGGTTCGACCAAGTTCGGATTCTTTCCGGCGCCGACATGCTGGCTTTGGACCGGCTGGATCAGAAGCTCTGGACGGCCTTGAGTTGCCCCATCCATGGGCTCCAGTTCGACGAACGCACCCTCCGGCTCATCGACTCGGACGGAGACGGACGCATTCGGGTCCCCGAACTCATCGCCGCCGTCCACTGGGCCGGAAAGCTCCTTAAAAACCCCGATGAGTTGCTCAACGGATCGTCGGGCTTACCCCTTTCGGCCATCGACGACGGGTCCCAAGAAGGGCAGCGGATTCTCAAGTCCGCCAGGCAGATTTTAGCCAACCTGGGAAAACCCGACGCACCGGTCATCACGGTCGAAGACACGGCGGATACCGCCCGGATTTTCGCCGACACCCGGTTTAACGGGGACGGGGTCATCTGCCCGGAATCCGCCGAAGATGAAGAAACCGCGGCGCTCATCCGGGACATCATGGACTGCATGGGCAGCGACATGGATCGGAGCGGTCGGCCTGGCGTGGGAGAAGAAAAACTCAACGCTTTTTTTGCCGAAGTAGAGGCCTACGTGGATTGGTGGCGGCTGGCCGAACAAGATGAGGCGAGGATACTGCCTCTGGGTGAGAAAACGCAAGCGGCGGCAGAGATCTTTCAGGCCGTGAAAGCCAAAATCGACGACTTTTTCGTGCGCTGCCAACTGGCGGCTTATGACCCTCGAGCTACGGATCACCTGAGTCCGCCTGCCGAAGAATACCGATCCCTTTCCCCCCGAGACCTTTCGTCGGTGGCCGACCAAATTGCCGCATTGCCCTTGGCCCGGATCGAGCCCAACGGTTCTTTGCCCCTCACCGAGGGAATCAACCCGGCATGGACAGCTGCGCTGGATCGTCTGCGCACCGAAGTCCTCACGCCCCTTCTGGGCGAAAAGGCAACGCTCAGCCTGGAAGACTGGCAGACCGTCAGCGCCGCGTTTGCCGCCATGGAGGCGTGGCGTGCGGCGAAAAAGGGTGAAGCGGTGGAAAAACTGGGCATTGCGCGGCTTCGGGACATCGTCGCAGGTCCCTACCGGCAAGCCGTCTACGACCTTTTGAATGAAGACAAGGCCTTAAAGGCCGAAGCTGACGCCATCGATGCCGTGGATCGATTGGTCCGATACCATCGGGATCTTTATACCCTCGTTCGGAATTTCGTCTCCTTTACCGATTTTTACAATCCCAAAGCTCACGCCATCTTTCAGGCCGGAACGCTTTATCTGGATCAACGCAGCTGCGCCCTGTGCGTGCGTGTGGACGATGTGGAAAGCCACAGCGCCCTCGCCGGCCTCAGCCGCACCTACCTCGCCTACTGTGCGTGTAAACGCCGGGGTGGTCAAGAGACCATGCATATCGCCGCCGCCATCACGGACGGCGATTCGGACAATCTGCGTGTGGGACGAAACGGCGTTTTCTACGATCGGCAAGGGCGCGATTGGGACGCCACCATCGTGAAGATCGTGGAGCATCCCATCAGCGTTCGGCAGGCTTTCTGGGCGCCGTACAAAAGGTTTGCGCGCATGGTGGCCGAGCAGATCGAAAAGTTTGCCGCTTCCAAAGAAAAGGCCGTCGACGAAAAGGCCGCCGCCGGCGTGACGGCGGCGGCGACCGCCCCGGCGCAAGCCCCTTCCGCCGCCGCGCCTCCTGCACCCCCGGCCGCCCCTTTTGATATCGGCAAGTTCGCGGGCATCTTTGCCGCCATTGGTTTGGCCGTGGGCGCCATCGGGACGGCTGTGGCGTCCGTTCTTACGGGCTTGATGTCGCTGCACTGGTGGCAGATCCCCCTGGCTCTGGCCGGCCTCTTGCTCATCGTGTCCGGGCCGTCCATGATCATCGCATGGCTGAAACTGAGACAACGAAACCTGGGCCCCATTTTGGACGCCTGCGGCTGGGCCGTAAACGCCCGTGCCAAGATCAACATCCCCTTCGGGATGACCCTGACGGCCGTCGCCTCTCTCCCCGAGGGAGCCCGACGCACCATCGAAGATCCCTACGCCGAAAAGAGCGGGATGTGGAAACTGTGGGTGCTTCTTATCGCCGCCGCGGCCGCCGCGCTGATCTGGTGGAACAAGGATTTGTTCGTTCCCAAACCGGCGCAAGAAAAGGCGAAGCCGCCAGTGTCCGCCCCGGCCGAACCGTCGCAAAAGATGCCGGAAGCCGCCGCCCCGACCGCATCGGCACCAGCGCCCAAAACCCAGTAGGGCGGGAGCCTTTCGTGCTCAAGGGGCGAGAAGGCCGTTCCACCCGAGGCCGAACCCGCAGGCTGGTGGATGCTGGGTGTGCGACCGTAGAGCGCGCAAGCATGGGCTGTGGGCTCATCCAATTGGGCCGCCGACTGTAGGTTGGGGTGAGCGCAGCGAACCCCAACAAAAACCGGGCATACGCTCGCACGTCTCGGTCTCACAACGAAGGATGAAACTCGAACCCCTGGAGCTTGTCCGAGAATCTTTTACATGAAAGTCTCTGTAACATACCGTAACTACAAGACTTTCATTCTTCGTTGTCACGGGCGGCCCGCCATGGGGGTCAATGTAAAAGAATGGCGCTCTCGGAGTCTTGTAGGAGCGGCCTCGGCAGCGATCCGCATCGCCGGGGAGCCGGCTCCTACAGGGAAAACCCTTGCTTGTCCACATCTTTCATCGATGCGGCGTGGCGAGCCTCACCATGAGCGTTAGGCGCCGTTAGAGCCCCTTCATCGCGTGTTGTGTTTCGGCGGTATGGGATGGTGCGGCCGTGTCCACGATTTTTGTTGGGGTTCGCTCCGCTCACCCCAACCTACGAGTTCGCTGAAGGATTTGGCCGGCAAGATTCGAGGGGGCTGAGCAAAGCGAACCCACCGTACCGCAATAGGACAACAACCGGGGAATCCGACTCCGGGCATGGCCCTCACAGGCGCCGAGAAGAAATCCGCACGGCACAATGCGGCATCAAGCGTCGGACAGTCCCGGCCTTTTGCCCGGACGGCGGAAATAAGCAATCCCCGTAACCCACGATCTTTCATGCCCGATCATGGGCGAAACATCTTACGAAAAACGTCTCGGATCTGTTCCTGCGTCCACAGCGTGGATCCCCTCTGAGCGGGATCCCGCAAGCCGTCCAAGAGGTTCAGGGCCTTATCCGGGTCGATCTCCTGAGTCGCCACGGCTTTTCTTTCGGATGATATGTTCTCCACGTCACCTGAAATTCCAAGGGTGGGCCCGAGGGTTTCCAAGGCTCCGGCGAAAGGCCGTCCGCGCACGCGACCGTCGCCGTCCAAGTCCACGAAAGGATCATCCGCCGCAATGCTGTCCAGCATGCTCTTTGTCAATAAAGGAGCTCCCCAACCGTATCGCTTCCTGAGTGCAGAGAGAAATTCGTTGGCAATCAGTGCATGGCCGATGTTGGAGGGATGCACGCCGTCCAAACTGAAGAGCCCTCCGAGGTATCGCGGAGACAAGGGCACCCCTGCGTAGACGGGATGGGTTTGAGCGTTTTCGCGGAACTTCTCGGAAATCTTGACCACTGGGAAGTTGTAACTATTGGCTGTCTCATAGATAATTTGGTTCAGCTTCTCGGTTCGATCCAGAATGAGGGCCATTTCCGAAGCATCCAGAACGTAGTCGGGATTTTGCAGGATGCTCACGTCCGCCAAGCCCAAACGAATCATGAAAACCGCTACAATCGTCGTTCTCGATTCCTCGTCGAGATAGGTTCCCGGCCCGAGAAAACGCTGCAAGTCGTCATTATCCAGCAAGAACCCGATGCCCGTCACATCCGGAATATCGCCCAAGACCACCTGTGCGCCGACGTTGCTCAGACGCGACAGGAGTTTTTCGTAGTTGTCCTTGAAGGTCTCATTGTCCGTCATGTGATTTTTTATGGCGGCCTCATTCAGCTCATCGAAGGTCAGGACCGCGGACAAAACGTCGTTGCTCCCGATCCAACAGAGAACCGTCCGGGGTTTTAGGGCCTCCACGATTTCCATTTGGCTCCCGATCCGTGGGAAGAGCACGAGTTCGGTTTCGCTGGAAATCGCTCGAGGCGACGTGGCCAGAGCCCGGTCGTTCAGGACCGACCAGGAGTCGGCTCCCGAGACGGCCAGATTGGTGCCTGCAAGATAGGGAAACAATCGGTAGCGGACGGATGTGTCGCCGACCGTGCCCAAGGGCCCGCTCACAATGTAGGGGAGTATGAGATTGATCCCGGCTCGTCGCGCAACCCAAACGGCATAGCTGTTGGGCTGCGTGCGCAGGTTGGCGTCCGCCGATTGGACGCCTTCGCCGAGGCTGTCCCCCATGACCATCAACGCGGGTCCGGCCCAGGCTCGGCCCGCGCCGTCCAGACCCGCCGTTGGGAAAAAGAGCGCCCACGCCAGGACGAACACCCCAAGAAACGCTGATCTTCTCATGGTTCCCTCCTTCGTGCTGGGGTTCAACGCCTCACGCCGCAAGATGACAGGCATGCGGCATCCGTGCATCGAAGAGTTGCGGTCCGGCCGAGGGCGTAACCTGGAGGCTCTTGGCCAAGCCTTCCAGCAGACCTCGGAAAATCCGCTTGTGGAACGGGGTGAGCAGGCTCCAGTAGGCCATGCCCACAAGGCCTCGGGGAAGAAACCGGGCGATGACCTGGACCTCGGTTTCCGACAACCCCAAGGGGGCTAGGCGAAAATCCAGTACCGCTTCACCCGGCATTTTCATTTCCGCCAGGAGAAGGAGCCGTCGTTCGGGAACCATTTCCAAGACGCGCCAATAGTCCACGGTGTCGCCCACGTAGAGGCGGTCGGGATCGCGTCGTCCGCGCATGTGCCCGACTCCGCCCGCGAGCCGATCGATCCAGCCCCTGGCCTTCCACAGGGCATCGCCGAAAAACCACCCGCGGGATCCACCCACCTGCTGCACCGTCTCCCAGACTTTTTCAGGCGGCACTGGGATCGTCATGCGGTAGGCGCATTCCATGATGGTCCCTCCCGCATAAGGGGCATCGCCGCATTGGATCCATTCGGGAGGCGTCGTCCATCCCGCATCGGCCCAACAGGTTTCCACCTGCGCCTGCCGGATTCTCTGCAGGGCTTCCCGAATGGCTTCGCGGCAGCTTAGAAGCTTCTGCGGAATCCATTGCCGGATGCGGAAATCTTCGCAAACCACTGCGTTGCGCAGCCCTTCCGCCAAAGGCCGGGCCAAAGCCATGGGTACGGGAGTGATCAGGTTGAGCCAGTAGGCACTCAGCCGCGGCGTGAGCACGGGCACGGGGATAATCCACCGGCGCGCCAAACCCGCCTCTTCGGCGTAGATGCGCATGAGGTCTTCATAGGTCAGGACGTCGGGACCGCCGATATCCAGTGTCTGACCGAGGACGTGGGGCGATTCCAGGCAGCCTGTGAGATAGTTCAGCACATTGCTGATGGCGATGGGTTGGCAGGGCGTTCGAACCCAGCGGGGCGTGATCATGACGGGAAGGCGATCCACCAGATAGCGAAGGATTTCGAAGGAGGCGCTTCCGGCCCCCAAGATCATGGCCGCCCGCAAAAAGGTGGTCGGAGTGGGGCCCGATTGCAAAATACGGGCGGTTTCCAGACGGGAGCGCAGGTGCTTGCTGAGATCTTCCGTCTCGCGGCCCAGCCCCCCAAGGTAGATCATGCGTTCCAGGTGGGCCTTGCCCGCCGCGATGACCATGTTCTCGGCCGCGATTCGATCAAGATCGGCGAAATCCTTCTTGCCCGGCGCCATGGAGTGGACCAGGTAGAAGGCGGCCCGGCAACCTTGAGCGGCCTTCACGAGGGAGTCCCGGTCCATGACGTCGGCCCGATAGACTTCCAAATTGGGATGGGTGCCCCAAGGGCGGCACCGCACCTTGGACGCCGACCTGGCGATGACCCGGACGCGATACCCTTCCGAAAGAAGCTTGGGGGCGAGCCGCCCGCCCACGTATCCCGTCGCTCCGGTGACCAAAATGGGCTTGCTGTCACGATGGTCTGCGTGCATGGGTCGATTCCTTTCATCATGGAGTCGAAGGCATTGCGTTTGCCTGCGGCGGGAAGCCTCCCTAAGACAGTGTTGCCGCTGGAATCTTACACGGAGAAAGCGTTGTTTCTTTCATATCCATTTTCTCAGGCTCGGAGCAAGAGAAACACGCCCGGTCGGGCTTGACTCCCTGGATCGGTGTCAGCTATGGCATGGGTTCTTGCGGCCGGAACGGATCCTTCTTTCAACGCGGAGTCTTTTCATGCACACGCAGACCCTCAAAGCGGACCTCCTTCTTCTTACCACGGCGATTCTTTGGGGCGTGGCCTTCGTCGCCCAACGCAAAGGGATGGAGGCCATCGGGCCCATGGCGTTCAACGGCATTCGGTTCGCCTTGGGAAGCCTTTCTCTCCTTCCCTTGATCCACATCATGGACCGCCGCACAAACGGCGGTTCCCTCCTGCCCGGGTCCGATCCCAGGTGGCGGGCGGCGTGGCGCTCCGGCCTCCCTGTGGGCCTGGTTCTCTTCGGAGGCGCCTCCTTGCAGCAAATCGGCATCGTTTACACAACGGCGGGAAAAGCCGGCTTCATCACCGGGCTTTATGTGGTCATGGTGCCGCTTTTCGGATTGATCTGGAAACAACGTCCTCCCCTGGGCACCTGGGTCGGGGCCGTTCTGGCCGCCGTAGGGCTTTATTTTTTGAGTATCACCAAGGAATTGACGATGGATCGTGGAGACGCGTTGGTCTTCCTGGGCGCCTTTTTCTGGACGGCGCACGTGTTGCTCCTCGGTTGGCTTTCTCCCCGGAGGGATCCCGTCAAGCTCGCCTGTTGCCAGTTTGCCGTCTGTTCCGTGTTAAGCCTGATTTCGGCCGTCATTTTCGAAGAGACGTCCGCAGGGGCCGTTCGGGACGCCGCCGTGCCCATCCTCTACGGCGGCTTCGTTTCGGTAGGGATCGCTTACACGCTCCAGGTGGTGGCGCAAAAGCACGCCCACCCAGCCCACGCCTCCATTTTGCTCAGTATGGAATCGCCCGTAGCCGCCTTGGCCGGATGGGTGATCCTCTCCGAAGGCCTTACCATGAGGGCCCTCTTCGGCTGCGCGCTCATGCTTGTGGGGATGGTTGTATCACAGCTCGCGGAGGTTTTTCGCCCGGCCCGGAACCCCGGCGAAACCCTTCAGGCGGCCGTAGAGTGTGCCGCGGGTTCCCCAACGGAAGCGCCGGACTCTGGGCTTGGGTGCAGGGGGTGAAGGACTCAAGGCTGGAGAAAAAGGCAGGGCGGATCCATGGGGCCGCCCGCACGGGGGCCGGGGTGGCCCGGCCCCCGTGCGGGCGCGAACGGAAGGTCCTCGGCACGCCTATTTGAGCAGTTCCCGGGCGATGATGAGGCGCTGGATTTCGCTCGTCCCTTCGTAGATGCTGGTCACCCGCACATCCCGATAGTAGCGTTCCACGGGAAAATCCTGCGTATAGCCGTAGCCGCCCAAGATCTGGATGGCATCATAGCAGGCCTTGTTGGCCGCTTCCGTGGCGTAGAGTTTTCCCATGGAGGCTTCCTTGGAATAGGGGCGCTTGTTTTCTTTGAGGTAGGCGGCGCGAAGGAGCAGCAGGCGCGCCGCTTCCAGGCGCGTGTAATTGTCGGCGATCATCCACTGGATGGCCTGATGCTTGGCGATGGGCACGCCGAACTGGATGCGCTCCTTGGCATAGTTGGATGCAAAGTCCATGGCCGCCAACCCGATCCCCAGGGCCATGGAGCCGATGCCGATGCGGCCGCCCGCCAATTCGGAAACCGCGATCCGAAACCCGTCGTTGACCGTGCCGAGGACGGCGCTCGCAGGCACCCGGCAGTCTTCGAAGAGCAGCTCATTGGTCGATGAGCCGTGCTGCCCCAGTTTCTTTTCATCCTTGCCGATGGTGAAGCCCGGGGTGCCGGGTTCCACGAGGAAGCACGTGATCCCCTTCCCCTTGGGCGCTTCCTTATCCGTTACGGCCCAAACCACGAAGACCCCGGCGTATTCCGCGCTGGAAATCCACAGCTTGGTGCCGTTAATGACCCAGTGATCGCCGTCTTTCACCGCGCTGGTTCGGATCCCCGCCGGATCCGAGCCCGCTCCGGGTTCCGACAGGGCGAAACTCCCCGCCGCATACTCCCCGCTGCACAATGGCGGGATGTAGCGCCGTTTCTGCTCTTCCGTGCCCATGGCCTGGATGACTTCGGCCACCATGTTGGTCACGGAAGTCGTCACCGTGGTGGCCGCGCAGGCGCGGCCCAGTTCCGTCATGGCCAGGGAAAAAGCGACGACGCCGGCGCCCGTGCCGCCGTATTCGGGATCCACGTTGAGGCCCATGAAGCCCAGTTCGGCCAGTTTTTTCAAATTCTTCTTGAGGATGTCGCGGTTCTTTGTCCGGTCCAGTTCCGCCGCCACGGGTTCCAGTTCGTTTTTCGCAAACTTGGCTGCGGTTTCCTGGATGATTTTTTGTTCCTCGGTGAATTCAAAGTCCATGGAAAGAGCCTCCGTCTCAGCTGTATTCGTAAAACCCTCGACCCGTCTTGCGGCCCAACCAGCCGGCTTCCACGTACTTGCGCAGCAGCGGACACGGCCTGTACTTGGAATCGCAGAAGCCCTGGTACAAGGTTTCCATGATGGCCAAACAGGTGTCCAACCCGATGAGATCCGCCAAGGCCAAGGGCCCCATGGGGTGGTTCATGCCCAGTTTCATCACGGTGTCGATGTCTTCCCGAGTGCCCACGCCGTGGTAGAGGCAGTAGACGGCTTCGTTGATCATGGGCATGAGGATCCGGTTGGCGATAAAGCCGGGATAGTCCTGCGCCAAGGCCGGGGTTTTCCCCATCTTTTCGGAAAGATCCCAGGTCAGCTTAAAGGTTTCGTCGGAGGTGGCGATCCCTCGGATGATCTCCACGAGTTTCATCACAGGCACGGGATTCATGAAGTGCATGCCGATGACCTTGTCCGGCCTCTTGGTCTTGCCGGCAATCCGCCCGATGGGGATCGATGATGTGTTCGTCGCGAGGATGGCATGGGGCGGGCAAATGGCATCCAGGTCCTGAAAAATCTTGAACTTGATCTGCTCGTTTTCCGTCGCCGCTTCCACAACGAAATCGGCGGCGGCCATGTCTTTCAGGTCGACGCTGGTGCGGATGCGCCCCAACACGGCGTCCATCTCTTCCTGGCTCATCTTGCCCTTTTCCACGCTGCGCGCCAGGTTTTTCTTGATGGTATTAAGTCCCCTTTGGACGAATTCGTCCTGGATATCGTTCATGATCACCGAAAGGCCGCTCATGGCCGCCACTTGGGCAATGCCGTTTCCCATCTGGCCGGCGCCGATCACGCCGAAAGTCCTCACGTCCATCCTTGTCCTCCTTGTCTATCTCTTGACCACAAGCGCCACAGCCTCACCGCCGCCGAGGCACAGGGACGCCAAGCCCGTTTTCTTGTTTTGGCGAATCATTTCATAAATCAAGGTCACCAAGACCCGCGCCCCGCTGGCTCCGATGGGATGGCCCAGGGAGACGCTGCCGCCGTTGACGTTCACCTTGGCGGGATCCAATTTCAGTTCCTTCAGGACGGCCACCGTGGAACCGCTGAAGGCTTCGTTGATTTCGTAAAGATCCACATCATCCAGCCCGATACCTTCCTTCTTCAGGCACTTGGGCACGGCCCAGATGGGCGCCACAAGGACGTATTTCATGTCGATACCGGCGGAGGCCTGGGCCCCAACGGCGGCCAACACGCGGCAGCCCAGGGCTTCCGCCTTTTCCCGGGACATGACCACGACGGCCGCCGCACCGTCGGAAATGACCGAGGCGTTTCCGGCCGTGGTGACCCCGCCTTCCTTGAAGGCCGGCTTCATCTTGGAAAGAATTTCATAGCTCGTCTCCCGCGGGCATTCGTCCTTGGCAAACAGAACGGGATCGCCTTTGCGCTGCGGGATGGGTACGGGGACGATCTCGTCCTTGAACTTTCCCGCCTCGATAGCCGCCAGGGCTCTCCTGTAGGATTCCAGGGCGTAGCGGTCCTGGTCTTCGCGGCTCACCCCGTAGCGTTCGCTGCACAGTTCGTTGGAAATGCCCATGTGGAAGTCGTTCACGATGTCCCACAGGCCGTCGTGAATCATGTGGTCCTTGAGCTGGCCGTGGCCCATGCGATAGCCCGTGCGGGCCTTGTCCAGGAAATACGGAGCCATGCTCATGTTTTCCATGCCGCCGGCGACCACCACGTCCGCATCGCCTGTCTGGACGGCCTGAGCGGCGAGCATCACCGCCTTGAGGCCCGAGCCGCACACCTTGTTCACCGTAAAACATTCCACTTCCCACGGCATGCCCGCTTTGACGGCCGCCTGCTTGGCCGGGTTCTGCCCGTAACCGCAGGGAAGGACCTGCCCCATGATGACTTCGTTGACGTCGCTTTTCTGGATCCCCGCGCGTCGGACCGCTTCTTCAATGACCACGGCGCCCAGAGCCGTGGCACCGATCCCCGAAAGAGAGCCGTTGAAGCTCCCCAGCGGCGTTCTCACTGCACTGACGATGACCGCTTCCCGCATGACCAGTTCCTCCTTCTCAGCTTCCGTTGGATGTTGGCGAATGCCGCTCTTCGCTCAAGCCGAATGCCCGGAAAAGGTTCGCAAGCTCTTCGGCGCTTGTCCCTTTAATCAAGACCACCTTGGTTCGGCTCTTCTCCCCCTGGAGAAGCACAACCCGGTTTTTGGCCGTTGCCGTGAGGGACGCCAGGAACCGCAGGCATTCCCTGTTGGCCGCCCCTTCCACAGGGGGGGCGCACACCTTGATCTTCACCGCTCCATCCTGCAGCCCGCCCACTTCAGTCTTGCGCGCGTTGGGCTGCACCACGATCGAAATGGTCGCCCCCTCGGGGTGGTTCCGGATGAAAGCACGGCTCCCGTCCGTGTTCGGTTCCGAAGATCGCTCAGGCGACCGCCGGCTCATCGGCGCCCCCCGAAAATGCGCAAGAGGACCATGCCGGCGATGAAACCCCCGATATGGGCCCACCAGGCCACCCCGCCCACCTGGGCGCCTCCACCCATGAGGGAAAAGGTGCCGCTGAAAAACTGCATGAGAAACCACAGGCCCAAAAACACGTAGGCCGGCAATTCGATGAGGGTAAAGTAAAAGAAGATCGGCACAAAGGTGAGCACCTTGGCTCGCGGATACAGCACGAAATAGGCTCCCATCACCCCGGCGATGGCGCCGCTCGCCCCAATGGTGGGGATGCGGGAGGCGGGGTTGGTGACGATGTGGAGCACCGAGGCGGCCAGACCGCACAAGAGATAGAAGACGAGGTAGCGGCCGCGGCCCAGGGCGCTCTCCACGTTGTCTCCGAAAATGTGCAGGACCCACATGTTCCCGATGAGGTGCATCCACCCGCCGTGGAGGAACAAGGTGGTCACGAAAGGGATCGCCTGGTCCACCAGGGTGAACCTGGCCGCCACGTCCGCTCGGGTGTAACGCACGGGGACGATCCCGTAGTGAAGAATCCATGCCCTGAGTTCCGGTCCCAGGAGGAGCTCATAGAGGAAGGCGACGACGCACGCGGCGATGATCCCGTAGGTCACCGCGGGAAATTGTCGAGACGGATTCGCATCGCGCAGCGGGATCATCGACTCGGCGCCCTGAAAAAGTTCCCAGACGGTCCTGCCCCATCGCCGGAACATGGCACCATAGCCTGTTTTCTATTTGTTGTAAAGAAATGGATGTTTTGTGTTTCGAAAGCGGAAACGGTTCATTGACACCTGAGGGGCTTTTCGCTAGCATCTTCAAGGATTGTGCAGCCTTTTTTCGAGAATCGCCATATGCCTTTTGCGCACACCCGGACGACTTCCAAGGCGGCTTCATGCGACATCGGCAAATCCATAGAAACTTCGAGGGCAGTCATGATCATAGGACTGGATGTGGGCGGCACGCACACCGATGTGGTCTTGTTGGGAGAGCACGGCATTGAATGTCAGGCGAAAATCCCCACGACCCATGACGATCTGCTCATCTGTGTATGGAGGGGCTTGGAAGCGGTCACCTTGGGCGTTCAGCCCCACGATGTGGAACGCATTGTCCTGAGCACGACGCTCACGACCAACGCCATCGCCGAGGAAAAATTGCCGCCCGTGGGCATGATCGTCTCCAGCGGTCCCGGGCTGGACCCCGAATTTTTCCGGACCAACGAACACTATTATGTGGTGAGCGGGTCCATCGACCATCGGGGGCGGGAAATCCAGCCCCTGGAACCCATGGAAATCGAGGCTGTGGCGTCCAAGCTTCGCAAAGAGGGCGTGCGCCACGTGGGGGTGGTGGGAAAATTTTCCGTCCGCAACCCCAAGCATGAAACCCAGATTCAGGAGATTCTGGGTGACCATTTCGAATACGTCGTTTTGGGCCATCGTCTTTCGGGCAATTTGAACTTTCCGCGCCGCATCGCCACCGCCTACCTCAACGCGGCGGTTTATCCCATCCACAAGAAATTTTTCGACGCCGTGCGCCGTTCCTTGAAAAAGAACGGCTTGCCCATTCCCATCCACATCCTCAAAGCCGACGGCGGAACCATGAGCTTCGACGCGTCCTTGGACCTCCCGGGCCAGACCATCCTGTCGGGCCCGGCGGCAAGCGTCATGGGGTCCTTGCCGTTCGCTTCCGAAGGGGTGGATACCATCGTGTTGGATATCGGCGGCACCACCACGGACATGGCGGTGCTCGTCGGGACCGCGCCCTTGCTGGCCGAACAAGGGGCCGAACTCGGCCGTTTCCGAACCCTCATCCGCGCCCTCAAGACCACATCCCTCGCCTTGGGTGGAGACAGCGCCGTGCGGATCAAAGACGGGCAGCTTCACGTGGGTCCCGATCGGCAAGGACCGGCCATGGCTTTTGGAGGATCGTGGCCCACGCCCACCGACGCCATTGTCGTCCTCGGGGGAGATCTCAAAGGGGACCGCGACGCCGCCTCTCGGGGCATGGCTCAAGTGGCCCAGGCCCTGGGAGTTTCCGTAGAGGAAGCCGCCCGGCAGGTCTTCGACGCCGCCTGCCGTGGCATCCTCGACGCCGCTGAAGAGATGGTGCAAGCCATCAACGCCAAGCCCGTCTACACCGTGTACGAACTCCTGGAAGGCTACCAGGTGCAGCCCAAGGAGCTCTTGGTCCTGGGCGGACCCGCTCCCTACTTTGCCAAGCGACTTCAGGAAATTTCGCCCTATTCCGCTCGGGTCGTCCCCCAGTGGGAAGTGGCCAACGCCGTGGGCGCCGCTTTGGCGCGCACCACATGCGAACTGACCCTGTTCGTGGACACCGAACGGGGCATCGCCACAGCCCCTGAAGAAGCCTTCCACCAACCGGTCAAACGCGATTTTACCTTGGACAAGGCCGTCTCCCTGGCTTTGGAACTGCTCACTCACAAAGCCGTTCGGGAAGGGGCCGCACCGGAAGATCTGGAGTCGGAAGTCCTTGAAAAACTCCAGTTCAACATGGTTCGAGGCTTTTACACGACGGGCAAGTATTACCGCGTCAAAGTCCAGGTCAAGCCCGGCCTTATCGGCCACTATCGCTCGGTGATGGAAAAGATGCACAGCACCTACAGCGCCGCGCCTTGTTCCAATGCAGGCTCGTCATAAGGAGACGCCCTCATGCTCCGTGCCGCATCCAAAACCGGACTCGTGTTGTTTCCCGCCTTCGACTGGGCCATCAGCCCCACCCACCCCGAACGGGAAGAAAGGCTTCTCTACACCCAGGACCAGATTTTCGAAGAGGGTCTTCTCGATATCGACGGCATTGTGGAATTCAAACCCGACCTGGCCACTCTGGACGATGTGCGCCGTGTACACTTCTGTGCCCCTGACGAACGGAGCGTCCTGACGGAAAGTCACCTGATCAGCGCCGGCGGGGCCATGACCATCGCCAAGGCCGTCATGGAACGGCAGGTGGAGCGGGGCTTCGCGTTGGTTCGGCCTCCGGGCCATCATGCCATGCGCGTGGTGCACGGGGCCCGCGGTTTTTGCAACATCAACATCGAAGCGATCATGATCGAGCACCTGCGGGCCGCCTACGGGGTCGATCGCATCGCCATTGTGGATACGGACTGCCACCACGGAGACGGCACCCAGGACATTTACTGGCACGATCCGGACACCTTGTTCATTTCCATCCATCAAGACGGTCGAACGCTCTATCCTGGATCGGGCTTCCACCACGAACTGGGAGGGCCCACGGCCATGGGGGCGACCATCAACATTCCCCTGCCGCCGAGAACGTCGGAAGAAGGCTTTCTTCGGGCCATGGAAAAGATCGTCCTGCCCATCCTGGAAGAATTCCGGCCTGAACTCATCGTCAATTCCGCGGGACAGGACAATCATTACACCGATCCCATCACCAACATGAATTTTTCCGCCCAAGGCTACGCCACGCTGACGAGCATGCTGCGCCCGCACATCGCCGTGCTGGAAGGGGGCTACTCCATCGAAGGGGCTCTGCCCTACGTCAACGTGGGGATCATCCTGGCTCTTGCCGGCGTGGACTACAGCAAGGTCAAGGAACCGGACTACGACCCGGACCGCATCCGGCAATCGTCGGACACCAACGCCTACATCGACCGCATGGCCGAAGAAATCATGGGCTATTTTCGCCGATGCCCCGAATTCATCGCCAAAAACCGAGCGACCAAGGAATTCGCCCAGCGGGAACGCACCATCTACTACGATACGGACAACATCCTGGAAAACCAGAAAGAACGCCTGCGGGTCTGTCCCGTGTGCCCCGGCGTTTTGGCCATCGATTCTTTGACCGATCGAGGCTACCACATCTACGCCGTGCATATCCCTCGAAAGGCGTGCCCGGACTGTGTGGCCCTGGGCTACGAATGGTTCGATGCGGTGAATTTGCGCTCTTACGATCGGGTGTTTCTGCAGGATCGAACCGTCGATCGCTACGACGTCAGAAAGGCCTGAGACGGGCATGACCATGGAACGCATCTTCATCAAGGATTTTCCTCTGGACGCCTTGGAAACCTGGGTCCAGGGCATCGGGGAGCGGTCGTTTCGAGCCCGGCAGATCTTTCGCCACCTCTACAACCGCCTGATCCGTTCCTGGGACGAATGCTCCGATCTTTCCAAAGCATTCCGCACCCAGCTGGAATACGGCACTCGGCTGAACGCCGTGGAGACGGTCCAAACGGAAGACGCCACGGACGGCACCCGCAAGTTCTTGTTCCGCCTCACCGACGGACAACCCATCGAAAGTGTGCTCATCCCCGAGCCGCCTCGGCTTACGGCGTGCCTATCGAGCCAGGTGGGGTGCGCCTTGGGCTGCCGGTTTTGCCTTACGGGCACCATGGGCTTCAAACGCAACCTTTCGACGGCGGAAATTGTCGATCAGCTCGTGCACATGCAGCAGGCCGTCGGGCCGGATCGGCGCATTACCAACATCGTCTTTATGGGCATGGGCGAACCCCTGGCCAACGAAGAAGCCCTGCTTCGAGCCCTGCGGATCCTCATGGACCCCGCCGGGTTCGGCTTTTCCCACCGGCGCGTTACGGTCTCCACCGTCGGCTTGGTGCCCCAGATGGCCAGGCTGGGCCGGGAAAGCCCGGTGAACCTTGCCGTCAGCCTGCACGCGGCCGACGATGAGACGCGAAGCCGCCTCATGCCCATCAACCAAAAATACCCCCTGGCAGCCCTCATGGACGCCTGCCGGGCCTATCCCATGCCGTCCCGCAAGAGGATCACCTTCGAATACATCCTCCTCAAGGAAGTGAACGACCGGGCGGAAGACGCCCGCCGGCTGGTGCGGCTCTTGTCCTCCGTGCGTTGCAAGGTCAACCTCATCCCTTTCAACCCGCACCCGGATCTGCCCTTCGAGCGGCCGTCCGAAGAACGGGTCCTGGCCTTCCAGGACATCCTCCAACAGGCCCATCTGACCGCGACGATCCGCCAGAGCCGTGGGGCCGATATCCGCGCCGCGTGTGGACAGCTGGCTGCCCGAATGGTATCTTCCTGAGGCCGTGCCGGCCCCATGGGCGCGAAAGGCTGCGGGGGGTCGAAGGCCATGGGGGTTTCCGGCCCGTCGAGTGGCCGATGCCGCCGTAGCCGTGCTCGCGGTGAGCCCTAGACCCGTAGGTTGGGGTGAGCGCAGCGAACCCCAACATGAAGGCCCCCGGCCGCGATAGATGTAGAGATGTAGGTTGGGGTGAGCGTAGCGAACCCCAACACCGAAAGATCCCGGGCCGCAAGTTCTCCGGCCCGGGCTTGGACCAATGCCACTTGGTGCGAAAGAGATGTCGGTTGGGGTGAGCGCCGCGAACCCCAACATTAAGGCCCCCTGGCCTCGAGAGATGTCCGTTGGGACGAGCGTAGCGAACCCCAACACCGAAAGATCCCGGGCCGCGAGTTCTCCGGCCCGCGCTTAGACCAATGCCATTTGGTGCGAAAGAGATGTAGGTTGGGGTGAGCGCAGCGAACCCCAACATGAAGGCCCCCCGGCCGCGAGAGATGTCCGTTGGGACGAGCGTAGCGAACCCCAACACCTAAAAATCCCGGGCCGCAAGTTCTCCGGCCCGCGCTTGGACCAATGCCACTTGGTGCGACAGTCGAACTCGGCATGACAAAACCTCCAAGTTGCATAATGGGTTGGCTCGCCGGAGCCGAAGACACGTTGGGGTTCGCTTCGCTCACCCCAACCTACGCGTTTGTTGACGCGTTTGTTGAGGGATGTCGCTTGGGATGAGTCGTAAGTTGGGGTTCGCTTCGCTCAACCCAACACATCGGCCCCCAACAGGGGCTCTTTTCCCACCAACCCACGAAGGAGACGGCGTTGACGGATAAACCCGATTTCGCTAAAGGGAACGGACTGCTTCCCGTCATCGTTCAGGACGCCGCGAGCCAGCGTGTGCTCATGCTGGCCTATATGAACGAGGATGCCTGGGCGAAAACCGTGGAAACGGGGCTGGCCCATTATTGGAGCCGGTCCCGGAAGAAAATCTGGCTCAAGGGGGAAACGTCCGGCCATGTGCAAAGAGTGCGGGACATCTACATGGACTGCGACGCCGACACCCTTTTGATCGTGGTGGAACAGGCGGGTGGCGCCGCCTGCCACGAAGGCTACGCCTCGTGCTTTTTCCGCCGCCTCCATGACGGCGCTTTTGTCGTTACGGAACAACGAGTCTTCGATCCCAAGGAGGTCTACAAAGCGTGAAGCAGCTCATTCTCGGCATTCCCAAGGGCAGTCTCCAGGAAGCGACCATCGAACTGTTCCGGAAATCCGGCTGGAAGATATCGCTGACCAACCGCAACTATTTTCCCGAAATCAACGACCCTGAAATCCAATGCGCCATCTGTCGGGCTCAGGAAATGAGCCGTTACGTGGAAAACGGCACCTTCGACGCAGGCCTGACGGGCAAGGACTGGATCCTGGAAAACGATTCACAGGTCCACGTGGTGGCCGACCTCATCTATTCCAAGGTGAGTCAGCGGCCCGCCCGGTGGGTTTTGGCCGTCCCTTACGATTCGCCGGTCAAGGACGTTAAGGATCTCAATGGAAAGAAGATCGCCACCGAACTGGTGAATTTCACTCGGCGCTATTTCGCCCAGGCCGGCGTCCAGGTGGATGTGGAATTTTCCTGGGGGGCCACGGAGGCCAAGGTCATCGCCGGGCTGTGCGACGCCATCGTGGAGGTGACAGAGACGGGGGCCACCATGCGCGCCAACGGCCTTCGGATCGTCAAGGAACTCATGCTCACCAACACGCAGCTCATCGCCAACAAGGACGCCTGGGAAGACCCTTGGAAACGGGAAAAGATCGAACAGATCGCCCTCCTCCTTCAGGCCGCGCTTAGAGCCGAGGACTTGGTGGGCCTCAAGATGAACGTCCCAAAGGACAAGCTCAACGACGTCATCCAAATTTTGCCGAGCCTCACGTCGCCGACGACAGCCCATCTCTACCAATCGGACTGGCTCAGCGTGGAAGTCGTGGTGAGCAAGCATACCGTGCGCGAATTGGTCCCGCAGCTCATCAAGCGCGGGGCCGAAGGGATCATCGAGTACAGTCTGAACAAGGTCATCTGAACGGGGCCTCAAACCGGAGAACCTATGAAGCGACAGGGGCGGACCGGATGGAAAAACGGCGGATCACGCGGTGCCTGGTGGAAGCTGTGCCGCCTCGGCGCCCTGCTCCTTGTCCTGGGCATAGCCTCATGCGTTCCGCAGCCCTCACCGGAAGGAGACCCGACGGCCTGGATGAGCGCCGATGAGCTTCGGGCCCTTGGGGACAAGTTCCTGGCGGCCGGCGATACGGGACAGGCCCTGCAGTACCTGGTGGCCGCCGAACGCAAAGACAGCAAGGACCCGCGCATCCACTACAGTCTGGCCCTGGCCTATGCGGCGCGCCGCCTGCCCGACAAAGCCCTGGAACACTTCCAAAAGGCATTGGAACTCAAGCCGGACTATTCGGAGGCGCACAACGCCTTGGGCGTCTTTTACGCGGAACAAGGAAACACCGATCAGGCAGCGGACCATTTCCAGAAGGCTCTGGCCAACCCGTTCTACCGCACGCCGGAAAAGCCCCTGTTTAACCTGGGCAGGATCATGGCCGATCGAGGCCGATATGAAGACGCTTTGCGTTATTTCGACGACGCCTTGCATTTCAAGGACTCCTATGCGGAAGCCCATCTCTACCGCGGAAGGGCTCTCGAAGCCCTCGGCCGGCAGGCCGAAGCGCGCCGCGCCTTCAAGGCTGCCGTGATTCACGGGCCCAACCTTGCGGACGCCCAATTTCACTACGGGCGCACCTGCGCCGCCGAAGGCCGCACCGAAGAGGCCGTCACCGCCTTCCGCCAGGTGATGCGTCTTGCGCCGGGTTCGCCGCTGGCCGATGCGG
The DNA here is from genome assembly GCA_037481835.1 of Desulfosoma sp. Lineage (GTDB taxonomy): Bacteria > Desulfobacterota > Syntrophobacteria > Syntrophobacterales > DSM-9756 > Desulfosoma. The sequence goes on along the minus strand of JBBFKW010000003.1, from coordinate 219,346 downwards.
CGTCCGTATATCTTCGTAAAATGGGAATCGAGGGACTGAGCCAATGATCTGCCGCCGTGTGCGCGACGTGAAGCCCTTCTTGGTCATGGACGTTTTGGAAAAGGCACAGGCCATGGAGCGTCGCGGGGAATCGGTCATCCACCTGGAAGTGGGGGAACCCGATTTCGACGCTCCTCAAGCCGTGCTCGATGCCGCCATGGACGCCCTCAGGCGCGGGGAAACCCACTACACCCACAGCTTGGGGCTCCCTCAGCTTCGGGAAGCGGTGTGCGCCTATTACGCGCGCACCTACGGGGTGACCGACCTGGAACCGGATCAGGTCCTCATCACCTCGGGCTCTTCCCCGGCGTTTCTCATTGCGTTGAGCACCGTCATGGACTGCGGGGAGGAAGTGATCCTGTCGGATCCCCACTATGCCTGCTACCCCAGCTTCGTGCAATTCCTTGACGGGGTGCCCAAGACGGTTCCCGTGGAAGAGGAAGACGGGTTCCAGCTGCGCCCCGATGCGGTCCGTCAGGCGGTGGGGCCCAAGACACGGGCCGTGCTCATCAACTCTCCGTCCAACCCCACGGGGACGCTCATGGATGGGGATCGACTCCAGGCCCTGGCCGACTTGGGCCTGTGGATCCTGAGCGACGAAATCTATCATGGGCTGGTCTACGAAGGCCGCGCCCATTCCATCCTGGAATTTACCCGAAAGGCCATCGTCTTTAACGGCTTTTCAAAGCTTTTTGCCATGACGGGCTTTAGGCTGGGCTACCTCATCGTGCCCAAGGATCTGGTACGTCCCATGCAAGCCCTCATGCAGAATTTTTTCATTTCCGCCAATTCCGTTTCCCAGTGGGCTGGCCTGGCGGCGTTGACCGTTCCCGAAGTGCAGGAGGACGTGGCGCGCATGGTGCGCACCTATGACGCACGGCGCCGGTTCATGATCCGAAGGCTTCGAGAAATGGGCTTCGGGATCGCCGTGGAACCCACCGGAGCCTTCTACGTTTTTGCCAACGCCAAGAAATTTTCTGGGAACTCCCTGGAATTGGCCTTTGAAATCCTGGAAAAGGCCCGCGTGGGGGTCACTCCCGGCGTGGATTTCGGCCCCCGGGGTGAAGGGTATCTGCGCTTCAGTTACGCCAATTCCATGGAAAACATCGCCGAAGGCATGGATCGGCTGGAACGCTTCTTGGCCGAACGCAACTGCTGAAAGCTCTTATGCCGCCACCGAGGCGTTGTGCATCGCACACCCGCAAATCGGCCGGCCGTGCGTGCAGCCTGAAAATCCCGGAAAAGTGCCCATGCCGGATCCATCCAACGCCCAGTCCCCTTTGCCCGTGACGGTCCGTTCGGCGGTTTTCGTCACTTCGGCCGTGGCGCCGGAGGGCTATCCCCGGGAGGATCTTCCCGAAGTCGCCTTCGCGGGCCGCTCCAACGTGGGAAAATCCTCGCTCATCAACGCCATTCTCGGCCGTAAGAAGCTCGTGCGCACAAGCGCCACCCCGGGCCGCACCCAGACCCTCAATTTTTTCCGCATTAACGACGCCTTCTTTTTCGTGGACCTTCCCGGTTACGGCTACGCCAAGGTTCCTCAAAAGGTTCGGGACCAGTGGGGCCCCATGGTGGAGAAATACCTGACATCACGCTCCCAATTGGTGGGGCTCGTCCACATCATGGACCTTCGTCACCCCCCCACTCCAGACGACGTGCAGCTCTGGAACTGGCTCCACACTGCAGGAATTCCGGCGGTGCCCGTGCTGACCAAGGCCGACAAGGTCCCCCGCGGAAGACGCCAGGCCCAACTCCACGCGGCCGCCCGCATCCTCGGCGTCGACCCTGCGGCGATCCTCGTCTTTTCCGCCGTCACCCGCGAAGGGGTAGATGCCCTGTGGCGCAAAATTCTTTCGTGGATTTCCATGGGATCGAACGGCCCATAGAAGGGAAGGTTCTCTGACGGCTGTTTGATAAAGAGAAAAATCCTGAAGTGCTTCACCGTGGAGGGATCTATGGCCCGGCAGGCAGCGTTGCCCAAGGATGTGGAAAAGCACTTAAAGCAGCTTTTCAAGAAGCTCCCCTACCCCGTTCCTGTCACCGTTGTGACCGACAAGAGCGGGCCAGAGGCGATCACTGAGGCCGTTCGGGGCTTTGTGGATTTGTTTCGACCTCTTTCGGACAAGATCACTTACGAAGAGATAGATTTATTGGATCCGCGGTCCGCGGCTTGGGGGATCGACCGAGCGCCGGCGCTGGTTTTCGATCCCGAACGGTACCGCATCCGTTATCTGGGGCTGCCTTTGGGGGAAGAAGGGCGCACCTTCGTGGAAACGCTCCTCCTTCTCGGCACCCGGGACAGCGCCCTGAGCGCCCAATCGCGAAAAATCCTCGGGCGGCTTGCCGAGCCGAGAAACATCCGGGTCTTTGTGAGCGCCACTTGCCCCTATTGCCCGCAACAGGCCGTCAACGCCGTCAAGGCCGCCGTGGAACGGCCGGATCGGGTTTCCGTTCAGATTGTGGATATCCAGTTCAACCCGGATCTCGCCGAAAAATATTCCGCTTTCAGTGTACCTCAAACCTTTGTGGACGACACCCTCATCGCCCAGGGCGCGCAGCCCGAAGAACTCTTTATGGCGTCCTTGGAAAAAATGGAACCCCAGGCGATTTTCATCCCGGAAAGTGACGCCGAGCGGGTTGAAACGGACGTTGTCATCGTTGGAGGCGGCCCGGCGGGACTTACGGCCGGCATTTACGCCGTCCGAAGCGGGCTTCGCGCCGCCGTCGTCGAACGGGGAACCCTAGGAGGCCAAGTGGCGACGACGCCCGTCGTGGAAAACTACCCCGGGTTCGCCCGCATTGCGGGAAAGACGCTGGTCGACATCATGGTCGCCCATGCCATGGAATACGTCCACATCTTCCCCAACGAAGAAGTCATGGAAATCGCCCTTTCCCCCGCCATGGAAGTGAAGACCAACCGCCGAACTTTCCAGACGCGGGCCGTCCTTTTGGCCACGGGAGCGACCTACCGTAGGCTCGATGTTCCGGGGGAAAGCCGCCTTGCGGGGCGCGGCGTGAGCTTTTGCAGCACGTGCGACGGTCCCTTGTACAAGGGAAAGAGCGCCCTGGTCATTGGAGGCGGCAACAGCGCCGTTACGGAAGCGCTCCATCTGCACCATATCGGTGTCCGCACAACCCTGGTCCACCGGCGCGACCATCTGCGCGCCCAGGAGCACCTGGTCAAAGCCCTGACCGATGCGGGCATTCCTGTGCTCTGGAACACCCAGGTGAAGGAAATCCACGGGGACAAGAAAGTCACCCACGTGGAGCTTTTCAATACCAGGACGGGCGAAACCTTTGACGTCCCCACCGACGCCGTCTTCATCGCCGTGGGCTATGTCCCCGAAACCCGGTTGGCGCAGGCCGTAGGCGCTGCACTGACTCCCGAAGGTTACATCCGCCACGACGGCTTCCATCGCACCACGGTGCCGGGTATCTACTGTGCCGGCGACGTGGAAGGCGGCTACAAGCAAATCGTCACGGCCGTCGGGGCCGGTGCCGGAGCCGCCATGACCATCTTCGAGGACCTCTCGCACCCCTACTGGACCCGAGGCTGAAGGCTTCATTCATCATAAGCGGCTTGGCCGAATTCGGGGACGCGGCGAAGCACACGGTAGTCGCCCTTGTCTTTGAGGGAATAGCGAAGCCCGTGGAAGGTGAATTCGTCCTGGTAGCCGAAGGGCAAGCCCAGGTCCTGGGCCTCCGAGATGGTTTCCATGATGAAGGAGAGCACCTGGGCGTATTCCAGGACGGATTCGGAAAGGTTTCGGGTGTCGATCCAGATCTCCTTGAGGCCGAAGAGGCGTTTGAGCCCTTCCGTGTGAAAGCCGTCGGCGTGGGGATCCCTCACGACGGAGATGACTTGTTCGGGCTTCTTTTGGTTTTGGACTTTCAGAAGTTCGATTTTCCTCTCGTCAGGCTGCAGTTCCATCGTCATCCTTTCCATCGGGCCTCATGGGTTTTCATCCTTTGCCGCGCCTCTTCGGCTCACTGGAGCTCATCGAAGAAAGCCGGTCAATGAGACGCCTTTTGCGACTCGGCGAGGCACAGATCCCGAAAGCAGCACTCCAGCTGGTCGCAGTATCCCACGGCCGTGCCGAAGCAGTCGAAGTTGCCTTCGGCCCTTTGAATTTCTCGAATGAGGTCGGCTTTTTTCTTGCCGAAAGAGTTGATGCCCAGCGCTTTGGCTTTGGCTCGGATTTCCTGCATTTTCATGGCCCAACTCCTTGTCTTCAATCCCCGAAGTCATAGCGGAAAAACACGTCCACCCCCGCGCGATCTTCACGGCCCACCTGGCTTTCCACGGAAAGGTAGCGGTTCACGCGGTACTCCGCCCGAAGCTCATCCTTGTCCTCCCCTTCCAGGCCCTTCTGATAGGTCACGTAGAGTTCCGGGGTAAGATATTTGCCGATTTCCACCACGCTGCCGTTTTCCGTGCCCTTGATATCCACGGCATCGGGTGAAAAGGGCGTCTTGCCCAAGAGGCTTTTGACCACCGGGGTCGTCCCCGCCCACACGAACTGGACCCCTCGATCCTGGAGATCCCGGGACTGGCTCATGCTCAGCTCTCGCGCCGGGCGGCCGTAGAGCAGCACCGATACGATATCCACCTGATCCATTTCGGGGGAACTGGAAAAGACGAGCGCGGGGCGGCTTAAAGGTCCCGACAGGGCGGCGGTGACGCTCACGTCCCGCACCTCCTTTTGGCACGTGAGGGAAAGAAAGGGATCCGGCGGACTATGGCCTCGGAAAGTGATTTCCCCCTCCACGACTTTGAGCCTCACGCCCTGGAATGCGTACTCGCCTTTGGACGTGGAAAGGGTGCCGAGGAGCTGGATGGGGCCGCCCCGGGCTTTTTCAAGGGTCGCCGCCCCTTGGACTTCCGCTTCCAACCCGAACCCGCGCACCCAGGCGCCTTTGGGAGGCAGTTGGATGTTGAGCTTCATGGCCACGTTCTGGAACCCCTCGGGTTTTTTGCGCTGAGAGCCCCGAGCCCCCAGGAGGACCACGGATCCCCGGCCGGTTTCTTCCACCACCCGGATTTGGCGGGCCACGTCCTTTTCCAGTTCGCCCAAGTTGATGGAGGCCTTGGTCAGGATCACGTCTCCCGCGATGTCCGGTGCGAAAGCCCAGCCCGCTTGGGAAATCGTTCCACGGGCGGCCCCTTCGCCTTCGATCCCGAAAATTTCCGGAAAGTGCACGCCCTCCCCCGCCACGTACACCGTGTAGCCGTCAAAACGTCCGTGGGGCAGGCGGATTTCGCCCCACGCCCGGGCACGGCTGCCGAGCAGCCTAAAGGTCGCGTCTTCGATCAAGATTGAGGATCCTTCGGCGCGCCAGCGGATGTCCATGTCTTCAAAGGGTTCCCCCCAGTGGGGCCATCGGAAGGCGGCCCGGGTCACGGCCCCGGAGCCCTCCAGCCGAAGGGCCGCCAAGGGACCCAGGAGGCGCACATCCCAGGACGCCCGGCCTTTGAGGTTTTCCAAGGGGATCACGGCCTGAAAACGCTCAAGAGGCACATCGCGACCCGTCGTGCGCAGCCGCCCTTCCCCGGTTTCGGCAAGGGCCATGGTGAAGGGGAGGAACTGCAGCCGAGCGGGCCACGTCCCTTCCAGGATGACCGGGCTTTCCAGCATCGGCCCGGAAAGTTCGCCACGGCCTGTGAGCGTCCCCTTTTCGTAGCGCCCCGAGAAGGTCAAGACGGCACGGCCGAGATTCGAAAGCTCCATTTCCGAGGCGGCGCCGTCAAAGGCGGCTATGGGACTGTCCCACGATCCTTGAAGTCGCAGACGCCCGTCAAGGCGGCCGAAGCGGCCTTTGGAAAAAAACCCCTGCACACCGGCGAGCGTCGTCTGCGGCTCTCCCTGCCCCTGTCCCGTTTTCCCAAGGGCCTCAGGGATCGGTTGGGGTTTGAGGATCCCCCCCGAAGAGAACTTGGAAAGCCAGCGCCCCACATCCACCGCGCTCAGTTGCACGGAAAGATCCATGGGGGCGGGTTTGCCGATGGTTCCTTGAACGACGGCCTGTTCGTTCCCGTGGCTTACGCGAAGGGAGCGCAGTTCCACAGCGTCTTGGCGATAGCGGATTTCCCCTTGAACTTGAAAGGTTTCTCCCGCCGCCCCAACGTCCGCCTTGTCCACCCGAAGGATCTTGGGAAAATCGAAAAGCGAGGTCACGGTCCCTTTCACGATCATGCGGTCAAGCCCGAAAAAGCGCCGTCCTTCCGCTTCGAAGGAAACCGAATCCCCCGCGGGATCCTGCCGGAAGGTGACGGACAAGGCTTCGCCGAAGCGATCGCCATAGGCGAAAGAAAGCACTTCCACGGCCACCTTTCGGGATCCGCGAAGTCCTGCGAGGCTGGAAACGCCGTCCACCGCGATCTTCTTCGCCCGAAAGGGAGAAAGGGCCACATCCGTCCCTGCGAGACGGCCTGTCCAAGTCAAATAAGGCCAGGATCCCTGCACGGTGCCTCTCCCCGAAAGCACACCCGCCATGGGCCGCTGGGGCCAAAAGTCCTGGAAAACCGTCAAAGGCAGCCGATCGGCTTCAACGGTCAAATCCAGCGTCAGCCCGGCCGTCTCCCCGGACCCCTTCTTCTTTTTCAAGACGGCGGTCCCCGATGTTTCCACAATTCCCGAATCCCCCACGCGGGCTGAAGCTTTCCGCACGGCGCACACCCCATCGTCGTAGGTCGCCTCCACCGTGACGTCCCGCAGGGCGAGCGATCCGCTGGTGCACTCCTTCATCGCAGCCGAAAGGCTCAGCTTGGGTTCGGCGTTCTTTTGCCATTCCGCCGTCAATCGGGCCGTTCCCGAAACCGTCGTCGGGCCCTTAACCCCCCAGGGAAGGAGAACCGAGTGCAGCGAAATGTCGGCGCTTAACCGTAACGCGTCTTCGGCTTTCGCCCACGCGCCGGTTCCCGAAAGATGCCCTCTGGAACTTTGGAGATCGTAGCGGCACCGAAGCTCTTTCAGGGTACCTTCCACCTGAATCGTCCCTTGGAGAGTTTCCGCCTCGATCGGGCTTCCTTCGTCGCCGCCTCCTTTCATGGAAAAACGCCATGGTTCCGCGCGAAGCTGGATCGACAGAGCCCCTTTCGGAAGGTCATACCACGTTCCGGATGCCGTGAGATGTGACGTTTCGTTGACGGTGGCGGTAACATTTTCCAGGCGGAGCGTCCCGTCCCCGTAAAAAGCCTGTGCGCTCAAGCGCACTGTATCCCGAACCGGCACCTGAATTTCCATCCGCCAGGGGTCGAGAGAAATCTCCACACTCGAACGGCCGTCGTCCAGTCGGCCCCGAAGGCTCACACGGCCGTTCATTTCGGCCACATCCATGACACAGCGCTCGCCTTCGAAGCCCTGGATGCGCCCGGAAACGACGGTGAAACTCACAGGAGGGAGCTTCCCCCATAACGGAGCGCCGTCGGCATCCTTGTGCCGGCCGTTTTCCGCGGGTATGGGAAGACGCCACGACCCGTCAGCTCCCTTTTGGAGGCGCAAGACGGGCTCGGTGAGCACCACTTCGCGGATGTCCACGTACGGCCGACTCCAAGTGAGGGTGTAGTCCAGGCGGAGCGAAGCCGCGGAAAACAGGGGGCGGCCGCCCGCTTCCGCGGACGGGTCGTCCACGCGGAGGCTTCGGAAAGGATGCCACCGAAATCCGCTCATTCCCACGCGGATTCCCGTTTCCTCCTCGATGCGCGCCGCCGCGGCCTGCATAAGTCGCTTTTGAGCCCACGGGGTATGGATGAGCAGGACCAGAAGAAGAGGCACGGCGATCCCGACGGCGCCGAGAGCCGCAACCCCTTTGACGATGCCGGGGAAAATTCCCGAACCCGCTGCATCGTTCTTTTTCTTCCGCACGGGTGGCGTTTTCTCTTGACCTTTCAAGGATCCCACGGTTCGATCATCCCCCGATGGGTTGCGTCGTCTCGTTTTTCGCCATGAAGCGATTATCAACCACTCGGCCCGTCAAATCAACTCATGTTCACCTTTCGTGACTTTGTGCCAGGGAGGATTCGCCATGAAAGCCATGGTGCTCGACCGATGCGCGCCAGTGGAACAAAGACCGCTCCGGTTCGAAGAACTTCCCGATCCCGAGCCCGCTTCCGGGGAAATCCGCGTGCGGGTCGGGGCCTGCGGTGTGTGCCGCACCGACCTCCATGTGGTGGAAGGAGAACTGCCCCCCTTGGGCCGGGCCGTCATTCCCGGCCACCAGATCGTGGGACGCGTGGACAAGAAAGGGCCAGGAACGACCCGGTTCCGGGAAGGAGACCGCGTCGGGATCGCCTGGCTTCGGCACACGTGCGGCACGTGTGAGCATTGTCGGGAAGGGCGTGAAAATCTCTGCGAAAAGGCGCTCTTTACCGGCTACCACGCTCCCGGAGGCTACGCCACCCACGCCGTCGTCCGTGAGGACTTCGCCTATCCCATCCCGGAGACCCTTTCCGACGCCGAAGCCACCCCACTTCTGTGCGCCGGAATCATCGGCTATCGCAGCCTCAAGAGAGCCCTGTGCGGCCCCTTATCGGCTGAAGCGACAGCGCATCGGCGCACTCTTGCCCTTTACGGTTTCGGCTCTTCCGCCCATATCGTCATCCAGATCGCCCGCTTTTGGGGCTATGACGTCTATGCCGTCTCGCGCACCGCCCGCCATCAAAAGCTCGCCCTGGAACTGGGCGCCGTATGGGCCGGTTCCTCCCCAGCCGATCTTCCCGTGAAAGTCCATCACGCCATCGTGTTCGCTCCCGCCGGGCCTCTTGTCCCCGCCGCTTTGGAACACTTGGAAAAGGGCGGCACCCTGGCCCTCGCCGGAATCTACATGAGCGCCATTCCGGCCATGGACTACGAAAAACACCTGTTCTACGAAAAGAACGTGCACAGCGTGACGGCCAACACCCGTCAAGACGCGCTGGAACTTCTGGAGACGGCTGCCGCCGTGCCTGTGCGCCCCACCGTGCGCCTCTATCCCCTGGAAGCCGCCAACGAGGCCCTTTTGGACCTCAAAAACGACCGCATCGAGGGCACCGGCGTCCTCATCCCTTGAATCCCTTGGATGGAAGGACGTGCCTCAAGATTTCAGAAAGCTTGGCCGATACTGAGGTGGATCTGGTAGCGATTGAAGAAGTCCTGATCGGGTGGGTTGAGCTGATAGCCCACATCCAGGCGCAGGGGCCCCACGGGGGTCTTGTAGCGGAGCCCTGCGCCGACGGTGGAGCGCAGTTGGTCCCAGAGCAATTCGTAGCGGCTTTCGAAGACGTTGCCGGTGTCGAAAAAGAGCACCCCTTCCCAGGAGCTCTTCAGGGGAAAACGCCATTCGCTGCTCAGTTCCAGAAGGGTCAGCCCCCCCATGGGGTTTCCTTCGTCATCCAAAGGCCCCAGCTTCTGGTAGGGGTATCCCCGAACGCTGGTGCTGCCGCCACTGAAGTATCTTTTGAAAATGGGGATCCGGGTGGTGTCTTCCAGTTCGGCGATGCTCCCCCACTTGGCCCGAAAAGCCAAGACGCCCAAGGGATCCACGGGGAGGTAAGAACGCCCTTCCAGGCCGAGCTTGACGAAGGCGACTTCGGATCCCGTGGCCGTTCCGCCCCATTCCAGCCGGTGGAAGAATTGCACCCCCTTGCGAGGGTCCAAGAGGTTATCCACCCGCTGATAGGTCGCTCCGAAGACCAGGGACGAAATGTAATATTCCTCCCCTTTTTGGTCGCTCGGCCGGATGGCCTTGGGAGACAGACCCACGTCCACAAGGCGGTTGGCTTCCACGTTGGGCCCGGCGTTCAACAGCCAGTGCTCCGTGAATTGCCACGCCACCATAGGCCGCAGATAGTACTGTTCGTTTTCGTAACTCTCCTGCATCTCCCGGGAGACACCGCCGGAAACGGTAAGCCGCAACGGGTCCAGGAGAAAATGGGGCTGGGCGAGCCGACCTTCAAAAAAGCGAACCAGAGAGCTCGCCTTGGCATCCAGCTCCAAGGTGCGCCCTTCCCCTAGAAAGTTTCGGTATTCATAACCGATCCGGCCGCGCACCTGGTCTTCCGTGCCGTAGCCCGCCCCCAGCCGCACGGTCTGGCTCTTGGCCTCCTTGACGACCACGGAGACGGGCACGGCCGTCTCGGAAGATTCTTCCAACAGGGGCTGGATGTCCACGAAGGTGAAGAGCTTGAGGTCCATGAGGCGCTTTTGGGAATCGGTCAGAGCCTTGGCCCGGTAACGATCCCCCGGGCGGAAGGTGAGTTCCCTCAGGATGAGGCTTTTATCCACCCGGCGATTGCCTTCCACGCGAACCGGCCCGAAGGTGCACATGGGTCCCAGGGTGACCTGGACCTGAATGTGCGCCTTTTTCGCGTCCTTGTCCATGATCCCGCCGGTCCACACGTCCGCCCGGGGATAGCCCCACAGGCTCAAGAATCGCCGGACCGCCTTTTCCGTGTCGTCAAAATCCGGCGTGGTAAACCGCCTCCCCTCCTTGAGGGGAATCACGGCCAGAAGGTCGTCGTGCCACGGGCCGGTCTCAGCCCCATCCACCATGAGATCCACTCGGTCCACGAGGACGGGGCGGCCTTCGTCCAGCGTAATTTCCACAATCACTTCACGACCGCCCAGCGGGATCAACCGGTGGGAAAGAACGCGGGCGTCATAGAATCCCTGGCTTTTATAAAACTTTTCGATCCTTTCCAGATCCTGGCGCAAGACCGCTTCGTCCAACGGGGCGCTTCGTCCCCAGCGAAACCGTTTCGCTTGGGTTTCCATGATTTTTTCCAAACGGCCGGCATCGAATGACTTCAGGCCGACAAAGCGGATGAATCGCACCGCGGGGGGAGCGGCCGTCTGCGCCAAGGGCGTCGACGGCACGCCGAGGAAAGCAAGGGATAAGGCCACGCCGGCAAGAAAACGGCAAAGGCGATCGTTCAAGGCATGACCCTGCTATTTCAGCCTTTCAAGCCATTGCTTGGCCACTTGCGCCTGAGGGCTTTTGGGGTACTGCTGGATGACGCGTTCGTAGAGGATGCGGGCGGCCGTGCGGTCTCCCAGTTTTTCGAAAGCGGCCCCTTGTTTGAGCAGGGCGTGGGGAGCTTTGTTGCCTTTGGGGAACCGGTCCAGAACCTCCTGGTAGCTGTTGATGGCTTCCTGGTAGCTGCCCATCATGAAGTGGCATTCCCCGGACCAGAAGATGGCGTTGTCGGTGAGTTCCGAAGTCGGATAGCGCGAGAGGAATTCTTTGAATTTCTGCAGCGCTCCGGCATGGTCTCCTTTCTGGTAGAGGCCCATGGCCGTGTTATAGAGGTCCTTTTCGGGGTTTGGAGCCGGTGCGGCCGGCGGCGGCGTCTGTGAAGCTGCAGGGGATTGGGCCGACTGTGTCGGCGGGGTCGGTGCGGCCGCCGCAGGCCCTTGAGGCGGGGGAGCCCCCGGGATGGTGATGATGGGTTGATCCGAAGCCGGTTTCGGTTCGGCTGCCGAGGGCGGCGGTTGGCTCTGGAGATGGCGGAGTTCTTCCACCTGCCCTTTGAGCTGCGCCATCGTCATTTGGATCTGGTCCATCCGAGCGTTCAGGGCCGCCAGGCCTCCCGCCGCGGTTCCCGTGGAGCCCTTGGCTCCGAAAACCGCCTGCTCCAATTTCTGGATGCGACCGTCCAACTCTTGGACCTGCTGCTGGAGCCCGACCACATTGCTTTGGAGCACATCGGTTTGCTGCGTGGTGGCGCATCCCGAAAGGAGGACCGAAACCCCAAAGAGGATCCAGATGTTCCCAGGCCGCTTCATCCCGCCGCCCATGGGCCGCTCCTTTTGCCTCAGAATTGAACCACGAAGTGAGCCCGTCGGTTCTTGGCCCACGACGCTTCGTCATGCCCCAAAGCGACAGGACGTTCTTCGCCATAGCTGATCATGTTCAGTCGGGACGGTTCGATCCCCGAGTTGACAAGATACTGCCAGGCGGCATTGGCCCTGCGTTCTCCCAGGGCCAGGTTGTAATCATTGGTCCCCCGCTCGTCGCAGTGCCCTTCGATGGTGACGGACACCTTGGGGTATCGGCGCAGGAAGTCCACTTTTCTGTCCAAGATCGCCTTGGCTTCGTCCATAAGGACATAGGCGTCGAATTCAAAGTAAATGTCGTCGTTTTGGAATTGATCCATCTCCTTTAAGAATCGCTGCCTTTCTTCTTCCGTGCGCAGTCCCAGCTTCTGCCATGTGGCTTCGTCAATGGGGCCCCCGGGCGTATATCGCCCGCCGGCACCGGGTCCCGCCGGGGTTGCCGCCGAAGGGTAGGCCGCCTGGCCCGGCACGGCCTTCTTGGAACAACCCGCCATGGCTGTGAGGGTCAAAAGAACGCAACACCAGACCACTGCCGCCGTCACACGATGGATCATACCACCCTCCCTGGTTTTGTGATGATGCGTTTAACGGTTCGACCGCGGCGACCAACTGGGCTGACTCTGAGCCCCTCCCAGGCGGGTCAGCCGCCGAATTCCTTCTCCGTTGACCACCGCCGCCCAAATGGCGCTCGCCCCCTCCCGCGTGGAACTGAAGGCGACGAGCCTCCCGTCCGGAGACCATGTGGGGCTCTCGTTGTCCCCCTCCCCGTGGGTCAGGGCCCTGAGGCCCGAGCCGTCCGGGCGGACGATGAAGATGTTATGCCGCCCCCCGGTCATGCTGGAAAAGGCGATCCAGTCGCCTTTGGGGGACCACGCGGGGGACGTGTTGTATTTTCCTTCGTAAGTCAGGCGCAGCTTGTTCCCCCCGGCGAGGTTGAGAACGTAGATCTGCGGGCTTCCGGACTCGTTGGAAACATAGGCGATTTTCGACCCGTCCGGAGACCACGCCGGGGATACTTCAATGCTCCATCCGGACACCAAGGTCTTGAGGACCGATCCTTGGGAATCCACCAAGAAAATGTCCGGATTGCCGTCCTTGGACAGGGTCACGGCAAGGCGTCCGCCCGCGGGGTGCCAGGCCGGCGTGATGTTGATTCCCGAATAGCCCGCCACGGCCCGCCGGGCTCCGGACAGCACGTTGGCGATGAATATCTTCGGCTGCCCTTCCACGTAACTCACGTAGGCCAGCTGCGTCCCGTCGGGACTCCACGCCGGAGACAAGGCGGTGCTTCGATCCCGCGTGATCGCCGTAAGGTTCTGGCCGTCCAGATCCATGACGTAGATTTCCTTGGCGTCTCCCTCCGCCTGGACGAACGCAATCCGCGTGTCAAAGATCCCCGCCTCGCCGGTCAAGGCCGCGATGATTTCATTGGCGATGCGGTGGGCCACCGCTCGAGCGTCGGCAACCCGCGCGTCGTAGGCTTTTCCTACCACCATTTTCTGGGAGACGACATCGAAAAGTCGAAACTCGGCGCTCAGCCCTCCCCCTCTGGCCTCATATTGACCGCGCACGAGGAACTCCGCCCCTACGGCCTTCCAGCTCTCGAAACGGATCTCCGAGGGCAAAACCCCCATCTGGTTCGGGGATTCCAGAAAACCGGCGGGATCCAAGACCTTGAAATAGCCCGAAAGATCCAGGTCGTCTCGAATCACGGCGGCCATCTGCCGGGCCGCCCCAGCGTCCTCCCCTTGCATCTTGAAGTCGGGGACCGCAATGGGCAGCTTGACGAAGCCGGGCTGGGTAATGTCGATATAGACCCGTTCCGCACCCCATGCCGTCGAAGGCGCCATGAGGCACGTCACACCCCAGAAGAAAACGAAAAGCCTCCAACAAGCCCTCATAGCGCCCGCACGCCGCACCGCTTCATCTGTTCCTTTTCCCATAAGAGAGCCTCACGCCAGGTCCTCGGGCCGGAACCGCACGCCGATCTCGTCCCGAGGCGGACTGTAAATGTCTGGAAATTTCGGCAGGGGATCCGCTTTCTGGATCGCTCGAAGCACCGAATCGTCAAACAGTTGGTTTCCCGATCGCTTTTCGAACTGCATGCTTTCGATCTTGCCATCGCGCCGCACCACGATGACCACCACGGCTTCCAAGCCCTGCACGTTGATGAGCGATTTGGGGAGCACCCATTGCCTTTTGATGGCCGCCCACACCTCGGTGTAGTAGAGGCGTCGCGCCAGCGCCAGTTCCTCACCCGTGCCGCCCGGCCCCGGCGGCCCTGAGGCTCCTCGAGCGGCTCCCGCCGCGCCGGATCCGCCCGGACCCGATCCCGCGGCCTTCGATCCGGCCGGGCTCGAACTTTCAGACGGGGCCGTCTTAGCCGAGGACGCCGACCCCGAAGCGGCTTGCGACGATTCCGGTTTGCCGGAGGCGCTCCCCGACGACGGCTGCGCGGGCACGGGAGGCGGCTTGGGCCGTTCGGCTTTTTCTTTCGGCAGCAGCTGTTCCACGCTCTTTTCGAGAGACGGTCTTTCGATCCGTTCCAGGTTGGGCTTTACGTCGGCGTCCAGTTTTTCCACCTTGGTGTCGGCAAGCTTGAATCCGTCGGCAAGGCGCTTGACCGGAACCACCGGCACCGAAGTGGCCGAATCCCTCTTGGGCGCGCTCGCCGGCGCCTGCGGCGCCTTGACCTGGGCCTTGGGCCCCTTGCCCCCCGATCCCAGATCCAGACCCAAATCGCCTGCGGTCACCAACTTCACCGAATAGTACGGGAGTTCCACGGGTTTTCTAGGAAGCACGTGGGGCAGAAAGACGACGGCGAAGATCGTCGCCCCATGGACGATCACGGAAACCGCCATGCCGAAAAGAACGTCCCGGCGCGGGAGGCGCAGCCGATCGAAGGCGTCGGCAGCCGTCATGGCCGTTTACCCACTCTGGCGCTTCTCGGGCTTGTGCACCGACTCGGTCACCATGCCGATCTGGTCGATTCCCGACTGACGAATGGTGCCCATGACTTCCATGACAAAGCCATAGGGCAGGGACGCATCGGCCCTGAGGAACACCCCTTGCTTGGAGCCTTTGTTCCGATAAATGGCGCTCAGCTTGGGCCCCAGCGTTTCCATATCCACCGGATATTCATTGATGTAGACTTTTCGCTGCGCATCCACGGTCACCACCAGCCTTTCCTCTTCCGACGGGATGGCGGGGGCTTCCGCATTGGGCAAATCCACGTCGATGCCCTGCATCATCATGGGCGCCGTGACCATGAAGATGATGAGAAGCACCAACATGACGTCCACAAACGGCGTGACATTGATGTCCGACATCAACTGCCGAGAGGTCCCGTTGGTCTTCATGGCTTCCCTCTCACCCCGTCGTGCGCACCACGGCGGGAGTATCCGTCGCGCCGTTTTTCGTGGACGCCGCGGAACGGCGGAGCCATTCCCGTTTGAGGACCGTGTAGAAGTCGCCGGCGAAATAATGCATGCGCCCCTGGATGGCCTGGATCCGGTTCATGAAATAATTGAAGAAAATGACCGCGGGAATGGCCGCGAACAACCCGATGGCCGTGGCCACCAAGGCTTCGGAAATGCCCGGAGCCACCACGGCCAGGTTGGCCGCCCCTTTCAGTCCAATGTGATGGAAAGAGGTCATGATGCCCCACACGGTGCCGAACAGCCCGATAAAGGGGGCCGTGTTGCCCGTGGTGGCCAAAAGGGGAAGAAACCGCTCCAGGCGGCGCGTCTCCAGCAGTATGGCCCCTTCCATGGCCCTTTCCACCGTGCTCAGGGCCTCATCGGCCCCGTTCAACGGCATCTCCGCCACGCTCACGGTTTCCAAGGTCTTGCTCAGCCGTCCCCATTCCGCGTATCCGGCCCGAAACACCTGGGCCAGATAACTTTCGGCAAGCAACTGGCTTTCGCGATAGAGGAGTCCGAAGTTCTTCTTCTGCCGGTACATTTCGTAGAAGTCCTCGGACTGCCTTTCGGCCCGGCGAAAGAGCTTGAATTTTACCAGCACCACGCCCCAGCAGGCCAAAGACAAGCCCACAAGAAGCAACAGCACCAGCTTGACCATGGGGCCGGCGTTCCAGATCATGTCCGTCACGCCGTTGGCGGCCCCGCCGTCCGGGGCCGCCAAGGCTTGGGAAACACGCACAAGGCAAAGGACGCTCAACACAACCGAAACCATGGCACTCACTTTCCTTCGGCATGAAGGGCAAGGCCCAAGGCCGACACGATGGCCGGCAGGGCCTGTCCCGCCGGCAAGGCAAGATAAAGATCGGTGTGGGCCGCCGTCAGTTCCGTTTCGTTGGGGTTCACTTCGATGATGAATGCCCCGCGGCTCTTGGCCATGAGCGGCAGATGGGAGGCCGGAGCGACGGTGGCGGAGGTGCCCACGACCAGGAGGAGATCACAGCGTTCCACCATGTGGGCCGCCTGGAGGTAGGCTGAGCGCGGGATGCCTTCCCCGAAAAAAACAAAATTGGGCCGCATGGGCCCGCCGCAACCGCATCGGGGCGGCAAATCCTGAAGCTTCAGGGCTTCGCGCGGGACCTCCCGGCCGCAGTGGTCGCAGCGGGCCGTCCGCCCATGGCCGTGGAATTCCACCACCGTGCGGCTGCCGGCGCGCTGGTGGAGGCTGTCCACGTTTTGGGTGATGACGCCCTTGAGAAGCCCTTCCCTTTCCAGGCACGCCAGGGCGTAATGGGCCGGGTTCGGCCGGGCGTCGTTCAGCATCCGGTCCATGTCCACGAGCATGCGCCAGACCTTGCCGGGATTCATGCGGAAAGAACGGATGTCTCCGTACTCCAGGGGATCGTACTTGGACCACAACCCCCCAGGGCTCCGAAAATCCGGAATCCCGCTTTCCACGGATATCCCCGCCCCCGTGAGCGCCACGGACCACGAACTGTGCCGAAGGCGCGCCGCGGCTTGTTCGATCACCGATTGTCCCATCGCCGGAACCTCAACGGACCTCGAGCGCATCAAGCGCTTCACCCGGCCATCGTAATGGTGTTGTTTCGACCCTGTCAAGGACCAGGCCCGGGAGGTTCAGCGTTCGATGCGCAATTTCTGCCCGGCCTTCACTGTCGCGCTCTTCAGGCCGTTCCAACGTTGGATGTCCGAAACGGACACGTTGTACTTGGCCGCAATGGCACTGAGCGTTTCCTTGGGGAGCACCGTGTGGATGACGGCTTGCGGCGCGCGCGGTTTTTCCGGCTCTCGCAAGGCCCCCGACACCGGCGGCGCTTCCGGAG
Source organism: Desulfosoma sp. (assembly GCA_037481835.1). Classification (GTDB taxonomy): domain Bacteria; phylum Desulfobacterota; class Syntrophobacteria; order Syntrophobacterales; family DSM-9756; genus Desulfosoma. Next base: position 202,231 of record JBBFKW010000003.1, on the reverse strand, counting down.
CCCGGTACGCGGCCAGGAAATCTTCCAGCCCCTGTTGCAAGGCCGTGCCGCACCCTTCGGGCACCCGAATGCGATGCGTCCCCGGAGGCAGCGTGGTGGTGGTGAAAGCAGGGTTCAGCCTCTTGAATTCCCGGTAGGTGATGCCCGCCCTTTGGGCGAGCGCGACGATGGGCACCGTGGACCGCAGGGTCACCGTCACGGTATCGAACCGTTCCGGCGGGTAACCCGCTCCGGGCGGGAGCATGTATCCGTATCTTTGCGGATCGGACAAAACCGTCTTGATGGCCAAAATGCGGAAAATGTAGCGTTCCGTCTCCAAGGGGAGCTTCAGCTGGTAGTAGTCGGACACCCGCTGGAACGCCATTTCGTCGGAAACGCGCTTTTCGCCGCAATTGTATGCGGCGATGGCCAAGGTCCAGTTGTTGAACCGCCGGTAGAGATCGGTGAGGTAGCGAAGGGCGCTGTCCGTCGCCATTTCGAAGTCGTAGCGCTGATCCACCTGGGGTCCCTGGTCCAGCCCGTAACGGCTTCCCGTGGACGGGATGAACTGCCACATTCCGGCCGCTCCCGCCGAAGACACGGCCCCGTGCTGCAAATCGCTTTCGGCCACAGCCACGTACTTGAGGTCTTCCGGGAGGCCGCGTCGGCGCAATTCCTCTTCAAACCACGGAAAGAACCGTTCCGCCCGCTTCAGCCAGAGATAGACCTGGGCATGGGAATAGACGACGATGGTGAATTCCCGATCGAACCGCTCCAGCACATCCCGGATGTGCAGGGGAACGGGCTCGCCGCACAGGTCCAGCTTCTGGGGCGGCGTGACGTACGGTGCCATGGGGAGGAGCGACTCCGACCTCACGGTTTCCGTGACGGGTTTCACCCCATAGTGTGCCGCCGGTTCCTGGGTTTGCTTGGTGGCAACCCCCGAACATGAAAACACCACAAGGCACAAGGCCGCCGTCAAGACAATCCGCCCGTTCATGCCGAACCTCCCGGCTTGTCGTCCTCAGCGCATGAGCTCCAGTTCGCTGAAAAAGAAGGCGATTTCTTTGGCCGCCGTCTCCGGCGCATCGGAGCCGTGGACGGCGTTTTTTTCCACATCCAGGCCGTAGTCTTTGCGGATGGTTCCCGGGGCGGCCTGAGCCGGATTGGTGGCGCCCATGAGGTCCCGGTTGCGTTGGATGACGTCGGGGCCCTCCAAAACCATGACCACCACGGGCCCCGAAGACATATAAGACGTCAGGCTGTCGAAAAAGGGCCGCTCCCGATGCACGGCATAAAAGGCTTCCGCTTCCTTTTTGGTCAAGGACAGCCGTTTCATACCCACAATGCGGATGCCGGCGCTTTCGAAGCGCTGCACGATGTGTCCCACAAGGCCTCTTTGCACGGCATCCGGTTTGATGATCGACAGAGTTCGTTCCATGCCTCGATGTCCTCCTCCCACTTATAAACGTCTTCCCACCAAACACACCTCAGGCGCTTCCGGTTAAAACCCCTCCCTAGTGCTTTTTGCGCTTGGAAATGTCAAGGACAATCGCTTTGCGTGCAAGAGCGGCCATTCCGCCGGTGCATGCCTGCAAGAGCGGCCCTGCCCGCCATGCAGGCCGCTTCGATTGGGGTGCGACAAAAACGGACACGCAGCGCCGCCTGACGCGTAGGGGCGAAAAGGCGCGTTTTCTATGCCGGCGGGCGCGCTTCAACGAAACTCGCAGGCCGGGCGTTAGCAGTCCCGGGGCAAGGACCTTTTCAAGGTCGAGGGGTCAGCGCACATGGCATTGGCCGCATAGGACGGGAAGAGCCATGCCTTGCCGTGCGTTCAAACGTTCGTGGCAGGACATGCACTGCTCATGGTAGGCCCGCTGGAGCGGGATGGGATTGGCGGAGCCTTTTCCATGGCATTCGGTGCAGCGCCGGCCTTCACTTCCTTTATTCACTCCGTAGGCGTCGTAGTCGTGGTGGCAACGGGAACATTCCATGAGATCCGCATGCTTTTCATGGGGAAAAGTGACCGCGGGGCGTTCCAAGGGTTTGGTCCCATCGCCTTTGAGCTGCATGACTTCGTCTTGGGACCAGGCCGATAATACCCATAAGGCCATCACGGCGCAGCCGATGGCACCGAACAGTGTGCGCTTCATGCTCCCTCCTGCCGTCGGACGGGTTAAACTATTCCTGTGTGCGCTTTCGTTTCTTTTCCCGAGGAAATTCTCCAGCCTTTTCCAGCGCCAACCTCTGCTTGGGAGACGTGACGATGGAGACCTGACAGGGCGCCCGCAAGGACACTTCCTGGGCGTTTTGCCCCAAATGGGGCTTTTCCAGATCCAGAGGCGCCTTGGGATCGTGGATCGTGTAAGGGCCCATGACGATCAGGTCAACTTTTTCCTTCCGGGCGAAGCGGCAGATTTCCACCCACGGGATCCCGGCCCGGACCTCCACCCGCACGTTTTGCGGGTCTTCCCGTTCGATGCGGATAAGGTAATATTCCCGCAGTTTTTTCTTGAGCTTTTCAAAAACTTCCGGGCCAGCCCACGTCTCTCCGTCTTCGGTGATCACATGCCCCGAATATCGATGGCGTGACTCCAACACGTGCAGGATGATCAGTTCCGCTCCGGACCGTTCGGCGAGATCCAAAGCCGCCGCAAAGGCGTAGTCGGAACTGGCGTAAAGGTCCGCGCAAAACAAAATCTTCTGGTACATATGCCCCCCTCCCTCGGCCTTCTTGCCTGAAAATCAAAAGGCCCCTGTCGGCCAAACGCCCTAGTCCGACTCCTCCCTTTCGGCTTCCTGCGGCTGGAATTTTTCGGGCACGATCATGATTTCGCACAGGATTTCCTTGAGCGACATCACCTTCACACCCAGTTGGTATTCCTTGTTGAGGTCGCTCAGCTGATCGAAGCAGTTATGGCACGGCGCGATGACGATCTTGGCCCCCGTGGCGCGGATCTGTTCCGCCTTGACGCGTCCCGACGCCATGCGCCTGGCCTTGTATTCCGGCCCCATGGGAATGTAGCCGCCCCCGCCTCCACAACAATGGTTGTGCTCCCGGTTGGGGTTCATGTCCCGAAAATCCTCCGCCAGAAACTGCACGAGCTTGCGGCCTTCTTCCCACAGGCCGCCGTTTCGCGACACGTTGCACGGATCCTGGTACGTGACCGGCTCCTTGAGCTTCTTGGCCGGGTCGATCCGGATGCGGCCGTCCCGGAGGTATTCGTAGAACAGCTGCACCGAATGGACGATGGGCACCGGGGGCTTGCCGTCCGGGTAGCCCGCCAGATAGGGCCCTTCAAACAGGGCCGAGCGGTAGGCATGGCCGCATTCGGTGATGAGGATCGCCTGCACGCCCAGGGCCACCGCCTTTTCGTACATGTTTCGAACCACTTGGCCGGCCAGAGCCCGGTCGCCGGCGAACATGGGCAGATTCGTGCAGTCCCACCCCGTGGACGGCATGGTCCAGTCCTCTTCGGCCACGGTGAGAATCTTGGCGGCCATGGCCAGATCCTGGGGATAGAACATGGGTTCCCGAGGATTGACCGTGTACATGTACTTGGCTCCGGCTTTATCGATGGGGATGGTCACCCCCTTGATTTCGTCTTGGCTTTCTTCGGCCATCCACTCGCACGTGTCCACAAAATCCTCGGAACTCATGCCCATCTGGTTTCCCGTTTCCCGGTAGTTGACCACGGCCCGAGCCAGACCCTCGGGCGTGATGCCTTGGGAATAGAGGATGGTCCGGGTGGTGGCGATGAGCGTGGCCACATCGATGCCGAAGGGGCAGTACATGGAACAGCGCTTGCACGTGGTGCACTCGCCCCAGACGATGTCCGCGCACCGGTACAAGAACTCCCGGTCCACCCGCCCCTTTCGCCGGTAAAGCTCCCCCAAGGTCGCCTTGAACTTGTAGGCGGGGCTGAGCTTGGGGTTGCGGTCATGGGCGAGATAGAAAAAACAGCTTTCCGCACACAACCCACAGCGGGAACACAGGCTGAGCCATGTTCGGATGCGGGCTCCGTTGTTGGCATCCAACAATTCCCGAATCTTTTTGACATCCACCGGCCGCGTGTCGCTTTCCTTCCCGTGCACTGTCGCCGCTCCGTTCATTCAAGGTTCGACTTCCATCGTCGCCACGGCCCTTCTACCAGGCTCGAGCGCCCCGGCGCCCGCCCATTTCAAACCCGATGAAGGCTCGGGTGAAGAAAAAGAGCACCATGTGCCCCAGCTTGGTGAAGGGGATCAGGATGAGGAGAATTTCCGCCGAAAGGACGTGAAGCACCATGAGCCATTCGTAAGGGCCCCACTGGTGGTAGGCGAGAAAGCCTGTGACAAAGGGGGCGAGGGTGAGCCCCAGGAGGGTGTAGTCCCAGGCCGTGGTGAGGATCCGAACTTCGGGGCGCACCAGGCGGCGCACGAAAAGAAAAACCCCGCAGGCCAAAACCGCCATCGTCAGACCGTCCGCCCAAGCGTCGCTCATGGACCACAGGCTCACCCCGAAAGCCCGATCCCACAAGATGTTGTGCGCCGAAAGGAAAAGGGGTACGGCCAACACGCCCACATGAAACACGATAAACACGAAACTGAAGACGGGCTGCAAACGCATGGAGGCGCTGCCCCAGGGGATGAGCCAATGGAAGATGGACTTGAGGCCCCATTTCCAGTCCATGTGGTTGTAAAAGACCCGGTCCCGTTCGCGGCTGAGCCCGTAGAGGAACGCCAGGCGGATGCCCAGGCCGCCAAGGAAAATGGTGAAAGTGACCCACAACGCCGGTCCTGTCAAAAACGCATACCAAGCCTGCATGCCCCATCTCCCGCCGTTTTCGCCTTCCCGTGCTTGTCGCCTCGTCCGTGTGCCTTCGCGGTTCCGTGCGCGGTTTTGAATGATTGACAGCACCCACGAAATCCTGTTACTTTCGTGCCCGCCGGCCGTCCCCTTTCCGGTTCCGATGGGCCGAAATGTAACGGCCTCCGCCGGCCTGGTCAAGGCATTCAGGTTATTTTGTGCATTTTTGAACGACATTCACCGGGAGGGTTCCCATGGCGTTTCAGCACGAGGATCCGCTGGAGGACGTGCGCGGCTTCATGAAGAGCCGCATCCTTCTGAGTGCCGCCCAGTTGGACGTCTTTACCCTTTTGGACGACGCCCCGTCGTCGGCCGAGGCCTTGGCCCGAAAAACGGGGTGCGACCTTCGGGCCCTCACGCGCCTTTTGGACTGTTTGGTCACCTTTGGCCATGTGGAAAAGACGGCGGGCATCTATCGGCTGACGGAAAAAGGCGCTCCTTTTTCCGCCAAGCATCCCGAATCCGTCCTTCCCATGGTGCTGTACATGGCTCACATCTGGCACAACTGGCATCACCTGACGGACACGGTGCGCTCGGGGCGCAATCCCCACCGCCGGTCCATCGTGCACTCGGGATCCGATGCCCTGGAAGCCTTCATCGGCGCCATGCACGTGGTGGGGCGGAAGCTCGCGCGGGAGATCGCCGCTTCCGTAGATCTATCACCGTACAAGCGACTTTTGGACATCGGCGGGGCCTCTGGGACCTACACCATCGCCTTTCTCCAAAGGAAGCCGTCTCTTGAGGCCGTGCTGTTCGATCTTCCCGATGTGCTTCCCATGGCCCGGAAACGCCTCGGCGCGCATGGGCTTCTTTCCCGCGTGCGCCTCGTTGCCGGCGATTTTTATTCAGACCCGCTGCCTTCCGGGTGCGACCTGGCGCTCCTTTCGGCCATCATCCACCAAAACAGCCCGGAAGAAAACGTGGCCCTGTATCGCAAAATCCGGGAGGTTCTGGAACCCGGAGGATGCCTCCTCATCCGGGACCACATCATGGAACCCGACCGGACGCGGCCCGCTGCGGGCGCGCTTTTCGCCATCAACATGCTCGTGAACACGGAAGGCGGCGACACCTACACGTTTGAAGAAACCAAAGCGGCCCTCTTGGAAGCCGGTTTCCAAAGGGTGGAACTCCTTCGCACGGGAGACCGCATGGACTGCCTCGTCCAGGCTTTCCCATGACGGGGTGCCGAAACGTTACGGGGGTGTTTAACGCCCCTTTGGGGCCATGGAGGCAGCGGCCGGGGCGGTCATCCCCCATCGCCCCGGAATGGGGGCACAGCAAGATAGCTCGGGGCATCGCCCCGGGTCGCCGGCCGCCTCCTTATTTCCCAAAAAGCCCCGAAGGGCCGCGGGATTCCGTCACGCGGCATCCCCACGAGGCGCAACAACCGAACGGACCTTGAACGCGAGCCTGCGCATTTTTTAAGGCACCATTGGATACCCCTTTTGATGTGAGCAGGCCCGATGGCGAATCTTCTGAGCCCAGTCATGTTTTCGGGGCCGTAGGCGGTTCGGATTCTCCTTCGATCCTCATTCACGAACGGCCGCAGCATAGATTCACCGTGCGAAACGCTACCATCCCCATTGACGGGACGGCCCGAAAAAGGCATAAAAGGCGCGAGGTATGCCAGGCGAAAGCCACCCAGCCTCAGGGCGGGGTGGCTTTTCTTTTTGGGGAACGGCGATGCGCCTTGTGCTGATCGACAACTACGACTCCTTCACGTTCAACCTCTACCAGCTTTTTTGCGAATTCGACCTGGACGTGCTGGTGTTTCGGCACGACAAGATTTCCGCGGAGGCCGTATCGACCCTGGAGCCCCACTGGATCGTCATCAGTCCGGGGCCCAAGTCTCCGGCCCACTCGGGAATCAGCAAGGACGTGGTCCGCCGTTATGCCGGCGCAGTGCCCATCTTGGGCGTGTGTTTGGGCATGCAGGTGATCAACGAAGTCTACGGCGGCTGCACGGAACGGGCCCCTGTGCCGGTGCACGGCAAAACCTCTTTGGTCCATCATAGGGGCGAGGGGCTCTTTTCCGGGCTTCCATCGCCTTTTCGTGTTGCGCGCTATCATTCCCTGCAGTGCCGAGTCACGTCGCCCGATCTTCGGGAGACGGCCTGGGCCGACGACGGCGTGCTCATGGCCTTGGAACATAAGAGCCTTCCCGTGTGGGGGGTTCAGTTCCACCCCGAATCCTTCCTATCCCAGTACGGCTTGGAAATCGCCGCGCGTTTTTTGGCATCCCGAAAGGATTTTCAGAAGGCCGTTCCTTCGCAAAAAGAGGGGGAAAGCCGCTTTCCCCGCTGGAAGAAAGCTCAGAAGGGACAGGAAGGAGGATTCCCTTTGGTTTCAGTCAAGAAGGATGAACCTCAAAGTCTCTCTGAGAGCTTGACCTCCACTTCCAGATAAGTCGCCGGTGGGGACACGGTGTGCGCGGAAGGGGGAGCATGGGGGACGGTGTCGGTGCGGAAGGAGGCATGGGAATCGGGGTGATGGAAATCCGGGAGCTGGTTCGAGGAGCGGTTCGGGGCGTGCAGGCGCGGGACGTGTGGTCCCGGGAAACCGATGATTCGTTCCTGGGAAGGGTGGCTCCCGTGGCGGAACGACCCTATAGCGCGGTCTTTCTCAGCGGGGGAGCCCTGGATTGCGCTCGTTATTCCATGGCCTTTTGGAACCCGCTCGTCGTCTTTCGCGCCAAAGGCCATCAACTGACGCTTTCCACGGCCGAAGGCTTCTGGGCTTCCCGTTGCCATCCCTTGGACGCCCTGGACAGCCTCGTGGAAGCCACCCGCCCGACCTTTCCCCTCATGGCGAAACCTTTCTCAGGCGGCCTCGTCGGCTACCTCGCCTATGAATTGAAAAACGTGCTGGAAGAACTCCCCCAAACCACCGAAGACGATCTGGATGTGCCGGACTGCCTGTTCTTTCTTCCGGGAAATTTCTTGGTTTTCGACCGCCAAACCGGTCGGACCGTTCACCTGGCTCTGGAAACGGATCGATTGAAGCCCTTGGCTTTCGCCCCGCACGGAGACACCCACCGGGAGGACCCTTCCCCGCCGAGGGCCGCCCGGCTCGTGAGCGACTTTTCGCGTGAGGCATACATCGATGCGGTGGCGCGAATCCGCCGCTACATCCGAAACGGGGACGTCTACCAAGTGAATCTTTCCCAGCGGTTTTCCACTCCCTTTCTCGGCGATCCGTGGCGATTGTGGACGCGCCTCTTTCGGCGAAACCCCGCCCCTTTCTATGCCTACCTTCACCTGGGCGATCATCGCATTCTGTGTACGTCCATGGAACGATTCCTGTGCCGCCGAGGGGAACGCATCGAGACGCGGCCCATCAAGGGCACCCGTCCCCGAGGCGCCACACCCGAAGAGGACCTGCGCTTCAAGGAGGACTTAAGGGCCAATCCCAAGGACGATGCCGAACTTTCCATGATCGTGGACCTTTTGCGCAACGACCTGGGCCGTGTGTGCGAGCCGCGCTCCATTGTGGTTGAAGAGCACAAGCGGCTTGAAGCCTATGAGAACGTCTGGCATCTGGTGTCCGTGATTTCCGGAAAGCTGCGCCCGGAGGTGTCCGCCGGGGACATTTTCAAGGCGACCTTTCCGGGCGGTTCCATTACGGGATGCCCCAAAATTCGGGCCATGGAAATCATCGATGAGCTGGAACGGCACGTCCGTCACGTCTATACGGGATCCATCGGGTACGTGGGCTGGCACGGGAACATGGACATGAACATCGCCATCCGCACGGCTGTCCTCAAGGACGGACGGCTGCATTTTTCTGTGGGAGGCGGCGTCGTGTACGACTCGGACGAAGCGGCCGAATACGAAGAAACGCTCCACAAGGGCCGAACGCTCTTTCGCGTTATGGCTGAAGATGAGGCCTCATCCCCATGACGAGTGCCGAGCCGACGACGCAGAGGAAACGCTTCGTGTGGTGGAACGGGAACCTTGTTCCGGAAGAGGCGGTGCGGGTGTCTCCATTCGACCGGGGTTTTCTCTTTGGAGACGGCCTGTTTGAAACCCTTCGGGCCGATGACGGCCGAGTTCTTTACGTGGCCGATCACCTGGAACGCCTCCTGGAAGGCGCCGGCCGCCTACGGCTGGTGCCGCCCGCCGACGCAGGCCCACCGGTTTTCGATCTCAACGCGCCGACCGTATGGTCCCGGCGCATTTCGCAGCTCCTCCACGCCAACGGCCTTGAAAGGGGGCCCGCCCGCGTCAAGATCGTCCTCAGTCGAGGTGAGGCTCCCGGGGTTGGGCTTCCTTCGCCACGGATTCCAACGGTGTGCGTTTTGGCGGACCCTTACACTCCGCCGTCTCCGGAAGCCTACGGCCGGGGGTGGACCCTTCGCACGTTTCGAAACGGGTGCACGCCGCCTCTTGCCGCCATGAAAACGCTGAACTACCTCTTTTACCTGTGGGCCCGACAGGATGCCGCCGATGCGGGCTTCGACGAAGCGCTGCTCTACGATTCCTTCGGCCATGCCGCCGAAACGGCGACGGGATCTTTGCTGTTTCTCCAAGAAGGGCGGTGCACGGTTTCCGCAAGCCCTCACCGGCTGAGAGGGACCGCCGAGAGGCGCGTCGTGGAGCTCTTCCGCGAGGACGGCTGGACGGTCGACGAAGCCGAGATTACGGAAGAGCGGCTGGGGGCCTTTTCCGCCGTGTGGATCACCAACGCCCTCGTCGGAATCATGCCCGTCCGCTCCATCGACGGCAAAACCCTGCCTCGGTTGTTCGACGTTCGAGCCGCCCGGTATCGGGATCTTTTCTTCCAACGGGGCGCCGAACCGCTCCCTTCGGCTTGATAGGACAGTCTCTGCAACACACCGTAACCGGAAGACTTTCGTGCTTCGTTGTCTCGCCCTGCGCGATGGGGGGTTTGTGTGCACGTCGCGCTCGGAACCTGGAAGGGCAGGACTTACATGGTTCGTTGTCTCGCCGGATCCAGATCTGAGTTGGGGTTCGCTTTGCTCACCCCAACCTACGACTTTTCTCAAGGATGCCGGCCGGCGAGTGTAGGTTGGGGTGAGCGCAGCGAACCCCAACCTACGACTTTTCTCAAGGATGTCGGCCAGCGAGTGTCGGTTGGGGTGAGCGCAGCGAACCCCAACAAAAATCGGGAATACGCTCGCAGGTCGATCGGGATGATCTCTTTGACTCTCGGGGGCCCGCAACCGGAGGCGTCTTTTACGTTTTTTCCAATTCCCGGAGCATGCGGCGCAGGGCATCCCGCCAATGGTCGGGGCGGCGGCCCCACAGGGCCCAGGCGGAGTGCTTGTCCAAGACGCTGTATGGCGGGCGCCGGGCCGGCGTTGGATATTCTTCCGTGCGGATGGGACGGATGATCACGGGTTGCGTGCGGCGATGCCGAGTCTCTTCTTCCACGGCCACGGCGAAATCGTACCAGGACGCCACGCCGGCGTCGGTGAAATGAAAGATCCCCGCCGGCACGGTTTCCCGTCCCACGAGATCCCAGAGAAAATCCGCCAGATTGGCCGCCCACGTCGGGGTCCCCACCTGGTCGGATACCACCCGCACTTCATCGCGCTCTTGGTAGAGTCGCAGCATGGTTTTGACGAAGTTGGCCCCATGGCTCGAATAGAGCCAGGCGGTTCGGACAATGGTCCCTTTGTCTCCCAGGATTTCCAAAACCGCCTCTTCCCCCGCCCTCTTGCTGGCACCATAGACGCCGATGGGGTTCGGCGCATCGTCCGGCCGGTAAGGGCGGGACAAGGTGCCGTCGAAGACGAAATCGGTGGAAAGATGCACGAGGTGGGTCCCGAACCGGGCGCACGTTTGGGCGAGCAGCCGCACGGCGTCCCGATTGATCCGGTAAGCCGCATGGGGTTCCTGTTCCGCACGGTCCACGGCGGTGTAGGCGGCGGCGTTGACGAGCACGTCCGGCCGGTTTTTCGAAAAGAGCCGTTCCACATGGTCGGGCCGGGCAATGTCCGTATCGGGAAGGTCCGCCCCCACAAGGCGCGCCCACGGAGGCGCGAAGCGTTCCATTTCCCATCCCAGCTGGCCCAAGATGCCGGTCACCACAACGGTTTTCATCGCTCTTTTCCCAAACCCCGAAAGCCCTGCCGGCCCGTTGTCACCAGTTATGCCCTCACGCGAAAAGATCCGCCTGGGTTAATACGACCCCCTGCGCGTCTTTGGGGGACAGCACCGGTGTTTCCCCGTCGGCCAAAGGCCAGGTGATGTTCAGGGTGGGATCGTTCCACAGGAGGCACCGTTCGTGCTCGGGCGAATAATAATCCGTCGTTTTGTAACAGACCTCCGCCCAGGGTGAAAGCGCAAGAAAACCGTGGGCAAAGCCTTCGGGGACGTAGAGCTGCTTTTTGTTTTCCGCCGAAAGATAAACGCCCACCCACCGGCCGAAGGAGGGCGACGATCGTCGAAGATCCACGGCCACGTCGAAAATTTCGCCCAAGACCACGCGGACGAGTTTTCCCTGAGCCCGAGGGGCCAGCTGGTAGTGCAGCCCGCGCAACACCCCTCGGCGCGACCGGGAATGGTTGTCTTGGACGAAATCCACGGCAAGGCCCAACTCGCTGAAAGTCTTTCGGTTGTAGCTTTCGAAAAAAAACCCGCGGTCGTCGGAGAAAACCTTCGGTTCGAAAAGGATCACGTCGGCGATTTCCGTGGGCACGCGTCGCATGGAAGTCCTCGTCATCCGGGCCCGGCGTCTGTGGGGCCGATGGTCCGCCCTGTGGCGGGGGCTCAGGCGTTTTGGGCGGCTTCGCGCACCAGCGCTTCCACGCGGTCTCGGTTGGCCCGGAGTTTCGCAAGTTTTTCCGCAAGCCGTTCCGCCTTTTCCCGTTCCTTTTCCACCACATCCATGGGGGCACGTTTCAGGAAGTCTTCGTTGGAAAGTTTCTTTCGAGCCCCTTCCAGCTCCTTTTGGAGTTTTCCGATCTCCTTGTCCAACCGCTTGGCCTCGCTGTCCACGTCCAACACGCCTTCGAGAAGGACGTAGGCTTCCACGCCGCCGGAAACCGTCGAGGCCGCAAGCCGGGGTTTGGGCATCTGTCCCTGCAGCCCCACGGTGAGGCTTTCCAGCCGGGCAAGATCCACGAGCATCTGCCGGTTGGCTTCCAGAAGATCCTTTTCGGCATCCAAGCGGCATAGGCACACGGCTTTGAGGCGAACCCCCGGTGCGATGTTCATTTCCCCGCGGATGTTGCGCATGCCGGTGATGACATCCATGAGCAGGCCCATGTCCTTTTCCGCTTCGGGATCCGATCGCCACGGCTCCTTTTCGGGAAAAGCCGCTCGGACCAGACTTTCGCCGGACCCGGGCAACCTTTCGGCCAGTTCCTCGGTGACAAAGGGCATGACGGGGTGCAGGAGGATGAGGAGATTTTTCAAGACGGTGGCCGCAATGGTTTGGGCCAATACTTTGGCTTGCGGGTCCTCGCCGTAGAGGTCGGGCTTGATGACTTCCAGGTACCAGTCGCAGTATTCATGCCAGAAAAACTGGTACAGACTCTGGGCGTATTGGTTGAAATGGTAGTTTTCCAGAGCCGATTCCACCTCGTCCAGCACCGACTGGAATCGGCTGAGGATCCACCGGTGGGCGAGGCGCTCCAGCCGATCGGGAATGCGATCCAGGAGGGCGGTCCCTTCGATGTTCATGAGCACAAGCCGGGAGGCGTTCCAGATCTTGTTCACGAAATGGCGGTAGCCTTCGATGCGCTCTTCGGAAAGCTTGATGTCCCGGCCTTGGGCGGCGAAGGCGGTGAGCGTAAAGCGCAGGGCGTCGGTCCCGTAGCGGTCCATCATGACCAGGGGATCGATGACGTTCCCCTTGGACTTGCTCATCTTCTGCCCCTGGGCGTCCCGCACCAAGGCATGGACGTAGACGTCGCGGAACGGCACGTCCTTCATGAAATGAAGGCCCATCATCATCATGCGGGCGACCCAGAAAAAGAGGATGTCGAAGCCCGTCACCAGAACGGAGGTGGGATAGAATTTTTGAAGCTCGGGCGTCTGTTCCGGCCAGCCCATGGTGGTGAAAGGCCACAGAGCCGAACTGAACCAGGTGTCCAAAACGTCATTGTCCTGTTCCAGCCGGGTGCCGCCGCAGCTGCCGCAGGTTTTGGGGTCTTCCAGAGCGACGGTCGTCCCTTGGCAGTCGGCGCAGTACCAGGCGGGAATGCGGTGTCCCCACCAGATCTGGCGGCTGATGCACCAGTCTTCGATGTTTTCCAGCCACTGGAAGTAGTCTTTTTCCCACTTCTTCGGGATGATGCGGGTGCGGCCGTCCCGGACGGCTTCCATGGCCCGATCCGCCAGAGGGCGCGTCTTGACGAACCATTGGAGCGAGAGCATGGGTTCGACGGCGCTCTTGCACCGGTAACAGTGCCCAACGCGGTGGACATGGTCCTGCACCGTCCCGAGGTAGCCGCCCTTTTCCAAATGGGCCACCACCCTCTTTCGGCATTCGTATCGGTCCAGCCCTTGGTACGGGCCGGCCTGGGCCGTCATGACGCCGTCTTCCCCGATGACCTGGATGACCTCCAGGCCGTGTTTTCGGCCGATTTCGAAGTCGTTGAAATCGTGGCCGGGGGTGATCTTCAAGGCGCCCGTACCGAATTCGCGGTCTACGTACGGGTCGGCGATCACCGGGATGGGCCGGTTGACGAGGGGCACAATGACGGTCTTGCCGACGACATGGCGGTATCGGGGATCGTCCGGGTGGACCGCCACGGCGGTATCTCCCAGCATGGTTTCGGGGCGCGTGGTGGCCACCGTGACAGCCCCGGATCCGTCCGCCAGGGGATAGCGGATGTGATAGAGGCGCCCGCCGATTTCTTCGCCTTCCACTTCGATGTTGGCCAAGGCCGTCATGCAGCGGGGGCACCAGTTGATCATGCGCTGGCCGCGGTAGATGAGTCCTTCCTCGTAGAGCTTGACGAAGACGATGCGCACCGCCCTGGAAAGGCCCTCATCCATCGTGAACCGTTCCCGGGTCCAGTCGCAGCTGGCCCCCAGTCGCTTCAGCTGGCGGATAATGTAGTCCCCGTAGGTTTCCTTCCATTCCCAGACCTTTTCCAGGAATTTTTCCCGGCCCAGATCGTGCCGTGTGAGCCCGTCCTTGGCGATATGCCGTTCCACCACGTTCTGGGTGGCGATCCCCGCGTGGTCCGTTCCCGGAACCCAGAGGACCTCGAAACCTTTAAGTCTCTTGTAGCGGCAGAGGATGTCCTGGAGCGTGTTGTTGAGCGCATGGCCCATGTGGAGCTGCCCCGTGACGTTGGGCGGCGGAATGACGATGCTGAAAGGGGGCCTGGCCGCCGTCGGATCCGCCCGAAAACACCGGTTTTCCACCCAGTAAGTCACCCACCGCCCTTCCACGTCCTGGAATTCATACGCCTTCGGCAACGTGTCGCGATTCATCAAGAAGATCCCTCCACCCTCGTGCCCGCATCCTTTCTGTTCAGCCCAAGCTCTTGGAAAGCCGCTCGATTTCTTCCTGCAACACCCGCCGCACAATGCCCGGCAGTTGTTCCTGGACCGCCTTCTGCACCATGGCCTGGACCCTGGCCTGGAGCCGCTTTTCCAAAACTTCCACAATGGGTTGGAACATGGCAGGCCGTTCTTCCATCATCGCCTCCTCGGCACTTTCGGTTGCTGTCGTGGAAACGGCAGCGGCTCCAGCACCGCCCGCGGCCGCTCCCAAGATCGCCAAGTCCACACTGTCCGGCACGGCCCGCTCGGCAGCCGGCACATCCCGGATCGGTTCCAAATCCTCACCCTCCAACCGCACGGCCTTCTCGGGCGGCAGCAATTGCTCCTCGGTGACGGGCTCCTCGAAAACCGGCTCGGCTTCTTCCCGTGCGTCGGCTTCCGGTCGCCATTTCGGTTCCTGTTCCCATTGAGGCTCCGGTTCAGGTGCCCTTTGCGGTTCCAGTGCCGGTTCCCCTTCGGCCGCCACGGCCGCTCCGGCGGTTTTGAGCAACGCTTCCAGCTCCTCGTCGGTATCCCAGACCTCGGTTTCCAGGGGCTCCGGCTCAGGCTCCGCCTCGCCCAAATCGTCCACGTCCCCTTCGTCTTCCGCCGACGGCTCGTCCAGGATTTCCCTCTCCAAGGCTTCCGCCGAGGCCTCCGCCGGCTCCAGCACGTCCTCCAGGTCCGGCAAAGGCGTTTCTTCCGGCCCTCCCAGATCTTCTTCCAAGGCCGTCTCGTCGTCTTCGGCCGCTTCCATGAGCGGTTCCCGGGGGCGTTCCAACCCCTTTTCCGGCGGCGCCAATTCCACCGTCACTTCCTCATCGAAAAGGGATTCCTCGAGCTCGGGCTCGCCCAAGGCCGGCTCCGCCTCATCCAGATCGGCCAGGTCGGCCAGATCGTCTTCCAAGTCGGGAAGGTCCTTGAGGCCCTCCTCGCCATCGTCCACCACTTCATCGAGTTCCAGGACGTCTTCGTCTTCCCCGTCCACGGCCGATCGGTCCAGGTCCTCGATGTCCTTGAACAAGTCGCGAATATCATCATGCCCGGCCGCACGATCGTCCGTTTTCCGATCCGGTTTCTTGGGATCTTTCATGGCATCTCCTTGTCATGCCCGAGCGCGCCCCCACAGGGGCGTGCGGCCCTGACCACGGCTTGCCCCCCTTCCTCGCAGCGGGGCCTTTCAAAACACGGAAGCGTTAGCACGGCCGAAAAATCAGTGTCAAGCGATTCCAAGGTCTTACCGTCACAGGCGCATCCACGGGCGCGGAAGGAAAATCTTCTTGTAGAGATCCAGAGCGTACCGGTCGGTCATGCCGGCGATGTGGTCGCAGACCTGCTGGGCTCGCGACAGGCGCGGGTCCCGGGGGCCCACTTCACTCCGGAACAGGTCCTTGTCCTTGATGAGAACGGTGTAGAGGTCTTCGATGATCTTTCGGGCCCGTTCGAATTCCCGGCGGATGGTGTCCAATTCGTAGACCCTTTCGAAGAGAAAGGCTCGGAGCTCTTCCACCAGGCGCAGCATGGGCTCGCTCATGCGGATCTCTTCCAGACCGCCTTCCAGGCTTGCCGTGATGACGTCTTCCACCAGCGTGTGGATCCGGCGGGCATGGGTGTCCCCCAAGCGGTCCCGGATAGATGAGGGAAGCTCGTCGGCCGACAGCACATGGGCCCGCATGGCGTCATCCAGGTCGTGGTTGAGGTACGCCACGATGTCCGCGACCCGAACCACCTGCCCTTCCAGCGTCACGGGCCTGCGGCCGGGTTCCGTCAGGATGGGATGGGTCTTTCCCTTGGAATGCTTGACGATACCGTCCCGAACTTCGAAAGTGAGGTTGAGCCCGCGGCCTCCTTTTTCCAGGGAATCCACCACGCGCAGGCTCTGCTCATGATGGCGGAACCCGCCCGGGTGGATCTCGTTCAAGACCCGTTCGCCGCCGTGGCCGAAGGGCGTGTGGCCCAGGTCATGGCCCAGAGCCACGGCTTCGATGAGATCTTCGTTCAGGGCGAGCGCCCGGCCGATGGTGCGGGCGATTTGGGAGACTTCCAGGGTGTGGGTGAGGCGCGTGCGGTAGTGGTCGCCCGTGGGGGACAGGAACACCTGGGTCTTGTGCTTGAGCCGCCGGAAGGCCTTGGAATGGACGATGCGGTCCCGATCCCGCTGATAGGCCGTGCGCAGCGGGCATTCGGGATCATTGGCATGGAGGCGCCCACGGGTGGCGACGCTCTTTTGCGCCTGGGGGGCGAGCATGTGAATTTCCCGGTTTTCCAGCCATTGGCGCACGGTGGCAAAATCCGCACGTGTTGTGTCCGTCCCTTTGGGCATTGACCACCTCGATGGCTTCCGGTAAGGAGCCGGGTGTTGGGGGGCGCTTCGCTCACCCCGACTCCCTTTCGGGGAGCTCATAACCCGTAAGCAGGGGTGAGCGCAGCGAACCCCAAGGCAAACGCCGCCCCCGGAAAATCGGGGAGGCGCCCTTTCGCCGAACGTCCGAGGAAGCCCATGGGCTGGATTCTTTACCGGTATCTTGTGATGGAACAGCTGACGCCGGCGACGCTGTGCTTCTTCGGACTGCTCATGATTCTCATTACCGGCCGGCTCATGCAGTTCCTCCAATACCTCACCGCCGCCTCGGTCTCTCCGGCCGTCGTCGTCACGGTCATGGGGCTGGCCCTGCCCAAACTCGTCTTGTACGCCTTGCCCATGGCCGGTCTCATCGGGACGGTGCTCGCCTTCGTGCGCCTCAACGCCGACAACGAAATCACCGCCATGCGCAGCGCCGGCATCGGCTTCCGACAGATGGCCCCGGCCGTGCTCACCCTCGCCCTGGCCTTCACCGCCTTGTCCTTTTACACGTCAACCCGGCTCCTGCCAACCGCAAACCGTCACTTGAAGACGACCCTCAAGTCCCTGGGCCGCGCCGTCATCCCGGCCCTCCTGCGCGAAGGGCGCTTTATCGACACGGTCCCGCACATGGTCTTCTTCTTCGACCACGTGGACGCTCAGGAACAAACCGTCCGCGGGGTGCTCATCCACGACGCCCGAGACCCCCGAACGCGCGTGACCATTACAGCCCGCCGAGCCGCCCTCAGGGAACGCGCCGACGGCAAGGAAGTGGTCATCCAGGTCCAGGACGGCATGCTCTCGCGAATGGGATCGGACCTCAAGACGAGCCAGACGATCACCTTCCAGACCTACGACCTCGTTCTATCCATCGACGCCCTTTTCGGGGTGGATTCGGAAACCGTGTGGAAAAAAGGGGAAATGACCATGGACGAATTGCAGCGCGCCTTGGTCCAAACCCAGGATCGGCGCTACGCCCTGGAATGGCACAAGCGATTGGCCCTGCCTTTCGCCTGCCTCGTCTTGGGCCTGGCCGCCGCCCCCTTCGGCGTCCTCTTTCCCCAGGGGCGGCGCATGGGCGGCATCACCCTGGGCATCGCCCTCTTTCTCGCCTACTACATCCTCCTTTCCGCCGGAAACGCGCTGGGTGAACAGGGACTCGTGCCGCCCGCCGCAGGCATCTGGTTCCCCAACGCAGCCACCGGATCCCTGGCCCTCTTTCTCTGGGGAAAGGCGCATCGGCGATGAAGATCATCACCCGCTACGTGCTGCGCCATTTCGCCGCCGTTTTCGGGCTCGCCCTGTTCGGCTTCGGCGGCATTTACCTCGTGGTGGATTTTTTTGAACGGCTGGACGACATCATCGAAAAAAAGGCGGCCGCCCCGGACGCCGTCCTCTACTTCGCCTACAAGGTGCCCGCCATCCTCATCCAAGGCATCCCCATGGGCGTCCTTCTCGCCTCCCTCATCGGACTCGGGCTGCTTCAGCGAAACCGGGAAATCATCGCCCTTCGCGCCGCGGGGCTTCGAGCCTGGGTCTATGCCGGCCCGGTGCTGGCCGCTTCCGTGGGGCTCGCCCTGGTGACCTTCGCAGCGGGGGAAACCCTGGGACGGTCCCTGAGCCATCAGGCCGAAACCCTCTGGCGTGAAAAGATCGACAAGAAAGGGACCGCGCTGGGTTTCGTCCAGGAAAACGTCTGGTACCGGGGCGACGACTTTTTCCTGCAGGCCCGGACCTATGATGCCAGAGCCCGGGTTTTTCAGGGGGTTTCGCTGTATTCCCTGGATGATAACTTTCGTTTGCGCCGCCGCCTGGACGCGCAGCGCGTGCTATGGAGCGGATCGGGATGGCGGGCGGAAAAGGGAACCGTCCTGGAATGGGAAGGGGGCACGGCACGGCATCGCAGCTTCCAAGCCATGGATGTGCCCTTGAGGTTGGAACCCAAAGACCTTGCCGTGGCGGCAACGCTACCGGAAGATCTCCGGTGGGACGATCTTTACGTCTACGCGAGAAAACTTGGGGATGAAGGCTACAACGCCGTCCCCTACCGGGTGGAACTCCACACCCGGGTCGCCACGGCCTTCGCCGCCGTCATCCTGGGGATCATCGGCGTGAGCCTGAGCCTCCACCTGGGACACCGGAGCGGGATCGCCCTCGGCATCACCATGGGCTTGGGCCTCACATTCCTTTACCTGGTGCTTTTTCAAACGGGCGCCTCTTTCGCCCGCTCCGAAATGCTTCCCGTCGCCGTAGGGGTCTGGGCTCCCAACGTTCTTTTCGCCGCCGTCGGCGCGGCCCTTTGGGTCCGCGCCCCCCAGTAGCCGCAGGAGGAGGGCCGGTTCAGCCCGGCAGGTGGGTTTCCAAAGCCATGGCGATCTTTTTTTTGAGCTCCGTCAAATCGAAGCTTTTCACGACGTAATAGTCCGCGGCGATGGACTTGGAATCTTCCTTGAACGTGTCGTAGGCGGTGGAAAGGATGACCGGCAAATCGTAAAACCGGCTGCGGATGTCCTGGAGGAGGTCCAGCCCGTCGTAGTCCACCATCTTGATGTCCAAGATGACCAAATCCGGTTTTTCTTCTTCGATGCGTTCCAAGAGCTTGTGGCCGCTTTCCGCCGTAATGACTTCGTATCCCGCGTCCCGGAGTTCTTCCGAGTAGAGCAGCCGGATGTGTTCTTCATCGTCCACGACCAAAATCTTCGCCATAGGGTCCCTCCTGCCGCACGCGGAGGCGCCGTCCAATG
This sequence comes from Desulfosoma sp., assembly GCA_037481835.1. Taxonomy (GTDB): domain Bacteria; phylum Desulfobacterota; class Syntrophobacteria; order Syntrophobacterales; family DSM-9756; genus Desulfosoma. The sequence continues at coordinate 182,854 of JBBFKW010000003.1, read as the reverse complement.
CGCGCGCCCCTTTTCATGAAGGCCATCGATCCACCAGATAGGGTTTGTACTCTTCGAAGATGGCGCAGGTTTCTTCCACGTGATCTTCCGCCTGCTGAACGGACATGCGTTCCGTGCGTTTGACGAAGGCCACCACCTTGCCCAGGTAAAGCGGAATGAGGGAATCCAAGAGCCTGGGGCGCTCTTGGTTTTCCAGGCGCTGGTAAGCGCAGGCCGCATCAAACAAGACCGCCGCCCACGTCTGGCTCGGGAAGGTGAACTGCTCGTAAGGCATGCGCCGGATTTCGTCCAGCTTGTTCATGACCGCCGGGTCGAACACCTGGCGCCACAGGCTTTCGTTTTCCGGAAAGCCTTCCAAGAAACGCTGGTGCAGCCGCGCGGCGTTGATTTCCACCAGGGGCGGGTTGTCCATCTCGTGGCCGTCCAGGTTGAACAGCGCCGTGGGCTTGCTCCATTTGACCCGTGTCCACAAGTGGGCGTAGGCCGCCATCTGGTCGAACATGGCCGTGAGGATGTTTCGAAAGCGGGCGGCCAGATGGGCAAAGGGGTCCTTGGCCCGGTGTCTCTTGGGGGAACCGATGAGGCTTTGCCAGACGGGAACCCGGCACGTGAGGGCCACGGTGCCCATCCACACGTCGATTCCCGTGCCGTCCACGGCTTCGGACCAGGCGGGCGCGTTCAAAAACGCGCCGACCAAGTCGCCTCGAAAAGCGCAGTCGCCCGCATCGGGCTGGCGCACTCGACGCCCGTAGAGGCATCGCAGCATGGGGTAGACGACGGTCGACGTCAAAGTGCTTTCGTACTTGTGGCGCACGTAGAGCGGTGTCACGTAGGCCGCCCCTCGAAACACGGGTTCGAGGAACAGCCGCACCCACACCGGCGCCATGTTGGTGATGTCCGCTTCGAGGATGAGGACGGCGTGGGGGTTGAGGGCCGTGAGTTTTTCCAGGAGCATGCGCAGGTTGGCGCCCTTGCCGCGCCGGTTGGGTTCCGTCGAAAGGTACAGCCGGGGCACCTCGACGGGCGCCTGAAAGAAGGCCTCCCGCGTGCCGTCCACGGAATGGTTGTCGCAGTTGATGATGACCGAAGAACGATCCGGGTAGTGTTCCCGAAGGCCCCGCCCCACGATTTCCACCGCCCGGCCGATGAAGGCCGCCTCGTTGAACGTGGGAATGGCGACCACGATGTCCGCCTGCTGCACATTCTGAGGATTTTCTTCCACGGCAATCATCCCGCACTCCGATTCATCGGCTGTTTCCCTTTCTGCGCCGCCCCGCCTTCCGTCCCCGGGCTCAAGGCCCTTCAACACCTTCGGGGTCCCGGTCCTTGAGGTACCGGAACAGTTCGGCATCCGTTCCCAGAACGAAAAGCCCCCGGGGATTGTTGAAGCTCTTGTAGAAATCGAGCGTTTGGTAAAATTGGTAAAATTCCGGATCCCGGCCGAAAGCTTCCGCATAAATGCGGGTGGCCTGGGCGTCCGCCTTCCCGCGGATTTCTTCCGCCGTTCGGTACGCTTCCGATTGGATCCTGGCCAGATCCCTCTCCATCTGGCCGAGGATGGCGGCGCGTTCCCCTTCCCCTTCGGAACGGTACTGGGCGGCGATGCGTTTGCGTTCCGAAATCATCCGTTCGAAGACGCGCTGCTGCACGGTCTGCACGTAGTTGATGCGCTTGATGCGGATATCGAGGAGCTCGATCCCGAATTCGGGAAGCAACCGCGACGCATCGGCCACCATATCCCGCGTGATCTTTTCCCGTCCCTTGGCAAGGGGTGCGGACGCTTCCGAATCCCCTTCCCCTTCGTCTCCCGCCATGAGCTGGTAGTCCCCCAGCCCGGCTTCCATGAGGATTTCTCGGGCGTGTTCCCAGCCTTCGCTGCGCACCAGTTCCACCAAATTGTTGTTGGACACATGGTCGCGCACCACCGAATCAATGATGCCGTCCAGGCGGCTCATGGCCGTGCTCACCGACCCCACCCGCTGGAGGAACAGCAGCGGATCCTTGATGCGCCACCGGGCGGTGGTGTCCACCCAGATGTATTTCTTGTCCCGGGTGGGGATCTGGTTGGGGCTGCCGTCCCACTTGAGGACCCTCTTTTCGAAAAAGTTGGCCTTTTGAATGACGGGAATCTTGAAATGCAGCCCGGCCTCGGTGATGGGCTTCCCGACGGGGCGGCCCAGCTGGGTGATGACCACCTGTTCCGTTTCGGACACGACGAAAAGGGAACTGGCCGCCAGGAATCCCAGCACGATGAGCGCGATGATCGCTGTGCGAAGGTTTTGCGGCATGGCGGCTACTCCTTCTTTTGGGCCGCGGGGCCCGCTTCGGCCCATTGACCGACGACCTCATTCAGGTCCAGCAGGGGAAGAACGCCCGCGGAATCGGAGTCCAGCACCAAGACGTTTCCTTCCTTTCCCAGAAAGGTGGTCATGGCTTCCAGGTACATGCGCCGGCGCGTGACCTCGGGAGCCTTCTCGTATTCTTCGATGATGTTTCGGAATCGGGCCGTTTCCCCTTCGGCGCGGTTGATCCGTTCCGTCGCGTAGCCTTCCGCCTGGGTGATGGTCTGGCGGGCCTGGCCTCGAGCCTTGGGGATGCGTTCGTTGTAGACCTGCTGGGCTTCGTTGATCATGCGCTCCTTTTCTTGGCGCGCTTCGTTCACTTCGTTGAAGGCGGCCTTGACGGGATCGGGCGGGTTGGCGTTTTGGAGCTTCACCGTCACGATCTGGAGGCCCGTGTGGTACGTGTTCATGATTTCCTGGATTTCCTTGCGGGCCAATTCGGCGACGGAACCGCGCCCCACGGTCAGGACCTCGTCGGCGTAGCGGTTGCCCACGATGCGGCGCATGACCGATTCGGAAATGTCGTCCAGCGTGCTTTCCACATCGTAGAGCCGAAAGAGGTACTCCATGGGGTCCTGGATCTTGTACTGGACGGTCCACTGGAGGTCGATGACATTGAGGTCGCCGCTGAGCATGCGGGATTCATCCTCGAAGCCCTTTTCGGCGAAGCGGCTGCGCACGCCCGGCGTTACGGTCCGGTAGCCGTACTCGCGCTGGAGCACCCGGCCGGTGAGGACCTTGGTGACGGTTTCCACGCCGAAGGGGATCTTGAAATGGAGGCCCGGGCCTTCCGTGCGCACGAACCGGCCGAAGCGCTGGACCACGGCCGTCTCCTGAGGTTCCACCGTATAGTAGGCGTTGGCGGCCAAAACGATGAGCACCACCACGGCCGCCACCCCCCAGAAGGCACCGCCTCTGAACGCGGGAAATTGGAACCGCTGCCGCAACCGGTTAATGACATCTTCCAAGTCGGGCGGAACGCCCGGACCCTGTCCCCGACGCGGGGGCCTTTCCCAGTCCATGAAAACCTCCTTGACACACCCCGGCGGGCCGCCGAAAAACGGGGCGGCCTGCTCTGCACCGGCCGACTCGAACCCGAGCGCACCGCAGGGTCATTGTCCCTTGGACCGAAGCGCTTCCAAAAGGTACGCGGAAAAGACGAGCAGGAGCGCCAAGACGAGGATTTTTCCGCCCGGCGCCTCCGGAAAGAAAAACCGACCAAGAAAGACGGCGAAAAAAACACCGAGGACCGATCGAACGGCCAGAACCCTCCAGCGCACACCCCTTCCCTTTCCACCCTTTGCCCCGGGCTCCATGGAGAAAGCGCCGCCGTCCCTGACCCCCGGCCCGCCGGCGACCGCCAAATCCTATCGGCGCCCCCCTGCAATGTCAAGCCAAGGTGCCTTGCAAGCGGGCTGCCCATGGGTGTATATGGAGCGCGTGGGAATGGAAAAGCGTCGCGGCGGGCGATTCCCTCGCCAAGATCATTAAGGATCTTCAGCCTTTCAAAGGAGCCCCCCCATGGAACGCGTGCTCATCGCCATGGACGACCGGCCGGGATCCCTCAAAGCCGTCCAGTACCTCACCCGGATGCTTAAAGGGGCCGACCATGTGGAGTTCATCCTCTTTCACGTCCTGCCGCCCGCCTCCCCCAATTTGCTCTCCAAGGACGTCATCCGCCGCATCGAAGCCATCCACGAAACCCATCCCCACGTGAGCGGCTATTTTTGGAACCCGGAAGATGAAGACAAGATGCGGCGCACCTTCGCCGTCGCCCGGGACATCCTGCGGGAAGGCGGTGTGGAGGAATCGCGGATCCTCGAAGATTTCGGCGTGGAAGGTCAGGAAATCGCCTACATCATCATGGAAAGGGCCAAGGCTCTGCGCTGTTCCACGGTGGTCCTGGGACGGCGGGGACTGAGCCGCGTCAAGGAATTCTTTCTGGGCAGCGTGTCCAAGTCCGTCATCGGCCTCGCACGCGGCGTCACGGTGTGGATCGTGGACGCCTGACCCCGAAACCCTCCCCCTTTTTCAGCCTTTGGCACAGGAGAGCGACCATGAGCGAAAACCTCTACAAGACCATCGCCTTTTGCACGGATTTCAGCGACAACGCCGACGAAGCCTTCATCGCGGCCAAAGACCTGGCCTGGCGCTACGGAGCGACCCTCCACCTGGTGCACGTGCTCGTCACCTTTTCCACGGCGCCCATCCGGGAAATCTACGTCCCCCTCGAAATGGACGTCCATTTCGTGGAACGGGCCACCGAAGGGGCCAAGGCGGCCATCCAAGAACGGTACGTGAGCCAGCTTCGGGAAAAGCAGCCCTATGAAATCCATATCCTTTCCGGGTATCCGGCGACGGAAATCGTCCGGTTCGTCGAAGACCGGGCCGTGGATTTGGTGGTCATGGGATCCCAGGGCCTGACCGGCATCGCCCATGTCTTGTTCGGCAGCACCGCCGACCGTGTCGTGCGCAAAGCCCCCTGTTCCGTGCTCACCGTGCGCCTCAAAAGGAAGGATTGATCGGCCATGGCCCCCCATCCCCTGCTGGATCCCTCCGTTCCCGTGCTCGTTACGGGAGCGGCCGGCTTCATCGGCTTCCACCTCGCGCGACGGCTCCTTGCCGACGGCTACGCCGTGGTGGGCCTGGACAATGTGAACGACTACTACGATGTGCGCATCAAGTGGGACCGGCTCAAGCTCCTCGAAGAACACGCCGGGTTTTCCTTCCACCGCATCGACCTTGCGGACCGCCCGGCCATGGAAGCCGTCTTCGCCCGGTACGCCTTTCGGGTCGTGGTCCATCTTGCGGCCCAGGCCGGCGTCCGCTACTCCCTCGTGAACCCCTACGCCTACGTGGACAGCAACCTCATGGGGTTCATGAACATCCTGGAAGGATGCCGCCACCACGGCGTGCGCCACCTGGTTTTCGCCTCATCGAGTTCCGTCTACGGCGCCAACACGCGCATGCCCTTTTCCGTGCACCACAACGTGGACCACCCCGTCTCCCTCTATGCGGCGACGAAGAAGGCCAACGAGCTCATGGCCCACACCTACGCCCACCTCTACGGGCTTCCCTGCACGGGCCTTCGGTTTTTCACCGTCTACGGCCCATGGGGTCGGCCCGACATGGCGCTCTTTCTCTTCACCCGGGCGATCCTCAACGGTGAACCCATCAAAGTGTTCAACTACGGCAAGATGCGGCGGGATTTCACCTATATCGACGACATCATCGAAGGGGTGGTGCGCGTCATGGAAAAGGCTCCGGAACCCGACCCGGCCTGGTCCGGCGACGCCCCCGATCCGGGAACCAGCGCCGCCCCCTATCGGATCTACAACATCGGGAACAATCATCCCGTGGAACTCATGGAATTCATCCAAGCCCTGGAAGAATGCCTGGGCATGGAAGCCCGGAAGGAATTCCTGCCCATCCAGCCCGGGGACGTGCCTGCAACGGCCGCGGATATCGACGACCTGGCGCGGGATTTCGGCTTTAGGCCCGCCACGCCCATCCGCGAAGGCATCCGCCGCTTCGTCGCCTGGTACCGCACCTACTACGGCCCTCGCTCCGCCGGGCCGCCCCCTCCATGACACGGGGATTCCCGTCCCTCCACAGCCCCAGAGTTTGTTTGAAACAAATGAGTTGGATCGACGACCAGCACGACCTAGCGGCCTGGATTGCCAAGAGGGCGGGCACATCTCCGAGGCCGAACGAGGAGATCAAGCGTAAAACTCGTGCCGTCGGCGCCGCGCAACGGAGTCCAAGCGCCACGAACAGCGAAAGAAAATCACCCGATTGCCTGATCACGAATGTGCACAACTTGACGCACACAACTTCTTCACCCAACGCCTGGGCCAAATGGCTCACCAACGCGTAGGTTGGGGTGAGCGGAGCGAACCCCAACATAAGAAAAGCCCAAGGGCACCTTATCAACCGAAGGATTTCGGTTCCCACGTCTTTTCAAACCGCTTACCTCCCGCTTCCGCGCTTCGGCCCGCCACCTTGACGCGCGACGCTTGGCGATGGCGCTCCATGCCTGCGCGCGGCGAAAAACCTCATTTCCCTCCCGTCGTTCGACCTTGGGCTTTACAAGACGATGCGCGCCTTTTAGGCTCTAAGGAAACGGGGATCTCACGCCGGAGCGCCCCGTGGCGAGCGGGCGCGAAAACCGCCTCCTCTCGCTTGGGGATCCGGGCCGTGCCGAAAAATTAAGCCTTTTGCGGAGCGCGTCCATGGAATGCACCCCTGCACAAAAGCCGGGGCCTTCCAAGCCTTTTCGGACAGGAATCACGGCCGCCGGTCTCCTTTGGGCCTTCACCGTTTTTGGGCACCTCCTGGGAACGGCCCGCTCCGAAGACCCCTTCCACGCGAGGCGGGAAGCCATGGTCCGCGAGGTCATGGAGGACATGGCGGCGACGGCGGCCGAAACGGGCCGCAAAGTTCTTTCCCCCCGGTTCTTGAAGCGCTTCGGCGGGTGCCGAGGCATCGGTTCGTCCCGGAAAAGCTCGTGGATGCCGCCTACGAAAACCGGCCCCTTCCCATCGGGTACGGCCAGACCATCTCCCAGCCTTTCATCGTCGCCCTCATGACGGAACTTCTCGACCTACCGGAAAACGCCACAGTCTTGGAAATCGGGACGGGTTCCGGCTATCAGGCGGCGGTTCTCGCCGAAATCGCCCGAGACGTCTTCACCGTGGAAATCATCCCGGAACTCGGCCGAAGCGCCCAAGCGCGCCTCCAAGAACTGGGCTATGGAAACGTTCACGTCAAGATCGGAGACGGCTATTTCGGCTGGGACGAACACGCCCCCTTCGATGCCATCATGGTCACGGCGGCGGCGCCCCACATCCCGCCTCCCCTGGTGCGGCAGCTCAAACCCGGCGGGACCTTGGTCCTTCCCGTGGGGCCGCCTTTCCTGACCCAGTATCTTACCGTGGTGCAAAAAGCCCGGGACGGCACCCTCACGACGCGCCAAATCCTTCCCGTGGCCTTCGTGCCGCTCACGACCGGCCGGGGAACGCCGTGATTCCGCCCGCGGCCGTCTTCACCCTGTCCTGTGCCGCCCTGGGCTTTGAAGTCCTTCTCGTCCGCATCCTCCATATCGCTCACGACCACCATTTCGCCTTCATGATCCTGAGCCTTGCCCTTCTGGGTTACGGCGCCGGCGGAACGGCCCTCACCCTGACCCAGGGAGTTCTCATGCGCCGCCCGGCGGCGAGCTTCGCCGCCCTGGCTGTCCTCTTTTCGTGCGCCGTGCTCCTCGCCCCCGCCCTCGTTCGGGATGTCCCCTTCAATCCCTTGGAAATCCTCTGGGACGGGCGCCAGACCCTTCGGCTTTCCCAGGTGTATCTCATCCTCAGTATCCCCTTCTTCCTGGCGGGAACGGCGGTGGGGCTCGCTTTTCGCTCCTTCCCCGAAAGGATCCCCCGCCTTTACGTGGCGGATCTCTGCGGCGCCGCGGCGGGTGCGGCTCTGGCCGTGGGACTCCTCCATGTTTTGAAACCGGGGACGTCCCTTCGGTTCCTTTCCGCCGCAGGGGCTCTTTCGGCCGCGGTGTGCTGGATGGCGGTTCTTCGGCACAGAAAACCCCAAGATCCCGCCTTCCGGCCCGTCCGCCCGGTGCGCGGGACCGGCGCCATCCCGGAGGATAAAGGCCGGGCGGGTGGAAGACACGGCGGCTGTGTTTTTTTCGGCGTCCTTGGAGCGGCGGTTATCCTCGTCATGCAGGCCCTTGTGCCCCACGGGGCCCTTGCGCCCAAACCCTTCGAATACAAAGGGCTCGCCCATGCTTTGAAAATTCCCGGGGTTCGCCTTCTCGCCGAGCGTTCCGGCCCCATGGGATGGCTCGTTTTGGCGGAAAACCCCCGAGTGCCCTTTCGAGGCGCCCCGGGTTTGAGCCTTTCCTGCCCGGCGCCGGTTCCAGCCCAGCTCGGCCTTTTCACGGACGGCGATGGGCCGGCTCCCGTCCTTCCCCGGAGCCCAAACCCCGGCCATACGGCTTTCCTGGACTGCCTCATGGGCGCCCTCCCCTATCGGCTGGCATCGGGGAACAAAGGCCCGTCCGGGGACCGGCGATGTCTCATCCTGGGCCTGGGGGGCGGGCTGGATGCGGCCGTGGCCGAGCGCGAAGGGATGACGGCGATCCACGTGGTGGAAAGGAACCGGGACGCGGCGGATCTCGTGCGGGCCTTCGGCCGGGACGGGGACGGGGATGGGGGATCCTCCGGCATGATCGTCCATATCATGGACCCGCGCCGCTTCCTGGAGACGACGACACAAACCTTTCACGTCATTCAGCTAAGCGCCGTCGGGGCTCTGAGCTTTTCCGGAACGGGCGGCGTGAGCCTCCTGGAAGTCTACGACGCCACGGTGGAAGCCTTCCAACGGTCCCTGGACCGGCTGGCTCCCGGAGGGATCCTCGCCTTGGTCCATGCCCTGTCCGTGCCTCCCCAGGCGACCCTGCGTTTCGTCCTCACCGCCGCCGAAGCTTTGAAACGGCGCGGTGTCGCCGATGTCCGAGGGCGGATCGCCGTGATCCGTCATTGGAACACGGCCCTTCTCCTCGTGAAAAACGGCGTTTTCACCCAAGGGGAACGGGACGACATCCGCCGGTTTTGCCGGGAACGCTCCTTCGACCTGGCCTATCTTCCCGGGATGGCGGCGGACGAAGCGGAACGGTTCCACAAGAGCCCCTCCGGGTCGCTCCACGAGGCGCTCTCGGCCCTTTTGGGCCCCCCTCTTGAAGAATTCCATTCGGATTGGGGCGATGGGGCACGCCTGGAACCGACGCAGGACAAGGGGCCATCCGGCGCGCGGCCTCTTCGGGAAACGAATCCCATGGAAGGCGGCTCCTTGGACGAAAGGGTGCTGCGGTTTTCCAAAAATTATCCCTTTCGCATCGACCCGGCCACGGACGATCGGCCCTATGCGTTTCAGTTTTTCAAGTATGCGACCTTTCGAACCTTGCACGCCGAGCGGCACGGCCGAGGCATCCCGCTCATCCAGTGGGGTGTGCCGGTTCTTGCGGCGACCCTGGTTCAGGCCCTGGCGGCGGCCGTGCTGCTCATCCTCGCCCCTTTGGGCATCCTTCGAAGGCGCCGTCTCCAAGGGGAGGCCATTCCGGCCTGGAAAACCGCGGCTTATTTCGGGGGCCTGGGCCTGGCCTTTCTTTTCGTGGAAACGGCGGCGATCCAGAAAAACGTGCTGCTCCTGGGGCATCCCGTTTACGGTTTTGCAGGAACGGTGGCGTCCTTCTTGCTTTGGGCGGGTCTGGGGAGCCTCGCCGCTCCACGGTGGGCGCATCGCATGGAAAGGGTGCGCTTTCTTCCATGCCGAAACGTTCTTTCCGTGACGGCCGTCTGTGCGGGCCTGGCGGGGCTCGCCTACGGCTGGGGATGGTCCTGGGCGGTGTCTCGGCTGCTGAGCTTCCCCGATGCGGTGCGCTGGGCGGGCGCCGTCCTCTGTGCCGCTCCCGCGGCCTTTTGGATGGGCATGCCGTTTCCGCTGGGGCTTCGGGCCCTATCCGGCCGAAGGCCCGAGCTTGTGCCGTGGGCATGGGCGATCAACGGGTGCGCATCGGTCCTGAGCGCCCTTCTTGCCGCTTTGGCCGCCGTGACGTGGGGGTTTTCGGCTCTTTTCGCCGCCGCCGCCCTTTTCTATCTCCTCGCGGCCCTCTGCGCCCCGTCACGCTGACGAAATCACTTGGATCTCAATGAAGCCGTCCAGGGCATAGGCCAGGCGCTTATCCGCCGTCCACAAGGGCGCGTTGAGCTTTTCGGCCAGCGCGGCATAGTGCGCATCGTATGTTGCGGGAAGACTAAAGCGACGGGCAATATTCATCGCCCTTCGATGAAGATTTGCGCCTCCGTAAAGCTTGATATTCAGCCGGAATGCGAATTCCAAAAGCTCTGCGGCCTCGTTGAAGAGAAGCTCAAATGACGAAGCTCGCATCAACACATGCTGTTTAAATGGGCATCGCGCTCTTCTCTCATGAAACGAAGCTGCTCCACAGGATCCGTCAGAGGCCGGCCTTCTCTCCGCGCGTTTATTCGAGAGTTGACCTTGAAAATGGGCTCAAAATCATCCAGAGGAAATTTTTCCGAAATCGGATGAAGTCTTTGGTATTCTTCGAAAGAGACAATAACGACCGCCGGTTTGCCGTCTCTTTCCACGATGATCGTTTCCCCTTCCATCGTCGCTCGGCGAATGCACTCGCCGAAACGTGTGCGCGCCTGCGTTGCCGTAATCACTCGTGACGTCATGCCCGAACTCCTTTGGCAGAAGTGAACTTGTGGGAATCATACAGATCTTGCGGTAGGGAAACAAAAGAAAATCGCATGGGATTGGGCGACGACCGGCTCGCACCGCTTTTCCCACAAAAGCAAAGGCCGTCCGCTGAGGGCGAACGGCCTGAAGGTGGCGCCGTGGTGGAGATGACGGGATTCGAACCCGTGGCCTCAGCCTTGCGAAGGCTGCGCTCTCCCAACTGAGCTACATCCCCGGAGTGGAAGCAACGGGTTTATAGCCTCTTGGGCGGGGCCTTGTCAAGCCGGCTCATGGGGTTTTTCCATGCCGGGGCTTTTCGGCCATCCGGGACCTTTCGGAAGCGGGCAAGACCCCCCCCCGATCCCGGGAAAAACCTCCTTGCCCCGCGTCCCCCTGGGTCATGCCGAAACGCAGGCGGGTTTTCCAAAGTATTCAGCCCCATGGAGCACGATGTAGGTTGGGGTGAGCGCAGCGAACCCCAACACAGAAAAAGACCCGCCTTATGTTCGCCGCCTTCACGCCCGTCTTAATTTCTTGCACTCTTCGGCAAGATCATGGCTTATATGGTCTAAAGTTTCTCTTCACCTACCCCAAGCGCGGCCGCCGCCCGCTCTTTCCCCCCCATCCCTCGGCGGGGGTGGAACCCGCCAGCGGTGATGTGGCCCAAAATTCAAGGAGGCGCCCATGTTGAGCGATCTTCAAAAAAGAGCCGCCCAGGCCATCGTCAATGTGTTTGAAACGGGTCGTCCCCAGGGCGACTACGGCAAAGTGACCTATCACCCGAATGACCCCGGGGAACTGACCTACGGTCGGTCCCAGACCACTCTGGCCGGCGGCAATCTCTATCTTCTCATCCGGGACTACTGTGCCGCCCCGGACGGCGTCTTCGGCCCGCAGCTCGCCCCCTACCTGGACCGGCTGGCCAAGAGGGATTCGGCCCTCAACTTCGACGAGCGCCTCAAGGGGCTCCTTCGCGACGCGGGGCAGGATCCGGTCATGCGGGATTGCCAGGACCGGTTTTTCGATCGGGTCTATTGGGAACCCAGCCTCTCTTCGGCCCGAAACATCGGGATTGGGACGGCCCTGGGCGTTTCCGTGGTCTACGACAGCCGCGTGCACGGCTCATGGCAGCGTCTGCGGGATCTCACCACGGCGCAGTTGGGGCCGCCCGCCCAGGTCGGGGAAAAGGTTTGGATCGACGGTTATGTGCAGCGCCGACGGCAATGGCTCGCCGGTCATCCCAACACGCTCTTACAAAAAACGGTCTACCGCATGGAAAGTTTCCGAAGCCTCATGGACGAGAACAAGTGGGGGCTGGAACTGCCGTTTACGGTGCGGGGCGTGCGCATTGACGCCTCCGTCTTGCTGGACGCTCCGGTGCGGGTCTCGGCGGAAGAACCCGGCGCGGCGCGCCTCCTTCGCCTGGAAACCCCGGCTCTTCGCGGGGACGATGTGCGCCGGTTGCAGGAGGCTCTCGTTCGAGCGGGGCATGCAATCACGGTGGACGGCGTGTTCGGCCCGGAAACGTATCGGGCCGTCAAAGCCTTTCAGAAGGCGGCGGGATCCCTCAAGGTGGACGGGATCGTGGGGCCGGCGACCCGGGCGGCCCTGGGGTTGGACGACTGATCCCCCCGGTGTGGCGCCGTATTCTCGATCCCCGAACCCGATCAGGGGCGGGGGTTCGAGGTGCGGCGCCCGGAGCCCTACGGCGCCCTTACAACCGCCCGGTCCCGGGCGGGGACGTTTCGGGCGGACCGTGCGGTCCGCCCGCCTGTCTTTAATCGTCGGACGATGAGGAAGAACCGGAGGAGGAGGACGAAGACGCTTTGCTATCGGATCCGCTTCCGGTTTCGGAACTCTTCGTGGAGTGGGTGTTGGCGTTCTGTTTTCTTCCGGCGTAGTCGGTCACGTACCAGCCGGAGCCTTTGAGGTGGAACGTGCTCATGGAAATCATCTTGCGCAGAGGCCCGTGGCAATGGGAGCATTCGGTCAGGGGCGCGTCGGAAAAGCGTTGCATGGCTTCGGTGATTTGACCGCACTGGGTGCATTCGTATTCGTAGATGGGCATAAGGGGTACCTCCTTCCCGCGTCGGGCGAAATAAAATGCCTTTTGGGGCACAAGATGTTTCGTCGGCATTATAAGGCCGGACGGCGCCGTGTCAAGCCTTGCCGGCGGATGGGCCCGGTTTTTTTGCGTCCCGTCTCATTGCAATCGGCCCTCCTTTTCTTTATGATCGGCGCACCCGGAATCGGGCTTGAACGAGGGATCAAAAACGGGGAGGCCGACGGTAAATGAACCAAGGAGGAGGCCATGACGAGGAAACGGCGGGGAGCGACCTTTCTGGTGACGACGGCCCTGTGCCTGCTTTTGGCCCTGGGGCTTGGGACGGCGCTTCGGGCGGAGGAAAAGCCCTTCCTTTTCGGGCTGCTCTTGGTCGGACCCTACAATGACAAGGGGTGGAGCCAGGCCCACTACGATGCGGCTCTCTCCCTGGAAAAGAAAATCCCGGGCGTCAAGATGCTCTACATCGACAAGGTCAACCCCGCGGACCGGCCCGGCGTCACCATTCCCCAGGTTGTGGACGACCTGGTGTCCAAGGGAGCCAAGCTCATCATCGCCAATTCCGACGACATGAAGGACGGCATCCGGGAAGCGGCCGCCCAGCACCCGGACGTCTATTTCGTCCATGTTTCCGGGGACGACGTCCTGACGGGCAAAGGCACGCCCAACCTGTCCAACCTCATGGGCCGCATGGAATACGGCAAGATGATGGCCGGCTTCGTTGCGGCCCTCACGACCAAAACGGGAAAGATCGGCTACCTCGGCCCGCTCATCAACGAAGAAACCCGCCGTCTCGCCGCCTCCACCTATCTCGGCGCCCGATACGCCTGGACCCAGGTGCGCAAGGAACCGGCAGAGAAGCTGGCCTTCAAGGTCACCTGGATCGGCTTTTGGTTTAACATCCCCGGGGTGACCGCCGACCCCACCCAGGTGACTCAAAACTTCTTCAACAGCGACTACGACGTCGTCATTTCCGGAATCGACACGACGGAGGCCCTCACCGTGGCGGCCCAGAAACGCACCGAAGGTCGGCAAGTCTGGGCCGTTCCCTACGACTACAAGGGCGCCTGCGACGCCGCCCCGGACGTCTGCCTCGGCGTGCCCTATTACAACTGGGCGCCGGGGTACGGGCACCTGCTCCAGGCGGCCATGTCGGGATCCTGGAAACCCCAATGGTTGTGGCTCGGACCTGACTGGAAAGACATCAACAACGAGGAAACCAGTTCCATCGGCTTCGTCAAGGGCAAGGCCCTCACCCCCGAGGTCAGCTCGGCTCTGGACCGGTTCGTCTCGGATTTGGCCTCCGGCGCGACGAACCTTTTCGCCGGGCCCCTTCATTACCAGGACGGGTCGGTTTTCGTGCCGGCGGGATCCACAGCGTCGGATCGGGACATCTGGACCATGAAGCAACTCCTCCAGGGCATGGAAGGCCAAAGCAGCGCCAAGTAACCCACGGGGAAAAACGGGCGGAACCGGGAGGCGGTGCGCCGGGACACCGGTGGACCGCCTCTTGTGTTCCCAAGTGACGCAATGGACATCGAACTTCGAAACATCCATAAGTTCTACGGTTCGGTTCATGCCAACCGAGGCATCGATCTTCGCGTCCAAGGCGGGACCATCCACGGCATCCTCGGCGAAAACGGCGCCGGCAAAAGCACCCTCATGAAGATTCTCGCCGGAGCCGTCCCCGCCTCAGACGGCCAAATCCTCCTGGACGGCCGCCCCGTGACGTTTTCCAACCCGGCGGAAGCCTCCCGCTTGGGCATCGGGATGCTTTACCAGGACCCCTTGGATTTTCCTCCGCTTACGGTCCTCGAAAATTTCATGGTGGGCCGCCCGGCCCGTCCCAAAAGGGGCGTTCGGTACTGGGCGGATACCCTAAAAGGGATGTGTCGCGATTTCGGCTTTTCCCTCGACCCCAAAGCCCCCCTGGAAACCCTCACCCTCGGGGAACGCCAGCAGCTGGAACTCCTTCGGCTCCTGTCCGTGGGATCGCGCCTGCTCATCTTGGACGAACCCACCACGGGGATCTCCCCGGAGCAAAAAGAGCTCCTGTTCCGCGCCCTGAGGCGGCTCGCCCATGAAGGGAAAACGGTTCTTCTCGTTTCCCACAAGCTGGAGGACGTGGAAAATCTCTGCTCCCGGGTGACCGTGCTCCGCCACGGGGCCGTGACGGGTTCCCTGGAAGCGCCTTTCAACGCCCAGGACATGTTGGCCCTCATGTTCGGGACTCCCCCCGCCCCTCTGGAAAAAAGGCGCCGCACCTTTTCCGAAAAAACGCTGGAACTGCGCCGTGTGAGCGGGCTCGGCGGCCGGGCCGGGCTTCGGGACGCCACGGCGGCGTTTCATCGAGGCGAAGTCGTGGGGCTCGCCGGGCTGGAAGGAAGTGGCCAGGGAGTGTTCCTGCGCCTGGCCGCCGGGTTGCAGCCGCCTCTTGAAGGATCCATCCACCTTTTCGGAAAGGACCTCACCGGATGGGATTATCACGCCTTCCGGCGCCGCGGTGTGGCCTTCGTGCCGGAAGGACGCCTGGAAGAAGGGCTTATCGCCGGGCTGACCCTTACGGACCATTTCGCCCTGGCGGCGTGCGCCCCGAAGCTCTGCGTCCCGTGGGTCACTGCACGCCGCACGGCCGAGGAACGGGTGGAACGGTTTCGGATTCGAGGCCGTCCCGAGTCCGCAGCCGACGCCCTTTCGGGCGGAAACCAGCAGCGGCTCCTTCTTTCCCTCATCCCGCCCGAAGCGTCCGTGTTGCTCCTCGAACAGCCCACGCGGGGGCTGGACGTGGAATCCACCTATTGGGTGTGGGAACACCTGCTCCGTCTCGCCGACGATGGCGCGACCATCGTCTTCAGTTCCGCCGAATTGGACGAGATTCTCATGACCGCGGACCGCGTCCTCGTCTTTTACAACGGCCGGATCGTCCTGGACGTGGACGCCGAAAGCGCCCACCCGGATCTTTTGGGAAGCGCCATCGCCGGGCGCGTGATTTCTTGAAACGGGAACACACTTTATGACACCGCCGCCGAGTCTCGCACACGCCGCCCAGCGCTTTCTTTGGACGATTCTTCTGGCTTTGGGCCTGAGTTCCGCCGTGGTGGCCCTGGGCGGCGCCTCCCCCCTGGAAGCCTACCGGCACCTCATCGTGGGGTCCCTGGGATCCTGGGCCAAGCTCACCCAGGTCCTTCGCGTCTGGGTGCCGCTCACCTTGTGCGCCTTGGGCCTGCTCTACACCTTTCAGATCGGGTTGTGGAACATCGGGGTGGAAGGCCAGGTCGTCTTGGGCGCCCTGGGCGCCACCGCCCTGATCCGCTGGGGGCTGGGAGCCCCGCCCCAATGGGTCGTCCCCGCAGCCTTGGCGGGCGCCGTTTTGTGCGGGGGCCTGTGGGCTCTGGCGGCCGGCATTTTGAAGACACGAGCCGGCGTCAACGAAATCTTTGCGGGCTTGGGGCTCAACTTCGTGGCCACGGGCCTGCAGTTGTGGCTCATCTTCGGGCCGTGGAAGCAGCCGGGGATCGCCTCCATGAGCGGCACGGAAACCTTCCCGGAAAACTATTGGTTTCCCACGGCGGGCGGCTGGGCCGTTTCCCCTTATGCTGCGGCGGCCGCCGTGGTGCTCCTGGGAGCGGTCGCCTGGACCCTACGGGCCACCCGGTTGGGCCTGGCCCTCAAGGCCATCGGCCGAAACGAACAGGCGGCCTACCTCTTGGGCCTGAGCCCCCGGCGGTGGATGCTTCTGGCCATGATGCTCGCCGGGGGTCTGGCGGGCCTGGCCGGGGCGTACCAGGTCCTCGCCGTCTATCACCGGCTCATCCCCAACATCTCCAGCCAATACGGCTACCTGGCCCTGCTCGTGGTGATGCTCGCCGGATACCGATGGCAGGGCATCCCGTTCATCGCCTTTTTCTTTGCAGCCTTGAACGTGGGAAGCATCCAGCTGCCCATGATGCTGCGCATGGATTCGTCCCTTGCAGGGGTCATTCAAGGGAGCCTTGTCCTGGCGGCTTTGGCGGTCCAGGGGGCGGCATGGCGGCGGAGGACGGCGTCATGAGCGAGTGGCCCCTGTCTCTTTTCGCGGCCAGTCTTCTGGCGGGAGCGGCACCCTTGGTTCTGGCGTCCTTGGGTGAAACCCTCACGGAAAAGGCGGGCCTGATCAATCTCTCCTTGGACGGCACCATCCTCCTTTCGGCCATGGCGGGTTTTGCCGCGGCGGTGGAAACCGGGAGTCTCCTGGCCGGATTCGCCGCCGGAGCGGCCGTAGGGGCGGCCACGGCGGCCGTGGTGGCCCTGATGAGCCTCTATCTCGGCCAATCCCAGGTGGCCGTGGGTTTCGTCCTGACCTTGATGACCAAAGATCTGGCCTACTTTTTGGGAAACTCCTATGCGCGCATTCCCGGGCCCCAGGCGCCCGTTTTTCCCGTGCCGGGCCTGGACGTTCTGCCGTGGGTGGGCCCGGCCCTGTTCCGGCACACTCTGATCACCTACGGGGCCGTTGCGGCCGTCGCCGTGACATGGTTTTTCCTGTACCGGACTCGAGCGGGCTTGGTCTTGAGAGCCGTGGGGGAAAACCCCCAGGCGGCTTTCGCTCGAGGCATCAACGCCCGGCATGTGCAGGTCTTTTATGCCCTGGTCGGTGGGGTCTTGGTGGGGCTGGCCGGGGCGGCCTTTTCGTTGAGTGTGAAGCCGGGCTGGGGGCAGCCCCAGGGAGCCGAAGGCATGGGGTGGATCGCTTTGGCGCTGGTCATTTTCGGCGGATGGCACCCCCTGAAGGTGGCCGCCGGAGCCTATCTCTTCGCCGTGCTCCAGATGCTCGGCATCACCTTTCAGGGAATCTGGCCGTCCGTCCCGTCCCAGGTGTTCCAGACGGCCCCTTTCCCGCTCATGATTTTCACCCTGGTCTTCATGCACTTGGGCCAAAGGCCCGAAGTGGAACGCTGGGCGGCCGCTCGGCCATGGGCGGACCGGCTGCTCCGGTTCGTGCGCGCCCGCGCTCCCCGCGCCTTGGGACGTCCCTTCCCGGACCGCGGATGAGCCCTAGCGCGAATGAACGGCAATCAAATCCGCACAACGGGCTTTCACCGGGAAACCTCCACCGAACGCACGACCTTGAGGCGGGCTTCCAGGATTTCCACATGGAGCTCCTCTTCGGCGATGATGTCCTGCAAGGCCTGGGCGCTTTCCCGCTCGTCCATGAAACCGCGGAGCATATCGTAGAACAGGATGCTGTCCCTTTCGAATTCCAGGGCGGTTTCCAGAATCTTTTCCACGCTGTCCAGATCTTCGGGATCCACTTCCTTGAGGCTGAACGTTTGGTCACCGATCATGGACTGAAGGAGATCGCCGCTCACTTCCCGGACCCACCGGTCCTCGTCTTCGCTCTCGCGGCTGAGGCGCTCCCGCATCGCTTCAAACCACTGCGCATGGCGGGCCTCATCGGCTGCGAGCTCCCGAAGAATCTCCCGCAGTTGGGGATCTTCCTGAATGTCCATGGCCTTGCGGTAAAATTTTTCTCCGTTTTCTTCAATGCGCACGGCCATTTTGAGCACTTCCACGGCGTTGAACATGGGCTTGCCTCCTTGGGAACGGGGAAAAAACTCGGCGCGCTCATGGGGCCTGCACGTCCCCGGCGGACTCGCCAGACTATCTCCCTTCGCAATTGGCCCTGTCAAGTTGATCCCGCACAGGCAAAGGGATCCCAAGCGATGCGTCTGTATTCACTGTCTCGCCCCGCGTGATGGGGGCACGCGAAAGAAAATAGCGCCTTGGCGGCTTGGCGCGAGGGGAAAAAGGCCTCGCGCAAAGGCGCAAAGGCGCAAAGAAAGCATCGTGAGCGGAAACGATGAATATAGGACCGCCTTGTATGAAGCCGGCGACGTAGGTTGGGGTGAGCGAAGCGAACCCCAACAAAAATCGGGGATACGCTCGCAGGTCGCGGTGTCACAACAAAGCATGAAACTCGAACTGCCGGGAGCTTGCGCGAGAATCTCTTGCATGAAAGTCTCTGTGACATATCGGTTTTCCTGCAGTGAGGGCCGCACAATCCACGAACGGGAAGGCTCAGCGCCCACAGGCCGGTCTCTCCCCTTCCGTCCATATCTCCCGTAAACCGACGAGATCCCAGGGGCTTGTTCCCCCGGAGGTGATTGGGTAAAAGGAGTCGCTCGTGGAGAAGCCGCAAAGGGGGAAGCCGTGACAGGCCGAGGGCACGCTTTCTGGCCATCGCTGTGGGAGGAGCCGGTGGGATCCTTACGAGGCCGCCTTGCCGCCGGCTTCCTCGCCCCGTTGGAGGCTCTTTACAAGGGCCTGCTTCGCTGCGACCAGGCAAGGCGCCTGCGACGCCGGCAAAGGCTTCCGCGCTGCGTCATCAGCGTGGGGAACATCACCGTGGGCGGCACGGGAAAGACGCCGGCGGTGCTCTGGATCGCTCGAACATTGTATCAAGCGGGCTTTTCCACGGCCGTCTTGACTCGCGGCTACGGCCGCCGGGGGCGGGGCGCGGAAAAGGTGCGCCTTGAAGGGCCTCTCCACAAGAGCGCCGAGCGTTACGGCGACGAACCGGTGCTCTTGGCGCGCCGCCTTCCTTGGACGTCCGTCTGGGTCGGCGCGGACCGCTGGAAAGCGGGCATGCGGGCCGTCGTCCACGATGGACCGGATGTGTTTGTTTTGGACGACGGCTTCCAGCACGTGCAGCTCCATCGCGACCTGGATCTGCTCGTTTTGGATGCGGCCCGCCCGACGGGAAACGGCAGGCTTCTGCCGGCGGGCCCTCTGCGGGAACCGCCGGAAAGCCTCACCCGGGCCCATGCGGCCATTTTCGTCGGGAATGCGCAAAGTTCAGCGTCGGGGGCCGACATCCTGCGCCAAGGGCCTCTTTTGGGAAAACCCGTTTTTCACGCGAGGCCCGTCCTCGGCGGTTTTTTCCACGCTGCGGCCTCTCCCCCAGGCGCGGCGGCGCCCCCTTTCGGGCAGGCCTTCATTCCGGGGCCGCCGGAAGACCTTTTCCGAGGCCCGTGCATCGCCGTTTCGGGAATCGCCCGGCCGGAGCGATTCTTTTGGGCTCTGGACGCCCTGGGAATCCCGTGCCTTCGGCGTTTCGCTTTTGCAGACCACCATCGGTGGACGCCTCGGGATGAGCAGGGCCTTCTTCAGGCGCTCGGCAAAACCGGTGCGCGATGGATCGTCACCACGGAAAAGGATGCGGTGCGCCTCCCGCCGAAGCTTGCGCAACGGGCCGTCTATGCCGCCCTGGATTTGGATTTCGGGTCGGATTCGGACCGGTTTCGAGACTTCCTCGTGCAGGCGGTGCGATCGTGGGGCAGGTTGTGATCCCGTCCCGGTGGAGTTGTCGGGGAACGGAGGGGTGTTGGGGTTCGCTTCGCTCACCCCAACCTACGTGGCCATGTGGGTTGCATGGGCATGGGGGAAGGGGGTTGGAAGCGGGCGGTGGTGGGGTTCGCGGCCCGTGGAGTTGTCGGGGAAGGGGGGGATTGTTGGGGTTCGCTTCGCTCACCCCAACCTACGTGGACACGTGGGTTGCATGGGCATAGGTGAAGGGGGGTGGGACGGGGTGGGGCGGGGTTCGCGGCCGGTGGAGTTGTCGGGGAAAGGGGAATTGTGGCGCTGGGAGTGTTGATCATGCCGGATCATTGGCCCGCCCTGGTGCGGGTGCTCATCGTCTTCTTCGCCATTCTTTTGGCCATTCGAAAGAAGGTGTCCTTGGGAAACGCCTTCTTTTTCGGCTCCGTTGCCCTGGGATTTCTCTTTTCCATGGGGCCCGGGGATGTGGCCGTCTCCGTCTTTCATTCTTTCACCCACGCCAAGACCCTGTCCCTTGCGGCCATCGTCTCGCTCATCCTGGTGCTCAGCCACAGCCTGGAAGCCGTGGGCCAGATGGAACGGCTGCTTTCCAGTTTCCAGGGCCTGGTGCGCACGCCGCAGCTCAATCTCGTGATCTTTCCGTCCCTGATCGGGCTTTTGCCCATGCCCGGAGGCGCCATCTTTTCCGCGCCCATGGTCAAAACCCTCGGGCGCGCCTTTCGCTTCTCCGGGGATCAGCTGAGCTACATCAACTACTGGTTTCGGCACGTCTGGGAATACTGGTGGCCCCTTTACCCCGGCGTCCTTCTCACGACCACGCTGGCCGGCTTGGACCTGTGGGTGTTCGTCCTCGCCCTTTTCCCCATGACGGTCGTGGCGGTCGCGGCGGGGTATCTTCCTCTGTCTTTCGCCGCCGAAGTCGCCGGCCCTTCCAACCCATCGAACGGCGCCGGGCAAACAGGGCGGCCCCCCCTTCGGCCGTTTTTGAGGGAACTGGCGCCCATCGCCCTGGTCATTTTCGGAGGGCTGGGCCTGGGCTTCGTCCTATCCATGACCTTTCCCAGGGAAATAACCGTCGCCAAGGAATTGGGCCTCATCGCAGCCCTCGGGGCGAGCATCCTCTGGGTCTGGCACCGCGGCAACCTTTCGGCCGCGGAACGGCTCCGCATCCTCAAACGCCGCCAGCTCTGGGATATGTTCTACATGGTGGGATCCATCCTCGTCTTCAAAGGCATCCTGGAAGACGCCCATGCCGTGGAAGCCATCAGTCGCGAACTTCTCGCCATGAAAATCCCGCTCATGCCCATCACGGTCATCTTGCCGTTCCTTGTGGGCATGGTCGTGGGGATCACCATCGCCTTCGTGGGCACCACTTTTCCCATCCTCATCTCCCTCATCCACGGCTTCGGCGAAACGCACGGGATCCTGGGCTACATGATGCTCGCGCTGGTGAGCGGGTTCGTCGGGGTGCTTTTGTCCCCTTTGCATCTGTGCCTGCTTCTTTCCAACGAGTACTTCGGCACATCCCTCATCAAGGTCCTGCGGCTTGTGGCCCGTCCCTGTGCGGTGCTGCTCGCCTGCAGCACGGCCTACTTTTTCCTGCTTCAGCGGCTCCTGTAAAAAAACGGCGCGGCCGCTTGTTTCGGCGGGACTCTTTCTGTAATCTACAGAGCCTTGCAACCCGCAAAGACCATACCCACGGGAAATGGGGAGGACGACCATGCAACCCAAAGCCAAACTGACCCTGCAAACCCTCATCGCCTGCGTGCTCTTTCAGGGCGTGGTGCTCGCCGCCTTTTTCTGGATGGGCCGGGACCTGCTCCAGAGCCTCCTTGCGCACCTCCAGCCGTTTCTCGGGAGCCAAGGGGGGGCTGCGGCGCCGGAATCGGCCGCGGCCTTGATCCGCATGGAAGGGCTGATCCGGCAGGCGATGCGATATCTTCCCGCCGTGATCTTTGGGTTTGGCGGCGTCGCCATTCTGTTTCTTTGGATCGTCGTTCAGGCCATGGGGCGGCGCGCCGTGGATTTGGCGGTCGCGGCTTCCCGCGCGGTTGCCCCGGTGAAGGTTTCGGCGCAAAAACCCGCACCCAAGGACACCGAAGTGCTCCCGGACGATATGGACCCCAAGGCCGTAGGAGCGGTCCAAATGCTTTCCGTGCTCCAGCGCCAAGGGCGGTTCATCGATTTTCTCGAAGAGGACCTCAACCGCTACGAAGATGCCCAGATCGGCGCCGCGGTGCGCAGCATCCATGAATCGTGCAAGGCGGCTTTGGCCGAATGCGTGGAGTTGGAAGCCGTCATGGCCCAGGAGGAAGGGTCCGTGGTGACCGTGCCGTCCGGGTTCGACCCGGCGGCCGTGCGCCTTACGGGAAATGTGTCCGGAGATCCGCCTTTTCGCGGTGTGCTTCGGCATCGAGGGTGGCGCATACGAAAGGTGCAGCTTCCGACGTTCACGGCCCAGGTGGGCACGAAACGGATCGTCGCCCCGGCAGAAGTGGAAATCGTCGCCGAGGAGTAAGACGGGCGGCGGGATGGCGAGTCCCGGGATCGATAGGGGCGTTTCCTCTGGGGGATGCGGCGTTTCTCGGCGCTCGTTCCCGGGGGGAATGAATGGTGTTGGGGTTCGCTGCGCTCACCCCAACCTACATCTCGCCGGCCGCCATTCCATAATTCGTAGGTTGGGGTAAGCGAAGCGAACCCCAACCCACATCTCGCCGGCCGCCATTCCATAATTCGTAGGCTGGGGTAAGCGAAGCGAACCCCAACGTCGGTTTTCTCAGGATTTTCATAAGGAGGTTTTGTTGTCGGATTCTCCTTGCGTTGTCGGTGTGGATTTGGGCACCACCCATTCGGTGATGGCCTGGGCCGCCATGGACGGAGCCGAAGGATCGGAGGCGGACATCGCCATTGTCCCCGTCCCTCAGGTGGTGGCTCCGGGAGAAGTGAAGCCTCGGCCCCTTCTGCCCTCTTTCCTGTTCCTGCCGGGACCCCACGATGTGCCGCCGGGCAGCCTGGCCCTGCCCTGGACGGACGATCCCGGCTGGGTCGTCGGGGAATTCGCCCGGGAACGGGGCGCGGAAATCCCCAACCGGCTCGTGGCGTCGGCCAAATCCTGGCTGTGCCATGCCGGGGTGGACCGCACGGCCCCCATCCTCCCTTGGGATGCCCCCAAAGACGTGCGCACGGTGTCCCCCGTGGAAGCCTCCACCCTCTACCTGCGTCATCTCAAGGACGCCTGGAACCACATGATCGCCCGAACCGATGAGGCGAAACGGCTGGAACATCAAGACGTGTACCTCACCGTGCCCGCATCCTTCGACGCCGTGGCTCGGGAACTCACGGTCCAGGCGGCTCGGGACGCCGGCCTGGAGCGGCTCACCTTGCTGGAAGAACCCCAGGCCGCCGTGTATGCCTGGCTGGCCCAGCAGGGGGACGCATGGCGTGAGATCCTCCACGTGGGCGATGTGGTGCTCGTGTGCGACGTGGGGGGCGGCACCACGGACTTCAGCCTCATCGAAGTCATCGACGAAGACGGCGCCTTGAGCCTGCGGCGCATCGCCGTGGGAAACCACTTGCTCCTGGGCGGGGACAACATGGACCTGGCCCTGGCCCACGCCGTGCGGGCCAAGCTGGCCGCATCGGGCACTTCTCTGGACGCCTGGCAATTTCGAGGCTTATGGCACCAGTGCCGGCGGGCCAAGGAAAAGCTCCTGAGCCGCCCTGCGCTGGAAAGCGTTCCTTTGACCGTTCTGGGTCGAGGCACATCGCTCATCGGCGCAACGATCCGCACGGAACTCACCCGAAGCGAACTGGAAGCCACACTCCTGGAAGGCTTCTTCCCCGCTTGTGCCCCCGATGCCCAGCCTGTGCGGACCGTCCGCGTGGGGGTCCGGGAGATGGGTCTTCCCTTCGAGACCGACCCGGCGGTGACACGCCATCTCGCCGCTTTCCTCGCGCGGCATCTGAACGGTCGACAAACGGACGGACCCCGCGCTCCGACCCATGTGCTCTTCAACGGCGGCGTCATGAAGCCGCAAAGCGTGCGGGACCGCGTCCTCGAAATCCTCTCCCGATGGTATCCCGACGCACCGCCCCGAGAGCTCGCCGCCGAAGATTTGGATCTGGCCGTGGCCAAGGGAGCGGCGGCCTACGGGCGGGTGCGCCGCGGCTTTGGGCTGCGCATCCGGGCCGGAGCGGCCCGGAGCTATTACATCGGGATCGAATCGGCCATGCCCGCCGTGCCCGGTGTACCCACCCCGGTCAAGGCCTTGTGCGTCATTCCCTTCGGGCTGGAAGAAGGAAGCACCCTGACGATCCGGGAACGGGACTTCGGCTTGGTGGTCGGGGAACCCGCCGCCTTCCCGCTCTTGGCTTCCACCACCCGTAAGGACGACGCCCCGGGCGAGGTGGTGGAAGACTGGACGGGCGAAATCACCGAAGTCGTCACCATGGAAACGACGCTCACCCCCACGGAAAACGAAGGGGGAGGCACCCTGGTTCCCGTGCGTTTGGAAGCCGCTTTTACGGAAACCGGGGTTTTGGAACTGTGGTGCGTCCATCGGGACGACCCGCAACGCCGCTGGAAGCTCCTGTTCAACCTGCGAGAAACCGACGACACCCCATGATGCCCGAACCTTCGCCCTCCCGTTACGTGGTGGGGATCGACCTGGGAACCACCAATTCCGCCGTGGCCTATGTGGACCGCCGAACCGCGCCGGAAGGGAAACCGTCGGCGGCCATCCGCATCTTTTCCGTGCCGCAGCTCGTGGCCGCCGCCGAAACGGCCCGCCGGCCCCTGCTCCCGTCTTTCCTGTATCTGCCCGGTCCATACGATCTTCCACCGGGGGCGACGGCCCTTCCGTGGGATCCCCGGCGGCCCTACGTCGTGGGAGAATTCGCCCGGGAACAAGGAGCCCTCGTTCCCGGGCGGCTGGTCTCTTCGGCCAAGTCCTGGCTCTGCCACGGGGCCGTGGACCGGCAGGCGCCCATCCTGCCGTGGGGGGCTCCCAAGGATGTCCCCAAAGTGTCCCCCGTGGATGCCTCCGCCCGATACTTGCAACACATGCGGGAAGCCTGGAACCACGTCATGGCGCGCGGCGCCGACGATGAAGAAAACGTGCTGGAAGAACAGCTCGTGATTCTCACCGTTCCCGCCTCCTTCGACGAAGTGGCCCGGGAACTCACCGTGGAAGCTGCAGGCCGGGCGGGCCTGAAAAAAGTCATCCTCTTGGAAGAACCTCTGGCCGCCTTCTATGCGTGGCTCGCCGCCCACGAAGACGATTGGGACCGGACAATGAGCCCCCAAAACCTGGTGCTCGTGTGCGACGTGGGAGGCGGCACCACGGACTTCACCGCCATCGCCGTGCGTCAAGGGCGCACCGGTCTTCGCTTCGACCGCCTGGCCGTGGGCGATCACCTCATGCTGGGCGGCGACAACATGGACCTGACGCTGGCCCGTCGGCTGGAAATGGCGCTTCTGGGCGGGCCCGGCAAACTGGACGCCCAGCGCTGGCATCAGCTGTGTCACGGATGCCGCCGCGCCAAGGAAGCCCTCCTGGAGGACTCGACCCAAAGGGACCGGTTCGACGTCACCGTCATGGGCACGGGCGGAAAGCTCATCGCCGGCACTCTCAAGGGCACCCTGAGTCGAAGCGACGTCTTCCAATGGATCCTGGAGGGTTTTTTCCCTCACACGGCTTTCGACGAGGAGCCGCAAGAAGGGCGCCGTTCGGGAATCACCGAATTCGGCCTTCCCTACGTACAGGATCCGGCCGTAAGTCGTCATCTGGCGTCCTTCTGGCGCCGTCACGAACCGCTCCTCAAGGAACAGACCGGTCGACCCGACCCCTACCCGGATTTCATCCTGTTCAACGGAGGGGCCCTGAGCCCGGCAAAAATCCGCCGACGGTTGCGGGAGGTCTTGGGCGAGTGGTTTCAGGGGCGGGCGGGATCCGGGTGGCTTCCCCAAGAGCTGGATAACCCCAGGCCCGATCTCGCCGTGGCCGTCGGCGCCGCCTACTATGGGCTGGTGCGCTCCGGGGCCGGGGTGCCCGTGGGCGCGGGAACCCCGCGAGCCTATTACGTCCAGGTGGCTCCTGAAGAAGTCCCGCCCCGGGAAGCCGAAACCGAAGCCGAAGCCTTCCGGGCCGTCTGCCTGATCCCTCGAGGCACGGAAGAGGGTTTCGAAAGCGTCCTGGAATCCCCCACGTTCGCCGTGCTGACCAACCAGCCCGCAACTTTCCAAATCTACAGTTCTCATACGCGCCTCGGCGATCGCCAGGGTGATGTGGTCACCCTGAGCCCGGACGAGGTGACCCCGCTGCCGCCCATTCAAACGGCATTGCGCTTCGGCAAACGGGCCGCCGCCCAAAAACTTCCCGTGCAGATCGCCATGAAGCTTACCGAAGTGGGCACCCTGGAACTGTGGTGCCGGTCCATTCAGACCCCGCACCGGTGGCAGTTGCGATTCGACGTGCGCCGCCAGCCCCAGGCGTCCCCTTCGCCCCCCGCCGCCCAGGCACCGGCGGAAACCGTGGATGAAGCCGTTCTCGAAAGAGCCAAGGAACGGGTCGGGGCGGCTTTCCGCAAGGCGGACACGCTGAGCGGGTCCCAGGCGTCCCCGGAAAAGCTCATGAAGGATCTGGGCGATATTCTGGAGATGCCTCGGCACAAGTGGTCCACGAGCCTCATCAGAACTCTCGCCGACGTGCTCCTGGACCATCGGGACGGTCGGGGCCTGAGCGCCGCCCATGAAGCGCGGTGGCTGAACCTTCTTGGGTATTGCCTTCGCCCCGGCTACGGGGATCCCGTGGATGAATGGCGGATCCAAGAGGTGTGGAAGCTCTATCCCCAGGGCGTCCTTTTTCCCCGCCAGGTCCAATGCCGCGTGGAATGGTGGATCTTCTGGCGGCGCGTGGCCGGGGGGTTGAGCGCCGGTCGTCAGGGGCACATCGCCCAGCAGATCCTCCCGGTCTTGCTCGCCGATGAGGGCAAGAAAAAAGGAAAGAAAAAACCCGCCGTAAAACTTGTGCCCCAGGAAATCCCCGAAGTGTGGATGGCTCTGGCGAACTTCGAAAGGCTTCCCGCAGAAGTGAAAGAAACCCTGGGGCGGGCGGTGCTGGAAAGGGTCCTGGAACGCCGGCCGAAACCGCAGGATCTTTGGGTGCTGACGCGCCTTGGAGCCCGAAGGCCCTTTTACGGCCCCGTGGATCGGGTCGTTCCCGCAGCGACCGTGTCGGTGTGGGTCGCCGCCATTTTGGATGCGCATCCCGCCGCCACGGAGCCCATCGCCCAGATGGTGGTGCATCTCGCCCGGAAAACGGGGGATCGCGTTCGGGACGTCCCCGATGAACTCATGGATCGGATCGCACGGTGGCTGGACGGCTTGGGACCCGAGGCCGAAGGGTATGGGGAGCGGCTGCGCAACCCGGAAAGCGCCCTGCTTCCCCATGAGGAAAGCTGGCTCTTCGGAGATTCCCTCCCCGTGGGCCTCACCCTCCTCACCTAGGAGCCTGTCCGGCAATTCCATTCTTGCCGACGTTGGCAACGTAAAATCAGATACTTACGATGCCATAAACCACGGCATTCTCGGACAAGCTCCCAGCCCCTCACCCCCGGCCATCCCCACGGCCGGTGACAAGCGGCATCCGTGTCTATGCCCGGCCTCGGGCGGCCTGCCACCGGCACAGGAGCCGTTCCAGGGCTCCGATGGTTTCGAAAAGGGCCGCCCCCAGGAGGCTCATCCCCAGGATGCCGACGAACATGCCGCGGTAATCCAGTCGCCCCCAGGCGTCCATGATGAGGTAGCCCAAACCGCGGGATGTGGCGAAGGATTCCACAAAGAACAGGACCGCGATGCCCGTTCCCGTGCCCAGGCGCAACGCGGTGAAGCCATGGGGCAAGGCGGCGGGAAGCAGGACGTGAAGAAACAAAGGCCACGGCCCCGCGCCCAATGTCCGGACCGAATCCAGGTACTTGGGATTCAGGCCCACCACACCGTCTCGAACGGCCACGAGCACCTGATAGCCCACGATCAGGGCGATGAGGATCACCTTGGAAAAATCCCCCAGGCCGAAAAGGAGCAGCACGACCGGCAGGAGCACGATCTTGGGGACGGGATAGGTGAGAAAAACCAAAGGAGCCAACCACGCATCGGTTTTTTTGTGGCTGCCCATCACGATCCCCAGGGGAAAGGCGATCACCCACGCCCACGCCATGGCCGTGAGAACTCGAAACGCGCTGGCTCGCACATGATCCCAAAAGGCATGTGTCAAAAGCGCCTGAAGGAAGGCCGATAAAGCCTCCACGGGTCCCGGCAGGACGCCGCCTCCTCCGAAACCTTCCGCAAGGCCCCACCAGGCCGCACCCAGAACACCCAGAGCGGCTGCGGTGTGGAGCACACGCGAGCCGGCCGTTTTCAGGGGTTTGCCCATAGGGAGCCGTCTCCGTTGACCGCCCGATCCAAAGCGCTGCGCACGCTCTGCACCGCGGTGTAAAAAGCGGGGTCTTTGCGGGCATCGGGGCGACCGAAACCCGGGTTGAAGACGGTGTGCACGAAGCGGGCGGGACTTCCCGCCATGATGTAAATCTTTTTCGCCAGAAACACGGCTTCGTCCACGCTGTGGGTCACGAGAACGTACGGCACCCGCACGCGCAGCCACATGCTGAGAAGGGTGTGCTGGAGCCGCTCCCGGGTGATGGCGTCCAAAGACGAAAAGGGTTCATCCAGGAGAAGCACCCCCGGTTCCCCGGCGAAGGCCCTTGCCAGCGCCACGCGCTGCTGTTCACCGCCGCTCAGCTGCGCCGGGAAAAACCGTTCCCGCCCTTCCAGACCCAGGCTGCGGATCCACGCCGCCGCCCGCCGAGTTCGGTCGGCTCTCGAAACCCCTCGGATCTTCATCCCCAACGCCACGTTTTGGAACACCGTCTTCCACGGCAGGAGCCCGTAGTCCTGGAGAGCCACGGCGATTTCCCGCCGCGGCCGCTCCACCGGGCGGCCTTGATAGAGCACGGTGCCGCGGTCCGCCGGCGACAGCCCGCACAAAAGGTAGAGCAGCGTGCTCTTGCCGCACCCCGACGGGCCAACCACGGCGCACGTGTCTTCCCGGTCCAAGCGAAGCGAAACGCCCGCCAAAACCGGCCCGCGCTGCGGGTAGCTCTTGTGCAGGTTGTGTGCCTCCAAAAGCGCGGCCTCGCTCACGGGCGAACGCTCCAGACCAGGTCGTCCGCCTTAAGAGGCCGGTTCATGAGGCCCCGGGCTTCCATCCACGACAGCAACCGTTCCACATCGGCCGTGGGAGGCAGACCCGGTCGGGGAAAGGCGGGAATGCGAAAGGTGGCCCTGAGGGATTCGGGGATGCGGCACGATTCGGCCATGAGTTTTCGATATTTTTCGGGGTCCCGGCTCAAGGCGTCCACGGCTTCCCCGTAGGCGGCGAGAAATCTTTCGCCGACGCCCGCGGGATCCTGAAGAAGGCGATCCACGATGCCGATGACCGTGAGCGTCACCTCCAGGCTTTGGTCGTCGGCGTAGACCCGCGCCCCTTGGGATTCGGCGAGGCTCACCAGAGGTTCCGGCAGGATGGCCAGATCCAGCCGGCCTCCCAGGAGCATCTGCATGCGGATGGGAATTTTTTTGACTTCCAACCGTTCAAACCGCCCCCGGGGCACGAGACCTCGTTCTTCCATGAGGTCGACGAGATACTCCATGATGGTGGCGTTGGAAAGCCCTAGGCTCCCCGAGGGAAGATCATGGAGGGAAGCGGCCTCGAGACCGGGGCGGCCCACCACGGCGAACTGCCTCTGCCCGGGGCGACTCGCGTAGGAGACGGTCACGATGCGCATGGGCACCCCGCCCTGCACCACCAGGACCGTGTTGACCATATCGCCGAAGTAGGCCTCGAGCTGTCCGGCCTGCATGGCGGCGTCCCGTTCCAGGGCGCTGTCGAAGGAGACGAGCTCCACATTCAGGCCGTGTTTTTCGAAGAATTTTTCCGAGACGGCAACCTGCAGAGGGAGTGTGTCCAAGACGGGAAGGATCCCGAGGCGCAGCAAACGGTCGGCGGCCCAGGTTCGGTTCGCCGCCGTGGCGAAAACCAAGGAAAGGGCCGAAAGCACCGCAAGGATTAAGAAGCGCAGGCGGCCGGCAAAGGCCCCTGCCCCGAATCCCGCCGCCGCCCTTCGGGGATACGCTCTTCTCGTCATGTTCCTCGACCTCTCTCGCGTTTCTACGATCGCCGAATTCCATCATCCCTTCCGCGGGCATGGACCCTCGTGCGGCACTGTTTCGTCGCGACCATTTTTCTCGCAGAACTCGCAAAGGTCAAGGCGCATTCCGCTCATCTTTGGTATAAAGAAATGCCCTGTCCACGGTATTCGAACACAGGCACGACGGCGGAGGACTCACGTGGAGCCGACCTTTCGACGGCTGTTTCTGGACTTTTCCAAGGCTCGGCAGGCCTACTTGCGGCATAGAGCCGGCACGCCGACCCGTTGCCGCAGGAACGATCCCCTTTCGAGCCCTTCGGGCCCTTCTTCAGGAGGTCACGGGCAAGAAAACCCAACGGAATGTGGAAGTGCCCCCACCCTGGTCGAGCTCCTCCATCGCCTGCTTTCCCATCCGGACGCCACCGCCCACACCCCGATCCTCAAAGCGGCACTTTGCGACCCGTACTTTCCTTTGGGCATGCTGGAACGGACCCTTTTCGCCCACGTCACGGGCATGCGCTTCTATATCCACAAAGACCGGCCCGAGATGCAGCCTCTGCTCGTCAGGGATCTCGTGCAGTTCGCCGAGGCTTTTCTTGGCATCCGGGCCGATCTCACCACGATTTTCCGCACCCTCCCTTTTCCCTCCCTGCCCTGGGACGGCCACGGCCAGGGGCCGCCTTCCGGCCAGTGGTGCCGCATGTGCGGCACCTGCTGCCAGATCGGCGGGGTGCCGGCCGTCGCCCCCGAAGGCGTGACCTACCCTCCCCACTGGCGTGAGCTCCTCGAAGGGACACGCCTTGCCAATCAGCAGCTGTGCCCTTTTCTTTTCCAATCTCCCGGAACCGCCCTTCATTTCTGTTCCATTCACCCGATCAAGCCCATCGCCTGCCGCGCCTTCGATGCCGAAGACTGCCGCGCCCGCCTCCGCGACGGCTACCTCCACGGAACCGTCCCTGAAACCGACGCTGAGCTTCACGGCGACATCGAAAACAATTTTGTTGAAAAACCTGAGCTTTTTCTTTAGAAAAATGGTCTTCGCTCCGGAACTCGAGCCGAAAGAAGAGGCGGCCTGCCTCATTGGATCGCGCGCCCAAACGTCCTTCTCCTGTTCCGACACTCCAATGGTTCAAAAGTCCGCCCCTTTGGTTATTCTTGAATTTCAAACGCCTGGCGACACTGGATTTTTTCTATGCGCGCAGAGAGCCCCTTCCCGGTTGTCATGGGCCGCGAACTCCTTTAGCGGAATGGATCCCCGAGGGCCCACGTTCTAAGTCGGGGCATCCGTCAAGGCCGCTGCAGAGGAAACGGTTCTTTCCGTCAGACGAACCCTTGCGCGCTGCCATGGCGCTTCGAGGCAAGGGAAACACCCACGGAGAAAAATGTGCATGGGGACAAAGCACGGAGGGGCATGCGATGAAGCGCGAAGAGACGCGAGTTTCCACCGGCATCGCCGGGATGGATGCCATCCTTCACGGCGGTTTTCTCAACGGATTCGCCTACCTGGTGCGCGGCGGCCCGGGAACCGGCAAGACGACCTTCGGGCTGCATTTCCTCACCGCACCTCAAGACCGCTCGGAGACGTCCTTGTTCATCACGCTGAGCGAGCCGGCGGAAAAGATCGAACGGGTCGCTTCCGCCATGGGCTTTGATCTGTCCCGGGTCCGCATGCTGGATCTCAGCCCGGGCCCGGACTTTTTCGCCAAGATGGAAAGCTACGACATCTTTTCGCCGGCGGAAGTGGAGCGCGAACCCACGACCCGGCGGATCATCGACACCGTCTTGGAAGTGAACCCTCGCCGGGTGTTCATCGATTCCATGACCCAATTCCGGTATCTTTCCAGCGATCCCTACATGTTCCGCAAGCAGTCCTTGTCCTTTATCCGTTTTCTCGTGGATCGAGGGGCGACGGTCCTGTTTTCTTCGGAATCCAGCCCGGAGGCGCCCGACGAGGATTTGCAGTTTCTCTGCGACGGCATCATCCATTTGGACTTTTCCAAGAACACGCGAACCGTGCGAGTGTCCAAGTTTCGGGGTTCCTCTTTCGATCAGGGCCTGCATGAAATCGAGATCACCCCGTCGGGCATGGTCGTCTATCCCAAACTGACGCCCTCTCTGGAAGGAGCGGCGCCGGTGCCGGAATTGTTGTCCTTCGGCGTTCCCGAGTTGGACGAACTCCTGCACGGGGGCCTGGACAAATCCAGCGTGACTCTCATCGTCGGGCCCACCGGGGTGGGCAAGAGCACGCTGTCCATGGCGTTCGCCAAGGAAGCCGCCGGCCGAGGGGAGCGCACGTACATGTACAGCTTCGAAGAGGAGCCTCACCGGATCCTTCAGCGCTGCGATGCGGTGAACATCCCCGCACGGGCCATGGTGTCCCGCGGCACCCTGGCAGTGGAAAAGGTCGAACCGCTGCGCTACAGCGCCAACGCTTTCGCCTACAAGGTCCTGGAGGATGTGGAAAAGGCCGGGACGCGCATCGTCATCATCGATAGCGTGAGCGGCTACCGTCTGTGTCTTCGCGGATCGAACCTCACGGAACAGCTCCACGCCCTGACCCGATCCTTAACGCACCGGGGGGTTACGGTCCTGGTCATCGAAGAAGTCACGGAAATCACCGGGGAGTTTCGCGCCACGAAGCACGGGTTCAGTTTTCTTGCAGACAACATCGTCTTCATCCGGTACCTGGAAATGATGGGACGACTCAAACGGGCCATCGGCGTGCTGAAGAAGCGCACGGGAAGTTTCGAAGATACCCTTCGAGAGATCGCCATCACCAGATACGGACTCAAAGTGGGCCGGCCTTTGACCGAGTGCCGCGGCGTTCTTCGGGGTGTGCCGGAAATTGTTCCGGTGGGGTCTTCGGGTGAGGTTTCATGATTCTTCTTGTGCAAGCCGGCGAGAGAAACCGGGCCCTGCTGCGCCAGGTCCTGGAAGACGCCCGTCAATCCGTGACGACGGCCGCGGATGAAGCTCAGGCCGAGGCCATCGTTTTGGAAAATGCGGCAATCCGCACGGCGGTCATCGACGTGGCCGGGCTGAGCCCGAGGGTCTGGAGCCTGTGCCGGCTCCTGGCCTCCCGCAAGATTCCCAGCATCGTCATTCTTCCTCGGGAAAACCAACAAGCCCGTGCCGCGGCCTTGGGGCACGGGGCGCAGGCGGTCCTGGTGAAACCGCTGGTCGCAAGAGAATTCGTTTCCCTTGTCAAAACGCTGGTGGGACAGTCATGAACGGGTGCGATTTGATCACCGTTTTAAACGCCATCGAACACAAGGAAAACCGAAAGCTCGTGAGCGAACACCTCGCAGCCCAATTCCAAGCGTTCGATGCAAAGGCCTGTGTGGGGCCGCAGGAAGAGGAGGGGCCCTTGCTGCGCGTTCTCAATGACGGCACGTCTTGGGACGCGCCGCTGGATTTGGTTATCGTGGACGGTTTGGGGCTTCGCCGCTGGGAACGGGAAATTCTCGCAACCAAGGAGGCCGAAAGGCCCCGGTTCCTTCCCATTCTTTTCATCGCCCAGGACAAGGACCTGGGGCTGGCCACTAAAAACCTGTGGCAGGCGGTGGACGAGGTCGTGTGCACGCCCATCCGCAAAGTGGAACTGAACGCCAGGGTGGCGGTGCTGGTGCGAGCCCGGCTGCTTTCCAAGGTCCTGGACAGAAAGAACCATGAGCTGAAAACCTTCTTGTACCTCATGGCCCATGACCTGAGAGCGCCCTTGCGGGCCATTACGGGCTTTTCCGAGCTTTTGCAGGAAGAGCGGGAAAAGGAGCTTCCCCGCGATGTCATCGATCTTCTCGCGAAAATCCGACGATCTTCGACCGATATGGTGGAACTGATGGAAGCGGTGCTGCGGATCGTCCGCCTGGAAAAGATTTCCCCTTTTCTTGGGCCGGTGGACATGGCGGAGGTCATGGCCGAAGTGCTGGATCGCCTCCGGGATGAAAGGGTTCGCCGCCGCGCCCACGTCACCGGTCCGGACGATTGGCCGACCGTTTTGGGGGCCAAGCCTCTTCTCGTCTCCCTGTTCCAAAATATCCTTTCCAACGCCCTCAAATACACGGCGCCAGGAACCCCTCCGCGAATCACCCTAAGCTGGCAGGCGTTTCCGTGGGGGTATCGTTTCTCGGTGACCGACAATGGGATCGGCATCCCGGAAGAAAAGATCCCCGAGATTTTCAAACCCTTCAGGAGACTACACGGCAGCGAGGAATACCCGGGAATCGGTTTGGGCCTCACCGCCGTCAAAAGAGTGGTGGACATGCTCCACGGCCGGATTCTGGTGCGATCCCGAGTGGGCGCCGGCACCACCTTCCTTGTGGACCTCATGAGGTATGACCATGTGGAAAATCCTGCTGGTTGACGACAACCCCAACGATCGGTTTCTCATGATGCGGCTCCTTGCCAAGGAATTTCCGGAAGCCGCGTGTGTGGAGGTCCCCACCGCGGCCGCGTTCGAAAGCGCCTTGAAAGAATTCGACTTCCAGGCGGTGGTGACCGACTACGACGTGCGGTGGGCCAGCGGCTTGGAAGTGCTGCGACGGGTCAAGGAACGGGACCCCTACGTCCCCGTGGTCATGGTCACGGGGACGGGCACGGAAGAAGTGGCCGTCCAGGCCCTCAAGGAGGGGTTGAGCGACTACATCATCAAGCAACACATGCGGCGCCTTCCCGCGGCCTTGAAGGAAGCCCTGGAAAAGGCCGAGCTCAAGAAGAGGCTGGACCGGACACTGGAGCAACTCAAGGCCTCGGAGCACCGCTACCGCATGCTGGTGGAATGGGCCCAAGACACGATCTTCACCCTGGATCTCCAGGGGCGCTACACCTCCATCAATCAAAGATCGTTGGACCGTTACGGTCTGAGCCCTGAAGACTTTCTCGGAAAAACCGTCTCCGAAGTTCACGAGGCGCGGGGCGCCCCCTATTATTCGGATCTTCTCTCTCGCGTCTTTGAAACCAAACAGGCCGTCACCTTTGAGTATCCCTTCGCCCATCGCGGCATGACGTATTGGCATCGCGATACGCTCTATCCCATCCTGGACGCCCGCGGAAATGTGGAGGCCGTCGGCGGCATCAGCGCCGACATCACGGACCGGGTCCAGGCGGAAGAGAAAAACCGGCTTCTTTCCACGGCCTTGGAACAAGCCGCCGAAGGGATCGCCGTGGCCACGGCGGACGGGAAAATCATCTATGCCAACACCGCCTTCACGCGCCTTACGGGTTACGACCCTTCGGAGTTGGAAGGCCGATCTCTGCGGATGCTCCAAAGCTCGAGGCACGAGCCGTCCTTTTATCAAAACATGTGGGCGACCGTCCGTTCGGGGCAGGTCTGGCGCGGCGACGTGAAGACCCGCATCAAGGACGGTCGCGATCGGCTCTTTGAAGTCTTGCTCACCCCCGTTCGCAGCGCCTCGGGCATTATCGTCCATGTGGTGTCCGTCAACCGGGACGTCACGGAACAGAGGGCTTTGGAATCCCAAGTCGTGCAATCCCAAAAGATGCAAGCCTTGGGGACCCTGGCGGGCGGCATCGCCCACGATTTCAACAACATCCTCGGCGCCGTCGTGGGCTACGCGGAACTGGCCCGACTTCACATCCACGATCGGGACAAGGTGCTCAACGCCCTCCAGCACATCGTGGACTCCAGCAAAAGGGCCCGCGATCTCGTGCAGCAGATCCTCACCTTCTCACGCCCGTCTCCCGGAGTGGAACGCAAGCCCGTGCAACTGCGTTATGTGGCCCGGGAAGTGGTCAAAATGCTCCGAGCGACGCTGCCGAGCACCATCGAAATCCGCGAAAATTTCCCCGCCGACATTCCCGTGGTCATGGCCGATCCTACCCAGATGCATCAGGTACTCATCAACCTGTGCACCAATGCGTTCCACGCCATGCGTGACGACGGTGGCGTTCTGGAACTGAGTCTCAGTCTGGAACGTTTGGCCGAGGGCCAGGCGCTTCAGAACCAGGGACTCGACCCCGGTGAATACGTCGTCTTGTCGGTCAAGGACACGGGACACGGCATGAGCCCGGAGGTTTTGGAGCGGATCTTCGAACCCTATTTCACCACCAAGGAAATCGGCGAAGGCACGGGTCTGGGGCTTTCGGTGGTGTACGGCATCGTCCGCGATTTGGGCGGTGCGGTGGGCGTGGAAAGCCGCCCGGGGCAGGGAAGCCTCTTTCGGGTCTTCTTGCCGGCAGCCCATCAGGGAAAAGAGCGCCATGGGGCCGAAGCGCAGCCGTCCTCGCCGCCCCGCGGGACGGAACGGATCGTGGTGGTGGATGATGAGCCCATGCTCGTGGAAATGACCCGACACATGTTGGGGCTCTTGGGCTACACGGTGACCGGGTTTTCCGATCCGGAACAGGCCCTCGCCTATGTCAAGGCCCATGCCGACGCCACGGATCTCGTGATCACGGACTTGACCATGCCCAAGCTCACGGGCCCCAAGCTGGCTCAGGCCATCCGAGAAATCCGGCCGGATCTTCCCATGGTGCTCATGTCCGGATACGGGGAAGGGGTAATGGAAAGCAAGGCGCGGTCCCTCGGGTTTGCGGCCTTTTTGAAAAAACCCTACGGCGCCTTGGATCTGGCCACCACGGTGCGCTCGGCCCTGGACGTCAAAAGCCCCTGACGGTCATGGCCGCTCTTGCGCCGTCCAGTTTCCGCTCACCATGCTCTCTCTTGCGCCTTTGCGCCTTTGCGCGAGCCTTTTCGACCTCGCGCCAAGGCGCTCTGAAACCCGGCACGCGCCCCGATGCATGGCTTTCTCCCGGGGGACTCCGCGATGTTCGAGATGATACCGGCTCCCGCATGGGCGGGAGCAACGGGCTCATGAATTTTCGGACACCTTCCTATCGATGCCGCCAGACGGGTGAACGCTTTTCCACGAAGGCCCGCATGCCTTCCTGAGCGTCGTCGGCAAGGCAGTTGATGGCGATGGCTTCCTTGGCGAAGCTGTAAGCGGCCCCTTCATCCAGATCGACTTGACGGTAGAAAGCGTCCTTGCCGAAGGCGAGGGTATAGCGGCTGTACTGGGCGATGTTTCGGGCCAGCTCCAGGGTCGCCGTCGCCAGCTCTTCCTTGGGAACCACCTTGTTCACCAATCCCCAGTCCAAGGCTTCCCGGGCGGAGACGAACCGCCCCGTGGTGAGCATTTCCAAGGCGCGGCGCCGCCCGATGAGGCGAACCAGCGGCACCATGGGTGTGGTGCAAAAGAGGCCGATCTTGACGCCCGGCGTGGCGAATTGGGCGCCGGTTTCCGCTACGGCCAGATCGCAGGCCGCCACGAGCTGGCAGCCCGCGGCTGTGGCGATCCCGTGCACCTGGGCGATCACGGGCTGGGGCAGCCTGTGGATTTCAAGCATCATCTGGGAACAGGTGGAAAACAATTCCCGGTACAGATGAATATCGGCCCCTTCGGCGACCATGTCCTTGAGGTTGTGGCCGGCGCAAAAGGCGGGGCCTTCCCCTCTCAGGATGACGACCCTCAGGTCCGGATCCCGGCCGATGGCGTCCAAATGATCCATCACACTGCGAATGACTTCCAAAGACAGGGCGTTTCGGGTTTCCGGGCTGTTGAGCACCAACTGAGCGATGGGACCGTCTTTTTCCACGTAAACGGCCGGCATGAGCGATTCCTCCTCAATTTCGGGTTGTGACGGGATGCGGGGGAAAGGATTGACACCACCCCCGGGTTGCCTCATAAGGAAGAGCGTTTTTGACGGCGATGTTCTTGAGCGAACGCCGACATCGGGCATTCCCCTTTCAGGCCACGGCCAACGAAAGAGAACGACAGCCATGGACTTTATCGACCTCAAAAGCCAGCAGCGCCGCATCCGGCCTCTTCTGGAAGAGCGCATCCGCGCCGTTTTGGACCACGGCCGCTACATCCTCGGGCCCGAAGTGGAAGAGCTGGAACAGACCCTGGCCCGATTCGTAGGCACCCGCCATGCCGTCGGGTGCGCTTCCGGCACGGACGCCCTCTTGATGTTCCTCATGGCCTACGGCGTGGGACGTGGGCACGTGGTCTTCACCACCCCCTTCACCTTCATCGCCACGGCCGAGGTCATCGCCCTTGTCGGCGCGGTGCCCGTCTTCGTCGATGTGGATCCGGAAACCTTCACCATGGACCCGGACAAGCTGCGCTTGGCCGTGGAGGCGCTCCGGCGCGGCGATCGGTCCCTCCATCCCCTTCCGGAGGCGGCCTTGGAAGCCCGGCCGAAAGGGATCATCGCGGTGGATCTCTTCGGCGTCCCCGCCGACTACCCCCAGCTGGAAACCATCGCCGAAGAAGAAGGGCTGTTCGTCCTGGAAGATGCCGCCCAATCTTTCGGAGCGCGCCTGCACGGCGTGCCCGCCTGCCGATTCGGTCATGGAGCCGCCACGTCGTTTTTCCCCGCCAAGCCCTTGGGAGGCTATGGGGACGGCGGCATGTGTTTTACGGACGATGAGGCCGTCGCTGAGCGGCTCCTTTCGCTTCGGGTCCACGGCCAGGGAAGCCATCGGTACGAGCACGTGCGGCTCGGCCTCAACGGCCGCCTGGATACGCTCCAGGCCGCCGTCTTGCTCGCCAAATGGACCTTGTTCGAAGAAGAATGCCGCCTTCGCCGAAACGTGGCGGACCGCTACACGGCGCTCTTGGAAGAGCTCCGCCCCGACCTCGTGGTCCAGAAGGTTCCCGAGGGGGCGGAGTCCGTGTGGGCTCAGTATTCCGTTCTGGCGCCGAGCTCCAACGAGCGGGACGCCATCCGGCAGCGGCTCCAGGAGGCGGGCATTCCCACAGCCGTCTATTACCCCGTTCCCCTTCACCTGCAGCCCGCCTTCGCCGAGTTGGGCTACGGGGTGGGCGATTTTCCCGTAAGTGAAGACCTCGCCGGGCGCATCGTGAGCCTGCCCATGCATCCCTACCTGCAACCCGACGTGCAGGAGCGCATCGTGAAAGCCCTCGTTTAGGGAGCCGTGTGCGAGAACTCGTCAAGCCGCCATTCCCGCGCAACCGGGAGTCCATACCGTGCCGCAGTGAGCGCGGGACGAGTGGGGGCGCCGTCGCTATGGTGTTGAGGTTGGTTTCGCTCACCCCAACTCATATCCGCCCACACGCTTCAACCAACCCGTAGGTCGGGGTGAGCGCAGCGAACCCCAACGTTCATCCGGCCCCGACAAGACATGGTCAATGCGCACCGCGCGCCCGGTTATACGGGGCAGCGAACCCCAACGTTCATCCGGCTCCGACGAGACAACGAACACTGAGACCCCGCCCTTTCGAGGCTCTAACCTCCATTTCCATAGCAACATTGCCCATGGCCATTGTCGGACACGCTCCTGGGGACA
The DNA here is from genome assembly GCA_037481835.1 of Desulfosoma sp. GTDB lineage: Bacteria > Desulfobacterota > Syntrophobacteria > Syntrophobacterales > DSM-9756 > Desulfosoma. The sequence goes on along the minus strand of JBBFKW010000003.1, from coordinate 143,331 downwards.
AAGGAGCTTGCCCTTCAGGTGCGGCGCAGTTCCACGTCGAGGTTGGTGCGAAAGGCCGCTTCCACCCAGGATCCCACCACTTCGCGGTAGAGCGGGTCTTCGATGCACACGCGGGGCCGGCCCCCCGGGCGGGGCACGAGCCGCACCCTGTCCCGGGCGATCCAGTTGATCACCTGGGCGTACATGATGTGTTCCAGGTGCAGACCGCGCTGCTGCACATCCTCGCAGGCGTCCTCGTCCCAGATGGGGTAGACGGCCTGGGCGATGACCGGCCCCGTATCTTCCCCTTCGTCCACGAAGTGAATGGTGATGCCGCCCCATTTGCACCCGTAACGGTAGGTGTCGCGGTAGCCGTGTTGGCCGGGAAAGGCGGGCAAAAGGGCCGGATGGATGTTCACGACCCCGGGACGGTCGTTTCGCCGGAAGCGGCCGAGGAAAAACGGGGTGAGCAGGCGCATGAAGCCGGCAAGGCACACCAGATCCGCCCCGTGGGTCTCCAGGTGGGCGATGATTTCCTTTTCGGCGGCGATGAGGCGCCGGAGCCGATCGCGGCGGGATTCCCCGTCCGGATCGTGAAGGATCCTTTGGCGGGCATCCACGGAGGCGATGAGGGCCTCGTCGGCGGGTTCGTCAAGAGGCCCCTTCAGGTATTTTTCGTAGGAGACGACGAAAGTGGGAATCCCCGCTTGGTGCGCTCGAACCAAACCGTACGCCGAAGCCCGATCGCTTCCCACGCAGGCGATGTCGGCTTCCAGCCTGCCCTGCTTGGCCCAGTCGATGAGGGCTTGGAGGTTGGTCCCGCCGCCGGAAACCAGGACGGCGACGCGCAACCGCCCTGATGGCCCCGAAGGGACGGGGCGGGGCGGGGCGCCGCTTTCCTCATGACCCTGGGTATGGGAGGACATCACGACACTCCTTGCTTTCGCACGTAGTCCACGGCATTGCGGAAAAGGTCCACTCCGGCCCCCTGTTCCGGGAAAGGCAGGCCGGCCCGCCGGTATCGTTCCTTTTCCCACGTCCAATCCGGGTGATTCGTCCAATGGTGGAACGCTTCCGGGTGCGGCATGAGCCCGAAGATGCGCCCGGTGGCATCGCAGATGCCCGCAATGTCGTGCAGGGATCCGTTGGGGTTTTCCGGAAAGGCCCCGTGGGCGGGCCGACCGTCGGGAAAGGCGTAGCGCACGACCACCTGATGGTTTTCTTCCAGCCGACGGAGGACTTCGGGTTCGGCAAAGAATTTGCCTTCGCCGTGGCGCACGGGAAGGTCCATGGCCTCGAGGCCTCGGGTGAAGACGCACGGTGAGGACGCTTCAAAGACGCAGTGGACCCATTGGTCCCGGAACCGGCCGCAGTCGTTGTCGATCAGGGCCACCTGGCGGGACAACCGGCCGGGCTCAAAGCCCGGAAGGAGCCCCGTGTTCACCAGCACCTGGAAACCGTTGCAGATCCCCATGACCAAGCCGCCCCGTTCCACAAAGGCGAGGATCTCGTCGCGCAGGCGGTGTTTCAACCGCATGGCGAGAATGACCCCGGCCCCATGGTCGTCCGCCCAGGAAAAACCGCCCCCGATGACGAAAATATGGTAGGTGCGCAGGCTCGTCGCGCCGGAAATCAGCCGATTGAGATGCACCCGGTCGGCTCGGGCGCCGGCCGCTTCCAGGATGTGCGCCGTTTCCCAGTCGCAGTTGAGCCCAAAGCCGGTAAGGACCAACGCCCGAACATCTTTCATTCCGTCCCCCGCCCTTTTGCCGCGGATCCAATCCTCCACGACCTCCCCAGCCGTCCGCCCCGCTTCCCCCAACCGGAGGTTTTCATCGTCTCTCCGCGGCGCGCTGTGGCCTGGTGCGGCCGCATCTCTTTCATCCCAGCGCCCCAGATCTCCATGCGCTGCCCAAAGCCTCCAGGTCCTCCCGGAGAATTTCCCGGCCGGACATATCCCGAACCACGAACACGGGCTCTTCCATGACCCGCCCCACACAGCCCACGGGATAGCCCTTGAAATGGGCTTCGAAGGCGGCGCGCCGATCCGGCGGCACTGTCACCAAAAAGCGCCCCAAGGATTCGCTGAAGAGCACCGCCGCCGGCGAAAGGTCGCCTGAGACGGGCACGGCGCCGAGATCCCATTCCATGCCGAGGTTGCCGGCCAGAGCTTTCAGGGCTCCATGGACCGCGAGGCCGCCACGGCCGACGGCACGGCACGACGCCAGAAGCCCCTCCCGAACGGCGGCTTCCACCGCTCGATAGAGATTCAAGAAGCCCGCCGGGTCGGCCTTGGGGACCGTCAGGCCCACGTAGCCGAATTTTTCATAATATTCCGAACCTCCCAACTCGTGGTGGGTGGTCCCCAGCACGTAGACCCAGTCGCCGGGCATCTTGGCGTCCATGGTCAGGCAGTGCAGGATGTCTTCCACGGTCGTCACAGCCGTAAACAGCATGGTCGGCAGCCCCGAGACCTTGTGGCGTTCCCCGAAGGTCCCGGGCAGATGCCCGTCCACGTACATGCTGTCTTTTCCCGAAAGAAGGGGGATGCCGTAGGCGAGACACATATCCTTCAAGGCCCAGTTGGCGCGTACGAGCTGGGCCGCCTTGTAGCGCCCGTCAGGATTCTTGCGGTCGTCGTGCTGGATGGACGGCCAACAGAAGTTGTCCACACCGCCGATTTCGTCCAGAACGCCGCCCACAGCCACGAGTCGGCGCACGCACTCGTCGATGGAGGCCTCCACCATGTGGTAGGTGTCGATCCGGCCGTAGGTGGGATGGAGGGCCTGGGTGACGGCAAGACCCCGCCGGGAGTTCAGCACGGGGCGAAGGACCGCCGCATCGTTTGGAACGTCGCGGCTGCGGCCGACGAGAAACTTCACCACGCTGGTGCCCTGCACCTCGTGGTCGTACTGGCGTTGGATCCATTCGCGGCTGCACAGGTTGGGCGAGGCCAAGAGATCGGCCAGGAGCCGCCCGTAGTCCCTGGGCTCGCTCATCACGGGTTCCGTGAGCCCTCGGGATTCCGGGGAGCGCCAGTGGGCGTGGAATTCCCACTGGGGAAAATCCTCCCGGAAGAAGCTCAGATCCAAATACGCGCACGTTTTCCCGCGATAGGTCAGGTGGAGCTTCCCGCTCGCTTCGTAGCGGCCGATGGCGGTGCATTCCACTTCATGGAGCGCCGCCAAGGCCATGAACCGGTCCAGGTTTTCCGGGCGCACCGCCACCGTCATCCGTTCCTGGGATTCGGACACCCAAATTTCCCACACATCCAGGCCTTCGTACTTGAGCGGCACGCGATCCAGTTCCACGTAAGCGCCCCCGGCCATGTGGGCCGATTCCCCGACGGAGGAAGACAGGCCTCCGCCTCCGTTGTCCGTAATGAAGGTGATCAAGCCTTCGTCCCGGGCTTCCAGCAGAAAATCGTGCATTTTTTTCTGGGTGTACGGGTCGCCGATCTGCACGTGCCCCGCCGGAGTGTGTTCGCTGTAGCTTTCGCTGGACGCCGTCACCCCGTGGATGCCGTCCTTGCCCACGCGGCCCCCGGCCATGATGATGATATCCCCGGGCTCGGGCCTTTTCTGTTCCGCGGGTTCCCCGTGGATTTCCCGGGGCATGATCCCGAGGGCGGCGACGAAGACCAAGCATTTGCCCAAATACGACGGGTGGTAGAAAAGGTTTCCGAAGACCGTCGGCACCCCGTGTTTGTTGCCGCCGTCCCGCACCCCTTCCACCACCCCGTCCAGGAGCCTTTTGGGATGGAGGTGCGGGCGAAGGGGTCCGGCGTAATCGCGAGGCCCCACGCAGTAGCCGTAAAGGCCGGCGATGAGCCGGGATCCCTTGCCGGTGCCCATGGGGTCTCGATACACGCCCACGATCCCCGTGAGGGCCCCGCCGTAGGCTTCCATGGTGGACGGGCTGTTATGGGTTTCCCCCGTGATCACATAGAGGTGGTCGTCGTCGAACCGGGCCGCACCGGCGTTGTCCCACAACACCGAGACGACCCAGTCCTTTTGGGCCTTGACGGCCAACGTGGGGGCTTCGATACAGGTCTTGAAAAGATTGTCCACAAGGGTTTCCCGGCCCGTGTCCAGGTCCTTGTAAAAAAAACGGCCGCGGAACGTGTTGTGGTTGCAATGGTCGCTTCGGGCCTGGCTGATGGCTTCCAACTCCACGTCGGTGGGAAGATCCAAGCCCACCTGGGCCCTTTCCTGGAGCACATCCGGGCGGAGAAAGTAGCGGCGGATGACGGGGATGTCTCGAGGGTTCAGCGCCAGATTGCGCGCATCGCTCAGAGCCTGCAGGTGCTCGTCACTGTCGATGGCGATCCTTTCCACCGTGGGGCTGTGACGCAGGGCCACCTTGGGGCAGATCAGCCCGATACCCTCCTCGGCGTTCCATTCCTCACGGGCGTAGATGCGCCACTGCTGGATGATGTCGTTGGCCAAGAGCTCCCGGGCGATGGTCTCCACCTGGGCCCTCTGCAGGGGTGCGTCCCGGAGCAGGTAGATCTTGGAAGTGTAGGCCGCCTCTTCTTTTCCCAAAGGCCGCCCCGTGAAGTCGGCGATGGCTTCCAAGGCCACGCTGCCCGCCGTATCCCGCACCCCGGGGCGATACCCCACCCAGACGGCCCACTGAAAGTCGTCGGCCGAAGCCAGCGGTCGGAAGGAAGACACCTGGGATACGGGATTGGTGAAGATTTCCCTTCTAATCGCTTCCAACACCTCGGGCTCCAGGGTCGTCTCCAGCATGAGCACGCGGATCACGCGGGCGCTTCCCACGTGCCATCCGAAATAATCCCGAATCTTTCGACACAGTTCCGAGCCTTCGGCATCGAAAAGATGCGGCTTCAGTGCGATTTCCAGTCTGACCGCCATAGGATCCCCATCGGTTTCGCAAAGGTTCATCCCAAAAGGAGCTTAAAGGCGATGGCGATGAGCACCGCGCCGCCGAAGACGCCCATGCGCCGGCCCCACAGAACGGAAAGGCGGTTTCCGATGCGCATGGCCGCCCACGTCATGGCCGCGGCGGTCAGCCCGATGACCACCGCCGCACCCAGGAGCTGCCGCCCCAGGATCCCCAAGCTGAAGCCGACCCCCAAGGCGTCCATGCTGGTGGCCAGGGACAGCACCACGAGGCTCATGCCCCGCGTGGGATCCGCGCACACCTCCGACGTCTCTTCGCCCCGCAGGCTTTCATAAGCCATTTTGACCCCGATGAAAACAAGAAGAAAAAAAGCGAGCCACGGGCCCCACGTGCGGATCAAACCCACGAGGTACAACCCCATGGCCCAGCCCAGAAGAGGCATGGCGAACTGGAAGAGGCCGAAATGAAAGGCGAGGCGGAAGATCTGGCGCGGGGCACAGAACCGGGTGCCCACCCCCAGGCCGACGGCGAAAGCATCACAGCCCAGGGCGACGGCAAGCAAAAAGGTTTCCAAGGGATTCATGGGAAATCGTCGGTCAGGGGCCGCGCGCGCCGGTGGTCGGTCGGCGGAACCTCAGGAATAGAAAAGTTCGTACTGGGTGCCGTAGACTCTGTAGCGAAGGGAAAAATCGGCAAGGAGCCGGGCCGTGGAGGGATCCAGATCGGTGAACTTCACGCCCATGCCTCGCGGCGTCATGGGGTCGTCCGGGCCGTACTGGTTGGACCACACCACCTCCCCCTCCACGTCAATGGGGTTTTTCAACCCGGGAAAATGGAGGCTCATCTGAAGCCGCGCCTGGAGCGGCGCCGGGTCCCGGCAGAGCACCAGCATCCCTATTTCATTGAAATGGACCGACCGCCCCATGCCCTTGCGGGATTCATGGACGAAGGTCACTTGGCACGGCTTGGGCCGATCCTCTTCCCCTTTGTCGTTCACGACGCCGTTGCCAAACATCACCGAAGCGCCCTCCACCGAAGTCCTCTTCGCCCTTAACGCAAGGTCGCCCCGAACGCCTCCAGCACCCGCTCCGTGATGCGCTTGTGCAGGGCGTTGACTTCCTCATCGGTCAGGTTCCGGTCCGCCGCACGATAGACGATGCGGTAGCCCACGCCTTTTTGGTCATCGGCGAGAGGTTTTCCGCGGTAGAGATCGAAGACGGCCACCGATTCCATTAAGGGTTCGTTGAGGGAGCGAATGAAGGCCAGCGGGTCCGCCACCGGAAGGTTTGCGTCCACAATCAAAGCCATATCCCTCGTCACCGAGGGGAACTTGGGCAGGGGCACGAAACCCGGATGGGGGTTTCGCAAGGCAAACAACTTCTCGAAATCCAGCTCGAAATAATGGACTTCCCGTTTCAGATCGAACGCCTCCTGCACATCGGGGTGGATGCGCCCGAGGGAACCCGTGAGGGTGTCCTTGATCCACAGGGTTGCGCCGCAGCGCGGATCGCAATAGACCGGCAGCGCGTCCGGGGAAAACCGCACTTGGGATTCGTCCAGCCGGCAGGCCGCAAGGATTTCTTCCACCACGCCCTTGACGTCCGAATAATCCACGGGATCTTCGGACCCGTAGACGGCACGGGGGTCCCGCCGTCCCGCCAATATGCCCGCCAGGTGATGGTCTTCCCGAGGCAGCAGCTCCCCTGCTCGAGGGAGGAAGACTTTGCTCAATTCAAAGAGGCGAAGATCGGCGTTCCCCCGATCCAGGTTGAGGCGCGCCGTCTGCAAAAGGCCGGGCAGAAGGGACGTGCGCATCACCGCCTGCTCTTCGCTCAACGGGTTGAGCAACCGAACCGGCTGCACTCGGGGATCGTCTTCGGGCAGCCGAAGGGATCTCAAGGCCTTTTCGGAGGTGAACGAATAGGTCAGGACTTCATAGAATCCCACGGCTTCCAACACCCGTTTCAGTTCCTGCCGTGCCGCCGCGTGCGGGTCCACGGGATCGCTGTAAAGGGGAACATGGGCGTGGGTGACCGGGACCTTGTCATAGCCTGTGAGGCGGGCCACTTCTTCGGCCAAGTCCACTTCCCGGGTGATGTCGGGTCGAAAAGACGGCGGCGTCACCCGAAGGGTGTCGCCATCCACGATCTCCACGTCCATTTCCAAGGAGGCGAGCACGCGGGCCATGGCGTCGGACCTGAGATCCATGCCCAGGAACCGGTTCACGATGGGCACCCGGAGCGTGATGGTCGGCCGGGTTATGGGCACGGGATAGGCGTCGATCCGGCCTTGGGCGATGGATCCTCCGGCCAGTTCCAGCATGAGTTGGGCCGCTCGATCGGCCGCCCTCAACACCCCTTCGGGGTCCACGCCCCGTTCGAACCGGTAGCTGGACTCCGTCCTCAACCCCAGTTTTCGGCTGCTTCTTCGGATGCCCTCGGGTTGGAAATAGGCGCTTTCGATGAGCACCCGCGTGGTGCTCGGCGTGATTTCCGATTCCAAACCGCCCATGATGCCGGCGATGGCCACGGGCCCTTTGCCGTCGCAGATGAGGAGGGTATCGTCGAAAAGGGTGCGTTCCACACCGTCCAGCGTCGTGAAACGTTCCCCCGAGACGGCCCGGCGCACCACGATGCGTCCTTCCCGCAGCCGATCGTAGTCGAAGGCGTGCAGGGGCTGTCCCAGTTCCAGGAGGACGTAATTGGTCACATCGACGACGTTGTTGATGGAGCGGATGCCGGCCGATTCCAGGCGCCGTTTCATCCAATCGGGAGACGGCCCGATGCGCACCCCTTGGATGAGTCGTGCGGCGTAGCGCGGGCAGCCCACCGGGTCTTCGAGGGTCACGGAGGCGAGGGATTCAATGGGCGGGCCGGTTTCTTCCACGGTGACGACGGGATAGCGCACGGAAGTGCCGCAGATGGCCGCAGCTTCCCGAGCCATGCCCACCATGGACAGGCAGTCGCCCCGGTTGGGGGTGACGGACACGTCCAGGCGGATGTCATCCAATTCAAGGTATTGGGCGAGGGGGGTTCCCACAGGGGCGTCTTCGGGAAGCACCCACAGGCCGGAGGCGTCCTCTCCCAGGTTCAGTTCCTTTTGGGAGCACAGCATGCCCTGGGACAGCTCGCCCCGAATGGCGACTTCCTCGAGCCTCATGCCCGACGGCAGGACCGTTCCCGGCAGAGCCAACGGGACCCGTTGTCCCACCGCTGCATTGGGCGCCCCGCAGACGATACGCCGTTCCTTTCGGCCGTCGTCCACGCGGCAGATTTTGAGCTTATCGGCCTTGGGATGCGCCTCCACGGCCGTGATGCGGCCCACGACGACCGTATTCAGATACGCGTACGGCTTTTCCACGGCTTCCACTTCCAGCCCGACCATGGTGAGCCGTTCGGCCAGCTGTTCCATGTCCATGGTGAGGGTCACGTAATCGCGAAGCCACGCACCGCTGACAATCATGGATTTTCCCCTCTCACGAGCCTCCGCGGGCGATGCGCCCGGGCTTTCTTACGGCAAAGGGCACGACCATGTCGTGCCCTTTGCCCTCAGCCCCCCGCCGCCCTGTCTTCGTCGGTCGTCGACTCAAAACTGACGCAGAAACCGAAGATCGTTTTCGAAAAAAAGCCTGAGGTCGTTGATGCCGTATTTGAGCATGGCGATGCGTTCGATGCCCATGCCGAAGGCGAACCCGGTCACCTCCTCGGGATCGTAGCCCACCATTTTAAAGACTTCCGGGTCCACCATGCCCGACCCTAGGATTTCCAACCAGCCGCTCTGGGAACATACCCGGCAGCCGGACCCTTTGCAGATGACGCATTGGATGTCCACTTCGGCGCTGGGTTCCGTAAAGGGAAAGAAGCTCGGCCGAAATCGCAGGCCCACGTCGGGGCCGAACATTTGATGGACGAAGACGGTCAGGACCCCCTTCAGGTCGCCGAAGGAGACGCCGCGGCCCACCATGAGGCCTTCCACTTGATGAAACATGGGCGAATGGGTGACGTCCGAATCGCACCGATAGGCCTTGCCGGGAGCGATGACTTTGATGGGCGGCTTCTTGCGCTCCATGGTGCGCACCTGCAACGGGGACGTGTGGGTGCGCAAGACCACCTCATCCGACACGTAAAACGTGTCTTGCATGTCCCGAGCGGGATGGTCCTTGGGAATGTTCAGCGCTTCGAAATTGTAATAGTCCAGCTCGACCTCGGGGCCTTCCACGGTTTCGAAACCCAGCCGATTGAAAATGGCGGCGATTTCCATGGCGGTCTGGGTGATGGGATGGAGACGGCCGCGCATGGGGCGCCGCCCGGGCGCGGTCACATCCAGACGGTCGCCGTCCCGACTCGCCTGCTCCTTGGCCCTTTGAACGGCGTGGTCCAACAGGGCTTCCAGGCGGATCTTGACGTCGTTGAGAACTTTTCCCACGGCGGGGCGCCTTTCGGCGTCCACCTGCCCCAGGGCCTTAAAGAGGGCCGTGAGTTCCCCTTTGCGTCCCAAGAATCGGACGCGGAGCGTTTCCAGGGCCTTGAGGTCCGAACCGGCGTCGGCCACGGCCTGTTCCGCCTGGGCGAGTAACGCGCGAGCTGCCTCTTCCATCATGGTTTCTATGCGGCTTCTTTGGCCAAGGCAACGAGCTTGGCGAAAACGTCGGGATCATGGACCGCAAGACCAGCCAAAACTTTGCGGTCGAGTGTCACCTGGGCCTTTTTGAGGCCGTCCATGAAACGGCCGTAGCTCATGCCGTGCCGACGGGCGGCGGCATTGATGCGCATAATCCAAAGACTTCGGAAGTCGCGCTTGCGCACCTTCCGGTCCCTGTAGGCGTAGACCAAGGCCCTCTGGACCGTTTCCTTGGCCGTGCGCAACAGCTTGCTCCGCCCCCCCCGGTACCCCTTGGCCATATTCAGGATCTTCTTGCGCCGCTGGCGCGACTTCACCGCTTTTTTCACTCGAGGCATGGTTACGGCTCCTTCACTGTCTTGTCATGCGCGCCGGGTTCCGGCGTTTCTTACGCATAAGGAAGCATGCGCGAGACGGCCCTGAAGTTGGCCGCATCCACAAGGGCGGGCTGGCGCAGGGCGCGTTTTCTCTTGGCGCTCTTCTTGGTCAGGATGTGGCTCTTGCCCGCCTTGGCCCGCGCAAAAAGACCGCCGCCCGTGCGATGGAAACGCTTGGCGGCTCCCCGTTTGGTTTTCAATTTCGGCATGAATTCCTCCGCAATTCCAGCATCCGTTGGCTCATCGACGCCCCGGCGGTCGGCGCACGGCAGCCTCCACCGGGCGTCCCGGCGATCGAAGCGTGTAATCTATTGACAGACCCAAGAGGTGTCAAGCGTTTTGTCGGAAAACGCCCTACCCCGTAAGGGCTCTTTCGGCTTTACGACTTGGGCGCCAGGATCATCACCAGGTTGCGCCCTTCCATCTTGGGCGGCATTTCCACCACCACCTCGTCCTTCAGCTCCTCCAAGACCTTTTGGAGGACCATTTCTCCTCGGTCTTTGAAAGCGATTTCGCGACCGCGAAAGATAACGGTGACCTTGGCCTTGTCCTTCTGGGCGAGGAACCGGCGGATGTGGCGCAACTTGGTCTGAATGTCGTGTTCGTCGGTTTTGGGCCGCAGCTTGACTTCTTTGACTTGGATGACGGTTTGTTTTTTCTTGGCTTCCTGGGAGCGCTTGCTCTGCTGGTATCGGAACTTGCCGTAATCCATGATCTTGCAGACGGGCGGATCCGCGTTGGGCGCCACTTCCACCAGGTCGAGGCCCTCTTCCCGAGCCGCGTCCAAGGCGTCCTGCAAAGACATGATCCCCAGCTGGCTCCCGTCGGCGCCGATGACGCGCACCTGTCGGGCGCGGATCTTTTCATTGACGTTTTCTTGTTCCTTTTTCAGAGTCCGGTCCTCCCTTCGTTCGAGGTTCGTGAACAAAAACGGCGTCCCGATCACACCGCGCCCAACCCGATGCGGCCTCCGGAGCCCTCCAGGCATTCCGCCCGGATGAGCTCGATGAACGCTTCGGGGCTCATGAGATCCAGCTGTCGGCCGTCCCTTTGCCTCGGCCGCACCGCCCCGGCTTCCACCTCGGTGTCCCCGATGACCAGCATGTAAGGAATCTTCTGCATCTGGGCTTCCCGAATCTTGAAGCCCAACTTTTCGTTCCGTTCGTCGATGTCCACACGGACCCCCGCATCCTGCAACCGCCGGTAGACCTCACGCGCGAAAGGCAGTTGTTTGTCCGTCACGGTGACGATCACGGCCTGAACGGGCGCAAGCCACGTGGGGAACGCCCCGGCGTAGTGTTCAATGAGCACCCCCAAGAATCGCTCGATGGCTCCCAGGATCACGCGGTGCAGCATGACGGGACGGTGCCGGTTGCCGTCCGGGCCCACGTAGGTGAGATCGAAGCGCTCAGGCAGGGTGAAGTCGCATTGGATCGTCGCGCATTGCCATTTGCGGTCCAAAGCGTCCCGAAGCTTCACATCGATCTTGGGCCCGTAGAAGGCGCCCTCGCCTTCGCAAATGTGGTACGGGATGCCCTTGTCTTCCAGCGCGGCCATGAGGGCCTTGGTCGCCCGTTCCCAGTCTTCGTCGGTCCCGATGGATTTTTCCGGCCGGGTGCTGATTTCCATCTCGTAGGAAAAACCGAAAAGCCCCATGATTTCGATGACGAAGTCCACGATGCCCTGGATTTCGCCATGGAGCTGATCGGGCGTGCACAGGATGTGGGCGTCGTCCTGGGTGAACTGGCGCACGCGCAGCAGGCCGTGGAGCACCCCGGATTTTTCGTGGCGGTGCACCGTGCCCAGTTCGAAATACCGGATGGGCAGGTCGCGGTAGCTGCGCACCTTGGACTTGTAGATGAGCATATGGGAGAGGCAGTTCATGGGTTTGATCCCGTAGGACTGCCCTTCGATTTCGGTAAAGTACATGTTTTCGCGGTAGTTGTCGAAGTGGCCCGAGCGCTTCCACAACTCCGTTTTCAACAGTGTGGGCCCCATGACGATCTGGTAGCCTCGACGCAGGTGCTCTTTCTTTTCGAAGGTTTCCAAGATGTGGCGCAGCAAGGCCCCCTTCGGGTGGTAAATCACCATGCCGGCGCCCACTTCATCGGAAAAGCTGAAAAGATCCAATTCCCGCCCCAGCCTCCGGTGATCGCGCCGCTGGGCTTCCGCCAGAAAGTCCAGATACTTCTTCAAGGCCTTCTTGTCGGGAAAGACGGTGCCGTAGATGCGCTGGAGCATGGGGTTGCGTTCGTCCCCTCGCCAATAGGCCCCGGCGAGGGAGAGCAACTTGTAGGCCTTGACGTAGCCCGTGTGGGGGATGTGCGGGCCCCGGCACAGGTCCACGAAGTTCCCCTGCCGGTACACGGACACCGTGGGCTCCTGGATTTCTTCCAGAAGCTCCACCTTGTATTTTTCCCCCCGCTCCCGGAACAGGGCGACGGCCTTTTCCCGCTCCCATTCCTCGCGCCGGAATGGAAGCTTGGCCTCGATGATTTCAGCCATTTTGGCTTCTATCTTTTCCAGGTCCTCGGGGCTGAAGGGCTGGGCCATGTCGAAGTCGTAGTAAAAGCCGTTCTCGATGGCGGGCCCGATGGCGATCTTGGTTCCCGGAAACAGTTCTTGGACGGCTTGGGCCATGATGTGAGACGTGCTGTGCCGAAGGATTTCCAGGCCCTCGGGGCTTTCCGGCGAAAGCGGCTCCAACGTGCCGCCGTCCTCAATGGGCGAGGTGAGATCCAGCAGTCGGCCGTTCAGGCGGGCGGCCACCCACCCGTTCTTGGATTTTTTCCACGCCTCCAAGGCGTCCGCCACGGTCGCCCCCTTGGGCACCTCCACGGACGACCCGTCCGACAGCGTCACACGAACATGCTCCGATTGTTCCGCCATGATGTCTTTCGTCCCCTTTTCTCGGCGGCACCGTCACGGCACAACAGCCGCCGCATTTCATAAAAAAAGCATCAGCCGCCTCGAGACGGATCTGATGCTTGCACTCGATTCAACCTGTCTGGGCGCTGGAAGGAAGAATCCGTACCGCGTGATGTTTCACCCGCGAGCCTTAAACCATCCTTCGGTGCCTGTGCTCTGTGACAATGCCGCGGACCCTGCTTAGAGGGTCGGATGGTAGGCACGGGCGGGATTGAACCGCCGACTTCTACCGCGTCAAGGTAGCGCTCTCCCACTGAGCTACGTGCCTACGAAGTTGGACCTGCTATAGCCAATGTGCCCCCGCCGTGTCAAGGGAAATGCTGCACGGGCGCTTCGGCGTCACGAGGATCCGTCGGTGCCGACGGGGCGGTTCCGCTCCCAGATGCGAAACCCCAGGATCGTGTAATGGAAACCGCTGGCGACGGTAAGCAGCCCCGTGACGACGTACAGGCTTTTGCGAAACCACGGCGCCCACGACGCCAGCGGGTGCGAAAGGGTCACCAGGACGGTGACGATCTGCGCCAAGGTGGTGAGCTTACTCAGGACGCTGGGGCGGATTTCCAGAGGCACCTGGAAAAAGGTCAGGGTCATGACCCCGGTCAGGATCAGCACGTCCCGGCTGACCGCGGCCACCACCAGGGCATTGGGCAAAAGATTCATGTGCCCCAACAGGATGAAGCTGCTCACGAGAAGGATCTTGTCCGCCAGCGGATCCAGGTAGGCGCCCAGGCGGCTCTTCTGATGAAAGACGCGGGCGATGAATCCGTCCAAGCCGTCGGTGATCCCTGCAAGGAAAAAAACCGCCAGGGCCGCCGTGAGCTTTTCGTTGAGCAGGAGCCACACCAGAAGCGGGGTGAGCAGAATGCGGATGAGTGTGAGGATGTTGGGGATGGTCATGGGGCTTTCGATTCACGGTCTTTGGGAACTTCAGGCTCCGCCGTCATCGGGGCGACCGTCATGGTGATCTTTCGAGCCGCCGGGTCGATCCCTTCCAGCCGCAGCACGAGATTGAGGCCGACGCGCATCCCGTCCACCCCCTTGACCTTGTCGGGATCCACATTTTTCGCCCGAACCACTACGGCATCGGTTTCCAAAACCACCGAATCCACGGTGAATTCCTTGGACGTTTGCAAAAGCTTCTTTTCCATGGACAACCAGGCCGCGTAGGACGCATCGCCCTTAACGGCGATTTCCCATGCTCCGCTGGGAAGCGGCGATGGCGGTCCGGAAGGCACGGACGCTTGGGACGGCTGGGGCTGCTCCAGGGGTTGGGGCCGCTGCTGGGGTTGGGTCGGCGATGAAACCACGGCGCCCGAAAGGGCCGCATCCACCTTGGAAACCGCCACGGCGGCCAGGGTGATGAGTCCGTCGCTCACATCCCCATCGGGTGTGGATACGCGTTCTTCCGTAACGTTTAGGACTCGGCCCGAAGCCGCTTCCACCAGCTTCAGACGAAGTTCCAAAACGTTTCCGGAACGCCGGGCGGTTCCCAAAACGACGTGGGACTGCCCGTGCCGGCGGGCCTGATCCATGACCTGTCTTTGACTTTCCTCATCCCACGGCGGCGCCTTCGGGGCCGCAGGCGCCGCAAGGAGGTCCAAACGCCACCCGTAGTCCGCCGCTTCCTGCGCGGCCCATTCGCCTAAGCTCCCCTGAGCCCATGCGTTTTCTTCGGCGGGAAAACGCCAGGACCCGTCCCAGTTTTCGGCCACAGCCCACAGCACCCGCTTTACCGGAGTTTCTTCAGGGGATGAGCGATCCGAGGGGGGCTGAGCCTTGGGGGAGGATTCCGGCTGGGGCTCTTCCTTGGAGGACGACTCCTGGGGCTTCGGCTCCGAAGGGGCTTCCCCCGGGGACACCGCGCCGGCCGGCGTAAGGCCCAGCTTTTCCGCATCGGATCGCAGGGCCCCCATGGCCACATCCACCGCTCCCTGGATCCGGTACAAGTCCCCGTCCACGTATTCCCCCAGGATCTTGAAGCTTTTCGCGTACCGCTCGGATTGGGCGAGAATGTCTTTACGGATTTCCTTGTTTTTCTGAGCCAGCACCTGTCCGGGAACAAACGTGCCCAAGGCCTGCAGAACCGCCTGGCGAAGGAGATCCTCCAGGGCTTGGGATCGGCTCTGGGGCCGGTTGGCCGGCTGAAGGGGGGCGGTGCCTTGGGCCACGAAAGTCTGGGACGCCCCTTGGGCCGCGCCTGGCTTGGCCGTTGCCAGGAGGCTGAAAACGGTCCAGACCACAATGAAGGCGCATCGTGCGCCGAACCTTCCTCTCATGGATCCTTCACCCCGAGGGCGCACCCGCAGGTGCGTTTGCGCCGCCTGTAGCGAAACTTTTTTCGGTAGAGACTTCACGCCGCTGCGGCGGCCGAAGAGGCCTCCACGCGTCGCACAATTCCTTTTCGTCGCTTTGATTTCATTGCTATCATAAGGGCGTTTGCAAAACAAAGCCGAAAGTTAAAGGATATCCGTCCCATGGATGCCAGTCGGTGCACGGTCGTTCAAGTGTGGGTCCATCCCCGAAGCATTCACCTGCTCACGTCCATCATCGAAGCCTACGAGGGACTGGGCGTTGTGAGTACCGAAGACCCTGAGCTGGCTCAGGTGCGCATCGCCGTCGCCCCGGGATGCGAAGTGGACCTGATGGATATCCTTCACGGCGAACGGGAGCGCTTGGGGATCCGATTCTTTAAAGAGGGCAGCCCCTTGCAATAAGGCGGCCGTTCGTCTAAGAGGAAAAGGGGCCGAAGCGTCCCCAAGATTCCCGGACAAACCACGCTCAAAGAAGGCATAACGACGCGAGGCGACAGCCCATGACCGACGAATCCTTTCCACCCGCGGGCGCCGGCTCGGACGACCCCGGCCGGCCGCAGCCCTACCCTGGACAAGCCCGAACCTATCAGGAAGGGGAGCTCATCCTTGCCGAAAACGATCCGGTGAATGCCTTCTACGTCATTCTCTCGGGACGGGTGCGCCTCCTTCGGGGAGACCGCAAGATCCGGGTGCTCGGCGAAAAGGATGTCTTTGGGCTGGAAGCCATGGTTTTCAAGAAAAGATCGCCCTTTTCCGCCAGAGCGTCCACGCCGTGCCGCGTCATGGTCTACGATGCCGAAGCCTTTGACGACTTCCTGTACACGCGGCCTAGAGCCTTTCGGGAATTGGTCCTGTCCCTGCTCCGGCAACTGACCGATGCGGCCCTCGCCGCCAACGGGGAAGAAGCCTTTGTCCTGTCCAGCGACGTGGAAGTGCGCCATTACCGGGACGGTGAAGTCATCATCAGGGAAGGCGAAGACAGCCAGGAATTCTATCGGCTCGTCTCCAGCGATGCCGGCCTTCGCGTGACCCTCAGAGGCGTGGAAATCGGGCGCATCGACCGGCCGGGGGATTTTTTCGGCGAAATGGCATGCCTCCTCAAGGCGCCCCGTCAAGCCACGGTGACCAGCCTGGGCGAAAGCCTGGTCCAGGTCTTTCGCCCTCAGCGCCTCGAACACATCGTTTCCGAAAACCCCCAACTGGCCATGAAACTCATCGGCACTCTCGCCCGGCGTCTTTCCTTGGCCAACATCCGACTGAGCGAAAAGGACATCAGGTCGAAAGAATGGAAGGACTTGGTCTAGCCCAGGCAGCCCGCCCCTTGGGGCTCTTCGTGCATACCTTCGGCTGCCAGATGAACGAATACGACTCCCTGCGCGTGCAGCGCCTGCTCGCCCAGGACGGCTACACCCTCTGCCCGGATCCGTCCGAAGCAGACGTCATCTTCATCAACACGTGTTCCGTCCGGGAAAAGGCCGAACAGAAGGTCTTTTCCCTCCTGGGGCGCCTTCGCCGCCTCAAACAGAGGAAACCGTCCCTCATCATCGTCGTCGGCGGCTGCGTGGCCCAGCAGCTGGGTTCCGCCCTGCTGGAGCGGTTCCCCTACGTGGACCTCGTGGTGGGCACGCGCGCCCTGGGATCCCTGCCCCGCCTTGTGGACTCCGCGCGCCATGGAACCTCGAGGATCGCTCACCTGCCGGACCACGACGAAGAAGGATGGCGGGAACTGTTCGGCCAAACCGACGCGTGGCACACGGACGTCGTCGCACCGGTCACGGTTATGCAAGGCTGTGACAATTTTTGCACCTACTGCATCGTGCCCTATGTGCGGGGCCGTGAAAGGAGCCGCCCTGTATGGGATATTCTCCGGGAAGTGCAGCTCCTTGTGGAAAAGGGGGCGAAGGAAGTCCTTCTTCTGGGACAGAACGTCAACAGCTACGGCAGAGGGCTGGAAGGCGAACCGCGCTTTTCGGATCTTCTGCGCCTCATCGCGCGGGAAACCGACGTGGCCCGTATCCGGTTCACCACGTCCCACCCCAAGGATCTCACCGAAGATCTGGTCCAATGCTTTGCGGACATTCCTCAGCTCTGCCCCCACATCCATCTGCCGTTCCAAGCGGGTTCCGATCGGGTTCTGGAAAGGATGAATCGGCGATACACGGCGAAAGACTATCGGCGCAAAGTGGACCTGCTGCGGTCCGCCTGCCCGGAAATCGCCCTTTCCGCCGACGTCATGGTGGGCTTTCCCGGAGAAACCGGAGAGGATTTTCAGGCGACCTTGGACCTCATGCGAGCCGTGCGCTTCGATACGCTCTTTTCCTTCCGTTACTCGGACCGCCCCTTTGCCGCCGCACGCCTCTTTCCCGATAAAGTGAGCGATGATGTGAAGGCGCGGCGCCTGACCGAGCTGCAGGGGCTGCAGGCGTCCATCACTTTGGAAAAGAACCGGGAAGAAGTCGGCCGCATCCGCCCCGTTTTGGTGGAATCGGAAAGCAAGGCCGGAGAAGGCCAGATGAGCGGGCGCACCCCCCAAAATCGCATCGTCAATTTTTCCGGCTCCGCGGCATTGAAAGGGCGCATCGTATCGGTGAAAATCACGGAAGCCTACGCGCACTCGCTCAAAGGGCGGCTGGCGGTCGGGGAATGTTCGCAGGCAGAGGCTGGGCCGTCGCCCAATCGGCGTCCCACGGACGGCGACCCAGACGCTCAGGGGCCGTGAACCTCGGCACGGGCCGAAGATCCCTGGTCCGGCCCGCGCTCTTTCGCCCACGCAAGGAGATCTCATGTATCGATTGATGAAGGTCGCCGGTTTGGTCATGGACCCGCAGACCAACACTCCCATCGTCATTTTGAACGACCCCGATGGGGACGACCACCTGCCCATTTGGATCGGATTGCTGGAAGCCACCTCCATCGCCACGGAATTGGAAAAGATCAAGTTCCCGCGCCCTATGACCCACGACCTGGTGAAAAATCTGCTGGATCACCTCCATGTGCAGGTGGAAAAGATCGAAGTCTGCGACCTCAAGGAAAACACTTACTACGCCTTGATCTACCTCAGGACGGAGCTCGGCGTAACCCCCATCGATTCCCGGCCGAGCGACGCCATCGCCATTGCCCTTCGCACCAACGCGCCCATCTACGTGAAGGAAGACGTGCTCAAGCGCTCCCAAAAGGTCGGCGAAAAGGACACACACCCCGTCTTCCGCCAGGAAGACAAGGAAAACCTGGAAGAACTGCTGGAAAAACTCGACCCCGAAGATTTCGGCAAGTACAAGATGTGAGCGCCTTATGTCGCCGCTGATGGACATGGCCGCCCTGGGCGAGCTCATCGAGGTCGCCCGCGGGCGCAAGGTTGCACAACTGTGCCTTCGAAACGTCCGGATCGTCAATGTCTGTACCGGGGCCCTCCAGCCGGGGCATCTTGCGGTGCATGGGGGTCGCATTGCGGGCTGGGGAGACTACAGGGGCCGATGCGAAATGGATCTTCACGGCGCCTTTGTGGCTCCGGGCTTCATCGACGGGCACCTTCACCTGGAAAGCACACTGCTCAGCCCCACGGAATTCGCCAAAGCGGTCCTGCCGCACGGCACCACGGCCGTGGTCCTGGACCCTCATGAAATCGCCAACGTTTTGGGCCTTCCGGGGATTCTCGCGCTGATCCAGGCGTCGGAAGGCTTGCCCTTGGATTTTTTCTTCATGCTTCCCAGCTGTGTTCCGGCCTCCCCCATGGATCCCGCCGGAGCGGTCCTGCGGGGCGCCGATCTCCATACGCTCCGCAGCCATCCCAGGGTGCTCGGGCTGGCGGAAATGATGAATTTTCCCGGCGTGCTCGACGCAGACCCCGCCGTGCTGGAAAAGATCGTCCTCTTTCAGGACACGATTCGCGACGGGCACTGCCCGAAGGTCACGGGCGAAGATCTCAACGCCTACCTCGCCTGCGGGATCTCCTCCGACCATGAAACGACCACGCTGGACGAAGCCCTGGAAAAACTCGCCAAAGGCATGACCCTCATGATCCGGGAAGGAAGCCAATCCAAGGACATGGCCACCCTCCTCGGCGCCGTGACGGACGCCACTTGGCCGCGCTGCCTTTTCGTTTCCGATGATCGGCATCCCACCGATCTGCTCCGCGAAGGCCACATGGACAGCGTGGTCAATCGGGCGACCGCTCTGGGCATGGATCCCGTGCGCGCCGTCGCCCTGGCGTCGTGGACCGCCGCCCAGGCTTTCGGCCTTCGGGGTCGAGGCGCCGTCGCCCCGGGATATGCGGCGGATTTTTCCGTAAGTCCTACCTTGACGCCGTGGAAACCGAGCCTCGTTTTCAAAGACGGCCGGTGCGTCGTGCAGGACGGGGCCCTGTGCCGGCCCGAAGACTGGCCGCGGGACACGATCATGGAAAGCCTGCCGAGTCCCATGGCCGTCTCCCGCGTGGATCCCGAAGACCTTCGGGTTCCCGCCCGGGGACGTCTGCTGCGGGTGATCGGGGTGCGCGAAGGCAGCGTCATAACCGACCATCTGGTCCTTCCGGCGACGATCCGCGATGACGCCGCCGTCTGCGACGTCGATCGGGATCTTTTGAAAATCGTCGTCTTCAACCGCTACGATTCAGGGAAGGACGCCGGTCGGCCGGCGGTGGGCTTCGTCCGGGGATTCGGCCTTCGGGAAGGGGCTTTGGCAAGCACGGTGGCTCACGACTCCCACCATCTGATCGCCGTCGGGGCGGACGATGACGCCATAACATCCGCCGTCCGGGCGGTCATAGAAAGCCGCGGCGGGATGAGCGTCGCTTCCTCGCAGGGGCTGATGGCCCACATGCCCCTGCCCGTCGCCGGCCTCATGAGCCTGAAGCCGCTAAAAGAGGTGTGTCGCGCCCTGGAAGACGTGAACGAAGCCGCCCGCGCCCTCGGCTCTTCCTTGAAGCATCCCTTCATGGCGCTTTCCTTTTTGGCTTTGCCGGTCATCCCCGCCCTCAAGATGACCTCCCGCGGCCTGGTGGACGTGGAGCGGTTCGAAGCCGTGCCCCTTTTTGCGTGAGCGCAGGGGAGGACCTTCCGGGAATCTTGAAACCGGTTGCTTCCAGCCTTAGGATTCTGCTATGAGAATCCAAGTTCGCGGAAAAACGCGCAAGGGCAACTTTTCGCCATTGGACCCAAAGAGGAGGCCGTCATGTCCGTCTTGACCTGTCGATCCTTTGATGACGTGGTGAACTTCGCCATCAAGAAAGAAGAACTGGCCATGGACTTCTACCAAAAATGCGCCGACAAGGCCAAGAACCCCGGCATCAAGGAATTTTTCCTCGAAATGGTCGAGGAAGAAAAGAAGCATCGCGAACTCCTGAAAGGTCTGGACCCCGCGGGACTGGAAGATTTCAAACTGGATAAGGTCGAAGATCTCAAGATCAGCGACTATCTGATGGATGTGCCCTTCCGAGACGACATGACGTATCAGGAAGCCCTGACTTTGGCCATGAAGAAAGAAGAAAAGGCCCATGCCTTCTACAGCGCATGGAAAGAAAAGTGCATGCACGAGAAAACGGCCAAGGTTTTCGAAATGCTCGCCCAGGAAGAAATTAAGCATAAGCGCAAAATCGAGGAACTCTACGACGATCAGATCCTGAGCTGGGATTAAACCTTTTTGTGACCGTCGCCGAAAAAGAGAGCCCGCAGGGTGCTTCCATGCGGGTTCTCTCTTTTTTTGTCGTCTCGGGGCCCGAGTGATGCTGAACGGCAATGTGAAAGGATACGCGGCGGCCGCCGCGGCGTGCCTCATCTGGGGTGCTTCTTTTGTGGCCACCAAGGTGGCGCTGCAGATCTTTACGCCCTATGGGCTTCTTGCTTTGCGATTCGCCGTCGCTTCCGGCTTTCTCCTGCCGGCCTTTTTCTTCTTCAAAAGGGAAAAGCTGCACGGCCGGGATCTCGGGCTTTTTTGCCTCTTGGGGGTGATGGAACCGGGCTTGTATTTTCTGTGCGAAACCCGGGGCCTGATGTATACGAGCGCCTCCGTGGCGTCCTTGATCATCGGGTCCATCCCTGTCTTCGTCATGATCCTCGGCGCCGCTTTCCTCAAAGAACCCGTCCGCCTCAAAACGGGGCTCGGCGTGGCCTTGACCCTGGTCGGCATCGCCTTTCTCGTCCATAAAGACATGGACGGTTCTTCCCAGGCCACCTCCCCCTTCCTGGGAAATCTGCTCATCATGGGCGCAGCCCTGTGCGCCTCGGTCTATACCATCGTCAGCCGATCCCTGAGCGCCCGCTATCGGCCCATGACCTTGACGACGATCCAAGCCGCCTTCGCCACGGTTTTTTTCGCGCTGTTCGCCTTCGCCGACGGAGAAAGCGCCGTGAGGGCGATTCCCACGGCTCAGGCGGTCATCAGCCTGTTGTTTCTCGCCTTTTTCGCAACCCTTGCAGCCTTTTGGCTCTATAACACCTCGCTGCAAATTCTCCCCGCATCTCAGGTGGCCGTGTGGATCAATCTCATTCCCCTGGTCACCGTCCTGACGGCCCGCATTGTCTTGGACGAGACCCTGTCCTGGGCCCAATTGGTCGGGGCCGTGTTCATCCTTTTGGGAGTCCGGGTGAGCACCCTTATGGGGGACATACGGCTTCCGAGCCGTCTGCTCAAGGGCGTGCAGGTCCTCGTCCGCTGAACCCTCAAGGCCATTGCACGCAACTTCCAGGAACCCCAAAAGTGGGGCGGGAAGATCCTCTCCCAGCCGGTTTTCTTGCGGCAGGCGGCAATGCCGGCTTTGGGCGTCGCATCTTGTTGAATGGGACTAAGTTCTCCGAGAACTCTGCAAACCGCGCTCCCGCCCAAGCGGGAGTCCATCGGTTGCTGGAAATGTGGGAATTCGTGTTGGGGTTCGCTTCGCTCACCCCAACCTACATTCCCCGGCCAACATCCTTAAACAAACCCGTAGGTTGGGGTGAGCGAAGCGAACCCCAACCTCCATTCCCCAGCCGGCATCCCAACAAAGCCGTAGGTTGGGGTGAGCAAAGCGAACCCCAACGCGTTACCGGGAATCCATGAAATCTGGACTGCCGCTTTGGCGGGGACGGGAACTCAACGTGGCATGAGGCAAGCGAGCCCTTTTCAGACGAGCTCCCGGGTCGGCGCGAATCCGGGGCCCTGGGCGGGCCGCGGCGGCCTGGCGGCTACAGAGCCGGCGTGCGCACGGGGGCTTTTCCTTTGCGGCGGCGCAGCAACACGTAGACGGCTCCCGCCCCTCCGTCCCACGTCCTTGCACTGGCGAAGGCCAGCACGAGCCGTTTGAGCGGAGCCCGGGTCATCCAGTTGACGAGCTCACGCTTCAGGACCGGCTCTTTGCCCTGGGAATTGAGTCCTCGGCCGCAGATCACCAACACGCAGCGGACCCCTCGGGCATGGCTGCGCAGGAGGAAGTCCGTCACCCGGTCCTGGGCTTCCTGTCGGGTCAACCCGTGCAGGTCCACATGGTCCTGGTAGCTGAAGTCGCCGTTTCGGAGCCGCTTGAGCACCGTGGGCGCTAGACCGACCACCGCCCCGTCCATGTATTCGTCGGAATAGTGGACGGAAAACCGGCTTTCGCCGCTCACAAGATCCGCAAGATGGGCCAGGACTTCCCAGTCTTCGCGCACGGCAAAGCGCGGAAACCCTCCCGTAGGCCCGCCCGGAGGGACGCGTTGCCTGGCATCCTGCGGCAGTGGGACCACATCGGCCATGGCTTCAAGAAAAAGCCGCTCTTCCCCGAAAGACTCATCCCCCGCCGCCCCAGGAGCCGTTCCGGTTTCGGGCACAAGGTTTCGCGCTGAAGACCGGCGAGTCTTGCGTTTCCCGTATTGATCCAAGCAGGAGAAAGGGGTATAGAAGCCCTGCTCATCGGCGGGCGACGCCTTGGTACGGATCGACGGAGGCGGGGGGGTGGATTTTTTCCTTTTGCGACTCATGGCCCCACTCCGGTAGGCTTCCAGCGGGCAAAACGAGGACAGGAATCGAGACCCCTTCTCATGCGGCCCTATATCCTCATCGAGTCGGATCATGCCTTGGAGAAGAGCCTGAACACGCTGCTTTCCTGCCCCCGCATCGCCGTGGACACGGAATCCAACGGCTATTATGCCTACTTCGAACGCGTGTGCCTGATCCAGATTTCCACGGATCAGGATGATTACATCATCGACCCCCTAAGCATCGCCCACCCGGAATGTTTGTCAAACCTTTTTCAAGACCCCGCCGTGGAAAAAATCTTTCATGCCGCGGCCAACGACATCGGGTCCCTCAAGAGGGATTTCGGCTTTTCGTTCCGAAACGTGTTCGATACGGCCGTTGCCTGCAAGATCTTGGGCGAAAAACACCTGGGTTTGTCCCACGTGCTGGCGGCTCGGTTTCAGGTCCAGCTCGACAAGAAATGGCAGCGCTGTGACTGGGGCGTGCGCCCCTTGAAGGATTGCCAGCTCCACTACGCCCGCCTGGACACGCATTACCTCATTTCCCTGCGCGACCAGCTCTACGGGGAACTGGTGCACAGGGGCCTGTGGGACCAGGCGCGGGAGGCGTTCGCCCGCGTGTGTGATCAAGCCCCGCCCCGAGAACGCTTTCCTGCCGACGGCTATCGGCGGCTCCAGGGAGTGCGGGGCTTGTCCCGCAAGGCCCGCTCCGTGCTGAAAGACCTCTACACCTTTCGCGATGCAACGGCCCGAAGGCTGGACCGGGCGCCGTTCCGCGTCCTCCCCAACGAGGCCTTGATCCGGCTTGCGCAAAAAATGCCCGAAACCTTGGAAGAGCTCCGATCCGTCAAGGGCCTGCCCCGATCCTTTCAATCCGGGATTCAAGCCCGGCAGCTCTTGGAAACCATCCGTGCCTCCGTGGACGCCCACAACGCCAAAACCGCCCACAGCCTTTCATCATGACCGCGCCGAATCGCAGGGTCCCCGCCGCTATGCCTGCGAACCTGAACCTGGACCCCGGCTGTCACAGAGGAGAGCCCCCCATGCGCCTGGATTCCCGCATCACAGTGCGTGATTGCTTTAAAACCTTCCGATATGATCAGGAAAAGGCCCGATTCCCCGAAGAGACCATACAGTGGGTGCGCGGGCGTCTTGAAAATCTTCGCATGCGCGTTCTCGCCAAGACGCTTCGCATCGATTCGGGCCGATTGGGTATCCCCGTCTACATCAGCCTGTGCGGCCCCGATGCCGCCGCCCTGACGGGCACGCAAAAGCAGATGGGCAAAGGCGCCACTCCTTCCCAGGCGGAAGCCAGCGCTCTGATGGAACTCATGGAACGGTTCAGCTTCTTTTCCTTCATCAACGCCCAGCGGTTCCTCAAAGCCCCCATGGACGCGTTGGACGGGGCGGCAACGGCTCCGGACGTGCTCTTGAAGTCCGTCCACGACACCGAAACGCCGGTCGACCGCGTCCGGAACTTCCTCAAGGAATGCCCCATGCACTGGGTTCCCGGCCGAAACCTCACCAAGGATTGGGACCAATGGGTCCCCATCGATTGGTTTTATCTCATCAACGAATACAACGGTCCCGCCGCGGGGAACACGCTGGAAGAGGCCGTGTTGCAGGCCCTATGCGAAGTCGTCGAAAGGCATGTGGGCTCGGTCATTTCCTATGAACGGCGCCTCACGCCGGCCATCGATCTCGAAAGTGTCCGAGACGAGGCGGCGAGGGAACTCATCGGAAAGTTCCACCGGTGTGGAATCCGCCTGTTCGTCCGCGATTTTTCATTGGACACGGGCATTCCCAGCGTGGGCGTTTTGGCCTACGACCCGCAGACGTTCCCCCTGAAGAGCGAAATCGTCTTCACGGCGGGAACCACGTCCCATCCGGCAAAATCCCTGTGTCGGGCCCTGACCGAAGTGGCCCAACTGGCGGGGGATTTCGAGAACCGAACGACCTACAAGCCCACCTTGCCCAAGTACGGCTCGCTTCAGGAAGCCGCTTATCTCATGGCCGGAGAACGGAGCGTTTCCATCGAGGCGTTGCCCGATGTGAGTGACGACAATCTGCGCGTGGAAATCCAGCGCGCCGTCGAAGCCCTATCCCATCTCAACTTGGATGTCCTCGCCGTCAACGTCACCCACGAGGAGCTCGCCATTCCCAGCGTCTACGTCATCGTTCCCGGAGCCCACTTCCTCGAACACACCCGTCACACGGACTTTGCTCAGCACATGGCCCGCACGGTCCTTAGAAGCCTGGATCCTCCCGAAGCCCTGGAACAGCTCACGCGTCTGGGACGCCTCTTCGGTCCGCGCTACGATCTCACCTTCTTTACGGCCCACGCCCTGGAACGCATGGAACGCTCCGAAGAGGCTCTCACACTCTTTGAAAAATCCCTTCGGCAAAACCCAGACCCCCAGGAACTCGCAAGCATTTACGTCCATATCGCCTCATGCCGCAAAGACTTGGGCCGTTACGACGACGCCCTGGACGCCCTGGAAGAAGCGGAGAAAATCAACCCGGGGTTGAAGGAAATCTACAACCTGAAGGGCTTTTGCCTCTACAAACTCAAAAAGCACATGAAGGCCATCGAAGCCTTCGAAAAAGCCATTGAAATCGATCCCGGATCGGCCATCGATTACGCCAACATCGGCTCCAACTTGCGAGAACTGGGCCATGAGCGCGAAGCGCTGCGCCTCTACGAAATGGCTTTGGAATTGGATCCCACGCTGGATTTTGCGCGGGACAACGCGGAGAGGCTCCGAGAGCGCCTGAGTGTGTCGCGCCCCTGAGAAGGCGGAGGCCCGCGCGGATCGCACCCTAGCGGATATGGGCCGGGGCGGGCATGTCCGCAGGAAGGGCTTCCACCGGATTTTCGGGAACGGTGCGCACCACAAGGCGCCCGGCGAAGAGTTCTTCCGCCAGTTTGCGGACGTCCTCGGCCGTCACCGCACGCACCAGGTCCGGGTAGCGGGCGGCGTAATCGTAGCCCAGTCCGAGGAGCTCATTGACGGCGGCGCTGCGCGCCTGGGCTTCCAGGCTTTCCAATTCCAGCAGGTGCATGGTGATCACCATGTCCTTGGCCCGCTGCATTTCCTCGTCGCCAACGGGTTCCTTCATGATCCGGTCCAGATGTTCATGGATGATCGATTCCACGCGCTGCCCGTTTTTCTGGGTCGTCTGGGTGATCACGCCAAAGTATCCCGCCCGATAGCCGCTGAAGGGAAAAGCGTGCACCACGTACACCAGATTGTTGTCTCCGCCTCGCAGAGCGGCGTGAAGCCGTCCTCCGGGATAACCGATGCCGGAAAGCACTGCATCCAGCACATCCAGCGCGGCCATGCGCTCGTCATGAAGATCCAAGCCGCGGGTGCCCACAAAGAGGCCGAGGGACGTCTTGTCGTTTTTTTTCTCAACGACGTGAAGGCCTTGGATTCGGCCGTCGTCCTGCGGCACGGCGGGCATGCCCGAAGGTCCCGAAGGCCGCCACGTCTGGAAAGCCTTGTTAAGGAGCGGCATGAGCGCGGCTGAATCGAAATCCCCGTAGACGGCCAAAACAGCCCGCTGCGGCACGACCATCTTGGAATAAAACCGCTGCAGCATTTCCCGGGTGACGGCTCGGATGGAGGCTTCGCTCCCGAGAATATCGTGGCCGTAAGGATGCGCGCGGAAAAAGTTCTTCTTGAACAGACGCGCGAGTTCCGTCTGCCAGTTTTCATCCTGCTTTTGAATGGCAAGAAGGGTCTCCTGCCTTTTCTTTTCCACCTCGGGCAGCGGGAAAACGGGGTGCAGCACCACATCCGCCAAGACGTCCATAGCCAGCGGCAGATCTTCGCTCAGGACCTTCGCCGCAACGTAATAGGTGTTATGCTGCGATCCGCTGGCAAGACTCCCGCCGACGGATTCCAAGGCCTGGGCGATTTCCAGCTTGCTCCGCTTTTTCGTCCCGGCCGTGAGCAGCGAGGCGGTCATGGCCGCATAGCCTTCCTCGGCGGGACCCTCGAGGAGCACGCCACCGATGCCGTAGAGCTGCACGGTGACGAAGGGAAATCGGTGATCTTCCTTGAGGAGCACGCGGAGGCCATTGGGCAGCGTCGCCCGTTTCACGGCCCCTTGCGGGCTCTTCGTCCCGGTTGCGCCGCGCCTCGTCGCAGCCTCTTTTTCGTCCCGGGCGACCTCCTGCGGTCGAATCACTGCAACGGTCATGGCGTCTTCCACCAGGTAACGCTTGGCCGCCTTTTGCACGTCGGCCTTGCGCACCCGCCGCACCTTTTCCGCGTAGAGATCCTCGAAATACGGATCTCCGGTGTCGAAGTAGGACGAGGCCACTGAAGAGGCCATTTCTTCCGTGGTTTCTTTTCCGAACACATGGGCGGCGATGACTTTTTTCTTGGCCTTTTCCAGTTCCGAATCGGAAACGCCCTTTTCCTGAATCTGGCGGATTTCGTCCTTTAAGGCGTCCAGCACATGGGGCCAGTGCTGCGGGGCCAGCGTCATGGATACCACGAATTGGCCGTCCACATAGGCAGGCGTCCAATTGAAGGCGCTGACCTGAAGGACCTTTTGGTCCCGGTCCTTGAGCCGCTGGTAGAGGCGGCTGGTGCGCCCTTCGCCCAGCACGATGGCCAGGACGTCCAAAGCGTAAAGGTCGTCGTGGCTCAGCGGGACCGATCGGAAGCCCACCATGGCTTGCACCATGCGGGCCATGGGAAGCGTTTTTTCCGCCCATCGGCGGCCCGTCTGGGGAGGCTCCTGGGGCAGGGAAAGCTCCTCCTGTCCCGTTCGGGCGGTGGAAGCCGTCTTCTGTCCCACGAAGGCGATCACTTCTTCGGGATTCACGCGCCCGGCGACGGCCAGCACCATGTTGTGGGGCTGATAGCGGGCCGTGTAGTAGCGAAGGAGGTCCTCCCGGCTGGTTTGGACGAACACTTCCTCATAGCCGATCACCGGGTGCTGGGCAGGGTGGACGCGGTAGGCCGTTTTCATAAACAGTTTCCAAAGCTCTTTGTGCGGATCGTTTTCGCCGAGCTTGAATTCCTGCTGGATAACCGCCTTTTCCCGGGCGACCTCCGAGTCCTCCAGGGTGCTTTCCGTCACATAGGATAGGAGCAGATCCAGGGCATCGCGCCAGTAGGGCGCACTGGTCGTGATGTAATAGACCGTGCGGTCGTGGCTCGTGTAGGCGTTGGTCGCGCCTCCGAGCTTTTCCAGTCGGTCCCGGGCTTCTCGCTCCGTGAAGGATTTGGTGGTCCCCCCGGACACCACATGCTCCAGGTAATGGGACAGGCCCGCACCCATCTTTTCTTGTTCGTAAATGGATCCAGCCCGGACAAAGACCTTGGCGGCCACCACGTCGGTGTCTTCTCGAGGGCGAATGAGGACGGTCAAGCCGTTGCGTAAAATCACGAAGGTGTCCGCTCCTTGGGATTGGAGGTGTCGTTCGACGAACGAGGCCGACGCGGAAAGATCAGCGGCCTCGGCGAAAGAGCCGCAGAGGGGAAGGCCGATGGAAAAGAGCACCCCGAAAAGAATGAGAGCGCGCCGAAAATGTCTTTGGACGTCAGGCATAGTGTTCGACCTCTGGCGAAACGTGGAGCACGGTATGTTGTTGGAGCCGGAAAGTCTTAAAGGCCGTGGGCGTGAAGAGCGGCCGGGTCGACATCCGCTCGAGGACGTCGACCCGGCTTTGGAAGCTAATCACCGGCGGTGCTCAATTCTTCGAGGATCCATCGGATCTTTTCTTCGTCCCTCAGGTCCTCGGGCTTTTCCTGTTCGGTTTTGAGAAGGTCTTCCAGTTCCAACCGCCTTCGTTCTCGAAACCCGGAAACATCCTTTCGAAAATGGCGCTGGGCCATCTGCGCCGATTTTTCGTATTCCTTTTCCCATTCATCCATCATGGCTGCTTTCCTCTCTCTTCATGATCGCGCATCAGATCCATCCTCTCCACCAAGGCGGAAAAGATCAGAGCGGGTCTCGTGCTTCGAGTCCCGCCATTTGTCAGCATCGGCGGAGGGCGTTTTATGCCCTCAAAGAAAAACGCCGCCGACCCGTCCCGGGCTCCCCAACACAGCACCCCGTCGTCGATGCCGGCGCGGCGGCACACCCAAAGGCTTCTCTCAGCCACGTGCCGGATCTCGGCATGGGGAAGACCCCGAACCCACGGGATTTCCCCGCCGTCGCACACGCCGTCCCACGGCACACTCCTCCAAGCCATGACCGTGCCGCACGCCACCCACACCTCGTGGCGCCACCGAAAATCCACCCACTCGGTGACGATCACGGGGTTTGCCCGTCGCGCCGCGTCGTCCCAATCTGCCCAGGAATCTACACAAACGACCGGATCCCTGCCGACCCGCGGTCCCAGGACTCGGAAAGGCGGCCGAAACATCCGGGGGATTTCACGTTTGGCCTTTTCTCCGTAGCACACTCGGGATCGAGCCATGGGAAGGTCCAAGAAAGCCCCCAAGGACCACTGCAACGGGCGCCATCGCTGATAGCGGTAGGTGGCCGCCGAAGGAAAACACCGGCAGCCGCCCCCTTCCAAGACGTCGACGAACCGCATCGTCGGAAAAAGAACCCAAGGCGCCTCCCGCAGGAGCCTTCGCTCTTCCGCTGTGTAATCCCCCACAGTGGGCCGCACCCCCAAAGTCACCACCCGAGGGTCTTCCCTCAGAAAAGGGGCCAAGGCCACAAAAGGGCGCTCTTTCAATAAACGCTCCGCCACCGGTTCCTTCGGATTGCGCTCGCACGCCGCCCCCCGCCGCGCTGGGGGCGCCGCCCGAAGGGCCGAACACCCCTTTCGCCGCGCGGAAACGCACATCGCGTTCTTTTCCGGCGTGTCTCAGTTGTTGTTGAGAAGGACGTCCGGGTGGACTCCGTAATTGTAGCTGCGCATGCGGAAATAATTCTCGAAAAGGCCGATCTTTTGGTCCACGTAGTCGTAGATCTTCACACGCCGACCGTTGAGCGAGGCCGCCGAGCCGTTTCCGCCGTTGGATGGAACCGACATCAAAACCCCGCGGATGGCATGGGTGACGGCTTTCTTGAAGAAAAGCGGCACCGCCAGGAAAAGCACCTCCGTCCTCACGTGCCGGTAGCAGCGCAGGAGATCCTCCGCGCTCATCAGCACCGCCGCGGGCCCCTCCGGGAAGTCGTCCAGACACCGGCACGCCCCTTCCATGGGCTCATCGGCATCTTCCGAATTGTCCTCGGGGGCTTCCTCCCACCGGCAATCCGGAATATGCACCCGAACACCCCTTCGGCTCAATTCGGCCTCTAGCACGGCGTTTTGAATTTCGCCCCCGGAAACCACCAGCAAAGGCCGATCGGAGTCCTGAAGCTCCGCGGCGATGTCATCGGCGATCATGCGCGTGCGCTTTTCGTCGGTCATCAAGGCCTGGAGCATGGCGGCGTAGTCGTCTCGGCCCCGATAGGGATAATCGAACTCGGTGTGCCGCGCCACCACGTGGGCTCGGATAATGCCCCGCCCTTCGCGGGCGTCTTGTTCGTTGATGCTGTAGACCACATCCCCCATGTTGAGGTAGATGAACCGCGAAAGCTGATCGTAGCGCTGCGTGGCGTTGCACAGCCCCAGCAGGTACCGGCTGTCGAAATTGGGGATGAGCTGATTGAGAACCTTGGCGGGGCTTCTCTGGCATTCGTCAAGAACGACGAAGCCCACCCTTTCCTTGACCTTCTTCCACACCTTCATCATTTCGGCGGTGTGGGCCACCGTGATCCTTTCACCCAGCTTGTGGAGCCCCTGGACGAACAAGCCGATTTCCTCCAGAGGAATTTGGAGGAAATTGACGATCTTGGTGAGCCATCCTTCCAGGAGGTCCATGCGGGGAATGAGGACGAGCGTCGGCTGTTTGCGCTGGGCGATGACGTAGAGGGCGATGACCGTCTTGCCGCTCTTGTAGCCCCCCAGCAGGGTCGCGGCATCCCGTTCCAGGATTTCTTCCGCCGCCTGGAGCTGATATTCCTTGAGCTGCCCGTGAAATTCCATGGGAACCGGGTCCAGCACGCGCCGGTTGTCGATGATCTTGTAAGGCTGCTGGAACTTCCGGCACAGATCCAAAAGCTGGTCCAGGAACCCCCGGGGCAGCACGTAGGTGGACCCCATCTTGCGGATACAATTGATTTGAGCCGGAATGCCCCCGATCCATTCCCCTCGCAAATGGCGCTGTTCATATTCAGGATTGGTAAAAACCAGCCGATCCTGTATCTTCCGCATGACCTGAGGCGACACATCACTTGCCGGGATGCGGATGTGCTCGGCCACATGGATCTTTAGGAGTTTCGCCGCCATTTGAGGTTCACCGCTTTCAAAGAGGTACGGGAGACCACGATAGCCATGGTCGGAAAAGCGCAAAGGATCGTTCTTTCTCATTGTGCAGTCCAAGGCTCCCTGATGTCGTCGAATTTGAAAAAATTACATACCAAAAAACTGTGAATTTGCAAGGCGCATCCATCTGAGCGGGGGGCTCTGGGCAGGGCCCGAGCCCTCTCCCGGATTTCCTTCACTTTAGTCACGGCCGACGCTTTTGTCACCCGCCCATTCTTTTTCGGGCGATCGGCCCTGCGGAGTTCATCCCATGAGCGAGAATCAAACGACCGCCTTGGAAGAGCTCGTCTCCCTGGCCAAAGACTACGACGCCAAGCGCCGCGAACTGGACGCACTGGCCCGGGACGTGAGCTCCGATGATCTGCTGCGCCATCTTCTGGCCCTGTGCGAAAGGGCGACGGACCGATTCCGCGCCGCCCAGCACGTTTTGTTCCAAAGTCTTTTCGCGCAGGCTCCTCCCGAAACCGACGCCGTGGAGGCGGCCAGGGCCATGTGCCGGAGCTTCGATGAAATGGTGCTCCTGTTTCATAAGCTCGTGGACCATAACGCCCCGTCGCCCTAGGAGGCTGTCCGAGAACTCGATTCTTGCCGATCTGAGCAACGTAAATTCAGATAGTTAGGATGCCATAAAGCACCAAAATCGGCATTCTCGGACAAGCTCCTAGTTTGAAGGCCGGGTGTCCTTTTTCAGCACGATGTAAAAACGGCCGGGCGACTTCAGTCGTCCCGCCACCTGCTCGGCCTCCAGCCCCGTGCCGCAGAACAGATCCAACCGGTGCGGGCCGCGGATGGCCCCCCCACTGTCCTGATGGACCACCCACCGGGACATGGGCTTCGTCGCCCCGGGTGCCGCGGATCCCGGGTCCGGAAGTGCCGCTTCGAGAAACCCCACGATCCCTTTCGGGTAGACTTCGGCGTCCAAGGCCACGGAACGACCCGGCGTCAGAGGGACATTCAAGCTCCCCACCGGGCCTTCTTCCACCCATCGGAAAAAGATGTAGCTCGGGTTTCGCCCCAAAAGGTCGGGTGTCCTCTCCGGGTGGTCCGCAAAGTAGCGCCGAAGGCTCTGCAAGGACATCTCTTCCCTGGGAATCACACCCTCTTCGATGAGGATTTTCCCCACACTGACATAAGGATGGCCGTTGGAAGCTGCATAGCCGACGCGCCGCCGGGTCCCGTCTTCAAACTCCAAGATCCCGGAACCTTGAACGTGCAGCACGAAAGCATCGAAGGCATTGTCCAGCCAGGCCAGCGCCGAAGCTTTTCCGGCAAGGGCACCGCCGCCGTCGATTTCTTGCCGGGAATAGTAAGGAACGAGCAGCCGGCCTTCCACGCGCCCCACGATCGTGCGCACCCCGCCGGGATCCAGTTTGACGGCGGGAAAGCGTTCCAAGGCCACCCGGACCAGATCCGGGGGCGGCTCGTAGAGGGGGTACCGGTACTGATCGTCCGGGTTG
Source organism: Desulfosoma sp. (assembly GCA_037481835.1). Classification (GTDB taxonomy): domain Bacteria; phylum Desulfobacterota; class Syntrophobacteria; order Syntrophobacterales; family DSM-9756; genus Desulfosoma. Next base: position 110,520 of record JBBFKW010000003.1, on the reverse strand, counting down.
CGGCGCGCCGAAAGGATGGGCTCATAGTAGCCCGTCACCAGCATGGGCGACCCCTCCCCCGCCTGAACCTTCGGTGTGTACCAGTCGAATTCTTCGGCCAAGGTGCGCGCATCCAGCCGGTTCGCCCGCAGCCGATGGAGAAAATGGAGCAGGGTCGCTCGGACGAGTTCCTTATCGACCGAGCGCTCGTTTAATTCCACGGGACGAAAATCGCGCACGCGATCCAGGTACACCAGGGACTGCTCCAAAGCCTTTTCCAACCCCTCGCCCCCCAAATCGTCCGCCCCCCGAGGGATCTGGCCCGGGGAAACCTTCACGAACCGCTCCGGCGGCTTGGGCCGAGGCTTTAGAAGGCCGCATCCTCCAAAAAGGAGGACGGCGGCCAAAACCCCGATGAGGCCCTTGCCGAAGGCGTTTTCCAACCGACGGGTCGCGTTTTGTGCGGGTGCCGCGCTCAAGGCTTTGAATACCTTCTTCCGGCTAGGAGGCTATCTGAGAACGAACCCGAAGGCCTCTTCTCCTGGGAGCGCGGGCCTCCGGCCCGCACGAGAAGCGGGCGAGACGCCCGCGCTCCCAGGAAGATGCCATTCTCGGACAGGCTCCTAGGTCCCCATTTCCCAAGAATGGAGGTATTTTTCCTGTTCTTCCGTCAAGCGGTCGATGGCCACCCCCATGCTGGCCAGTTTGAGCTGGGCGATTTCCCGGTCGATGGCTTCGGGAACACCGTAGACCTTGTTTTCCAGGCTCTTGGCGTGCTTGGCCAGGTGTTCCACGCACAGCGCCTGGTTGGCAAAACTCATGTCCATCACGCTGGACGGGTGTCCTTCCGCCGCGGCCAGGTTGACAAGCCGCCCTTCGCCGAGCACGTAAAGGCATCGGCCGTCGGGCAGGCGGTACTCGTCCACGAAGTCCCGCACCGACCGTTTGGCCACGGCCATGGCCTCCAAGGCCTCCAGGTCCAGTTCCACGTTGAAGTGACCCGAATTGGCCACGATGGCGCCGTCCTTCATGACCTGGAAATGTTCCTTGCGGATGACGTGAATGTCTCCGGTAAGGGTGCAGAAGAAGTCCCCGATACGGGCGGCTTGATCCATGGGCATCACCTGATAGCCGTCCATGACGGCTTCCAGGGCCCGCAGCGGATCCACTTCCGTAATGACGACCTTGGCTCCCATGCCCGCCGCCCTCATGGCCACACCGCGCCCGCACCAGCCGTATCCGCTCACCACGAACGTGGATCCTGCCAGAAGTCTATTGGTCGCTCGGATGATCCCGTCGATGGTGCTCTGTCCCGTGCCGTAGCGGTTATCGAACAGGTGCTTGGTCTTGGCGTCATTGACGGCGATGATGGGATAGCGAAGGACCCCTTGATCCGCCATACTGCGCAGCCGAATGACCCCCGTTGTGGTCTCTTCCGTACCCCCGAGAATGCCGGTAAGGAGGTCTTTCTTGTCCGCATGGAGGGTGCTCACCAGGTCGGCGCCGTCGTCCATGGTGATCTGGGGCCCATGCGCCAACGCCTGGTGGATGTGGGTGTAATAGGTGTCCGTATCCTCCCCCTTGATGGCGAAGACAGCGATGCCGTCGTGGACCACCAGGGATGCGGCCACATCGTCCTGGGTGCTCAAGGGGTTGGAGGCGCACAGCCGCACATCGGCGCCGCCGGCTTTGAGGGTTTGGGCCAAAGCCGCCGTTTCGGTGGTCACATGAAGGCACGCCGAAATCCGAAGGCCCTCAAGAGGCTTTTCCTTGGCGAAGCGTTCTCGGATGGAACGCAGCACGGGCATGGAGCGGGCCGCCCATTCGATCCGCAACCGTCCTTTTTCCGCAAGAGAGGCATCTTTCACATGATTGTCCATGAATTCTCCTCGATGTCCGCAGGGCGCCCTCTGATGAGCCGCCGCCATGGGTCCTTTTTCAGGACGCGCCGAATCGGCCCGCCCGTTCCACCAGCACGTCCACCATGTCCGTCTTTTCCCAGGTGAAATCCGGGTCGTTGCGCCCGAAGTGCCCGTAACAGGACGTCTTCTTGTAGATGGGGCGCAGCAGCTTCAGGTGACGGATCATGTTGGCGGGCTTGAAACTGAAGACTTCCCGGACGATCTTGGCGATTTCGTCCGGGGGGATCTTGGACGTGCCGTGGGAGTCGATCATGAGGGAGACGGGTTCGGCCACCCCGATGCTGTAGGCCACCTGCACTTCCACGCGGTCGCACAACCCGGCAGCCACGATGTTTTTGGCCACGTAGCGGGCCATGTAGGAAGCGCTGCGATCCACCTTGCTGGGGTCCTTGCCGGAAAAACACCCGCCCCCGTGGCTGCCCTGGCCGCCGTAGGTGTCCACGATGATCTTTCGGCCGGTCATGCCGCAATCGCCCATGGGACCGCCGATGACGAACCGCCCGGTGCTGTTGATGAAATATCGGGTCTTTTCATCGAGAAGTTCTTCCGGGATGACCTTTTTGATGACTTCTTCGATGATCCCTTCCTGAATGGTCTTGTAGGTCACGTCGGGTGAGTGTTGGGCCGCCACGACCACGGTGTCCACCCGCACGGGCTTGTGGTCGATGTATTCGATGGTCACCTGGCTCTTGCCGTCCGGGCGAAGCCATCCCAGGATGCCGTTCTTGCGCACTTCGGCGAGCTTCCGGGTGATGCGATGGGCGTAGTAGATGGGCATGGGCATGAGCACGGGGGTTTCCGTGCAGGCGAAGCCGAACATGAGCCCCTGGTCTCCGGCGCCCTGCTCGTCGAAAAGCCCTTCACCCTCGTTAACGCCCATGGCGATATCCGGCGACTGCTTGTCGATGGAGGAGATGACCGCGCAGGTCTCCCAGTCGAAGCCCATGGACGAGTCGTTGTAGCCGATATCGCGGATACATTCCCGCACGATTTGCGGCATGTCCACCCACGCGGAGGTGGTGATTTCCCCGGCGATGAAGGCCAAACCGGTGGTCACCAGCGTTTCGCACGCCACCCGGGCCCCCTTGTCTTCGGCGATGATGGCATCCAGAATGGAATCGGAAATCCGATCCGCCACCTTGTCGGGATGGCCTTCGGTAACCGATTCGGAAGTGAACAAAAACCGGCTCATGGACATGGTCAGTCTCCCTTCCGTTCGTCGACGGTGATGAGTGCGGGCGTCTCGCCTGGTGGGGTCGAGCGCCGCGCGTTTCCGTTCCACGCGAGCCCCTCCTGGGAACTCACGAGCCCTCCAGAGATGATGAGTTTGAAAGCGTCTTCCACCGAAATTTTTAAGGGAATGATGTCCGTGTCAGGGACCAGGAGATAAAAGCCCGACGTGGGGTTGGGCGTGGTGGGCAGGAACACGTTCAGCACCCTTTGTTCCGTCATCTCCTGGACCTCACCTCGAGAAACCCCCGTCACGAATCCCAACGCATAGATCCCCTTTCGAGGATACTCTATCAAGACCACCCGTTCGAACCCTTCGCCCGTCTGGCTGAAGATGGCCACCAGGAGCTGCTTGACCGCCGAATAGATGGGGCGCACCAGAGGAATTTGGTAAACGATCCGCTCTCCAAACTCGACAATGCGGCTTCCCACGTAGTTTTTGACGAGCACCCCGATGACGAAAACCAGAAGGACGACCACCACGATTCCCAACCCCGGGATGGGAAAGGGAATCAATCGCTTGGGGTTGTACGGTTCCGGCAGGAGATTGAAGATCCTGTCGGAGTTCTTCAGGATGATGCTGATCACGTAGACCGTAAAAGAAAGCGGGACCACGGTGAGCAGTCCCGTTATGAAATAGCCCCGAATTCGATGTCTCAAATTTTTCAGGACTGACAATTCTGCACCAGCTCCGGTTTCTTGGGCTTGTTCGCTGCATCCAGGAGCACCACCCGAGGGCTGTGCCGCCTCGCCTCTTCTTCTTCATAATCGGCATACGTGACGATAATGATCAGATCTCCGGGCGCCCCCATGCGGGCCGCCGCCCCGTTGAGGCAGATATCGCCGCGGCCCGCAGGCCCTTCAATGGCGTAGGTTTCGAAGCGCGCGCCGGTGCTCACGTTATACACCCTCACCTGTTCGTAGGGCAAAATATCGGCCAGCTCCATGAGCTGGGCGTCGATGGTGAGGCTCCCTTCGTAGTCCAAATGAGCGTCGGTGACGCGGGCTCGATGCAGTTTGGATTTCATCATGGTCCGTCGCATGGTTCGTCCTCCCCGGAACACGGCTTCGGCGCCCTAAGGCCGAAGCACGGCGTTGTCGATCAGTCGCGCTTTGCCCACATAGGCGGCGAGGGCCAAAACGCCCGGCCGATCCAATGTGTCCATTTCCTGAAGTGTTTCGGCGTCTCTCAGTTCCGCATATTCGATGCGCACTCGAGATCCCCGTTCCAAGACCCTTTGAGCCGCCGAGACCAGGGCGGCGGCGGTGCGCTCGCCGGCATCGACGAGCCGGGACGCCTCCGACAGGGCCTGGGACAAAAGAAGCGCCTCGCGACGTTCTTCCTCGGAGAGGTACACATTGCGACTGCTCATGGCCAACCCGTCGGGTTCCCGCACAATGGGATGCCCGACGATGTCCACGTCCATGGCCAAATCCCGGACCATGCGTCGAATGGTCAAAAGCTGCTGATAGTCCTTTTCCCCGAAAACCGCCACATGGGGTTTGACGATGTGAAAGAGCTTGGCGACCACCGTGGTCACCCCTCGAAAATGCCCGGGCCTCTTCGCGCCGCACAGCGGTCGCGTGACCTCACAGACCTCCACGTAAGTCTGATACCCTTCGGGGTACATGTCCGCCACCGCCGGGGCGAAGACGGCATCCACGCCCACGGAGCCCATGAGCCCCATGTCCCGGTCCAGGTCCCGGGGGTATCGTTCGAAATCTTCGCCCGGAGCGAACTGGGTGGGGTTGACGAAGATGCTCACCACCACGCGATCGCTCTTGCCTTTGGCGCACCGCATGAGTTCCAGGTGGCCTTCGTGGAGGTAGCCCATGGTCGGGACGAACCCAATGACGAGCCCTTCCCGACGCCACTGATTGGCCTGCTGCTGCATCTCGGCGACGGTGTCGATGACGCGCATGGCTTCTCCTTTCCTGCGCCTGCCGGGTGTTCATAAAAAAAGCCTCCAAGACCGCTGTCCAGAAGGCCCCCGAACAACCCATCTCCCGCACAACTCAGCCCTTCGGCAGCCCTGTCCGTCTCGGTCCTTCTCGGATCCAAGCGGCGTGTGCCCGCATCCCCCAAGGATGCGCAGCTTCCCTATCAAGCTCGGAGGTCAATGTCAATGGGGAGCGTGGCGCGCGGAGGTTTTCCGTTCCTATTGGATGAATTCGGCGATGACGGAGCTTTTTTGCTTGAGTTTCCGGATGAGGTTTTCCGCATGTCGAATTTTCTGCACCGCCGACCGAATCATCAGGATCCCAAAGACCGCCAAGGCCACGCACGCACCCAGCAAGGGCGCCAACAAAGGCCAGACCTGGATCACCCGATAATGCTGCGACGTGGCAATAAGAAAACTGATAAGGCTCAAGGGCAAGGCGAGAATGGCGATGCCCGTCCGCAGAAAGGCCAAGTAGGTGCGTTTTTCCGCCAGCAGCAATTGAATCTCGTTGATGAGGACACCGTCCGGGACCGGCGGAGCCGGACAATCGTCATCGAGGAGAGTCACGTCCACTTTGTCCACACTTTTCTTTTCGGCCACTGGACGAACCTCACACCGCTTTATGGGACGAAGAAATTGTTGTCTTAAGGGTCCGGGCCAAAGACGCAAAAGCTTCGGGGCCTAAGGCTTCCGGCCTCAGGGTGGGATCGATGCCCGCCGCGTGAAGAACGGCCTTCACCCCGGCGGCACCGAGGCCGTGGAACCCGGTCAGGGAATTGGCCACGGTCTTTCGCCTCTTTTGAAACGCCGCATTCACCACTTGGCGGATCCACTGGAAATCCACGCCTTCCACATCGCTGCGCTCTTCAGGGAAATCCACTCGCACAACCAGGGAATCCACCTTGGGCGGCGGATAGAACTGGCCCGGGCCCACGGACAAAACGGGTCGCACCGTCCCATAGAGGCGAAGGAGCACCGAGAGGACCCCGTAGTCGCCCGACCCCGGTTCGGCGGCGAACCGGCGGCCCACTTCCCTTTGGACCATGAAAACGCCGTGGTGGATTGCGTGTCGGTTTTCAAGGATTCGGAACAGGAGCGGCGAACTGATCTGGTACGGGAGGTTTCCCACGACGACGAGTCGGCGACCGGCTTCGCGGGCCGCGCCGTCCCAGTCGAACTCAAGGATGTCCTGCCGGTGCACACGCACGGTCCCGCCACGGCCGCTCACCGCCTCTTGAAGGAAATCGGCCAATTGGGGATCGATTTCCACCAGGTGCACCGCAGCACACGCCTCCAGGAGAAAGGCCGTGAGCATGCCCAGGCCCGGCCCCACTTCCACGACGACGTCGTCCGGGGCGAGGGTCGCCGCTTGGACGATCTTTTCCGCCGTCTTGGGTTGTGTGAGAAAGTGTTGCCCCAGGTGTTTTCGAGGGCGCCCGCCGTGGAGTCGAAAGTATTCCTGCGGAGAGATAAAGCCTATCATGGACCGGCCGCGTTCACCCAGCGGGAGCGGGCGTCCAACTGCAAGGGGTCGGGATGAAAGCCGCACCGCTTCCAGATCCGGTACCCGGCCATGGCGATCATGACGGCATTGTCCGTACAATAGCGGATGCCGGGAATGTAGAGGCGGAGGCGGCGATAGGCCGCCTCCTCGTTGAGCCGCGCGCGCAAACGGCTGTTGGCCGCAACCCCTCCCGCCACGGCCACGTGGCGCACGCCGAAGCGTTCCACGGCCTGCATGGTCTTTTCCACCAGCACGTCCACCACGGCTTCCTGGAAGCTGGCCGCCAGATCTTCCAGCCGATACGTCGCAACCGTGGAAGTGTCTGACGGCGATCCGTACCTTTTCACAAAGTAGGCCACCGCCGTCTTGATTCCGCTGAAACTGAAATCCAAGGACCCCTTTTCCAAGTAAGCCTTCGGAAAGGAAAAAGCCTCGGGATTTCCGTTTTGCGCAAGCCGATCGATGACGACCCCGCCGGGGTATCCCAGTCCCAGCAGCTTGGCCACCTTGTCGTAGGCTTCGCCGGCCGCGTCGTCTCGAGTCGATCCCACGCATCGGGACGTTCCGTCGGGAGCCACGTAATACAACGCCGTATGGCCTCCGGACACCACCAGACAGACGAAGGGCTCGTCCGGCCGCTCCGCCTCCACAAAGGCGGCTTCCATGTGCCCTTCCAGGTGGTTGACCGCGCAGACGGGTTTTTTCAGAGCGTAGGCCAGCCCTTTGGCCGCACTGAGCCCCACGAGGAGGGCTCCGATGAGGCCCGGGCCCTGGGTCACGGCCAGGGCGTCCACGTCCCGGAGCCCGATCCCCGCGGCGCGCAGGGCCTCGGCCATCACCGCCAGGATGTTTTCCACATGCTTTCGCGAAGCGAGCTCCGGCACCACGCCCCCGTAGGGGCTGTGCACGGCGATCTGGCTTGCGACCACGTCGGAAAGGATTTCCCGGCCGTTTCGGACCACGGCCGCCGCCGTTTCGTCACACGAGGTTTCGATGCCGAGAATGAGCATGCGTCGTCGCTCTGACAGTACGGCCTATGCCGTTTCCCCCCGGAGGAATCGACCCGCCTCGTCCACATCTTCCCGGCTGCCCACGAAGAGAGGCACCCGGTCGTGGAGGCTTTCGGGTTCGATGTCCAAAATGCGGCGCTGACCGTCCGTTGCCGCGCCGCCGGCCTGTTCCACCACCATGGCCATGGGAGCCGCTTCGAACATGAGACGGAGTTTGCCGGAAGGTTTTTTGGGATCTTTGCGATCGGCCGGGTACATGAAGATGCCGCCCTTGAGAAGGTTGCGGTGGAAGTCGCTCACCAATGAACCGATGTAGCGCGCGGTGTAGGGTCTGCCTTTTTCCACGTCGGGCGTCTTGAGGTAATCCACGTAACGCCGAACCCCCTCGTCCCAATAATTGTAGTTGCCTTCATTGACGCTCAGGATTTTCCCCCGGCTGGGGATACGAATGTTTTCGTGGCTGAGGAAAAACTCGCCCAAAGCCGGATGCAGGGTGAAACCATGGACGCCCTGCCCGGTGGTGTAGACGAGCATGGTGCTCGACCCATAGATGAAATAGCCGGCGGCCACCTGCTCGGAACCTTTGCGCAACACCTCATCCAGCGTCACGGGGCCCGTCTCCCGAATCCGGCGCCGGATGGAAAAAATGGTCCCGACGCTCACATTGACGTCAATGTTGGACGAGCCGTCCAAGGGGTCCATGAGCAAGATATAGGGGCCTCGGGGAACGTTGGACGGAATCTCGATGATGTCCGCATCTTCTTCCGAGGCGATGGCGCACAGCTGCTCCGATTGGCTCAAACGCCGCACCAAAACCCGGTGGGCGAAATCGTCCAGCTTCTGGACCTGCTCTCCGTAGACGTTGGTTTCGCCCGTAAACCCGTAAATGTCGTTCAGCCCCGCCTTGTTCAGTTCCCGGTTGATGAGTTTTGCGGCAACCACCAGTTCATTGAAAAGAAGCGTAAAAGCGCCTGTCGCCTGCGGCGTCAACCGCTGCTGACGAAGAAGATGCTCGGTCACCGTCACGCCCACTTTTTTCCCTTGCATGGCCGCTGCCTCCCTTTCCGGACATTCCCCCAAGAGATTCCGTTCCTGTTCCCGGTTTTTGCGCCCACCCGACGGTCCCCACGCCGAGGACCCCCACGTCTTTGATGAACAGCACTGCCATGGGAGTTCCAGGCCGAAGGACCGGCGCATCATAGCACCGAAGGCCCAAAGCGACCAAGGGATGTTTGCGCTATTCTCATCTTGACATAACGATGGGGCGGATCTTAAAAAGGCACAAAGTGTCCGTGCGGGAAAATCCCAAGGCGCAAGGACGGCGTGCCATGGCCCAAGGGCTCGTAGACGGCTATCAGCGGCAAGTGGATTACCTGAGGCTTTCCGTCACCGACCGGTGCAATCTGCGCTGCACCTACTGCATGCCGGCCGGGGGCTTCCAGTTTCTGCCCCATGAAGCCATCCTGCGTTACGAGGAACTCCTGCGTCTCGTGCGCATCACGACGGGGCTCGGCATCCGTAAAGTGCGGGTGACCGGCGGGGAGCCCTTCGTGCGCAAGGGCATCGTGTCCTTTTTGAAGCGCCTGTGCGCCGTTTCAGGGGTGGACGACGTCAGTGTGACCACCAACGGGCTGCTCTTGGAATGCATGGCCAAGGACCTTTGGGATGCGGGGATTCGGCGCATCAATGTGAGCCTGGATACCCTGCAGCCCCGAAAATATGCCGCCATCACCGGAGTCGACGCTTTCGATGCGGTGTGGCGGGGCCTCTGCGCGGCGCTGGATCGGGGATTTTCTCCCGTAAAGATCAACGTCGTCGCCATGAAGGGAGTCAACGAGGACGAAATCGAAGCCCTGGCTCGACTGACCCTGGCCTATCCCTTTCATGTGCGCTTTATCGAACTCATGCCCTTCCGGCCGGATTCTTACAAAGAACGCTATCTGCCCTCGGATCTCGTCATGGAGAAAATCGCCTCCGTCGGACCGATCATCCCCTGCAGTTCGCACAACGGCAACGGCCCCGCGCGCTATTATCAGTTTCCTGGAGCGCCGGGAAAGATCGGCCTCATAAGTCCCATGAGCCATCATTTCTGCCCGACGTGCAATCGGCTGCGGATCACGGCGGAGGGATCCTTGAGGACCTGCCTTTTCGCCGAGCGCGATGTGGATTTGCGGCGCCTTTTGCGAAACGGGGCGTCCGATGCGGACATCGCCCGCCTCATCCTTCAAGCCATCCAATCGAAACCGGAAAAACACCGCCTGAACGAGGGATCTCTTCCGCGCCGCAAGTGCGTCTCCCGCCCCATGACCTCCATCGGCGGTTAGGACTGATCCAGGGCCGTCCAAGCCAAGCGCGCCGCGCCGTACAAGGGCGCCAGGGGCCCGAGTCCGGTCCGAAAGATGTGGATGCCGTCGGGGTCGAGCATCTTGGGAACGGTCCGAAGGGTTTCCATCATGTGGGGATGGAATTGATCCCAGGATTGGCTCACCCCGCCTCCGATAACGGCCGACTCAATGCCGAGAAACGTGAAAAGGTTCGCCAGGGCCAGCCCCAAAGCCCATCCCATGCGCCGGAACAGGCGTCGCGCGATGGGGTCTCCGGAATCCGCGGCCCGGTAGACATCTTCGGGTGTGAGGGATCCCGTGCGCAGAGCGTCCGCAATCCGCTCCGGGATCGGCTCCCCGGCGTTCAAGGCATGGGCCATGCCCCGGATGAGGGCCGATCCCGAGGCATGGGCTTCCAGGCAGCCGGTTTGGCCGCAGGCGCACGGCGGCCCCGACGGATCCACGATCATGTGGCCGATTTCGCCGGCAAAACCCAAACGGTCCCCCACCCAGAGCGCCCCGTCGGCGATGAGGCAGCCGCCGACTCCCGTGCCCAAAGTGACCCCGATCCAATTGGGCATCTTTCGGCCTTGGCCGACCCAGGCTTCTCCAAGGCCGAACACGTTGGCGTCGTTTTCCATGAAAACGGGAATCTGGAGAGCCTCTTGGAGCCTTGGGGTCAGGGGAAACCCGGACATGTTGGGAAGGTTCGGAGAAAAAACCACGCGGCCTGCACTGGTATCCAGCTTGCCCGCCACACCCAAGCCCACGGCGACAACGCGGCCGGATTGAAGTCGGGCCTTTCCCATGAGGCCCCGGCATGCCCGGATGAGGGCTTCGAGCAGGGCCTCGGGGGGCCCGGCGGCGTTGGAGGGCGTGCGGTCAAAGGCATGCCGTCCGCCTTCCGCGTCGAAAAGCCCCATCTTGATGTAAGTTCCGCCGATATCGATCCCGATGCAGTAACGATCTCCCATCCCCTTCTCCCTTGTGCGTCGGCTCCGCGCCCGCCCCGGCATCCGCCGCCCCGAGCTCTTTCGCAAGGCAGGGTGAAGCCCTCCTCGGCCGCATAAACGATGCTTCAACCCTCCGGAGCCCCCCTGCGGCGGTTTCATGAGGTTTTGAAGCCGCCGGAGTCCATCCTGGGAGGCTGTCTGAGAACGAACCCGAAGGCCTCTTCTCCTGGGAGCGCGGGCCTCCGGCCCGCACGAGAAGCGGGCGAGACGCCCGCGCTCCCAGGAATATGCCATTCTCGGACAGCCTCCTAGTCCCCCTGGGCCCTTCCCCGCCGGGTTCCGGAAAAAAGGAGGGCGCGGCGGGCCGAATTTTCAGTCTTCCGGAAAGCCGAACCCTATGGGGACGTAAATGACGTAGTCCGAGGCGAGCAGATCGAATTGGACGGCGGTTTCCTGGTCGATCACGGCGAAAAGCTCCTTCAGGCTCTCCACCGGCACGAGGCGGGCGAGCAGGCGTTCGACGACGCCGTGGTGGAGGTAGAGGGGGAGAAGAAACCGGTCCACGGAACCCCGCCAGACCACGTGGAGGGCTTTGCGTTCTTCCAGGATGGCGTCGTAGATGCGGCGCAGCAGGTCCGAGCGGAGCACGGGGGAGACGCCGCGCGTTACGCATTCCATCATGCCCGCCAGCCGGTAGATGCGGCGCATGGCGCCTTCGTCGTTCCTGTACCGAAAGAGGGCCCTGACCGTATAGTGGCTGCCGCCGTCCAGTTTCACATGGTTGGGCAGCCACTGGATGTGGGAATGGCCGGGGAGTCGGCGGGCTTCGATGCGGTGCGCCTCGAACTTTTCCGATTCCTTTCGCGCACACAACCACGCCGTTCCAGAGGCCCATTCCCCCCAGCGGAATTCCACGGGTCGGGCGGCAATCAACGTGGAGGCCTTCTTTCTTTCCGTAAAATCGATCAGTTCCGCCATTGCCCCACCATCAGCCCCCTAACGGTCATGGCGAGGCTCGCCACGCCGCATTGATGAAAGATGTCGACAAGCGAGGGTTTTCCCTGTAGGAGCCGGCTCCCCGGCGATGCGGTTCGCTGCCAAGGCCGCTCCTACAAGACGCCGAGAGCGCCATTCTTTCACATTGACCCCCATGGCGGGCCGCCTGTGACAACGAAGAATGAAAGTCCGTAGTTACGGTATGTTACAGAGACTTTCATGTAAAGGATTCTCGGACAAGCTCCAGGGGTTCGAGTTTCATCCTTCGTTGTGAGACCGAGACGTGCGAGCGTATGCCCGGTTTTTGTTGGGGTTCGCTGCGCTCACCCCAACCTACAGTCGGCGGCCCAAAATGTTCAATAAACTCGTAGGTTGGGGTGAGCGGAGCGAACCCCAACCCAGATCAATATCCGGCAAGACAACGAACCATGAAAGTCCTGCCCTGCCGGATTACAACTGCGACTTTCACATTAAGAGTTCAAGACGTCGACGCTTTGTTTCGCAACCGACCTCGAAAGGTCATCCCAGCGAAGGCTGCGGTGCAGATCGCGGGCATGATCCGGGATAAGCCTGGTCACCAGGAGCTCTTCGTCAGGGTCCACGATGAGATCGTCCGCGAGAAGGTCCCCTACGGTTTCCCAATCCGAGGCACCGAAGGCCCCAAGGGCCGCCCGAACGTCCTCGGTCGAAAAAGCCTCATGGGGCGGCGCCCCGTCGGTCCAGCCTCGGAGAAAGCCCCTTGCCACGGCGGGAAGCCAGCGATCGGGGGCCCAGACCAGATCGCCCGTCCCGCGGTCCCGATCCAGGCGGAGGCGAAAGGTCAGGGCAAAAAAGAAGGCGGCCACGGCGGAAAGGCGCTCATGGGGTTCCGACCCCGGAGGCACCAGGACCCTGAGGTTTCTGGCGGCGATGAGTCGCACGGCGACCGCGGGCCCTTCTACCGTGACGACAAAATCTCCCGCCGCGTGGTGCCATGGGTGAATGTGGCGGAAATCCTGCCTGTCCAGCGCCAGAGTGAGGATGTAGGCCGCCTGTTCCATGAGCTGCGACGATTCCGCGTCGGTGAGCTCGCGGCCCGCGGCTGAGCCGTCCCAGACCCTCACGGTTTCGACACGATCGCCCTGCCCTTTTTCCAGGTGCCATTCATGAAAGCCGTCGAACCACCGGGCGAGAAAAAACCGAAAGGGACTGGCTTCCCGGGAGGCGCCGTGCCACAAGCCTTCGCCCAGATACAGTCCTCTGGGCACGTACGGCGCCGTTGCCGTTTTTGAAAGGCTTTCCAGCGTCGTCCATTCGCGCTCGAGAGCCGCTTGGCGCTTGGGATGCACGGCCGAATTCATGGCCATGGAAAAGGAGCGCCCGCTGACGTCGACCGTCACCTTGGCCACGTGGTAGAGCGCGCCGTGTTTCACGCTGTCGATTCTTACGTCGCGAATCCGATCGGGCAAGAAAGATTCTCCGGTCAGCACCTGGAGACTTCGGCGAATGGGCTCGAAATTCCTTGCCCTCAGGGCTTCGGCCAATGCCTGGAAGTAGTGGGCGTAGGCGATCTTCGGGGCATCGTCCGATAGCCCAATGGGGAGCGCACGGGACAGGGCGCCGTCGTCAACGGGCTTTCCGTCGATGAAAAAGCCGAACGCCGGCTCCGGATCCTTCATGAAGGCTCCTCCGGCGGGCGGGGCTCACTTCCTTCTTCTTCTATCTCAGCGACCGCGGGGCAGGATGGTTTCTTGAAGGGAAACGCGCCGGTCTTTTCGGTGAGCACCCGTGTGGCGTCCAGCCACCAGTCGGCAAAGCCGCACCCCAGTCAGTGCCGGGACCGGCTCAAGCACCCCTGGAGAGCCTCTTCCAATTCCTTGACGCGCTCCTGCAGGAGGTCGCGTTCCCTTTCCAGGGCCGCAATCCGTTCCCTCAAGCCGCCTTCGTCTTCTTGAGCGCTCATGAGCCATCCTGTGCCGAAAGGAACGTGGAAGGTTCCGAAGGCGCTGGGGCTGGAACAATATTTCCTTCGGAACGTGAAAAGCCGCCCCGCCGGCGCAGTCGGGCCGAGATATGCATCCGCCGCAAAAAGCTTGCCCGAGATCTGCTACCCGTGGGAGCGGTTTTCCCCGACATCCAGGCCGAAACCCCTGCAAAACGCTCGCAAAAGATCGTGAGCGCGCCCGCTATGCCAAACCGTCCTTCGGTCCGTTCCTAAGCGAGGCCGTGCTCGCGAAAGAGCCGCTCCAGAAAACGAGCTTCTTTCCCCTTTTCCGTGCAGGGATCGTCGCCGTTTTTCGATACCTCCTGGACATGGAAAACGCAGTCCACCAGGACTTCGTAAGGTGTCACCGTCGTGTGGCTTCGAACAAACCCGTTGCCGTTGGGCTGATAGACGTGAAGGAAAAGGCTTTTCTTTTTGTCCAGGGACTCTTCCAGAGCTGCTTGAAAGGCGTCCCGGTCCAGATCGGTGTAGATGCGGATGCAGCACCTGGTCCGTTTGAAGATGACGTAAACCCGACTGAGCGCAGGACATTCCATGGGAGCTTCCTCTGCACGCCGTAAGAATACCTCGCGACACACCGGGAACTGGGAGCGAGGAAGCCCTTGGCTATCATGATCTCTCCTTTTTGGCAACGGCGGATCGCTCCTTGAGCTCCTTCCAGACGGGGCGGTCCACGAAACTTCCCGCGACGTTTTCTTCCAGTTCCAAAAAGAGCCGCCACGGCGCGGCAAATGTAAAGGCATGATCGCCCATGGTCTTGGCCACGTTGAGACGCGCCGAAAGATCCATCTGGCCGATGACGCCTCGCGGTTTTTCGCGCGCGGCTTCCTGATACGCATAAATGCCGATGCTTTGGCATCCCGCCGCAAAGGGGACGATCACGTTTTCGTTTCCAGGCCTCCCGTAATTGGTCAAGACGACCAGAGCCGCCAGCTGATGGGGATCGGCCCAAAAAACGACGACCTGCGGCGGTGCCGATGACGGATCGACAGCCTTTAGGGGCTGAAAGATGACGTAGCGGGTCGGCACATCCAGGATGGGCAAGTCCTGGATGAACCGCTCCACAAGCCCCGGGTCCTTGAGGTAGCCTTCCCCGTCGCGAAAGTCTTCGACAAAGGCCCCGCAGCCGGAGGCTTCCATGTGTTCCGTTACGGCGCGCCCTTGATCCCAGTGCCGATTGCCGACGGAAAGGAAATAGTGAAAGCACGTCTCCCCGCCCGGAAAAGCCTTGTACTGGTTGCCGAAACCCAGGCCCACGCCGCCGCCCCAGCATCCGTAGGATTCGCGGTCGAAGGCGGCGGGCTTTCCGCGGGAAGCTCCCGCAAGCATCCACATGACACAGCCCCATTTGCCGGGGCGAAAGACCGAGGCCCCTTCGGGCTTCTCGTCCGCCCACAGGACGGCTACGGGTTCGTGGGACATGCCCAAAGCGCGTGCGACCTTGCTTTCCATGTGAGGCCTCCGTTTTAAAGGGACTCCCGCTTGCGCGGCAGTAAAGACGTTTGGAACTCTCCGGCAAGCTCCCGGGTTTTTGTGTTGGGGTTCGCTTCGCTCACCCCAACCTCCGTCTTCCAGCGCTAGGCGAAGCCGTGGGCGGGACGCTTTACACGGGCCCTTTTCCCCGGCACAATGGAGACGATGCGATGCCGGAACACCCCACTTTGCTTCCACGGGCACGAGGCGGCATGGGCGATGCCCGAACATGCGACACACATCCACAGGCTTGAGGCGTCATGAACGGATACCGCTCCTTTTCAGCCCTCCTTCTCCAGGAAAACCCCGGCCGCGACTTCGTCGTCGAATGGCAGGCCGGCCGTTCCGGCCTGGCGGTTATGGCTCCCCACGGCGGCGGCATCGAACCGGGGACCTCGGAGGCGGCCCGAGCCATCGCGCGAGGGTTCCATTCCTTTTATCACTTGGATGGACGGAAAAGAAAGCATAACGCCGTCTTGCACATCACCAGCACTCGTTTCGACGAGCCCGCGGCCCTGACCCTTGCGACCGCTTCCTGGAAAGTCATAACGATCCACGGCTGCACTCATGACCAAGCTGACGTCTTCCTCGGGGGACTCGACACCCGCCTGCGGGACCTGTGCGCCGAAGCCCTTACGATTGCGGGTTTTACCGTCGCAGCGCATCCCCTCTTCCATGGCACTCAGCCGGAAAACCTATGCAATCGGGGTCGCGCGGGCATGGGCGTGCAGGTGGAACTGTCCCTGAAGCTTCGGCACCAAATGTTCTCCAGCCTGGATCGCCTTGGGCGGCGCCATCCCACGGCCCTTTTTCTCCAATTCACGGAAACGCTCCGCCGGGTGCTCTCTGGGGAAGCCCTTCGCGTGCCGTCCCCCCTGGGTTCGGGAACGGATGGTCCATGAAGATCCTTCACTACTGCCAGTATGTGCTCGGTATCGGGCATTTCCTTCGAAGCATGGAAATCGCCGCGGCTTTTTCCCGGCACTCGGTCTTTTTCGTGGAAGGCGGCGACCCTCTGCCCGGGTTTCGTGCCCCGGCCCACGTGCGGCGCATCGCCCTGCCCCCCTTGCGGATGGATCCCGAGTTCCGAAACCTGGAGACGGCCGCAGGCGACATCCGGCAGGTCCAGGCACGGCGCACGGGGATCCTTGTCGACCTCTGGAAGTCCGTGAGGCCGGATGTGCTCCTCATCGAACTTTTCCCGTTCGGCCGAAAACGCTTCCAGTTCGAGCTCATCCCCCTGCTCGAGAAAAACGCAGCTTCCACTCATCGAGCCCTCGTGGTCTGCAGTCTTCGGGACATCTTGGTGGAAAAGGCCGACCCGGAAGCCTACGAAGAAAAGGTGCTCTCGCTGGTCAACCGATATTTCGACCTCATCCTGGTCCACGCCGACCCGGCCTGCGTGCGACTCGACGAAACCTTCCGGCGCATCGCCGACATCCGCCCTCCGGTGCATTACACGGGCTACGTGACCCGGTCCCTGCCGAATCCCTCACCCCCAAAAGTCCGGGGGCGGATCGTTCTCAGCACGGGAGGCGGCAGGGTCGGCATCGATTTTATCGAGGCCGTCTTCCACGCCTTCTCCAGGCTTGGGGACCCCCACATGCGCCTGCAGGTCCACGAAGGCCCGTTCATGGAACCTCAAGACCGAGAGGCGCTGAAGGAGAGTGCCGCAGCCGATCCCCGCATTGTGTGGCGCCCCTTTTCCCATGAGTTCTTGAAGGAATTGGCCCAGGCCGAGCTGTCTCTCAGCATGGCAGGCTACAACACCTGCATGGACATCCTGGCTTCGGGCGTCACCGCCCTCGTGTACCCCTTTCCCCAAAACCGGGAACAGGCCCTTCGGGCCGACCGGCTGGAATCCCGGGGGGTGCTCCGCGTCATTCGGTCCTTGGAGCCCGAAAGGCTCGCCGCCCAAATCCAAGAGACCTTGTCTTCCCCGCGGCCTTCGGTTCAGCCGCTTCGCACCGAAGGAGCCCTTGAGACGGTTCGGGCCATTGAAAACTTCGCCTCGAGAGCTTAAAGAAAAGGCCACGGGTTTCTTCGTCCTTGGTCCGCAGCCCCGCGAGTGACGGATAAATGGCCAAGAGCATCGACCGACAGATCGTCCTCCCATGGTCCCAGGTGATCCGCATTTCCTTCAACGCCCTGCGGGCGCGCTTCTTTCGCTCCATGATCACAACGAGCACGCTCGTCCTCGCCGTCGCCTTTCTTTCCTACACCTTCGCCGTTTATGCCGTCCTGGAAGGGGTGTGGCCGGCGGCCGAGCCCGCTTTGCAGGACAAGATCCTTTCGGCCGGCTTTACTCCCCAGGACGGCCACTTCGGCAGCACAGCCAAGGACCGATGGCTCGTGGTGCTTTCCCTGCTGGTCTGCGCCGTCGGCATCGTCAACGCCCAGCTCATGGCCGTAACGGAGCGTTTCCGGGAAATCGGCACTTTGAAATGCTTGGGCGCCTTGGACAGTTTCGTCATCAAGCTCTTCGTGTTGGAGGCCGCCTATCAGGGCGTCCTGGGCGGTGCGGCAGGAAGCGTCTTGGGAGTGGGTACGGCCGTCGTGACCCTGTGGGCGCGCTTCGGCGCCCCCATTATCACCCACCTTCCGGCGATCGGCCTCGGCGCCCTGCTGGTTAAATCGTCGGCCCTGGCGGTCGCCCTAAGCCTCATCGGCGTCATGTACCCGGCCTGGGTTGCGGCTCGGATGCAACCGGCCATCGCCTTGAGATCGGAGCCTTAGCCCCTATGAGCGGAAACGGCGCGCACAATGTGGTTCGGCTGGTGGACGTGACCAAGGTCTTCCGCATGGGGCAGGAAGAGGTCCATGCCCTCCGCGGGGTGACCTTGGAAATCAAGGCTGGCGAATACATGTCCATCATGGGCCCGTCCGGATCGGGAAAATCCACTTTGTTTAACATGATCGGCGCTCTGGACAAGCCCACCTCCGGCCGCGTCTTCATTGACGAAGTGGACGTGGCCCAACTGGACGCCTATGAATTGGCATGGCTTCGGTGCCGAAAGATCGGCTACATCTTCCAGACCTTCAACCTCATTCAGGTCATGACCGCCATCGAAAACGTGACGCTGCCCATGATCTTCGCCGGCATGGGCCGCGACGAGTACATGGACAAGGGCATGGAACTGCTCAGGCTCGTGGGACTGGCGGAGCGCTTTCAGCACAAGCCGGCCGAACTTTCCGGCGGCCAGCAGCAGCGGGTGGCTGTCGCCCGGGCCCTGGCCAACGATCCGGCCATCATCCTGGCCGACGAACCCACGGGAAACCTGGATTTGAGCACCGGGGAAGAAATCATTTCGCTTCTCAAGGAACTGTCCCAAGAGCGGGGTGTTACGATCATTTCGGCCACACACGACATCAAGATGATCAACGTGTCGGACCGCGTCGTCTGGATTCGGGACGGCCGCATCGACCGCATCGAGGATCGGGAAAAGCTCCAGGTTTCCATAGGCCAGGTCCTTTAGGGCTTATCGCCGCAGAGCGGGTTTCGGCCCTCAGCCCGTAAATCAAAGCCCTTGTGAAGAGGGCACAAAGACATTCTCCGGGTGAACATGAAGGCACGACGCCGCACATTTCGGGTTTCCGCCGTCCTTCTCGCCGTCCTCATGGGCGTTTTTTCCGCATGCGCCGTCGCCCGGGCGGAAGACCCCCTCTTTCGCCACCTGGAAGCCCTCACCCAAACCACCGACCGTTCCACAGGATCTCCGGGCTGCGAGGCCGCCGCCGACTACATCGCCCAAGCCTTTGAACGTGCGGGCCTCAAACCCGTCGGCCGCCAGGCTTTCTTTGTGCCCGTTCCCGTTTTGGACGAGGGGAGGATCACCGTGGGATCGGAAACCTACCCCCTCTTTCCCTGGGCTCCCAACATGGCCATGCTGTCTCAAACGCCGCCTTCGGGCCTTGAAGGTCCCTTGGTGGACGTCGGGGACGGGGCGTTGCACCGATTCGACGGGCACACCATCCAAGACGCTCTCGTGCTCATGGACGTCTCTTCCGGGGAAAACTGGTGGTTCGCCGCCCAGATGGGGGCCAAGGCCGTCATCTTCCTCGGCGGGGCGGAAGACAGCCGGGACGACTTCGCCGTGAAGGACATCCCGACCCCTTTGGATTTTCCGAGGTTTTACGTTCCGCCCGAAGTGGGCGCGGCCCTGCGCCGGGCCGCATCCCGAAACGCGCGGGCGCACGCATACGTTCGCAGCCACTGGGAACACCGAACGGCGCACAACGTCTACGGGCTGATTCCGGGATCCTCGCCGGATCTCGCCAAAGAACTCGTCATTATCGAAGCGCCATACGATGCGGCATCCCACGTGGTCGGGTTGGCTCCGGGCGCCGACCAGGCTCTTTCGGCGGCCGTGCTGGTCCATCTGGCCGAGGTCCTGGCGGCCGATCCGCCGGCGCGAAGCGTTCTTCTTGCGGCGGTATCCGGCCACGGCCAGGGCCTTTCGGGCACGCGCCATTTCCTGTGGGCTTTGGAAGCACCTCGGCGCACCCTCCGGCAAGAACAGCGCACCCTTTCGGACAGACAAAAAGACCTGCAGGAACTCCTCGGGCTCCTTTCCCGACCCGACCCCATGCAGCCCGACCCCGAGGATCCACGCGCCCTGTCCCGAGTGTGGTCCCATGTCGTGGAACGGGCCAAGGACGAAGCGGATCGTTTGAGCCGCGAGGCCCCCCATGAAAAGGCCCTGGCGGCGCAGGCGCTGGTGTATCGGCGCCTAAGCTGGAAGGAATCGCCCGAGGAACTGGGGCCGGAGGAACGCGCTTTGGCCGTGGATCTCATCCGCTCGGGGCTCGGAGACCTGCAAAAGGAACGCGCGGAAACCCAAGCCCGGCTGAAGGCCGTCAAATCGTGGGGGGATTTGCGCTCCCTGGCGGACGATTTCGAAAGGGTGCTCCACATCGGCCTGTCCCTGTCGTCCCACTCCCGCTGGGTCACCCTCAGCGAATGGGGTGGCACCTTTCCCTTGCGCGAGCAGGTGTACCGGCTCGTTCGCAATGTGGCTCTGGCCGATTTTTTCCGCCAGGCGGCGGAAGAGGTGGCCCGGCACACGGGACGGGCCCCTCTTTTTGAAAAAACGGCCCGCCATGGTGCGGACACGGCACCCCGCGCCGTGGAAAGCCAAGGGCCCCACTGCATGGCGTGCGATATCGGCGCCTTGACCGGCTGTCCGTCTTTCGCCCTCACCGGGGCCAACAACCGGCGCACCCTCTGGGAAACGCCCGAAGACGTCAAGACCCGGATGGATTGGGACGGCGTCAGAGCCTACCAAGACGCCTTCCCCGCCATTTTGGCCAAGGTCCTCGGCCATCCCAAACTCAAGGAAAGCTGCCGGATGGGCTTTGAAGGCCTGGCGTCGGTGGAAGGCCGCGCCATGTTCATCCGGCAAGGGGAACTCTTCCCGGACAAGCCGGCTCCGGGAACCATTGTCTGCGCTTTGCAAGGCAATTCCCTCGTTCGGGCCATGACCTTTCGCGACGGCTCCTTTTTCATCCCGGCGGTGGCCAACAAGCGGGTCGCCTTCCAAAAGCTCATCCTGGAACCCTATGGGGTCGATCCCGAAACGGGAAAGATCCGCTGGGTCGCCGACAAGGTGCAGACCTCCAAGGATAGTTACCGCCTGAACATCAAGGGGCGCATCGCTTCCACGACGCTGGTCATGTTTCCCTGCCGGCAGACGGACATCGTGGGCGTCTTGGACCCCCAGCGCCTGGATTACCTGACCAAGATCACCGTGTTGGACGGGGTTACGGGAGCGCGTCCATTGCGGTATTGGTACAGCCGCGTGGACGGCCGGGACACTTTCGCCGTGTCCCTGTTTTTGGAAAGGGGCGCCCGATTCAAGGTCATCCTTTCCGACACGCTGCTGCGCAAGGAATTCCTGCTCATCAAAGGCGATGCCGAAAACCCCATGGGCTTGGGCTACGCTATCGGGGAGCCTTCCGTGATCACGCGAACCCCTGAGCGGGTCGTGGAAGATCTGGTCCACTTGGTGGGCGAGCGCCTGAAAAATCTCATCGCCCATGGCATCAGTAACCGCTATTTGGAAAACCTGTACCGGGACGCCTTGGAAGAGCGGGAGCGGGCGCGCGAGGATGAAACCGCCCTGCGCCACAGCCTCGCCTGGGACAGGACCGTGTCCGCCTGGGCCAAACTCAATTCCGTCTACAACGAAATCGAAAACACCCAAAGGGACGTCTTGGGCGGGGTCATGTTCTTCATCGCCCTCTTTGTGCCTTTCGCTTACTGCCTGGAACGCTATCTCTTCTGCTTTCGAAACATCTACAAGCAGATCACGGCCTTTTTCCTGCTTCTCATCGCCACCATCCTCACCATCCGCGCCCTGCACCCGGCTTTCCGCCTGACCTACAACCCCATGGTGGTCATCATCGCCTTTTTTATCGTGGCGCTGAGCGTCTTGGTATCCTGGATCCTCTTCATGCGATTCGAACAAGAAATGGGAGGGACGTCGGCGGGCGGCGGCTCTCCGGCGGCGGCCAAGGAAAGTGTCAACAAGTGGCAGGCCTTCGGGGCCGGGTTCGCCATCGGAGCCTCCAACCTGAATCGAAGGCGCCTTCGCACGGCACTCACTTCGGTGACCCTGATCATCCTCACCTTCACCATCATGTCGTTTACCAACGTCCGGAGCCTAACGAAGACGACCATGACCCGGGTAGGGGAAACCCCGGCCTACGTGGGGGTGCTTCTGCACCATCATCTGTGGAGGCCTCTGACGTCCGTCTCCTTGGAAAGTCTTGCGGCACGCTACGGGAATCGGGCCGTGCTGTGGCCCCGTTCCTGGATCGACCCCTCTCATCCATCCCTTCGGGCCGTCGCATCCGTCGCCGCCCGTAACGAGGTGGTCCCCGTGGAAGGGGTCCTCGGGGTCGGCCCCCATGCGCCAGAGGCCCTGAAAAAGATCGTCACAGCGGGCCGGTGGTTCACCGAAGAAGACGGCCGGGCGGTGCTCCTTCCCACGAGTTTGGCACGAAAGCTGGGTCTGGAG
Organism: Desulfosoma sp.; assembly: GCA_037481835.1. Taxonomy (GTDB): domain Bacteria; phylum Desulfobacterota; class Syntrophobacteria; order Syntrophobacterales; family DSM-9756; genus Desulfosoma. The sequence continues at coordinate 88,183 of JBBFKW010000003.1, read as the reverse complement.
CCCACCCGGGACGTGGGGGCGGTCGTCCATTTGTGGGAAGTCCCCTTGACCGTCATCGGTTTTTTCGATCCGAACCACCTGGAAACTTTTACCGACCTGGACGGCACCTCCGTCAAACCCGCTTACTTAGAAATTTCCCCGGACGAAGACCTTTCCGAGGCCGAAGCGGAAGCCATGCAAGCCGGGGAGGCCGTCGGGCCCATGGTCGAACGGTTCCGCTCGGCGGCGGGCGATGCCGTCGTTCTGATTCCGCACCACACGTGCCTTTCCTTGGGAGGCACGTTGCGGGCGGTCGCGCTCATTACCGACACGTCCGAAACGGCCTTGGACATCGCCGACGACCTTTCCCGCAGGCTCACCTACCCCCTCTACGTCGGAGCCGACGTCACGTATTTTCATTCGGCGGCCAAGACCCTGCGCTACCAAGGAGTGGCCAATCTGCTCGTGCCCATGCTCATCGTGGTTTTCATCTGCCTAAACACCATGATCGGCCATGTTCATGAGCGCAAATCGGAAATCGGCGTCTACACCTCCGTAGGCCTCGCCCCCAACCACGTGGGATTCTTGTTCATCGTGGAAGCCCTCTCCCTAGCGGTCCTTTCCACGGTCATCGGCTACATCCTCGCCCAGCTCACAGCCCACTTCTTGGGAAAAACCCAGCTCTTTTCCGAACTTACCTTCAACTACTCCTCCCTGGCCAGCGTGGCGTGCATGGTCCTCGTCTTTTCCGTGGTGCTCTTGGCGTCCTTGTATCCGGCGCGCGTGGCCGCCGCCTTGGCCATGCCCGATGTGACCCGCACCTGGACCGTGCCCAAGGCCCAAGGGGATCTCCTGGAACTCCATCTGCCCTTCCTTCTCAAGCCCGAAGAAGAACCGGGGATCATGGCCTTTCTGAGCGCTTTCATCCGGGATCACCAGGATGTGGCTCAAGGGCCCTTCATCGTGGACGACGTGCACCTCGCCCCGGCCGCCCCGGAAAGCGACGGCACGCACCTTCCCGAACCGGTCTGCATGTGGCTCTACGCCAACGTGTGGCTGGCCCCCTTCGATTTCGGCATCAAGCAGAGGCTCCATCTGCACTGCTGCCCGTCGGCGGACGATCCCGGCTACATGGAAGTGGCGCTGCAGATGATCCGCCTTTCCGGGGAACGCACGGCATGGCAGCGCGCCAACCGCAATTTCATCAAGGTCATGCGCAAGCAGATGCTTTTGTGGCGGCTCCTGGACGCGAACACCAAGGCCCTTTACACCCGCTGGGCCGCACCCCTCGGCCCCGAAGCGGCACCCGCTCCCGTGCCGGCTTCCTTCACAGGGCAAGGATAGGCCATGCATGGACGAAAACTGCGCTGGGGCGTTGTGGGAGTCGGCATTCTCCTGTCGGTTCTCTTCTGCGCGCTGACTCCGTACAACAACGTGCGGCTTCAAAACAGCCCCCTTGCGGGCGGACATTTCCCCCTGACCTCTTTCGCCGTGCTGCTGCTTTTCGCCGTGCTGTACAACCCCGTGGCCCGAAAAATCAGTCCTCGAGCCGCCTTGGCCGCCCATGAACTTCTACTCCTGTGGGCCATGGTCACCGTGTCCACGGGAATCGCTTATACGGGCCTTTTCCGCACGTTTCTCATCAACATCTCCACGCCGGCCTGGCTTACGGCCACGGGCCACCCGGCAGGCAAGGCTCTCCTTGAGCTCCTGCCCGACGGGCTCTTTCCCAAGGACACCGAAACGGTGCAGCTTCTGTACCGTGGTTTGGAAGGCGGTCGGAACCTCGCCTGGTACGAAGTCCTCTCGCGGATTCCGTGGTCCATTTGGGTCGCGCCCCTGAGCCTGTGGGGTGTTTTCATCGTCTGCGTGTACGCGGCCTTTTTGGGCCTCACCGGGCTTTTCAGCCACCAGTGGATCGAAAACGAAAAGATGAATTTCCCGCTCCTTCGGGTGCCCATGGAAATCGGCCAAGAATCCGAAAAGGGGGCCCTTGGCCGTTATTTCGCGCGAAAGACTTTCCTCATCGGATTTTCCATCCCCGTACTGCTTCATCTGTTGAACGGGCTGCATACCTATTACCCCCAGGTGCCCCAGATTCCCGTCTTGTTTCTGGCACAGCCCTACATCCCGCGGGAAGGGCTCCTTTCGGGCTTCGCCAAGGTCAAAATCTACCTTTATCCCGCCTTCATCGGGTTTGCGTACCTCACGTCCAAACAGGTCTCCTTCAGCCTGTGGTTTTTCTTCCTGCTGGGGGGCCTCCTGCCGGGACTTCTGCAGCTCGTGGGATGGAAGCTTCCGTCGGCGGCCCTGGGGACCACCTTCGGCCCGGTGCTCGCCCGGGTGGAAGAAATGCAGATGATCGGCGCCTTCGCCGTGTTTTTCTTCTTCATTGTGTGGCTCGCCCGGTACCACCTGAAGGAAGTGCTCGTGAGCTTCACCGGGCGGAATGCGTCAGGAGAGGAGCCTCCCAAGAGCCTCCTGCATCCCAGGACATCCATGGTCCTTTTTCTCGGCGGAGGACTGGGAGCCGTCGTGTGGATGATCTCCTTCGGCATGGATCCCGTCGCGGCGGCGTTTTTCCTCGGCGTCTGCTTCATGCTCCACGTGGTGACCGCCCGTCTTATCTGCCAGGGCGGCCTGCCCTACTTCACCCTTACGGCCGCCCCGTCCGACGGTTTTTTGTCCATGACGGCAACGAAGACCCTTGCGCCCCTGACCCTGGCCATGGCGCTCGTCATTCAAAAGGTGGCGTTCGTGGACGTGCGGGAATCCTTGATGCCGTCCCTTTTTCATGCGTCCAAGGCGGCGGAGGGGCTCCGCACGCGGCGGCGCTTTTTGTTCGGCATTCTTGCCGCCATTGTTTTGGGCGTCATCGTTTCGGGTGCGGCCATGCTCGTTATGAGCTTTCAATACGGCATCAGCATGCTTCCGGACGACTGGGCCGTGGAAACGAGCCGGCGGGTTCATGAAGGTGTGGCGCAGCTGCTTCGCTATCCCGAAGAGCCCAAGAAGTGGAGCATGGTTTTCGCCGGGGTGGGGGCTGCGGTCATGGCGCTTTTGGTCTTCGGGTATCGGCGCTTTCTGTGGTGGCCCTTGCATCCCATCGGATACCTCACCACGTACAGTTCGGCATTGCGCATCTTGTGGTTCAGCTTTCTCGTGGGATGGGTGTGCAACACCCTGGTGCTGCGCTACGGCGGCGTCCAGAGCTTCAAGGAAGTGCGACGGCTCTTCATCGGCCTCATCGTGGGAGACATGGTCATGGCCGTCGCGTGGCTCATCGTCGGTCTGTTCATGCCCATCAGCTATCATGTGCTTCCTTTGTAGGTCCTTCGGGCGGTGCAGGGAACGGCACGCGGAGACGTCCCATGATCGAGGACAAGGAACTTAAAGAATATCGGGATCTTCTGAAGCCCCCGGAAGAATTCCGCGACGGCTTCGGATGGAAATCCGTCATCGGAGCCATCTTCATCGGCTTTCTCATGATGCCCGGGTCCATGTACCTGGGGCTGGTGATCGGCACCGGGATCGGCCCGGCGGCGCGGTGGGTGACGATTATCCTTTTTGCGGAAGTGGCCAAACGGGCCTACACGAGGCTGAACCAGCAGGAAATTTTCGTGCTTTACTACATGGCCGGAGCCGCCATGGCCTCGCCGTTTTCCGGCCTTCTGTGGAACCAATACCTGGTGCAGTCGGAAGCGGCCAGGATGCTCGGGCTCACCCAGTACATCCCCTCCTGGGTGGCGCCCCAGCCGGGGTCCGAATCCCTCATCGAAAGGACCTTCTTCCACAGGGATTGGCTGGTGCCCATTCTGCTCATGGTGGGCTTTGAGCTCATCCAGGCCGTGGATCATTTCGGTTTGGGCTATGCCCTGTACCGGCTGACCTCCGATGTGGAAAAGCTCCCCTTTCCCATGGCGCCCGTTGGGGCCTTGGGCAACATGGCCCTGGCCGAATCCACGGAAAAGAAGGAGACGGGCTGGAAATGGCGGCTGTTTTCCATCGGCGGCATGATCGGGTTGTGTTTCGGGTCGATCTACGTCCTCCTTCCGGCCGCCTCCGGGGTGATCCTCTCGGAACCCGTGCGGCTCCTTCCCATTCCCTGGATCGAGCTCACCCCGGTGACGGAAGACATTCTGCCGGCGGTGGCCACCGGCATTCAGTTGGACCTGGGCCTGCTCTTCATCGGCATGGTGTTGCCCTTCTGGGCCGTCATGGGTGGCGCCATCGGGTTCCTCATCACCTTGGCGGCCAATCCCGTTTTGTACCACCACGGGATCCTGCAGCGCTGGCATAAGGGCATGGGCACGGTGGACACGGTTTTCGCCAATAATTTCGACTTTTACATGAGCTTCGGCATCGGCATCGGGTTGGCCATCGCGGTGATCGGCATCGTCCAGGTTTTTCGAGGACTGCGCTCTGATTCCATGGCACCGCTTCGCGAGAGGCTGAAAAAGCTCTTCGAACCGCCGCCGGGTCGAGGCGATTTCAGCGTGTGGATCGCCATCGCCATCTATGTGGCTTCAACCCTTGCCTATGTGGTCCTGTGTTCCATCCTCGTGCCGGGCTTCCCGTGGATCTTTCTCGTGGCCTACGGGTTCGTGTATACGCCGTTCATCAGTTACGTCTCAGCGCGCATGGAGGGCATCACGGGCCAGTTCGTGAGTCTTCCCATGGTGCGGGAAGCCAGTTTCATCGCCGCGTCCAAGTTTTTCGGCTACCATGGGATCGGCATTTGGTATGCGCCCATCCCCTTTCACAATTACGGAAAGGCCACGGTGCGCTGGCGGGAAATCGAATTGACGGGCACGAGCTTTCGAAGCATCATCAAGGCGGAAATCTTGGTCTTTCCGGTGGTCATGATCGCCAGCCTTCTGTTCTCCCAATACATCTGGAGACTGGCCCCCATCCCGTCGAGCCAGTACCCGTACGCCCAAGAACTCTGGCACCTGCAGGCGCTAAACACGCTGCTCCTGCAAAGCGCCACTCTGGAAGGCTATTCCCCTTTCTTCGAAGCCCTGAAGGGCCAATACGTCCTCTGGGGCCTGGGGCTGGGCACCGTGGTCTATGCCGTCCTGAGCCTCTTCCACTGGCCCATCCTGCTCATTTACGGGATCGTGCGAGGCCTGGGCCAGTCCACGCCTCACGGCATCTTCCTGGAAATCATCGGGGCCTTCCTCGGCCGCTATTACTTTTCCAAGAAGTACGGGTTGGCCTGGCGCCAGTACGCCCCGGTGCTCCTTGCCGGATTTTCATGCGGCATGGGCCTCATGGGCATGCTCGCCATGGGTTTTACGCTCATCATGCGTTCCCTGGGTAGTCTCGCGTACTGATGGATCGAAAAGCCCTCATCGTTTTCGCGCGCCACCCCGAACCGGGAAAGGTCAAGACACGGCTGGTGCCGGACCTGGGCGCGCAAGCGGCCTGCGACCTTTACGAAAAGCTCCTTCGCTACACCTTGGGCGTCGTCCATGATTTTTGCCGGCTCTGCCCGGACACGGCCGTCTTTGTGGCCGTAAGCGCGGAGGAACACCTCGAAGCCTTCCGCCGGCGTTTCGGCGTCCCGTGGCCGGTCGTTGCCCAAAAGGGGGAACACCTGGGCCGACGCATGGCCGAAGCCTTTCAAGAACTTTTCCATCGAGGCTACGGCACGGTCGTTCTCGTGGGATCCGATCTTTGCGATCTCAGCGCGAAGGATCTTCGAAACGCCTTCCAAAGCTTGCATTACCGGGACGCCGTGCTGGGCCCGGCCCGGGACGGCGGTTTTTACGCCATCGGGCTTCGTCGGCCGTGTCCGCCCATTTTCACCTCCCCTTCCTGGGGAACGGCCGATGTCTTTGAACGAACCCGAACGTCCCTGGAACGCCTCGGCCTCCCTCCCGCCCTTTTGCCCGTCCGGACCGATATCGACCGCCCGGACGATCTTTCTTGTCTGGACCGCCACTGGGCGTTTTCGAACCCCGTCTCCGTCATTGTTCCCACGACGGCACCCAGGGCGGCGCTGCGCCCGTGGCTGCAGACCCTCCAGGGGATCCTCTGGCCCCAGGATACCCTGTGCGTCGTCCACGGCTCATCCTCGCCGCCCCTTTCGGAAAACAAACGGGCAAACGGCCTTGTGTGGGTCGAAAGCGCTCTGGGACGCGGGCTGCAGATGAATGCCGGAGTCCGAGTGAGCCCCGGGAGGATTCTCTGGTTTCTCCACGACGATTGTCTTCCCAATTTTGCGGCGGCCTACCAGGTGCGAACCATCGCCCGGGACGAACGTTTCGCCTTGGGTTGTTTCCGCCTGGCTTTCTCCCCTACCAACCGCGCTCTGAACGCCATCGCGGCCTGGGCCAATTTGAGAACGCGTCTGTTTCGTTTGCCCTACGGCGACCAAGGCATGTTCTGCCGCAGGGATACCTTTGATGCGGTCGGAGGCTTCCGCCGGCCCTATCTCATGGAAGATGTGGACTTTGTGCGCTCGTGCCGACCCCTGGGCCGGCTCCTCGTCGTTCCCGATGCGTTGCCGACCTCTCCACGCCGTTACCTCGCCGGAGGCCTGCTCAAGACGTCGCTCCGCAATCACGCCACCCTGTTTGCCCACTTCCTGGGGGTTTCCAATGCCGTGCTCTACCGGCGATACTATGAAACGGCAGGGCCCCGGCACGACCACAAGGACTCATGAGGACACGTCATGGACATCGTCAAGTTTTCCATTCCCGAAATCATCTTCGGGCGCGGCGCGTTGAAATACGCCGGGCTCTGCGCCAAAAGGCTCGGGGCTGAAAAGCCCTTGGTGGTGAGCGATCCCGGACTTCGCGAAGCCGGGTGGGTCTCACGCCTTTTCGACGTCCTTGCGGCGGAAGGCTTGCAATGGTGCTACTTCGAAGATGTGGTCTCCAACCCCCGAGACACCCAGGTGGCCCACGGCGCTTTGTTCTATGCCGAACAGAAGGCCGATGTGATCATCGCCCTGGGGGGCGGCAGTCCCATGGACGCCGCCAAAGGGATCGCCATTGTGGCCGGAAACGGCGGATCCATTCACGACTACGAAGGAGCCAACCGGATTCACCGGCCCTTGCCTCCCATGGTCTTTTTGCCTTCCACGGCGGGAAGCGGATCCGACATATCGCAGTTCGCCATCATCACCGATACGCGCCGGCGTCTCAAAATGACCATCGTCAGCCGCACCCTGGTGCCCAACATTTCCATCATCGATCCGGTGCTATTGGTCACCAAGCCCCAGCATCTCGTCTTGGCCGCCGCCGTCGACGCCTTGGCCCATGCCGTGGAATCTTACGTGTCCGTCATCGCCTCCCCTTTCACCGAACTGCAATCCCTCAAGGCCATCGAAATCATTGCCGCGCATCTGCCTCAAGCGGCCCAGGAACCATCCCTGGACGTCTTGGAGCCCTTGAGCATCGCGAGCACGGCGGCAGGCATGGCTTTCAGCAACGCCAGTTTGGGGGCGGACCATGCTCTGGCCCATTCCCTGGGCGGCATGTTCGACATCCTCCACGGCGAGGTCCATTCGGTGCTGCTGCCGGCCGTGATGCGATTCAACTTGGACCATGCCTTGCCCAAATTGGCTCAAATCGGAAAAATTCTTACCGGGAAAAAGTGGCGCAACGAGCGGGCGGCGGCTCTTGCGGGCATCGAAAACCTGGGAAGCCTGTTCCATTCTCTGGGCATGAAACATCGCCTGCGCGACCTGGTCCCCGACAGAGACCAACTGCCCACGGTATGTCGCATGGCCGCCCAGGATGCGTGCCTTCTCACCAACCCGAGACCCGCCACGTGGGAGGATCTCTTGTCCATCTGCGAGGAGGCTTGGTGATGAAACCCCCTCCCAAGCTGGAAGACCTCATCGGCATCGAATATTCCAAGCTGGGCTTTTTTCGAGAAGCCCAAGAAAAGATCGCCCAGCTGCACGCTTCCACGGTGGAACTGGAGCGCCGGCGGCAGCAAATCCAAGCCATTCTGGACGGCATCACCGACATTATGGCGGTCATCACGCCGAAAGGACGCATTACTTCCGTCAATCGGGTGTATTACGACGTCTTTGGAGAAAGCTCCCCCGTGGGACGGGCGTGTTACAGGGTATTTCGAAAGCAGGAAGAACCGTGCCGCCCCTGTCCTGCGGAAATCGCCTTCCGCACCAACCGGCTGTGCCGCCAGGAACACATCTACAAGGTGGGGGACGTGACCCGTCATTTTGAGATCACGGCGTCGCCCCTCAGGGATTCCCAAGGACGCCCTTGCCATGTCCTCCTCTTGAAAAGGGACGTCACCCTCGAGCGCGAATACCAGGCGAAGTTGAACCACGCGGAAAAGATGTCCACGGTCGGGTTGTTGGCTGCGGGCGTGGCCCACGAAATCAACAATCCCCTGACAGCCATCCTGGGCTTTGCTCAGGCCATCAAAAAGCGGCTGCCTGAAGTCCGGGATCGGCTCCCTGAAGACTTTGGATCCGACTTGGAAGAATACATGGGGATCATCCTGGACGAATGCGCCCGGTGCCAGGAGATCGTCCAGGGCCTCCTCAGCTTTAGTCGCCCCCATTCAGGGACCATGATCGCAGTGGACTTGAACGGCTGCGTCCAGGACACGGTGCGCTTGATTCGGCACAAACTCAAAGAATATCCCCACATCGGCCTACACCAGGAATGCGCACCCAATCTGCCCCCCATTCGCGGGACGCCTTCCGAAATCAAGCAGCTCCTGCTCAACCTGCTGCTCAACGCCATTGACGCCGTGGCCGACACGAAGGGGACGATCACCGTACGCACGGGAATCCGCGGGGAAGACCACGTGTTCCTTGAAGTCCGGGACACGGGCTGTGGCATCGCCCCCAAGGATCTCGACAAAATCTTCGATCCGTTCTTCACCACCAAACCCGTCGGTCGCGGCACGGGTATGGGCCTGTCCATGTGCTATACCATCGCCCAAGCCCATGACGCCTCCATCGAAGTGGAAAGCCGACAGGGGGAAGGATCCGTCTTTCGAGTCGTTTTCGGGAAGATGTCATGACTCCCATGCGCGTTCTTGTCATCGACGACGAAGCATCCATCCGCAAACTTGCGGAAAGGGAATTGGCCGCTCCACACCGTCACATCGCCACGGCGGAAAGCGCGGTCGCCGCTTTGGCCATGGCAGATCGCGAAACCTTCGACGTGATCGTCGCCGACATTCGCCTCCCGGACGGCGACGGGCTGGATCTTTTGAATTCCCTGAAGGAAAAACTCCCCGACGCCGAAGTCATCATGATCACCGGCTACGGGACCGTGGAAAGCGCCCTTAAGGCCATGAAAATGGGCGCCTACGACTACATTACCAAGCCTTTCAACCTGGAACGGCTGGATGTGGTCTTGGACAAAGCCTATGAACGGGTGTGCCTCAAAAAACATAACCGACGGCTGCTCGAGGGACAAAAAGGCGCCGAGGCCCCACGGCTCGTCGGCCGTTCCGAGGCGATACGCCGCATTATCAAGCTCATCGAAAAAGTGGCCCCCCATGACACCTCGGTACTCATTACGGGGGAATCGGGCACGGGGAAGGACGTGGCGGCCCGGAACATCCATGCCCTGAGCGGGCGCGCCAAGGGGCCTTTCATCGTCAAGAACTGTGCGTCTCTGCAAAAGGATCTTTTGCGCAGCGAACTTTTCGGATACGTGAAGGGGGCTTTTACTGGGGCGCTGGAAACCCGGGAGGGTCTCGTGAGTTTGGCGGAAGGCGGGACCCTCTTCCTTGACGAAATCGGGGACATGCCCCTGGAACTCCAGGGCGCGCTGCTGCGCTTGCTGGAAACCAAGAAGTTTCGGCGCGTGGGCGAACAGCAGGAGCGCAGCGTGGATGTGCGCTTTCTTTTCGCGACCCATCGGGACCTTTCGGCGGAGATGCGGGCGGGCCGATTCCATGAAGCCCTGTACCATCGACTCAACGTCTTTCACCTTCATTTGCCGCCACTTCGGGAACGGCGGGAGGACATCCCGGTCCTTGTGGAGCACCTCCTCGGCCTTTTGAGTCCCCCGGCTCATCCTTACCGTCTTGCCGACGAAACTTTGGTGCATCTCATGGCCTACGACTGGCCCGGCAATGTTCGAGAACTGCGAAACGTGCTGGAACGGTGCATAATCCTTTCGGAAAGCACCGTGATCCTGCCCCACAGCCTGCCTCGGGAACTGACGGGCGACCTACGGCCATACGGGGCCGATCCACGCAGATGCCTCCCTCTTCACGAGGTGGAACGCCTGCACATTCAAAAGGCCTTGGCCCTCTTTTCCGGGAATCGAAGCGACGCGGCACGGGCGCTCGGGATCAGTCGAAAGACCCTCTACCGCAAGATTAAAGCCTACGGTCTGGAAGAATAAACCCGCCCATCGTGCCCACGGCTCTCAATGTGTCGTTGTGACCCACAAGGGCATGACCAGGGGACAAAACGCCCCATAGAGAGCTTTCCTCTTTTCTATGCCTTTACTACCCTGCGTTTATCCGACTCGCCGTGCCCCTTGGGGAGGTTCGGGCGTGCGGCGAAAAGACCCAATCCAGGGGGGCGCTTCGACCCTTCGGCGATCGAATCTATTGTTATCTCCTTGTTTTTCGGACTGGCACCGAAATTGATCCTGGGGTTTGTGCGCGCCTTCATAGGGAAGGGCGCAGGGACTTTTCAGGATCGACATATGGGTAAGGAGGTCAGTCATGGCGGTGAGAGAGCAGGTCTACGGGTTTTTCATTCCCACGGTCACCTTGATGGGCATTGGAGCGCACAAGGAAATCGGCCGTCAAATCCAGGTCTTGGGCGGGAAAAAGCCCTTCTTGTGCACGGACAAGGGGATCGTGTCTGCGGGCATCGCGGATGAAATCATCAAGCTTATCAAGAAGGACACGGGATTGGATGTGGTGGTCTTCGATGAGACCGTCCCCAACCCGACGGACGTCAATGTCCATGACGGCCTGAAGGTCTATCAGGACAACCGCTGCGATCTGATCATTTCCCTTGGCGGCGGCAGCGCCCACGACTGCGCCAAGGGTATCGGCATCGTGGCGACCAACGGGGGCCACATCCGCGATTACGAAGGCATCGACAAGTCCTCCAAGGCCATGCCGCCCTTCATCGCCGTGAATACGACGGCCGGCACGGCCAGTGAAATGACCCGTTTTTGTATCATCACCAACACGGACACCAAGGTGAAAATGGCCATTGTGGACTGGAGGGTCACTCCCAACGTGGCTATCAACGACCCCTTGCTCATGATGGGCATGCCCCCCGCCCTCACCGCCGCCACAGGCATGGATGCCCTCACTCACGCCGTGGAGGCCTACGTGTCCACCATCGCCACCCCTGTCACCGACGCTTGTGCGCTGAAGGCCATCGAACTCATCGCGGAAAATCTTCGGGCCGCGGTGGCCAACGGGGCCGATGTGGAAGCGCGGGACAAAATGGCTTACGCGGAATATCTGGCCGGCATGGCTTTCAACAACGCGAGCCTGGGCCATGTCCACGCCATGGCGCACCAGCTGGGCGGCTTTTACGATCTGCCTCACGGAGTCTGCAACGCCATCTTGCTCCCCCACGTGGAACGTTTCAACATGATCGCCAAAATGGAGCGGTTTGCCGATATCGCCGTGGCCTTGGGGGAAAACATCGCCGGGCTGTCCACGCGATGCGCTGCAGAAAGGGCTTTGGAAGCCATCGTCACCCTATCCCGGGACGTGGGAATCCCTCGCGGTTTGAGCGAACTGGGCGTGAAGGAGCAAGACATTCCCATTATGGCCCAAAACGCCCAGAAGGACGCCTGCGGCTTGACCAATCCTCGATGCCCGACGCTTGAGGACGTCATCCAAATCTACAAGAACGCTCTTTAAGAAGTGGAGCCGCCCCGCGCGCCGGCTTTCCCCGTTCACGCTGTCATCACACCCGATCAAGCCTCCGCCGGCGCGCCTTGACCGCATCCCCGGTCCCCCTTCCCCCAAGGACCGGGGATGTCGTCTTGTCACGGGCCGATGTCCCGAACCGGAAGCTTTCGCACAAATCTTTACAGGCGAAGGAAAATATGATTTGAAAGACAAGCATGAGGGGAAAAAGACGGCGGGAACCCTCGTGGAGCGATGCACGGGCGCTGCCGAAGGAGGTGTTCTCATGTTGGATGCAATGCGCAACGGCCGTCCGGAAGTGGTCCTCTATGCGCTGCTCACCTGTCCCCATTGCCGGCGCCTCAAGGAGTATTTGCACGATCGCGGCGTTTCCTTTGAAATCCATCACGTGGACCTCTTGACCGGGGAGGAACGATCCCTGGCCCTGGATGCCCTGAAGCGGAAGAATCCGGCGTGCACGTTTCCCACGCTGGTTTTGGGCGATCGGGTGGTTGTGGGCTATCGGCCCGAAGAAATCGAGGAAGGGCTTCGTGAACTGACAAGGAGGAGAGAAAGCTATGGATAAGATCTTGCGCGTGGATATGGGAGCGGACGGCGGGCCCAAGGTGCGCGTGGAACCTCTGGGAGAGTACGCGGGTTTGGGCGGCCGGGCCATGACGTCGGCCATCGTGTCCAAGGAGGTGCCGCCCACGTGCCATCCCCTGAGTGCCGAAAACAAGCTGGTCATCGCGCCGGGGCTCTTGAGTGGCACCACGGGGGCCATGACGGGGCGGATATCCGTGGGCTGCAAGAGCCCCCTTACGGGAGGCATCAAGGAAGCCAATGCCGGCGGTCAACCCGCCCAGGTGCTCGGGCGACTGGGCTACGCCGCCATCGTCCTGGAAGGCAAGCCCAAGGATGACACGCTCTACAAGATCGTCATCAATCAAGAAGGCGTGAAGGTTCTTCCGGCCAACGACCTCAAAGGGCTCGGCAACTACAAGACCGTGGAAAAAGCCAAGGAGGAATACGGCGACAAGATCGCCTGCATCTCCATCGGCCAGGCGGGCGAGATGAAACTGGCAGGGGCCTCGGTGGCCTGCACGGATCCCGAGCTTCGTCCTACGCGCCATGCGGGCCGGGGCGGCGTGGGTGCCGTCATGGGGTCCAAAGGCGTCAAGCTCATCGTGCTCGACGACACCGGCGTCAAGATGCGCTCGCCCAAGGATCCGGAAAAATTCAAGGACGCCAACAAACGCTTCGTGGAAGGTCTGAGGCGCCACCCCGTGACAGGCCAGGGGCTCCCTGCCTACGGGACCAATGTGCTCACTAACGTCATCAACGAAGCGGGGGCGTACCCGACGTACAATTTCAAGGAGGGCCGGTTCGCCGGAGCCGCCAAGATCAGCGGGGAAACCCAGGCGGAAACGGAAAAGGCCCGGGGCGGCAATCCCACCCACGGCTGTCATCGGGGCTGTGTCATTCGCTGTTCGGGCATCTACGTGGACAAAGACGGCAACTACATCAGCAAGCAGCCGGAATACGAAACCGTGTGGGCCCACGGGGGAAACTGCGGCATCGACGATCTGGACGCCATCGCTCAAATCGATTTCCTTGACGATGACATCGGCCTCGACACCATCGAAATGGGAGCCACCATCGGTGTGGCCATGGAAGCCGGCCTGGCCAAGTTCGGCGATGCCCAGGCGGCCATCGAACTCGTCAAGGAAGTGGGCAAAGGCACGCCCCTCGGCCGCATCCTGGGAAGCGGCGCGGCCGTAACCGGCAAAGTCTTCGGTGTGGAACGCGTCCCCGTGGTGAAGGGCCAAGCCATGCCCGCCTACGACCCGCGGGCCGTCAAGGGTATCGGGGTCACCTACGCCACCAGCACCATGGGGGCGGATCACACGGCGGGATACGCTGTGGCCACCAACATCCTCAAAGTGGGCGGGGATGTGGATCCCCTGTCGCCCCAGGGTCAGGTGGAGCTGTCGCGCAATCTCCAAATCGCCACGGCCGCCATCGACTCCACCGGCATGTGCCTGTTCATCGCCTTCGCCCTCCTCGATCAACCTGACACGTTCCAGGCCCTGGTGGACATGATCAACGCCTTCTACGGGCTCAACATGACCGCAGACGATGTGGCCGCCCTGGGCAAGAAGGTCCTGTCCATGGAAAGGGACTTCAATCTGCGGGCGGGCTTCACGTCCAAGGACGACCGACTGCCCGATTATTTCAAGAAAGAAGCCCTGCCGCCCCACAACGTCGTCTTTGACGTCCCGGATGAAGAACTGGACAAAGTCTTCAACTGGTAGGCCTTTGCACGGCCTTGGGACATGGGGCGGGATCTTTCCCGCCCCTTTTTTTCAGGCTCCCCTCCTGCGAAAAAAACCATGCTCGAGCCTGTTGTGCGTTGGGGTTCGCTCCGCTCACCCCAACCTACATCTTCCACAACAAACCCGTAGGTTGGGGTGAGCGCAGCGAACCCCAACAAAAATTGCGCAGCATCGCGCTTGAGCTGCAGGTTGGGGTGAGCGCCGCCAGTCCCAACGTACATGTTCATCCCGCCGCCCGACAACAAACCCGTAGGTTGGGGTGAGCGCAGCGAACCCCAACAAAACTCTTCTAGACACGGTTGATGACGGGTGGTTGGGCGGAAGATCCGGCTCAACGGTGGGGCATTTCGTCCGCGGCTTTGCTCTTGGGGAGGGGCTTGGTGGCGCTCACGACTTCATGGTCGAAATCGGCGAGGATGTGGCGGACCATGGTCTGGATTTCCCAAGGGGCGTAGGGTTCGACGACGCAGCCGTACACCCCGGCTTCCATGGCCTCGCGGATCAGCCCGCGGGAGTCCTGGGCGCACAAGACGATGAGGCGGCAACTCTTGCACGCCGCACGAATGCGCCCGTAGATCGTGGGGCCGTGATGGTGGATCGACCCGCTGTCAAGGATCACGATGGCGCGACCGACACCCCCGAGGCGTTCCAGAAGAGCCGACAAGCTTTCAACGCTCTCCGTCTGCGCCCCCACTTGAGCCAGGGCTTCGAGCGCGTGGAGACGGACCTCTTCGCGGGAAACCCACAAGAAGACCTTTGAGGGTTCCTTTTTGGATGCCATCTTTTCTTCACACCGCCGCCCCGAGGCCGCCCAGGGCCTCGAGCACCGCGGAAGCTTGCTGAGAAAAGCGAGCGCCGGAGCCTTCTCTTTCGAGTCGGCTCAATCCTTTTGCGATACCTTCTGCATCAGCTCCTCTTTGAACCGCCCCACGAATTCGCTTCGGAAAGGCTCAATGTCCATGGCATCGTCTTGGCGCCCCGAAAGGTACAAGGCCATCCCCTTGTAGATCTGGGCTTCCTTCACGTCCCCATGGCGACGGAGCACTTCATCGAAAGCGGTGACGGCCTCTTCGTAGCGTCCCAAGCCCATGAGAGCATAACCGCGGGCGAGGGCTTGGAAGCGCCCCTCGTCGTCTTGGTGCGAGCCCGGGAGGATTGCCTGCAGCCCCTCGAGGGTTTGCAGGGCCTCGTCGAACCGGCCCATGTCGTTCAGGCACAGGACCTTCACGCGCAAGGCCGAAGCGTCCCCCGGATTGCAGCGGATGGACTTTTCGGCGCAGTACAAGGCTTCTTCCAGACAGCCTTTGCCGATCAGGTGCCGGGCGGCCTCCTCGCAGGAAACCTCCCGACTCACCCCCAGCAGGTGCTTGATCATTTCCTCGTAGCTGGCCTCCAAGAGCCTCGGGCCCAAACCGAAAACCGGCCACCCATGCCCGGGAAGGACATGGGCGATATCCATGCGTCGCAGGGTTCTGAAGGCCTGGAGCATGTGGTCCAGGCGTCCGCCGCCGTGCTTGTCCGGCGCCGAAAGGCCGTGGGGGAGCACGGCATCCCCGCTGAAGAGGCTTTTCGAATCCTTGTGGTAAAGGCAGATCCCGTCGAAGGTATGGCCCGGGGTATGGACCACCTCCAGAGCAAACCGGCCCGTGTGAAGGGTTTCCCCACCCTGGACAAAACGCACGGGAAAACCCAAAGGCTCCAGGTTCTTCTTGAGCTCTTCCGGGCCGGCTTCGTGCATGACGATCTCCATCGTCTTCTTTTCGCGGATCCCCCGGTAATTGCACAGTTCCAGGACGCCCATGGCATGATCGAAATGCCCGTGGGTAATGACGACCCGTGTGACGGAAGCCGGGTCCAGTCCCAAGTCGAAAAACTGGAGATAGGCTGTGTAGTCGTTTCCCGGGTCAATGACGGTGAGACCGTCATCCTGGACGATGTAGATGTTGGAAGAAAAATTGTACCCCTCGAGAAACCAGGTGCTCTCGAAAAGCGGCTCCGATTCTTCGGTCATCTGGGCCAAACGCGTCCAGCCTTGAGTGGGTTTTTCCAATTCGTAGGGAGTGCACTGAAGGTTTTCGTAGTCGTTTTCCTGGGGGGTCGCTAACATGCGAAGGTCCTTTCCATCAGGCAGCATTTCGAACTCACGTCGTCACCGATAATCATCCAGTTTCTCGGAGCAGCGGCAGGATTCCCGTCAGGGAGGGAAGCGCGCGGCGGGCCGCCGACCCGCTGGGTTCACAGAGTCGGCGACCCGGGCGACGTTTGCATGGGGAAGGCCGCTTGTCACGGAGCGCGCCCGCACCATCGACGGCTTTCCCCACCGTGTCTTACGGCGCCGCGTAGGGCAGGAAATAGCTCAGTTTCATTTTTTCCTTCGGCCACCACTTGGTTTTCTTTTCCTCACCGGGATAGACATCGGCTTCGTTGATCTTGTTGATCACGAGCTCGATGAAATGAAACTCGGTGAGTTCGTACTTGGTGATGACCTCGGGCGGCAGCAGCACGGCGTAGCCCGTTTCCTTGCTGGCTTCCCAACGAAAATCTTCGTTGGGCTCCGCCGTCTTTTCCCCCTTGGGGTTGTAGACCGCCAGGAGCCGTCCGATGACCTTGTCGCCGGGTTTGACCTTGAAGTCGTTGTAGACGTCATCCGGCAAGTACCACCACAGGGCCCTGTAGCCCGTCTTCACATAACCCCGGACCAGCATGGGGTCGAATCCGCACACGCTCACTCGGCATTTTTCGGGCATGCTAACCCTCCTCTTGCGTCGATAGAGACGACCGCAGGTCCTTGACCTGCCCGTAACAAAAGTCCCAAAAGGCGCTCACCTGATCGTCGTCCAACTGTTGGGTCATGTGCATCCGCCGGACGAATGGGCCCATGTATTCCTCGATCTCGTGGGCGAATTCCAACACGAGGAAATCATCGTGGCCGTCGCCGTCGGCCATGTCCAGGTAGCTGGCCTTCCAGGTGAGCACCATGGACTTGAGCCGTTCCAGTTCCTGGGCCGCAAAGATCCGTGCCTGTTCCAACATTGCTTCGTGCATGGCCGTCCTACTGTTTGGCTTCAAAGGCGAAGCATTTTTTCACCACGTTGAAGTCCGCCACACACCAATAGTGAGGCCAGTGAATCTTCTTGCACCAGCCGATGATGTCGGCCGGAGGAAACTTGGACCCCTTGAGGGCCGGTTTCAGATGGAGGCACTGCCAGCAAATATGGTCGCTCTGCTTCTCGGGCACCAGGACGGTGTCGAGAAATTGCCGGGGAGTCAACTCTGCCATGGTCGCACCACTCCTTTCTTTTACCACTCACCCACTTCGCCCTTTTTGATCTTTTCCTGGTATTCCTGCCACACTTCAGGCGAAAGTTTTTGGATATCCCACGTAAAGCCGCAGGATCCCGCCACACCCGTGGACGGCGGCTGGGGACGCCACCCGCGCACGGGGCGGCCTCGGGCGCTGAATTTCACCATGTCGGCCCGGCCCAGGTAGATGTGGCGCGGCAAGCAGTTGTAAGGACGGGTCTTCCCCGGCGTTCCGGGAAGGATCTGTTCATAGCCGTCGTTGGGTTTGTCTGCGTAGACGGGCAGAATGTCCGGCTTTTCCCCGGGTTTTTTGTCCGGCCCTTTGTACATGTGCCCCTGGATCATGTAAATGTAATAGACGTTTTCACAGCCGGCACACTTGATCTTGCCTTCCCAATTCCAGAAGTAATACGGATCCAGGTAATTGACCGTATCACACTCTTTGCACCAAATGATGTCACACATCGGCCGCTCCTCCCCTCTAGATGAGGTTCTTTTCGTACCACTCTTCGATCTTGCTCATGGGGTACCCGAGCATTTCGTGGTAGATCTTCACATTGTCGGCCCCCACCGGCCGCCAGATCCAGTTGACCCGGCGAGGGGTCTTGCTCATGAGGCCGCAGCTGTAGCCGCTCTGGATGAGCACATCGCCGAAGACCGGATCATCCAGCCACCGGATGGTGCCCCTCTGACGGAAGTGCTCGCACTCGTACACTTCCTTGTCGTTCATGACGGGCATGGCGAGGAGCCCGGCGTCGGTCAAGGTTTTCACCACCTGGGAGCGGGTCTTGTCCGCCGCCCACTCTTCCAGGGCCTTGTAAATGGCGATCTGGGCCTGAGGCCGCACACGCTGCTGCAGGGTCTTGTACTGATCCCAGAGGTCATTTCGGCCGATGATGGCGCACAGTTCCTTGAAGTCCGGATCGTTGAAGGCGCTCACCACGGCGTAGCGGGCTTCGTACTTGAGCTGCGGGTTGGGCTCATCGGGATAATCGCTCTTGCCGCACAGGATGATCCCGTGGACGCACAGCTGGGTATCCCAGTTGCCCCACCGTTGGCGGACGATGCCGAACCGGCCGTAGAGAGGCACCGTGTAGCCGAGGCAACGGGTGGCCGCCTGGACCTGAGAAAATTCGATCATGGTGCCCAGACCCGTCTTGCGGCGCCAATACAGGGCCGCCAAGATGGCCACCGTGATCTGGGTTCCCGAATACCAGTCGATACACCAGTTGGAGTGCTTGGTGCAGTGGCCGCCGAAGTCTTCATGGAAGCCCGTGACGCTGGCCAAGCCGGCGTGGGCCTGCCCGAGGATGTCGTAGGAGCCGCCGAAGACCTTGGGGCCGTAACCGAAACCGCCGCCCCAGACGTAGATGAACCGCGGATTGAGCTCCTGGAGATACCGGTAGCTCTGTTTCCAGCGGTCGAAAGTTCCGGGGCGGTAACATTCGGTCAGGCCGTCGGACAGTTTCACGAGCCGGTAAAAAGCTTCTTTCATCTCCGGCACGTGATAGTCCATGGAGATGTAGTATTCGTTGGGGTTGGCGTTGGTGAACCCCAGGCCGGTTCCCGTCATGGGACGGCTGTCATGGAGCGGATAGAGATAACACTCATTGAAGGGCGACGTGTGCCTCATGGGGTCGCCCATGCGCGGCATCTCCACCTTGATGCATTCCGCCCCCAGTTCGGCCAGGTTGGCCACGGAGTGGGGCGTGAAGATGTACATGGTGGTGCTGAGCCACCGGATGCCCTTGAGGGATTCCGGCTTGGTCTTCTCCTGCCCCGGGGCGAAGACCTTCCGGCAATACTCCTCATAGGGCATCTTCATCTCTTCCAGTTCCCCCTGACTCTTGGGCCCCGGCAGATCTTCGATTCGGGTCACTCGCTGATCTTTCATCTTAGACCACTCCTTGTTCCTTGAGTTCCCTCAATTCGGTTTGCCCCAAGCCGATGTATTTCATGAAAATCTCGGCGTTGTCCTTGCCCAGAGGCCGCCCGAGCCACTTCACGCGGGCCGGAGTCCGCATCTGGTAGGCGTTGGTGGACTCGGCATACATGAGGGTGCCGTATTCCTCATCTTCCAGCACGTTCACCCACGGCCGATACTTGAAGTGCGGGAACTCGGCCACTTCGTCGATGTAGAGCAGCGGACCGGCCGCGATTTCGTACTGCATAAGTTTTTCTTCGGCTTCCACGCGGTTGATGTTCCTCAGCCACATGGTGGTCATGGTGTAGGTTTTGGTGAGGGCCTGGAGGGCGTTGCGGGCGGCCATTTCTTTCAAGAGCGGGTCTTCGTGGATAAGGCGCCCGAAGATGGGCAGCTCCCGCTCGATGCACATGCCGATGCGGTACCACAGGCGGTCCGTCTGGCCGCCGATCATCATGTAGCCGTCTTTACACGGGTTCCAGGCGTACTGGTTTAAGTTGGGGTCCCAACCGCCCGTTCGGGCCTTGATGCTCTTGTTGAACCCGTACCACGTGATGTCGAAGTCCAGAATGTCCATAAGGGCTTCGGCGGCCGTGGTCTCGATGAACTGGCCTTCCCCGCTGAACTCGTCTCGCCAGAAAAGGGCCGCCAGGGCGTTCACCGCCGTCTGTTCCCCGGCCACGTAGTCGGCAAACCACACCCCGGAACGGGTGGGATCGCCGCCCTTGCCGCGAGGGAGCAGGTCTTCGGGAAAGCCCGTGTTGTGGATGAAGGAGCAGGCCGCTTGGCCGAAGGGATCGAGCATCCACTGGCCGTACTTGGAAACCTTGTCTTTCATGGGCCCCCACTGGCCGTGTTCGCCGATCCAGCAGTAAATGAGCCTGGGGTTGATCTGGGACAGCTGCCGGTATCCGATGCCCAGTTGGTCCATGTAGCCCGGCGGGTATTCCTCGATGAGGATGTCGGCGTGCTGTGCGAGCTTGGTGTAGAGTTCCCGGCCCTTTTCCGTTTCCAGGTTGAGGGTCACGGAATAGGCGTTTCGCAGTTCATGGATGAAATCCAAGCCGCACTTGTCGCCGTTTTTGTCTTCCAGCATGTATTCTTCGCGGCCGAAGGGCGTGAGCTTCCGGAGCGGATCCCCTTCGGGCGGCTCCACGTTAATCACTTCCGCTCCCAGCTCCCCCAGAAGGCCCGCGGCGAACTTATGGCCCATGCGCCACAGGCCGCAGGAAAGGACCCGCACGCCCTGAAGGGCCTCGGGTTTTCCCTTGGCATATTCGATGCGCAGATTGTCCTCGCACCACTTGCCGAACTCCTCCGCCTTCCTGCGGGCATAGACGGCGGCCACTTCCTCCGGGGACGGAGGCGGCGTGACCGGCCACGGCCGAACATCCGGCCCCATCAATGTCAGGGTATCCTCCCGACTGTTAATTTCCACTTCGCGAACTTTTTTCGCCATCTTTTAACCTCCTTGAGTTCCGGAACCATCCCCACCACGTTCTCGCTGCAACTTTCGGGATCCGGGATTTCCGCCGCTTTCCCGGGTTCCCCACGCTTCGTGAGGCTCTTTGGCCGACTCCCACCCCCCTTCCTTATAAATTTGGACACCTTGGGATTCTCAAGGGAATGACGCCTCTTCCGCGGCCCCTTGCCCGCCCATGGGCGGCGAACAAGGGAACGTTCAAACGGCGCACGATGCGCCGTGCGCTTTCGCGCGCCAACGCGACCGCTTGCTTACCGCCGTGGAAAAAGATCCGCCGTAGGATTGGGAATCAGGAATGGATGCGCCGCATCGCGTGAAGAGAAGGAATGGGACAGTGGGCTTCTGCCCGAAGTGCTCCGGCTCCTGGAACCATCCGCATGCCGTGACCACCACGCTGAATCATCGTCCGTTTACTTTATACAAAATCCGAGCCAGCCCACGCCTCTTATGTTGTGCTTCATTTCACGCATTCTTTCTCCGCATGTTTTCAAGACCTTGAAAAGTCCTCCGGGCTCGGGCCGCCCCCATCCCCCCGGTTGAAGGGGGCTCGCAGGCCCGCCGGATCGACCGGAATCCGACGCCATGACTCGCTCTAGTGGATACAAGAGCCGGATAATACGCTTGATAGAATATTTGTCCTATTTCAGACCCTACAATCCACATTCTAGACGCCGGATTCCGGATGAAGACCGTAGCGCTGGATCTTGCTGTAGAGGGTGCTTCGGCTCACTTGGAGCTTTCGGGCCGCTTCGTGTTTGTTCCACTGGGTTTGGCGAAGGACCTGGAGGATGAGTCTTTTTTCGTTTTCCGACAGGGAGGCGGCCGGAGCAGGATCGTGGGCCTGGAAGAGGAAACGGGGCAGGTGTTGGCGTCGAATGATCTCTTCCTGGGCCAGGATGACCGCGTGGCTCACGGCGTTTTCCAACTGCCGCACATTGCCGGGCCAATCGTAGTCCATGAGGGCCTGCAACGCTCCGGAAGAAAAGCTCGTGATGGGTTTCCCTTCCTTGGCGCTGTATTTCTTGAGGAAATAATGGCACAGGAGCGGGATGTCTTCCTTGCGGTCCCGAAGAGGGGGAAGATGAATGGAGATGACATTCAACCGGTAGTACAGGTCGTCCCGGAACCGGCCGTTTTCCACTTCATCCAAGAGATTACGGTTGGTGGCCGCCAGCACCCGCACATCGGCCTGCAAGGTGGCTTCTCCGCCGACCCTTTCGAAGCGGTGGTCCTGAAGAAAGCGAAGGAGCAGCACCTGGGTGGCCGGGGCGATGTCTCCGATTTCGTCGAGAAACAAGGTGCCGCCCTGCGCCCTTTCGATGCGGCCCATCTTGCGGCGGATGGCCCCTGTGAACGCCCCTTTTTCATGACCGAACAGTTCGCTTTCCAGCAGCGTGGGCGAATAGGCGGAACAATGGGCGACGATGAAAGGACCCTTCTTGCGGTGGCTTCGGTTGTGTATGGCTTGGGCCACCAGCTCCTTGCCCGTCCCGTTTTCGCCGGTGATGAGGACGGTGGCGTCGGAGGCGGCCACGAGATCGATGAGTTCGTAAACATCGCGCATTTCCTTGCTTCGGCCGATAATCCCGTCCCTTCCGGACAGGTCCGCCTCCTGGAACGAGGCGCCTTCAACGGCGGCTTCTTCCACGATGAGGCGTTTCATGGGGCCGGCGATCAAGGCGAAGAGCGCTTCAAGGAAACAACGCACGTCTTGAACCGGCCTTTGGGACTCGGCGGACAGCACGAGGTAATAGCCGGAAGGCCTTTCCGGAGTCCCCAAGGTTCCATGCCCGAGAACTTTTAAGGGACCGGTCCAAGGCCCAAGGGTCTTGTTCAGTTCGGCCGCCGCCCCTTCGCCTGCGCCCTGCGCCGCCCTGTGGAACGCCTCGAAGACCGGTCGCGCTCTGGCCCCTTCGGAAAACACATTTCGAAGATTTTGTAAGACCCGACTGTCCGTCACGTGGGCTTCCGAGACGACCAGGTGGCCTTTGCCCGCAGCATCCGGCACAATGAAGATCACGTCCACCGGACCGAGATCGCGCCGTAAAGCCTCCGTCAGTGCCTGGACCATGGCGCTCAGGGACACCGCCCTGGCCGCTTCTTCGACGATTTCCCTCAACCTTCGGTAGGACGGGGCCCGGCCGCCGAGGGTGGGTTCGCAACCGCTGACTCGGCCTTCTGTGAATCGACCCTCACGGTTGGACGGATCCACGGGGACCCCTTCCATGCCACTCCACTCCAAGCCCGCCACATAGTTTCCCTCCCCTGCGTCGCTCAGGGGACTCAAGTGCACCAACGCCGATCCGTTTTGATGGCCATCCCCATTGGGGCAATAGGCGATGGGCCCGTCCGGGCCCAAGGTCTCGAGAGGGCACGGTCGGCCGTAGGCGGCGCAGGGCCGTTCCAGCCCTCGAACAGCCTGGTAACAGGGGGTGCCCACGGCGAGGGGGGGCCTCAAGCCGCGCTTTCGGTGAAAGGCGTTGTTGGCATACACGATAATCTTGGATCGGGCCTCCACGACGAAAAACCCTTCGCGCAGGCTGTCCATGGCCCATTGGAGCACACTGTGGCCTGCGGAAGCCGACATTCTTTCCGATGTGTCGGCATTCCCCGACACCACCATGCCCACAAAGGCCACCTTGTCCTTAATGGGAACGGGTTCCAGAACCACGGACAAGGAATCGCCCTCGGGATCGGGCCGCCCTCGCCAGTGCAGCGTTTTTTGGGCATTGCGATGAAGGTGGGCGGCGATTTCCCGAATCGTGACATGACAGCCCAGGCTTTTCAGGAACTTTTCCACACTCCAACGCGTGGCGCGGAACCCGAGGGCGAGCCCGAAGTCCTGCGCCAGGGCGTCACTTACGTGAATGACGTTCAGCTTGGAATCGATGAGGAAAAACCCACGGATTTTTTCCGTCATCCAGTCCCTCCGGTCCGTAGACGGCCCTGTTCCTGGGGGAATCGCCGATCCCTTCAGTAACCTGGTGCCAAAATCCCGCCGGACAAGCTCGATACCGCTCTTCTGCTTTCCGGTGCAGGTCCGGGAGAGGGAACGCGAGGGGGATAAGTCACGATGGATGGGGACAGGGCAAAGCCGCTCGATTGATTGTATGATGGCACCGCCGGCGCGGCTCTGTCAATAAGGTTCGCCGCGGGCCTCGCGGTTTGGGAAGCGTCGCCCCCCTTGACGGCGGCACAGCCGATCTTAATGTATGGGCAACGAAGGAACGAGAAAGGATTCTCAAAGAAATCAAAGGAGGTTGGCCATGCTGACCCTGAATATAGACGAACTTCGAAAGGCGCGTCGGCCGCTTTGGATGACCCACTGGGGTGTGGAAAATGTGGCTGACTTTTTAGGCGGCGGTGGTGACGTGTGGGCCGATCGGCTCCATGCCGAATGGGCGCGCGATGCCGGGGAAGAACTCCCGGAAGGTGAAACGCTTCACTAGCTCTGGTGCCGATGGCGGTTACGGCCGCCCCTCTTAAAGAAAAGCGTACGTTGGCCTCCCAAACCTATTTAATGGGAGGCAGCAAAGCCCGGTTTGAGCCGGGCTTTTTTGCGGCCTCGGAAGATGACTGCGCCGCATGCCGTTTTCAGCTATGAAGCAAGGCCACGCCCAGGGACGTGAGGGCGCACAAACGCCGAAAGGTGCGAAAGGCCTCTTCGTTCAACGGAGGGGGCCCGGGATGACGCCCTGCAGCCAGAACCCCCAAGGGTTGTGGCGGCAGCCCTACTCGACCCGCAAAAAGCTCCCGGGATGGGAAAAATTGCAATACCTCCGGCGTAATAAGGGCCTTTAGAGACGCTGGGCTGTTTTCGTGGATCCATAGCCACGGGGGGTCTTGGAGCACCTGGGCGAAGGCGTTGGGATAGGCGGTTACTGGAATGAGAAGCCCCTGCCAGCGGAGGTCGAAGGCGCCGTAAAGGCTTTTCACTTCAAGGAATTTTCCATCGGGCGTAAGCCTCAGGAAAATGATCCGATTCAGGCCGGCGCCTTCCATCAGGCCGCACGCGGCGCGTTCCAACAGCCCCTGGGTGTGCCCGCGCTTTTGTCCCACGAGGTAGGCAAGGATGTCGTCTAGGAGCTCCCACTGTCGCGCAGGGTCGGCGGGCCTAAAAGGGACGTCTCCCACGAGACAGAGGTCGGGGACAGGCGGCTCGGCCGGAGCTCCTGCCGGGGACGATTCGTCTGCTTTGTGCCTCGGCCTCTCCCGGGCCTCCGGCGGCGTTTCGGCACCAAGACCGAGTTCTTGGGAAAAATCCCGGGCCCTTTTTTCGGCTGCTTCCAGCAGACGCATGAGGGCGGCTTCGGAAATCCGCAGGCGATCGGAGGCCGCCTGGATGGCCTCGGCCCCTTCCTCGCAGTCGGGACCCCGTGCCGACGCTGTGACGAGGGCGGCGCCCATGCGCACACATTGGACGCGCAGGTCCGGCTCTTCCCGCTCCTGGGCGGCCCGCTTGACGAGTTCCCCCAAGGTCCATTCCTCGGCCAACTTTACGGTGAGCCGGCGCGATTCGATTCCGAAAACCTCCCTTTCCACCAAAGGGAGTTCGCGCAGGGGGCTCCGCGCGGTTTTTTTCCTAAAGGCGCTCACCGCTTCGGCCGGCACCGCGCCCAGGAGGCCGAGCAGCCCCATATCCAGAAGCAACCCGGCCGTATAGAGCTCTTCCGGTGCGGGGTCTCGAAGCGTCTCGCCGAGCCATTGGGCCATGAGAGCCTGTTTGTAGCTCAAGGCGATGCGGCGCAGAATCTCTTCCAACCTGTCTCCGGCGTAGGTTTCTTCCACAAAACGAGCAGACACACACAGATGCCGCACGCCGTCGAACCCGACGACCACCACGGCGCGCTGGACCGCGCTCACCTTTTTCAAGCCCGGATTGTAATAGGCGCTGTTGGCCATCCGAATTAGGCGTGCGGTCATGAAGGGATCCTTGGCGACCGCGTCCGCCATGGCGGAAGAAGATGCCCCCACCTGGGAAAAAATCCGGGCGATGGTCATGACCGTTGGGCGCAGGACGGGCAGTTCTTCCCGACCTATGATGCGGGCCCAATAATTGACGCCGCGGGGTGCAGCCCCCTCCGCCGCGACGCCGCTTGTGGGTTTTCCGGATTCTTTCATAGGGCCCGCACCTTGGCCTCTTAGGATCACATCAAAAACGGTCGCACCGGGTAACCCGGGAGTGTCTCCCGGGACAGAAAACCTTGCAGGGTTTCCACCATGGCCCGCAGGGTCGGCCGCCGACAGGCCGTGTGGAAGTAATGGGCCCCGTAAGAGAAATTCTGGCAGATCCAGAAAGCGAAAAGCCGAAACCGCCGCACGGCTTCCCTTTCCTCGAAACGAGCGGCCACGGAGTCGGCGTAGCGCACCACGACGGCAGCCGCATCGGGAGGATCGGGAAGGCGGCCCGTCTTGGCGTAATGGTCGAGATCGGAAAAGATCCAGGGGCGCATGAGGGCCGCCCGTCCGATCATGACCCCGTCGCAGCCCGTCTCCTCCATCAGGCGCAGGGCATCTTGGGGCGAAAACACATCGCCGTTTCCAATGACGGGTTTGGAAAAAACTCTCTTGAACCTCTTGAGGGCCTCCCAGCGGGCCGGCCTCTTGAAAAGATCCTGCGCATAGCGCGCATGGAGCACCACGGCGTCCACGCCCCAGTCCGCCAACCAGTGCGCCCAAAGTTCCAGGCTGTTTCCACTTCCTTCGGGGATCCTCATTTTAACCACAAGAGGGCTTCGAAGGACCTTGCGAGCCTCGGTGACAATCTCTCGGACCCGATCCGGGCGGTTCAGGAGGGCCGCTCCCCATCCGTATCGAGCCGGAACGCCCCGGGAACAGCCCAGGTTGAAGTCGAAGAGATCAAATCGACCGAGACCCTGCAATTTTTCTATGGCCTTGGCCACCACCGAAGGGTCGTCCCCCACCAGTTGGGCGGCACGGGGCGTGTCTAGGAATCCGGGAGCACAGTAGGGGTCTTGCGCCGGATCGGAAGAGGCCACGATCCGGGCGTTGAGCATCTCCGTGTAATAGAGCCCGCAGCCCCCCCATTCCGCGACCAGATCCCGAAAGGCCGCGTGGGTCAAATCCGCCATGGGCGCCATGACGTAAGGGGTCGGCACGGACACCGTCCCGATTTTCAAGAAATGTCGGCCTCCTGTTGCTCTCGACGGGGAAAGGTGCCTCCTTAAAAGAACATCTTTTCCGGCGGGCGCCGTTCCGGCACGGCGACGTGCGGGATGGTCCCTTCGTTCCATTCCCGGGACACGTACAATCCGCAGTAGCAGCTGCCGTACTGGGCCACGTCCGGTTCCCGGTAAACGCACGGGCAGATGATATCCTTGTCCTTTTCTCGATCGCCGGAAGCCAAGCGGCACGGGCACGCCATGTAGCCGTATCGTTCCTTATTGACGAGCAGGCTTTCCAAAAGAGGCAGGGTCATCCCTTTCAGGTCTTTGTTAAAAAAGTACCCCTTGGCTTCCTGAATGGGGCGCAATTTTTCAAGCAGTTCGGCAGCCGTCACGGTTTCAAAGCCTCCTCGATTTCGTCCTTTCGAAACCCCACAATGACCTTGTCGCCGATGAGAATGGTTGGGAAAGTGCAATTGGGGTTAAAGCGCTTGACCTCTTCGATCATCGCCTGGCGTTCCTCGCCTTGGAGTGTGTCCACGTCCACGCATTCGTACTTGACACCGCACTCGTTAAGAAAATCTTTGGTGTGGCGGCAATGGATACAAGTGCTCAGCGCATACAGCTTGACCGACTTTTCGGACATGCCTCGTCTCCTCATCGTCCCGCGTTAAGAGCCACGTTTTTTCCGTCACCATGCCTTCTAACATAAAGGCCGAGGCCCGCCAACACAAGACGAACCCACCCCATGCTTCCGTCCGAGAGGAAATAGAAACTCCGAGAACTGATCCCGAAGTTACTTTTTGCCGTTGGCGAGGCGCTGCTCCAGCTTTCGCGTCAGGTACGACAGGGGATAAGTCAGGGCCAGGTAGAAGAGGGCCAGAGGCAGGTAGGCTTCGAAGGTCTTGTAGGTGGTGGCGTTGATGACTTCGGAGGCCTTGGTCAATTCCCTGACGGAAATGACCGAAAGGAGGGAGGAATCTTTGATCAGGGAGACGAATTGCCCTGTGACGGGAGGGATGATGCGGCGAAAAGCCTGGGGAAAAACCACATAACGCATGGTCTGGCGCTCGTTGAGCCCCGTGGACTTGGCGGCCTCGATCTGGCCGGGATCAACGGATTCGATCCCGGCTCGCACCATTTCCGTAATGTAGGCCCCGGAAAAGAAAGCCAGCGTGATCATGCCGATGACCACGGGGTTATCGTAGCGAGCCGCCGCGGCGAGGCAGAAATAGAAGATGTAGATTTGGACCAGCAAAGGGGTGCCTCGGAAAAGCTCTACGTAATACGAAGCCAAGACGTGGATGATGGCGTTTTTGGACACGCGGGCGAGCCCCCCCGCGACCCCGATGAGGAACCCCAAAGCGATGGCTCCCAGGGAAATAAGGAGCGTCAAGACAAAACCTTTCAAGAACAGGCTTCGGTACTGCCACGGCACCCACCAGTTCCACGGATACTCCAAGGTTGCCAACAAAAGGGCCAAGGTCGCCACGACCATGGCCCCGATGAGGCTGCGCACGAAAAGCCGATACATCATGGTTTGATGATTTCTCCCAAGTGCTTTTGGTAAAGCTCGTCGTAGCGGCCGTCGCCCTTAATGGTGTCCAAGAAGATGTTCAGCCAGTTGAGGAAATCGGCATCCCCCTTGCGAATGGCCATGGCGAACGGCTCGTAGGTGAAGGGTTTCAAGAGGGCCCGGGTTGTGTCCTTGTTCTGGGCGTGGTGTTTGGCGATGGAAATCTGGTCGTAGAAAAAGGCGTCGGCACGCCCCGTGACCACCTCGCGCACGCAGGCCGTCTCATCCTTGAACCGGTTGATGGTCGCCTTGGGAAACTTTTTCGTGGCCACAAGATCCCCCGTGGTTCCCGTCTTGACGGCGAGGACTCGATCCGGCGCGTTCAATTGATCCACGGTTTGGACGTCGGCCGCCTTCTTGGCGCTGAGCAGCGCGCACAAGCCCGTGGTGAAGTAGGGCTCGGTGAAACTCACCGTCTTGGCCCGAGCCAAAGTCCGGGTCATACCGGAAATGACCAGATCTACCTTGCCGCTCTGGAGCGCCGGGATGAGGCCCGTCCATTCGATGTCCTTGATTTCGATCTGAACCCCCAGTTCCTGGGCGATGAGTTTGGCCAGATCCACATCGAAACCCATGGGCTTGCCGTTGGTGTCGGCGTATTCGAAGGGGTAGTACTCCACTTCCATGCCCACGATGAGCGTGCCCCTCTGGAGGATCTGGTTCAGAGTGCTTCCTTGGAAGATTTCGTGGGGTGTGACGGCCCGGGCGGAAAAGGCCGCACAAAGAACCGCAAAGACCATTGCCGTGATCAAGAGTGTTCGCCTCATCAGTTCTCTCCTTCTTTTATGTTCGAAGCCGGCCACCATGAATCCAACAATGCCTTGTCTTTCATGGCCATTCGCGTCAATGAAAAATCGTACCGGACGGGATCCTCGGGGCGGATGCGCCGAAACCCTTCCGTGATTTCCAAAGCGGTTTTGAGGTCGCCCTGCCGGCGACCTGTGAGCCGGCACGTGCGGGCGATGGCGAACATGTGGGTGTCCACGGGGACGATAAGATCCCGAGGCTTGAGACACGACCAGCCGCCGGGGTCCACGTCATCGCAGCGCACCATCCACCGAAGAAAGAGATGCCATCGCTTGCATGCGCTGCCGCTCGACGGCAACGCCACCAACCGGTTTTTCGGCGCCCCTCCGGCGGCTGCGGCACGGGACAATTCGGTGGCGAAAAGATCCAGCGCCCCGAGCACGTCCCCTCGGCAGCCTTTCAGGCTGCGGGCCATGGCCGCTTCCAAGGAGCCGTAAAGGCGAAGGGTCTCCGCCACGCCGCCGAGAAAAGCCCGAAGTTCGTCTTCCGAAAAAAATCGGTACCGAAACCCCCGACACACCCGATGCAGTTCCTCGGCATCCGCCTGTTTCAGGAAAGAAGCCGGCTTGGGCCCCATTCGGGAAAGGACGGCGCTCACCTGGCACACGATGCTCTGGGCTTTTCCCACCGCAAGAGAAGCGGCCAGCAGCGCCGCCACTTCCCTTTCCGCAGGGTCCTCGTAGGCGTAGAGGCACTGCAGCGGGTCCGGAGGCACCATCTCGCGGCGATGATATCGATGATAGACTTCGTCCAAGAAACAGCACAGGCGCTGGGAAGAGTTCACCGGCCGGCCTCGTCGGCATTGAAAAGAGTCAAAAAGTACCCTCGACGAAAGCCCTCTTTAATTAACGCATCTTGGCGGATTGGCAAGGGCATATGCGGGACTGGCGGAGGGAACGAAGAAAAAACCGGCCCTTGACTTAAATCAAGGCGATGGAGGCGAAACATCCTTAGATTGAGAATGCAGAAAGAAAACGACCCCATGCCGCGAAAAGAGGAGCCCACACCATGAGATGTCCGGGACAAGACAGCCGGTTTTGGAAGCCCGGGGCCATTTTTGAAGCCCAATGCCCCAAGTGCGGCCGGACGGTGGAGTTTTTCAAGGACGAAACGAGCAGAAAATGCCCCACGTGCGGCCATAAGTTCGTGAACCCCCAGATGGACTTCGGGTGCGCGGCCTACTGCAAGTTTGCCGATCAGTGCCTGGGGGACCTGCCGCCGGAACTTTTGGCCCAAAGGGAAAATCTTCTGAAGGATCGCGTCGCCGTGGAAATGAAAAAACACTTCGGGCGGGACTTCAAACGCATCGCCCATGCAGGCCGAGTCGCCCGATTCGCCGAAAAGCTGGCCATGCCCCTCGGCGCGGAACCCGCAGTGGTCTTGATCGCGGCCTTGCTCCACGAAGCCGGTTCCGCGGCTGGAACCGATGCGGCTTCCCAGGCGGCCCGGGACATCCTCTCCCGGCTTGGAGCGCGCCCGGACCTGGTGGATGAAGTCTGCACCATCATCGCCGCCATGGCCGAGACAGCCTCTGAGGGCGGCGTCAACGAACAGTGCGTCCGGGACGCCCACACCCTGGCGCACTTGGAAGAAACCCTGGCAAAAAATCCCGAAAGGGCTCGGGACCTGCGGGAGAGCGCCCTTGGGGCTCTCATGAGCGAGGCGGCGCGAGCCATGGCCGAACGGATGGTCAACGGAGAAAGGTTTTAACAAAGGCGGGCGACGAGCGCCCGCCGGAGACATGAGGAGCTTAAGCGATGAAGATCCTTCGAAAAATCATTGAAATCGATCAGGAACGCTGCGACGGATGCGGCCAGTGTGTCATCGCCTGCGCCGAAGGGGCCATCGAGATCATCGACGGCAAGGCGACCCTGGTCTCCGACACCTACTGCGACGGCCTTGGCGCCTGCCTGGGCGAATGCCCTCAGGGGGCCTTGCGGCTCATCGAACGGGAAGCGGAGGATTTCGACCCGGAAGCCGTGGAGCGGTACCTGGAAAACAAGCAGGCACGCCCCGATTCCGAAAGCCACGTCCTGGCGGCGGTCCCTCAGTGTCCGTCCCAACAGATTCGCATCCTGGACAAAGCGCCGGCTCCGGCCCCAACGTCGGGTTCGGCCGCTTCGGCCCTAGGCCATTGGCCCGTGCAAATCCGGCTCATTCCCCCCAACGCCCCGTTCCTGCGCGGCGCGGACTTGTTGGTCGCGGCGGACTGCACGGCGGTGGCCGTCCCCGACTTTCACGGCCGTTTCCTCAACGGCCGCGTGGTCATGATCGGTTGTCCCAAGTTCGACAACGTGGCCGAATATGTGGAACGGTTCGCCCAAATCTTCGCTTCAAACCCCATCCGTTCCGTGACCGTCCTGTCCATGGAAGTCCCATGCTGTTCGGCTCTTTTGGGCGTTGTGAAAAAAGCCATGGAAAAGGCGGGCACAAGGATCCCCTTGGACGACATCGTCATCGGCGTCCGCGGGGACATTTTGGAAACACGAACCGTCATTGCCGCTGAAGCCCGCGAGGCAGCCTCGAAAGGAGCCACCTCATGAAACACATCAATATCATCCGCGCCAACGATTTCTCGGAAAAGGGAATGAAACGGCTCATCGTCCACGATTCGCCCTATTTCAAGATCCTCAACTTCAACTTTTTGCCCGGCCAAGCTCTGCCGCTGCACGCCCACGACATCGAAGGCCAGGTGAGTCTGCTCATCCTTGAAGGCGAAGGGGACTACCTGGCGGGCGACGATAAGACAATCCCCGTCGCGGCGGGCGACATGGTGGTGTGCGACATCGCAGAACCCCACGGCATCCGTGCCCGATCGGCCATGCGCGTTGTTGTCACCATCGCGCCGCCCATCTGAGAGGTTCTTCCGCCTGGAACCCCCGTGCCAAAGGCCCGCCTCCAGAATTTTGTTCCCATCAAATCAAGTTTCCGCTAAGATGGGCCCCCAACAGGACAGGGGGCCCATCTTCCCGATCTTGTCTCCACCTCCACCCATTCTCCCCAGGGCATGCATATTCGTCGGGCCTAAACCCCATGGCACAGGGAACAGGGAAAAGGAGGCATGATGGCCGGTCAAGACGACATCCACCTGGCTGTGAAGGCGTTGAAAATCGGGCACAAAGTGCGGGAACTCCGCCAGCAGCACAAGTACACCTTGCAGGATCTGGCTCAAAAGACGGGATTGTCCAAGCCTTTTTTGTCGCAAATCGAAAACGACCATGTCGTCCCCCCCATCGCCACCCTCATGAAACTGGCTCGGGCCTTGAACGTCACCCTCGCCCACTTTTTCCAAGAACAGGAAACGGACGAAAAAATTTCCATTACGCGGCCCGAGGAGCGCTCCAGGCTGGAAAGGCGCCCGCATCAGAGCAAGGGGGAGACGAATTACATTTACGAGTCCTTGGAATTTCGAAAGCGCTACAAGCACATGGAACCTTTCCTGGTGGAATTTCCCGTTCAGGACGCGGATCGGATGGTGTTCCAGAGCCACGAAGGGGAGGAATTCCTGTTCATCCTGGAGGGGGAGGTGGAATTCCGGACCGTGGATCGCGTGGAAATCTTGCGGGCGGGAGACAGCATTTACTTTGATTCTGATCTGAGCCACAGTTTCCGGTGCGTCGGCGACAAGCCGGCTCGGGCCGTAGCCGTCCTTTACACGCCGAGACCCAGCTGAGGGATCGGGCCGCATCCGGGATAGGGATGCGGCCCGCAAAGGCGAATTTTTCCCGCCTTTCATCCTCCAGCGAACTGTGCTAGGAAGAGAGCCGACAACGCCCTGAAGAGCGGGAACGCCGGGTTTCGGCCCGGGCCGGCCCCATGAGGGAATGGAGAGGCTTAAACACGCGCGGTTCGCACTGATGACGAACACCATACCTGACTATGATTCCGCCGTCGATTTTCTGTGCCGCTTGCAGAAAGTGGGGATCAAGTTCGGGTTGAACCGGACGGAAAACCTCCTGCAACGGCTGGGCAACCCGCATCTGCGATTTCGCTCCATCCACATCGCGGGAACCAACGGCAAGGGGTCCACGGCGGCCATGATCTCTTCCATTTTGAAGAGCCACGGTTTCCGTGTGGGCCTGTACACCTCCCCCCACCTGGTGCGCTTTACAGAACGGTTTCGCATCAACGACCGTGAAGCGCCGGCGGATAGGATTTTTCAGGTCTTTCAAGAGCTCATGGCCGTGATGACCGGGGACGAGTGGCCCACCTTCTTCGAAGCCGTCACCGCCATGGCGTTCCATTATTTCGCCCAGGAGAAGGTGGATTGGGCCGTGGTGGAAACGGGCATGGGCGGGCGATTGGATGCCACCAACGTCATTTACCCGGAAGTGGCCGTCATCACGAACGTGGCCATGGACCACCAGGAGTTCCTGGGGCCCGGCCTTTCGGCCATTGCGCGGGAAAAGGCGGGGATCATCAAGGACGCCACGCCTGTGGTGACCGCCGCGCGCCAGCCCGTCGTCCAAAGCACGCTGAAGACCACCTGCCTGAAAAAAAGAGCGCCCCTTTTCCGCTACGGTATCCATTTCCGGTCGCGCCGAAACGGCCCGCAACGGTTCCACTATCACGGCTTGTCCCACAATTGGCCTGACCTTCCTTTGGGACTTCTCGGAGAACACCAATACACCAACGCCGCCACAGCCTTGGCCGCCCTCGAAATCGTCGAAGCCAAAGGCGCGCTCCTTTTGAATCCCACGCTCGTCTCCCAAGGACTTGAGCAGGTGCAATGGCCCGGCCGGCTGGAGATTCTGGAGACCTCCCCTTTGGTCGTCTTGGACGGAGCCCACAACCCTCACGGCGCCGAATCCCTCCGCACGGCCCTGACGACCACCTTCGCCTACCGCCGTCTCCACTTGGTCATGGGCATCATGGCCGACAAGGATATCCGCGGCATTTTCCGCCGCCTGCTGCCGATGGCGGAAACGGCCGTGTTCACTCGGCCGCGCTACGGCCGGGCCGCTGACCCGGAAACGCTCAGGCGCCTTGCCTCCCCGCTCATCAAGAAAATCTACGTCATCCCCGAGCCGGCGAAAGCCATCGCTCAGGCCAAATCCCTGGCATCGCCCGACGATGTTGTGTGCATTACCGGATCCCTTTATTTCGCCGGGGAAGTGAAGGAGCTTTACGGAGAACCGTCTCAAGTGCATGACCGCTTGCTGGCCTAAAGACCATGCGCCGACGTCGCTTTTTCCTCTCCCTTTGGTTCGCGGCCCTCGGGCTGGCGGCGCTCCTGTGGCGCCCTGTGTGCCCTGACGGACACGCCGCCGCTGCGGACCCGTCCCAGGCCAAGAACTTCTTTTCCCAAGGCGATGCACCGTGGTCCATTGAAGCCCAAACCCTGCGCTACGACGCCCTCAACCGCATCTACCAGGCGGAAGGGGACGTGCGCATCAGCTCTCAAGACAAGTCCATCCGCGCCGACTGGGCCCAGGTGGACCTCAACCGCCAGGAAGCCCAATTGGCGGGGTCCGTGCGCATCCAATACGGATCGGATTGGCTCACGGGAGACAAGGTCATCTGGCATTTGGACACGGAAACGGGATGGGTGGACGGCGGCACGGTGTACTTTTCCGATAACGGTTTCTACGTCTCGGGAAAAAGCATCACGAAGCGAGGGCCAGACCGCTACCATGTGTCTCGAGGCACCCTGACCACGTGCGATCCGTCTTCCCCGGACTGGTCCGTCTCCTTCGCCGACATGGATGTCACGGTGGACGGGCTGGGCTGGGCCAAGCACGGCGTTCTGCGCCTGGGCAAGATCCCCGTCTTCTACACCCCCTTCGCCCTCTTTCCCGTGAACCGGGAGCGGCAATCGGGCTTTCTCATGCCCACCTTCGGGTCCAGCACCCTTCATGGACCTTACGTGGAAGTGCCTTTCTACTGGGCGTGGCGGCAAGACATGGACTGGACCTTTTCCGTGAACGCCATGGAAAAACGAGGGGCCATGCTCGGCGCCGAATACCGCATCGCCCATGCCACACTGGGCGAAGGAGTCTGGATGCTGAACGTCTTGGAAGACCAGGCCGACCGGGATCATCTTGCGGACAAGGGATACCCCTTCCAGGAAAAGGACCGCTACTGGCTGCGCGCCCGCCACAGCGCGGCCCTGCCCCACGACGTGGAAATGTTCGTGGATCTGGACATGGTGAGCGACCGCAATTTTCTAAAAGAATTCAAGTCCGGATCCGTTTCCCAAACGGCTACGAACCGCGCCTTTCGGCGTGTGAGCCAACGGGAAATCCTGAACGACGAGACGGTGACGAGCCGCGAGTCGAGCCTGTACCTGTTGCGGCGCTGGGAATCGGCCGTCGCCAGCATGGATGTCCGCTATTGGGATCAGCTGGACCGCTCGCTCGATGAAACGACGATCCAGCACCTGCCCTACCTCCGCGCCGCGGTGACCCCTTCTCTCATCGAGTCATGGCCCGCGTACTACACGGTGGATTCGTCCGTGGTCCATTTCTGGCGCCCTGAAGGAGAAACGGGAGTCCGCACCGACATCGCCCCGTCAGTGTCTTCCCCCCTGCAGTGGTTTCCCTACCTGGCCGTGGAACCTTCCGTGGGACTGCGATCCACTCTGTACCAGACGGACGGAAACAGTGACGGCGCTTCGGGTTTCGACTCGCGATGGGTTCCGGAAGCGCGCCTGAGCGCCACAACGCGCCTGGAACGGGTCTATCGACCGTCCGAGACCTTGGCCGTGCAGCACGTCATTCGGCCGGACCTGTTTTACACTTATATCCCCGACATCGACCAAGGCGACCTTCCCTTGTTCGATGCCCTAGACCGGATCAGCCGCCAAAACACCGTCGTTTACGGTTTTTCCAGCTTCTTTACCACCAAGAAAACGGGCCTGACCACGGGAACCAGGGAACCGTGGACAGCGTATCGGGAATGGGCCCGGGTCGGGGTGCACCAGGC
The DNA here is from genome assembly GCA_037481835.1 of Desulfosoma sp. Lineage (GTDB taxonomy): Bacteria > Desulfobacterota > Syntrophobacteria > Syntrophobacterales > DSM-9756 > Desulfosoma. The sequence goes on along the minus strand of JBBFKW010000003.1, from coordinate 51,888 downwards.
GTATCTTTTGGAGGACGACATCGATAAACCTCCCATCGAAACCCAGCCGGGAAAGCGCTTTTCCGACGTCCAGTTGGCCGTGGACATCACTCCGGAGCAGTATCTCACCCTGTCCTATGACGCCACTTACTCCCCGTCCCAAACCCGCACCACCCTCCACGACCTTTCCCTGTGGCTCAATTCCCATCGGGGTGATTGGGCGCACGTGACGTACCGGTACCGCGAGGCCCCCAATGTGGACGAAATCATCGGCAGTGCGGCCGTGCAGGTCCATCCCCGCCTCAGCCTCTACGCGCTCTACGACTATTCTTTCGAAAAGCAGGAATCCTTCAAGCAGATTTACGGTGTCCAATACCGGCACGGCTGCTGGGGGATTCGCTTAAGCTACCGGGAAGAAGCCGAGGACAGGGAAGTCACCCTGGCCCTCGTCCTGGTCGGATTGGGGCAAATCGGCGGCACCTTCGCCCAAGAAGGCGACCTGTCCTTGAGCACCACACCCTAGGGCCGGCGGCGGAGGGAAGGATCATGGACAAGATTCGATTGGGCGTCAGCGCGTGCCTTCTGGGGCAACCCGTCCGCTACGACGGCAGTCACAAACACGACCGATACGTCACGGACATTCTCGGAGCCTACGTGGACTATGTGCCGGTCTGCCCCGAAGTGGAATGCGGCATGGGAATTCCCAGGGAATCCATGCACCTGGAAGGCGACCCGGAGAACCCGCGCCTCATCACCACCCGCACGCGGCGCGATGTCACCGACCAGATGCTGCGGTGGGCCGAAAAGCGCCTGGAAGAGCTCAAGGCGGAAAACCTGTGCGGCTTCATCTTCAAGAGCAATTCCCCCAGCAGCGGGATGGAGCGGGTCAAAATCTTCGACGCCAAGGGCATGCCCCAAAAGAAAGGGGTGGGCGTTTTTGCGGGGCTTTTCATGAAGGCTTTTCCGCACCTTCCCGTGGAAGAGGAAGGCCGGCTGCACGATGAAGTCCTGCGGGAAAATTTCGTCGAGCGGATCTTTCAGCGCAAGCGATGGGACGACCACTTACGGGGCGGCAAGGACCTGGGGCGGCTCATCCAGTTCCACACGGACCACAAGCTGCTCTACATGGCCCACAGCCCCAAGCACCATCGGGAGTTAGGCAAACTGGTGGCGCAAGGGAAAACCCTTCCCCTGGATACCCTCTACCGGCGCTACGAGGAAATCATGACGGAAGCCTTGAAGCTCAAGGCCACCGTCAAGAAAAACACCAATGTCCTTTTTCACCTCATGGGGTATTTCAAGAAGGACCTGTCCCCTTCGGAAAAGGAAGAGCTTCGGGAAATCATCGAAGCCTACCACCGTGGGCACTATCCCCTCATCGTCCCCATCACCCTCATCAACCATTATGTGCGAAAATACGATCAGCCCTATCTGGAACGCCAAATTTACCTGAACCCGCACCCCGTGGAACTCAAACTGCGCAACCACGCCTAACGGCGCACCCGGGCGGCGATGGCGTCTCCCATAGCGGCGGTGCCCACGGGGGATTCGGACCCTGTGGCGATATCCGCCGTGCGGATTCCCGCTTCGATGGTTTCGGCCACGGCCCGTTCCATGGCCGAGGCGGCGTCTTCCCGGTGGAAGCTGTAGCGCACCATGAGGGCCGCGGAAAGAATCTGGGCGATGGGGTTGGCGATGCCCTTGCCGGCGATGTCCGGAGCGGATCCTCCTGCGGGCTCGTAAAGCCCGAAGTCTGAGGCCCCCAGGCTGGCCGACGGGAGAAGGCCCAGAGAGCCGGTGAGCATGGCGCATTGGTCCGAAAGGATGTCGCCGAACATGTTGCCGCACAGCAGCACGTCGAACTGGTGAGGATCGCGCATGAGCTGCATGGCCGCATTGTCCACGTACATGTGGTTCAACGCCACGTCCGGGTATTCCCGGGCCGTCTCCACAACCACTTCCCGCCACAGGACCATGGTGGTCAGGACGTTGGCCTTGTCAATGGAAGTCACTTTCTTGCGTCGCCGCCGGGCGATTTCGAACGCCTTCCGGGCAATCCGCTGGATTTCCCAACGATGGTAAACCATGGTGTCGAAGGCCCGTTCTTCGGGACCCGTCCCTTCCCTGCCTTTGGGTTGGCCGAAATAGATCCCGCCCGCCAGTTCCCGAACGCACACAATATCGAACCCGCCCCGCACAATGTCGGGCCGCAAAGGACTCGCCGAAGCCAAGGCGGGAAACACCCGGGCCGGCCGAAGGTTGCAGAAAAGGTCGAAAATCTTTCTCAGGGGCAAGAGCGCCGCACGCTCCGGCTGCTGTTCCGGCGGAAGACTTTCCCACTTGGGGCCGCCCACGGACCCGAAAAGGATGGCATCGCTTTTCCGGCAAAGATCCAACGTCTGCGGGGGCAAGGCGTGGCCGTGCTTGTCAATGGCACAGCCGCCCACATCGCCTTCGACGAAGTCCATGGGCATGCCGAATTCTTGTTCCACTTTCCTGAGGACCTTGAGGGCCTCCGCCATCACCTCCGGCCCAATGCCGTCTCCTGCCAATACCGCGATTCTTTTTCCCATGCGTTCAAAGCCTTTCCCTGAAATGCGTCGCCTCTTGCTGTTCACCGAAAACCAAGCGCCCCGGACAGTAGCCGCATCCGAGGGCCTTGTCAATTTTCCTTAACCTTTTGCACCCGATCGACCGAATGATCTAGTGGAAGAGATCGGTCCGAAACCCTAAGACGGAGCGCTCCATGAGAGGAACGCCGAAAACGATGCTGGATCACGAGGGGACCAAGAGCCTCGGAGAGGTGGACGAAAAGACCTTTATCGGGCTCTACAACGCGGGGGCGCTGAAAAACCTCGCCCCGGGAGATGTGCTCTTTCGCGAAGGGGAGCCCGACCGAGCCATTCGTTTGCTGCTCAAGGGATGCCTTCGACTCGTCAAAAGAGCGGGCGCCACGGCGAGGCAAGCGGCCCTTTTGAGTGCGGGCGATGCCTTTTGCGAAACGGTTTTTTCCGGCACCCCGGGGACTCTCGTCGCCGCCGTCGCGGTACAACCTTCCGTTGTGCTTTCCTTTCCCGAGGGCATTCTGGACACGCTAGATCCGCCTCTCACCGCCTTTCTTACGAAGAAGCTCGTGGAGACTTTCCAGAGGCATCTCTCTGAGACCGTCGCCCGCCAGGAAAGCCTTGCTGCCCAGTGCGATTTCATGACCCGGTTCGTGCGCCGCAGCATCGTGGAACGCACCCAGGATTACACGCAGTCGGAAATGATCGTGGGGATGCTGAAAAAAGTGCCCCAGCTTCCCATGTACGCCAGCCGGTTGGCCCAAATGCTCCTGGACGCCAACGTGTCGGCCAAGGACGTGGCCGCCTTGGCCAAAAACGACCCGTCCTTGGTGAGCGCCGTGCTCAAACGGGTGAATTCCGCTTATTACAATTGGCAAAAGAAAATTTCCGACTTCCAGCACGCCGTCATCCTCCTGGGCTTCAACCAGGTCTACCAGCTGGTCATCGCCGACGGACTGCGCCGCACCATGCCCAACACGCCGCCGTTTCGAGCCCTGCACAACCACTCGGTGGTCATTTCCCATGTGGCCTACGAAATCGCACAGCTGTTCAACCGCCAGCAGGCCTCCATGATGAGCACCATCGCCCTGTTGCACGATATCGGCAAGAGCGTCTTGCTGCTCATGAAAAAGCAAAACCCCAAGCTTTCCGTCCTCATCGACATTCTGGATCCGGCAAAGCTGGGGGCGCTTTTGTTGGAGGAATGGAACATCCCTGAAAATGTCTGCCGCGCCGTGGAATTCCAGGACTACCCCATTTTCAGCCCTCCGGAACAGCTGCCCGTCGAGGTGCGTCCTCTCGTGGCCATGCTCCATGTCTCGCACCTGTGCGCCGAGTCCATCGGCGGGGCGTCGAAAGAGGCCCTGTGGAAACCGTTCAACGAGGAGTGGCTGCGCCTCTTGAATATGCGGTTCAGGGACGTGGAAAGCCTCACCCGGGAGCACGTGCGCCCGAGCCTTGAAAAGAAAGCCGGCGCTTTGCCGGAACACGTGCGGGGTTTCCTCATGGGCGTCAAAGACGACGGGCACGGCGGCAAAGAGGAGAGCGCCCCTGAAGACTGATGGGATGGGGCCGGTTCCGCCGGCGCCTCGGATTCGCCGGATCACGGTGTCTTTCCTTTCAAAGTGTGTTATGGGTGGAAACAAAGGATCGAGTCGGCTCTTTATGGGGTCGACTCTCAACTGTTTGCCATCGCCGAGATCGTTTGGAAGGAGGAGACGCCATGACCATGTGGAAATGCAACAAGTGCGGCCACACCCTGGATGCCGTAAGCCCCCCGGAAACATGCCCTTCGTGCAAGGAAAAATGTGAGTTCCTCGATGTGACCTGCTACATTCCGGAATGCGGCGGCCCCGGTTCGGGCAACGTGAACCCCCAGGTTTTCCAAGAAAGCTACAAATCCCAGAAATGACCGGCCTGCTCTTTTGACGGTGCACATCGTTCCCTGGCTGCCTTTTATCGGGAACGATGCGCACCCTTCCTTTTTCGGCCCCGGGCACTTTCCCCCGTCGTTCTTTCGCCGCCCGGCTTTCCTTTCCCGCGTTTTTTTGAGGTGCAGCGCCGCTGGGTTGAAGTCCCATGGACGGCCAGCCGCCTTGGGCATGGAACTTGCCCCTTCGGTCTTCGACCCCCACGAGGAGGAAACCCATGCTCGCTGTGGCCGTATCCAAGGGCCGGGTGGCGCCGGTTTTGGACTGGTGTAGCCAGATTCTTCTCATCGACGTGTGCGGTGAGGGGGATTGGGCCGCACGCGTTTTGGATGTGGGCGGTTCCAACCCATATGAAAGGCTGGAGAGGCTTAAAGCCCGAAAGGCTGCCACCCTGATCTGCGGGGCCGTCAGCCGGGAATTGCTCCTGTACGCCGAGGGCCTTGGCCTTCGCGTGCTGCACGGCGTGGCGGGGGAGGTGGAGGAAGTGATCCGGGCCTACCGCAGCGGGCGGTTGGATCAGCCCGCCTTTTGGCTGCCGGGATGTGGCGGGCCGAGGCGGTACCGATCATGTCGGTCCTCTTTGGACAAGGAAGGAGAAAAGATCATGGCGCCGGGGAAAGGCAGAGGCTTCGGAGGTTCGGGCGGGGGTGCAGGGAAAGGGCCAGGCAGGGGCCAGGGACAAGGCGGTCGATGCCGGGGAGGAGCGGCACAGGGGGCCGGCATGGGCCGCGGCGCCCAGGGGGCTCCCGCTTTCTGCGTATGCCCCGCTTGCGGCGAAAAGGTGCCCCATCGGCAAGGCGTGCCATGCGTGCAGATGACCTGTCCCAAGTGCGGGAAGGCCATGGTGCGGGGGGATGCCACATGATCCTCGCCATCGCAAGCGGCAAGGGCGGGACGGGAAAAACCACCGTGGCCTGCAACCTGGCGGCGGCTCTCGAGCATCCGGTGGTTTTGGCCGACTGCGACGTGGAAGAACCCAACGCCCATTTGTTTTTGAAACCGCAATGGGATCACACGGTCCCGGTCACGGTGGACGTCCCGGTCATCGATGCGGAAAAATGCACCCTGTGCGGGGCGTGTCAGGATCTGTGCCGGTTCAAGGCCATCGCAGTGCTGCCCGAAACCGTCCTCGCCTTCCCCGAATTGTGCCACAGTTGCGGCGGCTGCGCGCTGGTGTGTCCCGCGGAGGCGATCTCGTGGGGGTCTCGACAGATCGGGGAGCGGCGCACCGGGCGTCGCGGCTCCATCCTTTTTGTGAACGGCACGCTGAGAATCGGAGAAGCCATGGCCCCGCCCTTGATCCGAAACGTGCGCCGGGCGGCCTCGGAAATCCCGCAGTGTGCCGTGATGGTCGTGGACGCGCCGCCGGGCACGTCCTGTCCCGTGGTGGCCAGCCTCTGGGGAGCCGACTACGTCCTTCTGGTGACCGAACCGACGCCCTTCGGGCTAAATGACCTCGCCCTGGCCGTCGCCGCCGTGAGAAGGATGGGGATTCCCTGCGGGCTTGTCGTCAACCGATGCGACATTGGAGACGACCGCATCCGTGACTTCGCCCGTCGAGAAAACCTGCCCATACTCCTGGAAATCCCCTTCGATCGAAAAGTGGCAGAACACTACGCCCAGGGGCGTCTCCTCGTGGAAGTTTTTCCCGAATGGAAAGAGATGATGCAGCGGCTCTACGACGCCGTGACTCGTGAACTGAAGCAGGCCCGCTCCGGCGCTATACCCGGAGGCCGGGCTTCAGTGCCCGAGATGCGCGAGGTTTCGGCATGAGGGAATTGGTCGTCATCAGCGGCAAAGGCGGCACGGGAAAGACGAGTCTTGTTGCGGCATTCGCGGCTCTTGCCGGAAAAGTCGTCTTGTGTGATGCAGATGTGGACGCGGCCGACCTGCACCTTGTGACCCGGCCTCGGATCTTGGAAACCCACGATTTCGTGTCCGGCCACGACGCTCAAATCAACCTGGAGCGCTGCACCCGGTGCGGCCTATGCCGGAAATGGTGCCGGTTTAACGCCATCGACGAGGCTTTTCGCGTGGAACCGCTGCTGTGTGAAGGCTGCGGCGTATGCGCCCATTTGTGCCCCGATCGCGCGGTGGATTTTTTCGAAAAGACTTGCGGCCTCTGGCATGTGTCCGAAACGGCCTACGGCCCCATGGTCCACGCCCGGCTGGGGATCGCTGAAGAAAATTCGGGGAAATTGGTGGCCCTCGTCCGGCGGGAAGCGCGCCGCCTCGCTGAAAGCCGCCATATCGATCTCATCCTGACTGACGGGCCGCCGGGTGTGGGATGCCCGGTGATCGCCTCCATGGGCAACGCCGACGCCGTCCTCGTGGTGGCCGAACCGACGGTGACCGGGCGTCACGACATGGAACGCGTTCTTGCCCTGGCGGGTCATTTTCGAGTTCCCGCCGCCGTGTGTGTGAATAAATGGGACGTGCACCCCCAAGAAGCGCATCGGATTGCGCAAGAGACCTGCGCACGAGGGGCGGCCTTTCTCGGCTTCATCCCCTTCGACCCCTTGGTGACACGCTCTCAGGTTGACGGCCGGAGCCTGGTGGACTACGGTGAAACGCCGGTGGTGCGATCCATTCAAGAGGTCTGGAACGGGCTGAAGGCTTTGCTGGAAAACTTAGAGTGCGGCGTCCCCAAGCCTGTGGAGCAGAGTCCGCGGGGGATGGGAACCGCGCAGGCGTAAGGAGGGGCTCCTCATGTTCGAAAAGATTCTCTACCCCACGGATTTTTCCCAAGTCTCCCGCAAGGCGCTCCAATACCTCAAAGTCCTCAGAGGGGCCGGAGCCAAACACGTCATCGTCCTCCGGGTGCTCAACGACAAGACCATGGCGTGCATCGCCAAGGGTGTGGCGCTTTCCGGAAAAGATGTGGCCACCTTCCTCAAAGAGGTCCTGGAGTCGCTTCGGCAGGAGGCCTGGGAGGACATGCGCCCGATCGAAGAGGAGCTCAAGGCCGCGGGCTTTGACGTGACAACGCGGCTGGAAGAGGGCGTTCCCCATGTTAAAATTTTGGAAGTCGCCGACGAGGAAAACGTGTCGGCGATCATCTTGGGCTCCCACGGCCGGAGCAACCTGAGTTCCGTGCTTTTGGGTTCGGTTTCCGACTATGTGATCCGCCATGCCAAGCAACCCGTCATCGTGGTCAAGAGGGATTGAGGCGCCTTTAGGCCAGGCGGGGATCGGTGCGGGTTTTTGGGGCTCGGTTTATGCCGGACACTCGAACTGAGACAACCCCTGGGCGGGTGTCGTCACCAGATCCGAAATCCCCTCCGCCTTTGGAATGGGCGCGAACCATTCTGGACAGCATCGCCGACGGGGTCTTCACGGTGGATGCGGATTTTCGCATCACCTTCTTCAACAAGGCGGCGGAGAGAATCACGGGGGTTCCTGCGGAAGAGGCTCTAGGCCGGCCGTGCTGCGAAGTCTTTCGGGCCAACATCTGTGAGGCGGCCTGCGCCTTGCGCCACACCATGGAAACGGGCAAAGCCGTGGTGGAACAGGCCGTGGCGATCCTCAACGCCGAAAACCGTGAAGTCCCCATCAGCATCAGCACCGCGCTTCTCAAAGACGATGCCGGGCATACGGTGGGCGGCGTGGAAACCTTCCGTGACCTTACGGAAGTGGAAACGCTGCGCCGCGAAATCCACAGGAAGTACCGGTTCGGGGACATTCTTTCCAAGGCGCCCGCCATGCAGCGCCTTTTCACCATCCTGCCCCAGATCGCCCAAAGCGAAAGCACGGTGCTGATCCAGGGAGACAGCGGCACCGGCAAGGAAGTCCTGGCGCGAACCATCCATTCGCTGAGCCGAAGGGCCAAGGGGCCCTTTGTGGCCGTCAACTGCGGGGCCTTACCCGATACCCTCTTGGAATCGGAACTGTTCGGGCACGTGGCGGGCGCCTTCACCGACGCCAAGCGAAACCGAAGCGGCCGTTTCGCCCTGGCGGAAGGCGGGACCCTGTTTCTGGATGAAATCGGGGATGTGTCGCCGGCCTTGCAGGTTCGGCTCCTTCGGGTCTTGGAGGAACGCGTCTACGAACCCTTGGGCTCTTCCAAGAGCTGCAAGGCCGATGTGCGCATCATCGCCGCATCCAACAAGGATCTGGAGCAGCTGGTGGAAGAGGGGCTGTTCCGGAAAGATCTCTTTTACCGGATCAATGTGGTCAAGCTGTGGCTGCCGCCCCTGTCCCAACGCCGCGAAGACATCCCCTTGTTGGTGAACCACTTCGTAGAGCGCTTCAACCGCGTGCAAAACAAAAAAATTTATGGCTTGAGCCATGAAGCCCTGCACATCTTCATGACACATGACTGGCCCGGCAATATCCGGGAACTGGAAAACGCCGTGGAGCACGCCTTCATCTTGTGCCGCGAAGGCTGGATCCGCCCCGAACATCTGCCCGAGCATCTTCAGAAAGTGCGGGAAGGCTTCGAACCGCCCCGAGGCTGGAGCCTGGACGACATTGAAAAGCGCGCCATTTGGGAAGCCTTGGAGCGCAATCAGTGGAAACGCATGGCGACGGCCCGCGAACTGGGCATCGACAAGAACACGCTCCGCCGAAAGATCCTCAGACACCGCCTGGACTCCCTCATCCCGCCCAGAGCTCGCAAATCCTCCTCCACCCCCGCCGCCTCCTGACCCCTGCGCCCTTCCCCCACGGCTCCCTTCCTCCCGCTGCGCACTGTCTTTTCGGGCCCGTCCCGCCTTCCAAGCCGAAGAGAGTTTCCCTCCGCAAACCACCGCCCCAGCGAACCCCAACACTGTTTCCTTGCCCACAGATCAATAAAACCCCCGAAACTCCCGCGCCATCGCCCCAGCCCGCTCCCCCGCCCCGTCGCCTCAAAACGGCACCGGGAGAAATTTTAGGGGATGCATTTTGTTCCCTTTTCTTCGCCCGGCCGGGTCCGCGCCGGCTCCGCGCCCCCCCGGTTTCCCACCTCCCAAAAGCATTCGGAGAAGGCCCGCCATGGGAACGCGCGCCTGGCACGGTCCTTGACTATGGCTTCACGGGGTTCATTCCTAAAAACTTTTTCAAGCCATGCACGGATTCATCGCGTTCATGCAAAGGAGGTTCAAGACATCATGACGCAGGCATGTCATCACGGAGATTCTGAATGCTCGGCCAAGACGGCCCATGCCGAAAGGGACGAGGACCGTTTGGTGCACGAACAATTGCGCCGCATCGGCCACAAGCTGTTGGTCATGAGCGGGAAAGGCGGGGTGGGCAAAAGCAGTGTGGCGGCGGGCTTGGCCGTTGCCCTGGCACGAAGAGGCTTCATGGTGGGGCTCCTCGACGTGGACCTCCACGGGCCCAGCATCCCCAAGATCCTCGGGGTTCAGGGAACTTTTCACGTGGACGACCAAAAGCGATTGGTTCCCCATGCCCTGACGGAAAACCTCCATGTGGTGTCCATCCAGCTCCTGCTGGATGATCCCGATGCCGCCGTGATTTGGAGAGGGCCCGTGAAACATGGGGTCATCAAGCAGTTTATCGGTCAGGTCCATTGGGGCAGTCTGGACTACCTGATCGTGGACTGCCCGCCGGGAACGGGCGATGAGCCTTTAAGCATTGCGCAAACCATCCCGGACGTTCACGCCGTGATCGTCACCACGCCCCAGGAAATCGCGCTGCAGGACGTTCGAAAATCCATCAACTTCTGCCGTCAGGCCCATGTGCCGATCCTGGGCCTGGTGGAAAACATGAGTGCGTTGGTGTGCCCGCATTGCGGCAAGGAAGTGCCCCTTTTTGGATCCGGAGGGGGCCGGAAAACCGCCGAGCGGATGCAGGTTCACTTCCTGGGGAGTTTGCCCTTCGATCTCAGCGTGGTGAACGCCGGGGATGCCGGAACGACCCTGCAGCTCGGTCGATCGGAAAACGGTCCGTTTGCCTGCGCCTTGAACGCTTTGACGGATCAGGTCATCGAACGGTGTTCCCCGCCGCTCGGCTTCAAAACCGAAAAAGGCCCGACAGATCAAAACGAGGAGAAACCCGCCATGGAACCGAACGTCTTGCGCATCGCCGTTCCCACCGCCGACGGAAAGCTTTGCAACCACTTCGGGCATTGTGAAAAGTTCGTCCTTGTGGACGTCCGCGACTCGCAAATCCAAAACCACACCGAAGTGACACCACCTCCTCATGAGCCCGGCCTTCTGCCGCGTTGGCTGGCCGATCAGGGTGTGGGGATGGTCATTGCCGGAGGGATGGGACAACGGGCCATCGGTCTTTTTGAAGAGAGGGGGATCCGGGTGCTGACGGGTGCTCCCGCCGACGATCCCCGCAATCTTGTGCGGCGCTATTTGGAAGGCACCTTGGAATGCGGCGCCAATGTCTGCGATCATTGACCGAGTCGGCCGCATGCTGAAACCGTTGGACATGATGAAACCGTTGGAAGGAGAGCGCGGATGAAAGTCGCCGTGAGCTGTACGGGAAAGGATCTGGATTCCCAGGTGGATCCGAGGTTCGGCCGGGCTGCGTGTTTCCTTTTGGTGGACACGGAAACCCTGGCCTTTGAGGTCGTCTCCAACACCCAAAATCTTCAGGCCGCTCAGGGCGCCGGCGTGCAGGCGGCATCCTTGATCGCCAGAAAGAAACCCGACGCCGTCCTCACCGGGCACTGCGGTCCCAAGGCTTTCCAGGTGCTTCAGGCCGCAGGCATTCCCGTTTACGTGGGGGTTTCGGGTACCGTAAAGGAAGCTATCGCCTGCTTCCAAAAAGGCGAGCTCACCCCCTCGACGGCCCCGAATGCGGAAGCCCATTGGAGTTGATGCTCGACGGCATGGGATCTCGAGCTGTTTTTGCGCGACAACGGGAGGGCCTTCTGGTAATGTCCCGGGCTTTGGGCGGCCCGCCGGGACTACGACCACCTCCGCCAGGGGGTATTCTCTTGCGGGCCTATCATGCCGAAGCTCCAAGGAGGCCCTTCAGGTGCTTTTGGGAATGCCGCCGAGCCGATGGTGGATTCTCATCTTCAGCCGCCTATGGCTCAATGCCGGGGTGCGGTTGGCCTACCCTTTCCTTCCCACCATCGCCCGCGGTCTGGGGATCGGCATGGAACAGGCCGGGTTTCTGGTGGCCGCACGGTCCTTCGTCGGCCTTTCCGGCATTGTCTTCGGCATCCTTTCCGAGAAGAAGGGAGAAAAGGTCGGGCTCCTCACGGGCCTGGCCTTTTTTGCCTTGAGCGGTCTATTCATCGGTTTTTATCGAACCTACCCGTGGGTCCTCGCGGGCTTCGTCCTCATGGGGTTGGCCCACGCCGTCTACAATCCGGCGGTCCAGTCTTACGTCAGCGCTCATGTCCCCTATGCCGGACGAGCCCGGGCCTTGGGGCTGCTGGAATCGTCCTGGTCCATGGGATGGTTCGTCGGCATGCCGCTGGGCGGGTTTCTCATCGCCCGATACGGCTGGCATGTCCCCTATGCGGCCTTGGGACTGATCGGGATCGCTCTTTTCCTGGCAACGACACGCCTCCCCGCGGCGCCGCAGGGTTCCGGGACGGGCTTCGATCCTTACCAAAGGCGGCATGAGTGCGCCGGAAAAATCCCGGATATGAGAAGGCCGGATTCGGGGCATGGGCCCGGCCAAGCGGCCCGCAGGGCCTCGCGCTCCACGCCCCATCGGAAGCTTTGGCCCGCCTTGGGGGTGACCTTCTTTGCACTCTTTGCCAACGAGAGCCTGATGCTCGTCTACGGCGCATGGATGGAAACGCGCTTTGACGTCGGCATCGGTTCTTTGGGCCTGCTTTCCACGGTGATCGGTTTCATGGAATTGGCGGCGGAGCTCAGTGTCGCTCTGATCGTGGATCGATTGGGCAAGAAACGCGCTCTTGCCGCAGGGCTTCTGGGCGCGGCCACGGCCTATGCAGCCCTCATGGTCGCGCCGGCCTCTCTCGGCGTCTCCATCGCCGTGTTCGGCTGGATCGCTTATTCTTTCGAATTTACCGTGGTCAGCTCCTTCCCTTATGTTTCGGAACTCAACCCCAACGCGCGAGGCCGCTGGCTTTCGGCCAACTACAGCCTTATTGTGGCCGGCCGCGTCGCCGGAGCCTTGACGGGCCCGTGGCTCTGGGAGCACACCCACAGCCTGCACGGCCACACGGCCCTGGGCCTTTTGGCCACCGGCGCCGCACTGGCCTTCCTCGGCATTGCTCCCAATCCGGACGGCGCTGAAAAGAGGGCCTGCGAACGGGAAAACCCTCCGTGAGGGGATCCGCCTGCCTGGGGGAATCCTAGGGCAGACGTCGGCGATTGACAAAAATCCTTTGCCGGGGTTAGTTCACGGCTGGGTGAAAACTGTTCCCCACGACGCGAAAGGATGCCCCGGATGGATACACGAACGACAGATGTTCTTCGCCAAACCGCCCAACCGTGCTGCGGCCCTGTGCTGACGCCGAAATCTTCGTGCTGACCGCCCAAAAGGCGGGCTCAGGTGAGCCCCCCTCGGATGGATCAGCCCTTCGTCGTCGGCCGCATGGAAACATCCGTCGGCCCCGTGCCGCGCGTTTCGTCCGCTCTCACAGCCCGGGATAGATGGGGCGCCTTCAAGGTCCGCTGGGGATACGGGCGGATGCGCTACAGGGTGGATCCCGGCTTGTACGCCTTGGGAAATCCCGGCCCGAAAGATCCCGTCTTGGTCACGGCCAATTACAAATTGAGTTTTGACGCGTTGCGAGCGGCTTTGCCGGGACGAGACGCGTGGATCCTGGTTGTGGACACCAAGGGGATCAATGTGTGGTGCGCTGCGGGCAAAGGCACCTTCGGCACGGATGAAGTGGTTTTCCGCATCCAGGCCTGCCGCCTTAAAGAAATCGTTTCTCACGGCACCGTGGTCCTGCCTCAGCTTTCGGCCCCCGGCGTGGCGGCCCGGCATGTCAAGGCTCGAACGGGATTCCGGGCCCTTTTCGGCCCCGTGGACGCTCGAGACCTTCCCGCCTATTTGGATGAAGGCTACAAGGCTTCGGAGGCCATGCGGCGCAAACGATTTCCCTTCCGCGAACGAATGGCGCTCATCCCCGTGGAACTGGTCCACAGCCTCAAATGGGCGGGGCTTGCGGCGGTGGCTTTTTTCGTCCTCGGCGGGATCCTTTCGAAAGGCCCTTTCCTGAGCGCGGCATGGAGGGCGTCTTGGAGTCCCCTGACCGCTCTTGCGGCGGGAATCGCCGCCGGAGCCGTCCTCACTCCTCTTTTGCTCCCATGGCTTCCCGGCCGGGCCTTTACGACGAAAGGGCTTTTCGCCGGCGGGATTCTCGTCGCGATCCTTTGGCCTTTTCTGGACCCGGCGGTTCGCCGTCCTCTGGAAGCCGGCTCTTGGATTTCGGGCCTCTTGGCCGTCTCCGCCTTCCTCGCCATGAACTTTACGGGAGCCTCGACCTACACTTCCCTTTCCGGCGTGCGCCGGGAAATGCGTTGGGCCGTACCCTTGGAAATCGCCCTCTTTGCCGGACTTGTGGGGTTGTGGCTGTGGGCGCTGTGTGCTGGGGCGTGATGGGGACCTGCGTCCCTTGCCTCGCCCCGTGGAGGAGCCTTTCATGATCGGCCGTTTTGTGTATTTGAAGGACGTGGTGACGCTCCGATGGGATCCCGAAAAGTGCGTAAGCTGCGGTCTCTGTTCCGTTGTGTGCCCTCATGGTGTCTTTGTCCGGGAAAACGGGACGACGCGCATGGTGGATCGGGACGCCTGCATGGAGTGCGGCGCGTGTGCGCGAAACTGCCCGGCGAACGCCATCTTCGTCCAGGCCGGCGTCGGGTGCGCCCAGGCGGTGCTGAACACCATGATCGGCCGTTCGGGGGAGGGCTGCTGCAGCCTGGATTCGGGATGTTGTTGAGGCCTTGCGGACGAGTATCGGAAGGGCATCTTGGCGGCTCCGACCCGCCATGATACGTATAAAGGGAAAAGCGCCCAGGGCGCTTTCCGCCGAGAGGCGTGACACGATTCCTTGTCAATCCAAGAGGAGGACGCCATGCCGACGTACGAATACCAATGCCAGTCCTGCCAAAAGGAATTCACCATTATTCAGAGCATTTCTGAGCATGGGAAAAACCCGGTCCAATGCCCTGAATGCAAGAGCGCCAAGGTCAAACAGCTCATGTCCGTCTTCACGGCGCAAACGAGTAAGAAAAGCTGAACCGTCGGGTTCCATGCGCAAAGAGGGTGCCTTGGGGCGCCCTCTTTTTTTTGGATTGCGGTGTTCCGGTTGGGGCCGATGGTTGCTTGTTGCCGGTTCGTGTTGGGGTGCGCTGCGCATATCCCAACCTCCATTCGAGATTCCGAGGCTGGAAACCCTTCCGTAAACCCGTAGGTTGGGGTGAGCGAAGCGAACCCCAACACCGAGTCAGAGAACCCCAACACCGACTCACCGATGCCCAACAACCCTTGCTTTCCTGCAAAACCTCCACGGCGCCCCCGTGCGTGGTTGGCCGCCATGTCGGCGGGTGCCGCTGCGTCGACTGGGGCCGTGCAGGGATGCCCTGTCGTGATTAATGAAATCCCGTGGACAAATGAGATGGACCGGAAAAGACGTGCGATCCACGGAGGCGGCGATGATCAAGGCGGCAATTGGTCTCATGAAGGCACGAGGACCTTTTCGGCGTGTCACAATGGCGATAATCACGATTTTTTTATTATCGGCCCTTTGGGGCTACGGAGCGGATGCCATGAGGGATGAAACGCATGAGAGAAAGACGGCGACATTCGCCGGCGGATGTTTTTGGTGCCTGGAATCGGATTTTGAAAAGGTTGACGGAGTGCTGGAAGTCCTCTCGGGCTACACCGGAGGCCATGTGGAAAACCCCAGGTACGAAGACGTTTCATCGGGACGCACCGGGCATGTGGAAGCGGTGCAGGTCGTCTACGACCCTTCCAAGGTGACCTATGAACAGCTGCTCGATGTTTTCTGGCGGCACATCGACCCCACGGACCCGGGCGGGCAATTCGTGGATCGAGGGCCCCAATACCGCACGGCCATCTTTTACCACGACCAGGCTCAAAAGCGCCTGGCCGAGGCGTCCCGCCAGAAGCTTCAGGAATCGGGACGGTTCTCCAAGCCCATTGTGACGGAAATCCTCCCGCTTGAAAAATTTTACAAGGCCGAAGACTACCATCAAGATTTCTACCAAAAATCCCCGGTCCGATACCATTTTTACCGGGCGACTTCCGGGCGCGACGCCTTCCTGAAAAGCGTCTGGAAGGATAACGCCGGCGCCAAGGCGCACGATCCGTCGCGGCGCTTCACTTCCAGGCCCAAGGACGAGGAGCTGCGAAAAATTCTTACCCCCATGCAGTACAAGGTCACCCGCCAAAACGGCACGGAGCCTCCGTTCCAAAACGAGTATTGGGACAACAAACGCCCGGGCATTTACGTGGATGTGGTGTCCGGGGAACCTTTGTTCAGCTCGATTGACAAGTTTGATTCCGGAACGGGCTGGCCCAGTTTCACCCGCCCTCTCGAGCCGGACAACATCGTGGAACGGGCCGATAGGTCCCTTTTCATGGTCCGCACTGAAGTGCGAAGCCGCCACGGGGACTCGCACCTGGGCCATGTCTTTGATGACGGCCCGCCTCCCACGGGGCGGCGCTACTGCATCAACTCGGCGGCCCTGCGGTTCGTCCCCGCCGAAGATCTGGAAAAGGAAGGCTACGGCCAATACGCACCGCTGTTTCAATCCCGTTGAGCGGAGGGGGGCTTGATGGACGTGACCGTGCTTATGGCCATGACTCTGGACGGTAAGATCGCGCAACACGCCGACCATTTCCCTGACTGGACCCCGCCGGAAGACAAGAAGTTCTTTTCGGAACGCACGCGAAAAGCCGGGGTGGTCATCATGGGGTCGCGGACCTTCGACACGCTCGGCAAGCCCCTCCCCGGGCGTCTCAACGTCGTGATGACCCGGGACGCCTCCCGCACCTCCCCTTGGACGAACTTGGTCTTCACATCGGATTCGCCCCGGCGCATCCTCACCTGGCTGGAATCCCTCGGCTACACCGAAGCCGTCGTCGCCGGCGGGGCCTTGGTCAATTCGCTTTTCGCCGCCGAGGGCCTCGTCCATCACCTCGTCGTGACCGTCTCGCCCAAAATCTTCGGAACCGGCATTTCTTTGTTTTCTTCGGAAATTTCCATGGACCTGGCTCTCGAAGACGTCCAAAGGCTGGGCCGTGATCTGGTCGTCTTGAGCTATAACGTCCTCCGCTCCAAACCTCGCTGAGCTCTACGCAGAGCGGCAATGAACGCAGGCGCCATGGTCCCGCGCCTTTGAGCTTTTTTCCTCTCAAGAGGCTTCAATGCCGTGCCGAATAAGAAAACGATACGGAGGGCCAACCGTCACGAGCGCAAGGATGCCGCATGGAAACCACAGCAACAACCACCGAACTCCACTCATTGATTCAGCTCACCGGGGACCTTCCTCCCATGCCTCACGTGGCTTCGGAGGCTTTGCGCAAGATTGCTGAACCGGACAGCAGCGCTGACGAAATCCAGAAGGTTCTCGCAAGGGATCCCGCCTTGGCGGCGCGGGTTCTCAAGCTGGCCAATTCCTCTTTCTATGCCCGGTCTCGAACGATCGCCACGCTTCGTGACGCCGTCGTGGTCATTGGGCTCAAGACCGTGAGAACCCTGGTGCTTGCGTCCATAACCCGAGATCTTTTCGACCCTTTCGGCCTTACGGAAAAACTCTTGTGGGAGCACGCCGTAGGGTGCGGCCTGGCGGCTCGAACGCTGGCGGTCAGCTTGCGCTTTTCACGGGCGGAAGAATGCTTTCTGGCCGGATTGCTTCACGACGTGGGCAAGATGATCCTCTTGACGCACCATCCCGAACCCATGCGCCGCATCATCCAGGACGTTTATAACGACCCGGACTTATCTTTCCCCGCCCTCGAAAAGGATGCCTTTGGTTTCGATCATGCCGAGGTCGGGCGCTTGCTTGCGGCAAAATGGCGTTTTCCCGAAGAAATCGTCGAGGCCATCGGGTGTCACCATCGGCCGGGAGCCGCCAAGTTCATGCCGGCTCTGACGGTGATCGTGCATTTGGCCAACGCCTTCTGCCACAAGCTGGAACTGGGACCGACCAAGCGGCCCGATTTAGATCTTGCGCCAGTACCAAGCGCTCGAGCCCTCAAGTTGGGCCCCGAGAAGCTGGCAGTCCTCGAGGAATCCATTCGGCACATTGTCGAGACCGAAGCTTCGAGTTTTTCTTAGCTCCCATACTTGTCCAGGTAGCCGCGGGGAGTGACCATCCAGCCGTTCCAGACATAGGTGCGGCTGTTGCCCACGAGAAGAACCGTCTGCATGTCCACATCTTCCGGGTCCAGGCCCGCCAAGGTGGTCAGCAGGCGCCGCTGCCCGTCCCGCATGGCTTTATGGACCACTCCCACGGGAGTGTCCCCCGGCCGATGCCGCAGCAGGATGGAACGGGCGCGATCCAGGCCGTCGGGCCGGGTGGCGCTTCGCGGGTTGTAGACGGCGATGACGAAATCGGCCTCGGCCGCCGCTTCCAGGCGCCTTTCGATGACGTCCCACGGCGTCAGATGATCGCTTAGGCTCACCGCCGCAAAATCGTGCATGAGAGGCGCTCCGAGAAGGGAGGCCGCGGCGTTGAAGGCCGCCACCCCTGGAATCACCTCCACGGGCAAAGCCTCGGAACAATCCTCCGTATCCCCTCGGCCGTCCCGGACGGCGACCCCCTGGGCTCGACACAGATCGAACACGAGGCCCGCCATGCCGTAAATCCCCGCATCCCCCCCGGAAACCAAGGCCACACGTCGGCCTTGCAGGGCCAGCTCCAGAGCTTCCCGGCATCGGTCCATTTCCTTTCGCATGCCGCTGGAGCGAATTTCCTTTCCCTGAATGAGATCTGAGACGAGCCCGACGTAGGTCTTGTAGCCGACGACGACCTCGGCTTCGCTCAGGGCTGCTGCGGCCCTCGGCGTGAGGTGTTCCGAGGAGCCCGGCCCGAGGCTCACGATCCAGAGCCGTCCTTGGCCACGGCCACGGTCACGTTGGGGGTTTTCTGTTTTTCCACGATCAAGCGGCCGTTCCAGGCCGCCATGAGGGCTGCGGCTTCGCATACGCTGGACACTCCTATGTGCCGGTGCACCATGGGCGACGGATTGGGAACCCGCTGCCCCTGCAAGGATTTCCTGGAAAAGAAAACAATCGGGACCTCAAGCCTTCGGGCGGCTTCCCGCAGCCCGGCTTCGTCCTCTTTGACATCCACACTGGCCACAGTCCGAATGGAATTCGGGGCCAGCCGATTGCGGTAAAACACGTCGCGCACCGCTTGGACGATTTCCCACGCGGGTGTCTTTCGATTGCAGCCGATCCCGACGGTGAGGCACCGGGGCCGGAGCACCACGGCCGGATATGGGTCGGGTTTTATGCGCTCGGAAACCCAAAGGCCTGGAACCTTTCGAAGATCCATTCCCGCAGCGCGGGCGGCGGCATCCCAAAGACCGCCCTCCAAGGCCTCCAAAGGATGCTCGTCGGGGTGCGGCACCACATCCGCAATCCACAGGGCACTGGGAAGGCTTTCACGGTAGTTGGCCAGATGGCCGTCGGGATCGTACACCCAGAAGGGTTCGTCGTCCAAGACGGCCGTTGTCACTCGAGCCGCCCAGGTCATGTCTTCCATGACGAGACCCGCTGAAGCGGCCATGGTGTCCACGGCGGGTTTTCGCGACACATCGGACCCCGTGGTGATCACCGCCCGGCCTCCCAGAAGGTCGGCGACGATTTGAGCCAGCCGGTTGGCGCCTCCGAGATGGCCCGAAAGCAAACTGACGGCGTATGACCCTCGTTCGTCCACGACCACGACGGCGGGATCCCGGGTCTTGGACCGGATCAAAGGCGCGATACACCGAACGACGATGCCGGCGGCCATGATGCATACCAGAGCTCGATTTTCCAGCCACAGCCGCGCAAAAAGGTCGCGAAGCCGATCGTAAGGTTTTCCGCCCATGGCGACGGCGAATGCATGCCGAGCCGGAACATAAGCCGAACAGTTCGGGAGCGCGGCCGTGAGCCTCAAGGCAAGCGCCGTCCCTTGTCGCGTCACGGAGATGACCGCGATGGGGTGCGGGAGATCAGGATCGGGCGGAACGAAAACCATGGGCGAAGGACCCGTCGTAAAGGCGGGAGCGCACCGGCCGCCGAGTTTGTTCAAACACGTCGCCGACCATGATGAGCGCTTGGCGTCGGATGCCAGCCGTGCGGACCCGCTGAGCGATGTCCTCCAGGGTCCCCCGCACGATCCGCTCATCGGGCCAGCCGACGCGATAGGCCACCACCACGGGAGTCTTCGGTCCGTAGGCGGTGCCCAGCGCTCGGACCACGTCATCAATCACCTGCACGCTGAGGTAAATAATGAGCGTAGCGCCGTGAGCCGCCAATCTTTCCAAGGATTCCCGGTCGGGAACCGGCGTCTTTCCAGCCGCCCGGGTGATGATGACCGTCTGGGACACCTGGGGAAGCGTCAGCTGGCATTGGAGTTCGGCCGCGGCGGCGAAAACCGCCGACACACCGGGCACCACTTCGTAGGCCACCCCTTCCCGATCCAGGAGATCCATCTGTTCGTGGATGGCGCCGTAGAGGCTGGGGTCTCCCGTATGGAGTCGAACCACCCGTTCCCCGCGGCGCACCCCTTCCATAATGGCGGCGTGGGTTTCCTCCAACGTCATGGAGGCGCTGTCCGTGAGCATCGCTTCCGGTTTGCACAGGCCGAGAAGGCTTGGCGGAACCAAGGAGCCGGCGTAGATCACACGGTCCGCTTCCCGAAGAAGCCTTTGCCCCTTGACCGTGATGAGTTCCGGGTCTCCGGGGCCGGCTCCGACGAAAGCCACGAGGCAGGAAGGATTTTCGGGGCTCGTTTTCTTGGTTTGCGGTTGCGGCGGGTCGGCGTTGGGGGGCATGCAGATTCCTCGCCAAAGTTAAGGGACACTGTCAAACCGCCCGTGGATATCCCACCGGCGGGTGGGTTGGAGCGCCGAACTCTCATGGTTCGTGGTCTTGTCAAGGCAACAAGCCATGATACTCCGGCCTTTTCACACCCTGCACTTGAGTTTCCCAAATCCTCTATTCTTAATTCTCCACTCATTGGCTCCATTGGCATCGGGCGGCCATGGATATCCCAAGGCTCACGGGCCGCTCTTTTCCATGGCGCACAGAAACACGGGATTCAAAGCCTCGAACCGCAGGCTCGACCCGATGGGTATCCCTCGGCTCACCTGCACCTGGACCGCTTCCAGGCGCACGTTTTCCAATGCCGCAAAAGCCTCAACCTCGGCAAGGGTGCGCACCGTCACGGCGGAGACGACAACCCGGCCGAAGGGAGCCAACCGTGCCCATATCGCTTGGAGAAGGGGACCCAGAGCGCCCCCCGAGCCCCCCACGAAGACGCGATTCGGAGCGGGCAGGGAGGAAGCGGCCTTCAGGGCGTCATCAACCACCACGTGAATTTCTCCGCAGCGAAACCGCCGCACGTTGGCCCGGATGTCCTCCGCTCTTTCCCGGACCTTTTCCACAGCCCAGGCGCTCCGCAACGGGCACAGCAAGGCCGCTTCCACGGAGACGGCCCCGCTTCCCGCCCCGAGATCCCAGAAGACATGACCGGGCGCGAGTCGGAGTAAAGACACGGCCACGCTGCGCACTTCCTTCTTGGTGATGAGCCCTTCCCGGTGAAGGAAATCGGCGTCGTCCGGGGCCGGTCGCGCATCCTTGGAGGGCCGGGCCGGTAAACCGCCGTCGAAGGCTGCCCCGAAAGGTGAAGCGTTTTGAGGCGGAGTCACAAGGACAACGTTGAGCGGAGAGAAATCCTTGCCGGAAGCTTCCTCGGGCGTCCAGACGGTGATCCTTTCAGCCGGCAGTCCCAAATCTTCGCCGACGTAGACCAGGTGGTCCTCGAAGCCGGCTTGGTGCAACCGGGCGGCGATCCACCCGGGAGGGTGCTCTTTGTCCGTGAGGAAAGCCACGGCACGGCCCTGGCGCAGATACCACATCCATTCAAAGGAAGGGTCGCGGCCGTGGAGGCTGAATACCTGCACATCGTCCCAGGATCGGCCCAAAGCGGCGCAAAGGGCTTGGACGGATGTGGGCCCTGGAATGAAGTACAATCGCTCGCGGGGAAACCTGGCCGACAGCGCTCTGCCGATCCCGAAAAACAATGGATCTCCAGAAGCCAGAACCGCGACGCGTCGTCGGACGGATGCGGCATCGACGGCTTCCAGGACGGCTTCCAGCGGTCCGCGAACGGAAATCCTTTCTCCCGGATGATCGCGGAAAAAATCCAAGTGCCGGATCCCGCCCGCGAGCACCTCAGCCCGTTCGATCCACCGGAGGGCTTCCACGGTTAAGATGCCGCCCCCGGTGCCGATCCCCACAACGGCGATCAAAGGCGGCGTCCATTTTTCCGGATCCGGCCTCATCCCCTGTGCTCCTCAGGGCCGCTCTCCTGCGTCGTATCGGCCAGGATCCGCCCCTCATAGTCGAAAAGAAGGAGCCTCAGGCGGCGCACGCCCGTTCCGGCAAACCGGCGCGACCAACTTAGGGCTTCTTCGGCCACGGCACCGGCCACGTCCCGAGCCCCGTTTTCGAGAAGGATTTCCAAAGCGTGCCGGGCCGTATTGGCTTGAGCGATCCTTTCCAGAATCCAACGCTCCAACCCGACCCGATCCCCGCATCGAACCAGGACCTTCAAGTCCATGGCGGCTTTGTGAGCGTGCGTGTACGGCAAACCGGAAGCCATCTTCACGGCTTTTCCGAAAAAGACGCTGTGCACCACGGTGTCGAACGCCAATCGGGCCGCCTGCCTCACGGCGAAGGCGAAAAAATCGGCGATCTGCACGAAGGCTTCATTGGGTTCGTCGCCAAGGATTTTTCGGGCGAGTTTTTCGCTCTTGCCTCCCGTGCTGAGCACCACGGTTCGGCATCCGCCGGCCTTGGCGACGGCCAGCGCCGCCGCGATGGTTTCTTCGTACGCCTCGTGGGAAAGAGGCCTCACAAGCCCTGTGGTGCCTAAAATCGACAATCCCCCCTGGATGCCCAAGCGCGGGTTGAGGGTGCGGCGGGCGAGCTCTTCCCCTTGCGGGATGGAAACCATCACGTGGAGGACCACGGGCTCCGAAAGCCCCGGAATGTGCGGGAGCGCCAGCCGGATGGAGTGTTTTTGGCCCAACGCGCCAAACCCGAATTGGGAAAGATCGGCCATTCGGAGGCCTTCCGGAGGCAGCGCCCGAGCCCACCGCTTCAGTTCTTCGGCCATGTTTTCCGCGAGCATCTGCCGCGGCACGGGATTGACCGCGACTTCTCCCACGGGGACCGGAAGGCCCGGCTTGGTCACCACGCCCACGCCGGGTCCCGCATAAAGGCGGATTCCCGCCCCCGTGTCCCCGCCTGAAGATTCCTGAGGGTGCGCGCAGGCATCTTCCCCTCCATTCGGGTCTGTGGCTGTGATCGCCACTCGGACGTGGATGGCCGCCCGATGCGTCACGTCCGGGTCGTCCCCGGCGTCCTTGATGACCTGGGCTCGGGCTTGCAGCCCCGTGGCCTCGAGGATCGTCGCGGGCACGGCCAAATAATAGCCGACAGGCAGGCGAACGGCGATCCACGACGGGGCTTCCCCCGTGAGGACAGTTCGCAGGGCCGCACGGGCCGCCGCGGTCATGGCGGTTCCCGTGCTGAATCCCGTGCGCAGCCGCTTTCGCCTCGCTGTTTCTTTCCCAAGGTCTTGGTTCTTTTCCCGCACGCCTTTCTGCTCCGTCCTTTCGGCCGCCTCATGCTTTCTAATAGACCTCCTGGTTCTGTCAATCGGATTGTCGGCCGGAAGAATGGAAGAAATACCTTGGCCGCGCGTTTTCTCCTTTGATAGTCTGAAGGCAATCCATGCGGAATCAAGACCGAAGCGGCCTGAAAGGACAGTGCGGCGATGGATTACAAGGTGGTCATCATCGGAGCGGGCCCGGCGGGCATCTTCGCCGCCCTGACGCTCTCCGAAGCGGGCCTGTCCCCGGTTCTTCTCGTGGAACAAGGCAAGGACATCAAGGACCGCAAGCGCCACGGGGCCAATGACATGCTCTGCGGCTGGGGCGGAGCAGGCGCTTTCAGCGACGGCAAGCTCACCCTGTCGCCCGAGGTGGGCGGCTTTCTCGGCGACCTTGTGGGCATTGCGGCGCTCAAGGACCTCATGGCCGAAGCCGACGGGATTTACGTGCGGTTCGGGGCTCCCGACCGCCTCTACGGCGGCATGACGCCGGAAATCGAAGCCCTCGCCGACCGGGCCCGACTCGCCGATTTGGAACTCATCCCCATGACCGTGCGGCATATCGGGACGGAAAATTGCCTCGTGGTCCTGGAACGGCTTAAAGAAGCGGTCGGGCGGTCCGTGGACATTCGCACCAATTGCCAGGCCGTGAAAATCCTGGCGGATGAGGGTGCGGTGCGCGCCGTGGAACTTTCCGACGGGAGGGTGGTCCGGTGCCGGTACGTCATCGCCGCCCCGGGCCGATCCGGCGCCCCGTGGATGAAGGAGCAGGCTCGAAACCTTGGGATTCCGAGCCGGGCAAGTCCCGTGGATATCGGCGTGCGCGTGGAACTGCCCGCCGTGGTTTTCAAGGAAATCACGGACATCACTTACGAATCCAAACTCGTCTACTACACCAAAACCTTCGACGACAAAGTACGCACCTTCTGCATGAACCCGTACGGAGAGGTCGTTCAAGAACGCAACGGCTCCATGATTACCGTCAACGGCCATAGCTACGCCGGGAAGAAAACCTCCAACACCAACTTCGCCCTGCTGGTGAGCAGCGCGTTTACGGAACCCTTCGATGATCCCATCGCGTACGGGCGCTATATCGCGAGGCTCGCTAACCTGCTGGGTAAGGGCGTTATTGTCCAGCGCCTGGGAGACCTCATGGCGGGACGCCGAAGCACCCGGGAGCGACTCGCCCGATGCCTCACGCGCCCGACCCTGCCCGAAGCCGTTCCCGGGGATTTGAGCTACGTGTTCCCCTATCGCCACTTGTTGGGTATTGTGGAAATGCTGCACGCGCTGGACAAGATCGCCCCGGGAACCGCGTCGCGTCATACGCTGCTCTACGGCGTCGAAGTCAAGTTCTATTCCCACCGCATCCAGCTCAGTGAAGATTTGGAAACCCCCGTGCGCAACCTGTTCGCCGCAGGCGACGGCGCGGGCATCACCCGAGGGCTCCTGCAGGCGTCCGTAAGCGGCATGCTGGCCGCTCGAGCCGTGCTCAAGCGGGAGTCGTTCCCCGGCTAACGAAACGCAGAAAGGACCCCGACGCCCATGTTCCCCGCCCACGTGCGCGATCTCATTCGCTCCCACACGCCTTTTGCCGTTCCTGAAAAGATCCGCATCCACACGGACACCACCCAGTTCATGGACATCAAGGCCGGCGACTGCATTGCGGTGGAAGGCCGGCTGTTTTACGTCAAAGGGGAAGAATTCGAAGGCCGGTTCGGCTTGGACGGAGAACCCAAGTTCTGGGTCAAGCGTGTCATCGACCTCCACGACGGCACCTCAAAAATTCTCAAGCTCGCCTTCTTTGAATCCTTCTTCATGCACCTCGGCGAGGAACGCATCCGGTGCTTTCGCAGTCCCCACAAGGAATCCAGGATCCTGGAACGCACGGCGGGCGACACGCGGTTCATGCAAGGCCACACGCTTTACGACGATGCGGGAAATCCCGTGCGGGTCATCGAACGCATTGCGGCAAAGACCTTCTACGACTTGATCCACTCACTGGAAATGGACCACGAGACGTACTACTACGAAGTGTTTCCCGGCATCTTTTCCAACCTCATGAAGGCTTTCTACGCCATCAAGGACCTGCACCAGATGGGGGAAATCCACGGGGACATCCGGAACGATCACCTCCTCATCGAGCACGACGGCGGGCGCTACCGCTGGATCGACTTCGACTACACTTACGAATGGCCGGGTCAGCCTTACGGCGTGGATCTTTTCGGGCTGGGAAACATCCTCCTGTTTGCGGCGGGCAAAGGATTCCACACCCTTCATGATCTTAAATCCTCCCGATCGGCCTTTCACAGCGTGCTTTCGGATCTGCGCGAGGAAGACTTTTCTCTCTTCTTCCCCAACCGCCTGATGAACCTTAAAAAGATTTTCCCCTACGTCCGGGAAACCTTGAACAAGGTGCTCATGCATTTCGCCGCCGGGGCGGAGGTCTTTTACGAATCGGCCCACGAATTCATCGAGGACCTGGAGATTGCCTTTCGATCGTTTCTGTGGGAGGTGCCCTATGGGTCATAGGATCCTTGTGGGAATCGATTGTTCGGCCAACGCCCAAAGAGCGGTGGACTACGTGGGTGCCATGCTCCGGCCCCACGATGACGCCGCCATCACCCTCTTTCATGTTTTGGTCGGCCCCCAGCCCGACATCTACCCGGACGCGGCCCAAAGAGAACAAGAGCTGGACAAGAGACACCGCCGTGCGCACCGGCAACTGGAAGCCATGGCGGCGCGCCTTGCGGAAATCGGCGTCCCGCCGGATCGCATCGCTTTGAAAATCCAGGTGTGCGACCCGGGCGAGAATGTTTCGAGCGCTCTCCTGGATGAGCAGAGGCGGGGCGGGTATCACACGGTGGTGGTAGGGCGGCGCGGCATGAGCAAACGCGAAGAGTTCCTTTTCGGCAGTGTTTCCAGCAAAATCATTCGAGAAGCCCGGGAATGCACGGTCTGGGTGGTCCAGTAAGCCCATGAGGAGGCGTCATGTTTCCGGTGACCTTTGACCGACAGGTGCTCGAGGGGTTGCCTTACCCTGAAGACGAAGACATCGCCCGAGTCATTGGGGTTTTGAAAACCATCCTGGAAGGGCGGGTCGTCCCCCATTTCCGGACGCGACGCGGCACGGACCCCCGGCACAGCGCCCTGGTTATGGACCGCACGCGCATCGAACGCCTGGAAGACGACCAGCGTGTCATCGCCCCCCTGAGTCTTCTCTTTCGGCGCGAGGAGCAATGGGTTATTGCCGTGCATGAGCGGCTGTTCGACTACTTGGCCTTCGTGCTCCCGACCGATTCCAAGGGTTTGGTCACGGAAGGCACCGACGAGGAACGCCGGGCTTTGGCTTTTGCCGAATTCCTCCTCAGGCACCAGATGGAACACCTTCTATACCCCAAGACCGGGGAAACGGCTGTGATCGAAGCCGACGTGGCTTTCGCCCTGGAAAAGGCGGAAGACGATCCCACGTTCTATCGCCTCCTGGTGCACATCCTGGGCGACGAGATGGTGGGAATCAAGGGCGCGGACTATTTGAGTCTTTTCGATGCGGCGGCCAAAGGCTCTCCCATCGAATCCGTGGTCTACCGCATGGCTCTCAGGGCCTGTTCGTGGCTCGCCGATGTGGGCGAAGAGCTTTTCGCCCAAGTGCTCATCGGCTTGGATGCCGACTGCCGAGTCCAGGCTCTGGGGGAATGCTGGAACCGCAGCCGCCAGACCCTTTTGTCCCTCGTACAACGCACGGCCTTCTTGCACAAACTCTTTTACGGTTTCGACAAGATCTTGGAAGCGGATCCCGTCGATGCCCCGAAAACCCTCATGGCCTTCCGAGACCGTTGGGGCCTCTGGGGTTTGTTCCACGAACTGGGCGTCCCTCAAGAAGAGGTGGAACGCAAGGACGACGACGCCCTTTTCGGGCTCTTTGCCACGCACTGCAAAATGTTCCTGCAAAAACCCGGGCCGATCCCCAAGGCGGTGCCTTCCAAGCCCCCCGAAGCCCCCAAGCCGTCCGTGGTCGTCAAGAGTCTCAAGGACCGCATCGAGGAAGCCAAAACCGATCCCTCCTATCCCCCTCAGGTCATCGAAATCATCGAAAAGAACAAAACCCTCGCCGTAGGACACAGCGGCGCCAAATACAGCGAACTCATCGAAACGCTCCTTGCCATCCCTTGGAAAAAACTCAAACCCATCAAGGTGACCGTGAAGGATTTCGAAGAGGGGCTCCATCGGACGCATTACGGGCTGGATCGCCCGAAGGAGATGGTGTGCGACTTCTTTACGAACCTCATCCGCCGATACCGCCGGTTCGATCCGTCCCGAGCCGAAAGTTGGCAACGCACCGGAAGTTCTTTTCTCTTTGTGGGCCCTCCGGGTGTGGGGAAAACATCCTTGGCCATATCCATCGCGCAGAACCTGGGCATTCCCTACCACAAGATCTCTCTGGGCGGCATGCGGGACGAATCGGATCTTCGCGGCCATGGGTTCACCTACGAGGGGTCCAAGCCGGGAGCCATCGTCCAAGGGCTGATCAAGATGGGCTGCATGAACGGCATGTTCATCCTGGACGAAGCCGATAAGACCGAAAAGTTCGCCATCGCCACCCTGCTGGAAATCCTCGACCCGGAACAAAACCACCTCTTCCATGACAAGTATACGCAGACGACGGTGGACATCGACCTGAGCAACTGCCATTTCATCCTAACGGCCAACACCCTGGAAACCGTCCCCCCTGCGG
This sequence comes from Desulfosoma sp., assembly GCA_037481835.1. Lineage (GTDB taxonomy): Bacteria > Desulfobacterota > Syntrophobacteria > Syntrophobacterales > DSM-9756 > Desulfosoma. The sequence goes on along the minus strand of JBBFKW010000003.1, from coordinate 23,930 downwards.
TGGCAAATCGCTGCGAAATCGTCTTCTTGGATCGATACAGCGTGGAAGAGAAAGTGGCCATCGCCCGATATCATCTCATCGACCGGTTAAGAGCCCGCTACGATATTCGGGAAACCGACATCGCCTTTCCTCCCGACGAGGAGCAGGACCTGCTGCGCCACCTGGTTCGGGAATACACCTACGAAGCGGGCGTGCGGGACTTGGAGCGCATCCTGCGCACGCTCTTTTTCCGAATCCAGAGAAAAGAACTGGTCAACGGCGCTCCGAAGCCGGTATGGATCACCCGCCAAAAAATCAAGGAATACTTGGATGCGCCCATCCGGCCCTGGAAGATCAGCGACGAAGACCGCGTGGGAGAAATCCTTGCCTTGGGGGTCAATGTGGAACTGGGGGTAGGATCGGTCATCCCCATCCAGGCGACGCCCATCCGGTTCGGTGCGGAAATTCCCCTGGAAAGCCCGGCAGGGTACATGAGCCTGGTTCATGCCACGGGAAACATCCAGAAGGTGATGGACGAAAGCCGCAAGGTGGCCATGACCGGTATCCTTCAGTGCGCCGAAGGGCTTCAGATCGACGCCCGCCATGTCTCTTCGCCGATCCACCTCCACTTCATGGGCGGCTCAACCCAAAAGGACGGCCCTTCCGCGGGGGGCGCCATCGCGCTGGCCCTGGCTTCCGCCTTGTCCGGCAAACCCATCCGCCGGGACGTGGCCATGACGGGAGAGATCGACACCCACGGGCGGATCACCGCCGTGGGCGGCATCGCCATCAAGCTGGAAGCCGCCGCCGATGCGGGGTGCACCACGTGCATCGTCCCGAAGCAAAACCTGCGCGGGGAAGACAGCATCGAACGGCTGCCCCAGGCTCTGAAAACCGAACTGCAGATCTTGACCTACGAAGAATGGGCCGTGCCTCACACGCCCTTCGATTACCATAGGCATATTCTTCAGGTGGTGGCCGTGGACCATGTGGTCCAGGCCGCGGAAGTGGCCTTTATCGAAAAGGACGACCTGGACGGCATCGCCCAGTGCCTTCTGCCCGACGCCCAAAGAGTGCGCACGGCCCTCGAGCCGGTTCAACAGCACGGCGGTTTGGGCCTGACCGTGCTCGTCATCAAGGATCCGACGGAACTTCCCGTGGAAGCCCTCAAGGCCATTGCCGCGCACGCCGGCCGCAAACTCGCCGTGGTGTGCGCCGCTCCGTGCGCCGAGGCGGTGCGCGAGCCGTTGGAACGATCCTTGGGGCCCGTGCCCGTTTTGGACATGGACCCGAATCGAGAGAAGCTCAAAGACATCCTGCTTTCCCTCTGTGAGCGGATGGGACGAACGGAAGTTTCCGCCGGCTTGGCTGTCGTGGCGCCGTTTTTCTGGCTTCTCCAAGACGGCGTTTTAGAAGAAGCGTCCCGGGGCGGTCTACCCTTTGAGAAACCCCGCTTTCTCGCCAACAACTATTGCGTGCAAAACGCCAAGATCAAGAGCTGCAAGCCCATCCTCAACGCGGTCATGAGCTATCTCGCCCATGCGCCCGAAAGCCTCCTCGAGCGATCGCCATTTCTCGATCGGGTACGGGGCATCTGGACGGTGGATCTGTGCTTTATTCCGGAAAAATACCGGCTGGATATCCGTCGCGCCCAAGTGCTTCTGGACCGGGCTCTCTCGGCATGGCTGGAAACCGCGATTGCAGGAGCCGCCCATTCGGCCGATTGACACGGGTGGAGGCCGCGCCTTAGAATCCCAAGCCGGTGCCGGGCTCACCCTTGTCCGTTCCAAAGCCATGGATGCCAAACCTCTAACCCAACGGGGACCCTCAACCTATGGCGGACGAATCGCGCTATCGAGATGCCGGAGTCGACCTGGAGAAAGCCAACACGCTGGTTTCCCGAATCCGCCCCTTGGTGCAGACCACGTTCCATGCCAACGTGATCACCGACATCGGGGGATTCGGCGGCCTTTACAGCGTGGACTGCACGCAAATGAAAAGCCCCGTTTTGGTTTCTTCCACGGACGGCGTGGGCACCAAGCTCAAGGTGGCCGTCTGGGCGGATAAGCACGACACCGTGGGCATCGATCTCGTGGCCATGTGCGTCAACGACATCGTCGTGCAAGGAGCCCGCCCGTTGTTTTTTCTCGATTACCTGGCCATGGGATCCATCCGGTTGGACCTGGTGGAGGCCATCATTCGCGGAATCGTGGAGGGGTGCAAGCAGGCCAACTGTTCCCTCATCGGCGGGGAAACGGCGGAAATGCCGGGGTTTTACGGGCAAAACGAATACGACATGGCCGGCTTCGCCGTGGGAATCGTGGACAACCCCGATATCATCGACGGCACCACCATCCGGGTCGGCCACCAGATCATCGGGCTGGCTTCCAGCGGCCTCCATTCCAACGGATACAGCCTGGTGCGGCGGATCGTCTTCGATGAGCTGCGTTTGAAGCCGGACAGCTACCTGGAGGAATGCGGCCGCACGGTGGCCGAAGAACTCCTGGAACCCACGCGGATTTACGTCGACGCGGTGCTGCGCATCATCCGCCAATTCCAAGTCGCCGGCATGGCGCATATTACGGGAGGAGGATTTCCGGACAACGTGTCGCGGATCCTTCCCAAGCAGTGCCAGGCCGTGATCGACAGGTCCTCGTGGGAGTTGCCGCCTGTTTTCCGCTTTCTCCAGGAAGCCGGGAAAGTGTCTCGAGAGGAAATGTACCATGTCTTCAACTGCGGCATCGGGTACGTCATGGTCGTGGCCGCATCGGATTCGGACGACATCCTGGGCCGCTTGGCGGCCATGGGATACAAGGCCTATCGGATCGGCGAAATCACGGCGCGCGACCCTGAGGATCCGCCGGTACGGCTGCTCTAGCGCCGCCGTCCCAACCAACGCCACCCGTAGGTTGGGGTGAGCGAAGCGACCCCCAACACCACCCCAAGGAAAACCGTGCACAAGGTCGCTGACTCTGCCTTGGACGCCACCCCCGGCCAGGCCCTTTTCCCCCATGAGGACATGGAACGGGCCCACGCGGCCATCGCCCAGGCGACCCGTACCCTGGGCCGCTACCTGCACGGCAAGGAAAAACCCTTGCGCCTCGCTTTTATCTGCTTTTTCTCGCGCGGCCATCTCCTCATCGAAGACCTACCCGGGTTGGGCAAAACCACCCTGGCCATCGGGCTCGCCAAGGTCCTCGGCCTCTCCTTCGGGCGCATCCAATGCACGAGCGACCTCTTGCCCACGGACATCACGGGATTGTCCATCTTCAACAAGAGTTCCGGCGTCTTCGAATTTCATCCAGGCCCCATTTTCCATAACATCATCTTGGTTGATGAAATCAACCGGGCGACCCCCAAGACCCAAAGCGCCCTGCTGGAGGCCATGGGGGAAAAGCAGGTCACCCTGGAAGGGCGCACCATGGACCTTCCCAAACCCTTCTTCGTCATCGCCACACAAAACCCGGCGGAACAGTTCGGCACCTTTCCCCTTCCCGAATCTCAGATGGACCGGTTCATGATGCGGATCCGGATCGGCTATCCCAGTCGGGAAGCGGAACTGGAAATCTTGCGCGGCGGCAGCAAACGCCGCGAACTCTACAACCTTGACCCCGTGGTGGACCAGGATACGGTGCTCAAAATTCAAAGTTTCATTCGGGAACGCGTCATCACCTCGGAACCCATTCTGGACTACATCATGCGGCTCATCGAAGAAACGCGCCGCTCGGAATACTTGACGGCCGGGCTTTCCACCCGGGGGTCCCTGGCCCTGCTTCACACGTCTCGAGCCCACGCCTTCATGGAAGGGCGCGATTACGTGATCCCGGAAGACGTCAAGGCGGTGGCCCCCTACGTCATCCCGCACCGGGTCTTCTTCCGGGACGAATACGCTTCAGCGGACAAGAAGGAGATCGTCCGATCGATGCTGGAAAAGGTTCCCGTTCCCGCGTGATTCATATCACGGCGGCCGGCTGGATTTACGTGGTGCTGACCGTGGCGGTGGGTTTCGCCGCCGTGAACACGGCCAACAACCTCGTTTACGTCATCACGTCCGTTCTGCTGGGCTTCATGCTCATTTCCGGAATCGCGGGAAAGGCCAATCTGGAAGCCGTGCAGGTTCGAATCGCTCTTCCCGATGAAATCTACGCCGAAAGCCCGGCCCCCGTGGTTGTGCATGTGCGCAACCGCCGGCGGTTTCTTCCCGTGTTTCTCATTTCGGTGCACGTGGGGCCGGATGATGAGGTCTCCTTTGCCTATGTGGACCGGTCAGGGGAAGCCACCCGTACGATCCCCATCCGTTTCGCCCGAAGGGGCCTCAGCCCCCCCATCCCGGTCTGGGTAGCCTCGCCCTTCCCGTTCGGCTTCTTCATTCGAATCCGACCGGCGGATCCCATCCCGCCGGTGCTTGTTTTCCCCAAACCCACACCCTGCACCTTGCCTCCTCCCCCTACCCACCGGCCGACGAAAGGCGAAGAGACCGCATCCGAACATCGCGGGTTGGAAGATCATGATTTGCGCAGCATCCGGGAATACCAGGCGGGCGACCCGCTCAAGAAGATCCACTGGAAGTCTTCGGCCCGAACGGGACGATGGCTCACCAAGGAATTTTCAACGGCGGCCCGGGACAGCGTCATGGTGGATCTGGATCAGCTGCGGGGCCTGGGTGTGGAAAAAGCCCTTTCCTGCGCGGCTTTCGTCATCAACGCGGCGGTCCGGCGTGGAACGGCCGTTGGCCTGGTGGCCGGCGCTCAGCGCTACGAACCGGCGGCTTCGCTCCATCACAAAAGAAAACTCCTGAAGGTTTTGGCCCTCTACGGTGAAGACTAGAACCGCTCTTTTATCGGTGACCTATCTTTCCGCCGCGTTGAGCTACGGGGCCGTCTTTTCCTTTGTTCACCCGGGCGCCCACGCTACCTTTCTCGGCCTGGCCGCTTTGTCGGCGCTCCGCCACTTCCTGCGGCCCTTTCCTCTTTCCCGAAATCTTCTCAACGGCCTTGCCGTGGCCGTCATGATCCTCTCCCTTTCCCGCATCCGCCCCGATCTTCTCGTGGAACCGCTGGTGGACGGCGTCCTTGTGCTTCTCGGCGTGAAACTCCTGGAAGCCCGCTTGGGCCGCGATTACCTACAGATCTTTCTCCTGTGCCTCTTCTTGCTCCTCGGGTTCGGCCTCCTTTCGCTCAGCATTTCCTTTCTCTTCTACCTCATCCCCCTGGCCTTTTTCCTGACCCTGTCCCTACTGCTGCTCACCGTGGAGGCCGCCGAGCCCGAAGGGCAACTTCCCCGCCGAGCTTTTACCCAACTGGCTTTCACGGCCGCGGCCATGGGAGGGCTGACGGTTCCCGTGGCTTTGATCCTTTTTGTCATCCTTCCGAGAACGAACTTCCCTCTGCTCAATCTCCTTACGGCGTTCGGAAAAGCCGGAGCCGGGCGGACGGGCTTTTCGGAAACCGTGCGTCTCGGTGAGGTCACGGCCATCCAGGAAGACGCCGCCGCGGTCTTCCGCGCTCAAACGGCCCCGCTGCCCGAAAAGGATCTCTACTGGCGGGGCCTCGTGCTGGACCGTTTCGACGGCACCGCATGGAGCCCTTCCCACCGATTCGGTTTCAATCCATCTAAATCTGTGAAGACCGGCGATGTGCACCAGGTCATCTTCATGGAACCCTTCGGCATGGATGTCTTGTTCGGTTTGGATCGGCCCGTTTCCATCGAACGGATCCCGGTGCGGGGAACCGAGGACGGGACGTTTCGGGTTTTTTCACCCATTTTCAAGAAAACGCGCTACGAAGTCTGGTCCCGGCCGCCTACGCCCTTCGTGGAAGAGGATCCCCCGGACCCGGACCTGCTCCATCTACCGCCTGCTCTGTCGCCTCGCATCTCGGAACTGGCTCGACCCTGGAAAGGTATCCCTTCCCCTGGGGAACGAATTCGCGCCATCTTAGAGTTCCTACAGCCTCCGCGGTTTCAGTATGCCCTGGAAAATCTGCCGAGCGATCTGGAAGACTTTCTGCTTCAAAACCGGAGGGGAAACTGTGAGTATTTCGCCTCGGCCCTGGCCGTCTTGGCGCGCTTTTGCGGAATTCCCGCCCGACTTGTGGGGGGATACCGGGGAGGCTATTACAACCAGGCGGGAGGATACTATCTCGTCTTGCAAAAGCACGCCCATGTGTGGGCGGAAGTGTACCTGGAAGCAACGGGGTGGGTGCGCCTGGATCCCACGCCGCTTGCAGCCGTCACGCCAGCTGAGCTTTACACCCGGTCTCTTCTCGCCCGATGGCGAGTTCTCATGGATACGATCAACTATTGGTGGTTCCGCATCGTCGTGGACTACGACATGGAAACCCAGCGGGCCCTGGTCCGACGGGCGCACGCCTTGGCGTCCTCCTTATCTCGAAAGCCCAAAGGCCCATCCAAGGAGGCAATGGGCACGGCGGTTCTAATCATGACGGGCGCGGCGGCCTTCGTAGGCTTATGCTTTGCCGTGCGGCGCCGAGTAAAACAAGACCCGGCCCGAGACCTTCGCACGGCCTACGCCCGGCGACTCAAACGGTACGGCTACGAACTGAAGGACTGGCAAGGGGTGGAAGAATCGGCTCGAGCCCTCCAGGACGCCGCCCTTCGGGAACGGGCCCTAAGTTTTTCCCGGGATTTTTATCAAGCCGTCTACAGGGATCAAGACCTGAGCTCCGAGAGGCGCCGTGCGCTGAAAGATCGGCTTCGCCGCTTGTAAAATCCTGCCTCCAAACTCCCTTGCCCGACCGGATGGGACATGCTTTATTGTGCGGCCGGACCCGACCCCGCCGGGGACGGGAACCGCGCCACCGCATCAGATCGGCCGGGACCGAGGCGACCGAACCCAGAGGATTCCATCATGGCTGTGGACAAGGACCTCAAAAGGAAAAGGAAACGCAAGGAAAAAGAGGCGAAACGCCGCGCAGCCTTACAACGGGAAGCCGCCGCGGCGCGCATGAGGGATCTACAGGTCGAGTTCGACAACGACATGATGCAGGGACAATACGAACGGGCATGGAAAGTCGCCGATAGAATGAGAAGGTCCCTGCCCCCGAACCATATCCTTTTCTTGATGCTTCATGCATCGGCACGATTCACCAAGGCGCGTGTCTATCTGTACGAAGCCCTTCGATACGGGTTTGAAAACGGCCTTCTGAGAAACAAAGAAGATCTCTTGGAACTGGCCCGGTTGTCCTATGAATATGTCAACAGGGCCCTCATGAAATCGGTCCTTGATGAGCTGGAACACAACGGGTCGGCGTATGCCGGTCGGCTCACGAAACGCGATCGCGACCTTATCGCAAGACTCAAGAGCAGCACCGTCTCGACGCTCATTGAGAAAAAAAAGGCCGAAGAACCGCTGAAATCCACAACGCGCGAAGAAGCGCCCAGTTCCCACAATGCCGTGCCGGAATCCGCCCCTCCCACCCAGGCGGCCTCGGCCGTGGAAGCCGAACCTCCGGAAGACCTCCCCCAACTTTCCCTTCTTGCGGAAGCGGACCCTGGGCCCATCCTGCGCGTTGTGGCCGCGGGTACGGCAGTGCCCAAGGAAGTCCTGGACGTGGCCCTGGAAGCGTACCAGGTCTCCTTTCAGGCCACCTACGACGAGCTCCTGTGCCTGAATTCCCTGGCCGGCGTGGAATCCTTCTGGTACCAGCAGGAAACGGCCCGCAAGGTGATGAAGCATTTTCGAGGCCGCGCCATTTTGGCCGACGAGGTGGGCTTGGGCAAGACCATCGAAGCCTGCTTGGTCCTCAAGGAATACATGGTGCGCGGGCTGGTCAAGGAGGCGTTGATCCTCGTGCCCAGCGCCCTGGTGAATCAATGGCAGGCGGAACTTCAGCACAAATTCGGCTTGGATTTCGTCTCCACCAACGATGAACTCTTCAAGCAGGACCCGGACCGGTTCTGGCGCTCCCCCCTTGTTTTGGCGTCCCTGCAGACGGCGCGCACCAAACGCCATTTCGATGCCGTCACCAGCCGCTTTTACGACATGGTCATCGTGGACGAAGCTCATCACCTGAAGAACCATACGACCGTCAACTGGAAACTGGTCAATACCCTGAAAAAGAACTTTCTTTTGCTGCTCACGGCCACCCCCGTCCAAAACAACCTGGAAGAACTCTACAACCTGGTCACCCTGCTCAAACCCGGGCACCTGCAAACGCGCAAAGCCTTCAAGGAACAGTTCGTCGCCCGCGGAAACCCTTCCGACCCCATCAACCGGGAAAAACTTCGGTCTCTCCTTCGGGAAGTGATGGTGCGAAACACCCGCTCGGTCGCCCATGTCCAGCTCCCGCCCCGTTTCGCCATGACCATCCGGGTCGATCCCGCTCCGAGGGAGGCGGCCTTTTACGATGCGGTGAACGCTTTCGTTCGCGAACAGACGGCGAAAGCCCCCAGCGCCCTTGTCAAGCAACAGCTGCGCAAGGTCTTGGAAGCCGTGGGCTCCTCGCCTCCCGCAGCCGCCGGCCTCCTGGAAAACCTGGCTCACCAGGGAAACGGCTTCGGTCGGAGTGCCCGAGAACTGGCCGAAGAAGCCCGGTCCTTGACCGAGAGCGCCAAGGCGAACAGGGTTTTGGACCTCGTGCGGGCATCCAAAGATCCCCTCATTCTTTTCGTGAACCACCGGGCCACCCTGCTCACCTTGCATGAGCTGTTCGAAAAGCACCACGTGGACCACGTGCTCTTTCAAGGGGGCATGAACAACGAGCAGAAAAGGCAGGCCGTGGACGCCTTCCGAAACGGACGGCGAGTGCTCCTGAGCACCGGCACGGGCGGGGAAGGTCACAACCTCCAGTTCTGTCACGCCATGATCAACTACGACTTGCCGTGGAACCCCATGGAAATCGAACAGCGCATCGGCCGAATCCACCGCATCGGCCAGCAACACCCCGTCCAGATCTACAACTTCTGCGCCTCCGGGAGTATCGAAGACCGCATCCTGGACGTTCTGGACCGCAAGATCAACATGTTCGAACTGGTCGTCGGGGAAATCGACATGATCCTTGGGCGCCTCCAGGGCGAAAAAGAATTCGCCGAACTGGTTTACGAGCTCTGGGTGAGCCATGCGGACGAGGAGGCTCGGAACAAAGCCTTTGAGTCCTTGGCGTCCCAAATCAAGAGGGCCCGCACAGCCTACGAAAAAACCAAGGCCCTGGACGAAACCCTCTTTCAAGACGACTTCGGGATGTGATCATGGACGGCCTGGAACGTGTCCTCGAGTTTGCTCAACGGTTTTTCCACGGTGCCGGCGGCGTCGCCGAACGCGAAGGCAACGCCTTGAAGGTGCTTCTCCCTTCGGATCTCGCCGAAGAACTGGAACTCCCGGAAGAAACCATCCTCGGGGAAGGACACATCCCCTTGCAACTGGGAAGCCCCGTTCTGGACCGCATGATCCGCAAGGCCACGGCCGCACCGCCCGTCGTCTACGGAGCCATCGATCCCGGCTATCTGAAAAAAGCCGGGTTCGAACAGATCCTCGCCCGGGATTTTTCCTTTCCTAACGCCCGGCTGAGCCTGGGCCAAACGGCGGACAGCCGTTCGACCTACATGGTGGTTTTTGTTCATTACACGGCTCTGAGCGACGAGCGCAAGGAAGGCCAAGTGGGAGTTGCCGTACAGGAAAAATCGGGAGCCGTCCTCGAAGGGTTTTTGGAAAACTGGATGTGGTTTCAGCCCGCTTTCTTCCAACCCGGGGACGTGCCGCCCCACTTCCCAACCGATGTCTCCAAGGCCGCCCAAGCCGCCTTGTCCCGAGCTCAAGAACTCGCCCGGGAGGATTTGGCCGAGTTTATCCACAGCATGACCCGAAGGCTCCATCGGGACGTGCGCAACACCCGCGAGTATTACCGGGCTCTGGAAAAGGAAATGATCGCGGGGCTCCAACACCCCACGCTGGGAGAAAGCCAGAAGGCGGAAAGAGCCGCCAAAATCCAAGCGCTTCCCGATGAAGCGGCCCGCAAGATCGAAGACCTGAGGCAGAAATACAGCATACGGCTGACTGTGCGGCCGGCGGGGGCGGTGCGCCTCCTCGTGGGCGTGGTCCAGGTCATGCTGACCCTCCAGTACCGGAAACTGCAGCGGGGGATCAGTGTCTTGTGGAATCCGGTGACGCGGGCCTTCGACCCCTTGGTGTGCGAGCTGTGCGGCGCCACCCTGCGAACAATTTATTGCCGGGACGGCAACGGCCGCATCACCCTGTGCTGCCATGCCTGCAATCGGTAAGGCGGCCGTGCCGCCGTCCCGAGGGATCAGGACCTCTGGATGAGCTTGGCCGTTTCTCGGTGTTCCCGGGCCAGACGATCGATGCCGACCTTTTCATAGATCTGAGCCAGCAGCAGGTGGACGTTGACAACAAAGGGTGCCGGGAATTCCTTGGACCGCCGCAGGAGCTTCACCAAGCCGTCCCGGGCTTGGGGCGCATAACCGCAGGCGAGCAGAATCCGGGCAAGAACATAGGCCGTCTCGGGGTCCTTTTCCACGGCTTCGGCAAAAGCCCCGGCGGCCATCTTCCCCACGTCGTCTCGAAGCGGCGCAAATCGGGCGAAGCGGGCCAGCACGGCCGCCAGAGCCTTGGGATTGTGCCGCACGGTCCCCACAACGAATTCGAAACACCTCGTCCCCTTGTCCACATCACCCCGCTCCATGGCCAAAGGGCCCAATTCCAGGGCTATGTCCCGGCGGTTGGGCCGAGCGCTGTAAAGGCGGCTCAGGATTTCGTAAAGAGCCTCCGTGCGGCCGCTCTTTCGATACAATTCCCTGAGGCGGTCCATGGACTTCACATGGAGTGGGTTCAACTCCACCGCCCGCTCATAGGCCTGCTCCGCTTCTTCCACGGAACCCACTTTTTCCAAGGCGAGCCCCAGCCAGTAATGGCCGATGGGGTTGGACGGATTTTCGTTGACAGCCTCCCGAAACCACATGAGTGATTCCTGGGGCGCCGTCTCCAAAGTGGCCTGCCCCGAAAGGAGAAGCTGCTGATAGAGACTCGGCTTGGTGCGAAGCTCCATGAGTTCTTCGATGCGACGGTCCAAATCGGCGGGGGTGAAGGGCATGAGCAGATAGCCGTCGGCGTCCGTTTCGATGGCCTGGGCGACCAACTGTTCCGTGGCTTTTCCGGCCACGAGGATGACCGGCACCTGTTTCGTGGCGGGTTGGGAACGAAGGCGCTCCAAGAGTTCAAAGCCGTCCATCCGGGTCATGTGCAGGCTCGTCACCACCACATCCACCCGTTCCCCGGATTCCATCCATTGCAGGGCTTCCGCGCCGTTTTCCACGGCATGGACGCGCTCGTATCCCAACTGCCGGAGGGTCGCCTTGACGGTTCGCCGAAGCTGCGAATCCCCGAAAACCACAAGCACTCGAATGGGTTTGGTGACAACCTCTTCACTCACACATCACCTCTACCGTGACCACGCACTGTCCAAAGCCCCAAGGGGGCTTTCCCGTCATTTTACCTTTTATAGCATATTCCGAAGCCAAAGCGAAAACGCGGGGTGAAGGTCCCATCCTTCGGCCCATAGAGGCTTCCCGAAGCCGAAGGGATGCCGTTAGACCCCGCCCTTTCAGAGAACACGGATCGGGGCCAAAAAAGCCTTGCCCTCCGAAAAGGCTTGTGCTAACAGAGTCCACTCGTTACGGAAAAGTCCAGCGGAAAGAGAAAACGCTTAGATATCGAGAAGATAACGCCGTTACGGGAAGAAAGGACCGCACCATGAGTCGCACGTGCCAATTCTGCGGAAAGACCCCTCATGTGGGGCATAACGTGAGCCACGCCAACAACAAGACGAAAAAGGTCTGGTATCCCAACCTGCAGCGTGTCCGCCATGTGCATGCCGACGGGACGATCCGGCGGGTTCGAGCCTGTACGCGCTGCATCCGATCCGGCATGGTCGTCAAGCCTGCCTGAGGCGGTTCTCTTTACAGGGCTTTCATTCACGAACTTTTGACGCGGCGGCGACGGGGCGATTTTTCAAAGCGTTCCGGACCCGCCGTGTTTCTTTTGACCTGCGGCACGAGACTCTTGATCTTTTGCAGCCTCCTTTTCAAATCCTCTCACGGCCTCTCTCTACAAAAATCCGGGACGGAGGCGACGAGAAACACGACCGAAGCTGCCTCTCCCAGCACATGGGGACGCGACCGAAACCTTGTTCCCGTGGATTGGTGTTCATTGCCGGTCCTCTGTGTTGTCAACCTTCCCCGGAGGAGAGAAGCTCCGCCACAGACCTATAACAGCTCATGAAGCCCGGCTGGAGGACATCCGCCAGGACCATTTCCAAACCCGCCCCGGCAAGCACAGCCAAACAGCGGGCTTCCACTTCAAAGGGGTATTTCTTCCTCAAGCCGCTTCGCAGGTTGGACAAGCCCACCATGGTGCGTGCCGGTTCGCCGAAGACCGACCATCCCGAAAGCATGCGCACGGTCCCCACCACTTCGCGAAGGTGCTGCGCCGCATCGGGCCAGCTCAGGTTGGGCAGCACGGGATCGAAGATGAGCTGCGACGGGTCCAGTCCCGCCGCCACGGCCCTTTCCCTGAGTTGCACGGCGAGGGCGAGCCGTTCGTCCATGCTTAGAGGAACACGGGAGCGCTCGTCCATGAGCAGGACGACCAGGGGGGTTCCGTATTGGGCGGCCAAGGGCAGGATGCCGTCGATCTTGTGCGGTTCGAGGGACAGGGCGCTCAGGATCGGGGTGCGGCGGCAGGCGGCCAGGCCCCGAGCGAGCACTTTGGGGTTCGGGCTGTCCAGAATAAGGCCGCAATCGGTCATTTCCTCCACCGTTTCGACCAGAAAGGCCATGCGATCTTCGTAACGCGACGAAAGGAAACCTGGGTTGATGTCGATGTAGTGCACACCGGGCCCGGCGCAGCGCTTTACCAGATCCCGGATCGGCTCCGGGTCCAGATCCCGCATGGCTTGGGCGACCCGTGAGTTCAGCGCGTTGAGATTATCGGCGGCAAGCTTCACCGTGCTTTCTGAGCTCCCTTCGTGCCGCCCGCAACAGAAACGCGCCCGTATTGCGGCGCTGGTGCACGGATTCGAGAAGGCGGGCTCGGCGTTGGGGGTTTTCCACAAGAAGAGCATTGGCCCGGGCGATCCAATAGGCGGCTTGGACGGCGGATCCCAAAAATTCGGCGGCGACGGCCACATCGGGCTGGAGGTGCCTGGCACAGCGCAGGCCGATCGCCTCCGCCTTCCGGAGGGCTTCGGTTGCCGTGTCCATGATGGCCAAAGGAACTCGAAGCGCCGCTTCCGCCGCATCGTCCCGGCCTGCGTCCCGCCTTTCCACCTTAAGTGCCGAAGCGAGCGCGCGGTAAGCCTCCACGTCTTCCGCCCTCAGCCGCACCAGGTCGTCTTCCAAGCGGCGGACTTCTTCCAGCGCCTTGTCCCACCATCCCCGCTCGGCGTCTTCCGGCTTGGTCCGGTTCTTTTCCAGGACGACCACTTTTTCCAGCACGCAGGCGGCCATGAGGGCTCCATGGGCGGCGGCGGATCCTCCTCCCGGATCGGGTCTGGGCCTTTTCAGGGCGTCGAGGAAGTCGTCTTCCGTGTGCATGAGTCTCCGTCAGAGAAGAGCTCGTGCGGCTCATTGGGGGAGCAACCGCGGCCGCCACTCCCGGGGTTTCGGAACCTCTCGCCTGCCATTCGACACACGAAGGGGCGGACGCGCCCCCAACGTCCATCGTCGGCACGCCGGCTCCTCAGGAATGGGGGCTTATTGATCCACTTTTTCGGCCCCGGGCGTGGTGCAAAAACGACCCTCAGCGCTGAGATCCGAAAGCGGAGTCTTTCCCAGGGCCCTCATTCGCTTGTGCGAACGACTTCGTAGACGTTTTTTTCGTTTCGAAGCGCCGTCATCACGCGGTTCAGATGTTCACTGTCCCGCACCTCCACGCGGAAACGGCACTGGGCCAGGCCGTCTCCCGTGCGGTGGATGCGAAAGTCGTTCACTGTCACATCCAGTTGTCCCAAGAGGGTGCTTAAAGCCCCTACGGTGGCCCGGTCCCCGTCGTAAACCACCTTGATGTCCACGGGGTATGTTTGGGCTTCCCCCGTGTCCCACTGGACGTCGATGCGGCGCTCTTCGTCCCCGGTCCCGGCGTTCTTGCAGGATTGGCGATGGATCGTGACCCCCCGGCCTCTTGTGATGTAGCCCACGATGGGCTCCCCAGGCAGGGGGTTGCAGCACTTGGCCATGCGAAAGAGCACGTCGTCCACGCCCTGCACCCGGATCCCTTCGTCGGCTTTGGCCGGTTTTTTCTTCTCCGGCGGTTTTTCTTCGCGAAAGTCCTCTTCTTCCGCCTCGGGTAAGGGCAGCCGCCCGATGAGCTGCACCGGGGACACCTTCTTATAGCCCACGCTGGCCAGGAGATCGTCAATGGTACGCAGGGAAAACTGCCGCGCTGCTTCCAGCAATTCCGGAGAATTGATGTAGTGGTTGAAGTTGAGACCCCGCTTTCGGAACTCCCGCTCGCAGATCTCACGGCCCATGGCGATGGACCGATCGCGCTCCTCCGTTTTGATCCAGTGGCGGATGCGGCTTCTCGCCTTGCTGCTCTTGGCGAAATTCAACCAGTCTTTGCTGGGCTTGTGGTTGGGCGCGGTGATGATTTCCACCATGTCCCCGTTGCTGAGTTCCGAGCGCAGGGGGACGATCTTCCCGTTGACCCGGGCGCCCACGCACCGGTGCCCCACTTCCGTGTGCACGGCGTAGGCGAAATCGATGGGAGTGGCTCCTCGAGGCAGAACCTTGACGTCCCCGTCGGGCGAAAACACGTAGACTTCGTCGGGGTAAAGGTCCAGTTGGAAGTTTTGGAAAAAGCTCTTGGGGTCCCGCCACCCTTTTTCCGGTTCCAGGAGCTGGCGCAGCCACGAAAACCTTTCCGTTTCCTCCCGGCTCACCCCTTCCAGGGGACGCCCTTCCTTGTAGAGCCAATGGGCAGCGATGCCTTCGTTGGCGACCCGATCCATCTCTTCAGTGCGGATCTGCACCTCCATGCGTTCCTGATGGGGCCCGATCACCGTGGTGTGCAGGGACTGGTACATGTTGGCCTTGGGCCGCGCGATGTAGTCCTTGTAGCGGCCCGGCACGGGTTCCCAGGTGGCGTGAACCATGGCCAAAATTTCGTAGCAGGCGGGCACGGAATCCGTGATGATCCGGAAGGCGATGAGATCGTAAATGCGGTCCAGGTCCAGATGCTGGGCCACCATTTTGCGGTAGATGCTGTAAAGATGTTTGGGCCGACCGAGAACGCGGCCTTTCAGGCCGCTCTCCTGCAACTTGGCGCTGAGGATGCCCCGCACCTCGTCGATGTACCGGCGGCGTTCGGCTTCCGTCTTTTGCAGGCGCGTTTGGAGTTGCACGAAGGCGTCCGGGTAAAGCACCTCGAAGGCCCTGTCTTCCAGTTCCACCTTCATCCATTCCACACCCAGGCGGCTGGCCAGGGGGGCATAGATTTCCATGGCTTCTCGGGCCAAAGCCGATTGGTCTTTGGGGGAAAATCGGTGAATCACCCGGGCGTCGTGAAGCACATCGGCCAGTTTGATGAAGATGACGCGCACATCGCGCGTCATGGCCAGGATCATCTTGCGAAGATCTTCCGCCTGTTTTTCCTTGCCTTCTTCCAACCGAAACTGGGACACCCGATGCACCCCGGCAATAATGGCCGCCACGTGCTCACCCAGATGGCTTTTCAACTCTTCGGCGGAAAGAACGGAATCGTCCAGGGCGTCGTGGACAAAACACGCCGCCACCGTGTGATCGTCCATCTGGAGGCGGGCCATGAGCGAGGCGGTTTCCAGGTAATGTTCCAGGTACGGTTCGGACGGCAGCCTGGGCCTGCCTCGATGGGCTTTGGCGCACAGGGCGTAGGCACGACGCATGAGCCCCACATCGGCCTCGGGGAAATAGCGCAACACCTGATCTTCAATTTGGAAATATTGCATCACGACCCTTATCGCCTCGGGTTCAAAGGATGCGCTCCCCCGTCATGGCCTGCACCTCCTGGAGCAGCCGCTCCAAGATTTTTTCCTGCGGCAGTTTTTCCACCAGCATGCCTTTCTTGAACAAGATCCCCTGGCCTCGCCCCCCCGCAATGCCCACATCCGCTTCTCGGGCTTCCCCGGGACCGTTGACGGCGCAGCCCATGACGGCCACTTTGATGGGCGTGACCACGTGGCGCAGGCGCCGTTCCGCCTCTTGGGCGACTTCCATGAGGTTCCATTCCGTGCGACCGCAGGTCGGGCAACTGATGAGATCGACTCCGCGGTACCTGAGCCCCAGGGAGCGCAGGATGCCGTAGGCGATGGGAAGCTCTTCTTCCGGGTCGGCCGTCACGGACACGCGGATCGTGTCCCCGATGCCTTCGGCCAGAAGAAGCCCGATTCCCAGAGCGGATTTCACGGCGCCGAGGACCCCCGGGCCCGCTTCCGTGACCCCAAGGTGCAGAGGCACATCGGACTTCGCCGCCAGCCCGCGATAGGCATCCACTGTAGTCAGAACATCGGAGGATTTCAGGGAAACCTTGAAATCCTCAAGGCCGCATTCCTCCAAGAGGGCCATGTGGCGGAGGGCGCTTTCCACCATGGCCTCGGCCGTAGGACCGCCGTACTTGGCCAAGAGATCCTTTTCCACGGAACCGCTGTTGACCCCAATGCGGATCGGCACCCCGCGCTGCCGGGCTTCGCGGGCCACCAGCCGCACTTTTTCCTCACCGCCGATATTTCCGGGGTTGATTCGAAGCCCGTCCGCTCCGGCCTGCAAGGCCCCCAGAGCCAAGCGGAAATCGAAGTGGATGTCCGCAATGATGGGAACCGTCACAACCTTTTTGATGCGTCCCAACGCTTCGACGGCTTCCCGGTTCGGCACCGCAACGCGAACGATCTCACAGCCCGCCCTCTCCAGCCTTTGGATTTGGGCAACAGTTGCCGTCACGTCCCGGGTGTCCGTGTTGGTCATGGACTGGACCACCACCGGGGCCGCCCCGCCCACGGGAACACTGCCGATATGAATCCGGCGCGATATTCTGCGACGCTGCCCCGTTTCCACTCTCACCTCCTTCGGCGCGCTTCGGCCGGATTCTAACGACCCGTTTCGGTCCCAGCAAGACCACGGACTTCCAAGGCCTCAAGCCCCCAGCGTTCTTTCCAATAGGCCACGTTGGCCCGACCCGGCCCGATCACCTCGCTCAGGCGCTGTGCCGGGCAGACGATGCGCACCGTCTTGCCATGGTATGGGTTTCGGGCCAAAAGAGCATCTACGCGGCGGCGCCATAGGTGCACCCGAACGAGATAACCCAAGGCGGGATGGTTGGGCCCGGCCGCCACGACGTCGTTTCGGCGCAATTGTTCCGTCGTCTGCAGCCCGATGCGGGCCACTCCGATCCCCTTTTCGCCGAAAATTTCGAAAGCTCGAGCGCACCTTTCCACGGCCTCGTCCACCGTTAAAGGCCGATAGGTTCCGCGGCGAAACCACTGTTCCAAGACGGTCCCTCGAAGGACCAACGTCGGGTAGAGGCGCACAAAATCCGGATGCAACGCAACCACGCCTTGCAGCGTCGCCTCAAAGGACGCCGCGTCTTCCCCGGGAAGGCCCACCATGAGCTGCACGCCCAAAGCGTAGCCGGCAGCCTGCACCCGCCGGCCCGCCTCGACGACATCCCGGGCCGTGTAGCCTCGGCGACACCGGTCGAGAACCCCATCGTCCAGGCTCTGCGCTCCGATTTCCACCGTTCGCACCGGAAAACCGGCAAGCCTTTCCAGCACCTCCGGTGCTAAGGCGTCCGGCCGTGTGGAAAACCGGATCCCCGTAAAGGCTCCCGCCTGCACCCACAATGATGCCTCTTCCAGGAGCGATTGCAAAAGGGCGGGTTCGATGTTGGTGAAAGTCCCGCCGTAAAAAGCGATTTCACCGGGACGGGCCTTTCTCAAGGCGGCGGCGGCCATGACCCGCACCTGATCTTTGGTGGAATCCTCGGACAGGGCGGCGGAATCGTCCCTGTGCGCGGTCAGGATGTGCTGGTCGCAGTAGACGCATCGAAAGGGGCACCCTCGGTGAGGGACAAAAACGGGATAAATCACGCGGGTCATTTTTCTTCGGCCGAAGCCAGGCGTGGAATATGGATCACAAAGGCGTCCAGGGCCGCCCGGGCGTCCCAAGGACTGGGAACCCCGTTCATGATCACCGTGACCGCGTAGGCGGTGCCGGAAAGGTTTCCGATGTAGCCGCTGAAGCCGACGACGTCGCGGAGCGTGCCCGTTTTGCCTCGAACGGTGTATTCGGACACGCACTCCTTCATGCGTTTTCTCAGGGTGCCTTCTTCGCCGGAGCGGGCGAAAGACGCCAGGAACTCAGGGCCTATGTCCCAATCCCTATGCGCCGCCATCAACACCGTGTTGAACGCCGCGGCGCTCACGCGCGTCGTCCGCGTGAGTCCCGACCCGGAATCCAAGGTCATTTCGTTGGAAGGCACGCCCAGTCGGGCGAGGACGTTTTCCACGGCACGGCACCCTTTGGCCGCGGATCCCGGAAATCCATAAACGTGGGCTCCGAGAACCCTCAGGATCATTTCCGCCATGAAGTTGTTGCTGTAGCGGTTCAACCCGTAGAGGACATCGCTGAGCGGCGGGGATTCCAAGCGGTAGAGCAAAGCGGCCTGTGACGGAACGGGGCTGGGGCCCGCGTCGGATCCCATGACCTGGATGCCGGCTTCCTTCAGCATACGCCGGAAGGTGAGGGCCGCGAACCGCTGGGGATCTTGAATGTTCATGCGGTATTCCGCGGGAAGGACTTCTTCGCCGGGTTTTGTCCCGTGGACGCGGAAGGTTTCCCGGCCGTCGTCCCCGACTCCCAGCGACACCAACCCGACCCACGGGTTCTTTCCCTGCGCCTGCCATTCCTGACGGATGGTCACATAATCGGTGGGAGGAAACGTCCGCACATCCTTGGCCGTCCGCCCGTCGTCACCGGGGAGGAGCTCCACGGTCACCGTATTGTAGTTCACCGCCGTGGCCGAAATCACCGGGTTGTGCGGCCTTTCGCATTTGTTGTCCAAACACAGGTGCTCATACGGCGGGTCGAAGGCCGAATCGTCCACGTAGATCCCACCCAGGACCTTGTGGATGCCTTGGGAGCGCAGTTTTTGCCCGAGGAGCCAGGCCCGTTCGGGAATGAGATAGGGATCCCCGTAGCCTTTGATCCACAGGCTGCCTGAAATGACTCCTTGAACCGGCTTCCGGTCCGTCCATACCTCGGTGGGGAACTGGTAATCGGCGCCCAACTCTTTCAAGGCGGCGTAACTGGTGAGTAGTTTCATGAGCGATGCCGGCACCAGGGGTTTGTGGGCTTGATACTCCCAAAGAACCGCCCCCGACGGCACGGCGACAACCTGAACGCTGAGATCGCCGCAGGCCGCCTGCATCTCCCGCAAATGCTCCGCCCACGTGGAGGCCTGGGCCTTCGGCGCCGCCTTTTTCGTCTCTTTCGCGGCCGGCGCCCCGACGGGCATGAGAACGGCGCTCAAGATCGCGAGCCCTAGGGCAAAGGTCCGATAGAGTCTCAGCATCGTCTCAGCCATGATGTTCCAGGCGGTCCGCCGTGGATTGCCGGACAAGTTCATCCAAGACGTCCCAAAAGCCGGGAAAGGATTTGGCCACCGTGGTCGCGCCGTCGATGATCGTCCCTGGAACCCTCAGTCCCAAAACCGCAAAAGCCATGGCGATCCTGTGGTCGTCGTAGGTGCGGATGACGGCGCCCTGCCGGGGAGGGCCTTGGATGCGCAATCCGTCCGGGTTTTGTTCCACTCGCACGCCCATGCGCCGGAGTTCGGCGGCCACCGCATCCAGCCGATCGCATTCCTTGATGCGCAGATGCGCCACGTTGCGGATCGTGGAAATCCCGTCGGCGCAGGCGCACACCACCGCCAGCGTGGGAACCATGTCCGGCATGGCGTTCATGTCCACGTCGACGGGCAGCAGCCGCTCGGGACCCTGCACGCGCACGCCGCGATCTTCCCACCTGACGGCACAGCCCATGGCGCTCAGCACGTCCAAAAACCGGCAGTCGCCTTGCAGCGCATCCGGGCTCAGAGGGTATGTGAGCACATCGCCGTGCGTCAAGGCCGAAGCGGCCCAAAAATAGGATGCGGACGAACAGTCCCCTTCCACCTCCATGCGAAACGCCGCGATGCGCTGCGGGGCGGGAACGGCGATCTCGTGGGGCCCCTCCCATCGGAAATCCAGACCCACCTCGGCCATCATCTTCAAGGTGATGGTCACGTAAGGAAAAGACGCCACGGGATCCTTCCAACGCACGGAGACCGGCCCTCGCGCCTGGGTGGCGGCCATGAGCATGGAAGACAGGTATTGGCTGCTTTCCGAAGCATCCACAAGGGTTCGCCCGGCATGCAACCCTCCGGTTTCCAAAGCGAGGGGCGGGCAGGGCCCTTCACCTAAGTAGCGAATCGTAACACCCAAGGGTTTGAGCGCCTCGGCCAAGGGCCCCACAGGGCGCTGGCGCAGCCTGGCCGATCCATCGAAAACGAAAGTGCCTCGGCCTACCGCCGCAAGCCCCATGAGCAGCCGAAGGCTCGTCCCGCTGTTGCCGAGCGCCAAGGGTTCGGCGGGGCAGTTCCACCGATGCGCTGGAGGGCGCACGCGCACGGTGGTCCCGTCCCAGTGCACACGCACGCCGAGACGACGCAGGGCTTCGGCCGTAATCCGCGTATCTTCGGCGTCCAAGGCGTTTTCAATGACACTTTCGCCGTCGGCCAAGGCCGCGAGAATCAAGGCCCGGTGCGTGACCGACTTTGAGCCGGGAATGGGCACGGCGCCCCGCACCGGCATGACGCACGGCACCGCCCGTTGATTCGTCGATTCATCCATGGGAAACCCTTCCATGCCCCCGTGCGGCCCGTCGAAGGGCGTGCCGCATGGCCGCTTCCGGCGCAGGCCTGTTCAGCCACCACGAAAGCTGTTCCACCCCTTGGTGGAGCAACATTTCCAACCCGTCCACCACCAGGGCTCCGGCCGCCTTGGCTCGGCGCAAAAGCGGCGTCTCCAACGGGGTGTACACGATGTCCATGACAACCATCTCCGGGGTGAAAAAACCCTCGGGAATCGTAAAATCGTAAGGATTTCCAGACATCCCCCCACTTGTGGTGTGGACGACGATTTCTGGTTTCACGGAACCCAGTTCGCTCAGCGGGGCCCACGCGCATCCGAAAGCGGCGGCCAGATCCCGGGCCCGATGTTCCGTGCGGTTGACGATGAGGACCTGAGCCCCGCGCTCCGTCAGGCCGTAGACCACACCACGGGCGGCTCCACCCGCCCCGATGACAAGGGCTGGGGCATCTCGGAGCGAAACGATCCTTTCCAGAGCCCGCACGGCGCCGAGCCAGTCCGTATTCCGCCCCTCCCAGCCGGCCTCGGTGCGACGCAGCGTGTTCACCGCCCCGATGGATCGAGCCGGAGCGTCCACGTGGCAACACAGGGCGAAAGCGTCCTGCTTGAAGGGGACCGTCACGCTGAGCCCCCGAAATCCCACTCGATCCAGGGTGTCCAAGGCCTCCGCCAGATCATCGGCTTCCAGGGCCAAATAACAGGCATGGATCCCCAGGACTGCGAACGCCGCCCGCATCATGGCGGGACTCAGGCTGTGCCGCGCCGGACGGCCGACCACCCCGTAAAGATCGTGTTGGACCGATCGCACCGAAGCGCCCATCCCGCCCCCCTCTTCAGCCGCCGAACCGGGATCGTTCCACATCGAAGCGAATGGGTTTCATGGGATTGGCCCGGGGGTAAGATCCCAACACCTTGAGGAACGTGGTCCGCTCAGAGGCCTCGTTCAAAGCGGTGCGCACCGTTTCGTCCCGTTCGTGGCCGGCGATGTCGGCAAAGAATAAATACTGCCACGGATGGACCCGGTTGGGGCGCGATTCAATGCGCGTCATATTCAGCCCATACTGGGTGAAGGATTCCAGCACCTTGTAGAGGGCTCCCGGCTTGTCCGCCACGGCGAACAGAAGCGACGTCTTGTCGTCTCCGGTGGGGGCGTTTTCCTTGAGGCCCAGGACGATGAAACGGGTTGTGTTTCCGGGATGGTCCTCGATGCGTTCGGCCAGGACGTGGAGGTTGTGGTTCTCGGCCGCCTTGGTGTTGCAGATGGCCGCCGCCACCGGGTCGGCCGCCGCCGATTGGGCGGCCCGGGCCGTGGAGGCGCACTCGAAGATTTCCACTCCTCGAAGGTTTTCCGAAAGCCATCGGCGGCATTGTCCCACCGCGTGGGGATGGGCGTAAATCTTCCGCACGGTTTTCAGATCGGGTGCGGCCGAGCACAGGCAGTGGGCCACTTCCAGATAGCATTCCCCCACAACGCGCACAGGCCGCTCATAGAGCAGGTCCATGGTCTGGCCGATGCCGCCTTCCAGAGAATTTTCGATGGGCACCAGGGCCATGTGGACCAAACCCTTGCACAAGGCGTCGAAGACGTCCAGGAGCGTGGCCTGAGGTTCGTAACGGGCCGTGTGGCCGAAGACGGAAATGGCCGCAAGGTGGCTGTAGGTCCATTCCGGTCCGAGAAAGGCCACCTTCAGGGGCTGCTGGAGCGTGCGCGACGCGGCCAGGATTTCCCGGTATATGGCCCGGACCGAAGCGCCGCTCAGCGGGCCCGGGTTCAGGTCCACCAGCCTCTTACAGACGGCTTCTTCGCGGCCGGGGTCGAAGGTGTCCATACCCAGCTGGGCTTTAATGCGTCCCACTTCCTGCACCAGGCGCATGCGCTGGTTGAGGAGTTCCAGGATGCGCAGGTCCAGCCCATCGATTTCCTGACGGTATTGGGATAAGGGATGTTCTTTCATCAGCGCTCCGTAATGGTTTCCGAAACCGGCATGCCGAAATGGCGGCCTTCTGGCGCAACGGCCACCAGGACCCGCCGGCCGGGCTCCAGTTGGGTGACGGACAGGCCGCTTCCGTCGGCGGCAGTCAGGCAAATGGTTTCCGCGTTTTGAACCAGGAGGCTTCCGGAACGGTCCCCGGAAACCGCTTCCACCAAAAGCAAGGGGCGCCGCTCGATCTTGCAGCGGCCGATGACCGCTTCCACCGCGGCACCGGTCGGATCAACGACGAGAAGGCGATCGCCGGCACCGAGTTCACAGAGGTAGCGCGTCCGCCCGCCGGGGACTTTCACATAGGCGTGGACGGCCCCGGCGTTGATGCGAAACGGTCGGGGCGCCACATAGGGATTTGGGCGGGTTTCGGCCTGCACGAGGAAAAGAAAGCCGGCGCTGTTTCCCACCAAAGCCCCTTGACCCTCTTCCATCAGGAGGCATGTGTCCACGCACACCCGATCGCCCAAGCCCACAGGCCGAACGGACACGATTTCCGCTTCCACGAGCATTTCCGCCGGAACGGCGGCGCGCACTTTCAAAACCCATCGGCGCAAGGTCGCCGGATCCGGCGCGCGGACTATCACGCCGGAAACGCCCCTTTCCAAGATCCCCAGGGCCGTCTCCAGGCGGCTTTCCCTATCCACGGCCACAAGAAGGCACCCCGATCGGGCGACCAAATTTTCCATTGGGATGATGTCCCAGTCGGCATGCGTCACCGCCACGACGGCGCCCTGTTCCAAAAGGCGCGCGGCCTGCTGTTCTTCTTCCGGGTTTCGCACGCTGACAAAGTGCACATCCCGTCCCGGCACCCGGTCCCCGTCTTCGCTCACCACGGCGATGCGTCCCAAGGTGCGGATCTTTTCCGCCAGGCCTTGAGGCGCCACGACGGCGTCCGCGCCCGATTCCAGCGCCGTGGCCACCATATCCTTATCCCAGTGATCGAGCTGCACCCAGACGTCCTTCAACCCATGTCCCCCCTCGTCTCGTCAGCCGCCTCGCATGAATCGAGTAGGGTGAGACCGGATAATGAATCCGATCTCATCCCTCTCACAGAACC
>JBBFKW010000002.1:0-266543 GCA_037481835.1 Desulfosoma sp. | reverse complement strand
TCTCCGCTCTCTTTCAAGCGGACGGGTTACCGGCTTTGCCGGGCAAACAAAAAGGCCGGGGGCTGAACCCCCGGCCTTCGTTGCGTTTCACTTCCTCGTCCCGCGACCTCACAGGGGTCAGCCGACACACTCCCCCTCGAAAAAGCCCTCGCGGTAAAAATTCCTGTTCATCCCGAACATTTCGGCTGACCTTCCTTTGTGACGGTAATGTCCCTTGTAAAAAAACCCCACCGCCATGTCAAGCCTTTAAGCGGCGACCTGTCATGCTTTCGTTATTTTTGGACTTTCAAGAGGCTCTTGACCGATTTCACGCCTTTGATCCTTTTGATTTTCGATACGATGCGTTCTTCGGCCTTCTTGTCGTTGATGAATCCCGTCAGGACCACGTTCCCCTTGGTCGTGGTCACGTCGATCTTCAGGTACTGGGCGTCCGGGTCGTTGATGATAATCCCGTTGGCTTCCGTGGTAATGCTGGCATCATCGATGACCTCGCCGGCCGTTTTGCCTGTAAGAGACGTACACCCGGAAAAAAACGCCATCCCCAGCACCAAGAGAACCGTCCACGCCGTCACTCTTTTCATGGTCTTCCTCCCGTCTTTCAGTGTAGTTGCCTTCATCGCCCAAAATCCACCCGGATCTCGACGACCCTTCCGCCGCGCTCCACCGTGAACGCCACGGTATTTTCCCCGCGTTGAAAACGTCGGTGCAAATCGGCCATATCCTCAACGGCTTCTCCGTCCGCAGCGACGATGATATCCCCCGGGAGAAACCCCGCCTTTTCCGCCCGACTGTTTGAGGTAACTTCCACCACCTGCAGCCCCTTGCCTTGAGGGTTCTTTTTCAAAAGTACCCCCAAGCGTTTTCCATGGCCCGGCGTCGGTTTGTCCGCAGCGGTCACTACCAGGTAGTCCCCCACATCGCTCGTCACCTCCTCCGGCGTCTCATCGACCGCCGCGGGGACCACCACCGCATACTTATGCTCCACGCGCCGACGCACTCTTTCCGGAATTCCAAACCTTTGATTCACGTGCCCTTTTCCGGCAAGCACGACCACAGGGTCCAAGGGTTCCTGCACCAACCACACGGCCAGACTCTCGGCCATGGTTTCGTCCCAGACAAGCTGGGCCTGGTAGAAAGTTTCAAAGTCCTTGATCCCGCCGGGCACATGAGCGGTGAATTCTTCTTGGATATAGGCGCGATGGGCGGCATCGTCCATGAAGAAGTGATGCGCGATCCAGCGGCGTTCTTCGTCGCTGAGAGCCTCCAGCCCCTGGCGCGAGACCTTGCGCACGATCGCAGGCGGCGCGTTCAAAGCCCTCATGGGGATTTTCTTTTCTCGAGCGAGCGCAAAGACAGGCCGATAGGCGTCAAACGGGAAGCCCCAGTTGCTTTCCCAGGAGACCGCTTCGAGAAATGCGCCTTCATCCAAGGAGCCGTTCACCCAGCGGTCCAAACTCACCTGCTCCGTGCGGGGAAGCATTTCCAGCCCAATGCCGATGTGTCTGCCGTGTTTCCAAAGTCCTTCCACAATCCGATGCTGCACTTCATGATCGGCCGCCCGAGCATGAACCTCCCCCACATAGACGACCCGAACCCCTTCCAAAGCGCGGATCAGCTCCTCGAAGGAAAGCTTTTTCCCCGTGTGCAGATCGACGATCTCCCCCGGGTGGAGCGAAGGCCGCTGAAAGCGCGCAAGGGCCGAAGGGCCCGGTCTTTCCAAGGCAGCACAGCCGGAAAACGTAATAAGAACAACCCACGGGAGAAGCGCGCGCATTCTCATCCTCACGGAATCCATCCTCGAGCGGTTTGCCGGGCTACGTGCGTTTTGACAATCTCTTGGACCTCCTCGGCGGGTCGGGTTCGAATCTCGGGGTAGAGTTTTTCGCAATCCGCCCACGAAAGGAGCCTCGTCAGCCGATAGGCCAGAACTTCGTCGTCGAGATGGGGATAAGCCCCTTCGACCGGCTCCAGCTCGTCCTTATGAAGAAGCTTGATGTAAATGAGGCTTCGCGCCGCCATCATTTCCACCGCCGCTCCGCGGATACCGGGCTGAAAGATGAAAAGGAGCGTGAGCGTATCGCCCGGCCCGAGGACCTGTTTTCGCCCGAGGCGGCGACGCGCTTCCCGTTCGAGAAGAAAACACGGCCGAACCGGCCTATCGGGTTCGACCGACCGCCGTAGATCCCGAAACAGTTTCCAATGAATATAGCCGGATTCCACATAGAGCGTCGATACATTCTTTGCTTCCACGGCAAGGCGCCTCGCCCTCATTTCGTCCCTCAAGGCGATCCGAGCCGCATCGGTTCGGGCGAAATGGATCACCGCCCGCACGACCTCGGAGAAGGGCGCCGTCATGGACATTTCATAAAAATGCATAAGCGCCGCCGTCGCTCGCCTTTCCGCCCGATACACGGCGTGCATGGGATCAGCGGGATCCACGGCCTGAGGTTCGCCTCCCTGGGCAAAGAAATCGTGCAACCGCTCCAGGTGTTCCATGTAAGGGTCCACTTGAATCAAGCGCTTTCCCGAAGCGTGCAGCCTTCGATAGAGCCGACAAGAGGCCTCGGCGAACCGCGGGAATTCGTAATCCGTCTCCTGGAGATAGTTTTCGACGGCCACCTCGCCGCACAGCATGGCTTGGAAAAGGGGATGGGGCGGCTCTTCCAAAGCCACGGCTTCGTGCGCCCGCATCCGCGCCTCCGCTTCCATTAAAACTTCCAACCGATGAGTGGAAAAGGCCACCGTGATCACGCCTCATCCCCATGGTTTTCCTGAAGGATGCGGATAAAGCGTCGATTGGCCGAAGGAAACGCGTAGCGGCCCAAAGACTCGGGGGGCACCCACAGGGCTTCGACGGCGGATCGCAGCGCCAGATCCTGGGTCGGCGGATCCAGGACGCACCGGAATGCGTGAAGAAGGATGCGGAACCGCGTGATGGCATGGCGGATTTCGGCAACCTTTTCCAGGACCCTGATCGTCACGCCCAGCTCTTCGAAAAGTTCGCGCTTCACGGCTTCTTCGGGACTTTCTCCGTTTTCCAGCTTGCCTCCGGGAAATTCCCAAAGGCCGGCCATGAGCCCTCCAGGCGGCCTCTTTTGAATGAAGATCTCTCCATTTTTGTAAAGCACCCCCACGGCCACCGACACGTGCTCGGGTGAAGGGCGGCGCCTCTTCGCGGGCCGCTCCGCAACGGTCCCGGCCGCGTACGCTCGACACCACGACACCACCGGGCACGCCTTGCAGGCGGGCCTCTTCGGAGTGCACACGACGGAACCCAGTTCCATGACCGCCTGGTTGAATTCCCGAGCCCGCCCCGGGGGCATCCATCGCCCCAAAGCTTGGCGCAAAGCCTTTTTCGTGCGGGTTTCATCCACGGGGTCGTTCCAGTCCAGAAGTCGAGCCGCCACGCGTTGGGCATTGCCGTCCAAGACCGGAACATCCTGGCCGAAAGCTAAACTGGCGATGGCGGCCGCCGTATATTCTCCGATTCCTGGAAGTTCGCGCAGGGCCTTTTCGTCGGAAGGAATCTTTCCTCCATGACGGGAAAGAATGGCTTCCGCCGCCTTTTTCACATGGCGCACCCGGGAATAATAGCCCAGTCCCTCCCATAGGTGCAGAAGCTCATCGAGAGGCGCTTCGGCCACGGCCTGCACATCGGGCAGGCGCGCCATCCACCGTTCAAAATATGGAACCACCTTGGCCACTTGGGTCTGCTGGAGCATGATTTCCGAAATCCAGACTGCATAAGGGGCATAGTCGCGACGCCAGGGAAGCGGCCTTTGATGTCGGCAAAACCATTCCACGAGATGGATTCCGATGGGCCTGTCATCCGGCCCGTTTTCCAGTTCCTTTTCCGCTGCAGAAGTTTCTCCCACGCGATTCTCCTCGTCGGGCAATTTCGAGGGCCTTATGGATGGGTTATCGTTGCTCTTTCACCCCAACGATCATGGTCGCCCCTGGGCCACCCCCCATGGATGAAAGAGCGGGCCGGGCAACGACTCTTTGCGGCAGCGCCGAGCGGCGCCACCGCCCCTTGTCGCGGACACCCCCCGGGGTTCGAGTTGCAACCTTCGTCGTGACACCGCGAGGTGGAAGAGTCTCCCTGATTTTTGTTGGGGTTCGCTGCGCTCACCCCAACCTACATTCCCCTGCCAATGTTGAACAAACTCGTAGGTTGGGGTGAGCGAAGCGAACCCCAACCCACATTCCCCGGCCAATGTTGAATAAACTTGTAGGTTGGGGTGAGCGAAGCGAACCCCAACCCGGATCTGGCTCCGGCGAGACAACGAACCATGAAAGTCCTACCCTCCCAGATTCCGACCGCGACTATCCAATAAGTTGTCCCACTCCCCCGTTTCTGCTTACGATGCTTTCTGTGCGGCTTTGCGTCTTTGCGCGAGATATTTTGCCTCGCACCAAACCACCAAGGCGCTGGTTTCTTTGACCATAAGAACTTCCGGCCCTTTAGGGAAGATCGCACTCGCGGCCTTTCGCGTTGGTGCTCTTTCCCGCACCCGGCGACCCGGCGCCGAGGGCACGGGGGTCTTGAGGAAGGTCCTCCCGGTGCGTTGACTTTTCCCGTCCGCCATGGTGATAAGACGGCACAGGGCTCCACAGAGCAAAACGGAGGCTCCCCCTGTTTGCCATCGCCGACCGACGGGACGCCTTAAGACAGCTTCGAGGGAGTTTCGCCCATGATCCATAAAAAGCCGCTTTGGTACTGGGCTCTGACGCGCTGCCGAGGCCTTCAGGCGGTTCTTCTCGTCCTGATCGTCTTGACGATTTTTTTCCGTGTTTTCCCCTTGGAGATGCAAAAGCGCATCGTCAACGACGCCATCCGCTTTCGCAAGATCGACGCCCTGTACCTCTACTGCGCCCTGTACCTGGGCGCCGTGCTCCTGGCAGGGGTCTTCAAATACGCCATCAACGTGATCCAGGGCTACATCGGTCAAAAGATCCTCTATGAGCTACGCACGGGCCTGTACCGGCACATCGTCCGCCTTCCCATCCCCTTCTACCGGCGCACGCCGCCCGGTATGGTCATTTCCTCGGTCACCGGAGAACTGGCGTCCGTGGGCGATTTCCTGGGGGGCGCCATCGCCGTGCCCGCCGTCAACATCCTGACCCTTCTCACCTTCGGGATCTACTTGTTCACCCTCAACCCCCTCTTGGCCGTCTTGAGTGTGGCCATCTACCCCTTTGAGATTCTCCTCATTCCCATACTCCAAAAGAAATTCAACCGCCTCAACAGCGAACGCGTCACCACCACCCGGAAACTGAGCAACGTGGTCGGCGAAGCCATCAGCGGCATCCAGGAGATTCACGCCAACGCCGGCTACCCCTTGGAAAGCCGAAAGGTGGAGCGTTTGGCGAAAGCCCTCTTGGACGTGCGCCATCGGATGAACCTTTACCGCTACGGCATCAAGTTCACCAACAACTTCTTTCAAAGCTTGGGGCCTTTTCTGCTCTTTCTCATCGGGGGCTACCTGAGCATCACCGGGCGGTTCACTCTGGGCGCCCTGGTGGCCTTCCTTTCCGCCTACGAAAAGCTTTACGATCCGTGGAAAGAGCTCATGGAGTTCTACCAGGGCTATCAAGACGCTCGGGTGGCGTACCGACGCATCCAGGAAGCCTTTGATGTGGAACCCGAATTCGCCCTGGAGCCTTCGGATCGACCGCCGGTGGCGTTGCACGGCGCCGTTACGGTGGAAGATTTGATTTTCGAAGTGGAAGACCGCGTCCGCCTCCTGGACCAAGTGAGCCTCAGCATCTCCCCCGGAGAGAGGGTGGCCCTCGTGGGCCTTTCGGGAAGCGGCAAGAGCACCCTGGCCATGGTTATGGCCCAACTGTATCGCTATACGCAGGGGCACGTCTACGTGGACCAATGGGAACTGAAGGATCTCACCAAAGCCGACGTGACGCCGCATCTGGGCTTCGTGTCCCAGTATCCGTTCATTTTCGACGGAACCTTGAAGGAAAACATCATCTACGGAAGGCAGGCGTCCCTTTCGGACGGCAACCCTTCGACGGAGTCCGAAGCAGACGAGCCGCCCCTTGAAGAAATCCTCAGAACCGTGGAATCCGTGGGACTGACCGAAGACGTGCTGCGCTTCGGGCTGAACAGCGTCTTGGACGAGGCCAGGGAAAAGGCGCTGGGGCAAAAGATCGTCTCGCTGCGGCGCCAGTTCCGCGCCCAATGGAGCGATGCGCTGCAGGATACGGTGGAATTTTTCGATGCGGAGACGTTCCTGGATTACAGTTCGGTGGCGGTGAACATCATCTTCGGGTATCCCACGGAAGGGGGCCGTCCCTGCGAGATCCTTCCGTTAAGGCCCCGGTTCCGCCGATTCCTCCAAGAGGTCGGGTTGGATGAGCCTCTCATCCGCTTGGGTCTGGACGTGGTCAACCGCACTGTCCCCCTCTTGCGAGACCTGCGGGACGATCCCTTCTTCTTCCGCCAGTCCCCCATTGCTTTGGAAGAAATGGACACGTTCCAGGAAATCTACGAGCACTACGGCACGGCGACACCCGAGCGCCTGCCGCCGGCCGTGCGGGACCTCCTGCTCGGTCTGGCCCTTCGCATCATCCCCGGAAGGCACAAGATGGTCGTGGTTCCCCGGGAGCTCAAGGACGCCATCTTGAAATCCCGGGCTCTTTTCAAAGCCTACTGCACCGAGCGGGATCCTGACGCGTTCGTCTACTACAGCGAAACGGCCTATCTCGGCGCCCGAACCCTCTTGGAAAACATCCTCTTCGGCCGCCTCAAAGAGGAAGCCTCCTGGGCTTGGGCTCGGATCACCGAGGCCGTGGTGGACCTCCTCAAGAGGGAAAACCTCTACGACGCGGTTTTGGAGATCGGTCTGGACTTTGAAGTGGGCAGCAAAGGGGATCGCCTCTCTGGAGGGCAGAAACAAAAAGTGGGCATCGCCCGAGCGTTCCTGAAAAACCCGCGCATCCTCATCCTGGATGAGGCGACAGCCAGCCTGGACATGGCGTCCCAAAACCGCATCCAGCAGTTCCTGGACGGAGACATTCGGGGCAAAGCGACGGTCATCTCCGTGGCCCACCGATTGGAAACCATCCGGGACTATGACAAGATAGCGGTCATGAAGTCGGGTCGAATCGTGGAAATCGGCCGGTACGACGAACTCCTGCAAAAGAAAGGGCTTTTCTATGAACTGGTCCGCGGACACGGATAAAGGGGAGTACGGGTCTTCCACAGGAGAACCCACCTACACGTGCGAACTGGACGACAACGTGGAGTGGCTCCGCAAAACGGAGGTCTTTTCCTCCATCCCCCTGGAACGCCTTCGGGTCTATGCCCTGATGTGCAACCGGCGGCGGTTTCGCCGCGGGGAGTTCATCTTTCGACAGGGCCAGCCCGACGATAAAGGCTACATCCTCCTTTCGGGGAAAGTCCAAATGGTACGCGAATACGAAAACCATTCGGTCATCGTCCATGATCTGGAACCAGGCGCCTTTTTCGGAGGGCTCGCCCTTCTTGCGGACATTCGTCGCCTCTTCGGCGCCCGCGCCGCGACGGACGTGGAGGTCCTTTACATCGAAAGGGAAACTTTTCGAAAGATTCTCCGGCAGTTCCCCGAACTCATCGAAACAATCCTGGAGGTCATGATCAAGCGGATCGTTTCCATGGAAGAAAAAATTTTGGAACGGCATCTGCACGAATGCGTCCTTGTATAAGAGCATGCCCAAAGGCAAGGAAGGAATCATGGCTGGAAAAATGGAAAAACCGGTGGTGGAAACCCTGTTTATCGACGAACTGGAAGCCTATCGGGCGGCTCACCGCGAAAAGGACTACGAACTTATCGATGTGCGCGAACCCCGCGAATACGAAGCCGGCCACATCCCCGGCGCCCGGCTTCTGCCCCTGAGCCGATTGGAAGAGCGCCTCCACGAACTGCCCCGCGAAAGGGAGCTCCTCTTTTACTGCGCCGCCGGAGGCCGTTCCATGGCGGCCGCCCTGATGGCTGCGGAAAGCGATCTCAAACCGCCCCGGATCATCAACCTGCAAGGGGGCTATATGGCGTGGGACGGCAAGGAGCTGTTCGATTACCCCAAGGTGCGGATCCTGGCCGAGAAGGCGTCCCTTACGGAAATGCTCCACGAAGCCATGAACCTGGAAAAAGGCGCCTACCGGTTCTACGAGCTGTCGTCGTCCGGGGAGTCGGCCTGGGCGGAAACAGCCCGTGGACTCGTTCAATGGGAACGGCGGCACGCTCAGGCCGTCTACCGCCTCCTGGAAGCCTCCCCTTCCGACGCCCCCCTTCCCCCGTTCGATGATCTTTTTGAAAGCCTTCCGGGAACCATTCTGGAAGGGGGAGAACCTCTGGAAGAAGCCTTGAAAAAGCTGGAACGCCTTCCGGGAAGCGCCTGCCGCGCCTTTGCGGAATTGGCTTTGGACATCGAATACCGAGCCTTCGATCTTTACCGAAACGCGGCGGCCGCAGCCAAAAACCCAACGGCCTCAGCTCTGCTCGTGGATCTTTCGGACCAGGAAAAGGCTCACATCCGCTTTATCGCCAAGGTCTTCGGTTCCTGCGAGGCGTGACCCGAAGACAAACGGGTGCCCCCGAATACGCCCCCCTTGCTGTGCCGGGAAAATTTTGTTCCATTTAGAGTACAGAGGATTTTGACGTGTGAAATGGGGGGCGTTGCCATGACCGCGAGACTTTCCAAAATGATCCCGTAAAGCCCTGGGAAGGAGCCGAACGGCCCCCTTCCCAGGGCTTTGTCCTCGCCTGGCGGCCGGTGTGCACGGCACGCCGTGCTCTTTTCCTCTCCCGAGAGCATCGGCACGGCGTGCCGAAAGGTCGACATGATTTCACGATCCGGGAAGGAGGCACGGTCATGTTTATTCAGCAATCGGATCTTTTTAAAGACTTGGAGCATGATCTCATCAAGCAGCTCATGGAGATCAGCGAAAAGAGAGACGTTCCGGCGGGAACGGTCCTCTTTCAAGAAGGGGATCCGGCGACCCATTTTTACGTCATGCTCAAGGGAAACGTGAAACTCACGTTCAAAGAGGGCACCTATGTGGCCTACTTGGTGAGCCGCCCCGGGGAGGTGTTCGGCTGGTCGAGCCTTTTCGACAGGGACGCCTATTCCGCCACGGCGGAAGCGCTCACCGAGACGCGATTGGTCCGGATGCCCGGGGATCAGGTGAGAGCCGTTCTGGAAAAACACCCGGAGAGCGCCATGCGCTTCTACAGGCGGCTGTGCAAGACTTTGGGACATCGTTTGATCAAGAGCTACGAAGCCATCACCTCGGTCTCCCACGCTATGACGGCGGAATCCCACGGGACGGGACAGATCCTCACCATGGGCCCCGCTCACTAGCGTTTGAGCCGACCCGATGGAAGGGTAGGGAACGCTTTCCATGAAAGATCCCAGGGGCGACGAAGACGAAAGGCGCAAGGCCCGCCGATTGCAACGCATCGTGGATTTTGCCCTGGCGGTCATCCGCCAGGGCAATCTTTCCTTGGACGAAGTCCACCGTATGGTGGAGGCCGTCCGCCAGTACGCTTACCGAGAGTATCCCGACAAGAAAGACCTTTACGAGCGGATCTACACACCTCGACTTCGAAGAGCCGTTGTGGAACGCTACGGTTATCAGTAAACTCGCGGCGGTGATTTTCCATTTCCGCACCCAGTGCACCGATGAGGAAACCGAGCCTCTGGAGGTCCGCTCCATGAACCCCAACGAGACCCTGACCGCGGTGGGCCGGCTGAAAGTGGGGCACGCCGAGACGGCCGGCGGCCGATCCGGCTGCACCGTCATCCTTCCAGACGGGGGCGCCGTCGCCGGTGTGGACATCCGCGGCGGCGCGCCGGGAACGTGCGGCACGGAAAGCCTTAATCCCATCAATTTGGTGGACCGCGTCCACGGGCTGTTTTTTTCCGGCGGCAGCGCCTTCGGCATTGCCACGGCGGACGGCGTCCGTCGATTCCTCAAGGAGCGCTCCATAGGTTTTGCCACGGAGTACGGTGTGGTCCCCACGGTGGCCGGAGCGGTCATCTTCGATTTGGGGATCAACAAAGGAGGCCCCACGCCCGATGCGGCATTGGGCCTGGAAGCCTGCCTCAAGGCCCATGCCGGGCCGGTGGAACAGGGGTGCGTGGGCGCCGGGTGCGGCGCCACCATCGGAAAGCTCTACGGCCTTTCCCAGGCCACCAAAGGCGGTCTGGGATCTTCTTTGATCCGCACGGAACGAAACGTTCGGGTCGGAGCCCTGGTGGTGGTCAATCCCTTCGGCGACGTGGTGGATCCGCACAGCGGCCGGATCCTTGCCGGATGTCGGGAAAGTGCCCAGTCCAGGCGCTTCGTTCATACGGCGCAGGCCATGGCCCGCTTGGAACGGCTCCGGGGTTTTTCCGCAAACGGCAACACGGTGCTCGCCGCCGTGGCCACCAACGTCCGCCTCACCAAGACGGACCTCACCAAGGTGGCCCAGATGGCCCACGACGGGTTGGCCCGCGTCGTCGTCCCGTGCCACACCCAGGTGGATGGAGACACAATTTTCGCCCTGAGCCTGGAAGAAAGGGACCCCGTGGATGTGAGCATCGTCGGGATGCTGGCCGCTCAGGCCGTGGAAAAGGCCATCCTACGAGCAGTCCTTTCGGCCCGGGCGCGGGGCGGCCTTCCCGCAGCGCGGGACCTCTTGGACGATCTTCCCGAGCCCTAGGCGTCTTCGAGGCCCCTGGCTCGAAGCTCCCGGTCGATCTGGAGGATCTTTTTGGCCAGCTGTTCCCGAACGCGCTTTTCCATCCCGGAGAACTGCACGGCCACTTCCTGGGCTCCCCGAACGGGACACTGGGGTCCGGGATCTTGGCTGCGGACCACGAAGGCATGGAAGGCATGGGCGGCTTCGTCCAAGTGAAGGACCACTTCCACGCGCTGGCGGAATTGAAGAGGGGGCCTCACCGAAGACAGAAAGCGGGCGCCTCCCGTGGAAATATCCAGGATGCTCACCCTCTGAGCGTCAATCTCCAAGGCGATGCCGCTGGTGATGGGAGGCCGCACCCGGTAGGCCATGCGGAGATTGAACGGTTCCACGCCGCCCAAGGCCCGGAGGATCACGGCTGGAACCGTGGAACCTTTGCGGATGGGGTAGTTTTCTTTGAACTCCACGATTTCGGCGGGCACCCCGTATCGATTCTTGAATTCGTTTTCGCGAACGACAAAGGTCACCGTACACCGCCGTCCGATGTGCTCCGGCTTCAAATCGGGACTGGGACGGGAGACGACGAGGGTCAACCCGTCCGTGTCGTAGACCATGGCACGACGCACATCCATGACTTCCCGGTAGAAATCCACCCTGAGCACAATGTCGACGGCAGTTCCGGGTCTCAAGGTTTTGACTGGGGATTGGGGTGCCGCCAACGCTTCCCTTTCCTGCTCCCCGATGCGGTTCCACCTGTTTTCGTCATGCCGAAATCACAGCTTTCCCTTTTGATTCGGCACGATGCCGGATTTTCTTGAAGGGAAATCAATTCATCAGCCGTTGTGTTTGGCAAAATCCTTCATGAAATCCACCAAGGCCTGGACCCCTTCCACGGGCATGGCGTTGTAGAGGGACGCCCGGCAGCCCCCGACGGAACGGTGGCCCTTGAGCCCCCCCAAGCCGGCTTTTTGGGATTCGTCGATAAATTTCTTTTCCAGATCCGCCGAAGGCAGCCGGAACGTCACGTTCATCCACGAACGGGACGCCGGTTGAGCCGTCCCGCGATAGAAGTCCTGGCTGTCCAGGTAATCGTAGAGGAGGCTCGCTTTTTGCCGGTTGATCGCTTCCATGGCGGCGAGCCCACCGACGGTTTCTTCCAGCCATTTGAGCACCAATTCCACCATGTAAATGGCGAAGCACGGCGGTGTGTTGTAAAGGGAATTTTTCTCCGCGTGGGTGGTGTACTTGAATAGGGTGGGAAGGTTCGGCGGGACGCGATCCAGCATGTCCTGGCGGATGATGACCAAGGTGACGCCCGCGGGTCCCACGTTCTTTTGGGCTCCCGCATAGATCAGCCCGAACGGGGCCGGATCGAATACGCGGCTGAAAATATCCGATGACATGTCGCTGACAAGAGGAACGCTCCCCGCATCGGGAAACTGGCGGTACTGCGTCCCGCGAATGGTGTTGTTGGACGTGATATGCAAATAGGCCGCGTCGGGGTTGACCGGGATCGTCTCGGGAATATAAGTGAATTCCTTGTCTTCGGAGGAGGCGACGACGCGCACGTTTTTTCCCAAAAGGCGGGCTTCCTTGATGGCTTTGGTAGACCATGTCCCTGTATCCACGTAATCAATTGGCGCGGCATCGGAGGCCAGGTTCATGGGAACCAGGGTGAACTGCAGGCTTGCGCCGCCCTGCATGAACAGCACATGGTAGCGGTCGTCCAACTTCAGAAGGCGCTTTACCCGTGCGATGGCGGACTGCAGGACGTTTTCAAAGAGGGCCGAGCGATGGCTGATTTCCAGGATGGACATCCCGGAGCCCTTGTAGTTCAGTAGTTCTTCTTTGGCCTCCTCTAAGGCGGGAAGAGGCAGCATGGCGGGGCCGGGATTGAAATTGTAGATGCGTTCTGTCATGGTTTTCCCCTCCGTGGTGATCTTTCTCGAACGCTTATTGGCGATGACGGGGCAAAGATCCGCTTTTAAAGCGGAGCGTGCTGCAAAATCGCCCGCTTCCGTGGACCGCTCGAAGCTACCGACGCCCCTTTCTTTTGTCAATGCCGTTTTCCCGGCCGCAAGCCGCCACTGGCAGAAACAGCCCCGTTGCGGGGTGCCTTGGATTCTCCGCCTTGCTGTGGTAGCTAGGGGTCACGGCGGCTCGTGCGCCCCACCGGGGCCTGCAAGAGCGTCACCCTTCGACGCTCGTGAAGGTCCCGTCCAATCGGAGTCTTCATCCACTCGCGAGACGCCCTATGCCGGACCTGAAAGACTCCAGCACGATATCGACCATGAACGGATCTCAAGGGAAGGCGTAACGTCATGACTTCCAAGACGGTTGTTTACGGCGGCCGAAGCGTGCGCGTCATCCAGGATGCCGATCTTCTGCGATGGGCGGCGGAAAACAATCTAGAACCCTGGGAAGCCCAAAGAGAAGCCCTCGGAAGTGGGATCCTTCCTTACAGATACCTTAAGAACTTGTGGACACTGAATTTCGAGGACCAACAGGCCCTTTCGCAATCGACGGTTTTCGTCTGCGGCTGCGGGGGCCTCGGCGGGGTCTCGGCCCAGCTTTTGGCCCGCGCGGGAATCGGGCATCTCATCCTCTGCGACGCGGACGCCTTTTATCCGACCAATTTGAACCGCCAGTGGTTCGCGAACGCGGAAAACCTCGGCCGGCCCAAAGCTGAAGAAGCCGCCGAAGGATGCCGCCGCATCAATCCGCTCATCCGTGTGACGGCTATCCAGCAACCCTTGGAAAGGGAAAACGCGGATCGGATCCTCGAGAACTGCCAGGTGGCCGTGGATGCCCTGGACAACCTGAAAAGCCGTTTCGTTTTGGAACAAGCCTGCCGAAACCGGCGCATCCCCTGGGTGCACGGCGCCGTCGCCGGGTGGCTGGGCCAGGTCGCCACCTTTCTGCCGGATTCACCCGTCGGTCTTGAAGCCGTCTACGGCGAGCGACGGGACCGCACCGAAGCGGAACAGGACCTGGGTGTTCCAGGGCCTACCCCTGCCGTCATCGGGAGCCTCCAGGCCATGGAAGTCCTTCGACTCCTCACAGGGCGCCCTCCAGCCTACGCCGGACGGCTCCTCTACTTCGACGGGGAAACCGGCACGACACATGGCATCCCCCTGGCCGAAAGCCCAAAGAAGGATTAATGAGAATCTAACCGTCCCTCTTTCCAAGAGCCCCTAGCATAAGGAGCATGGTATGGTCAGCTGGGCTGTGGTAGCGGCACTCGTCGTGCTTCTCGGGTTTTTCGCCGTTGCGATCTACAACCGGTTGGTGCGCGCCAGGAATCTGGTGGAAGAAGCCTGGAGCGGCATGGACGTGCAAATGAAGCGTCGCACGGACCTCATTCCCAACCTGGTGGAAACGGTCAAAGGGTACATGCAGCACGAACGGGGCGTCTTGGAGCAGGTGACGACGCTTCGGGCCAAAAGCCTTGCGGCGGCCACCGTGGAAGAACGCGCGGCGGCGGAAGGGGCTGTGAGCCGGGCCTTGGGGGCTCTTTTCGCCGTAGCCGAAAATTACCCCGACCTCAAGGCCAACCAGAATTTCCTGGAACTCCAGAAAGCTCTGAGCGACATTGAAGACCAGATCCAGTTGGCCCGCCGCTATTACAACGGCACGGTAAGGGATCTGAATATTCTCATCGAAAGTTTCCCCAGCAACCTTTTCGCCTCGTTTTTTGGGTTCCGAAAGGCAGCGTTTTTCCAAATCGAGGACGCGGACCGGGCCGTGCCCAAGGTCGGCTTTGCATGAAAAACCAAGGAGGGCGGCCATGCGCCGAGGGCTGTTACTCGTCCTTGTTTCCGTGACCCTTTGGAGCTCCGGAATCCTTGGCGCCGTTCCGACTCGGGCGGCCCAGGACGTCCAGGACGAGAGAATCCTGGATTTTTCGAGCGACATCACCATCCACGCAGACTCGAGCCTCACCGTGAAAGAAACCATCACGGTCCGCGCCCTGGGCCAATCCATCAAAAGGGGGATCATCCGCGACTTCCCCACGGTCTATAAGGACCGGCAGGGCCATCGCGTGCGGGTCTCCTTCGACATCGTGGAAGTGCGGCGTGACGGCCGGCTCGAACCCTACCATACGGAACGCGTCGGCAACGGGGTTCGAATCTCTACCGGGCATAAGGATGTTTTCATCGATCCGGGCATCCATACTTACGCGATCACCTATCGGACATCCCGCCAGTTGGGCTTCTTTAAGGACTACGACGAGCTTTACTGGAACGTGACGGGAACGGGCTGGACCTTCCCCATCGACCATGCGGCGGCGCGGATCGTCCTGCCTCAGGGCGCCCGGCTCCTCCAGGTCGCGGCCTACACCGGGCCCCAGGGGGATCGAGGGCAGGACTACCGTTTCGTCGACGAAGGGGGCGGCACGTTGTTTTTTGAAACCACGCGAAAGCTCGGCGTGGGTGAAGGGCTGACGGTCGCTGCGGCCTGGCCCAAGGGCTTCGTCCACGAACCCGATCGGGTGGAGCGGGCCTTGGCGCTGCTGGGAGACAATCGAGGCTCCACCCTCGGGATTGTCGGACTCATCGCGGTCCTGGTGTACTATCTGGTAGTCTGGTTTCGGGTCGGTCGGGATCCCGAACCCGGCACCATCATCCCTCTGTTCGAACCACCCTACGGTTTTTCACCGGCCGCCGTGCGATTTGTTCGCAATATGGACTTCGATCAGAAGACTTTCGCTGCTGCCGTCGTCAACATGGCCGTCAAAGGCCACCTCCTCATCCGCGAAACCGACGACACCTACGTCCTGGTTAAGAAATCCAGTAAAAAGGAAAACCTTACCCCTGGAGAAAAAAAGATCGCGGACGCCCTTTTCGATTCGGGCTTAAAAGAAATCGCTCTCGACAACAAAAATGCGGCCAAATTCAGAAAGGCCTTGGATGATCTCCATAAAACCCTTTCCCAGGAATACGAGAAAACCTATTTCTTCACGAACACCCGCTACATGATCCCCGCGCTGGGCCTTTCCTTGGCCATCTTGGCGGGGCTCATCCTCTACGGGACTCAGCCGGTCATGGCAGCCTTCCTGGCCCTGTGGCTGAGCATTTGGTCTTTGGGCTGTACCGCTTTGGCCATCCAGGTGATTCAGGCATGGCGAGGATCCCGCCGGGGACGGTTGCCGCGTCGCCTCTTGGGCAAGTTTTCCGCCGTGGGCATCACGTTGTTAGCCCTGCCGTTCTGGGCGGGAGAAATCGGCGGGTTCGCCTTTTTTGCCTACAGCGTCTCGCTTTTGGGAGCAGTTATCCTGGCGGCCCTCGGAGGCCTTCACGCCCTTTTTTATCATTTGCTCAAGGCGCCGACCCGCCTGGGTCGGAAAATCCTCGACCATATCGAGGGCTTCCGAATGTATCTGAGCATCGCCGAAAAGGACCGCCTGGGGATTCTCCATCCGCCGGAAAAGACACCCGAACATTTCGAAAAATACCTTCCCTACGCCCTCGCCTTGGACGTGGAGCAGGAGTGGTGCGAGCAGTTCGCCAGGGTTCTCGACGCCGCCGATGACGCCCAAAAGCCTTATCGTCCCACTTGGTACAGCGGAAGCCGATGGTCCACCGTGGGGGCTTCGAGCCTCACCACCTTCAGCGACAGCCTGAGCGGCAGCCTTACCAGCGCCATCGCGTCGGCCTCCACCCCTCCGGGATCCAGTTCGGGATCGGGAGGCGGCGGCTCATCCGGCGGGGGCGGCGGAGGCGGAGGCGGCAGTGGGTGGTAAGGAAAGAAGGCGAGCACGGCCCTCGGAGCTTGTCCGAGAATGCCGATTTTGTTGGTTTATGGCATCGTAACTATCTGATTTTACGTTGCCCACGTCGGCAACAATCGAATTGCCGGACAGCCTCCTCGGACGTTTTCCTTGACGCGGGAGGGGGCAGTCTCTTTTGATAAGCAGCCCGAAGGAGCCTATCGCCGAGTTCAATCGGAGAGGCCTCTGCGCCGGGATCGTACGCATTTTCCCCGGCCTCGCGTGGAATCGGGCAGGGTTGGGCCACAGTTTACGAGGAGGACGTACGAATGGACTGGAAACATGTGGAAGGGCCTTTTTCCCGTTGGAACGGTGACGGCATTCTCTTTTACGCATGGCAGGACGATAATGGGTTTCCTGCCGGGTTTGTTCGATGGATGGACGCAGAAGCTCCATGGCTCAAGG
Source organism: Desulfosoma sp. (assembly GCA_037481835.1). Taxonomy (GTDB): domain Bacteria; phylum Desulfobacterota; class Syntrophobacteria; order Syntrophobacterales; family DSM-9756; genus Desulfosoma. The sequence goes on along the minus strand of JBBFKW010000002.1, from coordinate 249,686 downwards.
ACAGCCCCGCCCTTAAGGATTTTCGAGGCAAGAAAGCCGAGATCCTTCTCTTCTACGGGCCCGCCGACGCCCGCATCCCCCGTGTGATCCTGGTCGGGTTAGGGAAAAAAAAGGACTGGTCGCTTGAAGTTTTTCGGCACGCAACCGCCATGGCGGTTCGGCGCTGCCGCGATCTTTCCGTGGAACGGGTACTTTTGCCCGTCACGGCTCTAAGCGACATGCCGGAAAGCGAGGAGATTCTTTTACGAGAAGCCCTGATGGCGGCCCGTCTCGGGCTGTATCGTTACGATGAACTCAAGACCCGGGACGTGGAAAAATCCGATTGCCCCAAGGAAGTCATCGTCTGTTCCGAAGGCCCCCTGCCCTTCATCCCGGAACTCTTTGGCGAGGTGGACGCGGTCTCCAGCGGTATCCGGTTGGCTCGAGATCTCGCCACAGCCCCCGCCAATTTGGTGACCCCCACCCGCATGGCTCAAGAAGCCGCCCGCCTCGCCTCCGCTCACGGCATGGCCTTCGATGCCTTCGACCTGGATAAAGCCAAGGAACTGGGCATGGGCGGTTTTGTGGCGGTGGCCCAAGGATCCCGGGAACCCGCCCGATTCATCGTCGTGGAACACTGCCCGCAAGGCTTGGAACATCAATCGCCCGTGGTGCTGGTGGGAAAGGGGATCACCTTTGATACGGGCGGCATTTCCATCAAGCCTGCGGCCAAGATGGAAGACATGAAGCACGACATGGCCGGGGCCGCCGCCGTTTTGGGAACCCTGGAGGCCGTCGGCCGGCTCAAGATTCCGCGCCGGGTCGTGGGCCTCATGCCGTGCACGGAAAACATGCCGGACGGTCAAGCGTATAAACCGGGTGACGTCATCAAAACCCACGCGGGCCTCACCGTGGAAGTGATCTCCACGGACGCGGAAGGGAGAATGATCCTGTGCGATGCCCTGAGCTACGCCGTCTCCCAATACCACCCTGCCGTCATGGTGGATTTGGCCACACTCACCGGCGCATGTGTCATCGCCTTGGGGGATCGAGTGGCGGGTCTTTTGGGAAACCAAGAGGCCTTGCTGGCGATGATCCAAAGGATCGGGAAACCCTTGGGCGAGCTTTTCTGGCCCCTGCCGCTCTACGATTTCTATTTTGAGGACATGAAAAGTGATGTGGCCGATTTCAAAAACGTCGGGGATCGCAAGGCGGGCACCATCATCGGGGCCATGTTTTTAAAGCAGTTCGTCCCCGATGCGGTCCCGTGGGCCCACGTGGATATCGCCGGAACCGTATGGGCGGACAAGGACCTGGGCTGGATTCCCAAGGGCGCCAGCGGTTTTGGCGTGCGCACCTTGGTCCAATTCATCCGCGAGTGGAACCCCGAAAAGGGAATCTGAAAAAACCGGGAAGGCAAAAGCCCAGGACTCTCGGTGCGGTGGGGGCCCCGTCGGGCACCCGGCGTATTCGGCGGGAGCCTTGGGGCACGGGGTGGCGGGGGCACCATTGGGGACACGAACGCGCCGAAATGGGCGCCGGAGGATGTTGGGGTTCGCAAGGCGAACCCCAACCTACGAGTTTTCGAAGATGTAAGCCGGCGGAATCTCGCCCCTATGCCGCCTCATCGGCCTTCACCTGGCGCTCCAAGGCCCTCAAGGCTTCGCCTTCCAGAACTTCCTGTTCCAACAGGGTCTCCGCCATTTGGTCCAAGTACCGGCGCTTTTTCGTCAAGATTTCTCGGACCCGGGCGTAGGATTCCTCGATCACCCTTCGGATTTCCTCATCTATTTCTTGGGCCGTCTTTTCGCTGTACTCGCGGGCTCGAGGCGCCATGCCCAGATCGAGGAACGCGGAGCGCGGTTCCCGGGTGAAGGTGACCAGCCCCAGCTTGTCGCTCATGCCGTATTCCATGATCATGCTGCGGGCGATATCGGTGGCCCGCTGCAGATCGTTTTGCGCCCCCGTGGACACATCGCCGAAGACCAGCTCTTCAGCCACACGGCCCCCGAGAAGCACACACAGCCGGTCGAGAAGTTCTTCCCGGGTCATGAGGTAGCGGTCCTCCGTGGGCATCTGCTGGGTGTAGCCCAAGGCGGCGATCCCTCGCGGAATAATGGACACCTTGTTGACGGGGTCGGCGTGAGGGACGTTCATGGCCACCAAGGCGTGCCCCGCTTCATGAAAGGCCACGATTTTTTTCTCCTTGGGATTCATGGCCCGGTTCTTCTTTTCCAGTCCTCCGATAATGCGGTCGATGGCTTCCTGGAATTCGGACATGCCCACACGGTCTTTGTTTCGCCGTGCCGCAAGAAGGGCCGCTTCGTTGACCAGGTTCGCCAAATCCGCCCCCACAAACCCTGGGGTCATGGCCGCCACCTTTTGGAGGTCCACATCGTCGTCCAGCTGGACGTTTCGGGTGTGGATCTTCAAAATGGCTTCGCGGCCGCGGATGTCCGGCTTGTCCACGGCCACGTGGCGGTCGAACCGTCCCGGGCGAAGGAGGGCCGGGTCCAGGATTTCCGGCCTATTTGTGGCCGCCATGATGATCACGCCCGAATTGGCCTCGAAGCCGTCCATTTCCACCAGGAGCTGGTTTAGGGTTTGTTCCCTTTCGTCGTGCCCGCCCACGGGGTTTAATCCTCTGGCCTTCCCCAAGGCGTCCAGCTCATCGATGAAGATGATGCACGGGGCGTTTTGCTTGGCTTGGGCGAAAAGGTCACGGACCCGAGCCGCACCGACGCCCACGAACATTTCCACAAAGTCCGACCCGCTCATGCTGAAAAACGGCACGCCCGCCTCCCCGGCCACAGCTTTGGCGAGGAGGGTCTTGCCCGTGCCGGGCGCGCCCACCAACAGGACGCCCTTGGGAATTTTTCCGCCCAGCCTTTGGAATTTTTCCGGGTTTTGCAAAAATTCCACGATCTCTTGGAGTTCCACCTTGGCTTCGTCGATTCCGGCCACGTCGTCGAAGGTGATCCCGACCTGCTTTTCCGCGTAAATCTTGACCCGGGCCTTACCCACGGAGAGTACCCCTTGGGGGCCCCCACCCATGCGGCGGATGAGAAAACCCCAAAAGAGAATGAAAAAGGCCATGGGCAGAAGCCACGACAGAACGGCTTCGAGGATGCGGTTTTCCAAGCGGCCCGTGTAGGCGATGCCTCGCTGGTCCAAAAGCCGCACCAATTCGGGATCTTCCACCCGAACGGCCACAAAACGCCGGTTGGCCAGGTCTCCTTCGGTAATTTCCCCCGTGATGCGGTTGGGCTCGATGACCACGTTTTTCACGGCCCCTTGCTGCACCAGCTGTTTGAATTGGGAATAGGGAATCTGGACGCGCTGCTGCTGGACCATGACGTCATGGATCCAGGAGATGACCATGAGCGCGATGAGGAAATACCAAAAGGAAAAATGCACCTTGCGCTTGTTGTGATCAGGCGCCCCGCCCATGGATTCCTTGACGCGATCAAGGAAATCCTTCAGCCCCACAGGCTCCCGGTCCGGTTTTTGAGCCATTCCCTCTCCTTTCCATGCCGGTGTCGCTCGAATCCGCCACTTTTGACATCTTACACAAGATCTGCTACGTGTGCATCAGTTTTCCTAGACATGATAAGGTCTTCGGCGGTGTCACACAAAGATGTTCGAAGGAGGGACGGCGATGAAAAGATGGGGTGTGTGGATGGCGGCACTGGGGATTTTGTGGGCGTCGGCGGCCGCGGCGGCCACTCCGAAAACGGGGGGCACCCTGGTTTTCGGCAGAGGCGGCGACAGTGTGGGGTTGGATCCGGCTTTTGAAACCGACGGCAACTCTTTCATGATCTGCGACAATGTCTATGACCAGTTGGTGCTCTATGCGGACGAATCCACGGACATCGTCCCCGGGCTCGCCACCTCCTGGGACGTGTCGCCCGACGGGCTCACCTACACCTTCCATTTGCGCAAAGGAGTGAAGTTCCACGACGGCACGGATTTCAACGCCGATGCGGTGGTCTTTTCCCTCGGGCGCATGATGAAGGAGAAGAAGGTCAAGTTTTTTAAAACCCAGTGGGAATTTCCCAAGGAACAGCCCCCCGCCGAATACTGGCTGTCCATGGAAATGGACAAGATCGTCGCCGGCATCGAAGCTGTCGATGATTACACGGTGGTTTTCAAGCTTTTGAGGCCGGAGGCCCCTTTCATCGCCAATATGGGCATGGACTTCGCCGCCATCGTCAGCCCCACGGCGGTGTTGAAGCTGGGCCCCGATTTCAAGAGCAACCCCGTGGGCACCGGCCCGTTCAAATTCGTCAAGTGGATCAAAGACGATCGGATCATTCTCCAGGCCAACCCCGACTACTGGGACGGCCGGCCCTATCTGGATCAGGCCATCTTTCGAACCATCCCCGACAATTCGGTGCGTTTTCTGGAACTGAAGACGGGTAACATCGATATCTGCCAGTTTCCCAACCCGGAAGACATCGAACTGGCGTCCAAGGACCCCAACCTGAAGCTCGTGTCCCAGCCGGGCATGAATATCGGCTACGTGAGTTTCAACCACACGAAACCGCTGTGGCAGGACAAGAGGATCCGAAAAGCCATGGCCTACGCCATCAACAAGAAGGCCATCGTGGACAACATCTACTACGGCTTGGGCCAAGTGGCCAAGAACACCATCCCGCCCACCATGTGGGGATACAACGACGATATCCAGGACTACCCCTACGATCCCGAAATGGCCAAGAAGCTCCTCCAGGAAGCCAAGTTCTTCGACAAACTCAAAGAAGCCGGCCAGACCAAGATCACCCTGTGGAGCATGCCCGTACCAAGGCCGTACAATCCCAACGGCATGAAAGTGGGCGAAGCCATTCAGGCGGATCTCAAGAAGGTGGGGATCGACGTGGAACTGGTCACCTTTGAATGGGGCACGTACTTGAAGAAACAGCGGGAACAGGATCCGTCCATGGATATGTTCCAGCTGGGCTGGACCGGCGACAACGGCGATCCGGACAACTTCCTGGCCGTGCTCTTGGACGGCTATGCCGACCCCAACGTGCGGACCCAATGGAAGAACCAAGAATATCATGAGATCATCGTCAAAGCGAAACAGGCGTCCAGCAAGGAAGAACGCATCAAACTCTACCGCAGGGCACAGGAACTGATCCATGAAGAAGTGCCCTTGATCAACCTGGCCCATTCCTTGGTGGTGTGGCCCATGAAAAAGTCCGTGATGAACTTCAAGCTTCATCCCACGGCGAGTATCCGGCTGCACAAGGTGTGGATCGAATCCTGAGGCAATCGCCGCGGGGTTCTCTTGAGAGGCAAACGTGGCTTCTTTTATCATTCGACGCGTTCTGACCCTGATCCCAACCGTTTTCGGCATTTCGGTCCTGGTGTTTCTCATGATTCACCTGGTTCCGGGAGACCCGGCCGAGATGATGCTTGGGGAACGGGCGTCCGAACAGGCCCTTAAGGAACTGCGCGAGCAGCTGGGGTTGGACCAGCCTTTGCACATTCAATACGGCCGGTTCATCTCCCGGCTGCTGCGCGGCGATCTGGGCAGGGCCCTGCGCACCCATGAAGAAATCACAACCGAAATCGCCGAACGTTTTCCGGCCACGGTGGAACTGTCTTTCGCCGCCATGGTCTTCGCCGTCTCATTGGGAATGTTTGCCGGAGTCATTTCCGCCACGCGCCAGTACTCGGTCTTCGATTACTCCAGCATGCTCTGTTCCCTCGTGGGCGTTTCCATGCCCATCTTCTGGCTGGGCTTGATCCTCATGATCATTTTCTCCCTTCACCTGGGCTGGCTCCCCTTGTCCGGACGACTGAGCTACAACGTACACATTCAGACCATCACCGGGCTGCACCTCATAGACAGCCTGCTTACGGCCAACTGGCAAGGGTTTCGGGACGCTCTGTGGCATATCGTCATGCCGGCCTTCACGCTGAGCACCATCCCCATGGCCATCATCGCCCGCATCACCCGATCCAGCATGCTGGAAGTCCTGCGCCAGGACTACATCCGAACCGCCAAGGCCAAGGGCCTGCCGCCGCGACTCGTTCACTACAAGCACGCCCTGAAAAACGCCCTCATCCCCATCATCACGGTGATCGGCCTACAGTTCGGAATCCTCCTCGGAGGAGCCATCCTCACGGAAACCATTTTCGCCTGGCCCGGCATCGGGTTGTGGCTCCTGAACGCCGTCTACGCCCGGGATTTCAACGCCGTGCAGGGCGGCACCATGCTCATCGCCACCACCTTTGTCACCATCAATATGATCGTGGATATTCTCTACGCGTGGATCAATCCGCGGATTAAGGTGTCGTGAATGAACGGCGAAAAACCTCAGAGCCCTTGGGTGGAAGCCTTCCGACGCCTCCGCAAGAACAAGACGGCCGTCGCCGGCTTGGCGATTATCGTGCTCTTTGCCGGGATGGCCCTTTTCGCCCCGTTGATGGCTCCCCACGATCCCCTGGAACAATCCCTCTACGCCAAACTCAAACCCCCGGTGTGGCAAAGGGGAGGGTCCTGGACCCATGTGCTGGGCACCGACGATTTCGGGCGCGATCTTCTCAGTCGCCTCATCTACGGGGCGCGCATCTCCATGGTCGTCGGCGTGGTGTCCGTATCCATCGCGTTGTTTTTCGGGACCCTGGCGGGTTCGACGGCCGGCTTCTACGGAGGGCTTCTCGACCACGTGGTGATGCGCTTCATGGATCTTTTGCTCGCCTTCCCAAGCATCCTGTTGGCCATCGTCATTGTGGCGTTCTTGGGACCCAGCCTGCAAAACGCCATGATCGCCATCGGGGTGGTGAGTATTCCCCGGTATGCGCGCCTGGTGCGGGGATCGGTCCTGGAAGAGTATGCCAAGGACTATGTGCAGGCCGCACGGGCTTTGGGAGCCAGTGACGCCCGCTTGATTTTCGTCCATATCCTTCCCAATTGCCTGGCTCCGTTGATCGTGCAGACGACCCTGGGCTTCGCGTCGGCCATCTTGGAAGCCGCCGCGTTGAGCTTCCTCGGCCTCGGCGCCCAGCCCCCCACTCCGGAATGGGGCGCCATGCTCGCCAACGGTCGGGCCCTCATTCTCAGGGCCTGGTGGGCCGTCACCTTCCCGGGTTTGATGATTCTCTTTTCCGTTCTGGGCTTCAATCTTCTGGGAGACGGGCTGCGCGACGCTCTCGATCCCCGACTTCGTGAATAACAAAGGACCCTTTCCATGGCGCCTCTGCTCCAGGTCGAACACCTTGCGACGTACTTCCACACGGACCGCGGCACGGTGAAAGCCGTCGACGATGTGAGCTTTTCCGTAGACGCGGGGAAAACCCTCGCCCTGGTGGGGGAATCCGGCTGCGGCAAGAGCGTGACGGCTCTGTCCATCATGCGGCTCATCCCCGTTCCGCCGGGAAAGATCGCCTCCGGGCGCATCCTTTTCGACGGCACGGACCTTCTTGGTCTCTCGGAAAGTGAGATGCGCCATGTTCGCGGAAACAAGATTTCCATGATCTTCCAGGAACCCATGACATCTCTCAATCCCGTGTTTCGGGTCGGGGATCAGATCGCCGAAGTCTTGGAACTGCATGAGAAACTTTCCCGCAAGGAAGCCCTGGACCGGGCCGTGGATCTTCTTCGCATGGTGGGCATCCCGTCACCGGAGACGCGCATTCGGGACTATCCGCACCAGATGAGCGGCGGCATGCGCCAGCGCGTCATGATCGCCATGGCCCTGGCCTGCAGCCCGCGCCTGCTCATCGCCGATGAGCCCACAACGGCGCTGGATGTGACCATCCAGGCCCAAATCCTGGAACTCATGGATGAACTGCGTCGCACCACGGGCACCGCCGTGCTTTTGATCACGCACGATCTGGGGGTCGTGGCGGAAACGGCCGAGCACGTGGTGGTCATGTACGCCGGGCGCGTCGTGGAAGAGGCTCCCGTGCGCGAACTGTTCCATCACCCCATGCACCCGTACACCCAGGGACTCTTGCGGTCCATCCCGACCTTGGTGCACGAAGAAAAGCGCCGGCTGGAAGCCATCCCAGGCGTTGTGCCCAGCCTGCTCGCCTTGCCGGTGGGCTGCAAGTTCAACGACCGGTGTAGCTTCGTCATGCCCCGCTGCCATGAAGAAGAGCCGCCGCTGACGGCGCTCCAGCCGGGACACAGCGTGCGCTGCTGGCTTCATGCAGCGCCCCCGGCCGAAGGCCCTGGGCCCTGAAAAGGCCAAGGAAAACAGCCCGGGGCCAAGCCCCGGGTCAAGGGGCCCCTTGATCTAACCAAAGCTCCGAAAGGGCGAAACAAAAACCCAAAACAGGCACAAACCGATGGAACCCGCCAAATCCAAATCCATGGAACCGCTCGTCACCCTCAAGAACGTAAAAAAACATTACCCGGTCACGGGAGGCGTCTTCCGCCGCCGGGTGGGCACGGTGAAGGCCGTGGACGGGGTGACCCTGTCCGTTCTCAGAGGAGAAACCGTCGGCTTGGTCGGGGAAAGCGGTTGCGGGAAATCCACCCTGGGCCGGGTCATCCTGCAGCTGGAAAAACCCACGGCGGGATCCATTGTCTTTTCCGGCCTGGACATCGTGGCATTGAACCGAGCCCAAATGCGTCCCCTTCGGCGCCGCATGCAAATCATTTTTCAAGACCCCTACGCCAGCTTGAATCCACGCCAAACCGTCGGGCGCATCATCGGCGAAGGACTGGTCATCCACAAGGTGGGTTCGCCGGCGGAACGGCAGGAACGGGTCCGCCACCTCATGGAAGTCGTCGGACTCAGACCCGAACAGATCAACCGCTATCCCCATGAATTCAGTGGGGGCCAAAGACAGCGGATCGGCATCGCGAGAGCCCTGGCCCTTCAGCCGGAACTCATCATTTGTGATGAACCCGTTTCGGCTCTGGATGTTTCCATCCAGGCCCAGGTCATCAACCTGCTCATGGACCTCCAGGAACAGTTCGGCCTGACCTATCTGTTCGTCTCCCACGATCTCTCGGTGGTCCGCCACATCAGCGACCGCGTGGCCGTGATGTATCTCGGCCGTATCGTGGAATCGGCCGACAAGAAAACCCTCTACAACGACCCCCTGCACCCTTACACGCAGGCCCTCCTGGAAGCCGCCCCCTTTCCCGACCCGGACCGCAAGAAGGCGCGAAAAGGCCTCACGGGCGACCTTCCGAGCCCCCTGCATCCGCCCGAAGGATGCCACTTCCATCCCAGATGCCCCAAGGCCATGGACACGTGCCGGCGTTTTGTGCCATCCTTGGAACCGTACGGGCGGGACCGGTTCGTGCGGTGCTTCCTGTACCATGAAAAAACCGAAAACGGTTCGTGACGAACGCCATGGCCCGACAACGCCCCAGCTGGCACGAATACTTCATGCTCATCGCCAAGATCGTGAGCACCCGATCCACCTGCAATTCCAGGCCGACAGGCGCCGTCATCGTCAAGGACAACCATATCCTCTCCACGGGCTATAACGGCGCCATGCCCGGGGCCCCCCACTGCATCGACCAGCCTGACATGGACGACGGCCGGCCCTACTGCTACCGGCGGAGCCTCGGCGTTCCCGACGTGGACAAATACAACTTTTGCAAAGCCAGCCACGCCGAAGCCAACGCCATCGCCCAGGCGGCCCGATACGGCATTTCCGTCGAAGGGGCGACCCTGTACACGACCTTGGCTCCCTGTTACGTGTGCTTGAAACTCATCGCCACCGCACGGATCCGAGCCGTGTACTACGAACAAAGCTACGATTCGGCGTCTCCCGAAAGGGATCGCTTTTGGCAAGAAGCCGTTCGAGAAGCCGGGATCGAAACTTTCGAAAGGCTCCTCATTTCGCCCGAAACCTACGACTACATCCTATCGGACATCCGAAACATCACCTCCCGGCGCCGAACCCCCGCCACCGATTTCATCCCCCGCCCATGAAGCTCCGGTTCGTCCCGATCCATTGCGCCCAAAACCTCATCGTCATCAACCCGTACGGGACCGTCGGGCTTGTGACCCTCTGGTCCCGTCCCGACGTGATTTTGGAACGGCTGCGGCGCCGTGGGCTGAACCTCCATGAAGAAACGAGCCCCATCGCCGCCGTGGGCACCTTGTACGGAAACGGCCTCCGGGAATTGTTGCGCAATCTGCTCCATAACCCTCAGATCGACACCCTGGTGGTATACGGCCGGAACCGCTCCGGATCCTTGGAAGAATTGCAAGCCTTCTTCGATCAAGGCCTGGAACCCTATCCGGGTTCTCCCGTCGCCTATGAAACGACCCCTCACGGAACCCCGAGCCCCGCGCGCATCCGAGGGACCCTGCGCGTAGTGGACGATCTCGTGCGGCCCGAGCATTTCGAAAGGGCGCCCAAGGTCCTTTTCTTCGGATCTCCACAAGAAAATCCTGACGCCCACAACCTCGTTCAATTCCTCAAAAACTATCGTCCCGTCCCTCCCCCTTCGGCCAGGCGCCTGAGTGTTCCCCTTCCCCAGGTGCACGTCTCCTGCTACCCCTCAAACCCTCGAGCCCTGAGCGTCATCGCCGACGATCCCCTGGAGGCATGGAAGGATCTCGTTTACACCATCCATCGCTTCGGGGTGGCCGTAACCCTCGCCAAGGGAGAGCGCCGGGAGTTGCAAAACGTCAAGGTCGTCGTGGAAAAACCGGCACCCGTATCCAACGAGGCGCTCTCCCGCTACGGTTTTCAACCCGAACGGCTGGAGCGCTACCGGGAGGACATCCTGAGCGGCTCCATCGAACCCGATGAAACCTACAACTACGGAAACCGAATCCGAGCCTATTTCGGGGTGGACGGTCTTGCGGCGGTCATCGACCGGCTGAAAAAAGACCCGCAGGACCGCAAGGCCTACGTGGTGCTCTGGGACCCCAGGCGGGACCTCACGGCGGAAACCGGCCATCCGTGCCTGGTGAGCCTTTTCTTTAGAACGTTTCAGAAGGCCCTGACCCTGACCGCCGTGTTTCGAACCCATAATGCCCTGGACGCTTGGCTTGTGAACTTTTACGGCCTCATGGCTGTGGGGGAATGTGTCGCCCGTGCCGTGGGTTTGCCTCTCGGCCCCATCACGGTCTTCAGCCAGTCCGTTTCCATCGATCCGGGCCAAATGGATCGCGCCGCCCTCATCGCCGCCGAAAAATCTTTCCGCTATCGCGAAGATCCCATGGGCTACTTTCGCATTACCCTGGATGGGGAAGCGATTATCGTGGAACACCGTTACGGGGACGTGACGCTCAAGACCTACCGGCACGCCAAGGCCTCCCGGATTCAATACGAACTCGCCCGGGACGGCGCTCTTTCGGATATCAACCACGCCCTGTACCTGGGCCGGCAATTGGAACGGGCCGAACGCTGCCTTCGGGACGGCGTGCCCTTCGTTCAGGAATAAAACCAACGAGACCGCCCCTCATGGAAAAGACCGTTTTTTTCTTCGATATCGGGCATACGCTGGTTACGGGGGCGGAGGCGTCCCCCCGACGGCTGCTCGGCGCCGCCTTGAAACTGGACGAACACGAGACCAAGACCGTGGGAAAGCTCCTCATGACCCTCCCCGCCGCGGACCCGGAAACGGTCGGGCGGGCGGTTTCGGCGGTCCTTCCCCGCCACGACCCTGCCATGGTCTTTCGCGAAATCCGGCGCCTCTGGGATGATCAAATGGAGTGTGTCCGTGAAATCCCCGGCGCTACGGCGCTCGTTTCGCTCCTGAAAGAAGCCGGCCACGGCATAGGGCTCATTTCCAATATCTGGCACCCCTTTTTCCTGGGATTTCAAAAAAGGTGCCCGGACATCGACGCGTCGGCGGATTTTCGGTTTTTGAGCTACCGCGAAGGCGTGAAAAAACCCGCCGAGGCGCTCTTCGAAAAGGCGGTCCAGGCCGCTCGAATGCGGGGCTTCGGACAGTGTTGGATGGTGGGGGATTCCTATGAACTGGACATAGAGCCGGCTCGGGCTTCGGGAATGCGCGGCCTGTGGATTCTCCATCGCCCGGAAAGGGAACGCGACCTCCTCGCCGACATCCTCAACGGAATGAAACCGGCACCCGAAGGCAGTGTGGCGAATCTTGCGGACGTCGTCGGGTTTCTGAAAAAGCGAGGGCTTTTGTGATGGGGTGGGCATTCGGCCTTCTGTTCTTCTTCGTCCTTTTTGCCGCCGCTACCTATACGCTCTATTGGTACGATACCGCAAACGGGCCGGGCCTCGAAAAGCTTCGGAGCCTTTCCAAAGGGCGGGTTAGAACATGGCTGGTTCTAGGTTTTCTTTGGGCCGTGGCGGCTCAGATCACGGCCGCCTTCACCTTTCCCCTGGGCTGGCTTCCCAAGCGGAAAGGCGCCGCTACACGTTCCGACACCCGGGATCCCATTGTGGTCACCGTTCACGGGCTGTATCACAACAAGAGCGCCTTTATCTTCTTGGAGCGCGCTTTGAAACGGGCCGGGATCCACGACATCCGCCCGTGGACCTATTCCAGCCGGGGAGAAGCGTTCTTTCCCCTGGCCGAAAAGCTTCGCGGCCACATTGAAGCCCTGCACCGGAGCGCCCCGTCGCGGCCTCTTTTTCTCGTGGGACACAGCCTGGGAGGACTCCTTGCCCGCCATGCCGCATGGACCGCCCGCCAAGGGACTGTTTCGGGGTGCCTCACCCTGGGAACCCCCCATCAGGGGAGCCGCCTCGCCGTGTTCGCCGTGGGAAGCCTGGGCAAATCCTTGGGTTTCCGAAGCCGCCTTTTTGAAGACTTGGAAAGCCTGGAAAACCTCACCCCCGAGCCCCCTTTTTCCTGCCTTGCCTTGGCCTCCCCGGTGGACAACATGGTGCTTCCTCAAGAGGCGCTCCTTCCGACGGCGGCGCACTGGCAGGTCCGATGGACTCCGCCCATGAGCCATGTGGCCATGCTCTACCACCCCGCAGTGCTCCGCACCGTCGTCTCGTGGGTCAAAGCCACCCTTCCCCAAAACCCCTCCCGTATGGCATAGACTGATTCAAAGAGCCGGCAAGGAGCGTGAACAATGACCCTCGATTTTCCCCTGCCTGTGGCGCTGAATTGCTGGAAGACGTGCAGGTTCCCGTAACGGATTTCCCCGCGGGGGAAGGGGGCTTTGGACGTGAATCTTTTCTGCTTGGACAATTCCAAGACCCAAAAGAGGGTGTTTGCCGAATGTCCCAGGGCGACGACGGGGATGCGCCCATGAGGGCCTTTCTGGGATCGGAGGGATGGAACGCATAGCGATATGAGAAATAGATAGGATAGTCGATTTGGACACGGCGAAGGTGCGCCCGATGGGCGAGGTCCGGGAAAGGTACGGGTCAAAGACAGAGGAAACGAGTAACGGCGGAGCCCTTGGCAGATGAGGTCCTGCGAAAGATCGGCGAGGCTCGCAAGCTCTATTACCGCCTGATCCTGATGGTGGGCCCGGCGGGAAGCGGGAAGACGTCCGCGCTTCATGAGGTGTCGGCAAGGGCGTCCGCACCGCTCGTCAACGTCAATCTCCAGCTGTCTCGCCGGATGCTGGACCTCACCGAACGCCAACGGGCTCTGCAGCTGCCGCGGCTCCTGGGCGACATCGTGGGTGAAGCCCGAGGCGAGCTGGTTTTGCTCGACGGCATCGAGTTCCTTTTCGATTGTCCACCTGAAGCAGGATCCATTGCGTCTGCTTCAGGGATTGTCCCGGAACAAGACGGTCGTTGCCGCCAGGAACGGAAAAGGCAGGACTGAGGGGCGAGGACTGAGGACTGGGTCACCAGCCGACATTACTCCTTGCGCCAACCTCGACCTGCTCAAACCCGTGCACAGAAAACTGGTTGATGTCTTCCTCAAAGAGCGGAAGCTGCCCGACGAGCTGGACCAGAATTTCATTCACGCCCTGCAGGAGGTGCTCTCCGGGTTGGTCAAGGTCGAGGCGAAGACAGATGATCCGCGCAAAGCCCTTCTCAAGGGTGGCTCACCGGCGACGCCGGTGGAGATGAAGAAACGCTTTGAGGAGTACCTGAGCGACCTCACCCGAGGTCATGAGCCAAGCAAGGGGAGAATCGTGCTGGAGTAGGCCGTGGACCGGAACGAACTAAAACAACTCGTCCAACTGGGCGAATCGGAAACTCTAGAATTCAAGAAATCCTCGGCTCAGCTTCGCCGGGCGATGGAAACCCTTTGCGGCATGCTCAACGGCGCCGGGGGAAAGGTTTTGATCGGCGTTACCCCTGAAGGCAAAATTTGCGGTCAGGCTGTCTCTGATAAGACCTTACGGGAGATGGCCGAGCAAATGGGTCGTTTTGAACCTCCGGTAGACATCCGTCAGGGACGAATCGACCTCGGTGATGGCAAGGAAGTGCTGGTGTTGGAGGCACAAACGGATCCCACCCGGCGCCCCTATGTCTTTGACGGTCGGCCTTATCAACGGGTGGGTCCCACCACATCGGTGATGCCTCAGGATACCTACCATCGGCTTCTGGCAGAACGTCTTGACAGCCGCGCCCGCTGGGAAACGCTGCAAGCCGAGGGATATGGCTTGATCGACCTCGACCAAGAGGAAATCCTGCGCACCGTGCGCCTAGGCATCGCTGCCGGCCGCCTACCCGAATCGACTGGCAGCGACATCCCCGACATCTTGCGTCGGTTGGGATTGCTCAAGGACGGTCGACTGAACAACGCAGCCATTCTTCTATTCGGCACCCGCTTCCTGCCCGATTACCCCCAATGCCAGTTACGTATGGCCCGCTTCCGCGGAGTGGACAAATCGGAATTTCTCGACCAGCGCCAGATGGAGGGCCACGCATTCTCCCTCCTCGACGAGGCCATGCTGTTTTTGCGTCGGCACCTTCCGGTGGCGGGCCGAATCGTGCCCGGCCTGTTCGAACGGGAGGACGAGCCGCTCTTTCCGCTCGAAGCCCTTCGGGAAGCGCTGGTCAATGCCTTCTGCCACCGGGACTACACCATCACAGGCGGGGCGGTGAGTCTCGCAATCTACGACGACCGTCTGGAGATCTGGAGCGATGGAACATTGCCCGCTGGCCTCAGCCCAGCAGACCTCAAGAGAGACCACCCGTCGAAGCCTCGCAATCCGCTGATCGCCACGGTCTTCTATCTTCGCGGGATCATCGAACGCTGGGGCCGTGGCACGCAAAAGATCGTTGAGCTCTGTGTGAAAGCCGGCCACCCGAGCCCGAGTTCGGCGAGCAGGCCGGCAGCGTCTGGGTGCGCTTCGTACCCAGCGGCTACATCGCCCCGCATCGCGTAGCGCATGACCTCACCGAGCGACAGCGGGAGATCCTGCACGTTTTGTCCAAGAAACCGTCTATCCCCCTGCGCGAGATTCGTTCCAGGTTGGAGAATCCGCCATCTGACCGGAGGCTTCGCGAAGAGCTTTTGCACCTGAAAAAGCTGGACTTGGTGTCGTCATCTGGGCATGGCCGGGGAGCCACCTGGTCCTTGGTGAGGCGTGACGATGAATAAGGCGGAGAATAAGGCGGTAATAAGGCGGCCTCATTCCGCCTTTATCCAGCCAAAAGGAGTGAAGTTCGCATGAACCGCCAAGACAACCTTTTTGAAAACCAGGAATCCAAAACCAGGAACTCCCTCTGTGCCAATGACGGTGAGACACCTGCCCCTTGTTAAATGAGTGTAGGGCGGGTAGGAGAAGACATGCTATGGCATCCACTCAAAATCACGACCACGGCACAGGGATGGGGGCGGCGGAACGAACTCGTAGGGCGACTGGAGTTACCCCCATCGGGGCACTTCTCAATCCGCCGGATCCGGAAGTGATGGAAAAGAAACCCCGACGAGTCCTTAATGCTGCTTACAAGGTGCGAATCCTGAAAGAAGCCGATGCCTGCCTATCTGTACGTCATTATGGACCTCTTTAGCCGCTCCGTTGTGGGATGGATGGTCGCTCACCGCGAGAGCGCCGCACTGGCACAGAAGCTCATTGAGGAGACCTGCCAAAAGCAGCGCATTGTTGAAGGCCGGCTTACTGTTCACGCGGATCGGGGCTCGCCCATGACCTCGAAGTGCCTCGTCCACGTGCTGTCGGATCTCGGGGTCGCCAAAACCCACGGCCGGCCCCATGTGAGCAATGACAATCCTTATTCGGAGGCCCATTTTAAGACCCTCAAGCATTGTCCGCAGTTTCCAGGACGTTTCGGTTCGATCCAAGACGCCCGATCCTTTTGCCGGGATTTTTCCACTTGGTACAACCAGGAACATCGCCACTCAGGCATGGGACGGGTCACGCCGGAGCGGCTCCACTATGGATTGGCGGCTCAGGTGGTGGATCAACGCCGCCTGGTCCTTAAGGCTGCCTTTGAAGCCAATCCTGCCCGTTTCAAAGGCAAGATCCCGCAGCCTCCGGCTTTGCCAACCGCCGCTTGGATCAACAAGCAGACAAGCGATGATCTGAGAGTCTAATTCTTCACCGGAGGTGTCTCATTTCCATTGACACATTCCAACAACAAATTCCGGCCGTCCTCGATGTGTGCTTTATCCAGGGCTTCGTCAAAACGGCCTGTTCGAGGATTGGCCTCTGGAAGCCATCATTCCGGACGCGCAAGCATTCTTTGCGTTCCTGCAGGAGCGCCGGCCGGTGTTGCTGGATTCGCTCGCAAAGCCGAAGGGCGATGCCGTCCCTGAGGACGCAGCGCACCCGGCTTCGAGTTCCCAGGACCGAGGCTTTTGCCTTTCGACCACCACGATGTCCGCATTTATATCGACAACCTTTTCCTCGAGGGCTTGCTCCAGCCGGTTTCTCACGAGCAATCGCAAGTCCTTGCCAAGACCCGGGTGGCTTACGGCAACAAAGTCTCCCCCGTGGAGAACCGTCGCCGCCGCATGGAGGAGCCGCTGGATTCCATGGAGAAAACGCTCCCCAGGAGGGAGGCGCGTCCAGCGTCAAGAGGGCCAAAGCCAAGATCGACGCATGTGGCACGACCCTGCTTGAGTTGGACGCGCCTCCCATTGTTGAGAGCTTTGCCGGTTGAAAACGTGGTGCTTACCGAAAGAACGCCGGCAAAAACGAGAACTCCCAAGTCGAGGAAGGTCCCCAAAGGATGGAATCGATGGATGTGCTGCGAAGGAAACTGCGCTACCTGTGCCGGCGTCGTGCCACTCAGGAACTGGAACTCATCCTGACCCGGTTCTGGGACATCCATGGCGAGCGGCTCGACGAGGGCGACCTTCGCGAATTGGAAGCCGTTCTTTCCCTGGACGACATGGACCTTTTGGCCATGTGCCTGGGACAAAAGCCCTTTCCGGCACACTTCCGCAAGGACCTGACGAACCGGCTCGTCCAGGCTCCC
Organism: Desulfosoma sp.; assembly: GCA_037481835.1. Lineage (GTDB taxonomy): Bacteria > Desulfobacterota > Syntrophobacteria > Syntrophobacterales > DSM-9756 > Desulfosoma. The sequence goes on along the minus strand of JBBFKW010000002.1, from coordinate 232,436 downwards.
GCTCCTCTGAAAACGCCCAAGAAGCTGCAATGAGCGGCTCGCGAAAGGGCGGGCGCATTGCCGCAGGGCCCAGGATTCAGGCCCCTCCCCAAGCGGGCCGTGCCTGTGGCGGCGCAGCGGGCCTACGGGACCTCGCCCCCATTTGGTCGCAAAGGAGCTCCGGTCCCTGGAAGTCCCGGCGGCCTTCCCGCCCGCTGGTATTCTCTGAGGGAATCGGGAAAGCGCCGCACCCCCATGGGGTTCACGGCGCCTCGGGGAACAGTCCGTCACCCTTTCGGGGCTGGAGCCGCGGCGGTTTTGCGCCGGGTCATCCAGGCGTAGCCACTGACGATAAGGGCAATGGCGCCTGTGACCGCGTTCAGCCCGAAGTGGGGGTAGAAAAGGAGCAGGCCGCACAGCCCCGTAAGCCAGCGCTCCACCTGGGAAAGCCTTCGGAAGAGGTAGCCCACAACGCCCGCATTGAGAAACAATACGGCCCCGATGGAGGCGAGATAGCGCAAGGCGATGACGCGAAACGCCTCAAAGCCCGATAGGGTTTCCGTCACGGGCAGGATGAGCAGGGCCGTGCCGCTGAACGACAAGATGAAGGCAAGCCCGATGAAGTACTTGGGCAGGGCCACCCGGGCCGCAAACACCCCGGTCTTGATGGGATCCGTCCCCATGACGGCGCTCGACGCGTAGGCCGAAAGCGCCACCGGCGGGGTGACCTCGGCCAGCACGGCGAAATAGAAAAGAAACATGTGCGTCGCCAAAAGGGCCGGCCCCTCGGGAATACCGCTCATCATGGCCAGCTTCTGGATGGTGGGGGCCGTGAGGGCCGAGGTCAAGACATAGGTGGCGATGGGCGGCACGCCCATGCCCAAAATGAGGCTGAAGACGCCGGTGAACAGCGTGGCCAAGAGCATGCTGGATCCGCTGATCTTGAGCATGACGATGGAAAACTTGGAAGCCAGCCCGCTCAAGACCATCATGGACATGATCATGTTGGCCGCGATGACCGCGCTGGCGATGGGCAAGAGCGAGACGATCCCTTCTTCCAGTGCTTCCCACACCTTGGCCACCGGAGGTCTCACGGAACGGTCCGCATAGGCGAACAGCAGAAAGAGGCCGATGGCCACGGAAACCGTGAGGTTGATGGAAATACCTCGGTAAATCAAGGCGATGATGACCAGGATGGGCACGAAGACGTAGGAATATCGGCGAAAGTAGGCCCACGTGGTCGTCGTGGCCACTTGCAGGTGGGGAAGGCCTTCCCGAAGGACGTAGAGTTCATTGTAGAGCATGATGCTGGCCAGGTACAGGAGCATGGGGCCTGTGGCCATGATGATGATCATGGAATACGGGATGGACAGGAGTTCCACCATGATGAAGGAGATGGAGCCCATGACCGGCGGGGTGATGTAGGCAATGGAGCCCACGGTGGCGATGACGCCTGCGGCCACCAGGCGGTTGTATCGCACCTGGTCGTAGAGCGGCTTGGTCAAGGTGGCCACAAACTGCGTGTCGGCGGCCCCCGATCCCGAGAACATGCCCATGAGCACCGCCATGACCGAACTGGCTCGCCCCGGAGAAGCCGGGCTGCGTCCGACGAGAAGCAAGGCGATGTTGGCGATGATCTTGCCGAAGCCCATTTGGGTCACCACCGCGCCCAAGGTCGTGAAATAGATGAGGTACTTTAAGGAAACGCCGGTAATGGAGCCGAAAATGCCTGCTTCCGTCTCGCAATAGAGCTTGCCCAAAAGCATGTCCACACTGAAACCGGGGTTGGCGAAAACGCCCGGGATATGATTCCCGTAAATGTTGTAGAGGACGAAAACCATGACGAGCGTGGGCATGATGGGCCCGCTCAGGCGAAAGATGACCCCGAGGACCAGAAGGATTTCCGACAGGGACATCATGAGGTCCCACGGCTCGGGCATGATGGCGCGATAGATGAGCTTTTCGTAAGTCGCGACCAAATAAATGAAGGGAAAGAGGCTGAGGAGGCCGCAGAGCACATTGGCCGCCATGCCCACCTGAGGGATGGTGACCGAAAGCATGGTCAAAGCCCACACCGCGCAGGCCATGGCCTTCATGAAAACGGGTACGTCCAGGCGCAGGAATTCAAAGGTCAGGAACCCCGTCATGATCAGGAGCGGCAGGGCCCCCCAAAAGCTTCGGCTCTTCAGCCGGTAGACGCACACCCAATAGCCCAAAAGGGCGATCAGACACACGTGGGTCGCCCTCTGGACCTGGGTGAGGTCCAAGATGGAAACCCTCAGCGAGGACAAGGGCGTGTGCGGGTGAACGACCAGGTAGAGATGGTAAAGCGTTCCCAGAATGGCCAGCACCTGCACAAGTCTTCGAATCAAAACGTCCATAGCAGAGTCACCTCCAAACAGCCGTCTTGAATCTCCCACCTGTCGTCACCAACGGAGAGCGCGATGCCTTGGATGCTGCAGAGCTTCAGCGAGGAAGAGGTGTGGCGGGAAAGGACAGGGTCGATGGCATAGGTCCCGGATGTGTAATAGTTTTCCGTCTCCTCGTCGGTTTCCATGGAAAAGTCGCTGAAAAGGGATCGAACGCGAAAGCGAATGGTCACGGGCTTTTGCGTGACCGAATTGACGAAGCGAATGGAGCCTTCCTCAAAGCGCCGGAAGACGACCACCGTGGAGCGATCGTCCACGGCTACCCGGGCGGGCTTAAGGAAAAACCCCACGGCGGCGAGAAAGATGCCACAAACCGCACAAGCGACCGCCGTGGGGCGGGGTTTCATGGCGTCCGCCGGCCTTTACTTCACAAGGCCCTTTTCCTTGAAGTAGCGCACGGCCCCGGGATGGAACGGGATGGCCGTCTTGCCGATGAAACGCGCCGTGTTTTCCGCCGTGGTGTCTTTGGACGGCTTGACCGAGGCGTGGAGCGTCTCCAGGTTTTCGAACACGGTCTTCGTCACCGTGTAAGCCAGGTCTTCGGGGAGAGATTCCGGGCCGACGAACATATTCCAAAAGGCCAGCGTGGGAACGTCGTCGCTCAGGGAATAGACTTCTTTCTTGACGACCTGGGGATCCACGAGCCCCTTGAATTCGTTCATGAAGGCCGCCACACCAGGATCCGTGGAAGGCAGCGGCACCAAGGCCAAATCCAGCCCCTTGCGCTTCAAGGTGTTGGCCAATTCCACGATGCTTCCCGTCGGCAGACCGCCTGACCAGAAATAGGCGTCCAGGGTGCCGTTGGCCAGCGCCTCATCCGATTCCTTGGCCCCGAGCTTTTCCCACTTCTTGAATTTTTCGGGATCGATCCCGGCGGCCTTCAGGAGATTCAGCGCCGTAAATTCCGTGCCGCTTCCCGGAGCCCCCGTGGAAACGCGTTTGTCTTTGAGGTCCGCCAGGCTCTTGATGCCCGACTGGGCGGTCGTCACCACGTGCAGGTAGTTGGGATACATCATCCACAAGATGGTCGCCTTGACGGGCTTTTCGGCGAACTTTTCATGCTTTCCCGTCACGGTGAAGTAGGCCGTGTCGGGCAACACGGTCGCCAGGAAGTAGGTCTTTTTGTCTGGTTCGGTCTTGTCTCGAATGAGCAACATGTTGTCCACGGAAGCGGCCGTTTGGATCGCCGTCGAGGGCAAGGCGTTGGCCTTGGTGAGGATTTCGGCGATCTGCGTCCCGTAATAGTAATAGACGCCGCCGATGCCCCCCGTGGCGATGATGGCTTTGGCCGATTCGGCCTGCGCCTGCCCGGCCAAAAGACACAGCACCAAACCCATTACCACACCGAGCTTCTTCATAGACCTCTCCTTTCTTGTCAAAAAACCATCCATGCCCTCCGGCCCCGAACCGAGCGCCCATCCGGGACCCATCCCACGACCCTTGAAAAAGCCGTACAATTTTTGTGGAGAAGAAACAACCTTTTTAGGCCACGAAAAAGGGGAAGCGCCCCACTGGGCGGCTCCCCCCTTTGATTCCTGTCACACCGGTGTGATGCCGTGCTTTCGATCCGGTGCCTCTTCGTCCTTGTCCAGGGTCATTTCCAAGGCCCGGATGAGCTTGCGCCGAACTTCGCCTGGAAGGATGATGTCGTCCACGTGCTGCAATCCTGCCGCGTAAGTGGGATTGACGTAGCGCTCCATGAATTCCGCTTCTCGCTCCGCGCGCACCTTTTCGGGATCCTGAGCCGAAGCGATGTCCTTGCGAAAGAGGATGTTCACCGCGCCTTGAGGGCCCATGAGGCAGATTTCGGCCGTGGGCAGAGCGAAAACCACGTCGGCTCCCAGGTCCTTGCTGCACATGGCCAGATAGCCTCCGGCATAGGCTTTGCGCACCACGCAGGTGATCTTGGGAACCGTCGCTTCCGCGTAGGCGTAAAGCATCTTGGCGCCGTGGCGGATGATGCCGTTGTGTTCGGAACGCGTCCCGATGAGGAACCCGGGCACGTCCTGCAGATTGATGAGCGGGATGTTGAAGGCGTCGCAGAACCGGATGAAGCGCGATCCCTTGTCGGCGGCGTTGTAGTCCAGGGCTCCGTTGTACTTCATGGGGTTGTTGGCCACAACACCCACCACATGGCCGTTTAAGCGCGCGAAGCCGATGATCAGGTTCTGGGCGAATTCCTTTTTCAGTTCGAAGAAAGACCCCTGGTCAAACACCACGTCGATGACCCGACGCATGTTGTAGAGCTTCTTCTGGTCCGTCGGGATGATGTCTTCCAGGTCCCTGGTTTCCCGATCGGGGCTGTCCTCGGGGACTTCGTAGGGGGGAAGATCCTTGTTGTTCAAGGGAAGGTACGACAGGAGCCGGCGCGTCTGTTCCAGACAGTGCCGATCGTCGGCCATGGTCCCGTCGGAAACGCCGGTGATCTTTCCGTGGACCTTGGGGCCGCCGAGAGACTGCTCGTCTGTCTTTTCGTAAACGACCGCTTCCACCAGAGGCGGCCCGGCGATGAACATGGAGCTCGTCTTGTCCACCATGAAGATGAAGTCCATGAGGGCCGGGGAGTAGGCCTGGCCGCCTGCAACGGGGCCCATGATGAGGGCGATCTGGGGAACGACGCCGGAGGCCGCCACATGGCGGTAGAAAAGCTGGCCGTATTGGGACAAGGCGCCCATTTGTTCCGTCACGCGGGCGCCGCCCGAGTCGTTGATCCCCACCACGGGATAGCCGTATTTACGGGCCATGTCGATGATCTTGCAGATCTTGCGGCCGTGCCGTTCGCCGAAGGTGCCCGCCACCACCGTAAAATCCTCCACATAGGCCATGCACCCTCGGCCGTTGACTTCCCCGTAGCCGATGATCACGCCGTCTGCGGGCAGTTCCTTCTTGTCCAAACCATAGTCCCGCCCGATGTGCTTGGCGAAAAGATCCAGCTCCTCGAACGTCCCGGGATCGAACAGGAGCTCGATGCGTTCCCGGGCCGTGAGCTTGCCTTTGGCGTGTTCTTTCTCCTGGAGATCGGCTCCGCCGCCCGCTCGCAGCCGCTCCCGTTCCGCCTGGAACCTTTCCGTGAGCTCTTTCCACTCCGGTGCCATACCCTCCTCCTCTCAGCGGTTCGGCTGATGCCCGCACGTGATGCCCGCAATGATCATCTTCTGCACGTTGCTCGTCCCTTCCACCACCTGATAGGACTTGGCATCCCGATAGTACCGCTCGATGGGATATTCCGTGGAAAAGCCGTAGGACCCGAAAATCTTCATGGCTTCGTTGGCCGCCTTGACGGCCGCTTCCGAGGCGAAGAACTTGGCGATGGATGTCTGGAGCTGGTTGGGTTTGCCTTGGTCCTTGAGATAGGCCGCATGGTAGACGAGCCACTTGGCCGCTTCGTGTTCCGCGGCCATTTCGGCGATCTGCGCCTGGATCATCTGGTAGCTCGAAATGGGCTGCCCGAATTGGGTCCTTTCGTTGGCGTATTTGACCGCCAGATCCAGGCACGCGCCGGACACCCCCAGGGCCCCCGCCGCGCAGCTGAGCCGCGTGTTGTTGAGCATCCACATGCAGATCTTGAAGCCGTCGCCCACCTGGCCCAAGACGGCCTCCTTGGGGATTTTGGCGCCGTCGAAAATGAGTTCCCCCGTGGGGGAACAGTGCAGTCCCAACTTGGTTTCGATGGCCCGCCTCTCGATATTGGGGTTGTTGGCCACATCCACGATGAAGCAGGTCATGCCCTTATATTTCTTTTCCTTGTCCGTGTAGGCGTACACCAAGCCCACATCGGCCACAGGGGCGTTGCTGATCCACATCTTCTGGCCGTTGAGTTCCCAATGGTCCCCCATGTCTTTGGCCGTGGTGCGCATGCCCGCCACGTCGGAACCGGCGTTGGGTTCGGTGATGGCGAAAAAGCCGATCTTTTCCCCCGATACCCACCCAGGGATAAAGGCCTTTTTCTGTTCTTCGGTGCCGAATTGATTGACGGTGATGGCCGGACCGATGTTTTGCATGTTGAATGGGACCCGCCACGATGGGGACACCTTGGCGATCTGCTCGGTCATGAGCACCGATTCCACGAAGCCCATGCCGTTCCCCCCGTATTCTTCGGGGATACAGCAGCCGAAAAACCCCAGTTCCCCCATCTTTTTCAGCCGTTCGCGATTGAAGACATGACCGCGTTCCTCTTCTTCCACCGTGGGAAGGATTTCCTTTTCGGCGAAACGGCGCGCCTGTTCCTGGACCATGCGCTGTTCTTCGGTGAGTTCAAACTGCATGAAAGTCCCCTTTCTTCCTCGTCATTCGATCACCACCAAGAGATCGTCTTCTTCCACGCGGTCGCCTTCGGACACCTTGATTTCTTTGACGACGCCGCTGCACGGCGCATGGACCGACGTTTCCAATTTCATGGATTCCATGACGAGGATCTCATCGTCTTCCTGCACCGCATCGCCGGGCTTCACCTTGATCTTGAGAATTTTGCCCACCATGGGGGCCAGGACGTCTTCAGCCATGTGTCTCCTCCTTGTCGTTCGTTGGGTTCCAGGCTTGGATAGGCTCATCGTTCACACAAGACTTGGTCGTCGCCATGCGCCCGTTCATAGACAGAGCACCCCTGCAGGACCGGCGCCAGTGGCGGCCGCCTCCGCGTTTCATTTCAGCATGGACAGAAACACCCCGGCGGCCAAAATGGTCCCGATGACTCCCGCGATGTTCGGCCCCATGGCGAACATGAGCAAATAGTTTTTCTTGTTGGCTTCACTGCCCACCTGATGGACCACGCGAGCCGACATGGGCACGGCCGAAACCCCGGCGGCCCCGATCAGGGGGTTGATCTTGTCTTTAAGGAAAAGGTTCATGAATTTGGCGAAAAGCACTCCGGAGGCTGTGCTGACGGCAAAGGCCGCCAATCCCAGGACGAAGATGAAGATCACTTTGGGCTGGAGAAAGGTGGCGGCGTTCATGGTGGCCCCGACGGAAAGGCCCAAAAAGATGGTGACGATGTTCATGAGCTCGTTTTGGGCGGCTCCGGACAGACGCTCCACAACCCCCGATTCCCTGAAGAGGTTTCCCAGCATGAACATGACCATGAGGGGCGCTGAAGCCGGCACCACTAAGACGGTGACCAGCGTGGCCACGATGGGAAAGAGGATGCGCTCCAGCTTGGGAACCTTGCGGGACTTCTTCATGACGATGGCCCGCTCCGCCCGGGTGGTCAATAGCTTCATGACCGGCGGCTGAATGATGGGCACCAGAGCCATGTAGGAATAGGCCGCAACGGCACAGCTTCCAAGCATGTGCGGGGCGAGCCGCGTGGCGAGATAAATGGTGGTAGGGCCATCGGCCCCGCCGATAATCCCCGTCGTGGCGGCTTCGGGAAGGGTCATGCCGAGCAGCCGGGCGATGAAAAACGTGACGTAAACGCCCACCTGGGCTCCCGCTCCGAGGAAGATGAGGGAAGGCCGGGCCAGCATGGGCCCGAAGTCCGTAAGGGCGCCCAAGCCGAGGAAAATGACGGGCGGGATGACTTCCCACTGGAGCCCGTAATGGTAAAAGCGCCAAATGAGCCCTTCTCCGGGTTCCATGAGGCCCGTGAGCGGCAAGTTGGCCACGAGGATCCCAAAGCCGATGGGCAGCAAAAGGAGCGGCTCGAACTGCTTGGCGATGGCCAAGTAGAGGAGCACGCCCGCCACGAACCACATGAAAACCATGCCGGGCGTGACCGCCAGCAGCCCCATCTGGGCCAACAAATCGAGAGGTCCACCGTTCACGGCTGCCCCTCCTTGCTCGCCCGTTTCACCACGTACGCCAATAAATGCATGGCGCCGTAGAGAACGCTCATGCCGAGAAAAACGCCCACAATCCCGTTGACGAAGATGATCAGCGCCTCACCCATGACCGTCTCAAATGACCCCCTTTTCCCGCAGCGTGCGGATCTTGTCTTCCGAAAAGCCGAGCACGTCCCGGAGGACTTCTTCCGTGTGTTCGCCGAGAAGCGGCGGATGCCGGTCGATGACACACGGCGTGTCCGAAAACTTCATGGGGCTCGCCACCAGCTTGACCGACCCGGCCGTCGGGTGCGGCACCTCGGCGACCATCTGCCTCGCCAAGACCTGCGGGTCGGAAAACACCCGATCCAACGTGTTGATGGGCCCACAGGGGATCTTGAGCCGATCCAGGGCCTCGAGCCATTCATCGCCCGTCTTTTGGAGCATGGCCTGGGCCACCAGGGGAATGAGTTCCTTGCGATGGATCACCCGCTGGGGATTGGTGGCGAAGCGGGAATCGTCGGCCAGATGGTCCAAGCCGGCCAGCCGACAGAAATCCTGCCACTGGCGGTCGTTGCCCACGGCCAGGGCGATGTAGGTGCCGTCTTTGCATTTGAAGGGCTCGTAGGGCACGATGTTGGGGTGAGCGTTGCCATATCGCGCCGGGATTTCTCCCGAAACCAGATAGTTGCTGCCCACGTTGGCGAGCCACGCCACCACGGCGTCGAGAAGGGCCACATCGATGTACTGTCCTCGGCCCGTGAGGGTCCTGTGATACAGCGCCGCTAAAATGGCGCTGCAGGCGAAAAGGCCCGCCGTGATGTCCACGATGGCCACCCCCACCTTCATGGGCGGCCCTTCGGGATCCCCGGTGATGCTCATGATGCCGCCCATGCCTTGGATCATGAAATCATAGCCGGGTTTGTCCTTGTACGGCCCGTTTTGCCCGAATCCCGTAATGGAACAGTAGATCAGGCCGGGATTGACCTTCTTTAGGTCCTCGTAGCCCAAACCCAGCTTGGGCAGAGTGCCCACCTTGTAATTTTCGATGAGGATGTCGCTTTGGGACGCCAAGGTGCGGATGATCTCCCGGCCTTCTTCCTTTTTCAGGTCCACCGTGATGCTGCGCTTGTTTCGGTTGACACAGAGGTAATAGGCGGCCTCGCCGCCGGCTTCCGGAGGGCCCCACTGGCGGGTGTCGTCTCCGGCCCCGGGGCGTTCCACCTTGATCACATCCGCCCCCATGTCTCCCAGCATCATGGAACAATACGGTCCGGCAAGAACCCGGGAAAGGTCCAACACCTTGATGCCGTCCAACGCCCTGGATCCTCCTGTCATGGCACTCCCCTTCTCCTTGTCCCCGTTGTTCACACGCCATCGATGCGGCCGACGGGTTTGGGATACGGCCCACGCCAGCCCATGCGCATGGACAATTCCCGTCCCGCCTCCAGAAGGTGCTCAAGGCACCGCTGCTTATGGTCGGGGTTTCGAAACCGAAGTTCCGGCAAAGCGAGACTCAAGGCCGCCAGCAACCCCCCGTTATGGGAAAAGACGGGCACGCTGAGAGACCCCAGCCCCAAAGTCCGTTCCGCCAGGCTTTCCGCGTAACCTCGACGGCGGATGGCGGCGATCTCGGCCGTGAGGGCCTCCTTGTCCACAATGGTGTTTTCGGTCAGAGCCTTGGGCGATAGGTCCGCAAGATAGGCCGCCACGAACTCGTCAGGAGAAAAGGCCAAGAGGCATTTGGATGAGGCCCCTGCATAGAGCGGGGAGCGGTTGCCCACGGGCATGCCGGCCTTAAGAGACTGGAGGGATTCCATGCTCTCGATGCACAGTCTCTCCCGGCCGTCCACGACGTTCAAGTGCACCGTCTCCCCCGTCTCGAAACTCAAGCGCCGCATGACAGGGCCCGCCTCCTGGACCACGGCGTGCTGGCTTTGGAGCACTTCCACGAAACGGTAGTAAATGGGGCCCAGCCGATACTGCAGCGTTTGAGGATCCTGCTCGATGAAATGGTACGCCTTCAAGCTCTGAAGGATCCTTTGCACCGTGGCCGGGCTGAAGCCCACATGGGCCGCCAGCTCCCGCACGCCCCACCGCGGCCGATCCACCTGGAAGGCGGACAAGACCTGAAGGGCTTTTTCAATGGCGTTGGGCTGTCCCGTGCGTTTCATAATGCAATACACCGTTTTTTTATTTGATCGCATACCAGAAGCCCCCGGGCTTTGTCAATCCCTTGTCTGCGCCGGCAGGAGGGAACCATGCGTTGAATTTGGTTTGCTTGTGCGTTATAGAACCTTGGCGGCGGCCGCAGCGGCCGCCGTTCATCTTAGATAAGGAGAACGCCCACCATGATCGGTGCTCTGTTAAAAAAGATTTTCGGGACTCAAAACGAACGGAACCTGAAGCGCATTGCGCCCCTCGTGGACGCCGTCAACCAGCTGGAACCGTCCGTGCGCGCCCTGAGCGACCAGGCCCTCCAGGCGAAAACCATCGAATTCCGCCAGCGGGTCGCCCGCGGCGAACCCCTGGACGATCTCCTGCCCGAAGCCTTTGCCGTGGCCCGGGAAGCGGCCGCCCGCACCGTGGGCATGCGCCCGTTCGATGTGCAGATCATCGGCGGGATCGTCCTGCATCAGGGAAAAATCGCCGAAATGAAAACCGGCGAAGGCAAGACGCTCGTCGCCGTGATGCCGGTCTACCTCAACGCCCTCACCGGTCGAGGCGTCCACGTCGTCACCGTGAACGATTACCTGGCCAAGCGCGACAGCGAGTGGATGGGTGAAATCTACAAGTTTCTCGGCCTGTCGGTGGGCTGCATCGTCCACGGTCTGGACGACCGCCAGCGAAAAGCCGCCTACGAATGCGATGTCACCTACGGCACCAACAACGAGTTCGGGTTCGATTATCTGCGCGACAACATGAAGTTCCGGCTCGAGGACATGGTCCAAAGGGAACTCAACTACGCCATCGTGGACGAAGTGGACAGCATCCTCATCGACGAAGCCAGAACCCCCCTGATCATCTCGGGACCCGCCGAGAAATCGACCCAGCTCTACGTGCGGGTCAACCGCATCATCCCGCACCTCAAGCCGGAAATCCACTACACCAAGGAGGAAAAGAGCCGCACGGTGACACTGACCGAAGAAGGCGTGGCCGCGGCGGAACGCCTCCTGGGCGTGGATAACCTCTACGACCCGAGGAACATCGATCTCCTCCACCACGTCCAACAGGCCCTGCGGGCCCACACCCTTTTCCAAAAGGATGTGGACTACATCGTCAAGGACGGCAAGGTCATCATCGTCGATGAATTCACCGGGCGGCTCATGCCCGGCCGCCGCTACAGCGACGGATTGCACCAGGCCCTGGAAGCCAAGGAAGGCGTGCAGGTTGAGAACGAAAATCAAACCCTCGCCACCATCACCTTCCAGAACTATTTCCGGATGTACAACAAGCTGGCCGGCATGACGGGCACGGCTGACACCGAAGCGGAGGAATTCGCCAAGATCTACAAGCTGGAAGTCGTGGTCATTCCGACCCACAAGAAGATGATCCGCATCGACTATCCGGATTGCATCTTCCGCACCGAACGGGAAAAGTTCCAGGCCGCCGTTCAGGAAATCAAGGAACTCCACGCCCAGGGGCGGCCCGTCTTGGTGGGGACCGTGAGCATCGACAAATCGGAGATGCTCAGCCGCATGCTCAAACGCGAAGGCATCCCCCACCAGGTCCTCAATGCCAAGCACCACGAGAAGGAAGCGGAAATCGTCGCCAAAGCCGGCCAAAGGGGCGCGGTGACCATTTCCACCAACATGGCCGGCCGCGGCACCGATATCGTCCTGGGTCCGGGAGTGGCCGAACTGGGCGGCTTGCACATTCTGGGAACGGAACGCCACGAGGCGCGCCGCATCGACAACCAACTTCGCGGTCGTGCCGGCCGTCAGGGAGACCCCGGCTCCTCCCGCTTCTATCTCAGCCTGGAAGACGATCTCATGCGCATCTTCGCCGCCGATCGCATCTCCAGCCTCATGCAGCGCATCGGCATGGAAGAAGGCGAACCCATCGAGCATCGGCTCGTAAGCAAAGCCATCGAGAACGCCCAAAGCCGCGTGGAAGCGCACAACTTCAGCATCCGCAAGCATCTTTTGGAATACGACGATGTGATGAACCAACAGCGGGAAGTCATCTACCGCCAGCGCCGGGAAGCCCTCAAAGGCGGCGACCTCAAACCCACCATCATGGACATGGCGGAAGATCTCCTGGAAGACATCATCCAATCCACCACGGACGAGAAAACCTTTGCGGAAGACTGGGACCTGGAGACCCTCAACGCCGAGCTGCAGCGCCTGTTCGGACCCGGCCTCATGCCCAGCCCGGGCGAGCTTAACGAACTGAGCCAAGACGGCCTGAGGGAACTCCTGTGGCGAAGAGTCCAGGAACGCTACGAAGCCCGCGAGCGGGAATTCGGCGACACCCTCATGCGGGATCTGGAAAACTACGTCCTGCTTCAGACCCTGGACAGCCTGTGGAAAGACCACCTGCTCAACATGGACCACCTGAAGGAAGGCATCGGCCTTCGGGGCTACGCCCAGCAGGACCCTCTCGTGGCCTACAAGAGGGAGGCCCATGCCCTGTTTGACGACATGATCCATCGGCTGAAGGAAGAAACCATCCGGGTGCTTTTCCACGTGCAGATCCGCAGGGAGGAAGAGGTCCAGGAGCTCCGCCAGGAACAGGAAAACCAGCCCATGTACTACGGTCCCGCCGGAGGCCAAAGGGCGCCCCAGACCGTCAAGAAGGACAAAAAGGTGGGCCGAAACGACCCATGTCCCTGCGGAAGTGGCAAAAAGTATAAAAAATGCTGCGGAAAGTGAGGCGCTGGCCATGACGAGGCACGAAGCGCACGGAAACGTGAATCGGGGATCCTTTCAGGTTCCGGGTTTTCAGGCGGCGGCGGCGGCAAGCGGTATGCGCTACAAGAACCGTCTCGACTGCGCGCTCGTTGTGAGCGACACTCCTGCGGCGGCGGCCGGGGTCTTCACCCGGAATCGGTTTTGTGCCGCCCCGGTGATCCTGTGCAAGGAACACCTTGCGGCAACCCGGGGAGCGGCTCGAGCGGTTCTCATCAATGCCGGCATCGCCAACGCCTGCACCGGCGAAGAAGGGCTTCGGCGGGCCCGGCTGAGCGCCCATCATGCGGCGTCGGTGCTCGGGATCGATCCCCAACAGGTTCTCGTGGCCTCTACGGGCGTCATCGGCCCCCAGCTGCGCCTGGAACCTTTGCAAAGCGCCCTGTCCCGGCTGGCCGCCGATCTTCGGCCCGAAGGATGGGAAGATGCCGCCGCGGCCATCATGACCACGGACACCGTGCCGAAAACGGCCTGGGCCCAAACGGAACTGGGCGCAATACCCATCACCTGCGGCGGCATGGCCAAGGGATCGGGCATGATCGCCCCCGATATGGCCACCATGCTCGCCTTTGTGGCGACGGACGCCCGCGTGAGCCCGGAAGTCCTTCGGTTCTGGCTCGGCGAAGCCGTCTCGCGATCCTTCAACCGGATCACCGTGGACGGCGACACAAGCACCAACGACACGGTTCTCGTCTTGGCAAGCGGGACAGCCGCCCATCCCCCTATCACCGACCCCGACTCTTCCGAGGCACGGGCTTTCGGCCGCGTGCTCAGTGACGTGTGCCTGGATCTGGCGCACCAGATCGTTCGAGACGGCGAAGGGGCCACCAAGTTCGTGGCCGTGACGGTTTTCGGAGCCAAGAGCCGGGACCGGGCCCTTCGGGTGGCTCGGACCATCGCCACCTCCCCCCTCGTCAAGACCGCGTTGTTCGGCCAGGACGCCAACTGGGGCCGGATTGTGGCCGCCGCCGGACGCGCCGGCGTGGATTTCGATCCCGACCGGGCCAGTCTCTATTTCGAAGACGTCTGCATCTTTAGAAACGGCCAACCCGTGCAGGACGAAGACCTGGAAGAAAAGGCCTCCGCCGTCTTCCGCCGCAAGGACATCCGGCTGCGCCTGGATTTGGGGGAGGGAAGGGAGGAGGAAACGGTCTATACGTGCGATTTTTCCTACGACTACGTCAAAATTAACGCCGACTACCGGTCATGAAAGGAGCCGACATCATGCCCGCCCCGAAAAACCCCGCGCCTCTCGGTCCGGGCGATCCCGTCCCGCCCTTTTCCCTGCTCGATCAGGACGGCGTCGTGGTGCGCCCGGAAGATTTTTTGGGATCCCATCTTTTCATCTTCTTCTATCCCAAAGCCAATACGGGCGGCTGCACGGCTCAAGCCGTCTCCGTCCAGGAGGCCTTGGAGCGCCTAAGCGGTCTTAACGTGCGCGTTGTGGGCATCAGCCCCGATTCCCCGACAACCCAAAAACGATTCGCGGAAAAGCACGGCCTTCGATTTCCCCTCCTTTCCGACTCGGACCACCTGGTGGCGGAAGCCTTCGGCGTCTGGGGAGAAAAGCAGGTTCGGGGAAAAACCGTCCAGGGAATCATTCGCTCCGCCTTCCTCTTCGACTCCAATGGAAAGCTCGTGCAGGCCTGGTCCCCCGTTTCCCCCAAAGACACCGTGCCCAAGCTCCTGGAAGCGCTGTAGGACCCGGCCGGCGAAGGAGGTCGCGGCCGCGGTGCTCCTCCAAGCCGGCACGCTTGCGACTCTTTCCTGCCACTTCGGCGCGCTCGGGCCCCCCGAGGCGCGTCGAGCGATCTGCCGAGCCTCGGGACCCAGTGCTTTATCGGGTTAGAGGTAGTATTTGTGGAGATACTCCAGGACCATGCGGTGCGTGTTGAACACGGGGGTCACATCGGCGATGGAGTTTTTCATGATTTGCACCCAGTGTTTGGGGCTGGCGTAGTACGTGGTCACCATGTCGTCGATATCGCGATAGAGGTCCGCGGCGGCGTCTTCATCGCTTTGGTCCTCGTCGTCCCCGACGGCCCATCCGTTGATCCGGTCCCGGCACGCCTCCCGCCACCAGCCGTCCAGGACGCTCATGTTCACGCCCCCGTTGAAGCACACCTTCATTCCGCTGGTGCCGCACGCCTCGCGGGGGCGCCGCGGGGTGTTCAGCCACACGTCGGTGCCTTGGGTCATGAGGGCGCCGAGCCACATGTTGTAGTTGGGCACGTAGACGATCCGCAGTTTTTCTTCGTACTTCTTGGCGATCCTGACGATTTCCGCGATGAGTTCCTTTCCCGCCCCGTCCTGGGGGTGGGCCTTGCCGGCGAAAATGTACTGGACCCGGTCATAAGAGAGGTTGACCAGGTATTCCAGGTCGGTGAGGACCAAGGTCGCCCGCTTGTACGAGGCGGCACGGCGGGCGAACCCCACGGTCAGGAGTTGTTCGCTGAAACCGGCGCCTGAGATGGCGTTGATGTAACTGATGAGGCGTTTCTTGGCTGCTTTCTTGGCCTCCCGGATCTCATCGTCCGGAATGTCCCGGGCCTTGGCCAGGTTTTGAGGCTGCTCGCGCCATCCCGGGCAGTGCCGATCGAAGAGGGCCTGGAATTCGGGACCGGTCCACGTGAGATGGTGCACGCCGTTGGTGATGTGGCCGATGTCGAAGCCGGGAAACATTTGCCGGGACACTTCCCCGTGGAGCTCGCTCACGCCGTTACTCGCCCGCGACAGGTTCAAGGCCAACACGGTCGTGTTGAGGGCGTCTCGGCCGGCCAGATCCCGGATGTTGGGCGGCAGGTAATCCTGAAGGACGGCTTGGGCCATGCCGTAATCGAAAATGTCATGGCCGGCGGGAACCGGCGTGTGCGTCGTGAAGACGCACTTTTCCCGCACCCGCTCCACAGTGCCCCCCAGGTCCTTGAGCAGGGCCAGGGTCAGAAAAACGGCGTGGCCTTCGTTCATGTGATAGGTGGTCACACCCGGCTCCAGCTTCTTGAGCACCATGTAGCCGCCGATACCCAAGACGGCCTCCTGACAAATCCGCGTGTGTTTGTCGCCGCCGTAGAGATAATGGGTGATCATGCGGTCCTCGGGCCGGTTCATGGGCAAATCGGTATCCAGGAAGTAGACGGGAACCCGGCCTTTCTGGCCAACCTGGTTGTATTTCCAGACCCCCACGTGGACGTTTCGCCCTTCCATGGGGACCGTCACCTTGAAGGGAAGGGGTTCCATGAAGGCGCGGGGATCGAAGTACGGATAGAGCTCTTCCTGCTGTCCCATGGCGTTGATCTGCTGGATGAAGTACCCGCGTTTGTAGAGAAGGGTCACGGCCACCAACGGGATGTTCAAATCCGCCGACGATTTGATGTGATCCCCTGCCAAAATGCCAAGGCCGCCGCTGTAGGTGGGGATGTGTTCGCTCAGGCCCACTTCCATGGTCAAATAGGCGATCTTCATGCGTGCCTCCGTTGTCATCGTCCGGTGCCGAACCCTGTGATGGCCCCGCTTCCATTTACCCGATGACCGCGGACGGACGCAAGGCGCAATGGAGCGGTCACGCCTTCGGAGCCCAAGGGGCGTGAAGGCGGGCCCTGCACCCCTGGCCTTGAACGCACCTGCACGTCGGTGATCCAAGTTGTTGACAAAGAAACCGTCTCCATTTATGGTTTAACGGCTTGGAGGCAGGGGGGATGTTACCGCCGAAGAGCGCTTAAGCGATGGGTTTCCCATTGTTTTTTTGGCCCTTTAATGTGATTTTTTTCTCTTGATCCGGCTCATTTCACGGTCACACGAAACAATCAGGGGTCATGATGAGCGACGTCAACATTTGGATCAACGATGAGCAAGTCAAGGCGAGGACCGGTCAGACGATCCTCCAGGCCGCCGATGCCGCCGGAATCTACATTCCTCGGCTGTGTTTCCACCCGGCCTTGGAACCCAGCGGATCCTGCCGCTTGTGCGCCGTGGAGATCGAAGGCCAACGGGGCCTTCCGGCGGCGTGCACGACGCCCGTAAGCGAAGGCCTTCGCGTGCAGACCCAGTCTTCCAAGGTCATCGACTTTCGCCGGGAGATGCTGCAGCTGATCCTCCAGGACCATCCGCGGCACTGCCTGGGGTGCCCCCGCAACGGCACCTGCGAACTTCAGCAGCTGGTGGCGGCCGTGGGAATCGATTTCCCCTACCCGGCGCCCGACGTCTCCCGGCCCGAACCGCTGCCCGGCGGCCCCTATTTCGAAAGGGACTACAGCCTGTGCGTGCGCTGCGGCCGCTGCGTGCGGGTGTGCCACGAAGTGCGGGGGGCCCGCACCATCGTTTTTCGGGAATCCAAGGACGGGCGTCAATCCGTGGGCACGCCGTTCGGCAGGACCTTGGAAGAATCGGGGTGCCAGTTCTGCGGGGCCTGCGTGGATGTGTGTCCGGTGGGGGCCTTGCGCGAGAATCTCGGGGACTTCCACGGCGAGACCCGCTCGGCCATGGACGCCGTGTGCAGCGCTTTGACGGCCATCGTGACAGACCTTTACAAGAAAGAACTGGAAACTCTGTGGTCCACGGCCATCTGCCCCGTGTGCAGCGCGGGCTGCCGGCTCATGCTGGAAAAGAGCGCCGACGAAGCCGTCATCCAGGTAAAGCCCAGCCCCGACGGCCCCAGCAACAATGGGCAGGCCTGCGTGCAAGGCCGCTTTCTCCTCAAGCGCTACATCGCCCGCCCCGAAAGGATCCGGCAGCCTGCCGTGCGAGACGCCGACGGCTGGAAGACCCGCTCGTGGGACGAAGCTCTGAAGCACGTCGCCCGACGGCTGAAAGACTACGCCCCGGATCAGATCGCCGTGCTGACGGACGGCCGCTTGACCAATGAGGAACTTCATGTTCTGAATCGGGTGGCCCGGGAATCGCTGAACACCCCCCATGTGGGCCTCATGGGATCCCAAGGGCTGGCCCTCTTCGAGCAGGCGGTGTTCGAGCAGTTGGGAAGGGTGTGCGCCACCAACAGTTTGAAAGACTTGGCCGAGGCGCCGGCCATCTTCGCCATGGGGTGCAACCCCGCAGCCTCACATCCCATTGCGGGAACAGCGATTCGCCAGGCGGTGCTCAAGGGCGCCAAGTTGGTGGTGGCCAACCCCTATGATGTGGCCATCGCGCGCTACGCCCACATGCACCTGCGCTACGTGCCCGGATCGGAGACCGCTCTGGTCTTGGGCCTTTTGAGGATCATCCTGGACGAAAAAGGGGCGGACAAGAAGGCCGGCCCGGAGCTCCTCTCGGCGCTCAAAGAACTCACCGCCCCTTACGACGTGGAGACCGTCTCCCACTTGACCGGGATCCACGACGAGGAACTGGTCGAAGCCGGCTGCATGCTTGCGGCGCGTGACACGGTGGCCGTTTTGGCCGGACTGGGTGTTTTGGAATCCCCCGACGTGGGCGACCTGACGCGGGCTCTCCTTTCCCTGGCGTTCGCCAAGGGAAGCTTGGGAAAGCCCGGCGGAGGATTCTGGCCCCTTTTCGGGTCGTCCAACATCCAGGGCGCCCGCGATCTCGGCTGGAGTCCGGCCGTCATGGAGGCCGTGGCTTCGGGCCGGATCAAGGCCGTCTTCGTGGCGGCGGAATCTTACGGCGACGAATGCTGGGCGGCCCTGGGGTCTTTTCGCGACGCCCTGGACTTCGTCGTGGTCCAGGACGTGACGGCGCCGCCGGAATTTATCCGGCCCGATGTCCTGCTGCCGATGACTCCTCTTTTGGAAAAGGACGGCTCTTTGACCAATGCCGAGCGGCGAATCCAGTGGACGGAGAAAGCGCTGGCCACCTCCACAGGATCCCGCACGATCATCCAGACGGCGGCGGCCTTGTCGCGCTTCCTGGGCGGAGCGGAAATCGGCGATGAAGAACCCGTTGTGATCCTGAAAAGTCTGGCCTCACAGCAGGAGTCCTATGCGGGGATAGACCGCAGTCGTGCCCGATACGAGGCGGTGCAGCTCCCGTGCCCTTCTTCGGACCATGGAGGAACGCCCATTCTCTTTGCCGACTCGGCCCCGGTTTACAAACCGTGGAGGCCGTCGCAGCCGCCTCGGACTCCGGAGCCAGCCGAAGTGCGCAAGGAATTCCCCTTGCACCTGGCTGCCAAGGAAGCGCTCTACCCTTCCTACTTCGGGCCGCTCTTGGCTCCGGAAGCCCGGGCCGTCATGGCCTGTGACGGCGAGATCGAAATGAACCCGGCCGATGCGTACCGGCTGGGGTGCATGCCCGGGGACACCGTGGCGGTGGTCTTCAACGGCGGAGAAGTGACGGGGCGACTGGCACTGAACATCCACCTCCCCCTGAAGCTCGTGGTCGTCCCGGCGGAGCGCCTCCAGGGCGTTCTCGGTGGAAGCCGTCTTACGGGCACATCACTGGCCGCAAAAGTGGAGAAAAGATAGCCATGTATCCAATTGTCGATCATGAAGTGTTGGCTCCCAGGGTCCACCGGCTCCGAGTGAAAGCGCCGGTGGTCGCAGAAAAGGCCAAGCCCGGCCAGTTCGTGATCCTCATCATCGACGAAAAAGGGGAACGTGTGCCGTTCACCATCAGCGACTGGGATACGGGCGCCGGAACGGTGGATTTCGTGTTCATCGAAGTGGGCAAGACCACGCAGCAGCTGGCCGGCCTTCAGCCCGGCGACGCCTTGTTGAGTTTCATCGGGCCGCTGGGCCGTCCCGCGGAAGTGGACCATTACGGCCATGTGGTCTCGGTCCTCAGCGGATACGGCCTTGCCGCCATGGTCCCCATCCTCAAAGCACTCAAGGAAAAGGGCAATACCCTGACCACCATCGTGCAGGCTCCCGACCCCGAGCGCCTCTTCGGGCAAAAGCCTCTCGAAGAACTAAGCGACACCGTGATTTGGGCTTTGGGCACCAAGGGCGACGGCATGATGGAAAGCACCACGGTCGCCATGCGAAAGCTCCTCAACCAGCACCCCAGGCGGCGGATCGACCGCGTCATCGCCATGTGTTCCCTGTGTCTCATGCGAGTGCTTTCGGAAATGACCCGCCCCTACGGCATCAAAACCATGGTGCACCTCACTCCCGTCATGGTGGACGGCACCGGGATGTGCGGCGCCTGTCGGTTGAGTGTGGGGCGAACCAACAGATTCGCCTGCGTGCACGGTCCCGAATTCGACGGCCACGAAGTGGACGGTTGGGAAGTCCTGATGGCCCGCCGTTGCACCTATGCCGATGAAAGCATCCTGCAGCAGGGATTCCAATGCCGCGGATGTTCCCAATGGTGAAATCGATTCGGCATGAGGCCGATCGGCGTCGACTCGGATGTGCGGTTTTCCAAGGAGAATAGGCAATGACGGACGAAAAAGAAACCAAGGGCGCCCCGGCGAAGAAACAGAAGCTCAACCTGAACCGGGTCGACATGCCCAAGCAGTCGGAACACGAGCGCCGGCATAATTTCGATGAGGTGGCGCTGGGCTATACGTGGGAACTGGCCAAAGAGGAAGCCTCACGGTGCATCCAGTGCAAGAAGCGGCCGTGCCAGCAGGGCTGCCCGGTCAACATCGACATTCCGGACTTCATTGCGGCCTTGCAGCGTGAAGACATCGAGGAGGCGGCCAAGGTCCTGAAGCGCAAGACATCCCTTCCGGGCGTGTGCGGCCGCGTCTGCCCCCAGGAACTCCAGTGCGAAGAAGCCTGCACCCTGAACAAGAAAGGCGCTCCGGTCGCCATCGGCCGCCTGGAGCGCTTCATCGCCGATTGGGAACGCACCCAGGGCACGCCGACCATGCCGGAGATGGCTCCGTCCACGGGCAAAAAAGTCGCCGTGGTGGGCTCAGGCCCTTCCGGCCTGACCGTGGCTTCGGATCTGGCCATTTTGGGCCATCAGGTGGTCCTTTTCGAAGCCCTTCACGTGGCCGGCGGGGTGCTCATGTACGGCATTCCGCAGTTTCGTCTTCCCAAGGAAATCGTTCAGCGGGAAGTCCAGTACGTGCAGTCCCTGGGCGTGGATCTGCGGCTCAACACCGTCATCGGCATCAACTACAGCCTGGATGAGCTGCTGCGCACGGACTACGACGCCGTCTACCTGGCGCCCGGGGCGGGGCTCCCCAAATTCCTCGGCGTGCCCGGGGAAAACCTGAACATGGTCTATTCGGCCAATGAATTCTTGACGCGCACCAACCTCATGAAAGCGTACCGCTACCCCGAATACGCCACCCCCATCAAGATGGGGAAAAAGGTTGCGGTCATCGGCGGCGGCAACGTGGCCATGGACGCGGCGCGATGCGCCGTGCGCCTTGGAGCCCAGGAGGTCTACGTCATTTATCGCCGAACGCGCGCCGAAATGCCCGCGCGGCTCGAAGAAGTGGAAAACGCCGAGGAAGAAGGCATCCAGTTCCATTTCCTGTGCAACCCGACGGCGTTTCTGAGCGACGGTCGAAACAACGTGGCCGCCATGGAACTCATCCGGATGAAACTCACCGAACCCGATGAAAGCGGCCGGCGCCGCCCCGTGCCCATTCCCGGCAGCGAATACATCCTGGATGTGGACACCGTGGTGGTGTCGCTCGGCACCTCCCCGAACCCGCTCATCCCGTCCACGACGCCGGATCTCAATGTCACCCGGTGGGGTACCGTGGTCATCGACGAGCGGGGCCGCACCTCCAAAGCCCGCGTGTGGGCCGGCGGCGACATCGTTTCGGGCGGGGCCACGGTCATCAGCGCCATGGGAGAGGGCCGCATCGCCGCGGCATCCATGCACGAATACCTGTCCAACGGGCAGAAAAAGATCATTCCTCCCAGTCCCGCACAGGACGACGACAAAACGCAATAAGGATCAAACAAGGGAGAGAGCATCATGACCAATGCGACGCGACCCACCCCTTCGAACCCCATCGGATCCGTCATGGTGGTTGGTGGAGGCATCGCCGGCGTCCAGGCCGCTTTGGATTTGGCCGACTCAGGGTACTTTGTCCATTTGATCGAAAAGAGTTCGGCCATCGGCGGTGTCATGGCGACGCTCGATAAAACGTTTCCGACCGACGATTGCTCACTGTGCATTCTGTCCCCCAAACTCGTGGAAGTGGGTCGGCACCTGAACATTCAACTCCACACCCTCGCCGAGGTGAAGGACGTTTCCGGGGACGCGGGAAATTTTCGCGTCACCGTTTTTCAAAGGGCTCGCTACATTGACATGGACAAATGTATCGGGTGCGGGACGTGCGCGGAAAAATGCCCTCGGAAGGTCCCTGACGAATACAATGCGGGGCTCGGCACACGCAAAGCCGCGTATGTCAAGTTTCCCCAGGCCGTGCCTTTGAAATATGTGATCGACAAGGATCACTGCATTTACTTCGAAAAGGGCAAGTGCCGGGCCTGTGAAAAATTCTGTCCGACCCAGGCGGTAAAATTCGACGATCAGGACCGCGAATTCACCCTCGATGTGGGAAGCATCATCCTGGCTCCCGGCTTTGAGCCTTTCGATCCCAGAGTTTACGACACCTACAACTACGCCAAGCTGCCCAATGTGGTCACATCCATGGAATTCGAACGGATCCTTTCGGCGTCCGGTCCGTTCGAAGGCCATCTCGTCCGCCCCAGCGACCATCAAGAACCGAAGAAGATCGCATGGCTCCAATGCGTGGGGTCTCGAGACATCCACCATTGTGACAACGGGTACTGCTCCGCGGTCTGCTGCATGTACGCGATCAAGCAAGCCGGTATCGCCATAGAACACAGTGGTCCGGAGCTGGATACGGCCATCTTTTTCATGGACATGCGCACGCCGGGCAAGGACTTCGACAAGTACTACGAACGAGCCGAAAAGGAAAAGCACGTCCGTTTCATCCGATCCCGGGTCCACAGCATCGAGGCGGTTCCCGGAACGGACGACATGGCCATTCAGTACGTGACGGAAGACGGCAGAATCATTGAAGAAACGTTTAATCTCGTGGTCCTTTCCGTCGGCCTCCAGATTGCCAAGGATACCCTGGAGATGGCGGAGCGCCTGGGAATCGAAATCGGGGACGGGCGCTTTGCCGCCACGTCGCCTTTCGAGCCCGTGCAGACGTCTCGAAACGGCATTTTCGTGTGCGGTGTTTTCCAGAGCCCGAAGGACATTCCCCTGTCCGTCATGGAGGCCTCCGCCGCCGCCGCGGATTCCGCGGCGCTTCTGGCTCCGGCCCGAAACAGCCTCACCCGAAAACCCCCTGCCCTTTCGGAAAAAGACGTCGCGGCGGAGGAACCCAGGGTCGGGGTGTTCGTGTGCCACTGCGGGGTCAACATCGCCGGAGTGATCGATGTGGCGGCCGTGGCCGATTACGCGGAAACCTTGCCTTCGGTGGCCTACGTGGAGCGCAACCTGTTCACGTGCGCCCAGGACACTCAGGACAAGATGAAGAAAGTCATCGAGGAACACCGCCTGAACCGCATCGTTGTGGCCGCCTGTTCCCCGCGCACCCATGAAGCCCTGTTCCAAGAAACGCTTCGGCAGGCAGGGCTGAATAAATATCTTTTTGAAATGGCCAACATCCGCAATATGGGCTCGTGGGTCCATATGAACGAACCGGAAGCCGCCACGGAAAAGGCCAAGGACATGGTCCGCATGGCCGTGGCCAAGGTGGCGCTGCAGCAGCCCTTGGGCGAAATGGAACTCAACGTGACCAAGTCGGGCCTGGTGGTCGGGGGCGGCATCGCCGGCATGACGGCCGCCCTGACCCTGGCCGACCAAGGCTACCCGGTCACGCTCGTGGAACGAAAAGACGTTTTGGGCGGTCACGGCCGAAAACTCTATTCCACGTGGGACGGCCAGCCCATCGCCCCGTATCTGGATGAGCTCATCCACCGCGTCATCCAGCACCCCAAGATCACGGTACTGACCAACGCCCAAATCCGAGACGTCCAAGGCTTCGTGGGCAATTTCCACACCGTGGTGGACGTGGCCGGAACCCGGAAGGAAATCGATCACGGCGTAGCGATCCTCGCCATCGGCGCCCATTCCCTAAAACCCACCGAGTACGGCTACGGCCAGAGCGACCGGATCTTCCTCAACCTGGACCTGGACAAGGCCATCAGCGAACGCGATCCCCGGATCGCCCACGCCCGTTCGGCCGTCTTCATCCAGTGCGTGGGATCCCGGGAACCGGAAAGACCTTATTGCAGCCGGGTGTGCTGCAGCCACTCCATCGAAAATGCGTTGCGGTTGAAAAAACTCGACCCCGAAATGGATGTCTACGTCCTGTACAGGGACATCCGCACCTTCGGGCTCAGGGAAAACCTCTACAAGGAAGCCAGAGCCCGGGGGGTTCTCTTCATCCGCTTCGACCTGGAAAAGAAACCCCAGGTTCAGGTGGCTCCCGACGGCACTCTGACGGTGACCGTCGTCGACCATGTGCTCCAACGGCCCATCGTTCTCAAACCCGACATCCTCACCCTGGCTTCAGCCATCGTCATGCAGAGCGCGGAAGCGGACGAACTGGCCAAGATGTTCAAGGTGCCCCTTAACTCGGAAGGCTTCTTCCTGGAAGCCCATGCCAAGTTGCGCCCCGTGGATTTCGCCACGGACGGCGTCTTCGTGGCGGGCCTGGCCCACTATCCCAAGCCCACGGAAGAATGTATCGCCCAAGCCAAGGCGGCGGCCGCTCGGGCGGCGACGATTCTGGCCAAGGATTCCATCTTGGCGGGCGGCGTCGTCGCCGTCATCAACAAGGATCTGTGCTGCGGTTGCCAGGGCTGCGTCCAGTGCTGCCCCTTTGGGGCGATCTCTTACCTGGAAAAAGAGGCCAAGTGCGAAGTAAACCAGGCCTTGTGCAAGGGATGCGGCACCTGCGCGGCCACCTGCCCTTCGGAAGCCATCACGCTGCTGGGATTTTCGCACCTGCAGCTCTACACCCAGATCGATGAGGCCTTAACGGCTTAGGCCACAAAGGCGGGAGACGCAATCATGGCTGAACGTTTCGAACCGAGAATTTTGGCGATCTTGTGCAACTGGTGCAGCTATGCCGGAGCGGACCTGGCCGGGGTGAGCCGCTTTCAATATCCGCCCAATGTTCGTGTGGTTCGGGTCATGTGCTCGGGGACGGTGTCGCCCCACCACGTGATCCACGCCTTTCAGCGCGGCGCCGACGGCGTGCTGGTGGCCGGATGCCACATCGGCGACTGCCACTACCTCAAAGGCAACTACATGACGCTCAAGCGCATGACCTTCGTCCAGGAGCTCATCCGGTTTGCCGGCTACAACCCGGAGCGGTTCCGCCTGGAATGGATTTCCTCGGCCGAGGGAATAAAGTTCGCCGAAGTCATCCGCGATTTTACGGAAAAGGTGCGATCCCTGGGCCCCGCCCCGTCCTTTGAGGCGAGCCCGCGCTTGGCCATGGGACTGTAATGGCGAAACCTCGACTCGATCATCGCACAGGATGGATCTCATGAAGACCAAAGTCCGACAACTTCTGGAAGAAGGTCGCGTGGACGCCTTCATCGCTTACAAGACGGTCCACGGCCTGCCTTTCCCGGCGGTTTTCACCAAGGCCGATGTGGACGCGCTGGAAACCTGGCAGCCGTTTAAGGCCCGATATCCCGTCACCAAGCTCCTGCTGGCCCAAGCACGGCAAAACCCGGACAAGACTTTCGGGGTCCTGGTGCGCGGCTGCGAGGAACGCTCCCTTTACGAACTGTTCAAATGGAACCAGCTCCAGCCCGACAAGGTCGTGGTCTTGGGACAGGCCTGTTCGCAGGATCTGGCGTCTTACTGTGAGTGCGCCAAGCCGTATCCGGACCGCTTGGACTACGGGGAAGCCCCCAAGCCGGTGCAGGAAAGCCGGCGGCTGCATGAGCTGCAAACCATGCCGGAGACGGATCGCCTAGCCTGGTGGCTCGGCCATTTCAACCGCTGCATCCGCTGCTACGGCTGCCGGGACGTGTGCCCCGTGTGCTTCTGCACGGAATGCAGCCTCGAACACAAAGAACTCATTCCGGCAGAAAAACTCCCCCCCGACACGTCGTTCCACCTGGTGCGGGCCGTCCACATGGCCGGCCGGTGCATCGACTGCGGCCTGTGCGAAGAAACCTGCCCGGCCAACATCCCCCTTCGGGCGCTCTACAAGCACGTGAACAGCCTTGTGGAAGGGATTTTCCACTACAAGACGGGGGTCCCCGACGGCAAATCGCCGTTCACCATGCTGGGCGAGGAAAGTTTTCTTCCCACGGGTGTCCGTTAGGGGCTCTGCCGTCCCCAAACCCGTCTCAACGCGCCATGGGCGCTCCCACGCCTTCTTTCTTCTTTGGATATGTTCCAGGGGCACGGCCCGCCGTGCCCCTCAACCTTTAACGGCCTGAGGACGACGGGACGGGCGGAGCCCTTTTCCTGCTCAAAAAGGCGACGCCCTTTGGCGTTTTCCTTCCCTACTTTCCGCCGCCGGCCGACCGCTCGATGGCCCCTCCCAAGGACCGGATGTCTTTGCCGATCCCTTTGACCGTATTGCAGGCGCTCAGCCCCCCGAACAAAAAGACGATAAGGCCCCCCAAGATCAAAGTCTTCCACGTTTTGTCTTTCCACATCGCGCGGCTCCCCTTCGGATTTTGCCAAAAAAAAAGCTTCGGCACGGCCGAAGCTTGGAAGCTGCATGGTGGGCGGGGGGGGATTCGAACCCTCGACTTCCACCGTGTGAGGATGGCACTCTCACCGCTGAGTTACCCGCCCGAATCGCCATTTCTATACACGAACCGGCTTGTCTGTGCAATAGAAAAAGCCGGTCTTCTTGGGCGCCACCAAAAGGAGCCTCAGCCGCAGGTAGTCGTCCTTGGCCGCCGCATCATTGGGATTGATTTCCAGAACACGCTTAATTTTTTCCAAAGCTTTCGAGTATTGGCCCAGGCTCTCGTGTAGCTGCGCCGCCTGTTTGAAATATTTCACTTCTTTGGGTTCCAGACGACACAATTCTTCCAGAGCCGCCAAGGCCTTCTGCTTTTGGCCCTTCTTCAGCGCCCCGTAGAGAAGATATTCGTGAAACGCCTTCACTTTGGGATTGTTCTTCGACGCCTCTTCAAAAACCTTGATTATGGCATCATAGTTCCTCGCCTGATCGTAAAGTGTAAACAAGGCATCGTAATAAGCCAAGTTGTCCCTATCCACGGCAATAAGCTTTTGCAGGACGGCGATCTGTTTTTCCTGGTCCTTGTTCTTTTGGTAGAGATCCAGCAGGTATTTCAAAGGCTTTGGATCGTTTGGCGAAAGGGCGGCGCATTTTTCAAAGGCGCTCAAAGCCTTGTCCCACTGTTTGGCCTCGTAGGACAGCATGGCCAGATTCCACTGGACGACCCGATCGTCGGGGTCCAAGCGGGCCAAGTTTTCGTAGATTTTTAAAAGCTCGTTCTTATCCCCCGATTTTTCCAAGAGGGCCACCAGGCGCACGAGGGCCCGCTTTTCGGAGGGGCTCTTGGCGACCACGTCCCGATAGATCTTCACCGCCTTGGACTCTTCGCCGGCCTTTTCGTACATGGCCGCCAACTTCAACCAATTGGTCACATCGTTGGGGTTGGCGCGAAGGTATTTTTCCAGATCCTCGGCCGCTTGATCCAAATCCCCCGATTTCGTCCGCACAACGGACAGATTGTAGTGGATGTTGGGGTCCCGAACCCCCGACGCCACGGCGCTTTCGTAGGCTTGGGCCGCTTCCGACCAATTTTCCGTCTTGGTCGCCAGGTCCGCACGCACCAAGTGCCAAGAGCCGCGGTACTTGGCGGGCACTTTGCCGGCGTAGTGCTTAAGCAATGTCAGAGCTTCCTTTGAGGGCACGTTGTTTTGCAGATAGCCGAGGAGATCCTGAAACACCTGAGCGTCTTCGCTAAGCTGCAGGAGGTTCAGGGACGCTTCGACAACCTTGGCATGCTTCTTCTGCTTCTTGTAGACGCCGATGAGCCGTTCCAGGACCGGCCGGGATTGCCCCAGTTCCAGAACCTCTTCGTAAAGCCTTTCGGCATCGGAAGCCCGGCCGGCTTCGGCATACAAGGCCGCAAGCTGCGTTTTCGCCAAAACATTTCGGGGCTCAGACTCCAGGACCTTTTCCAAGAAGCGGATCTTGTCCTCGGTTTTTCCGGCCTCCTGCGCCTTGGACATCCAATCCTTGGCGTCCAACTGAATAACGAGCCTCGCTCCGCCCAAGCGCTTTCCCATCCACGTGGCCTCAACCGCCAGGGTCTTGGGCGTTTCGAAAGGTTCTGCGGGAAAAAGGTCGCGCAAAACCGCCGCCTTGGAATGCACCCTGTGAAAATCCAGCTCAGGAGCCCTGACTTTCACGCCCCAGGAAAACCATCCGTCGGTTTTGACGCCCACGAACCGCACGGCATCCCGAGGATTGAGAATCTTTTCGCCGTCCGGTGGGATGGTTTCCCGTTTGGCGTTCACTTCCAAAACCAGCTCTTCGAGCCGATGGGGCACGGGTAGATGGGCGGAAAAGGCTCCCAGAAGGTTCCACTGAGTCTGCGCAAGAACAATGAGCCCCACCACCACGACCGCTCCCGCGGCGCCCTTTAACACGGAGGCCGCTCGGCTCTTTTTCTTTCTCGGCCGAAAGAGAGACCCCTCATAAGGAAGCTCTCTTTGACGATCTTTCTTGAACGTCATGCGCCCGCCTGTGCCTCTCTCGGCAACGAAACCGCTTCCCGAAGCCGGCGAACCTCCCGCTCCGTCAAGCGTCTCCACCGGCCTACCGGCAGCGCCCCCAACGGGATGGGCCCGTAAGCCGTGCGATGAATTCTGAGCACGGGAAGACCGACGGCTTCACCCATGCGCTTGATCTGGCGATACCATCCTTGGTGGAGGGTTATTTCCAACCAGGCGGACGTTTGGGCGCGGCGCACCAGGCGAACTGCGGCCGGTGCCGTGACCCCCTCCGCCAGAGGAACGCCCTGGCGCAGCGCCGCCAGCTGTTCCGCCGTTGGAACCCCCTGG
Organism: Desulfosoma sp.; assembly: GCA_037481835.1. Taxonomy (GTDB): domain Bacteria; phylum Desulfobacterota; class Syntrophobacteria; order Syntrophobacterales; family DSM-9756; genus Desulfosoma. Next base: position 203,438 of record JBBFKW010000002.1, on the reverse strand, counting down.
ACCTGGACCTCATAGACCTTCGGAACCCCGTAGGAGGGATGCATCAACCGGTTGGCCAGCTCGCCGTCGTTGGTGAGGATGAGCGCGCCAGACGCATCCCAATCCAGGCGCCCCACGGGGTAGACGCGCACCGAAAGACCTCGCAGATAATCCATGACCGTGGGCCGGCCCCGGGGGTCGTTCACCGTGGTCAGGCAAAACCGCGGCTTATGAAAAAGGATGACTTCACGGCCCCGTATCGGCGCCACCTTGCGCCCGTCCACGCGCACGTCATCGCACTCGGGATCCACGGTCGTTCCCAGGGCGGTGATCACCGCGCCGTTGACCGTAACCCGTCCCTCCAGGATCCATCGCTCCGCCGTTCGCCGAGACGCCAAACCCGCCTGGGCGATGTATTTATGGAGCCTTACGGACGTTAGGGTGACGCGTGGCCTTTCAGTCATGATTTCCCAAACCGACGGTTTCCACCACAAGCTCCATGGTCTTTCGGGCTTCCCGGGCCGCCTTTTCGATACCGGCCTGGACCGCCGCCTTGACCCCGTCCATGTCCCTTTCCAGGGCCGCCCGTTTGTCCCAGATGGGCGCGAGGTGATCCAGCAGGTGGGGCAGCAGGATCTTCTTGCAGTCCACGCATCCGATGCCGGCCGTGCGGCATCCCTGAACCACGTGGGCAATTTCGTCCGCCGTGGAATAGAGCTTGTGGTACTCAAAAACCGGACATTTTTCCGGGTCCCCCGGATCGGTGCGCCGCGCCCGCGCCGGATCGGTGACCATCTGCAGGATCTTTCGGCGAACCGACTCTTCCGGCTCCGTGATGTAGATGCAGTTGCCGTAACTCTTGCTCATCTTTCGCCCGTCCGTTCCCGGCAGCACGGGAACTTCCGTGAGCAGGGCGTCGGGAATGGGGAAAACCTCTCGGTTGTAGATAAAGTTGAACCGCCGGGCGATCTCCCGGGTCAGTTCCACATGGGGCAGCTGGTCTTTGCCCACGGGGACCCCGTGAGCCCGATAAATAATGATGTCGGCCGCCTGGAGCACCGGGTAACCCAAGAAACCATAGGTGGACAGATCCTTGGTGTCCAACTGCTGCTGCTGCTCCTTGTAGGTGGGGTTGCGTTCCAACCACGCGAGCGGGGTGATCATCCCCAGGAGCAAGTACAATTCGGCGTGTTCTTTGACGTGGGATTGGATGAACACGACGGCCTTTTCGGGGTCCAGTCCTGCGGCGAACCAATCCAGGATCATGTCCCATGTGTTTTGGCGGATCGCTCCGGGATCCGCATAGTCCGTGGTCAAAGCGTGCCAGTCCGCAACGAAGAAGAAACAGTCGTATTGATCTTGAAGCTGGATCCAGTTCTTGAGCGCCCCGTGAAGGTTCCCCAAGTGAAGCCGCCCCGTGGGACGCATACCGCTCAAGATCCTCTTGTCCTTGTTCATCAGGTCTTTCTCCTCCTCAGCTCTTCCCAAATCCATCCGCCCGGTTCGCCTCCGCCGAAGACGCCGCAGGGGCCTCGGCCTAAAGCAAAATTCTCGCAAAGAGATTTACCACGGGCCGAAGCACGTATCCCCACCAGCCCGTGACCATGAACACCAAGACGATGACCATGCCGTAGCGTTCCAAACGCGCCACGTGGAGGGCCAAGGTGCGGGGCAAGAACCCCACAAGCACCCGGCCGCCGTCCAGAGGCGGCACGGGAAAGAGGTTGACGGCCATGAGCACGAGATTGAAGACGACGGAAAAACGGGCCATGTGATACAAAGGATGCAAGAGAAGGCCCAAGATACCGGATGACGCCCCCACGGCGAACAAAAAGACGACCAGACGGTAAACCAGGGCGCTCACGGCCGCCAGCATCAAGTTGGTCAGAGGGCCGGCCAACGCCACCCACGCCATGGCCTTGCGCCCCCCGTGGAGCCTGTGGAACTGGACAGGCACCGGCTTGGCCCAGCCGAACAGAAAAGGCGAATGGGTGACAAGGAGCACCAGGGGAATGATCACCGTCCCTACGGGGTCGATGTGAACCAAAGGGTTCAAAGAAATGCGCCCCATGAGCCGGGCCGTGGGATCGCCCAGCTTTTCCGCCACCCATCCGTGGGCCACCTCATGACTGACCACGGCCAAGAGCAACGGGACCGCATAGATGCTTATGTCCTTAAGGATGTCCTGCACTGCGCCCCGCCTCTCCTTCTTGGGCCGCCGCCATGGCCTGAGCCATGCGGATCTCATCCTCCAGGCTCTTCACGTCCCCGTTCAACTTGGCATCCCGCACGGCCGTTAGAATTTTCGTGTACAGAGGCCCCGGTGGAATCCCCATGGCCTTCAAGTCCTTGCCGCCGATTTCCGGCTTCACATAACGGTATCGATGGAAATAATAGCTGATGGCCCGCTGAACCTCTTCCCGGTTCGTCTTGGCCATCATAAACAAGAGCTCCTCCGGCCCGAAGGGCTGAAGCGCTCGATAGATATCACTAGGCCGCAGGGCAGGCAATCGCAAAAAGTCGTTGAGGACATCGTTAACCCTTTGAAAGGTCCATAGAATTCGCTCCCTCGCATTCTGGGGCAAATCCAGTCGGCCGAGCACCTTCTGGAGATCGTCGGGTTTCAGCCGGCACAGAAAACCCAAGAAATACACCCGCCAGGATTCCAGCGGTTCGTCAAGGAAGCTGAGCTTGTACCACAGAATGACTTCCTTGATCTTCACGAAAAGCCGTTCGGCCTTGGCATCGAAACACGACCCAGGACACAAGGCGTCCATGACGCCGAATTCCCCCATGCGGCGGATGGCCGGCAGGGGATCTTCTTCCATGAAGATATGCTGCAACTCGTGGAAAAGCCTCTGCCCCCCCAACCGGTCGATGAGGCCCATTTTGACGGCGTTGCGCATGAGACCCGCCGTCTGCTTGCCCACTCGAAACCCGAAGCGCTGCTCAAACCGGATGGCCCGAAGGATCCGCGTCGGATCTTCCACGAAACTTAAATTATGGAGGACGCGGATGGCCTTTTCCTTCAGGTCCTTTTGGCCTCCAAAGAAGTCGATGAGGGTGCCGAATTCCTTGGGATTTAAGGCGACAGCCAGGGTGTTGATGGTGAAATCCCGACGGTAGAGGTCCATTTTCAGGGAACCGAATTGGACGATGGGCAGCGCCGCGGGGTATTGGTAGTATTCGAGCCGCGCCGTGGCGACATCCACCTTGAGTTCGTCGGGGAAAACGAGCACGGCCGTGTTGAATTTCTTATGACAACGGGCCCGAATACCCGCCTTTTCCGCAAAAGTCCGAGCGAACTGGATCCCGTCCCCTTCCACCACCACGTCGATATCCAGATTGGGGCGCCGCAGGAGGAGATCCCGGATGAAGCCGCCCACGGCGTAAACCTTGTACCCCATGGACTCGGCGTGCTCCCCCAAGGACCGAAGCAGCTCGATGATCTCCCGGGGCAACTGTTCCGTGAGGACGTTGGTGATGTTTTTCTTTCGGCCCCAAGGCCCCAAGCTCAGATCGTCCTTGAGGGCCGTCGGTTCCCGCGATCGGTCCGTGATGAGGTGGTTGAGGAGATCACGGCGCGTGATGACACCCACCAGAGCCCGCCCGTCCAAGACGGGCAGGATGCGCTGCTGGTGCTCCACCAGGTGCTTTTGAATCTCCACGAGGGTCCCGTCGATGCCGATCACGGCGAAATCGCGGTTCATGTAGTCGCTCACCTTCTCCTCGTGGAGGCCATGATACATGGCTTTTTCCAAAACCTGACGATTGATAAGGCCCACGACCTGCTCGCCTTCCAGCACGGGCATGGCGTTGATGTTGTAGCGCACCATAAGTTCTTCCGCTTGGGCGAGCGTGGCGTCGGCCGAGATGGTGATCACCGGGGAACTCATGAGGGTTCGCGCAGTCACGGCCGGCTTGATGGTGCTCTGGAGCAGTTCGAACAGCCGGTCTTCGGCTTGGATCAAGGTCAAGTCCTTGATGGTGGCCGAAGCCGCAGTGGCATGACCGCCGCCGCCGAAATAGGCGGCGATTTCCCCCACGTTGACGTCCGGAATGCGGCTCCGGGCCACGAGATAGATCCGGTCTTCCATGCGCGCCAGAGCGAAAACCACATCCAGGTTTTCCATGTCCTTGAGCTTGTGGACCAAGACCGCGAAATCGCCCACATAGCGGTCCACGGACACGGTGGCGATGCACACGTCCACGCCCTGGATGTTGTAAGTTCGCGCAGAATGGAGCAGCTCGTGCAAGAGGGCCACCTGCTCTGAGGTGAGCTCGCGGGTGACCAGATCGGCCACCACGTTCAGGTCCGCCCCTTGTTCCAGGAGGAAGGCCGCCGCCCGGAAGTCCTCAGGGGTCGTGGACGAAAAGGTGAAAGAACCCGTATCTTCGAAGATGCCGAGGATCAAAATGGTGGCTTCTTCCGGACTGATGGAAACCCCGCGCTCGCGAAGAATGTGGGTCAGCAGGGTTACCGTGGCGCCCACCGGGCGGATGACTTCCAGGGAACCGCGAACGTCGTCGTCGGCCTGGGGGTGATGGTCGTAAATGTGGATGTCCACGCCGGGACGGGCGGCGATGTCTTGGAACTTGCCGATTCGGGACGCTTGGCGCGTGTCCACCAAAATGAGCCGCTCGATGCGCTCCAGGTCCAATCCCTTGAGTTTAGCGAAATCGAAAAGGTAGCCCGCGGTGCTGACGAAAAAATCGCGCAGGTTCTTTTCCTGCGATCCTGGAAAAACCAAAACGGCGTCGGGATAGAGCTTTTTCGCTGCCACCATGGATGCCATGGCGTCGAAATCCGCATTGAGATGGGTCGTAATCACTTCCATGCATGGACTCCATTGCCGCCCTAGAAGAGAGATCTTCCGCAAAACCGTGGCCGGATGTTAACGACGCGCGCCCTAAAGGCCAAGAATATTCTCTTCCTTGGACGCCCGCGCCGGGAAGGTTCCGGCACGCCGACCCCGCCCTCCAAGGCACCAACGGTTCAGCACGACGGGCTATGCGCGAGGATGATGGTGCTGATGGATCTTCTTGAGGCGTTCCCGGGCCACATGGGTGTAAATCTGGGTGGTGCTGATATCGGCATGGCCGAGCATCATCTGGAGGGAACGGAGGTCGGCTCCGTTTTGGAGCAAGTGGGTGGCGAAGGAATGCCGCAACACGTGAGGACTGACGGCCTCAGGACTTCCGATCCGCCGTCCGTAGGTCTTGATCATCTTCCACACGCCCTGCCGGGACAGCGGTCGACCGTGGTGATTGAGGAAAATGCGACCGGGATCCCGCCCTTTGACCAGCACGGGGCGGCCCCTTTCCACATAAGCCTGGAGAGCCTCCACGGCCCACTGCCCCATGGGCACCAGGCGCTCCTTGTCCCCTTTGCCGCGCACGATGAGGAATCCCGCCTTAAGGTTCACCTGGTGAAAGGTGAGTTCGGTCAGTTCGGCCACACGGATGCCCGTGGCGTAGAGCAATTCCAGGATGGCCTTGTCTCTCAGCCCAAGGGGCGTGGAAAGTACCGGGGCGTTGAGCAATGCCTCCACATGAGACCCGGAAAGCGTCTTGGGCAAGGACCGGGGCAGCTTGGGAAAGGTCACCGCGGCGGCGGGATTGGATGGCACAAGGGATCGTTCCTCCAGGAATCGAAAAAAGGAGCGCATGCATGCGAGGCGCCGCGCCCGGGTCTTGGGTGCGGTTTGGGGAGCGCACGCCGCCAGATAATCCTCCAAGTCCCGTCGATCCACGGCGGACCACGACGAACGCCCTTTTTTGTGGGTCAAGAAATGGGCAAGGTTTCTCAGATCTCCGGCGTAGGCCGAAACCGTGTGGCGGCTCATCCGCCTTTCCGCCACCAGGTATTCCAGAAAGAGGTCCACTTCGCCCCGCACACGATCCCTCCCCTTCGTCCAAGTCCGCCTGTGGCTTGATTAAAAGGATTTCTCGGCACCTCCCACAGGGACGGAATAGGTCTGGAAATGAAAGTCCACCAGAAGGGACGTTTCCACCATGCCCTCTTTGCGAGACGTGGAGATGATATCGATCTGGTGGGTCTTGCCTTCTTCGTCGGGAATGAGGATGGTTTCGCCGTCGTGGAACCCGCCGCGGCGGTACCACACTTGGGGCGGCAAGAGCCACGTCTTCCCGAAGGCCTCCTCGAATCGGAAAAATTCCACTGCGTCTTTGGGAAATTGGAGATAGAGGCAGAGGGTCTCGTCGTCCGCGGGCCTTTTGATCCGCTCTTCCAGTTCCCGCCGTTTGGCTTCCAAATCCACATCGGGCAGTTTCTGAACCCCGGCTTCTTCGGCGAGAATCTGGTACCACCTCTTGCCGTCTCGCCGCTTGTGTTCCAGCACCTTTTCGTAGATCCACTCCTGGGGGTCGTAAAACGGAAAAGGGCCGTAGCGACCCAGGAGTAAATTCTTAAGGTCGTCGCTGGGCTGTTCGTAACGACCGTGAAGGACGTTGCTTACCGCCGTGGTCCACAGGATCTGGCTTCCCGGGGTGACCGACCAAATGTTGCCCAATTCCCGGTTGACGTCCATGAGTTCGCTGAAGACCTCATGGATTCGTTCCAAAAGGCCCAGCTTTTCCGCTTGCTCGAAAGCCATGGAGGCGGCGCCCCCCGTGAGGCGATGCCGCTTGACGGTGGGATCGAATCCCCTGAAAGGCGTCTCGAAGCGCTCATAGTACCGGCGTTCCCGTCGCAGGAGATCCGAAGCATCCACAATGGGCTGGACTTTCAGTCCCGGGGCCTTGAAGCCGTAGTCATGGAGCGTCTGGATGAGACTCAGGGCCGGCGCTTGAGAAAACATGCCGCCAAAGCCGTGATCGGCCACTTCCAAAATCTTGACACCGGTTTCGGCGGCCGCCACCATCCTGCCCAGGTCGTTTCCGTCCGTGTTATGGCCGTGATAGGCGAGCACCAGCTGGGGATAGCGCGTGCGCAGAGCCTGCACCAAGGAGGCGATCCGGCGGGGCGATCCCAAGGCCGAGTGGTTCTTGATGCCGAGGATGATCTCTTCCCCGAAAGTTTCCAGAATCTCCCCGACCTTGCCCACATAGTACTCATCGGTGTGTCCGATCCCCGTGCTGAAACAGATGCACGGCATGAGGAGCTTGCCGGCTTTTTGCACCGCCCGGCCGACAACCTCCATGTTGGGCACATGGTTCAGGAAGTCGTAAACCCGCCACACATCCACGTAGCGGGCGAACTGGGTGACGGTCAGCTCCAGGACATTGTCCGGATAGGGGCGGTAGCCGAAAAGGTTCCGACCGCGACATACGGTCTGGATCAGGGTATTGGGCATGCGCTGCCGCACGAGGCGCAGCTTTTCGAACGGGTTGATTTGCTTGACCATGAGGTCCACGTGGATGGAGGCCCCGCCCGTGATTTCAAAGGCGAAATAGCCAGTGTCGTCTCGGTACGGGGCGACGCGCAGGGTGGTCCATGGCAGGATGCGGCATTTGAAATCCGATTGGGACACGTCCCTTTCGTTGTTGGTCAGGAAATAGCCCGGAGTTTCCCGAACAAAAGCGATAATCTCCGAAGGGCTCATGGAAGGGGTGATGCGTTCTCGACTCGCCATGGAAGACTCCGTTCCTCAAGGGCGATCTTGGGCATAGGGATTGTACCCGTGGGCGTTGATTTCGGCGATCAGCCGCGCCAAGCGATCCAACGGGCGGGATTCTTCCCGGTACTCCATCAAATGGGGGTGGGTGTCGATGTAGGACGTATCAAAGCGCTGCTCGATGAAATCACGATCCTGCACGATTTGCTTGTAAAAGGGGATGGTCGTCGGAACCCCCACGATGTTGAATCCGTCCAGAGCACGGCGCAAGCGGTCCACGGCTTCACGCCAGGTGAACCCGTAGACGGTCAGTTTCACCAGCATGGAATCGTAGAACCTGGGGATTTCATAGCCCTGATAGATGGCGCCGTCCAGGCGCACGCCGTGGCCTCCGGGGGACTGGTACACACGGATGGTGCCGGGACTGGGCATGAAGTTGTTTTTGGGATCTTCCGCATTGATGCGCAGTTCGATGGACCAGCCACGAATCTGGATGTCATGCTGCTTCAAAGACAGGGGTTCCCCGGCGGCGATGCGCAGCTGCTCGCGAACAATATCCACGCCCGTCACCATTTCCGTGACCGTATGCTCCACCTGGATTCGCGTGTTCACTTCCAGAAAATAATACTGATCCTGATCGTCGATGAGAAATTCCACCGTCCCCGCGTTGACGTAACGGGCCGCCTTGGCCGCCCGCACGGCGTCTGCGCAGATCCTTTCCAAAATGAGCGGCGGTAGGCTCGCCGGGGCGATTTCCACCAGTTTCTGGTGTCGGCGTTGGATGGAACAGTTGCGGGTCCCCAGATGAATCACCGCCCCGTAGTTGTCCGCAAGGATCTGCACCTCCACGTGGCGGGGATTGATGAGGCCTTTTTCCAGATAGATGCTGTCGTCGCCGAAGGCCATGCGGGCTTCGGAACGGGCCAGCCTGAGGCCCGAAACCAGCTCATCCATGGTCTTGGCGGCTCGGATGCCCCGGCCGCCGCCTCCCGCCACGGCCTTGATCATCACCGGGAAACCATGCTCTTCCGCAAACCGAACGGCCTGGCGCTCTCCGGCATCCCCCTGGGAAAGCACAGGAGTCCCGGGAATCACGGGAATTCCGGCCTCGGTCATGATCCGGCGGGCGACCACCTTGCTTCCCATGTCCGCAATGACCTGGGGCGGCGGTCCGACAAAGAGAAGGCCATTGTCCGTGCATCTTTTGGAAAACAAGGGATTTTCCGCAAGAAAACCGTACCCCGGGTGGATGGCGTCCGCCCCCGTGGCCTTGGCCGCCTGAATGATCCGGTCGATATCCAAATAGTCCTTGCGCGGCCCCGCCCCGATGCACACGGCTTCATCGCTTTTCATGATGTGCATGGCCGTTTTGTCTGTTTCCTCATAGATTGCCACCGTGCGAATCCCCAGCTCCTGAGCGGAGCGCATGATGCGGATGGCAATCTCCCCGCGGTTGGCCACAAGCAGTTTCTTGAACATCGTCGCCCCATCCCTTGAAGGTTTGACGGGAAAAAGCCTACGGGGTCCGAGTGCCCCTTCGGGCATTCCCCGGGCCCCGGTGCTCAATGTGTTGACACAGGGTTCAAGGAAAATGACACGGCCATCGTCCGCGGGAAGCGGCGTGGCCGTGGGACGTTGTGCACGACCGGGATCATCGTGCTAGTAGCATGAGGGAAAGACGGGGATCAAGGGGGAGTTTCGGCGTTAGGACCTGTCCTGGCACGGGACGGCCCCTGCGGCGTCGTGATGACGCACTAGAGGCGGGCCGCCGTTCTCTTTTTTTGCTCGCGCCTTCTTCGGCTCATCTCGTTGAGGTATTCCCGGCCGAGAAGATTGCACTTGAAGGGCTTAATGACTTCGCTCACTTCCCACTTGGGCCTGTTCACATCCTGAAGGAGCTCCTTAATGCTGTTCCACGTCACCGGGCTGTAGAATTCGCACGATGCCCCTTCATTAAAGAATTCACAATGCTGTTGGCTCACATACTTTTCGTATTTTTTGCAGTATTTGATCTTCATCGCACCCTCCTGCGCTCCGGCCCCGGAGCTTTTTTCAATCTGACGTAATTTTAAGCACAAACCGTGCCGAAGGCAACAGGCGTCGGTTTTTTTTAGGCCTGCGGCGGCCCCAGCCTCGCAGCGCTCCAGGGCGCGCCCAGTTTTCCCTTTACAACACTTCCCGGAATGGCTATAAGGTCCGCGCATGCAGGCCAGTAGCTCGAACGGCTAGAGCACCGGACTCCAAATCCGGGGGTTGGGGGTTCGAATCCCTCCTGGCCTGCCAGGAAAATCAAGGGGGTTACGGCTTGTCAACCGTAGCCCCTTTTGACTTCCCTAAAAGTAAAGTGCCTTCCCCGGGAACACCACGCCCGCATTTGCCGCATGATCGCGCACCCTGTCGGATACATCGGAACCCCAAGCGATTTCCCGGGAGCCGAAAGATCGGCATCGACGAGACCTCATTCATGGGGAGCCGCATAGCCCCCACGGCGTTCAATTGGATGAACAGCTCCTCAGAAGGCCGCCGAAGCCCGCCCTTATGGCCAAAACTCGATGCATATCCCCGTGCACCGACAAGGCGCTCCATGGCATAATCATGCCTAAAGATGACCCTGGAAAAGGAGTCTGCAACCCATGGGCGCCTATGACATCGCGGTCAAAGTCATTCTGTCTCACTGCCGGGAAACGGCTCTGGAGTATTTCCTGAACCTCTCCGTCGAATGGAGCGAGATCCTGGAACTTCCCCAGGAAACCCCGTCCGTGCGCCGGGCCGACTTTCCCATTCGCGTCAAGACAACCGATGGTGAGGACCTGGTTGTCCTTCTGGAGGTCCAATCTCGATGGGAACCCGAGGTGCCCCTCCGGCTCCTGGAGTATGACGCCCGATACCGTTTGAAGACGGGCCTTTCCGTAGTGCCGGCCGTTATGCTTTTAAAGCACGCACCTTCCGCCGTAGATCGCATTGAGAATCGTTATCTTTCATACCGCTTTCATCTGCTGTCCTTGGCGACCCTGGACGCCCGTGATATTGTGGCAACGGGAAAACCATGCCTCATGCCCTTTGTGGGCCTCATGAAAGGGGGCGGTGAGCTTTTCGGAGAGGCGGAAAACATCCTCTATCACTCCGACCTCAACCGCTCGCAGAAGGCCGATTTACTTACCGGCATGGCCCTCTTGGCGGGGCTGGTATCACCCGAGTTTCCGCGAAGGCTCCTGGAAAGGAGGAAAGACATCATGATGGAATCCGCCGCTTACGAAATGATCAAGAAGGAAGGCTACGAGGAGGGCATCCAACAAGGGCTGCAACAGGGGCTGCAGCAGGGGCTGGAGCAGGGAATCAAACAAGGGACGAAGATTGGCATGATGGAGGAGGCGCGGGAGGCCATCCTGGACGTTCTCACGGAGCGCTTCGGAGAATGCCCGCTGGCGATTCGAGAGATCATCGTCTCCCTGGATTCCATTGCCAGGCTTAAGGCTCTGAGGCGCCAGGCGATCCAGGCGGAAAGCCTGGCGGCATTCCGAGAGCTTCTGGACAAGATGCTCAAAGAAACGGCTTAGGAGCCCCTGGAGGAAGAACAGGCAGAGTATCCCGCCTTTGACCGGCAACCGGTCACAGGGAAATCCTGGGAATTCTTTGCCTCCGCGGCCTTCTGCTCCAGAACCTGCTCCACCACTTCCCCCCCATCCATGCCTGCATGGAGAGCGATTCCGGCGAAGCGCCATCCATGAGTTACCAGGGTATTCGCCGCTGAACTTCTCGCGAAAGGCCTTCCGGAAACAGCCCCGGCCCCACGTGGCACATTCTTACAATTGACCCTCCGTACCGGCTGTCACCAGGACACATGGAGGAGCCTGCCCATCAGTCGGACAGATAATATTCCACGGTTGAGACGACGCGGACCCTCTTGATGTAGGGCGTGTTGCTGTCCCGGTCCTCGATGGTGAACTGACCCTGACTGGCCCGCTTCAGTTTGCCGAGCCGGCTTTGGGAGTCCGCAGCGAACTTTTCCGCCACGGCCCGGGCATTCCTCGTCGCCTCCTCGATCATGGCTGGTTTCAAATCATTCAACTTTGTAAAAAGAAACTGGGTCCTTTGGTTGTAGTCCTCACCGCCGAAGGCAATTCCCTTCTTGCCCAGCTCGGCCAGCCGACTCTGGGAGGCCCGCACAAAATCGATTCGTTGAGAATAAACCGTTATGGTCTGTTGCGCCGTGTAGCGGACGCTGGCCTCCTGTGTCCCGTATCGCTGGGCGAATTTATCCGTGACCACGGGAGCCGCTGTCGTGATTTCCGCATCGGAAAACCCGGCCGCTCGCAGAAAAGCAAGGATCTCCTTCGTGTTTTCTTCCATGGTCGCATAAAGGGCCGTCACGTCGTTATTGGCCGAGGCAAAGGTGATGGGCCAGACCGCGATATCGGCCGGCACCTCCCGTTCCGCCAGTCCTTTCACCGTGACGACCCGTTCATAGCCTTTGAGGCGATGGATGGAAGAGCCAAGGCTCATGCCCAGTCCGAATAGGCCGATGCATATGAAAATGCCGAGCGTAAAAGCCGCTCCGTGTCCGTTCGTCATGGCAGGCTCCTGATTCAGGGAAATTTTTTGGATTACGCTTCGCCTATCAGCCTTCAGCGCTCCTGTCAAGACGACGGGTGAAAAGGCGGTGCCGAGTCAGCCTCGACCGCACGAATATCTTTCATCCTGGGAGGTCCATGAAATGTTGCGGTGACAAGGACAATTGAGTACCATAATCGTCCAGGTTGAAAAAACTCTGATCCCGCGGGCTTGATCGGGGAAGGAAAACCCTAATGGAGACGATGCGAACCGCCCTAACGCGCTTGATCATCGGGCTTATCCTTTTGGTCACAAGCCCAGCCTTTTACGGATGCGTCCTCCCCGGCCAAGTGGTTGTGTCCGACGATGCTTACATCGGGCCGGGTCAAGGAGGAGGCCCACCTCCGTGGGCTCCGGCTCACGGCTATCGGGCCAAATATCGCTATCACTATTATCCCGACGCGGCGGTCTATCTGGATGTCTCCCGGAGCGTTTACTTTTACGTGCAAGACGGCCGCTGGATTACGGCCGCCTCCCTCCCCAAATCCCTTGCGTCCAGTTTGGGCACCTACGTGGTCCTGGAAATGGATACGGAACGCCCCTATGAATTCCACAAAGAGGTGATAAAAAAATACCCTCCGGGACAAACCAAGAAGCAGGGCAAGTCCCACGGCTCCGGCAAGCCCTACCAATGATCCCCTGCATGTCCTTTACGGGAGTGGTCCGGGGAAACTCGAAAACCACAGGCAACGAGGCTCCCCCCCTCGTCGATGGATCAGGCCACGTGGAGAGCGCGCTACCCATGGAAACGGGCTCACAGGCCATGCTCAGCGATCGGTTCCGAGAGGCTTTGGGGTATTGTTTCGATTTGCATCGGAGCCAAGTCCGCAAAGGAACGCCGGTTCCCTACATTTCCCACCTCATGGCCGTAGCCTCCCTTGTGCTGGAAAACGGCGGGGATGAAGACACGGCCATCGCAGCCCTCCTTCACGACGCCGTGGAAGATCAGGGAGGGCGCGAGACCTTGGACATTATCCGATCTCGTTTCGGAGAACGGGTTGCGGACATCGTCCGGCATTGTTCCGATTCCGACACCACTCCCAAGCCTCCCTGGAAGGAACGCAAAGAAAAAGCCCTCCGACGCTTGGAAAAGGCGTCCCCGGAGGAAATCCTCGTCGTTTTGGCGGACAAGACCCACAACGCCAGGAGCATCGTCGCGGACCTCCACCGCTCGGGCCCCGGCGTCTGGGACCGCTTCCAAGGAGGCCGCGACGGCACCTTGTGGTATTATAAGGCCATGCTCCAGGCTCTCACCGCTCGAAAGCTCTATCCTGTTCTCCTTCAGGAGTTGGCTGCCCTCGTGCGGTACATGGAATCCTACGGTCGTTTCGACGCCTCGTTTGTGGTAGAGTAAATATACTCAGAAAAACCTGCGCCGAATCTTTTCCTGCTCCAGTGCGATCACTCCATCCATGACATCGCCTTCCCTTCGCCTTCCAGGGGCCTTTTCGCGATCCAGGTGACGTCCGCTCCACCGCGCAGCATACGGGCCAAGATCATGGAAAAACAATGAAATCGGCAAACATTAACCAAGGGGGTGGATCATGAAAACAACGCTGACAGCCATCAAGGCGGACATCGGCAGTGTGGGAGGCCACATCCAGCCCAGCCGCAGGCTGCTGGAGACGGTTGCGGAACACGTCAAGCAGCATCACCGAGGGATGCTCATCGACTTTCGGGTCACCTACACGGGAGACGACATCGCCATTTTGTGCACGCACACCGGCGGGGTCTGCAACGAAGATGTCCACCGGCTGGCCTGGGAAGCCTTCAAGGCGGGAACGGACGTGGCCAAGGACCAGGGTCTTTACGGCGCCGGCCAAGACTTGCTCAAAGACGCTTTCGCCGGTAACGTCCGGGGGCTGGGCCCGGCCGTGGCGGAAATGGAATTCGACGAAAGGCCCGCCGAACCTTTCCTTTTCTTCGCCGCCGACAAGACCGATCCCGGAGCCTACAATTTGCCGCTCTACCTGGCTTTCGCCGACCCCATGTATTGTTCGGGCCTCATCCTATCTCCGGGCATGTTCCAGGGCTTCTCCTTCACCATCATGGACGTGAACCACGTGGAAGCCGACCGGGTCATCACTTTGAACGCCCCGGAAGAACTCTACGATATCGCGGCGCTGCTTCGCGACCCGGAACGATTCGTCATCGAATCCATCCATTCCCGCCAAACGGGCGAGCAAGCCGCGGCCGTGAGCACCACGCGGTTGCACAACATCGCCGGCAAATACACTGGAAAGGACGACCCCATCATGCTCGTTCGTGTGCAGGGCGCCTTTCCCGCCACCGGAGAGGTTCTGGCCCCGTTCAACCTGGGGGCGTATGTGGCGGGATTCATGCGGGGAAGCCACAACGGGCCGCTCATGCCCGTTCGGCAGAATACGGGCACTTCTTTCTTCGACGGCCCGCCTATCGTCTCGTGCGCCGCCTACTGCGTCCACCACGGACGGCTGTCCGGCGCCGTGGACGCTTTCGACCATCCCTATTGGGACCGCATCCGCCAAAAAGTTTCCGACAAGGCCACGGAAATCCGTCGCCAAGGTTTCTTCGGAAACGCCATGCTTCCCTACGCTGAACTGGAGTACGGAGGCATTGTGCAGAAACTCAAGGACTTGGAAGACCGCTTCCAGATACGCACCCTGGAAACTTAAACACTCTCCTCGTTGGATTCCGGGGGCCTGTCCAAACCCAGGTCTGTGTCGTCCAGGATGATGGCCCCCGTTTCGTCCATCTTGATCCGGGTGATCCCCGGATAATGGCGTTCCAATTCCGACAAAACCCCCAGGGGGTCGGTCTCCTCTGCCGATCCGGCAGGCCTTTCTTTCGCCTTGTCCATGTGCCGGCTGATAGCCAGCGCCTGCCGGATGATTTCCGAAAGATCCTTCGCTTGGCACGGTTTCGTCAAGAACCTATAGATTTCTCCTTCGTTAATGGCCTTGACCGCCGCATCCAGCGTCGCGTATCCGGTGAGCAGAATGCGCACGGTCCGTGGATGGCGGCGCCGCACCACGGCCAGGAACTCGGAACCGCTCATACCCGGCATCCTTTCGTCGGAAACCACCACGTCCACGGGCTCGCTTGCCAGGATCTCCAAGGCCCGGGCTGCGGAATTGGCCGTCAGGATCCGATAGGGTTCATGGCGCAAGGCCCGCTGTAACGCACTGGTGAAATGGGGTTCGTCGTCCACAAAAAGAACGGTTCCCTTCATGCTCCACCCCTCGCCTCGCTTGCTCAGACCGGAATCAAAACCCGGATGGGCTCCTTGACCCCCACGGTCTTGGCGAAATTTTTCAATCGTTCCAAGAGAGCCGGGGTGATCTCCTGGCCCTTGGCGATGAGCAGCACGCCTTTGAGGCTTAGGACGTCTTCCCCGACGATCATGTTGAGCTGGAGTTCCTGCAGCGAAAGTTCCTTGACCTGGAAGCGCGCCTCGTCCCCCAGAACCTTTTCCAGCGCCTTCAGGACGGTCGGATCATACCACCCGTCCCGCTTTCTCAGCTGGTTCATGGCGGCGGCCCGTGGAAGGCCTCGGGTTTCCAGCGCATCGAAATCCAAAACCACCTTAAGGATCCGGGACCCCAGCGGGATGGCCTCTCCGCTGCGCTCATCCTTGGGAATCCCGCCGCCGTCGAAATGTTTTTCTTGGTAGGCGATGATTTCGCTGATTTCTTCCATGCGGGGGATCTTGGCGATGAGATCCGCCCCTACCGAAGGGTACATTCGGAACAGCTGCGCCTCTTCGGGCGTAAGTTCCTTTCCGCGATAGATTTTCTTAAGGGAATCCTCGGGGAGCACGACGCAGCCGATCTGGCTCAGCATGGCCGCGGTTTCCAGCTGCCAGGCCTTGGCATATGCGAGACGGGCCCCGATATCGCGCACATACCGCCGGATTCGTGAGGCCCTGCCGTACGCCTCGGGATTGACCAGGCTCAAGACGTCCGTCAGGATACGGATGGCCCCGCGCAAGGTCTTTTCCAAAAGCTCTTTTTCGGCGCGGATCAGCCGATATTGCTGCAGTCCCGCATCGACGGCCAGCTGAAGCGTCTCCGGAGGGCACGGTTTGGTCAGGAAACGGAAAATGTTGCCCCGGTTCACCGCGTCGATGGCGGCTTGGAGATCGGCGTTACCGGTGAGGATCATGCGGATCGTTTCCGGGCACAGTTCCTTGACTTTGCTGAGAAACTGGATGCCGTCCATGACGGGCATGCGCAGATCGGAAATGATCAAGGCGTAATGGCGGTACCTGCCGACGGCCTCCAGGCCTTCTTCGGGCCCCACGGCCGTGTCTACATCGTAGCGCTTGCGCAGCGTCCTCTTGAAAGAGGCCAAAATGTTGGGATCGTCATCCACAAAGAGAATCTTTTCCGATATCGGCATGATCCAGCCCCTACTGGGCGGCGATCGCCCTCTGACAGGCTTCCTTCCACGGCCTCAGCTGGCCCAACACCCCCAAATCCGAAAGATAGGCCTGATCCACCAATCCAGGTCCCTGAAAGGACGGCCCGCCGGATGCGGCATAATGGAGAAAGTCCGCAACATGAACCGCCGTCAAGGCGCTGAACTGTCGGTGGGGGCACCGGCTCGGGAAATGATGAAAGGCCAGAGCCTCCACAATACTGTCAGGCAAGCCCCACACGCCCATAAGGTACGCCCCCACCTCGCCGTGGGAGGTGCCCACCACGGCCTTTTCGCTGGCCCAGAGGGGCTCGACGGTCTGGGTTGAGCGTTCCACGGCCTGCTTGGTCTTTTCCGGTAGGTTTTGTATGAAAATGAGTTTCCCCACATCGTGGAGCATTCCCGCCATGAAAGCGTCCTCACAGACCATGCGGTCCGCTCCGAAGGCGGAGGCGATGGTCTTGGCGTACACGGCCGTCGTCAGGCTGTGTTCCCACAGGAGGCTGACGTCCTTTTCCGAAAAGGCTTTGCCTTTGAACTGAGAAAAGATGTGCAGCGACAAGACCAGGGCGCGGATGGTGTCTAGGCCCAAGAGCACGGCGGCCTGGGCCGGGTTGGACACATGCCGGGACACGCCGAAGAAGGCCGAGTTTACCAGCTGGAGAATTTTGGCGGTCATCCCCACGTCTTTCGCGATGATTTCCCCCACCCTCTTGACGGACGCCTCTTGCGATTCCAGTTCCTTCATGATGTCCTGGTAAAGGGACAGCAAGCTGGGAAGCACTTCCAAGTCGGCGACCACGGCCCTGAGAGATTCTTCCTCCAGGAGTTCCCTGAGCGCTCTGACCCTATCGATGGCGCCCTTGAGGGTCTCGGCGCTGCACGGCTTGGCCAAGTACTGGTGGGCGGATCGGACGGCCCTCAGGACCATCTCCTGGTCCGCATAGCCTGAAAGGGCAATGCGGATGACATGGGGATAGGCGCGCTTTACCTGGGCGAGAAATTCCGCGCCGTCCACTCCCGGCATGCGCATGTCGGAAACGACGACGTCCACCGGTTCCGATTCCAGAAAGGCAAGGGCCTGGGCCGCACTGGGGAAAAAGTGCATCCGCCATTCACGCCGCATGGATCGAAGCATGCGCTGGAGTCCTTCCAGCACGCCGGGATCATCATCGACGAAAACAATGCTCCATCCCATATCCCTTCTTCTCCTTGCACCTTTGCGCTATTTCTCTATTCGGAAAGATGGCATCATTCGATTAGCCTCGGGCGAAAAAAAAACACGCGCCGAAAGGGGCACAGGAACCGCGGTCAGAAGGAAAGGGTTGCGGAAGCCTTGGGAGGACGGACAAAATCGCCGGGCGGCATAGCCCGGACGTCACGGGAAAAAATAAAGGGGCCCATGCGGCCCCTCGAAGGCGGAAACCTGGTCGGGACGGGCGGATTTGAACCGCCGACCCCTAGCTCCCCATGCTAGTGCGCTTACCAGACTGCGCTACGCCCCGACAGCGTCGGGCTCTCTTAGCACCAAAACCCGTGCCGTGTCAAGGGAACCGCACGGACCGCTCGTCGCTCTGCCCTTCCGTTCCGTTGACGGGTCGTAATCCCGGAAGGGTGTTGGGGTTCGCTTCGCTCACCCCAACCGACCCTCCCCTTCCGTCTCGCTGACGGGACGCAACCCCAAGGTTTTCATCTTGCGATGGAGATGGGTTCTTTCCACCCCGATATTTTGAGCGGTCAGGGAGACGTTCCAGTCGTTTTCTCGAAGCTTGCGCAGGAGATATTCCCTTTCGAAGTGGTGCCGGGCTTCCTTGAGCGTCCCGTATTGGAAGGGATCGGTCCGAGGCAGGTCCTGGCCCAAGTGCCGCAGAAAATCGTCCGGCAGATCTTTCACCCCGATGATGCGCGACGGGGTCATGATGACCAGCCGTTCCACGAAATTCTTGAGCTCGCGCACGTTCCCCGGCCAGGTATAGCGGCTGAGCAGAGGATAGACTTCCGGGGCGATCTCCTTTCGGCCCATGGAACTTTCCCGGGACAGTTCGTCCAAGAAGTCTTCCACGAGCAAAGGGATGTCTTCCAGACGCTCCCGCAGAGGCGGCACGTGGATGGGAATGACGTTTAAACGGAAATAGAGGTCCTGTCGAAACCGGCCCGCCTCGATTTCCTTGGGAAGATCTTTGTTCGTGGCCGCCACGATGCGCACGTCAACCCGAATGGTGCGCGACCCGCCCACCCTTTCGAAGGTCTGTTCCTGGAGGATCCGCAAGATCTTCGCCTGGGTCTTCAAGCTCATGTCCCCGATTTCGTCCAGGAAGAGCGTGCCGCCGTCCGCCAAGTCGAATTTGCCGCGCCGTCTTTCCTGGGCTCCCGTGAAAGCGCCCTTTTCGTGGCCGAACAGTTCGCTTTCAATGAGATCTTCCGGAATGGCGGCGCAGTTGACTTCAATAAGCGGCCTGTGCCTGCGGGGGCTCAAGAAATGGATGGACCGGGCCGCCAGCTCCTTTCCCGTGCCGTTTTCTCCGGTAATGAGCACCGTGGCGTTGCTGGGGGCGGCCCGTTCGATGAATTCCCGCAATCGGACGACCGCGGGACCCTGGCCCGTGATTCGATAGCGTTTCTCCGCCTTCTGGCGCCAGAGCAGGTTGTCCGCCTCCAAGCGGGACACCTGCAAGGCGTTTTGTATGCTCACCAACACCCTTTCCAGGGACAGCGGCTTTTCCACAAAGTCGAAGGCGCCCATGCGGGTGGCGCGAACGGCCGTTTCGATGGTGCCGTGCCCGGAAATGATAATGACCGGGAGCGTGGGATGGGACGTCTTGATGCGCCGAAGCACTTCCAGGCCGTCCAATCCAGGGAGCCAAATATCCAGGAGCACTGCATCGGGCGGCTCTTTTTTCAGCTCCTCCAGGGCCGCTTCCCCGGACGAAGCCAGCACCGTCTCATAGCCTTCATCCTCCAAGACGCCTTTAAGTGACCGAAGGATGTTCGGTTCATCGTCCACCACGAGGATCTTGATGGCCATGACGCCCTCTCCTGCAGGATTCCCCCCTGAAGCGCCCTCGCACCGCATGTCTCCGTGAACGCAGATTTGGGGGGTGAGCTCAGTGAAACCCAACACTTACAGAACTTTCCATCGGGCAGGACCGTGCCCCCACCGCTCACGCGGTCGGCTCGGCACCCTCCATCTGGACCACCGGCAACTCAATGACGAACACCGTCCCTCGGGGTTCGTTGTCACGCACCCGCACGAATCCGTTGTGGTCGGCGACGATCTTGGCCACAATGGGCAGTCCCAGGCCTGTTCCTTTCTCCTTCGTGGAAAAATACGGCTCAAAAACCCGCACCTTGGCTTCCAGATCCAACCCCGGCCCCGTGTCCGCGCATTCCAGCCGGGCGATTCGCAAGATGGGATCGTAGTCCAGCCGGATCTCCACATCGCCGTCCCCGCCGTCCAAGGCCTGAACGGCGTTTTCCAAGAGGTTGTTCAAGACCTGGCGGAACTGGTCGGGGTCCAGGTGCAGCACGGGAAAAACGCCGCTTTTTTTCAGATGGAACCGGATGTTCCCATACGTGTGCCGGTACAGGGACACGGCCTCCTGCGCCAGGGCACCCAAATCGCACGGCTGCGGATGGGCTTCCGGCATGCGGGCAAACAGGGAAAACTCGTTGACCAGCCGCTTCATGTGATCCACTTGCTGGATGATGGTTTCGGTGCATTCGTCCAACACCGGATCCGTTCCCTCGGTCCCCGACCCGGCGGTGTACCGGCGGCGAAGCCGCTGCGCGCACAGCTTGATGGGCGTGAGGGGGTTCTTGATCTCATGGGCGATGCGGCGCGCCACTTCGCGCCACGCGGCCATGCGCTGTGCCCTCTGAAGCTCGCTCAAATCGTCCAAAACCACCACGGCTCCCGCATGCCGCCCGTTTTCGTCCGTAAGCACACTCACCTTGACAAGGAGGGCCAAGGGGCGGTTGCCCACCATGACCTGCACATGCTTTTCCAAATAGGTCTGGCGGCTGATCTGATAAAGCCTGAGGAAGGATTTCACCACGTCCAGATGTTCCGGCTGGAGAAAATCCCGGTAATGCCGCCCCGTGATCTCATCGGCCCGCACGCCGGACATCTTTTCGGCAGCCTTGTTCATCGCCCGGACGATCCCATCGGCGTCCACCCCCACCACACCCGCTCCGATGTTGGCCAGAACAATCTCCATGTACCGCCGGCGCGCTTCCAATTCTTCATGGCTTTCCTGCAAGGCGCGGTAGGCTTCGGTGAGCTTTTCCCGGCCCGAACGCAAGTCGCGCACCATGTGGTTGAAAGAAGCCATGAGAAGACCCAGCTCGTCCTCCCGGTCCAAGTGGAGGCTCACGTCCAGATCTCCGTGGGCCACCCGGTCGGTGGCCGTGAGCAGGCTCTGGACCGGGCCCGTGATATGGCGAGCGAGATAAAATCCAAACCAAATGGCGGCAAAGGCCACCAAGAGGGTGACGATGGAAAAGGCGATAAAGTACGTGGTCTTCAAGGGAGCCTTGAAGAGTTTCAACTGGCGGTAGTTCTGGTAGCCCTGCACCACGGTGCTCAGCTTGGAGGAGAGATCCGACGGCAAAGGCCGAAGGACCCCCAGGTAGAAAACGGCATCCCGGCCATGGTTTTCCCCGCCCAAAGACCGCAGCAACAGAAGCGCCTCCCCGTAGTCCCCCAGGGCAACGGGAAACGCTTCTGAGAGGTCCTCCCGATGCGTCACCCGTTCGTGAATCGCCCGGGCCACGTTGACGGCAAACCGAGCCCACTCCGGGTCCTTCCACGCGGACCACAGCACCGTTCCGTCGGCATCGGCCGCAAACACCCCGCACACATGATGGCGGCTCCAAAAGGCGGGCGCAAGGGACACCTCTGGAATCCGCAGATCGGCACCGGCTCCGTCTGGAAAGATTTCAGCCGCCGCCGCGGCGGCTTCCGCCCGCAAATCCTCCTGAACCTGCCTCAGGTATCCTCGGCCCAGTTCCACGCTCTGAGCCAAGGACTGCTCAACCTGGGCGCTGAACCAGTAATCCAAACTGAAGGACATGAACTGCACGGCGACCCCGAAAAGGGGAATGGTGGGGATGAGGGTCAGGGCCACAAAGGCCAGGGTGAGACGCGTGCGCAGCTTGTGGCCCAGCACGCCTCGTTTCCGCTCGAAAACGAGCTTCACCAACTGGCGGAGCACCAGATAGAGCAAAAGCAAGAGCAGGATCAAGTTAACGTTGACGAGGGCGATGAGCAGGAGGTTGCCGAGAAGGGGCAGTTCCGATTCGTAATGGAAAAACCAGCCCTGAAGGAAGCCGAAGACCAGCACCAGAGCGAGAACCGTAATGAGCACGGCCCTTTCACGCCGGCGGCGCCGACGGATCATGGCGGCATCTGGGAACGTCATGACGGCATCTCTGCGGCTCAGGGCGTGTAGGTGGCGGTGACCCAGGGCGTTTCGAAGTCCCAAAGGCTCACAAAGAAGAAGACGTAGCGTAGGAAGGACGGCACTTGAGCTTTGGACAGTTCGGCCTTGACCTGAACAAGGTAGGTTTGTTCCGGGGCAAGCCGCCACAGCGCGATGACGGGCAGATCCCTGACCTCGCTCATCCAGGCTTTGGCCTCGTCAAAGCGCTTGGTCGTGAGAAACGACGCGGGCTGGTCCACGCGGGACACCAAATACTGTTCGTGCAAAGTGTCGTAGCGGATGGTGCGTTCCACGGACGTATCCACCAAGCGCTCGCGCACATAGGGCAAACCATCCTTTTCCACAACGATCCGGATGCGGAACGTGGTCGTCACGCCGCTTTGGATGGCCTGCTCCATTTCTTCGTTGAAACAGTTGTCAATGCGGAAGCTGATCTTGAGGCTCGGGGGATCGGCAAATACCTTAAGGTCGGCGATATCCGCCTTATTTCTGGCCGGCGCGGGTTCGGACACCGTCATGAGCACGAGCAAAAGACACCCTGCAAAAAAAAACGCCTTACGCATCGCGTCCGACCCTTCCCCTCTGTGGATGTCCCGGAAGGATTGGATTGTAGCGAAGGCGCTTGGCGTTGACAAGAAAATAGGCCGAAGGCCCCGGCGGCTTTCCTTCAGCCCACGGGCAGCACCGGCGGTTTCCAGTATACCGACGGACGCGTCGGCGTCACGCTCCTGGGCGGCATAACCGTCGCCGGGACGAAGCGCACGTAGCCCGGCCGTTCACACAGGTGACGCAGCAGCCGGTTATGCAAAGCATGCCCTGCCTTGTGGGCTTCAAAGGCGCCAAAGACCGGGAAAGGACACAGCCCCAGGTCCCCCAAAAAATCCAGCACCTTGTGGCGCACGCACTCGTCCCGATACCGGAGCCCGTCCGGGTTCAGCACCTTGTGATCGTCGAAAACCACCGCGTTTTCCAAAGATCCCCCCAAGGCCAAACCCCGGCTCTGGAGGCTCTGCACATCGCGAAGGAACCCGAAGGTCCGTGCCGAAGCCAGATCGCGGGCGAAAGAACCCGGATCGAATCTCCACGTGAAGGCCTGCCGGCCCACCAGGGGATGAGGAAAATCGATGGTGTAGCAAATGCGCAACTCATCGGAAGGCGCCACCTTAATGTAGGCGTCTCCCTGGCTCACCGTGAAGGGGTGGTTCACTCGGAGGCATTTCTTCGGGGTTTCCTGGGCTTGAATTCCCGCTTCCTGAAGAATCTCCAGAAAAGGCCTGGCGCTCCCGTCCAGAACGGGCATTTCCGCCCCGTCGATTTCCACCCGCAGGTTGTCCAGGCCGGCCACCCTCACGGCCGCCATAAAATGTTCCACCGTGGCGACGGACACACCGTTTTTGCCGATCACGGTGGCCAAAGCCGTGTCCACCACATGGTCGTAACGGGCGGGTACGGCCGGAGCCCCCGGCTGGTCCACACGGTAGAACACCACGCCGTGGTTGGGAGGCGCGGGACGGATCACTACATGCACGCGAGCCCCCGTATGTAGGCCCGTCCCGCCAAAATGAACATCCGCTCGAATCGTATGCTGCGTGAAAAGGTCATAGCGCACTGGTCTCTTCCTCCTCGAGTTTTTCAGGTGGAGCAAAGAGCATACCAGCGGCCCTTTCAGACCCGTGCGCTGTGGAAGTCTTTTGCCACGCTAGGTTTTTCCCCGTTTCTTGGAAAAAGCCCCTTTCGAGCCCCCTCTTGCCCCATCCCCTCTCTTGTCGCACAAAAGCCACACTCCGCTTCCGGATGTGGCTTTCGCGCAACATCGGCCGTTCTTCCAGGGTCTTTTAGGCTCACAGGGGGCCCCAGGTCACGTTGAACCCCGCTGAAGGGCCAAGCTTTTCTCCCGCCCTTCTGGGGGAACAGGCTTGGCCACAATATCCGCATGCAGGGCTAAAGCCCGCGTCATCCTCAAGGCTTCAGGACCATGCGAACCCGGTGGTCTTCTCAGCTTATTCTTTCAGGGTGAACTTCCAGGCGCACCACCATGAATCGGGGTGGGCGTCGGGAGGACACCCCACGCATTCGGTTCGGATTCTCGGGTCGATGGCTTCGGCGAAATAGGGATATTCCACAAGGCCTGCGGATTTACAGGGGTAGTCGGGAAGGCCTTTGCGTTTCCTGGCCCCTTGCACGCGGCAGTCCACCATCCTGAAGATGAAGCTGTGGGCGTCCACGTCTTCGATGGTTTGCCGGTTGATCCGCGCGTAGAGCCGATAGCCCAGAGCCGCCTTGAGCCCTTCCAGGCCCGGGAGCGGGCCGAGGCCGAGGAGTTTCTTGATGCGCAAGGCTTCGTAAGGAGAAAACCGAGTCCAGCAGGTGTCGTTACAGCGCTTGGCGGCATCCATGCCGAAGCGCTTTTCCACAGCCTGAAACCACACGCCGTCGTTGGCCAGCCAGTTGGTCCCCACGGCATCCATGAGTTCCAGAAGCTTTGCCTTGTCCAGTTGCTTGAGCGCCTTGGGCACGTCCCCGTCCATTTCAAACCCCAGGACCTTGGAAAGGCGCTTCAAGATGATGGAAAACGCGGCGTCCCCGGCTTCCGCTTCCACGTCCATGGCCTTGGCCATCCCCAACTGATACTCCACTTCGCGAAACCAGCAGCCGTAATGCACCAGCGTGCGGCGCAGCCCGTCCATCACCCAGGGGATCAATTCCGCTTCCGTGAGCTCTTCGAACGCCTTAACCCTCGCTTCCTGACTCATGCTGCCACCTCTCCCTTCATGAGTTTGCCCTAAACGCCTCGTTGCCACCCCTGCACAGCGCTCCCTAAGCCCGCCCCTTTGCCGGAAAGGGGCGTGTTCGCCAACGCTTTGGCCACATCCGCCATTGCCGCCCGGAACGGGCCTCATGGCGCTTCATGCCGTCGCGCCGTCCAGCACCTGGCGGATTCGCGACGCGAGATCCCAAAGGCCAAAAGGTTTCTGAATGAAGGCGACGCCGGGGTCCAGCACCCCGTGATGGGCGATCACATTCGCCGTGTATCCCGACATGAACAGCACCCGGATGCCGGGCCTCAGTTCCCGCACAAGGTCCGCCAACTCTTTGCCGTTCATCCCGGGCATGATCACATCGGTCATGAGCGCATGGATGGGGCCTTCGTGGCTTCGGGCCAAAGCCGCCGCATCCTGGGGGCTTGCGGCCTCGAGCACGGTATAACCCAGTTGGGTGAGCAAGATCCGAGTCATTTCCAGCAAGATGAGGTCATCTTCCACCAAAAGGATCGTCTCCCCTCGGCCACGAGGCACCTCGCCGGCATCCTGGAGCTTCTCCGTGTGATCCGTCTCGGCCTCAGGTTCTCGGGGGATGTAAATCTTAAAAGTGGTGCCCACCCCGGGTTCGCTGTAGACGTTGATAAACCCGCGGTTTTGACGCACGATGCCGTACACCGTGGCCAGGCCCAGGCCGGTTCCCTTGCCGATTTCTTTCGTGGTGAAGAAGGGTTCGAAAATCTTGCCCAGGGTCTCTTTGTCCATGCCGCAGCCGGTGTCCGTCACCGCCAGCATGACATACTCCCCCGGGACGAACTCGGCACGCCCCGCGCAGTATTCCTCGCTCAATACCGCGTTTTCCGTCTCCAGCGTGATGGTCCCCACCCCGCCGATGGCATCTCGGGCGTTGACGCAGAGGTTCGCCAAAATTTGATCCAGCTGGGCCGGATCCATCTTGACCTTCCACAGGTTGGGTCCCGGCTTCCACACGAGCTCGATGTCTTCGCCGATGAGGCGCCGGAGCATCTTCAGGGTCGATTCCACGGACACGTTAAGGTCCATGATCACGGGTTCGATGATCTGTTTGCGGGCGAAGGCGAGCAACTGCCGCGTAATGGCCACAGAACGGTTTGCAGCCTGGATGATCTCGTGGATATGACGGGCGGCCGGGCTGTCCGGAGGGATCTCTTTAAGCGCCAGATCCGCAAAGCCCAGGATAATGGTCAGGCTGTTATTGTAATCGTGGGCGACCCCGCCTGCCAATCGGCCGACCGACTCCATCTTCTGGGCTTGATGGAACTGCTGCTCCAGCTGCAGTTTTTCCGTAATGTCGCGCATGACGGCCACATAGTTCACGATGTTTCCCTGGGCGTCCTTGACGGGCGAGATGGTGGCTTCCTCCGTGTACAGGGTGCCGTCTTTCTTCCTGTTGACCATGCGGCCCGTCCATTTCTTGCCGGATCGCAGCCTATCCCACAACTCTCTATAAAACGCCTCTTCCTGGACGCCGCTTTTCAGGATCGCCGGTTTTCGCCCGACGGCCTCTTCCCTCTTGTAGCCCGTCACAGCCTCGAAGGCCGGGTTCACATATTGGATGATGCCCTCCGCATCCGTGATGAGGACCACTTCGCCGGCCTGTTCGATGGCCGTAAGCCACCGCTCACGCTCGGCTTCCATCCGCTTCCTCGCGGTGACGTCGTGAACGATGGAATGCAGGAAGGGTTTTCCATTCACATCGATGCGGCTGCTGTAAACCTCCACATCTCTTACGGAACCGTCGGCCCGCCGATGTTGAAATTCAAAAGGCACGCGACGCCGCCCCTTCACCTCGGCGATTCGCTCCTTGACGGCCTCGGGGGGCAGGGTGTTGATCTGCTGGATCTTCATTCGGGTGAGTTCTTCGTGGGACCAGCCGTAGAATTCCACGGCAGCCTGATTGGCGTCCACGATGCTCCCGTCTTCCGGATCGATGAGAAGCTTTACGGCCTTGTGGTCCCGAAACAGGCTCTTATAGCGCGCTTCACTCTGCCTCAGCCTCTCTTCGGCCTGGCGGTGCTCCACCACCTGCTGGATCATGTCGGCCACGAGGCCCAGGGTGGCGGCGTCTTCATCGGTATAGGCGGTCTCTTTGTTCGCCAGAGCAAGGAGCGCTCGGGCGGTTCCGTCTCGTACCACGGGAACCACGATGATTCTTTGCACCGGCCCATGTCCTTGAGGCAGTCTGCCCCGCAAAGCCCCCTCGGCATCGTCGTTGAGGATGATCGGTCTTTTCTCTTGGGCGGCTTGGGCCCACAGGCCGTCTTTCTCAAGGCTTTCATGACCTTTCTGGGCCCCGCCTGGGCAAAAGCCCCGGGCTGCGCCGGAGGACCCAAAACGGGCTTCTATGCCCTCTCCGTTCGGCGCTATGGAAGCGTAAAATCCCACGGGACTTTCCAGGAGATCGCCCACGGCATCCAGGGTTTCGGAAAGGGCCTCCTCCAGGGGAACCGCGTGGGATCGCTCCATGAAGCCCAGGCGAATTTCCAAGATGCGCCGCCGCACGAATTCTTCGCTCTGGTCCCGACAGCACAGGATCGCCCCGGTTACGGTGCCCGAAGCCTCCCGCAGCAGGCTGACGCTAACCGAAACGGGCTTTCGGCGCCCGTCCCGCGTGCGCAGCACAACGGTGTCTCTGAAACTTCCTTCACGAACCCGTGCACGAACAAAGGAAACGGGATCCTGGACGATTTCCTTCCCCGGTTCCCCTTCTATGGGAAAAACGTCTTTCAGGGGCTTTCCTTTGGCTTCGCCGGCCGTCCAGCAGGTGAGCCTTTCGGCCGCCGGGTTGCACAGTTCCACAAAGCCACGGGCGTCCGTGACGATCACCGCATCTTCCATGGCCTCGAGGACGACGGCGTGTCGCACCAGGGTCTTGCGCAGCTCCGATTCCGCCTGAAAGAGGCGGCGGAACTGTTCTTTCCGGGCCCTCTGCCTTGCCCAGATCACCACGAAAACGAGGAGCGCGGCAAACCCGATCCAATGCAATCCCATGGAGACGGAAAGGATCCGATTGTCCTCGTCCAGTTCCGCGCGATCCACCTTGGCCACCAAGAACCACGACGTCCCTTCCACGGGAACGATGGCCGCCGTCACCGGGACGCCACGCTCATCCGTGCCTCGAACCACCCCCGTTTGTCCTCGCGCGGCCATGACCTCGGGAAGATCGGCCCGGCTCAGGGGAACCCGCAGTTTCAGGGCGCTGTCGGGGCGGCTGCGCAGGGCGTTGAGGTAAAGGACATTCTCGCCTTCCCGGCGCACCAGCAGGGCTTCCCCCGTTCGGCTCGGCACGGGCCATGACTCCATCAGAGGATCCATGAACCGGGACGCCTTGGTGACGAGGAGGGCTCCCCCGGCGGCCCTGGGCGGGTCGCTTAAGGGGACCTTCACGGGGATGGCGACGCCCACGCAGCCGTCCCCGGTCCTCGGATCCGCGTGGATATCGGTCATGACGGGCCGAACGTTTCGCATGGCTTCGGCAAGGGCAGCCTGACCTTCTGCATGGATCTCTTGAGTGCCCCGTAGCGAAAACCGCACGCGGCCCGCCAGGTCCACCAGCAGCACATCATCGACCTCGTGACTTACGGCGACGTAGTGCACGAAATTTTCCAAGGTCTTGGAGACGGGGCTTTCGGGGCTTTCCAGGACCGAATAGGCGTGAGCCGCGAAGATCAGCGACTCCTGGAGCGCCAGGGCGTCTTCCTTCTGGTCGCGAATCCAGGCGGCGAGCTGGGCTTCCTTCTGCTGAGCGATGGTGAGCAGGTAGTGTTCCGCCTCCCGCTCCTGGGATTTTTGATGGGTTTGCAAAAACTTTAAGCCGCCGAGGGCGACGGCCGCAACGGCCGCCACACAGGCAACGATGAGTCCGACCGGGTATTTCCGGAATCCTTGTTCTTCACTCATGGTTTTCCTTGATCGCTTTCGAGAAGGGCCAGGGCTTCCCGGGCCGCGGCCTGTTCGGCGGCTTTCTTGCTCTTGCCCGCCCCTCGGGCGATGACCCGACCGGCAAGGCTCACCGCAATGTAAAAGGTCTTGTCGTGGTCGGGCCCTTCTTCCCGCTCCACCTCGTACTGGGGCACGAGACGCATCCGAGCCTGTGAGACTTCCTGTAACTGGGTTTTGAAGTCCTTGTCCAGACGGCGCAGAGGGTCCTCGTCTGTTTCGGCCTGCGCCAGTTTGGCCTGAAAAAACCGCCGCACAATCGCCAGGGCCGGCTCCAGCCCGCCGTCCCAATAGACGGCCCCGAGGAGTGCTTCCACGGCGTCGGCCAGAATGGACGGCTTCGTGCGGCCCCCGGAAAGTTCCTCCCCTTTGCCGAGAAGGAGCAATTCGCCCAGACCCAGGTTTCCGGCGATCCGGGCGAGCTGCTCTTCGTTGACCAAGGACGCCCGCATGCGCGACAGGGTGCCTTCGTCCGCATCGGGAAACTTTTCCAAGAGCATGTGGGAAATGGTAAGGCTCAGGACCACATCGCCGAGGAATTCCAACCGTTCATTGTCACCGCGCCTTTCTCTGGGGTTTTCGTGGGAGTAGGACCGATGGATCAAGGCCTGCCGAAGCACGTGGAGGTTTCGAAATCGATAGGCCAGGATGTTTTGGAGGGATCTCATGGATCTTGCGTTCACGGGGATTTCCTGTTACGAGCAGTGGCGGCGGTGCAGGTTTTTTTTTCGGACACCCATTGTTTTCCGCCGAACATCGTCTGTCAAGACGCGAACGGCCCCCGCCACAGGAGCCCACGGCGTGATCTGCTGGATTTCCCCCAGGCGTCCTTCTTCCCATGGATTTCTCTTGGTGGATCGAGACGGGGTCATCAATCAAGATCGTTCCGATTACGTGAAAAACCGAAACGAGTTCATTTTTTATCCCGACGCCTTGGAGGCGCTGCGTTGGGTGCACGCCCGCGGAGTCCAAGTCATCGTCGTCAGCAACCAGTCGGCCTTGCACCGAGGCCTCATGCCGTGGGACGCCTTTTTCGACATTCATGGTTACATGATCCGTGAAATCGGCGCCTTCGGCGGCCGAATCGACGCCGCTTTTTACTGCCCCCATCGGCCCGATGAAGGATGTTTGTGTCGAAAACCGGCTCCAGGAATGATTCTGGCCGCGGCTTCCCTCTACGGCCTGCCCCTTGCCCAAACGCCCTTTGTGGGGGATAAGCTCACGGATGTGGCCGCCGCTGAAAGCGCCGGATGCCTCCCCGTGCTCCTACGGCGCACTCCAGACGCCGTGGAGGCACCCCCGGGTGTTCCTGTATACAACACTTTTTTTGATGCCGTAAGAGGCCTCTTCGACACCGCAGCCGGGGACTGCGCTGTGCGCTGAAAACCTGCAAATCAATTGTTTTGACAATCTGGGGGAAGGTCATGGAGACGTGTGACAAACCGACTGATGGAAGAAAGGTCCCGGTGGATGCACAAGGCATCGTGAACTACACGCGGGTCTTTTACAACGCCCCGGCGCCCGTCCTTTACGAGCAGGCCATCAAACGGCAGGAAGGCCTTCTCGCTCGAAGCGGTCCTCTGGTCGTGCGCACGGGCGCCTACACGGGCCGGGCTCCCCAAGATAAGTTCCTTGTGCGGGAACCGTCCTGTGAAAACAAGATTTGGTGGGGACCGGTGAACCGGGCCTTCGACCCGGGAGATTTCGACAAGCTGGAGGCGCGGCTTCTCGCCTACCTGCAGGGCCGGGAAATCTACGTCCAGGATTGTTATGTGGGGGCCGACCCCAAATACCGCGTGCCGGTTCGGATCATTACGGAAATGGCCTGGCAGAGTCTTTTCGCCCGCAACATGTTCATTCGGATCCGGGACCGCCGGGAGCTGGCCGAATTCCAGCCGGAATACACCCTGATCGCCGCGCCTCATTTCCGGGCGTCCCCCGAGTGGGACCACACCCGTTCCGGCGCCTTCATCATCGAGCATTTCGGCAAGAAGCGCATCCTCATCGGCGGGACGGGCTACGGCGGTGAAATCAAGAAATCCGTCTTTACCATGATGAACTTCATCTTGCCGCAAAAAGGCGTTTTCCCCATGCACTGTTCGGCCAATGTGGGACCGGACGGTCGCGCGGCCATCTTTTTCGGCCTTTCCGGAACCGGGAAGACCAGCCTTTCCGCCGACCCCTCGAGAACCCTGGTAGGGGACGACGAACACGGCTGGAGCGACCACGGCATTTTCAATTTCGAGGGCGGCTGTTACGCCAAGGTCATTCGTCTTTCCCCGGAAGCCGAGCCTCAGATCTTCCAGTGCACCCGGCGATTCGGCACGGTTCTGGAGAATGTGGCCATCGACACACAGAGCCGCGAAATCGATCTCAACGACGATTCGCTCACGGAAAACACCCGGGCCGCCTATCCCCTGTCTTTCATAGACAATGCGTCCCCGGACGGCATGGCCCCCCACCCCACGGACATCGTCATGCTGACCTGTGACGCCTTCGGCGTCTTGCCGCCCATTGCGCGCCTGACGCCTCATGAAGCCATGTTCCATTTCCTTTCCGGCTACACGGCCAAAGTGGCCGGAACCGAAGCCGGCATCACGGAACCCCAGGCGACGTTCAGCACGTGTTTCGGGGCGCCCTTCATGGCCCTTCCCCCGACCGTCTACGCCGAACTGCTCCGCCGACGCATGGAGGCTCACGGGGCTCGATGCTGGCTCATCAATACGGGCTGGTCCGGGGGTCCGTACGGCGTCGGGCGGCGCATTCCCATCGGGTATACGCGGGCCATGGTCCAAGCGGCTTTGAGCGGCGCTCTGGATACGGTGGATTTTGAAAAGGAGCCCTATTTCGGGTTGCTCGTGCCGCGGATGTGCCCCGGGGTGCCCCCGGAAGTGCTGAGCCCGTCGGCCACCTGGCAGGACAAGGAGGC
This sequence comes from Desulfosoma sp., assembly GCA_037481835.1. Taxonomy (GTDB): domain Bacteria; phylum Desulfobacterota; class Syntrophobacteria; order Syntrophobacterales; family DSM-9756; genus Desulfosoma. Next base: position 171,766 of record JBBFKW010000002.1, on the reverse strand, counting down.
CTACCGCAGCCAGGCGGAACACCTCAAGGGACTGTTCAGGAAAAACTTTGCGGATTACAGGGGACAGGTGGATCCCGCAGTGCGCTCCGTCATGGCCTGAAAGGATGCGTCATGTTTTTCCCGCCGTTTCTCGTGATTTTCTTTTTCCTCTTCGTCTTTCTCCTGTTTCTGGTCTTCGGGCTCGTCAAGTTCGGCCTTTTCGCCGTGGCCTTCGCCCGTCTGGGCATCCCGCCGGAGCAGCTGTTTTCCTTGCTCTTTCTGTGCATCATCGGGAGCATGATCAACATTCCCGTGAAACGCATCCGGCTGGAGGACGAACCGCCTCCGTTGACCCTGATTTCGTTTTTCGGCATGCGGTATCGCCCGCCCCAGTGGCGACGTCCCCGGGAAATGGTTCTGGCGGTCAACGTGGGCGGCGCCGTCATCCCCACGCTCATTTCCCTCTACCTGTTGATGCACGCGGAACACCCCATCCGCATGCTGCTCGCCACCGGGGTCGTGACCACCGTGATCCACCGCATCGCCCGCCCCATTCCCGGCTTGGGGATCGCCACACCCATGTTCATCCCGCCCCTGGTGGCCGCCTTGGCCGCGCTTGTGCTCAATCCCCACTGGGCGCCCCCGACGGCCTATGTGGCCGGAACGCTGGGGACGCTCATCGGCGCGGACCTTCTGAACCTTAACCGCATCCGGGAACTCAAGGCTCCGGTGGCTTCCATCGGCGGGGCGGGCACTTTTGACGGAATTTTTCTGACGGGTATTTTGGCCGTTTTGTTGTCCTGGTAAAAAGAGAGGAAACACATGCCGCGAAGCGCCGTTTATTTCATCGATCTTCGAGCCGACGACACGTGGAATCTTTTGGACAAGATCCACCTGCTCCTGAAGGAAGCCGGATTGGCAAGCCGCATCCCCAAGAAGGCTTTGACGGCCGTAAAAATCCATTTCGGCGAACGGGGAAACACGGCTTTCGTCCGGCCGCTTCTCGTGCGCCCCATCATCGACGCCATCGCACAAGCCGGAGGGCGCCCTTTTCTCACGGATGCGGGGACGCTCTACGTGGGCACGCGGGGCAACGCCGTGGATCATCTGCTCACGGCCGTGCGCAACGGCTTTGTCCTGGAAGTGGTGGGGGCCCCCCTCATCATCGCCGACGGTCTGGACGGCCGGGATGAAGTGGCCGTGCCGGTGTGCCTCAAGCGGTGTCAAGATACCTACATCGCGTCGGCCGTCGCCCGGGCCGAGGCCCTGGTGTCGGTCGCCCATTTCAAGCTGCACGAACTGGCCGGGTTCGGCGGGGCCATGAAGAACGTGGGCATGGGCGCGGCTTCCCGGCGCGGCAAGCTGCAGCAGCACAGCGTCATGGAACCCAGGATTCGGCCCAAAAAGTGCATCGCCTGCGGGACCTGCCTCAAGGTGTGCGCCCACGACGCCCTTTCCTTGGCCGATCGGCCGGAAGGCATGGCGCGGCCCAAAGATTCCATCAAGAAGATCGCCCGCATCGACCCCGCCAAGTGCGTGGGATGCGGCTCCTGTATCCACGCCTGCCCGGAAGAAGCCATCGACATCAATTGGGATAACGACATCGCGGGGTTCATGGAGCGCATGGTCGAGTACACGGTGGGGGCTCTTTACGGAAAGCAGGACAAAAGCTTCTTCATCAACTTCTTGACCCAGATTTCCCCGGCGTGCGACTGCCACGCCTCGGCGGACGCCCCCATTGTGGCGGACCTGGGCATCATGGCCTCGGCGGACCCCGTAGCCATTGACCAGGCTTCGGTGGATCTCATGAACGCCCAGCCTGTTTTGGCCGGCAGCCGGCTCGGGTCCATGAACCCGGCACCGACGGACAAGATCCGCGCCGTCTACCCCAACATCCCGTGGGAACACCAGCTGGAGTATGCGGAATCCTTGGGACTGGGCTTCCGGGACTACGAACTCATCCGCGTCCAGCCCCCGAAGAAGAAAAAAGGCCGCTAACAGCTTGTCCGAGAACGGCTTTGTCCCGAAGAGCGCGGGAATCTCGGCCGCCCCATAGGCGGGCGAGACGCCCGCACTCCCAGGAAAAACATCGCCATTTTTTATTATCGGACAAGCTCTAGGAGCGTTTCCCGCGTTTCCCCCGTTGTGTCTACGTCGGTTCGGGGGAGCAAAACGCAGGTCGAGTGCAGCGCCCAAATGTCTCGCACGAAATATGGCGCACCAAATGTCCGTTGGGGTTTGCTTCGCTCACCCCAACCTACGCGTTTGTTCGAGCATATGGTGCGGCGAGATGGAGGTTGGGGTGAGCGCAGCGAACCCCAACACTCTTCTTTCCCCATCATCCCGCACAAGGGCTTGCCAAAGCGCATCCTCTGAAGTAAAAAAGCCCCCGGAAGTGCCAAGCTCACTGGTGGGGCTCCCGGACTTCAAATCCGGTGTGGGGCGCTGAGGGGCGTCCCAGGTGGGTTCGATTCCCATGCACTTCCGCCATTTCTTTCCCATCGGACCCTGCATTTCAACCCGTCCAGCGGACAAGAGGCCTCACCGACCTCCAAGCCCCCCATCGCCTCCTTTCTCAGGCCCGTTCCTTCAAGCCGCTCAAAAGCGCATACAGGGTTTCCATGTGGGGAACCGGAACGTGAAGGCTCCGAGCGATGCGCACGGCGTTGCCCACGATGGCTTCCACTTCCATGGGGCGGCCCGCCTCGAAGTCCAAGAGCATGCTTGTCTTGTAAGGGGTCATCTTTCGCGTGTCGGAGATCATGCGATCCACCACGTCCGGAGGAAGGGCATGTCCCGTCGCCGCCGCCACGGCGCACACCTCTTCCATGACCGCGCGCACAAGGCGGGTCGTCTCTTCATGAGCGAGCATATCTTGGGTGCTCGCCCCCCCGCACAGCACGGACATGGGATTGAAGGGCGCGTTCCAGACCAGTTTCTGCCATCGGGCCGTGACCACGTCTTCGGTGACTTCGCACGGCACCCCGGCCCGGCGAAAAATTTCGGCAAGCCTGTGGGCTGTCTCCGAGGGGCCGCCGGGGTACCGGCCGAGAACCAGGCGGCCGTAGTCCTGGTGCAGCACTTTCCCCGGCGCCGTGCGGTGCACGCAGATAAACGCCAGCCCGCTCAGGATCTCATTGTTGGGAAAGGCGTCGGCCACCGCAGGTTCAATATCCACCCCGTTTTGGATGAGAAGGACGGCGGTCTTGGGCCCCACGGCATCCCGAATCAGATCCGGCGTGCGGATTTCTTCCAAAACCTTCAGGCCCACAAGAATCACATCGGGAAAGTCGCCGAAAGCCGCGGCGGTTCGAACCACCCGATCGGGACGAAAATGGAAATCGCCCGCCGGGCTTTCAATGCGAATCCCGTCTTCAGCCACGACCTCGTAGTCCGAACGGGCCACCACGGAGACCCTCGCCCCAGCTTGAGCCAGCCGGCCTCCGTAGTAGCCGCCGATGGCGCCCGTTCCTACGACCAAAACATCCATAGACCGCTGTCCTCCATGGTTTGCAAAAATGCCGGCTTTTGTGATCATGCATAGGGACACCAACTTCCATGGGCGCTCGTCCTGCGCTGTTTGTGCAGGTATCGGGGTTCGCTGCGCTCACCCCAACCTTCGAGTGGCCCTGGGATTGACCCCGACCGAGGAAAATCATGGGAAAGCCGCCTCCACGCTGGGGCCCTCCAGGAGGCGCACTTCCACCGGAACGCCGAATTCCTGCCGGAGCTCGAAGGCCGTCTTTCGAACGAGCCGCTCCAATTCCTTGATCTCGTCGCTGAAGAGGTTTTCTTCCATGCCCAACTGCACTTCCAGAGCCTTGTAGCCGCCTTGCCGGACAAGGTGCACCGAGAGCTTCCGGGGAGCAAACCCGAGCGTCTGGGCCACTCGAACGGCAACCTGGTCCTTGTCAATCTTCACCCCCTGAATGACAAGGAGGTCGTCCACCCGGTCGGGAAGCCACTCCAGCCGCCTCAGGGTCCTCCCGCACGGGCAGCCCTCGGCAAGGACCCTCACCCGGTCTCCGGTGCGGAACCGAATGAGAGGGAATGCCTGGATGGTGAGACTCGTGAGGACCAATTCGCCGCTTTCTCCCTCGGGTACGGGCTCAAGGGTTATCGGATCCAGCACCTCCACGAGGAAATGGTCTTCGGACACATGAAGCCCATCGTGCCCTTCGCACTCATAGGCCACCGCCGGCCCGGGCACCTCGCTCAACCCGTAATGCTGCCATGTGCGCACGTGCAGCTGCTCCTCGATCCTGCGGCGCAGCTCCTGTGACGCCGGCTCCCCGACGAGAATCAGGGTCTTCAGAGAAAGTTCGTTGGGATTGATGTCCGAGGAAAACAAGAGTTCCTGGATTTGGACGGCCGAAGTCGGCGTGGTGATGAGCACGGAGGTCTTGTAGTCCCGCAGAACCATGATCTGTTTGCTCAGGTGCAGGGCATTCAGGGGGATGACGCCCGCCTGAAGCGCCTCGGCGCCGTCCTTGTAATCCCGGCCCCAGTTGGCCAACCCGGGATGGAGGACGATTTGGAGGATATCGTCCACTGAGACCCCGGCCGCCCTCAGGGCTCGAGCAACCATCTCCTTCCACATCTTCAGGTCCCGGGCCGTGTAGCCGCTCACCGCCAGACTGCCGCCGATGCCCGGCGCCGTGTGGATGCGCACGATGTCCCGTAACGGCACGGCAAAAAGCCCGTAGGGGTAATGTTCGCCGAAGTGGCGGCGTTCCGTAAAAGGCAGGCGCCGAACGTCTTCCAGGCTGCCGATGTCCTGAGGGGAAAGGGCCGCCGCCTGAAACCGATTCCGGTAAAACGGCACGTTCTTGTACGCGCGATTGCACACAATCTGGAGCCGCTCCAGCTGTTGCTGGCGCCGTTCCGCCGGCGGCAGCCATTCCCCGTTGCCGTTTCCTGCATCGCTCATCGGGCCCTCCCTTCCGCAAACTCACGATAGTCCTTACCCAGGTAGGCTCGCTTCACTTCTTGATCCTCGAGGAGGTCCCCCGCCTTTCCCTGGAGGACCATCCGGCCGGTTTCCAGGACGTAACCGCGGCTCGCCACGGCCAAAGCCGCCCGGGCGTTCTGTTCTACGAGGAGGAAGGTGATCCCTTCCCCGTTGAGCTGGACGATGGTTTCAAAGATCTTTTCCACGAGGAGCGGGGCTAGGCCCGTGGACGGTTCGTCGAGCAGAAGCATCTTGGGGCGGCTCATAAGGGCTCGGGCAATGGCCAGCATCTGCTGCTCGCCGCCGGAAAGGGACCCCGCCGGCTGTTTTCGGCGTTCGGCGAGAATGGGAAAGAGCTCAAAGACGCGCTCCAAGTCCTCCCGCACGGCCTCTTTTTCGCCGCGGCGCAGCCTCAAGTAAGCCCCCAGGCGGAGATTGTCCAGGACGCTCATGGGGGGGAACAACCAGCGCCCTTCCGGGACCAAGCCGATTCCCGCGGCGACGATCGCCGGCGGTTTCGTCCCCGCAAGGGACCGCTCCTCAAAGAGAACCTCTCCCTGCCACGGCACGATCAACCCCGCAACGGCCCGCAACAGGGTGCTCTTTCCCGCCCCGTTGGCCCCCACGATGGCCACGATTTCCCCGTGCCTCACGGAAAGACTCACCCCGTGGAGCGCCTCGATGCGGCCGTAGCCAGCCCGAAGATTGCGAACGATCAGCATGGGTCGGCGGACCCCTCCCCTCTCAGTGTTTCTTTCCCAAGTAGGCTTCCATGACCGCGTCGCTGGATTGGATTTCCCGAGGCGTTCCTTCCGCAAGCTTTCGGCCGCGGTCCAGGACCACGATGCGGTCGGAAATGTCCATGGTGAGGTTCATGTCGTGTTCGACCAGGAGGACCGTAACGCCAAGGGCTTGAATCTCTTGAATGAGCCGGGACAGCCTTTCGGTTTCCACGGCATTGAGTCCCGCAGCGGGCTCGTCCAGAAGCAAGAGCTTGGGATCGCCGGCCAAGGCCCGGGCGATTTCCACAAGGCGCTGCCACCCGAAGGGAAGGTCCACGGCTCTTTTCATGGCCGAGTCTGCAAGGCCCACCATGTTTAGGAGTTCCATGGCGCGTTCTCGAGCCCAGCGTTCCTCGCGGGAAACCCACGGCCATCGCACCATGGCCCCGATGAGCCCACAACGTGTGCGAGTGTGGCATCCCACAAGAACGTTTTCCAAAACGCTCATGCTCCCGAAAAGCTCCACGTTCTGGAAGGTGCGCGCGATGCCTCGCCGCACGAGCTCATGCATGGGACGCCCCTGAATGTCTTTGCCGTCCAGCCGGATGGAACCCTCATCGGGCGCGAAGGCCCCTGAGATCACGTTGAAAAGAGTCGTCTTTCCCGCCCCGTTGGGGCCGATCAGGGCATGGATGTGCCGCGCCTGCACTGCGAAGGAGACCTGATAGAGGGCTTGGATGCCCCCGAAGGCCTTGGAGACGCCGTCGATGGTCAGAAATGGGTTGAGGCCGCTCAAAAACCTTGTCTCCTTCCCCCTTCGCTTCTACGAAGAAGCCGTTCGCGCCCGGGCGCGCTGGAGGGCATCCAGGACCCCTCGCGTGAGCCCCTGGGGCAGAAAAATCATGACTCCCATGAGGATCAATCCGTAGACCATCATTTCGTAATCGGAAAATACGTGGAGCCATTCGGGGAGGAGAGTGATGACCGAGGCGCCGAGAAGGGAACCCCAAATGCTGGCCATACCGCCGATGACCACCATGGTGACCATGCGGATGGACATGAGAAAATCGAAAGAACTGGGGCTGATAAATCCCAGAAGATGGGCGTAGAGGTACCCGGCCAGTGCCGCCATGACGGCGCTGAAGGAAAAAATGGCCGCCTTGAGATGGGCGGTATGGATGCCGGAAGCGGCCGCAGCGCCCTGGCTGTCCCCCAAGGCGCGCAGGGCGCGGCCGATGCGCGAATCCACCACTCGGCCGCAGAGGACGAAAAACAGGACCACGGTCGCCCACACCGCGAAGAAGCCGCTTCGCCCGAGCCCCACGATCAGTCGCCCCACGCTCAGGGGAGGAATGCCCACCAGGCCCGAAGCCCCGCCGGTGAACGTGTCCCATTCTCGAAAGAGGACATGGACGATGATGCCCAGGCCGAGGGTCCCCATGGCCAGGTAATACCCCGAAAGGCGAAGGATGGGACGGCCGATGAGGTAGCCCGAGAGGGCGGCGAATACGAGCACGGCGGGCAAAGACGCCCACGGGGACCATTGAAAGTGGGTGGTGAGAATGCCCGTGCCGTAGGCGCCCAGGCCGAAAAAGGCGGCATGGCCCAGGGAAATCTGGCCCGCATAGCCCATGAGCATGTTCAGGCCCAGAGCCAACAGGGTGTGGATGCCGATAATGGTCAGCAACTGCTGTTCATAGGGGTTGGACACCGCCACGCCGAGCGCCGCCATTCCCAGGGAAAAAATCGCAGTCCCGTACAGCCTCTGTCGAGAACCCACCGCCCCTCCTTTCCCCCGCCTAAAAACGCTTCACCGCAGAGGCCCCGAGAAGGCCGGCGGGTCGCACGATGAGGATCACCAGGAGCACGAGAAAGGCGACGGCGTCCTTGATGCCGGAGGAAAAATAGCCCACCCCGAGGGATTCCAGCACACCGAGGAGCACGCCGCCCAGCGCCGCCCCCCAGTGGCTGCCCAAGCCTCCCAACATGGCCGCGCAAAAGCCCTTCAGGCCCAGCATGGTGCCCATATCGTAGCTGCACATGGTAATGGGGGCGATGATCACCCCCCCCACAGCCCCCAGCCCGGCGCTCAAGGCGAAGGCCAAAAGCACCATGCGATCGCTGGGAATGCCCAGGATCCAGGCGGCGTTGCGGTGAATGGCACAGGCCTCCATGGCCTTGCCGGTCAAGGTGCGTTTGCCGAAAAGGTGCAAACCCGTCATGAAAGCGACAACGATGCCCACGATCCACAAGCTCTGGGGCATGAGCGCCGCGCCCCAGATCCGAACGGGCTCCACGGACGCCGTGAGCCCCGGGACGCTGTACGGGTCCTTGCCCCACAGCCGCATGGCCACACCCCGAAGGAAAATGCTCGCTCCCACGGTGATGATGATGAGGGTGAGAGGTTCCGGTTTCTTGACCGGGCGCAGCGCCACCCTTTCCAGCAGCAGCCCCAACAGGGAGACGATGCAGACGGCGGCGGCGAAAGCCGCGGCCGCAGGCCATCCAAGAGCCGACCCCAGCGAATAGAAGCACAGGCCGCCCAGCATGACGAATTCGCCCTGGGCGAAGTTGATCAAATCCGTGGCGTTGTAGAGCACGTTGAACCCCAGGGCGATCAGGCCGTAGATCGCCCCGGTGGTGATCCCCGTGAGGAGAAACTGCAGGAATTCGCTCATGAAGACGGCCTATCCCCTCTAGTCCAGCAGTTTCCACGTGCCGTTTCGGATTTCCACCATGACGAAAGCCTCGGGCCCCAAACCGTTGTGGTCCTTGGCCGTCATGGTGAAAATTCCGCTGATACCCACATGGTTGGCGATCTTTTCCAGGTTGTCCCGAATCTTGGCCTTATCGCCGCCGGTTCCCTTGAGCGCCTTGGCAAGGATGTGCATGGCGTCGTAGGCGTAACCGCCGAAGCCCGAAACCCCGCCGCCGTAGCGCTGGTTAAAGTCGACAATGTATTTTTTCAGGACGGCCTTCTGGGGGTCCATGTCGGGCAAAAGGTCCGCCACGAGAATCTTTCCCGTGGGAAGCCGAATGCCTTCAGCCGCTTCCCCCGCCAGTTCGATGAACTTGGGCGAGGCGACCCCGTGGCTTTGGTACAGGGGTGCGTTAAAGCCCAACTGGCGCATGTTCTTGGCCACCACGGCCGGCCCCGGATTGGTCCCCCAGCACACGACGGCATCGGGATTTTCCCCTTTGATCTTCGTCAATTGCGCCGTCATGTCCGTGTCGCCGGCCCCGTAGGCCTCTTCCTTGACGATCTGAATGCCGTAATCCGGGGCCTGCTTGACCAGCTGATCCCGACCGCTCACCCCGAAGGCGTTGGTCACCGTGAGAATCCCGATTTTCTTGATGCCGTGCTTCTGCATGTGCTTGTAGATGGCGGCCACAGCCAGGACGTCGCTCTGGGCCGTCTTGAAAACGTAGGGCTTGACGGGTTCCACGATTTGGATCCCGGCCGCACAGCTGATGAGCGGCATCTGGACCCGCTCCACAATGGGCATGACCGCCAAGGTCGTGGGGGTCAGGCTGGGCCCGATAATGGCCACGACGTTATCCTTGCTGATCAGCTTGTTGACCGCCAGCACGGCTTTCGTGGGATCCCCTTCCGTGTCGTAGACGACGGCCTCCAACGGCCGGCCGTCGATCCCCCCCTGGGCGTTGATCTCATCGACGGCCATCTCCAGGCTTTTCTTCTCGGGATCCCCGAGAAAAGAGGAAGAGCCGGTGATGGAAAAAACGCCTCCGATCTTGTAAGGCTCGGCGCTGAAAGCCGCCTTCGGCCCGACCACAAGTCCCAGAACCGCCGCCACGGCCGCCATCCAGAAGATCCACGGTCTTGCCCTTCTTTCCATCGCCCTTCCTCCTGTCTTGGTCCATGTTCATCCATCCGGCGGGCCGCCCCGGTGCCGTGACCGAGCGGCATCCGGCCCGCCGGAGCCACCCGCTACATGCTGTAAACCCGGCTTCCGTTGATGACCGTCACGCCGTTTTCCGTAAGAACGCGGACCGCCTCGTCCAAGTTGTCGAATCGGAAGATGATCACGGCGTTGTTCCCGCTCTGCTGCACGAAGGCGTACATGTACTCCACGTTGATGCCGGCCTTTCGGAGGATGTCCAGAATCTTGTGGAGCCCCCCGGGGCGGTCTTCCACTTCCACCGCCACGACGTCGGTCTTTCCGACTGTAAAGCCGTTGGCCTTGAGGGCCTCCTTGGCCTTTTCGTTATCGTTGACGATGAGGCGTAGAATCCCGAAATCCGACGTGTCGGCAAGGGACAAGGCTCGGATGTTCACCCCCGCTTCCGACAAGACCCGGGTCACTTCGGCGAGACGTCCCGCCTTGTTTTCCAAAAAGACCGAAATCTGTTCCACGCGCATCCTCGGCCTCCTTTCTTGTGCGAAGCCCGCGTTAAAGTTTTCTGTTATCGATCACCCGAACCGCTTTGCCTTCGCTGCGGGCGATCGTCTTGGGTTCCACCAGTTTCACCTTGGCCGAAATTCCAAGGTATTCCTTGATGTTCTTGGTGATCACCTTTTCAAGGTCTTGGAGGGTCTTCACCTTGTCGGAAAAGGCCGATTCCCCGACTTCCACAAGGACCGTGAGCATATCCAGGTTCCCTTCCCGGTCCACGATGAGCTGGTAGTGGGGCTCGACCCCTTGAATCTCCATGAGAACGCTTTCGATCTGGGACGGGAACACGTTGACGCCCCGGATGATGAGCATGTCGTCGCTTCGGCCGCTCACGCGGTTCATGCGCACGAAGGTCCGGCCGCACACGCACGGTTCGGGGTTCAGGCTCGTGATGTCCCGCGTGCGGTAACGGATGACGGGAAAGGCTTCCTTGGTGATGGAGGTGAAGACGAGTTCGCCCACGGATCCCGGAGGCAAAACTTCTCCCGTTGCCGGATCGATGATTTCGGCAATGAAATGATCTTCGAAGATATGGAGTCCCGCTTTGGCTTCCAGGCACTCCACCGCAACGCCGGGCCCGATGACTTCACTCAGCCCGTAAATGTCCACGGCGTCCAAATGAAGCTTCCTTTCGATCTCCTCCCGCATCCTCTCGGACCAAGGCTCGGCTCCAAAAAGACCCGCCTTAAATTTCAGGTCCTTGAACTCCACCCCCATCTCCTGGGCAACTTCCGCCAAGTGCAGGGCGTAGGACGGTGTGCAGGTGAGGATCGTGGCGCCGAAATCCTTCATGATCATGATCTGCCGCTTGGTGTTTCCCCCGGAGATGGGAATGACCGAGGCGCCCAGCTTTTCCGCACCGTAGTGGACGCCCAACCCCCCCGTGAACAAACCGTACCCGTAGGCGTTATGGATGATGTCGCCTCGAGTGGCTCCGGCGGCGGAAAGGGACCGGGCCATGAGAGTCGCCCAGGTCTCGATGTCCCGGGCCGTGTAGCCAACCACCGTGGGTTTACCGGTGGTACCCGACGAGGCGTGAATGCGGACCACGTTTTCCATGGGCACGGCAAAAAGCCCGAAAGGGTAGTTGTCCCGAAGATCCTGCTTGGTGGTGAACGGCACGCGCCGCAAATCGTCAAGGGATTTCAGTTCCGAGGGTTTGAACCCCACTTCGTCGAACCGTTTCCTGTAAAAGGGAACCGTGGCATAGACGCGTTGGAGCGTGTTCTGGAGTCTTCTGAGTTGAATGGCCTCCAGGGCCTCGCGGGGTAGGGTTTCATATTCCATGTCGTAGATCATCGCATCGTTCCTCCTTTGTGTGAGGGAGCCGTAGTTTGGGGGAGTGTGTCCGCCAAAAACGCAAAGGCCGTCGGTTCCACGAACCCACGGCCTCTAAAAACGAAAAGCCATGGGTTCCGATCTCGTCTACCCATGGCTGGTTATCCCGCTTGAGCGGGGCTGTGCGACCGGCTCCTTTCGCCTACCCCGCTCGGCCATGGGTAGACTTCCTAAAAAAGAAGCCCCCCTTTTCGCCGATAAAGTAGAAACGAAAGAACCGCGTCATCATCGCCGCGCCGCTTTTTGAGTGAGCTCCAATTCCCGGATCGTGGCCGTATCCTGTGTTCAGAACGGTTCCTTACCCAAGGCCACGATCCCTGTCAAGCCAAAAGCCGCGATGCTTCGCGAACGGCATGGGATGCGCCCCCGAAATACCGGTTTGCGCCGCAGCCCTGCGAGGATGAAAGCGTTTTCAGAGCCGGCTTTTTTCCGCCCTGAGAAAGCCGTCTTCCGGATAGAAGCCTTTGACGGCCAAAGCCGCCTCGTACAGGGTCACGGCCTTGTCCCGATCCCCTTTGGCGGACGCCAGCCGCGCCTGATGCCACAGGCATTCCCTTTTGAGGGCCCCGTCCACTTTTTCGGCCAAGGCGGCCCAGCCCGCCAAAGCCTCTTCCACGCGGCCCAGGGATTCCAGGCACATGAGCCGCCCGTAATCGAGCACCACGTCGGCCGCTGCATTCTTGGGGAATTCCTTGAGGGCCCGATCGTACCACGACAAGGCTTCCTCATACCGACCGGCATCGAAAAGGAGCCGCGCCAAGGTGGCGGCCGCCCCTGCCGCCGCGGCGGTGCCTTTGTGGCCTTCCACAACGGCCTTCATCCGGCTCAGATGCTCCTCCAGCGCTACAGCGTTCTTCCGATCCAGCCCCTCTGTTTCTTTCCAAAGGACCGCCAGTTCCCGCTGCGCTTTGCGTTCCTTCATGTCCGAATAGGCCCCGTAGGCCCACGAGACCACCATGACCAAAAGAAGCCCCGCCACCGTGCCGAGAAGGACGGTCAGGTGCTTTCGGCCCCATTCCAGGACGCGATCGGTCAGGCTCAAAATCTCCTCGGCTTTGTCCGTGTCTTTCTTGCGGACCTTGATCTTCTTTGCACCCATGCGAAATCTCCTTTGCCGGCGGCCGTGCTTCGGCGCCCGTGGGCCCATCGTCAGCGGGACTTTCCCGCCGTTCCGGCCCCCCTTACCAAAGGTCTCCTTCTTTCGTCAAGAAGAGGCGAAGAACGGCAGGGCGTACCTTTGAAAAGATTGACAATCCACACGAGGTTTCCTAGGGTATGCTTGACAGGGTGCCCGCGGAGGCGCCCTTTTCCTTTTCCTCGACGACACGGTAGGTGGCACCATGGATGCAAAAGCACTCGATCACGTGGTCATGGAAAGCGATGCCATGGGACGGGCTCTGGAGCGCATCGCCCGGGAAATCGTCCATGAAGCCGACGACCCCTCCGCGCTGGCTCTGGTGGGGATCCACACGGGCGGGGTTTTCCTGGCCCGGCGCCTCGGCCGGATCCTCGAAAAGGATTACGGGCTTCACGTGCCCATCGGCACCCTGGATATCAACCTCTATCGCGACGATTGGTCGCGTCTCCACATCCAGCCCAAGGTGCGTGCCACCGTGCTTCCTTTCGCCGTGGACGATAAGGACATCGTCCTCGTGGATGATGTGCTCTTTACCGGGCGTACCATCCGCGCCGCCCTGGACGCCCTGATGGATTACGGCCGGCCGCGCAGGGTGCGCGTCGCCGCCCTGGTCGATCGCGGGCATCGAGAACTGCCCATCTGCGCCCATTTCGTGGGGTTGGAACTGAAGACACGCCCCGAAGAGCAGGTTAACGTGTACCTGGAAGAAAAAGACGGCGCCGACAAGGTCGTCCTGGAATGCCGCTCGGCGGCGTGAGACGCCGCCGAAGGAACCAGCGGCAGCTTCTTCCGACGGCAAAACCCCCAACGTCAGGCCTGCACGCCGGAGCGGCAAACCGAAGGGGCACCAGGGCCGCGGCCGCAGCAGGGCGCTCTGCCCGGCGCCCGGTCTAACAGCCTGCAGCCGGCGCTTCGGCAAAGATTCTGGCCAGTTTCCCGTAGGTCATGTTCCCGCCCGTCATGACCGCGACCACCTTCTTTCCGGCCAAACGCTCCCGGATCTTGAAGGCCGCCGCCAGGGCCGCCGCCCCGGCCACCTCCGCCAGATTGTGGGTATAGCGCAGCGCCAGCCGCACCCCGTCTACCAGCTCATCCTCGCTCAGCAAGACAACATCGCTCACCACGTCCTTCAAAAGGAGGAACGGGACCTCGAAAACCGACCGGGCCGCCAATCCATCAGCCACGGTTTCCGCCAGGGGGACGGTCACCTTTTTCTTCTGCTTCCACGATTCGTAAAAGGAGGGGATGTTGTGCGCCTGGACGCCGATGAGTTCCACCTTGGGGTTGATTCCTTGGATGACCGCAGCCAAGGCGGCGCAGCCCGTCCCCCCGCCGATGGGCATGAGGATGACGTCCACTTCGGGGAGTTCCTCGAAGATTTCCACGCCCATCACGGCAATGCCCGTAATGAGATGGGGCTCGTTGCCTTGGCGTAGATAATAATAGCCGGCGCTCTCCGCCAATTCTTCACAGTAGTCCTGCGCTTCGTAAAAGTCCGCGCCCTTGACGATGAGCTGGGCCCCGTAGGAGACAATTGCCGCATTCATTTCCGGGTCGTTGCTTTCCGGGACCACCACGTTGCAAAAGATCCCTTTTTCCCGAGCCGCCCATGCCACCGCCATGCCGTGGTTGCCTCGGGTCGCCACCACGATCCCCGTGCGCTCGATTTCCGGCGTCACATTGGCCATGAAATTCGCGGCGCCGCGGACTTTGAAGGAATTGGTGGGCAGATGGTTTTCATGCTTGATGTAGACATCCGCCCCCAACTCTCCGCACAATCTTTCGTACCGGGCCAAAGGGGTCCTGGGCAGCACCCGCTGCACGATGCGACGGGCCTTGAACACTTCCAACATGTTCACCTGTTCGATCACATCTCGATAGTGTTTCTCCATGGGACCTCCTCACACATCTTTGAAGACACACCGGCGCACCCATGAATCGGACCCTTTTTGACAAAAAATGTTTCGTCTCATCGAATCCCACGTTCCGCCTGAAAAAGCAAGGCAAAATTATCGTTGAAAAACGGCGGGATCGTGTGTTATGAAAGCCTTGATTTCACGCGGGAGTAGCTCAGCTGGCTAGAGCATCAGCCTTCCAAGCTGAGGGTCGCGGGTTCGAAGCCCGTCTCCCGCTCCACCCCGCATGGAAAGGGCCCGAAAGGGCCCTTTTTCTTTGGGGGCACCCCCCATCGAAGGGACCTAACCGGCAGTGTTTTCGGAAAAGGCGAGCAGGGTCTCTTGGATCTTTTTTCGCCACGCCGCGAGCAAAGCCGTCATTTCGGAGGTTTCGATCCGCAAAGCCTTCTCCACGGGTTTGAGGTCCATGGCGGGGCGGCGGATGGGGCCATATTCCAGCTTATGGCAGAGGATGTCCGCCACGCGGATCACCGCAGGCCACACGGATCTTCCCGCGGCGTCTTTAGGCCGGTGGTGATAGGCGCACGCGATGGCAGCTTCTTCGCCGCACTGCCACACATTGAGGCACACCGCGCCCACGTGGCAGTGGTCGATCCCCAGGCGTTCTTTTTCCAAGGACACCGAGGAGGGCCAGGAGTCTTCCTCGGAGGACTCGTTATATTGATCTTCGAGGATGGAGTGCATGGCGTCCGGGAAGCGCCGGCACAAGACGGTTTTGCCCACATCGTGGAGGAGTCCGCACACATAGGCCGTGTCCAGGTTTTTGGACCCCATGATCCGGACGACTTCCGAGGCCACCACGGCGCACGCCACCGCATGCTCCCAGAGGAGCTTTTCCGCCAACGACGAGGTGTGCACCATGCTCTTGAGGGCGTAGCTCAGCACGGCCGATTCCATGGTCTTTCGGCCCAAGAGATGGACGGCTCTGGGGATGCTGAGCGTCGCCGGGGCCGAGTAGCCCTGCCGGTACAGGGGGGAATTGGCCATGCGCAGGACCAGGGCGCACAGGCCGGGATCCCCGGAAATGGTCGCTGCAATGTCTTCCAGGCCCGAATCCGGGTCCCGAAGCTGTTTTAGGAGATGGGAGACCGCGGTGGAAAAGGTGGGGATCTCGCCCACCATTTTGAGCACGTCTTCTGTGGAGTATTCCCCGAATCTTGCCATCGCCTTCCACAATTCCCTGAGCATGAGTCATCGTCTCGAAATCAGCGTTTCATATCACTACAGCCGAAAGCCACTTTTCCGCAAGCCCGGAGTGCCCTTCCCATTGGATTCAAGGCATTCCCAACCGCATCGGAATGCCGCCCCATTGGGCTTGTCTCCCGGACGGTTCCCGTGAAGATCGTCTTTTCTCTACCGCCAAGCTTTGGTAAGAGGACCTGTGCTGCAACGTGCTCAAGCCATTAAGGAGCCCATGGTGAGTGTCCCCGCGCGTCATCGAATCCGCTTCTGGGTCGCCGGCGTTTTCGGGCTTGCCGTCTTGGCCTTTGTGCTCTATCGGGCGGATCTTCCCGTGCTTACGAGGCGCCTCGAAGAAATCGAGCCCATGTGGGCTCTCACGGCCATCGGGGCCAGCGCTTTGAGTTATCTCTTCATGGGGGCCGTGCTTTTTGAGCTCATCAAGAACTTGGAACACGCCCTGCCCCTGGGGACGGTCCTTTCCATTTCCCTCGTCTCCTGTTGCGTCAACTACCTCATGCCCTTCGGAGGCCTGAGCGGCCTGGCGGTCAAGGTTTATCTCCTGAGCCGGCAGCGCATTCCGCCGAGCCGCACGCTGAGTATTTCCATGGTTCACGGGTTTCTGACCAACACCGTGGCGGTGATCCTCATCTATTTGGGCTTCTTTTATCTTTACGGGCATGCTCAGATCCACGCCAAGCAATTGGGGGTGGCCATCCTCGTCCTGAGCGCCGCTTTTGTCTTGACGTGGATGACCTTGCAGATCCTCATCAGCCCGTCGTTCCGCCGTCGCGCGTGGGACGTGAGCATTCGAGCCGCCCATCGCCTCGCCGCTGTCCTCAAGAAGCCTCAGTGGATTGTGCCGAAGAAGGCCGAAGCCTTCTTTCACAACTTCGACGAAAGCCTGACTCTCATGATTCAGAACACCTCGCGCCTCACGCGCCCGATCCTATACGCCACCCTGGATTGGGCCTTCATGTTCCTCTGTCTCAAGTACGCCTTCAAAGCCGTCGACTGCCCCATTTCCTTGAGGGAATTGTCCGTGGGGTTTTCGGTGGGCATTTTCACAGGGTTGTTTTCCATCACGCCCGTATCCCTCGGCCTCATGGAAGGGTCCATGGCGGGCGCGTTCTATCTTTTGGGCAAAGACTACAACCAGGCCCTCCTGGCGGTGCTTTTGTATCGAATGGCGTATTATTGGCTGCCCTTGGCCTTCAGCTTTGCCGTAAGCCGGCTCGTCTTTCCCAATCTTCGGCTGCAGGAGCCAACACTTGCAGAGGAGTCTACAGGTGCGCCCCCCTCGTGAGCCTTCGGATCCCGACGCCGACCGGGACCAGGTTCTTGTCTGGATCCATCAGGGCGATCAGGCCTGCACCCGGCGCCATTTCATCAAGGCCATCCGCTATTACCAGCTCGCTCTGGATCTGGCGAGAACCCGCCAATTCCTCGATCTCCAGGGACGGCTGTGCCGGGATTTGGGCTACCTCTACTTGCACCATCACAACACGGACAAGGCCAAGGACCTGCTTCAGGAAGGTTTGGGCGTCTCAGCCGGCGACCCGGTGCTGTGTTTCGGCCTGCTGACGAATCTGGTTTCCGTTGCCATGCTGGAAAACAATTATCGCCAGGGCCTGGAGCGCTTGGAACAGGCCTTGAGCGTCTTCGAAAAGGCCTTTCCCGAAATGAGCACGGCGCCTTTCGATATGGTGGCTTCCTACGCGGCGCTTTACAAGCTGCGGCGCAGTCTGCGCCGCGTCGTCTCCCTTTTGGATGAGGGGGTCAACCCGGAACGCATTCGGGTCATTTATCGGCTGGCTTCACCTCCGTGGGATCCCAAGGGATGAGCCTGCCAGGCATCTCTAAGCATTTTCAAAGGGTAGGCCAGGATGGGTTGCCAGCGGACCGTGATTTCCAGCAACGCCCCTGTGCGATGGATTTCATGCAAGCCGATTTCCGGCTGCTTTTGCCATTGGAGAAAGGGGAGCTCCGAGGATTCCAAGGCCAAAGGAGACACGGCGTTCAGGGGTTGCGGGGCGAGGCGTCCCGATCCCTCAAAGCGGTAGAGCTCTTCCACGGGCGGTCCGCCTTCGATGGGGTGGTAGCACAGGCGAAAGGCACTCCACGGGAGCACTGGCCGTTCCAGGATAAGGCGCCTTTCGGGCCACGACCGAAACTGGACGAAGGGGATGGGAATCAAAAGAAGGATCGCCAGCAGGACCATGACAGTGACGTCCCAACGGCTCGCTCTTCGGTCGGCACGAAAAAACGCTTGGGATCCCTGAGGGATGTTCGTCATGGGAGAAACCGCGCATTAAGAATTCTCGGAAGTGCATGGACAACGAGGCCCATTGTAAAGGCTCGAGACCGAAGGCGCAACCACACCGGTGTTTCGAGCTCTTTTCTCCCATGCCGTCATGAGGGAGTCTGATGATCCAGAGAATCCGACATATCATCGAAAAGGAAGTGCGCCGCTGCACGGACAGCTTCGGGGGGAGGGCGTACTGGCGGTTTCCCGTGTGCGTCGGCATCGCCGACGTCACAGACCCGCTCTTTGAGAAACTCCGCGAGGTGGTGGCCCCGGATCATGCCCTGCCCCGAGATCTGCTTTCTTCCGCCGCATCGGTCGTCGTGTTTTTCCTGCCGTTCCAGGAAGCCCTCGCTCAAAAAAACCGAAACAAAACGCCCTATGCGGCCCGATCGTGGGCCGAAGCCTACCTGGCAACCAACGCCCTCATCGCCCAAATCTGCGAGGCTCTTCGGCAGGCGTTTGCCGCGGAAGGCCATGAGAGCGCCGTGACACCGGCGACCCACAACTTTGATGAAAAGCGGCTGGTGAGCCGATGGTCCCACAAGCATCTGGGATACATCGCCGGCTTGGGAACCTTCGGCCTTCATCACCAGCTCATCACCCCTCAAGGCGCGTGCGGCCGGCTGGGCAGTCTGGTCACGTCCAAACCCATGGAACCCACGACTCGTCCCGGACGGGAATACTGCCTGGCCAAGTCCGGCCATTCGTGCTCGGCCTGCGTCCGGCGCTGCACCTACGGCGCCCTCACCCAAGACGGGCTCGATCGCCATCGGTGCTACGCCCAGCTTCTGGAAAACGATCGCCACTATGCCGACCTGCCCCTTGTGGACGTGTGCGGCAAATGCGTGGCGGACGTCCCGTGCAGTTACGGCGTCCCCAAGGCCTCCACGGCCGAACGCAGGTGACGGACCCAAACGTCCACCACATCGGGAATTTCACCCATACCCCGAAAAACGGGGACCGCCGCAATGCCCTTGGCGGCGAGGCGGGACTTCCAGCTGTCTGCGTCGTCTCCCGCCATGTCGTTTCGGGCGTGATCCCCGGCGACGACCATGAAGGGGATGAGGTAGGCTTTCTTGATTTTGCGGCTCTCGAGGACGGGCAGCACATCGTCGAAGCCTGGCGAGCCTTCCACGGTGGCAAGGAACATGTTGGGATCCTGCTTCTGAAAAAGGGCGTCCATGGCCGTATAGAAAGCGTCGGCCGGGTGATGCTCGCTCCCGTGCCCCATGAAGACCACCGCTTCTTCAGGGCGGCGCTCCCGAGGGACGGCGGCCGTGACGGCGCGCACGACGTCCGCCATGTCCTCAGTGGACGAAAGGAGCGGCATGGCGAACGTCACCTTTTTGAACCCGCCCGACATCTGGGTGAACAGCCGAGCGTTCGTGTAGAGGTCGTGGAATTCGGCCCCGGGAATGACGTGCAGGGACACAACGGCCACATGAGTAAAGCCGTCTTCCATGAGTTTGGCCATAGCCGTTTCCGGGGAATGGATCTCGGTTCCCTGGGATCGGAGCTTTTTCCGGATGATGCCCGACGTGTACGCCCAGCGCCTTTCCATGCCGGGGAAAGCCTCCCCGATGCGCTTGTCGATGGCATCGTACGCCTTCTTCGCTTCCGGCACACTGGTGCCGAAAGCCACCACCAGGATCGCCTGCTTGCCTTCTCGATCCGCCCCGTGTTTGGCAAAAGCCTTATCCACCCCGAAGCCTCCGCAAAAAACCACCAAAAGACCAAGAACGCCCAGAAGAACCCCCGGATGTTTCACGAACCTTTTGAGCATAGAGTGTTCTCCTTTCCCAAGGCAAAAGAATCCATGGCCCGCCCGAGCCGCGCGCTCCCTCAGCCGCAAATCCTCAAAGGAGCCCCGATGATGCTCATGCCGTCGTCACTTACCTGAGCCCGCACGCAGAGGATTTCCTGCATGCCTCGAGTGATCATGCGCCACCAGTTTTCGGCGATGTCGAATTCGCTGCGGGCGACCCCCACCGCGTCGGCCCCGAAGCGGTCCATGCACGCGTAGGAACCCCAGCTTTCTTCGTGAAGTTCTCCACCGCCCGTCACATAAACGATGAGTCCTCTTTTCATGATGTTCCTCCATTTTTGGGTGCGCTCGGGGACGCACGGCGTCGTCCCCGAGCGGTTAAAGGGTGAAAGGAACGATGAGGAGGGTGGTGCGGGGAAAGGATGGGCCGTCCTTTCCCAAAAAAAAATCCTTAGAGCCGGCAGCTCTAAGGATTGCACCCAGTTTCGCTTGGTCCTTGCGGCGGAAACGTGACGGCATGCACCCGTGCCGTGTTTCCCGGCGATCAGGCAGGTCTTCTGGCTCACGGATCATCCGAACGCCTGCACCTTCCCGGCGATTTTTCGTCGCCAGTGGCATTCCTGCAGGCGCCGTCCCCGTTCACAGCGGCGGGACCGCTCCCGACTCTCACGGGATTCCCTTTTAAGCGCCGAGCACCTGACCGCTCATGAAAAATTGTGCTCTACGGGTAACAAGCCCCGCCCGGTCGTGTCAAGGGAAATTTTTCATGAGATCCCCCAGGGTGGAGACGTGGAGGCTCATGTCAAACAAAACAGCGCCTTGGGGCCTGGCGCGAGGTAAAAAGGTCTTGCGCAAAGGCGCAAAGAAAGCCTCGTGAGCGGAAACGAGGGAGTGGCAAACCGAACGTTAGGAGGGCTCTTTGGGTTTTCTGACGATGAGCATTTCCACAGCGTCTGGCTTTTGGAGCAGGTCGGCCACAATGCCGCCGTTGTGGGCCACCACCCGTTCCATCTTGGGGCGCTGGTCGGCCGTGACGCGGATGCGGAACCCTTCGCCCGGCCGCAAAAACCGAAGACGTAAACTTACGTCCAGAAAGCCCGCTCAACAATCGCCCCGGTAATCGGCAATGCCGTCGTCCTGTTGCGCCGTTTTTCCTGCCACGGATCTTTCCTTTGTCACTTCTGTCCTCCGCGCCTTGACAGGTCCTGCGTTTTCCTTCACATTAGGCCGGTAATGGAAAGTTGAAACTTTCCCGGCACGACCCCACAAACCCCACAAGGTTCCCCGGTGGAACCCTCCCATGAACCTCCGGTCACGAAGACCCGGCTCATGACGCAGAAGCTTTCCCAAACCCATCGGCCCGCTTCAGTGAAGGAGGTTGCCATGAAACGCTTGACCGTTGTGTGCCTTGCTCTCTTGTCCTGTTTTCTCATGGGCGCCGATCGCGCCGTGGCCCATTTCGGGCTGATCCTCCCCTCCGACGACATCGTCACCTCCGATGACCCCAAGACCGTGACCGTTCAGGCCAAGTTCCTCCATCCCATGGAAGGCCACTACATGGACATGGAAAAACCCAAACGGTTCGGTTTCCTCCACAAGGGTCAGAAAACGGACCTTACCCCATCCCTCCAGGCCCGTAAAGGGCGTGCCCCGGATCAGGATCGCGATTTTACGTTTTGGGAGACGACCACCGCCATCCGAAAGCCCGGCGACTATCTCTTCTTCTTGGAGCCGGCTCCCTACTGGGAACCCGCCGAGGACAAGTACATCGTGCACTACACCAAGGTGTGCGTGCAGGCCCTGGGATTGGAGGAAGGCTGGGACGCAGAGGTCGGTTTGGAGACGGAAATCGTGCCGCTGACCAGGCCCTACGGCCTATGGACCGGAAATGTCTTTACCGGCCGGGTGCTCCTCAAAGGAAAACCCGTCCCTTACGCCGAGGTGGAAGTGGAATACCTCAACGAATCGCCGGATAATCCCTCCACAGTCAAGGCCCCTTCGGACCCGTACGTGACCCAGGTGGTCAAAGCCGACCGCAACGGCGTGTTCACCTATGCCATGCCTCGAGCCGGCTGGTGGGGCTTTGCGGCGCTCAGCGAAGCTCCGTGGAAGCTCAAAAAAGACGGGGTTCCCAAGCCCGTGGAAATCGGCGCGGTCTTCTGGGTCCACACCACAGACATGAAGTGATCCTCCTTTGAGGAAGGGACACCCATGACACATCATCACCATGACGACTCCCATCATCACGGGCACGGACACGGACACCACCACCATCACCACGACCCCGGGCACGCGACGCACGCCGGCCCCGAAGCAGAAGCGTCCCAAGACGAACACTCCCCCAGCCCCCTGTCCGCCAAGGAAAAACTTGCCAAGATGCTCGATCATTGGGTGCATCATAACCACGATCACGTGACCTCCTACCGCCTGTGGGCGCAGCGCGCCCGCTCGGAAGGCCTTCCCGAGGTCGCGGAGACCTTGGAAACCATCGCCCAAAAATCCTTGGAATTGACGGTCCTGCTGGAAAAGGCGAGAGCGAACCTCCCATCGTGACTGTGAAGGTCTATGAGGAAAAAACCATGGCGCAGGAATGGTTTCGGACCCATTGTGCCCGCTTTGATCATGGCGGCTGCGGCTTGAAGGTGGCCGTCGAGGACGGCCGTATCGACACGGTGGCGCCGGACCCCGACGATCCTTTCAGCCGTGGCTGGCATTGCCGCAAAGGCCTTTCCGCGAAAGAGCGCTTGGAACATCCCTTGAGGCTCACTCAGCCCCTTCAGCGAAACGGGCCTCGAGGCTCCGGCCTGTGGAAACCCATTTCCTGGGATGAGGCTCTGGGCCAACTGACCCAGGCCTTTTCCAAGGCGCTGCAGGCCACGGGACCGGAAAGCCTCGCTTTCGCCCAGGGGGCGCCCAAGGGCCCGGAATTTTTCCTGCTCCTTCGCCTGGCGAACCTGCTCCGCTGCCCCAACGTGGCCGGAAGCCAGCACGTGTGTCACATGCCTCGGGAACAGATGGCTCTCGTCACCTGCGGATTCTTTCCCGTAGCCGATTTGCACGGCCCGTCTCGGTGCGTGCTCTTGTGGGGGAGTAACCCTTCGGCCACCAACGAGGAAGGGGTTCTGGGAGGCCATCTCCATGCGTGCCTCAAGCAAGGTGCGCGTCTTGTGGTCGTGGACCCCATGCGGACGGGTGCGGCCGAAAAAGCCGACCTGTGGCTCCAGATCCGCCCCGGCACGGACGACCTGCTCGCCATGGGCTTCCTCCATGTGATCTTGGAAGAGGGACTGTACGATCGGGAGTTCGTGGATCAGTGGACGGTGGGCTTCGACGATCTGCGCCGGGCCGTGCAATCCTATACGCCCGATCGGGTCGCCGCCGGCTGCTGGGTGGACAGGGAAAAGATCGTCTCGGCGGCACGGCTTTACGCCCGATCCCGCCCGGCGTGCCTCCAGTGGGGTAACGCCGTGGAACACACCCCCAACAGCGCCCACACGTGTCGCGCCCTGGTGCATCTCATGGCCGTCACGGGCAATTTGGAAGAACCCGGGGGCAATGTGCGCACTGAAATGCCGCGCCTCTTGCCCCTCAAGGACATGATCGCTCTGGATGATTTTCCCGATCGTCCCAGGAAGCTCCTCAACCACCACCACGGCATCCTGCCGCGCCTCATTTCCGTGCCCAGCTGGATGGTGGTGCAATCCATTCTCAAGCAGGCCCCCTACCCCATCCGCTGCCTGTACGTGCAAGGCACCAACCCCATGCTCAGTTACTCCGAGGCCCCGAGCGTCAAGAGGGCTCTGGAGTCCTTGGATTTTCTGGCTGTGGCCGACCAGGTCATGACGCCCACGGCCGCGCTGGCGGACGTGGTGCTCCCCATTGCCCTGCCCATGGAATACGACGATATGGGCCACTACGGCCTGCCCCACGGGTTCGTCACGGCACGCCCCAAGGTGGTGGATCCTCCCGAAGGGTGCCGTTCGGACTTGTGGATCCTGAACGAATGGGGAAAACGCCTGGGACTGGCCCATCGGTTTTGGGACGGTCCCGAGGCCATCCTGGAAGCCATCCTGGCTCCATCCGGGATCTCTTACGCCGAGTTTTGCCAAAAAGGAGTGCTGTTCGGACCCAAGCGCTTTCGAACGTACCGGGACAAAGGATTCAAGACCCCGTCCGGCAAGGTGGAACTGCGATCAAGCCTCCTGGAAAAGTGGGGATTTGAGGCGCTTCCGGCAGCCGAGGACCCCGGGCCCCTGCCGGACGATTTCCCCCTGCTGCTCACCAGCCGAAAGCCCAAGGACTTTTTCCACTCGGCCTACAGGCACCTGGAGAGCCTGCGCAAGAAACACCCGGAACCCGTCGTGTGGATTCCAAGGGATACGGCAGCTCGGCTGGGCATCGACGAAGGACAGCACGTGGCCATCGAGACGGCCTACGGTCGGATCCAGCAACGGGCTCATCTCACGGACGCGCTGAAACACCCCGTGGTGTCGGCCGACTACGGCTGGTGGTTCCCGGAAAGGACCCACGATCCTTTGCGGGGTTGGGAGACGGCCAACCTCAACATGCTTACGGCGGTGGACCGAACGGACCCCGTGATGGCGACACCGCAGGTTCGGGCCATCCCGTGCCGCATCGTCCCGGTTTAGGGGCGCTCACCAGCACCACCCGTGCCCGAAGTAAAACCGCCACCAAATGGGAGGGTACCGGTCCTCCCAATAGGGGTCCCGGATGACCACCGGTTCCTCGGGCCATAGGTGCATTTCCAGGACGGTCACGACGGGGTACACGTAGGAAACGGCGCCCACGTTCCTCTGCTCCGTTCCGGTGATGGTCCCGGCCACGGTCACCAGCCGGTTGGGAGCAAAGAGGGCCGTGTCCACAAAGCGAGGATCTTTGGCGAGAAACCTTCCTCCCGATCGAGTGGAATTGGACGGTTTTCCCTGCCGGTCGGCCGGCAGTTCGAGGATTTCAAACCATGTCCCGTCGGCCCTGTTTTCTCCGGAGAGAATCTTGCCGCTCCAGATGATCACCTTGCCCTTGTAAAAATCCGGGTTTCGACGCACCTCTTCCAGGCCGAGATTCATGGTCGCCTGCTCGCGCACCCCGGGAGAGATGACGTGGGCGCATCCGGCCGAAATCCCCAACACACAGAGGCACAGAACAAAGACCATCCGTCTCATGGCTCACCTCGACTCGTCCATGCGGCAGACCGGCGCGTGCTTGGCCAGCGCCTCCGCCATGGCCGTAAGCTCAAGAAACCATTCCGCTTTGGGACGACCCTCTTTGAAATCAATCTCTTGAAGAATCTGCGCCAACGGAAAGACCTCCAAACCCCTGCCCCGTTGGCCCAGGACCAAAACGTCCCGCCGGTCTTGGCGCAGCATGGCGCTCATTTCTCGAGCCGCCGTCGACCCCATGCGGCTGGCGAGAATGCGGTCGAAGGCCGACGGGACGCCGCCCCGTTGGAGATGCCCGAGGATGGCGGTTCGCACCTGGTACAGCCCATGGCTTTCCTCCTCCAAAAGGCGGCTGATGAAATCCGTGGTGTAATGCCGCGATGCATTCTCGTTTCGTAGATAGATGACCATCCTTTTTCCGCACTGGAAGCTTTCTCGAAGGGCGGCCACATCTTCGTTCAGTTCGGCCAGCGTGATGCCTTTTTCCGGCAGATAGGCCTTTTCCGCTCCGGAAGCCAAAGCCGCCATCAAGGCGAGAAACCCGGACTGGCGCCCCATGACTTCCACCACGAAGGTGCGCTTGGTGGCACCCGCCGTGTGCCGGATCTTGTCGATGGCCTGCACGATGTTGTTCAGCGCCGTATCGCAGCCGATGGTGAATTCCGTTCCCGGAAGGTTGTTGTCGATGGTCGCCGGGACCAAGACCATGGGAATGGCCAAAGGTTTCAGCTCGGAGGCCCTCTCAACCAGCCGCACCACGTTCTGGTAGGTCCCCAAGCCGCCGATGGCGATGAGTCCCCGGATTTGGTGCTTTTCGATGGTTTGGGCCACCCTTTCCACGTCTTGCGCACTGAGGTCGTGCCTCATGGTGCCCAGATCCGAACTGGGCCGGTTAACCCACGAGGTCAGCTCGTTCCATTCCAGGGGCATGAATTCCCCTCGGATCAGGCCCCAGAAGGCGTCCCGCACCCCCAGTACGGGAAACCCTTCGTTCATGAGGCACCGGGCGGCGATGCTCACCGCCGTGTTCATCCCCGGGGCGTCGGCTCCTCCGGTGAGCAGCGCTACGGCGCCGTCCGTATGCGTCGCCGCCGCCGGCTCGATGCGCGTGAGCGTCTTGATGAGTTCCAGGGTGCGAATGAATCCTTCCCCGCGAAGTTTCTGCGCTTCCTGGTAGTATCCCTGGTCGATCTGCTTGCCCACCGCTTGGCTCTTTTCCACCACTTCCATCAGAGGGGTCATGACCACTCGGTTCTTTTGGAGCCCGACCATGTGCCGAAGCGGCTCGTCCCCCGCTTGCACCAGGGCGTCCACGGCGGCCACACCCAGGCGGGTGGCGAGAATCCGATCGAAAGCCGAAGGCGCCCCGCCCCGCTGCACGTGGCCCAAGACGGTCGCACGCACATCAATGCCCAAGCGGTCCGCCAGGATCTTCTTGAGTTCCTCGGTTCGAATCGGCAGTCCGTCGGGATGGCGGGCCCCTTCCGCCACCACGACCATCTGGTGCGGCCGCCCGATGGCTCGCGCCTTTTCGATGGCCCGCGTCATCTTCTGATGCCAGCGCAGGTCCAATTCCTCTTCGGGCACAAGCACCCAGGAGGCTCCACCGCCCAGAGCCCCCATGAGGGCCAGGTATCCGCAGTGGCGCCCCATGGTTTCCACCACGAAGGTGCGCTGGTGGGACGCCGCCGTGGACGTCAAATCGTCGATGGCTTGCACGATGTGGTTCAGCGCCGTATCCACCCCGATGGACATGTCCGTCCCGTAGAGGTCATTATCGATGGATCCGGGAAGACCCACGACGTGCAAGGCTTGGGGCGCTTCCGATACGCCTTCCTTCTGAAGCGCTTCCACGTGGGACGGCCACTCTTCCGCCAGGATATGGGCTCCCATGAGCGACCCGTCGCCTCCGATCACCACAAGGGCGTCAATCCCCACGGCCACAAGATTCCTCACGGCCTCGAGCCGACCTTCGCGACTGCGGAATCTTTCGGACCGGGCCGTGCCGAGAAACGTTCCGCCCCGGGGAAGGATCCCGCCCACGTCGTTCCACCCCATGGGGCGAATGGATCCACCGCCGCTTACCAGCCCTTCATAGCCGTTTTGGATGCCGTAGACCTTTAACCCGCAATCCAAAGCGCGCCGAACCACCGCCCGAACCCCGGCGTTCATGCCCGGCGCGTCCCCGCCGCTGGTCATCACCGCAATACTGCGCACCATCCACGTCTCCTCACCCGGGGCTTGGCGCCCCGCTTTTCATGTGAAGATCATCCCGCTTCCGCCGCGGTTGACACCCTCAGGCTCTCCGCAGATCCACCAGCCCTGCGGCGGCCCATCTTCTTCGCGAGCCCTTCTTTATTGCCTCGCCCTTCCTCGGCCCCTCCTGGTAATCGGCTTGCATTTCAAGGATCGCTGTGATAGGCACCGAGCCAATCCCGTCCCGCTCGGGACGCGTCGGGGCGTAGCGCAGACTGGTCAGCGCACCTGCCTTGGGAGCAGGGGGTCGGCGGTTCAAATCCGCCCGTCCCGACCAGGATCCCCTCACGAGCCATCTCATCAAATCCGAAGGTTCCCAAAAAGGTCAAGGCTTTTCCCCGCAACGCATCCCCTCGCCACGGCCCTTTTTACCCATGGGGGCTCACCGGGCCCACAGCCGAAAACGGGCCGCCCCTCCAGTCTTGGGGGATCATGACCATGGGGATTGACAGGGCCGAGCGTCTTTGCCTAAATTAGCGCTCCTGTTATGAATGGTCATTCATTCATGGGCCTCTCGCCGGCTGTCGAGGGGCTTTTTCTTCCCCCCACGGGGGATGCCATAGAGTCGATGCCGACACGCAAAGGAAAGCCGGTATGGATGTTTCCAGCATTCTCAAACCTTTTGCGGAAGTGAGCCGCGCTCTGTGCGACGGCGTGGAAGCCGCCGACGTCATGAACCTCATCGTGCGGCGCCTCACCCAATCCCTCGGCCTCAAGGGGGCGGTCATCAAGGCTTATGACCCGACCCGATCCCGGCTGGAACTGGTGGCCGGTTGGGGCTTGAGCGAACATTTTCTTTTTTCCAAACCCCGTCAGGGAAGCCCGTGTGCGGCGGTTCCGCAGGAGGTGATCCAGATCGAGGATCTGCGCGCCCAAAACGGCGACGGGGATTGGGAAGCCATGCTCCTCGAAGGCATCCGCGCCGCCGCCGTCATTCCCCTCGAGGTGGAGCAGCACCCTGCGGGGATGCTCGTTTTGTTTTCGGCCGAACCCAGAACCTTCACAAAGGAAGAAATCCAGTTTGCCGAAGCCTTGGCGGGCCGCGGGATCGTGGCCCTGGCATGGGAACGCAAGCTGGAATCCCTCGTCGAAAGGGAGCGGCGTTATCTGAGCAGCTTCCAGGACATCACCCAGGCCATCAATTCGACGCTGAACATCAACAAGGTGCTGGAACTGGTGGTCACCAAAATCACGCAGGTCATGGGGGTTCTCGGCACGACCGTCCGCCTCCTGGATCCCAAGTCCAACACGCTCTACCTGGCCCAGGCCTACGGCTTGAGCGAGCGGTTCCTCAAGAAAGGTCCAGTGGATGCGGCGAAAAGCATCGCCGAAAACATGGCCGGCCGGATCGTCGTCATCGAGGACGTGTACACGGACCCGCGGATCCAATACCGTGCGGAAGTCATCGAGGAAGGCATCCGCAAGATCCTTTCCATTCCCTTGCAGGTGCGCGGCAAGGTCATCGGCGTGCTGCGGATCCTCACCGGGGAACGTCCCCCGTTCCACGACTTGGAAATCCAGTTTGCGGCCGCCGTCGCCCAACAGTGCGCCATGGCCATTGAAAACGCTCGCATGTACCAGCGCGTCAAATACGAATACCAGCAACTGCTCATCGATTTCGGTTACGAAGGAAGCAGCCGCTAGGGACGAGACGGTCATGAAAAACGGGCAGAACGTTCTGAGGATTCAGGAGCACCATGACTGCGCCTTTGTGCGCCGCGTGGAACAACAAAGCCATCAAAAGGTCTCCCAGTGTTACCAATGCGGCAACTGCACGGCGAGCTGCGCCTTTACGGACGATTACGACTTTCCCGTCAACCAGATCATGCGCCTGATCCAGTTGGGCCGCAAGGAAACCGTGCTCGGCAGTCGGGCCATCTGGTTGTGCGGCCAGTGCCAGGCCTGCACGGTGCGATGCCCGTGCACCATCGACGTTGCCCGGGTCATGGGCACCCTTCGGGTCCTTGCCTTGGAAAACGGGTATGTCGCCGACAAGAACCTGCGGCGTTTCGCCGATGAATTTCTCCGGTCGGTATCCCTTTTCGGGCGCGTTTTCGAAGCCGGCCTGCTTGCCGCCTACAAGCTCCGGTCGGGAACCGTCCTGAGCGACATGGAGTTGGCTCCCGAACTCTTGAAAAAAGGCAAGCTGAGCTTCGTGCCCCATCGCATCGGAGGCCGTCGGGAAGTGGCCGCTCTGGTGAAACGTTTTTCCAGCGCTCTCTAACGCTCCGTTATGGTCACAGGTGCCTCATGCCCATGAGCGACTGCGTTGCCTATTATCCCGGATGTTCTTTGGAAGGCCTGGCGGTGGAATACGATGTGTCCACCCGAGCCGTGTGCCGGGCGCTCGGCCTCACCCTGGTGGAACTGAACGATTGGAACTGCTGCGGCTCCTCCCCGGCCTCCCTCCATGAGCCCATGCTTTCCGCTGCCCTTGCCGGGCGCAATCTCCTTCTAGCCCAAGAGAACCATTTGAACACCGTCATGACGCCGTGTCCCGGGTGCCTCAAGGCGCTCAAGGGGGCCATCAAAATCCGCGATTCCCACCCTGAGGCCTTGGCTCAGGCTTTGGGCCGCCCCCTGTCCGAACAAGTGCATGCCGTATCCGTGCTGCAGCTTCTCTACGAAAAGGTCGGCCCCGAGGCACTGTCCCGAGCCGTGCGCCGGGGGTTCGACGGCCTGCCGGTGGTGCCCTACTACGGATGTTTGCTCACCCGCCCCCAGGCCGTCGCGCGGTTCGATGATCCCGAAAACCCGGTTTCCATGGACCGCCTTTTGGAAGCCGTCGGCTGCACCGTTCCGGACTTTCCTTTCAAAACCGAATGCTGCGGGGCGACCTCGGGCATCACGCGAAGCGACATCGTCTCCCGCCTCTCGGGTCGCATTCTGGATATGGCCCAGCGCTCGGGGGCTCGAGCCATCGTCGTCGCCTGTCCTTTGTGCCAGCAGAACCTGGACCTGAGGCAGGCTCAGGCGGAAAAGGCCATGGGAACCCGTTTCGGCATCCCCGTTTTTTACCTCACCCAGGTCATCGGCTGGGCCCTGGGACTGCCGCAAAAAGACCTGGGATTGGAAAAACTCATCGTGCCTGGAGACGGCCTCTTGCCGGCCCGGGAGCCCCCGGAGCCTTCGGAATCGTGAAGATGAATTGAGGGAACGCTCATGCGGATCGGTGTCTTTGTCTGCCGCTGCGGAACGAACATCGCCGGCACCGTGGATACCCAAGCGGTGGCGGCCGGGGCTCTGGCATCCCCGGACGTGGTCTATGCCACGGAACTCCTGTACACGTGTTCCGAACCGGGCCAGCAGGAAATCCAAAACGCCGTCCTCACCCATCGGCTCCAGGGCGTGGTAGTCGCCGCCTGCTCCCCGCGCATGCACGAGCTCACCTTCCGTCGCGCCGTGGAAAAGGCGGGGCTCAACCGGTACCTCCTGGAAATGGCCAACATCCGGGAGCACGTTTCATGGATCGGCCAGGACAAGGCCGCCAACACCGAAAAAGCCCTTGAACTGGTGCGCATGGCCGTGGCCAAGGTGCGCCGGAACGAGCCGCTTTTCGGCTCCCAAGTGCCCCTCACCAAACGCGTCATGGTCATCGGCGGCGGGGTGGCGGGCATCCAAGCCGCCCTGGATTGCGCTGACGCCGGCCTGGACGTGGTGCTTGTGGAAAGGGAACCCACCATCGGCGGCAAGATGGCCAAGCTGGACAAGACCTTTCCGACCATCGACTGTTCGTCCTGCATTCTCGGCCCCAAGATGGTGGACGTGGCGCAAAAGGAAAACATCACGCTTCACGCCGCCACAGAAGTGGAGTCCCTGAGCGGCACCATCGGCAATTTTACGGTCACCTTGCGCAAGAAGGCCGTCTACGTGGATTGGGACGCCTGCACGGGATGCGGCCTGTGCATGGAAAAATGCCCGTCCAAGAAGAACCCCGACGGGTTCAACGAAGGCTTGGGAGCGGCCCCGGCTATCCGCATTCCCTTTCCCCAAGCCATTCCCAAAAAGGCTCACATCGATAGAAGTGCCTGCAGGTATTTCAGCACGGGGAAATGCCGAGTGTGCCAAAAGATCTGTCCCGTGGGGGCCGTTCGCTTCGACATGGAGGACCGGCAGGTTGTGGAACACGTGGGCGCCATCATCGTGGCCACGGGCTACGATCTTTTCGATCCCGCAGCCTATGGGGAATACGGTGCGGGCAGATACCCGGACGTGATCACGGCGATGCAGTTCGAACGCATCCTGAGCGCCTCGGGGCCTTACGGCGGCCATATCCGGCGGCCCTCAGACGGGCGGGAACCCCGAGACATCGTCTTCGTCGCCTGTGTGGGATCCCGGGACAAAT
This sequence comes from Desulfosoma sp., assembly GCA_037481835.1. Lineage (GTDB taxonomy): Bacteria > Desulfobacterota > Syntrophobacteria > Syntrophobacterales > DSM-9756 > Desulfosoma. The sequence continues at coordinate 140,274 of JBBFKW010000002.1, read as the reverse complement.
CGGTAAACCGCCCCTATTGCTCGGGAGTCTGTTGCATGGTCATCGCCAAGCAGGCCATCCTGGCCCGGGACCATCTGCCCGAGGCGCGCTGCTACGTTTTCTACATGGACATCAGAGCGCCGGGAAAGAATTACGACGAGTTCGTGCGCCGGGCTGTTGAAGAATACGGGGTTCAGTACATTCGGGGACGGGTGGGCAAGATCTACCCCAAGGGCGAGCGGCTGGTCGTCCAGGGGGCCGATACCCTCCTGGGAGCTCGGGTGGAAGTGGATGCCGATCTCGTGGTTCTCGCCACCGGGGTGGAACCGTCCCGAGGAGCCCGGGAATTGGCGGAAAAGCTTCATATTTCCGCAGACACAAACGGTTTTTTCATGGAAGGCCACCCCAAGCTGAAACCCGTGGAAACCAACACGGCGGGGATTTATCTGGCCGGGGCCTGCCAGGGCCCGAAGGACATCCCCGCGTCCGTGGCCCAAGGCAGTGCGGCGGCGGCCAAAGTCCTGGCCCTTTTCGCCCGAGACAGCATTGCCACCGACCCGCAGACGGCCCACGTGATGGAAAAGGTTTGCATCGGGTGCGGCAAGTGCCTGAGCGTCTGTCCCTTCGGGGCCATCCAATGGAAGACGCTCCGCGACGGGACGAAAAAGGCCCAGGTTTTGGAAACGGTCTGCCAAGGCTGCGGCCTGTGCAACGCCACATGCCCGCCCAAGGCCGTGCAGCTCAACCACTTTACGGACGATCAGATTCTGGCCCAATTGGAAACGCTGTGCGCCTAGCGGCGTTTCGGCCCTTTTCCGACGGAAGCGAAATCACGAGGTGACAGGTGACGGATCGGTCCTCCCTTCGAATTCTCGGCTTCTTGTGCAATTGGTGCTCTTACGGCGGGGCGGACACCGCCGGCGTGTGCCGGTTCCGCCAGCCGGCGCTTCTTCGGATCATCCGCATTCCCTGCACGGGGCGAATGGACCCCATGTTCGTCGTCAAAGCCCTCGTCCAAGGCGCGGACGGAGTCTTGGTTTCCGGCTGCCATCCCAAGGATTGCCACTACGGTGTGGGAAACTTTTACGCGCGGCGCCGACTGGAGACGGTGGGACGCTTCCTTTCGTTCATCGGTATGGATCCGCGCCGATTCCGCTACACCTGGGTGTCGGCTTCCGAAGGGCAACGATGGCAGCAGGTGGTGACCGAGTTTTCGGCCCTCATCGAAGAGCTGGGCCCCAATCCGGGCATTGGCTCGTCGGCCCCGGCATCACACTCGCGGCAATTTTTGTCGGGATGAAGGCGGCGAGCTCCAACGCGCAACACCCAAGGCGCACAACGGCGGCCCGGTTTTTCGGGGCGAACGACAGTGCGAAAACCCGGCATTGTCCATGATATCCGGCGAGCCCGGCCGCCGGATTTTTTTGACACCATGACAAAGGACGCATCGAGCATATGGCGGACAGTTTGACAACCGTGTTGGAATCCCTGTGGGACGAGGTGGAGGTCGTTTTGGGCTGGGAGGCGGGCTATGACCCGTTTCGTGCCGTGCCGGCCTTCATCCGGCGCCGGGAAGACCTCACCAAGCTCCTGTGGAATCCCCTGTGTGCGCCCAATCTTTCCGGGTACCTGGCCAAGACATGGGAAAAGACCGCCGAAGGGCCTAAAAAAACCGCCGTCTGCGTCAAAGGCTGCGATAGCCGCTCACTGGTCGCCCTCATCCAGGAAGGCCTGGTCTCTCGGGATCGACTCCTCATTGTGGGACTTCCCTGTTCCGGGACGGTGGATCCGGACGCCTTGAACGCCGCCCGCACCAGTTCCGCCCCGGTGACCCATGTGCGTTTCACTCGGGACATTGTGGAAATCGTCTCCGACGACGGAACGGAACGGATCCCCTTGGAGCGTGTCGTGGCGCGCCGTTGCCGGCGTTGCCGGCATCCCAACCCCGTGCTCTCCGACGTCTTGGTGGGCGATCCTGTGGACCGGCCCGCGCCTCAAGACCCCTTCGCCCACGTGCGGGAGTTGGACGCCCAGCCTTTGGAAGCCCGCAGAGCCTTCTGGGAAAGGGAGCTGGGGCGCTGCCTGCGTTGCTATGCCTGCCGAAACGCCTGCCCTCTGTGTGTGTGCCAAGACCGGTGCCTCGCCGAAACGCGTTCTCCCAAGTGGGTCAGCCAGAGGGACAGCCTTCGGGACAAGGTGCTCTTTCACATGATCCATACCTTGCATCTTGCGGGTCGATGCACGGAATGCGGCGAGTGCGAAAGGGTCTGCCCCATGAAAATCCCCATCGGGCTTTTGAAGGAAAAAACGGCGGAAATCGCTTTTGACCTCTGGCACTACGAAGCGGGGCTCGACACGTTGGTTCCGCCGCCTTTGCTCACCTACGATCCTTCGGTGAGCGGTCTTTGAGACTCCCATTCCGCCATGGATGCCCTCAAGGAGCTTTATGAAAAGGACCTGCTTTCTTTCCCATGAGGATCTGCTCAGCTGGCTTGCCCGACTGGCAGAAAAGGCCACGGTTTGGGTCCCCGACCCGGATCCCGCTCACCCCCAGGTTGTCTCATATAAGCCCTTCACGCCGGGATCCCGGCCCGATTTTCGGCGTCTGCCGTCCCTTTCAGCCAAGGGGGTTCTCTATCCCCAAGGGGAAGTGCTCCTGCGGTTTCAAAAAGACAAGGACCCTTCGGCCCCATCGGGCTATCGACTGTCTTTTGAAGACGTGCTCCCGGTCGATTGCGCCGTTCTTTTCGGCTGCCCGCCGTGTGATGCCCGCGGGTTTCTCGTCTTCGACGAAGCCTTCCTTCAGGGCCCTTACGCAGACCCCTACTATCGGGAGCGTCGGGAACGCGCGGTCGTGGTCTCCAGGGTGTGCCGAACGTGGGATGCGGCCTGTTTTTGTCACGCCGTGGGAAGTCACCCGGCGGATGAAGAAGGAAGCGACGTCCAGATGATCCCCGTAACCGAGGGACACATCTTCCGGGCCGTAACCGCTAAAGGCGAAAGGTTTTTGGAGGGCGTGGGCGTTCAGCCGACCCTCGCCCAGCACCAAGAGGCTCAGGCTGCATTGGAACAGGGGCGCGCACAAAGGTTGGAAGACGCGGCTCTGGTATCCCCTAGTGACGATTTTCGGAAACGCTTTTCCGACGCCGCCTTCTGGAGGCTCTGGACCGAACGATGCCTGAGTTGCGGCCTGTGCACTTTTGTGTGCCCTACGTGCTACTGCTTCACCATCACGGACGAATCCGACGGCATCCACGGGGAACGGCTCCGTTCGTGGGACGCCTGCATGTTCCATCATTTCACCCAGGAAGCCAGCGGGCACAACCCCCGGCCATCCAAGGCCGAACGGTATCGCAACCGCGTCGGGCACAAGTTTTCCTATTTTCCTGAAAAACACGGCCGAATCGCCTGCTGCGGATGCGGCCGCTGCATCCGGTCCTGCCCGGTTTCCATGGACATCCGCGCCATCGTCCGTGCCCTGTCCCAGACGGAGGACGCCCATGTCTAGAGCCCTTCTCAAGGCGAATCCCTATCTCCCCCATAAAGCGACCATTCGCGAGATCATCGAGGAAACGCCGGCGATTCGAACGTTCCGCATCGTTTTGGACGATCCTGCCGCCATGGCCGCCTTTTCCTTCCAGCCGGGGCAGGTGGGCCAGCTGTCCGTCTTCGGCGTCGGGGAATCCACTTTCGTCATCAATTCTCCCCCGACCCGCAGAGAGACGCTTCAGTTCAGCGTCATGCGAACGGGAGAAGTCACCCGCGCCCTGCACCAACTGAACATCGGCGACACCGTCGGCGTACGCGCTCCCCTGGGAAACAGCTTCCCCTACGCCTCCATGAAAGGCCGGGACGTGCTCTTTGTGGGAGGCGGCATCGGCATGGCGCCGCTGCGCACCCTGCTGCTCACCATGATCGACAATCGGGCCGACTTCGGAGACATCACGGTCATCTACGGCGCACGATCTCCCCAGGACTTGTGTTATCGGTACGAATTCGATGCCTGGCGCGCCGCCGGCGTCAATCTCATCCTCACCGTGGATGCCGACTCCCCCGGCTGGCGGGAACGGGTCGGCTTCGTCCCCACGGTGCTCGCCGAAGAAGCTCCCAGTCCCTACAACCGTGTGGCCGTCACCTGCGGTCCGCCCATCATGATCAAATTCGTCCTGGCAGGATTGAAACAACTGGGATACGACGACGATCAGATCTACACCACCCTGGAACGCCGCATGAAGTGCGGCATTGGGCTGTGCGGTCGGTGTAACATCGGCGGGACGTACGTGTGCGTGGACGGCCCCGTCTTTTCAGGAACGGCCCTGCGCGCCATGCTCCCGGAACTCTAAGCACAGCGCACCTCCCAGACCAGAAGACGCACGCCCTGCCCTATGATGATGGGGCGGCGTTCCGTGGAGCCGCCCGCCCCCCTTTCCCCGACGCCTTTAAGGGGCTGAGGGGCCTTTTCTCCGCTGGTTTTTCTAGGCGGGGGAGGCCGTGTCCGACGAAGGGACCGATAAGCCTGTGTGCGGGGCTTGGGATGTCTTGAGGAGGCACAGAGCCCTTTGGGCCGCATCGAGAAGCTCGTGAGCCTTTTCCATGGCGGGAGTCAGCGTTCCAGTCCCGATGCGCGGCTTAATAAGGATCACCGTTTTCGAACGCCTCAGCGGGGAGCGGCGGATGAGGTCGTACAGGTTGGACGCCAGGGTCCGGGCTTCGTTTTCATCCGCATACGGGCACACCACCAGGAATTCCACGCTGCCGTAGCGCCCGATGAAGCCGTCGCCGTCGGGAAAAGTCGTGCGCAGGAGTTCCCCCACGTGCCGCAACACCGGGTCCACCATGTCCTCGTGTTCCGCCGCCTCGTCCACGAACTCCAAATCGACGGCAAGGAGCGACAGGGGCGTGCCGAGCCGCCGGGCCCTTCGGAATTCCCGTTCCAGCACGTTGTGGATTTGAAAAAAATTCAATAGCCCCGTCGGTGCGTCGCGATCGGACAAATCCTTCACGCGTTCGTAGGCCAGGCAGTTGTCCATGCACAAGGCGATCTTGACGCCCATTTGGGCCAGCAGTTCCGTGCCGTCCCCGGGCCGGTAATGATCGGGATCGGAACAGGTAAGGAGCAAAAAACCATAGGAAAGCTCATGAATGGTGAGCGGGACCAGGGCGGCTGAACCGATGGGGCAAAACCCCTCGGGAAGGGGGGGCATCTGGGCCAAGAGCGCCCTCAAAGCCTCCTCCCCACGAAGCAACACGGGCTCGGCCACCTTCTCCGTGAGTTCGCGTCGGGTCGGCGGATCCGTCAGGGCGAGGATGCAGGTGCCGCCGTCGCTTTGCAGGCTTCGGCATCCGCCGCCGTTGAGCAACTGGGGGAAGAAACGATCCACCACGTCCGGATGGGTGATGATCAGGGCGACCCCGTCCACGTCGAACCGGGCCCGAATCTCCTTCAGGAGTTCCGACGCCAGCCGATCGAATTCCCGCGTCCGGAACAGCACGCGTTCGATCTCCACCATGTGCCGCCAAATCTTTTCATTGGCGGCCGCCGTGTGAACAAGCCTTTCCAGTTCCTGGCGAAGCAGCCGGTTCTCTTCCAGAATGTCGGCCGAACGCGGTTCCTCCCCCATCGCTTCGTTCATGGTGCGTCCTTCGCCGTTTACTCTTCCCAGCCCCACTTGCCAATGAGATCCACAAAACGGCACCCACCTAGACTGCTCTTGCGAATCCCCTCCGGCACCCGCTCCACGAGCACCAAATCCTGACTCAGCCGGTCTCCCACAGGAAGGACAAGGCGGCCTCCCATGGCCAACTGGTCTACCAAGGGCTGCGGCACCTTGGGTGCTCCAGCCGACACCAAAATGGCGTCGAAAGGCGCCTCTTCCGGCCAGCCCATGGTGCCGTCCCCGACCTTGAGAATCACGTTGCGGTAGCCCAGCTTTTCCAAGACGTGGCGTGCCCTGTGCAACAGCCCGGGAAGTCGCTCGATGCTGAAAACCCGATCGGCCAGTTCCGCCAGGATGGCCGTCTGATAGCCCGAGCCCGTGCCGATTTCCAGGACCTTTTCATGCCCCTTGAGTTGGAGCGCCTCGGTCATGAGCGCCACGATGTAGGGTTGGCTGATGGTCTGCTTGTCGCCGATGGGCAGCGGATGATCCGCATAGGCCTGAGATTGCAACGCTTCGCTGACGAAAAGATGCCTGGGCACCTTGCGCATGGCCGCCAGCACCCGAGGATCGTAAATCCCCCGCGTGACCAGCTGGGTGTCCACCATCTTGTCACGGGCTTTTTGGAAATTGTTGTTCATCACGCCGTACGCATCGGGTTTGGGAATCCAACTCACTGTAACGCTTAGAACTATTTGAAAATAAAGTCAATTCCTTTTTCCCGCCCTAGAGGAGATTGGCAAACCGCTCGTAAAGCCGGATCGCCGGAGGCCGAATTGGCTCGTCGTCGCCTCCAAGGGCCCGCTGTCTGATGGCGAGGCGAAAATACCATCCCAGAGCTCGCCGAACCCCACGCACCATCACCCAGGGAGGAATCTTTTCCGGTTCCGTGGCGATGGATGTCAGCGGGGCCACCTGGGTGCCTGCATAAAAGGCGTAGGTGCCGTCCTTCCACGACGAATCGTACATGGCAAAAAAATCCCTCCGATCCGCACGCCCATGGAGCACGGCTTCCACGGACAGAGGCCGGTGCGTGTCGTCGAGAGGCCTCAGCACATAGAGGCAGCCCGGTTCGGCCGTCCTTGTCAAAATACCCTCGGCGTCGCGCCGTGTCCACGTTCCATCGCCGAAAACGCCGAAGCCCATGAACTGCGAGGCCGCCCATCGGCTTCTCAGGGCCACGGCCAAGGTGGGATCGTGTCCCCGCGTCGTGTCTTCCCAGAAGAGGACGAGAGGAGAAAGCCCTTCCATGCGCAGCCAGTCCAAAAGCATGCGCAGATAGTCCAGGTCCCCTTCCCTCTTGGATGAGATGAAGAACTTGTCGATCCATGGAACCACGAGAGCGTCCGCGTCTCCCGCGTCCAGCCTCTGCTGGGCTTCCTGAAGAAGGGCTTTGAGGCATCGGAATCCCGGCACCCAAAGCGCCTTCTTTTCCCGCCGCCAGGCCTCCACAATCCGCCACGAAAACTGCTGCTGAGGGCTGAGCCATCCCGACCAGGCCAGCGGCGCGGTCTCAGCCATGACAACAGCGGGCGTCATGGGAAAAAGATCTTCAAACGCCCGTGCCGCCGCATCAAGCTCATTAGGCCCACCCAGAACGGAGCGGCTCCACGCGTCCCACAGACCATGGAGAGCTTTCGGCCTGATCAGCCGATCCTGCCATGCCGCCCAAAGTCTTTGAAGCATCGGTTCGCTGGAGGGAACCCTTTCGGAAAGGAGGGGGACGCTCAGCCGGTCCTTGACATTCTTAAAGAAAAGCTCCGCCGTTCGCCTCTGCCCGAATTGGCGGACCATGTCTTGAAAAGCCCAGCCGCTGCATGCGGCTGAGGCCGCATTGTGAAGGCTCAAAACCACCCGGCGCCGCGCACGACTCACCGCCTCGGCCAGACGCCGTACGGCCCGCAGCTCTTCCGCAACGGCATCAACGAGTTCTTCCAGGAACCGCACGGCGCCCGCACCGAGTCCGCCCCAGAATTCCACGGCGGACCTCTGGCGCGCACGTCCACGCCGGAACCCTGCCGGACCCTTCGGGGCCCTATCCGATGCCGGGAAAAAAGGGCTTTGACAAGATGCGGACCGGCGCACAGGAGGGGCGAGACAACGGCCGATCTTGAGAAAGCGCCCGGGGCGAAACGGGAGACATCCCCTTCCGGGACCCGGCTGCCACAACCTCGAAAGATCGCTTAAGGTCACGGGCGCAAAGAACTGCTCATCTTTCTTCGGAAGACCGTTTCGCCTTGGTTCGGCCCCAGGATTTTCCAGAAGGCGACGCCGAAGGATTCGAAAACGGCGCCTCCACACAGAGCGCCCCGGGGATTTCCGAAAAGGCCTCGGCACCGGAATTCCCAAAGCGGCCACCCCGGTCAAAGGGTACGTTTTCGTTTGCAGGAAGGTCGGGAGGGCCGAGAGAGCCTTTTGGATCTTCGCCAGCAAGAAGGGAGCGGGAAATCCCGATCCTTCCGCCTCCGGCGTTTTCGAACCCAGCCCACAGGAGTCGAGGCAAGGGGTCGTTCCGTAGCACCAAAAAATAAGATCAAATAGAAATTCCAACACATCGCCGGGGACATGTGCCAGGGGAATCCTTGTCATGTCGCACAGCAAGCGCCCTATGGTTTTCCAGTCGCCGTCCTGCGCCGCTTCAAGGCCACGCCGGAGCTCGATACCCCGTCGGCGTCCGGAAGGCGTTTCATGTGTCATGGGAAAATCATCCCCCTTTGAGCCGTCCCGATCTCGCCGGTCCTTTTCCAGGGATTGTCTCTATCACGCTTCTCGAACGAAAAGAAAGCCGCCAAGGTCCCCTGGGCATGGGGCGAGAGGTGTCCATCGCGGCAAGATGAGCGATCATCGGCCACTGCGCTCCAAAAGACGAGCAACTCAAGCGGCCCACCAGGGCTTCAGGAACTGAGCGCTCAAGGGTATCAGGAAATTCTGAAAATCGGCCGACTAGAAAGGAGAAGGCTCCGTGAACGGAGGATTCCCCTTGACAGGGGGAAAAGTTTGGCTTAACTAATATCCGTCCAATGCCAAAGGAGCGGCACGATGAGGTGGTGGCCCATGATGCGATGTTTTTCTCCATGCAGAACGGACAATGGTTGCCGGGAGTCGGTCGTTCCTTTGTCTCAAGCGCCGGCGGGACGAAAACTCCTCGTCCAGCGCATCGAAGGGGGACGGAACTTGTGCGCGCGCATGGCCGCCCTCGGCATTTACCCGGGAGCCGAAGTGGAGGTGCTGTGTGCCGGATGCGACCGCCCGTGCCTCATCAAGGTGCACGGGAGCACCTTGAGTCTCGGAGTCGGGGTGAGCAACAAGATCCTGGTGTGCGGCCAATCGGCGTGATCGACGCCGACCTGTTCGGTGAAGGTTGTCTTTCGGAGCGGCCATATGGGCCGCTCTTTTCATGTCTCTAAAGTTAGCGCCCCCTAATCATCGAGGCGCTTTATGCCGACAGTGCTTTTGCGACACATGGAACCGAAGCAGCGCGGAGTCATTGTGAAGGTGACGGCCACCGGCGAGCTGGGCCGGCGCATCCGCGACATGGGGCTTGTGCCGGGAACGCCCATCCAGGTCCAGGGAAGAGCGCCCCTCAAGGATCCGGTCGCCGTTCGCGTGCGTCAATTTACGCTCACTTTGCGCAACAATGAAGCGGATCACATTTTCGTGGACGTGGAGGAATCCCCGTGACCCGAACCTCTCAAGAGACCCGCGAGCATCTTTTCGCCCTGGCGGGCAATCCCAACTGCGGCAAAACGACCCTTTTCAACGCCATCACGGGTGCGCGCCAGCATGTGGGCAACTATCCCGGCATTACGGTGGAAAAGAAAGAAGGGCTGTACGCTCTCAACGGACGGCAGATCCGTTTGGTGGATCTGCCGGGAACCTATTCCCTCACGGCCTATTCCCTGGAAGAGCTGGTCGCGAGGGACTTCCTGGTCCACGAGCGCCCGGAAGTGGTTATCAACATTGTGGATGCGTCCAACCTGGACCGCAACCTCTACCTGACGCTGCAGCTGTTGGAACTGGGTGTTCCCGTGGTGGTGGCGCTCAATATGATCGATGTGGCGGAAGGACGCGGGGTTCGCATCAACGCCGAGGAACTTTCCAAGCGGTTGGGGGTGCCCGTGGTGCCCACGGTGGCACGGCGCGGGGAAGGCAAGGACGCCGTCATTCGGGCGGCCGTGGATCTTGCCCGCTCTGAGAGGCATTGGCAGCCGTTGCGCATTTCCTACGGGCCCGATGTGGACCCGGTCCTTGCGGACATGGAAAAGATCATCGAAGAATCGGGATTCCTCACGGACCTCTACCCCGCCCGCTGGACGGCTTTGAAATACCTGGAAGAAGACGAGCAGGTCAAAAAAAAGGGGCGGGAGAAGGACCCCGGGGTCTCCCAAATGCTGGAGACCATGGCCGCCAAGGTGACCGAGCATATTCAAAAGACGCTGGATAGTTACCCGGAAGCCATCATCGCCGACCACCGCTACGGTTTTATCGCGGCACTGCTCAAGGACGGTGTTTTGGAGCAGCGTTTCAAAGGCAACCGGCTCCACCTCTCGGATCAGATCGATCGGGTGCTCACCAACCGATTCTTCGGCCCCATCGTCATGGTGGCCGTGCTGTACGGGGTTTACGAAATCACTTTCACCTACAGCGAGCTTCCCGTGCAGTGGTTCGAAGCCGCTTTCGCCGCCCTGAGCCGCTGGGCCGAAGGGGTTCTGCCGGAAGGGCCGCTGCGCTCTCTCGTGGTCTCCGGCATTATCGACGGCGTGGGCGGGGTCATGGGCTTTGTGCCGCTGATCTTCTTCATGTTCTTGGCCATCGCCTTCTTGGAGGACACGGGCTACTTGGCTCGAGCCGCCTACATGCTGGACCGGGTGTTTCGCATCTTCGGCCTGCATGGCAATTCCTTCATGGCATTCATCATCTCCGGCGGCATCGCAGGCGGGTGCGCTGTGCCGGGCGTCATGGCCACGAGGACCCTTCGGACGTCCCGGGAAAGGCTGGCGACGCTGCTTACGGCCCCGTTCATGAACTGCGGCGCCAAGGTGCCGGTGCTGGCCATGCTGATTGCAGCCTTCTTCGCGGAAAAACGGGCGCAGATGCTTTTCCTGCTGACCCTTTTGGCGTGGGTTTTCGCCCTTGTGCTGGCCAAAGTGATTCGGGTGACGATCCTTCGAGGGCCCAGCAGCCCGTTTCTTTTGGAGCTTCCCCCGTATCGCATTCCCACCTTCAAGGGATTGATGATTCACACGTGGGAGAGGATCTGGCAGTACGTGCGCAAGGCCGGGACGATCATCGTGGCCATATCCGTCCTGCTGTGGGCCCTCATGACCTATCCGGGCCTGTCCGCGGAAGAAAAAACCCGCTTTCAGGCGGCGCGGCAAGCCGTCATGGAATCCCTGTCCCCGGACGATCGATCCTTGCTGGAAACAGACCAGGCCGCCGGCACCGCCGTAGAGGAAGCCCGCCGCCGCCTCAAGGAAATCGCCCGGGACGAAGCGACGGCAGCCCTTCGCTCATCCTTTGCCGGCAGGATCGGCACCGCACTGGAAAGGGTCACCCGCTGGTGCGGGTTCGACTGGCGGACCAACGTGGCCCTGGTGGGTGGATTTGCCGCCAAGGAAGTCATCATTTCCACCTTGGGCACGGCCTATTCTCTAGGGGAACTGGATGCCGGGGAAAGCACGACGCTCAGCCAGAGGTTGCGTCAAGACCCCCACTGGAATCCCTTGGTCGCTTTCGCCGCCATGGTGTTCATCATGCTCTATTCGCCGTGTTTCGTCACCGTGACGTGCATCATCAAGGAATCGGGGTCTTGGAAATGGGGGCTCTTTTCCATGGCGTTCAACACGACGGTGGCCTTTTTGGCCGCAACCGCCGTCTATCAAGGCGGTCGGCTCTTGGGCCTGGGCTAGAGGCAAGCAGGTTCAGAGAAAGGAATTCTTTCCATGTGGCAGCATCTTCTTGTGGGAGTCTGCATACTCGTGGGCGTCCTCGTGGTCGTCCGTCACTTCATGAAGACGTTTCGGGGCGAGACCACTCACTGTTCCGGCTGTTCCGGCGGGTGCGGCTTTACGACGGCAGGGGGGCTTCAGGATCTCGGATCGTCGGAACCTCCTCCGACGTGCGGGCAATCTTCTTCGCCACGGTGATAAAGCCCGTATGACCGATCATCCGGTCTTCGGGCCTGGCCCGGCGCGGGTCGATTTTCCAGTTGCGCTTGAGCAACTCAAAGGTCGTCACATTGGCGTAGCCGTGCCGTTTCAGTTCCTGGCACACCATTTGGACCTGGCCCACCTGGGGACTCAAGGACACGAGGAGCCCTCCGGTTCGAAGGCACGCCGAGACGGCCCCCACGGCGTTCCACGGTTCGGGAAGATCCAAGACCACGCGGTCGGCGTGGAGCGCCACGGGAGAGGCCGTGATGTCTCCCACCACAAGGGTGTGGTTGTCCGGGTTCTTTCCAAAGAAAACCTCGATGTTTTTCTTAGCCAGTTCGGCAAATTCCGGGCGGATTTCCACGGAAACGACACGCCCCGTAGGGCCTACGGCTCGAAGAAGCGCCAAGGTGAGGGCTCCGGACCCGACGCCGGATTCCAGGACCACGTCTCCCGGGCGGATGTCGCCGTAAACGAGGAAGGCTCCGATGTCCTTGGGGTAGATGACCTGGGTGCGCCGTTTGAGTTTGTGGATGTAATCCCCGAGAGACGGCCGAAAGAGAAAGACCTTGGCCCCTTGCGTGGTTTCCAGAAACTCCCCTTCTTCCCGGCCCACCACATCCTGAAGATCCACGGTGCCCAAGTGGGAAGAAAAAGATCCGGCCCCGGCCCGCACGAGCCAGGTTTTCCCCTTCTGGGACGTGAGCAGCACCAATTCTCCCGGCTGAAATGGACTCATACGGCTCTCGTATTCCTTTCTGGGCAAGGAAGGAAGCTCGGCGGAAATCCTCAGGACACCTCTCGAAACGCCTCTCGATCTCTTCCGCAGTTGGGGCACTTCTGCGGCGGGCCGCCTTCTTCCACCCAGCCGCAGTTGCCGCATACGGTGTAGAGGGTCATGCGATCGGCCACCATGTCCTGGAGGGCCATTTTGTAGAGCTTGGCATGACGCTCCTCGGCGTTTCGGGCCGATGTGAGGAACCAAATGGCGGCCTTGTCATCCAAGGCCCAGGCTTCCTTCAGGAGATTGGGGTAGGCCACCTGGTTCACAAAAGACTCCGATTGAAACGCCGCCTGGAGGTTTTCTTCCGTCGATCCCACGGATTCCAAGAGAGAGGCGTGGTTTCGGGCATGGATCCGTTCCCCTTCGGCGATGGCCCGAAAGAGGCGGGCGATCTGGGGATAGCCTTCCTCGTCGGCCTTTTCGGCGTAAAAAAGGAGTCGAAAATGGGCCCGAGCCTCGCCGACGAAGGCTTCCAGCATTAGGTCTTTACGCTGTCGACTCATCGAGCCTCTCGTGTTTTAGAAGATGCCTTCTCAAAGAAAACGACAACGTGGCGCCACACGGTCCCGGGAAGCGCCGGGGGCCGAAGGATGACCGGCACGAGGTGTCTCTTATACCTCATGGAACGCGGCGGGGCGAGTTCTTTAAGCAACCGCGGAAAAAGGGCCGTCTCCTGCCCCTGGCACAGGTAAAAAACCACCCGCCCCCCCGGCGAGAGGACGCGATGCAGGGATTCCCAAAAAGAGCGCATGGAGGCCCGGAAAACGGACGCGGAAGCTTCGACGACGTAACGGGCGCGGAGGTACTCGAAGACGTTGGAAGTATAGATGAAATCAAAGCACGAGGGCGTCTCGGCCAAGAAATCTTCGAGGGCTCGGCAATGAATGGGAAAGGGCCGGCGTGCGCCGTACGCCCAGGTCCGGTAAGCTTCTTCACGGACCAAGGGCGGGAAAAGGCTCCCATGGAAGACGTCAGTCGGCCTCAAGAATTGGGCGAAGGGATTGGTTTGTTCGCCCTGGGCGGTCAAGAAGGCATCGAAGAAGCCCTGGGCCTCAGACGTCAAATCGGGCCTCAGGGTTCGGTAGAGCACCAATCTCCCGGGAGGCTCCGGGGTGGAGGTCTCCTTGGCATTATCCAGAAGATAAACCGAAGGAACCGCGTCGGCGAAGAAAAACCGCAGAAACTCCCGCCTTGGAAGATGCCTGTAGGCCGCTCTTTTCAGCTCCGCGAGAAAGCAGGCCCTTCGAGACACGTCCACCACTTCAAGGGACGCCGGATCCCGGGACGCGAACAACAAGGGAATGTCGCCGCTTCCCGCGACGGCAAGAACCCTTCGACCCTTTAGGGGAATGGGCGAAAGAGCCTCCCACGGGTGTTCCGTCGGCAGGAGATAAGGTGCGGAGTCTGCGTCAAAGCCTTCCACCCAAGGACCCTTGCGAGCAGGCGGGGTTTTTTAAAGCTTGATCCGCAACAGGTCCAGAATCCCGTCGGCGTAATCGATGATGTAGTCCCGCTGTTCCTGAGTGGCGTAGCCGATGCAGGCGCACCGAAGCGTGTTTCGGCTGCGGATGAGCCACTCGAAGCCCACCTGCTTTCTCGTGAGGTTCACCGCAAAGTAGTACGGCTGGCAGCGGTCGTGGGACTTTTGGAGGTCCGTGTACAGGGTGTCAGGGAGGTCCACGTAGTAAATACCTTCCATGGCCGCCGATTCCGCATGATTGACCAGGTAGTCCCGGATGCGGTCGTAGTCCGACTCCCTCAGTTGATCGATGACATATTGCTTCATAGACGCCTCCCCATGGACTTCGTGGGACCTGTCAAGACCTTGCCGGACAAATGAGTTCGGGGTTATGAATGATCAAACCCCCACGGGATATTCCGCGGGACGGGCGACCTTTTCCACATCTTTTTGTGCGTTGTCAATCCTCAAATGTCCTCATGGCTTATCCCGGGGGAGGGGCCGCCACCCTTGATCAGGTGCGGACGGAAGGATCCACACCTCCCCAAAAGGAGGAAGCGCCATGAAAGCCGGAATCATCTTTACAGGTACGGGGCCCATCTTGGTCCTCACGAGCTACGAGTCGTTCCAAGACCCGAAATTCATCGAAAAACTCAACAATAAGGGGATCAAGAAATTTATCGCCCGGGAACTGCCTCTGGAATCGGTGAAACAGAAGTACGGCCTCCAGTTCAACATCGTGCTGGGCGATCTGAACCAAACAGACGACCTGCGGGTCCTGGACTACAACGGACACAACGTTTTTTACAATTTTTCGTTTAAGGAAATGGGCGAGCCCATTTACTGCGAACCCTAAAGAAAACGCCGGAAGGCTCGGCCGGTCCGGCACAGGCGCGGTCCCTTCCGGGACCGCGGCCTTCGGGCGTCACCCCGGACATCGGGCGGCGGCGTTACCCATCACCGCGGGGAGCCTCGTGGGGCGAAAAACCCCCGCCGGCTTCCCGCCTCCCATGAATTCCTACCGTCCCGCCCCTCAGGCCGCCCCTGGAACACCTCTTCATCCCGAAGCCCTGTCACTGGATTTTCACGGTAGGGTCACGATCGCGTCACATGGGAAGCTTTCAATGGCCCCGGAGTGAATGAGGCCCCTGAAAGTCGCCTTTTTTCGAGGAGCGATCATGATAGCCGATGCGCCCTCCCGTGCGGAAGAGACACCCTTCGTTTTTCGGAACGCTCGTCTGAAGGATCTGGAATCCATCCGCGAACTCCTGAACGCCTTGGGATATGACGTTCCCATGGATCGCCTTCAGCTTGTCTGCCTTGAGCTCTTCCACGATCCGGCGTATCGCTGCGTTCTGGCCGTCTCCCATCCGGAAGGCCGCATCATCGGCATGATCACCGTGCGCCGCCATCTCTGCCTGCGTCTTGGAGGAGAACAGGTGACCATCGAAGAGCTCGTTGTCCGCCCCGAATGGCGGGGGCGGGGTGTGGGCCGAGCCCTTTCGTCGCATGCCGTAGCGTATGCCCGCAGTTGCCGCGCGGTCCGGCTGGAAGTCGTGACCAGCGAGGAGCGGGAAAGCACACGGCGGGGTTTTTACGAGAAAGCGGGCTTTCGGGATGCCCGGTCCAGAGTCTACCGCATCGATGCGCCCACGTGTCGAGCCCTGTGTTGCGGCGACAACGCAGGCGCTTTTTTGTCGCCGGTCGAGGAGGTGCCATGAGAACGCGTCTTTACGGCGGTCCCTTGTTTGACGGCGAAAGGCTTTACGACCGAGGACGAATCGTCTTCGATCACACGGGCGTCCTCGAAGTGCATGGCGTCGACGGCCCTTCCCAGGGGACGGTTTCCGTGGACGTCCGCGGGGGCCTCATCCTCCCGGGGCTCGTAGACCTTCACTCGGATGTTTTGGAAAAATGCATCGAAATGCGCCCCGGGGTGCTCTTTGAGCCGGATTTCGCCCTAACCACCCTGGATCGAAGGCTTGCCGCCTCCGGGATCACCACGTTTTGTCACGCCATCAGCTTCGCAGACAACGAGCTCGGCCTTCGATCGCCGGACAGGGCCGAAGCCCTTGTGCGGCTCATCAAGGCTTTTGACGCCTCCGGCCATTCTTCGGTCCGCCATTGCGTTCACGGGCGTTTTGAAGTGGGTTCGGACAAGGCGCGAGAAATCTTTGAACGTCTTTTGCTCGAAGGCCTTTTGGACATGGTCTCCATCATGGACCACACTCCCGGTCAGGGGCAGTTCCGTAGTTTTGAGGCCTTTCATCGCTACTATTCGGGTACGTACAAGCTCAGCCCTGACGAAACGGCCTCCATGGCCGCGGCCAAAGTCCGTAAAAGGGATCAGGCTTGGCGGGATGTGGGACGCATTGCGGAGGCTGCATCCCGATGCCGCACCCCACTCCTGAGCCATGATGACGACAGCCGGGAAAAAGTGGGCTTCGTCCATGATCTCGGTGCCTGCGGCTCTGAATTCCCCGTGACGGCCGAGGCGGCCCGGGAAGCCAAGGATCGGGCCATGGCGGTCCTGGTCGGCGCGCCCAACGTCGTTCGCGGGGCGTCCTCCAACAGCCATCTGAGCGCACGGGAAGCGGTCTCCATGGGGCTTACCGACGCTCTGGTCAGCGACTATTACCCGGAGTGCCTGCTCCAGGCACCCTTCGTCCTTCACCGGCTGTGCGCCACCCCTTTGGACCTTTGCCTGGCTCACGTGACCTCAGGACCGGCCGGCCTTCTTTCCCGGACCGTCCCCTGCGGTTTTCTCAAACCTGGGTACCCCGCGGATGTGGCCGTCGTCGAGGTCCACGGACCATGGGCCCGAGTGACCCGATTGTGGGTCGCGGGGCGACTCGTGTACGAAGCCGGGCCGAAAGGGACGGAGCTTCAGCGCTTTCACTCGTTCGCGCCCAATAAGAAAAACTCTGCCGACAAGGAGTGTTCGTCATGCGTCTAGCAGCGTCGTCCCTGAACTGCCTCAACGCGGACCCCGTCTTCCAGGTCCGAAATTTGGTCAAGCGCTACCCATCGGGAACCTTAGCGGTCGACAACGTCAGTTTCGATCTCCTCGCCGACGATTTTCTCATTATCATCGGGTGTTCCGGAGCCGGAAAGTCCACCCTGCTGCGCTGCCTCAACAGGCTTCTGGAGCCCACATCCGGGCGGCTGATCCTTCTTGGCGAGGACATCACCACCGTGTCCGGCAAGGCCTTGCAGCGGGTGAGGCGCCGGGTTGGCATGATTTTCCAACAGTTTCACTTGGTCAGTAGGTTGACGGTTTTGGAAAACGTTCTGGCGGGGCGTTTGCGGTTTCAAAATTCCCCCGTGCTTCACACCTTGTCCCTCGCCCGGTTCTTTTCCAAACACGAAAAAGACTACGCCCTGCACTGCCTGGCTGAAGTGGGCATTGCGAACCTGGCCTCTCAGCGCGCCGACCGCCTCTCGGGCGGACAACAGCAACGCGTGGCCATCGCCCGGGTCCTGGCCCAGGAACCGGATGTCATTTTGGCCGATGAACCCATTGCCAGCCTGGACCCGCGAAGCGCTTCGACGGTCATGAGCCTCCTTCAGGAAATTCACGAAAGGAAAGGCATTCCCGTGGTGGTCAACCTGCATCATTTGGACTTCGTCAAACGTTACGCCAAAAGGGTCATGGGAATGAGCGCAGGGCGGGTGGTCTTTGACGGTGAGGCGTCTCTTTTGGACGAGGAGACGGTGGCTCACATCTATCAGGGTCGATGCCCCGTGGCAAGGGAGGAGGCCCTGGCCTGTGCGTAAGGGATCATGAGGCAGATTATTGAAAAAGGAGGAGAGCGAAAATGAACCTGTGGCAAAAGAGCTTGGTTTTTTACGGGGTGATTTTAGGCTTCTTGGCAAGCTTCGGCTCGTCCGTTTCCATGGCCAACCCGGACTCGTGGCCCCAAACCGTGCGTATCGGACTGATTCCCACCGAAGGGGGAGCGGACATCGTCAAGAGATTTGAGCCGCTCATCAAGCACCTGGAAAAAACCCTGGGAGTCAAGGTCGAGGCTCAGAGTGCTTCCGATTATGCGGGTGTCATCACGGCCATGGCCCATAAACACATCGACTTTGCCTATCTTGGCCCCAAGAGCTACGTGGAAGCTTCAGAAAAGGCGGGAGCCGTCGCTTTGGCCATGGAGAAAGACACCTCGGGTGAGCCGGGATACTACGGCGTCATCATTGCCAAGAAAGGCTCAGGGATCGAAAAATTGGAGGACGCCAAGGGCAAGGTCTTTGCCTTCACCGACCCCAACTCCACTTCTGGGTACTTGGTGCCGAACCTGCTTTTTT
Organism: Desulfosoma sp.; assembly: GCA_037481835.1. GTDB lineage: Bacteria > Desulfobacterota > Syntrophobacteria > Syntrophobacterales > DSM-9756 > Desulfosoma. Next base: position 121,932 of record JBBFKW010000002.1, on the reverse strand, counting down.
ACCGGGACCTGAAAGTGGACCCGAAGCAGTACTTTAAGGACGTCAAATTTTCCGGCTCCCACGGGGCAAGCATTCTGGCCGTCAAGAACGGTTCCATCGATGTGGCGGCCACAAACAACATCGACATTAACCGCATGAGCGAAAAAGGGCAGGCGTCCTTTGACGATTTTACCGTTCTGTGGAAGTCGGAACTCATCCCCGGATCGCCCATGTGCGCTCGAAAGGATCTCCCCGAAAGCCTGAAGGCCGCCTTCGCCGGGGCTTTGATGATGTTCAACGCCGACAAACCCGCTTTGGAAAAACTTCAGATCGGCGGTTACGGCCCGGCCGACGACTCGGTCTACGACGTCATTCGCTATCTCAACCAGCTCAAAAAACAGTTGGCTCAAGCGTCTTAAATCCTTGTGCTGCCGAAGCCGGCTCCCGCCCTGATCCCTGCGGCAGCCCTTCGGCGGAAAAGTAATGGGGGAACGCCTGCCGGCGTCTCCCGGGAAGGCCGTTATGGACGTTGTCGAAGTGAGAGCCCCTTCAAGAGCTGGGTCTCCTGTAACCGTGCAGCATGTGAAAAAGGCTTTGATGCTCGGGGCCATCCTGCTCGTTCTGGGCGTCACTTATGTCCGCACCGGAATCGACCCCTTGAAGCTTTGGGAGAAACGGCATCACGCCTGGACTTATCTTTTCGGCCGCGAACTTACGGTCGAGGAACTGGAGGAGGCGCGCCGGCAGGCCGAACGCATGCCGGAGATTATTCTGACCCAGGAAATTCTTCAGGAAATCAAAGCCAAGGCCCATGCGTCGGGACGCCTTGCAGAATCCTCGGCGTTGTTACGGGAGGCCAAAGCCCTGGCGGAAAAGCGTTTGGCCGCCATGCCCGAGGAAGAACGCCGCAGTCTCGCGGACAAAGAATTCAAACGCCTTGTGACGGAAAAACGGGGCGGCTTCTTTCCTCCCCAGACCAGTGCATCCAACATCAAGTCCTATGCCGTGTCCCTTATGGAGACGGTGGCCATCGCCATCTGGGGAAGCCTGCTCGCCGTCTTGTGGGCTCTGCCCGTATCTTTTTTTGCGGCACGGAACACTTTGGAAATTTTCTTTCCCGGCGAAGGATGGATTTATCGCACGCTGCGCCGCGCGTGCCAATTCACCATCCGTCGACTCTTGGATTTTTGCCGCGGTTTCAACGAATTCGTCATGGCTCTCGTTTTCGTCGCGGTCATCGGGCTAGGGCCTTTTGCCGGCGTCATGGCCCTCGCCATCCATACTTTCGGCATCCTAGGCAAGGTCTTCAGCGAAGCCATCGAAGCCATCGAACCGGGGCAAGCGGAGGCGGTCTCGGCCACCGGAGCCGGTCCGCTGCAGGTGCTCTCCTTTGCCGTCATGCCCCAAGTCATGCCTTTGGTCGTGAGCTACAGCCTTCTGCGGTTCGAATCCAATGTGCGCAGCGCCACCATTCTGGGCTTTTGCGGTGCAGGGGGTATCGGCTTTCTCATGTTCGACAAGATCAGCAGTTACCAGTACCGGGATGTGGCCACCATGATGGGTATGGTCATTTTGGCCGTCACGATCATCGACACCTTGTGCGCCAAGCTGCGCCGCCGTTTTATTTGAGAGGGCACCCCATGGAACCCATCTCATCCGGTGTTGAAAAAGAAATGCAAGAGGCCCGCCGCCGATGGATGACCGTTTTGGCAGAAGCGGATTCGGAGGATCTCCAACTCTTTTGGGATCGCTACGAGCCCAAACCTGAATACGCCGTGGTTCATGGCCCCGAAATCGGGTTGCTCATGGTACAGGCCCGAGTCGGCGGCGAAGGGGAACGTTTCTACGTGGGAGAAGTGACCGTGACGCGATGCTCGGTCAGTGACCGGGACGGTCGCTTGGGAACAGCCATGGTCTTGGGGCGGCGCCCGCGCCATGCGGAAATCGCCGCCGTTTTGGACGCCCAACTTCAGGACCCGAAAAAGAGGGAACACCTCACGGCTGCCTTCGTCGATCCCCTGTGGAGACGAAAACAGGAAGCGCAACGGCGCGAAGCCGGCCGAGTGGCGGCGACGCGCGTGGAATTCGTGACCTTGGTTCGCGGCGAATGAACCGCACACTCATCGCCTGCTGCGGCCGTCCCCGAAAGGCCACGGAAAACGTTTTGGAGTAACCATGCCAAGTTATGCCGAGGTCATCCGCGCCATGGGTTTTCGAGAACCCATTTTGGAATCCCAGGAAGCTTTCCGAACCCTGCTCACCGCCATGGCTCACCCCGGACGGCTTGTGACTTTTCGAGAGCCGAGCGGGATCCCCCGGGACCTTCATGCCGCATCCTGGGTCGTCCTCCTCACCTTGGGCGACGAGTCGATACGGCTTTGGACCGACCTGCCCATCGACCATGAATCCCGATGGGCTATCCAGTCGGTCACCCGGGTGCGAACGGTAAGCGACCCCCGGGAAGCTGACCTTGCCTTGATCACGGATCCATCCGGCCTTTCCTTCCCCGTGGATTTTCCCATGGGCACCGAACACGAACCTTACCTGGGCGCCACCGTCATCGTGCAAGTCGCGTCTTTGAGCCCTTCGGCAAGCCCGGGTGTGGCGGACGGTTTTTTTCTTTCGGGTCCAGGGATTCAAGGGCTGAGCGCCCTGTGCGTCCGCGGTTGCCCGAAAAGCTTTTGGGACTGGCGGCAAAGCCTGGAAGCCCTCTATCCCAGAGGATTGGATGTGCTTTTTACTCACCAAGCCGACCTGGTGGCTGTCCCCCGGTCAACCCATGTATCGCCCGTGGGAGGTCTCTCATGTACGTCGCAGTAAAGGGCGGTGAAAGAGCCATTGCCAACGCCCATCGCTTCCTTGCGGAAAAGCGGCGCGGCGACATTCGGCTTCCGGAGCTCGATGTGAAGCAGATCCAGGAGCAATTGGGACTCGCCGTGGATCGCGTGGCGGCTGAAGGATCGCTCTATGATCGAGAACTGGCCGCCCTGGCCGTGAAACAGGCCCAGGGGGATCTCGTGGAAGCCGCCTTCCTTCTTCGCGCCTATCGAACCACCCTGCCGCGCCTCGGTGTTTCCACACCTCTGGACACGGGGGCCATGCGCCTTCTTCGGCGTATTTCCGCAGCCTTCAAAGATCTTCCAGGAGGTCAGCTCCTCGGCCCGACCTACGATTACACGCACAGGCTGCTCGATTTCTCCCTTCTCCAATCCAAGGCCGTCCCCGAAAACGTGGTCTATCTGGCGGATCGATCCGTTCCCTTGGCCCAGCGGGCACCACGCCTTGCCGATCTTCTTCGGGACACCCACCTGGTGGAAAAGTCAAAAGCGGACGAAGCCCTGGAACCCCGGGACGTGACCCAAGAACCCTTGGAGATTCCCGCGCCGCGCAGCGCCCGCCTGCAAACCCTGGGCCGGGCAGACGAGGGCTTCCTCGTGGGAATGGCGTACTCCGCCCAAAGAGGGTTTGGTTTCCGAGGCCATCCATTCGTAGGCGAAATCCGCATGGGCTATGTGCCCGTGACCGTTGAACTGCCGGAGACGGGCTTCACCGTGACCATCGGATCCATTTTGGTCACCGAGTGCGTGATGCTCAGCCGAAACGAGCAGCGCTCCCCCGGTTGCCCTGGTTTCGTGCAAGGGTACGGTTTGGTCTTCGGCGCCAACGAAAGAAAGGCCATGGCCATGGCCCTCGTGGACCGCGCCCTGCGATCCCAAGAGTTGGGTGAAGAGGTGCGCTATCCCGCCCAAGATCAGGAATTCGTGCTGAGACATAGCGACAACGTGGAAGCCTCGGGCTTCGTCCAGCATTTGAAGCTGCCCCATTACGTGGACTTTCAGGCCGAACTGTGTCATGTGCGCCGTTCCCCCAAAGACCCCGTCCCCCAAGATGGGGCTGAAAGATAAGGTGCTCCCATGGAATCGCCATCCCCCACGCCCCCATTGGCTAAGACCATCACGGGACAGCCTGCGGAGAGAAAATCGTGGCGCGGCCTTATGGGTTATAACCCAGCCTTTCTCGACGAAACGACCAAGCGCATGATCCGACGCACCATCCTCAAAGCCGTGGCCATACCCGGGCACCAGATTCCCTTCGCCAGCCGGGAGATTCCGCTCCCCTACGGCTGGGGCACCGGTGGAATCCAAATCACGGCTTCGCTCATCGGGCCTGACGACGTCCTTAAAGTGATTGACCAAGGAGCGGACGATACGACCAACGCCGTGAGCATTCGGCATTTTTTTCGAAAAACGGCCGACGTGAGGACGACCACCGTCACCGAGGAGGCGACGATCATTCAAACGAGGCACCGCATTCCCGAAACGCCGCTGCGGGAAGGCCAAATCCTGGTCTACCAAGTCCCCATTCCCGAACCTCTGCGATTCATCGAACCCCGGGAAGAAGAATGCCGAACCCTGCACGCCCTGGCGGACTACGGCCTCATGTACGTCAAACTCTATGAAGACGTGGTGCGCACGGGGCGTATCGGCGTAGCGTTCGATTACCCCGTCCTGGTGAACAATCGCTACGTCATGAGTCCCTCGCCCATCCCCAAGTTCGACACGCCGAAGATGCACCAGATGCCGGCTTTGCAACTTTTCGGAGCGGGCCGCGAAAAGCGCATCTATGCCGTTCCACCCTACACCGACGTACAGCCCCTGGACTTCGAGGATGTTCCCTTTGCGGTGGAAGGATGGAAGGAACGATGCCGCCTGTGCGGCGCCGACGACCATTACCTGGACGAAATCATCGTGGACGATGAGGGACACCGCATGTTCGTGTGCTCGGATACGGACGCGTGCCGAAAACGACGGGCGAAGGCTTCGGTCGCTCACTCTTCGGACAGCCCCTCCACCCAAGGCCTAACAAACCGCCAAGACGTCTTCGAACCGTCGTCCGGAAAGGAGGGCCCATGACCACGGCGCACCGTGACAGGCTTCCATCGGCGACAATCATGGATGACGACCCCATTTTGCGCGCTCGAAGCCTCACCCGTCGGTACGGCACTCGCGTTGGATGCTTGAATGTGGACCTCGACGTATACCCCGGCGAAGTCGTTTGCGTGGTGGGGGAATCGGGCTCGGGGAAGACGACTTTGCTTCGGTGCCTTTCGGGCCTTCTCGCCCCGACCAAAGGAACGGTTCTTTATCGAAACGGCTCGGATTTCGTCGATCTCTACCACATGGATGCGTCGCTTCGCCGCCGGCTGCTGCGCACCGCCATCGGCGTGGTCTTTCAACGGCCGGAGGAAGGGATTCGCATGCGTGTCAGCGCCGGCGGGAACATTTGCGAAAGGCTGCTGGCCGAGGGGGAACGTCGTTTCCGGCACCTGCGGGAGTGTGCGTCCTTTTGGATGGAGCGCGTCGAACTGGATCTGAAGCGGTTGGATGATCTTCCGTGCACTTATTCGGGCGGTATGCTTCAGCGGCTTCAGATCGCCAAGAACCTGGCCACCAACCCCCGGATTGTTTTCATGGACGAGCCCACCAGCGGTTTGGATGTCTCCGTTCAGGCCCGCTTCCTGGACCTCATGCGTCGCCTCGTCCGCGAGCTCGCCTTGTCGGTGGTCATGGTCACCCACGATCTTACCGTAGCTCGGCTGCTCGCCCATCGCCTTTTCGTCATGTTCCAAGGGCGCATCGTGGAACACGGACTCACGGATCGGGTCCTCGATGATCCTCAGCACCCGTACACCCAACTCCTTGTCTCGTCCCGTCTGAGCGTTTAACCCCGAGGAGAGGGCCATGGCAAAGGAATGGATGATTCGCGTGGAATGCGTCGCCAAGACCTTCACGCTCCACGGGCAGGGCGGCGTGCGACTCTGCATCCTCAACGGTTTAAGCCTCGAAGTCATGCGGGGGGAAAGCGTCGCCCTCATAGGCCCATCCGGGATTGGGAAAAGCTCCGTCCTGCGCATGATCTATGGCAACTACGCTGCGGATCACGGTCGAATCCTCATCCGGTGCGGCACGAAGACCATCGACCTCGCCACCGCATCAGCCCGCACCGTGCTCAGGGTGCGCCGGGATGTCATCGGCTACGTGAGCCAGTTCCTTCGCATCATCCCCAGAGTGTCCACTCTCGACGCCGTCATGGAGCCGCTTCTCGACCAGGGCGTCGCTCCCAATGAAGCCCGTGAAAGGGCCGAAACCATGCTCCATCGCCTCGGTATCGCTCGCCGCCTTTGGGGATTGTCCCCCACGACCTTTTCCGGCGGGGAACAACAACGGGTGAATATCGCCCGAGTCTTTGTGTGCAGGCATCCCATATTGCTCTTGGACGAACCCACCGCATCCCTGGATCCTCGCAATCGGGACACCGTGGTCACCCTCATCATCGAAGCCCGGCAGCGGGGTGCGGCCATCCTGGGTGTCTACCACGATGCCCTGGTCCGTCGGCAGGCGGCGGATCGGGTGGTTTCCTTAGAGCCTTTTGCCTCAACCTCTGACATGAACCAAGGAGGATGTTTTAATGGATCCGTTCACACGGAAGCGCTTTGAAACCCTGCTATGTTCAGCCCGGGACACATTGATGGAATCCCTGCAATCCCTTGAAAATTCTCAAGACGAACACGGGCGCATGGGAGAACCCATGGATGAGGCCGATCTGGCCGTCCTGGAACATCAGAGGGAAACCCTCCGGCGACTCCGCAACCGGTACCGGCAGCTTTCTTGGGAAATCGAAAGCGCTCTCAAAAGGCTGAAAGACGGCGACTTCGGGGTTTGCGACCGATGTGGCGATGCCATCCAGCCGCAACGGCTGGAAGTCCAGCCCACTGCACGGCTGTGCATCGATTGCCAGCGCGAACTGGAAAAGCGAAGCGGCGCACCCAGAGGAGCCGCTTCGGCCGCCCTTCCTCTAGACGCCCCTGCCGCCGAGACCCTCGTTGTCCCCCAGTGGCGCTATCCGGAGTGCGTCAACTCATGAAGCCTGTCTCTTGAGGAGCCGACCTGCCCGCCACGTTCCACCGGCGGCACGCCGGCTCCGCCATGTTTACAGGTCCTTCTCTGCGGCATCCAGAGAATGAATCCATTGCCGGACCTTGGCTTTCACCGCGTCGCGAATGGCCCGAAGCTTCGCTTTTCGCTCTTCCTCCGAAAGGCCTTCGACCTTTGACGGGTCCGGAAAAGGCCAGTGGTCGCGAAGGGCTATCCCAGGAAAGATGGGGCACGCCGACTCCTCCGTACCATCGCAGACGGTGACCACGGCGTCATACGTTTTTCCTTGCCGATAGAGATCGAAAACGCTTCTCGGCTGATGTTGGCTGACATCGATGCCCTCCTCCCGCATGACCTCCACGATTCCCGGAAGTACGGGCCTGGGTTCGAAACCGGCGCTTTCCGCCCGGACTCTTCCCTGGCCGAACGTGTTGGCATAGGCTTCGGCCATGACGCTTCGGCCGCTATTGTGCACGCAAATAAAAAGAATTTTCCGTTCCATGGCGATCCTTTCCGTTTGAAGACTATTCGGAAATACAATGAACCGACGTCCGTGACGGACGTGTGACGTTTTCGTGACAAATCCGCCGCGATTCTTTGGGCGCCAAATTCAGAAAACGATGGGGATCACGCACACATCGGCAGACTGAGGGACGGGGCCTGGTGGACGCTCAGGAAACGACGGGCGGCTTCCTGGCCCATGGTTTTTTCGAGAAGGGAGGGCTCGGCCTGGGCAAGATCCACGACAATCAGAGCATCCAAGACATCCGAAAATTTCGGATCCACGTTGAAACCCAAAACCTTTCCCCCAAGTTTGATGTATTGGCGAAGAAGGATGGGCAACGCCCTTTCGCGCTTTTCGATGGTTGCGATCAACTCCGAAAAGAGGTCCATATCCGTAAGATTCCGACATAGGGTGCGAGCATTCCAAGGGATGGAGGGCATGCGGCGCCACGGCCGTCGCGCACAGACCCAGCGGGCCCATTGTTCCGAAAAATGATTGTGCCGCAGATACATGAGAATGAGATGCCGACTAAGCACGTGATAGGCATCACTGATGCTCACCGGGCCGAGCAGAAACCGATACCTTTCGTGGCGTGCCGCGTAACGGCCGATCCCTTTCCAGAGAAACCACAGCGGGGCGTAGGTCTTTTGGTATTCGGACCGGACGAAAGAACGCCCCAGCTCCAGGCTCTTTTCCAAAAAAGGTCGAAATCCAGCCTCATACTTAAAAAGCGTGTGCGTATAAAAACCTTCCAAGCCCATCTGACCGAGAAGCCGATCGCCCCGACCGATGCGATACGCCCCCGCAATTTTTTGAGTTTCCTCATTCCACAAGAACAGGTGGTCGTAATGTCGGTCGAATCGGTCCAAATCCACAGACCGTCCAGTCCCCTCTCCCACTTCGCGAAAGGTCGTCTCCCGAAGGCGCCCGATTTCCTGGAGAATATGAGGGATCTGCACCGCTTCGGCACACCAGACTCTGTAGGCTCCGCTTTGGAAAAGACACTGGGCGGGGTCCAGGCGCTGTATGTCCTCACGCAAGAGAGATGGATGAACCGCGTCCCCGATGGGGGCGCACGGACGTAACGGCCTCTGGGCCACGTGACGCCATCGCGGAACCGTGCCCCTCCCTCGATTTGTGTTTCCGGCAATTCCCAGGGCGTATGTGTGCGCTCTCAAATATTCCGTGATCCCTTCCGGAGACCCGATTTCTGAGAGCTTTTTAAAGGGAATCGTTCGGCCCACGGTCAGCCGGACTTCGTGTCCACGCTTGTTGTGCAACTCCCTCGGCAAAAGAAGGGTTCGCAAACGCGGATGAAACAGGCCAAGGAGCTGGAATAACAAGCTGTTGGCACCATCGAAATGGATCGGCACAACCGAACACCGGCTCCACAGGACCAGCCGCCCCACGCTCGGGCTCCACGGCGGATCCGTAATGCGCCGCTTTCGCACATGGAAATGGGACACGGTGCCCGACGGGAACACGACCAGAACGCCTCCGTCCTTGAGCCACGCCACGCAACGGCGCAGAGGCGCGATGTTACGGTCCAGAGACTTTCGGTTCCCGAAGGGGTCTATACCGATAATCAAAGGGGCCATCTCCGGAATGTGTTCCAAGAGGGCGTTGGCCATGATCTTCACGTCTGGGCGCACCTCCAAAAGAAGACGGGCGATCAGAAGGCCTTCCACGCCGCCGAACGGGTGATTGGCCACCACTAAAATCGGGCCCGAGGCCGGAAACTGTTCGTTTCCGAGGACCACCGGGCCCACCCCAAGCGCCCTCAAGGCCTCGTTCACAAATCCGGCCGGATCCATCGCACGGGGAAGGCTTCGGTAGGTGCATTCCAGAGGCTCCAACGCCGTTATTTTATCCAAACATTTGAGCACGGGACGCCACAAGCCGGCAGTCCGTGGAAGCAAGCGGATGGCGCCTTTGTCCGCCGTATCCATGGGCACTCGTCCTTTCGCGGTCTCTTTGACGGGGTGTTGTTAAACGGCTTCGGGAAGGGACAGTTCTTCCTTTTCGGAAGTCGCTTCGAACAGTTCCCACATGGCCTGGAAAGCCCGCTGGAATGAGCGCCGTTCCATGCTTTTTCGGGCTTGTTGACCCATTTCGCGACGCCTTTCGGTGTTGATACACATCCATTCCATGCGTCCCAGAAGACTCTCTTCGTCATGACCGGTAAAAATCCAGCCCGTGCGCCCAGGAACCACGTTTTCCCGGGGACCTCCCCGGTCGCTTACGATCACGGGAATTCCCGAAGCCTGCGCTTCCAAGACCACATTGCCGAAGGTGTCCGTGGTGCTGGGAAAAACAAGAAAGTCGCATGAGGCAAAAGCCTCGGACAGGGCTTCCCCCGAAAGATAGCCCGTGAAGACCGCACAGGTTCCTGTGAGGGCTTTCTCCAATTCTTGGCGGTAGGGCCCATCGCCCACGAGAACCAAAGCGGTCTTCGGGTGTTTGGCGTGAAGCTTGCGAAACGCCCGGCACAGAACATCCAGATCCTTTTCCTTGGAAAGGCGCCCCACATACACAGCGGCCGTTTTGTCCGCAATACCGTGCCGGACGCGAAATCGGGCGGATCGCTTATCTGGAGAAAACCTTTCGATATCCACGCCCCGCGGGTAGGTGCACACCTTATCCGGCGGAAGCCCGTGGCCGATAAGCTCTTCACCCGTGGCCGCCGAAGGAACGTAAATTTTATCCATTTGATTATAATACCATATCACGTATCGCCATGTGAGGGCCTCCAGCCCCTCATCCCCCGTCAATCGCCGCACGTATTGTGGCAAGGCCGTGTGGTAGGTGGAAACAATGGGAAGGGAGAGGATGCGGCCCACGGCCAAAGCGGCCAAACCCATGGGGCCGGGCGTTGCGGCGTGGATTTGGGTGAAGTTTTCTTTGTAGCAGAAGCTAAGAAGTTCTAAAAATGGGGGGATATTAAGGGAAATTTCGGGATATTCCGGCATGGCATAGCGGCCCACCGGTTTGAAATTCACCACGCCGGAAGGCAGTTCCTTGGACCCGTCATCGGAAGTCAAAAGGGTCAAACGGTTTCCCAAGCTCTGCGCCACCTGGAGCTGCTGGAGCAAGGTGCGGGCAACACCATTGACTTCTAAGATCGTGTCGGAAAAGTGGGCCACGGCCAGTCCGCCGGCCCCGGGCTCGGCAGTTTCGAGAGTTGGGAAACGACGCCCGATGTCGTCCGCCAAGATTCGATCCTTGGTAAAGTGGGAAAAGGCGACAAAAAAGGGCGCCATAAGACTGTAAAGCGCCCCCGCCGAACCGAGACTTCCGAACACATCAAAAACGTTGGCGCTGCGCAGTTGGGTTCCGATACGGTGACAAAGCTCCATCAGAAGGCCGTCACAGGCTTGTTCCACGAAAACGTACCAGAGCTTTTCGGCCGCCGAAGCAGACAGGCGGGACCGGCCGACGGCGGCGGCCATGAATCGCCCGTCTTTTTCGACGAGGCTTTGGGACATTTTCCAGAAAGCCTGGACCGGAGGAAGTTCCTTTTCCCCATCGGTGCGCCGTCGCCAAAAGCGACTGGTGCGAGCCAGATCGTAAACGCGACTCGTCCAGGATCTCGGTTCAGCCTCGCGGTGGACATCCAGGACCCGTTCAAGAAATTGCAGGAGCAGATCCTTGTGGAGATGCCGACCCAGGCCGAAGCGGTCCCGGTAGTACTGGTACGCGATCCCGTAGAGATTGTGGGCCATGGTCAAGGGAGTGGCGGGTGCCCCTTCTACCCCGGCCTGGCCCGTGACGATCCCTTCCAAGAAGGAGGGAATGTCCGAAGCCCCCGAAACCTGCGTCCAAAACCGGGCGATGTTGAGCGAACTGTGATCGTCGGACCCGCCGATGATCCATTTACGACCCATCTCCACAGGACCCGGAAGATCGCAGTGTTTCTCCGCAAGGCGTCCAAGAACGGAACCGTCCAATGCGGGCAGAAGGGCCCGTAGGATGCGATTCTGGGCGTCGTTTCGTGCGCCGTTGAGTTCAAAGATGCGAAACAGAAGGAGCATTTTTTCAAAATGGTCCGCCGTCAGTTTGTCATTGATACTGTAAAGGGGATGGGCGACGGCATGAACGATCTTCTTCTCCCTCAGATACATCACCAAATCATAAATATTTTCCCGAATCTTTTGGATGTCCTGATGCTCATTGGGGGAAAGGCCGTAGGTCAAAACGTGCACCTTGCAGCCATCCTCCGGGAAATAGGTGGTGACCTCTTCACTGACGAAGACCCCGGGCAGGTGAGCGATTTCGGCCACACCGTCGATGGTGTTGTGGTCTGTAATGGTTACCAAGTCCATGCCCTTTTTTCGAGCGATGCGATACACGTCTATGGGTTGGGTAAAACTCTCCGGACATCCAAGCTTCTGAAGAATCCATTGCGAGGGTCTCTTGGAAAATCGGGAATGCACGTGCAGATCCGCCTTCATGGGTTCGCCTCCCCCTTTCAGGTTTTCGTTCGCGACAACTCTGCCACGGGAAGGTTTCCAGGAGGCGTCAACGGCGTGACAATTTGATGAAAGGCAAAGAGATTTCAGTCGACTCCGAATCATCGCGCAAGGTTCATCGATGAGGCGGCCGACCCCATTGGGCGCCACAAAAAGCTGGAAGAGGATTTTGCGCCGATGCGATGCGTTTCAGCTATGAGCCTTCGGAAAAAGACGGAACAAGGCAAGAGAACCAACAAGTCAATTCAGGTGCAAGGTAAAGAAACGCCACACGAAAACAATGACGGTCGCCTCTTCCGTCGACAGCAGGGCTCGGAGAAACACCAGCGAAAGAATTTCCACACCGCCGCCCCCGCCGGGAGTCACGAGGGCCAGGGACAGAGCCCAGAGCAACGCCTGGAGAGGAAACAAAGGGAGGAGGCTGAAGTCGGCATCGAAGAAACGCACCAAAAGGGGCAGTATGCCGAACCGGCATAATCCTTGGCCTAACGAGAGAAACAGACAGGTGAAAACGGCGGCCGCATGGTTTTGAAACAATCGGGGCGCCACACGACACCCGAGGCGAAGGGCATCCAGAGTCTTCCCCCAGAGGCTTTCTCTCGGCGACGACTCCGCAGCTCCCGGAACTTCCCCCACGAGGCCGGTTCGATTGGATCGGCTCTTTTTCATCCACAGGAGACTCATTAGAACCGCCACGCCGAATACCGCCACAGCTTCCCAGCCCACCTCCGGGAGACGTCTTACCGTGACCGAAGCCCACATTTTCTGCCATCGGGGATCCGTGACGGCGGCCCATGTGCCCGCAATTCCCGTCGCAAGGAAAAAAACCATATCAATGAGGAGATCCGTGGCGATAAGCCCCAGGGATTCCCCGACCGGCATCCCCAGTTTCTTGAGAGAGGCAACCTTCAAGGTAGCCCCGCCCACGCCTCCCGGGGTAGCTGCCACACCGAATTCCATGGCCAAAGCTGCAAAGAAGGCGTCCACCCAAGAACAGGGGTATCCCAGAGCCCTCACCATGATCAGAACGCGCAGGCTGTGGCACACCCACGCCCCGAAAACCATGGATGAGAAAAGGCCGAGGAGCCCTATGGGCACCCTGTGGAAATTCTCCAACATCTCGGGGCCGTCCCGGGAGAGGAGGACGACAAGAGGGGGAAAAATGCAAAGAACCGCTCCAAAGAATGCGGCCTTCAAAAGTTTTCGCCCCTCGTAAAGGGGCGCTCTGGAACCGTGAAAAAGCATTACAGCCCGACGCTCGCCGCCCACGAAGACAGGGTTCGGGGCTCTCGCCGGCCAAGCAGTTTCCCGATGACTTCCAGCCAAAGACGGCGCATTGCGGAGTCATGAAGATCTGCGGGATGAATGGCCACGCGCACCACCACAGCATCCGAATATAGATGCCTCAATGCCGGCACGAGAGCCCGTGAAAGGACCGTCCGCCACAACGCGCGGCTGCTTGCCGTGATCACGGGCGCCCGAACGGAACGGTTTGTTTGTACCCCGTGAATGTGCCCGTAAGTTTCGGTGAGAAGGAAACCCATCTCCTTGAGAATCCCGTGGCCGTCCGGCGGGAAAATCCAGCCCGGCGCGATGAATCCCGTAGGTCCAATTCCGGCCCCTTCCAAAATCGCCTTGCCCAGGCGGATTTTGCGTCTCAAAATGTCTTCGCGGAGATGCAAGAATTCGCTCTCCCTTGCGGTATACACTCGCCGGATGATGAAGTTCTTGAAAGATTCCCCCAACGGTCTGCCCGTTTTCCGATGCGTCAAGCCGTGAAGGATCATGGTGTCGCCGTGAGCCTGCCTTGTGCGCAGGTACTGAGCGCAAGGGCTTTCGGGCGGGAGTAACAAATGCCCGTGCCACAAAGGCACAATAAGCCACGTCAATGAAAAGACACCCACGGCGGCCAATTCTTCTGCAAAGGCCGAAAACGCGTTGTAAGTCACGGGCGTTACATCATGGAAGGAGACGATCAGAGCCTTGTTCGAAGACCCCATTCCCCAAATGGTCCTCTTTTCAAGCCGCCCAGGAAATCGGGTCCTTATCGGCCAATTCCCGATACAAAGTGAGGAGCTGTTCGAAGGTTCGATGCCACGGGAACCGATCGGCGATCCGGTAATGCCGCATCCGGCGCGTCTCCTCCGATTCGGGTGTGGTCAAGGAGAGGGCCGCCGCCTGGGCCAGATCTTCGGGATTGGAGGACCGGGCCAGGTAACACGGATCTTCACCCTTCACGGTCTCTTCGGCCCCACCGCCCTGGACCACCAAGACCCGCGTGCCACAGGCTTGCGCTTCCACGGAGACGTAGCCGAAAGTCTCACTCGTGCCGGGATAGACGCACAGGTCGGCCGCCGAATAAATGCGGGCCAGAGTCTCCATGGATCGGCAATAGGGCATCATTCGGATGTAGGACCTCCGAGCGGCTGCCTTGCAGAGCTTCTTGCGAAGCTCCCCATCGCCCACGATGCATAAAACGGCGGGCACTCCGTTGCCATTGAGTCGGTCCATCATGGGCACCAGGCTCGACACGTTCTTTTCCCTAGCCAGTCGCCCGACGTAGAGAATCAAACGGCCCGAGGCAGAAATTCCCAGAGTCCTTCGAAATTCCTCTCGCTCCCTCCGAGGGTGGAAAATTTCGAGATCGACGCCCAAGGGAATGATGCGTGTCGTGCGCACGCCCAGATGGCCCAGGGCATCCCGACCTCGGCGGGTGGCCGCAACGACGGCATCCATGCGCCGGTAAAGCCGGCTGAGATAGCCGTGGATATAAAAAGAGGTCATCCGGGCCGTGGTGGAACCGAAGTATTTTTTTACGGTGCGATCCAGAGCTCGTGGAAAATCCGAATGATAATAGCCGACGGTGGGAGTCCGGGATTTTTCGCCATATGCCAAAGCCACCCATGCCGAGTAGTAAGGATCCCCGATTTCAATGACGTGGGGTTTTTCCTTCCGCAGAATGTCCAAGATCTTCCAGCGAGAAAGCAACAGCCGGTAGCCTACGGCACCCACCATGGGCAGAGACCGAACAAAGTAAAACCTGGACTTTCCAAAAACTTCCAGGCGATCCTCTGAGCCGGGAACAATCACGCAATGGCTCACATCCTTTAACGACTTCACAAAACGGGCCTTATCCGTCACGTAGCGTTTGATGCCACCGCTGAGCGGGCTGTGAAATTGGATCACGTCACAGATGGTGATGACGGGCATGAGACTCCTCTTTTGTCCCAACATTTCTCGCCGAAGGGTGGCAGCTCGCCCTTCGGCGTCGTCGCCACAGTATCTTTCCGTTCGTGTCGCCTTGACGTCACTTTTGTGACAACGGTGTGACGTCCTCTGAAGCCGAACGAAACAAGCGAACCGAGTTGGCCAAGATAGCACCGCTCGGGGCCATGCCGATCTGTGCATGGAGCCCGGCTGCAGGTAGACCCTCAGGGTGCAACCCAGCTTTTGGACGGGTCGCCCACGGAACTTGCCTTCCTTCAATTGGCCGAAAGCAACGGTTTGGCATTTCACGCCGTTCGCGATGCTCTTCCCAGGCAATGGGTGCGCCTCGATCCGAATCCCGCAATGAAGGGGGAAAGGATTCCGTCGTGCAACCGTCTCCAACCCAGGGCGTCACATCCTCAAAGGCAACGGCCGTTTTTGGGCCAAAGGAGTCCGCGGCGTCTACAAAAGGGCGGCGCCCATCTCGGCGACCCGGGATCGCTCCCCTTGTCTCAGTGTCACATGGCCTACCAAAGGCTCGTGCTTGAGCTTTTCCACCAAAGTGGACAGTCCGTTGGTGCCGGCGTCCAGATAGGGGTGGTCGATCTGTTCCGGGTCTCCCGTGAAGACGATCTTGGTGCCCTTGCCCACCCGGGTGATCAAGGTCTTGATCATGTTGGGCGTGAGGTTTTGCGCTTCATCGCACAAAATGAACTGATTGGGGATGCTTCGCCCTCGAATGTAGGTGAAGGTTTCCATCTGCAGCACCCCGCGTTGGATTAAATGGTCGATGGGTTCTGCGGGATCTTCCGCTTCCTGAAAAAGGAACTCGAGATTATCGTAGATGGGCTGCATCCACGGCCGAAGCTTTTCCTCGCGGGATCCGGGCAGATACCCCAAGTCGTCTCCCACAGGAACGACAGGCCGGGTGATGAGAAAGCGATGGTACGCCCTGTGTTCCACGACCTTTTCCAAACCCGCCGCCAAAGCCAAAAGCGTCTTGCCGGTTCCGGCCCGACCCACCTGGGTCACCACGCGAACCGTGTCGTCGAGCAGGAGTTCCAAAGCGAATTTTTGTTCCTTGTTGCGGGCTCGAATGCCCCAGATCACCGCATCGGCGTGCTTGAGCGGCACGAGGCGTCCATGATCGTGCCGAGCCAGGGCGGACTGGGACGGATGAGCCGAATGCTTGAGGATAACGAATTCCCTGGGGTGGAGGTTCACCTCACCCTGAAGCTCCAGGCTGTGCTCTCTATAGAACCGGTTGAGTTCGTCGCCTTCCACATAAAGGGTGCGAAAGCCCTGGTACAGTTCGTTGTAGTCCACCTTGTCGGAAAAATAATCTTCGGCGCGGACCCCGATGACATCGGCCTTGATGCGAAGATTGAGATCCTTGGTGACGAGGATGACCGGGCCGTTTCCTTCCTTGGCCAGGGCATGGGCCAAGGCGAGGATTCTGTTGTCGTACTTGTGCCCGTCAAACTCGCGGGGAAGGCCATTGTCGGCCACATGGTTGACTTCCACCCGGATCAGCCCCCCCGTGGGCAGAGGAACACCCTGGGACAACGGACCTTGACCTCTCAACTTATCCAGAAGGCGCGAAAAAAACCTGGCGTTTCGGCCGATTTCGTCCTGGCGTTTTTTTTGGTCGTCGATTTCTTCGATGACGGCCAGAGGAATGACAATGTGATTGTCTTGAAAAGAAAAGATGGCGTTGGGATTGTGCAGGATGACGTTGGTGTCCAACACGTAGGTTTTGCTCATCCGTTGTCGGCACCTCCCAGCCCCATGGAGACGCAGCGAGATTTCCCCGCACTTATGGATCCCGCCGATAGGCTGTTGAGGAGCCCCACGATCAAATCCGTCTTGGGTTGATTGTGGGGAAACACTCTGATTCTTGCCAAAGTCATAAGAAGAAGGGCGAAGGCGATGAGACACACGGCGTGCCAGGTTCCCATGGGACTCCCCCTTGTTTGGGTACGGGTTTTCATCCTTCTGTCAAAGAGTCTGTCCACGCCGTGTGACGACACGATGTCTGTTGTGTGACAGTTTTGCGGCACAAGTGCGGCCAAGACCCTTCGTGCAGCGGACCTTCGTGAAACAAGGATTCTTTTGCGGTCAGTGTTTGGAAGTGCCGGGTCGGGAATTGCAGCGGAAAAATTTTCGTTCAGGCCCTAGGAGCTTGTCCGAGAATGCCGATTTTGGTGCTTTATGGCATCGTAACTATCTGAATTTACGTTGCTCAGATCGGCAAGAATCGAGTTCTCGGACAGCCTCCTAGGCTACGAATTCCAGATGGGAGACGGTGAGGCTTACGGCGCCGAAGGATTCTTCCACCGTGCCTCGAAGGGCGTAGGGCCTTTCCCAGCCCAGGGTTTGGCAAAAGCGGCGGTAAGCGTCGGGGAAAAAGACCGTTTCGTAAATGGCCGTCTCATCCTCGAAGGAGACGAACGCCATGGGATCGCCTTCCCGAGTGACCACCTCTTTGCGGGTGATGGGCCAGCCTTTGAGCCACACCGTTTTCCCCACCAAGCGGGGCATGGCCTCGGCGCGCACCCACGGCCGGGGGCGTTTGCGGTACGCGGCATCGTAACAGGCCAGGGGATGCACGGAGAGGACAAAACCCAGGGTTTCCTGCTCGTGGCGCCATAAAAGCGCCGCCTCCGGAGCCGGCAGGGCCGGCACGCGGACCGCGGTGCCCCCGAACGCCGAGAGGCTCTCTTGCCTTGCCATCCCCCTCCATTCCTTCCACGAACGCCGAGGCGACCCGTTGGAGCACGGCATGGGCGAGGCTGAGCGGAAACCGTCGGCTCCTCCAGAGCCTTCCAAAGCATGCCGTCCCTGCGGCGCCATGAGGGCGGCATGCCGGGTCTCCCGGCCCTTGCCATGAGCGCACCGGGCGTGGATCCACCACAGGAGCCGGGCCCGGTGGAGCGGCCCGGCCAAGGCGTCCAACGCGCCGCTTTTGGCCAAAACCGTCGCATCGGAGGGCTGCAGAGGCACCCGGTCGAAAAGATCATCCAGGGAGACGAAAGGGCCGTTTCGGGATCGCTCTTCCAGCAGTCGTTCCACGACCTCCCGCCGAATGCCCCGCAGGAGCTGCAGGCCCAGCCGGATCCTTCGCCCCTTGCCCCAACATGTCCACCGACTTTCGTTCACATCGGGCCCGAGGACTTCCAAGCCCATGCGCCGCGCTTCGGAGACGTAGGCGAAGGCCGTGTAGTAGCCCCCGCCGTTGGCGATGACCGCGGCCATGAATTCGGCGGGATAATGGACCTTGAGCCACGCCGACTTGAAACTCACCAAAGCGTATGACGCGGAATGGGGTTTGCAAAAGGAGTAGCCGGCAAAGGATGTGAACATATCCCAAAGGGCGCCGATGACGTCTTCGCCCACGCCGCGAGCCCGGCAGCCTTCCTCGAAACGGCGCCGATAGTCTTCGATCTGCTCCCGGCTCTTCTTGCTCAGCACCTTACGCAGCCCGTCCGCTTCCGCCCATTGAAATCCCGCCAGGGCCATGGCGCACAGGACCACGTGTTCCTGGTAGACCAAGATGCCGTAGGTTTCTTCCAGGAGGTCTTTCAAGGCGGGATGCAGCGGTTCGTAGGGTGCCCCGTGGAGCCGCTCGATGTAGGCCTGGATGTATCGGTTGGCGGCGGGTCGAATGATGGAGGAATGGATCACCAGGTGCTCGAAATCACCCCGCCGGGTCTTTTGCTGGAGCTGGCGCATGGCGGGCGATTCCACGTAGAACACGCCCATGGTATCGCCTCGGGCCAGCAGGGCCTGAGTGTCCGGGTCATCCAGCGGGTTCAGGGAGGCGTAATCCACCCGGTGGCCCGTGTTTTCCTCCACCATGGCCAGAGCATCCCGGATCACGCCCAAGGACCGATTCCCCAAAAGGTCGATCTTGACCAGGCCGCCCTCTTCCGCCTGGTCCTTTTCCCACTGGATGATCCGCACCCCTTTGGCCGCCCGTTCCACCGGAACCCGGCGATCCACCCGATCCGGGGCCAGCACCATGCCGCCGCAATGGACCGAAAGGTGCCGGGGAAGGCCCTCCAGCCGCCCGGCCAGCGCAAGGATTTCCGGCCACGGCGGGTCCAGGGCGAAGCCGCGGAACGCCGGATGGGATCGGATCCTTTCCCCGATGCGTTCCGGTCGAGTCCAGCCGCTCAATCGCCGCGTCACTTCCGCGATCTCGGCGGCGGGCATTCCGTACACCTTGGCCGTTTCCCGCACCGCCGCCCGGGCGCCGAATCCCACATGGTTGGCCACCATGGCGAACCGCTGCGGCCCGTAGATCCGCTCCACCTCGTGCAGGAGGAAGTCCCGTTCGTCCCAGGGAAAATCCACGTCGATGTCCGGATGGTCCGTGCGATGGGGATTGAGAAACCGCTCGAAAACCAACCGGTGCCGGAGGGGATCCACGTGGGTGATCCCCAAAAGATAGCTCACCAGGCTCGCCGCCGCGCTCCCCCGGCCGCAATGGATGGGCCGGCGCCCCACAATGTCGGCCACCACGAGGAAATAATCCACGTAGCCCTTGGCATGGATGAGTTCCAATTCCGCCGCAAGCCTCTTTTCCAATTCGGGAAAGCTTCGCCCGTAACGCCGGACGATCCCTTCCCGGCAGCGCCGCACCAGGTCATCGAAACGATCTCCGGAATCGTCGCCGTAATGGGGAAAAACGGTTTCAAATCGGTCCCAACCGGCACGGCACTCCCGCATGAGGGCCTCCCCGCGGGCCACGGCCTCGGGACAATGGGGAAAATGGCGCTCCACGTCTCCGGGCGCCTTGAGCCACGCTTCAGGCGAGGCCAACTCCCGGACATCCAGGGTGCTCAGGGTGCAGTTGGTGTCGATGGCCCGAACGAGCCGGTGCAGGGAAAAATCCTCGGGATCGGCGAAATAGACGGGATGGACGGCTACCGGAGAAAGCCCCAGGTCCCGAGCCAGGCGCAAAGCCCGCCGCCCTTCGGCTCCGGCGGCGACGCCCACATAGGCTTCCGCCTTCGGGGCAACCGCTCGAAGAAAGGCGGCGTCGGCGCTGATCACCGCCACATGGGATCCCGCCTCGGGAAAATCCCTTTCCAGGGAAAAGCCGGGATCCAGATGCCGCCGGGACACCCAAGGGCACAGCATTTCATAACCCGTGAGATCCTTGGCGATGGCGATGACGTGCCGCCCCTGGTGCTCCAGATGCACGCCGACCACCGGATCCACCTTGAAGCGTCGGGCGGCGGCGAGGAAACGCACCAGGCCGTAAAAGCCGTTCCGATCGGCGCACAGCACAGCCCTGTGGCCCCGCTGGACCGCGCACCGGCACAACGCTTCCGGGGAATTCACCCCCCTCATGAAGGAATAGAACGTATGGACCACGCACACCATGGTTTTTCCCAGGCTCCGGTCCCCTACGCGCCCCCGAGGGTCGTCACTCCCCAAAAGATGGCGCCTCGGCCGTAGCGGCGGCGCACAGCGTCCAAAGCCTCCTGGATCCGCCGTTCCCGCCCCCCGGCCGACCCCGCTTCGGGAAACAGGGCCAGCTGCCGCAAGGGAACCCGGAATCGGGTCCAGGTCACGGCCATCCGGCGCACCGCCACGCGCCTTCGGATCACCGAACGGGCACAATCGCGGACCGTTTCGAAAAGAACTCGATCCAAAACCTGGCCCGTGAATCCCACATCCCGCGCCCCCTGGACCTCCATCCCGTCGGCGTAGCGCACTTCCAAAAGGATCCGGCCTGGAACGCGGTTGCGGCGCCTCAACACCCAGCCCCCTTCTTCCACAAGATCGAACAAAACGGCCTCGATCCGCTCCCGATCGATCTCGTCCCGTTCCAGGTCGCGCACCAGCCGAAGAGCGGCCTCTTTTTCGAAAGGCACCACCGGGAGATCGTCTTCGCCGCGGGCCAAGCGAAGAAGCCGAGGGGCATGCCCCCCGAAAACGGGAAAGAGGTCCCCGGAACTCAGAACCGCCAGCTCCCCCACCCTGCGGATGTTGAAATCCATGAGCCGCTCCGCCGTCTTGGCCCCCACCCCCGGAAGGACCTCCACGGGAAGCCCGTGCAGAAAGGTGCGTTCCCCGCCCGCAAACACCCGACTCACATCCCCCACGCCCACGCATTCGGCGGCCACCTGACTCACCAGCTTGTTTCCTGCAAGACCCGCCCGGGTCGCCAGCCCATGGCGCCGAAGGAGATGCTCTTCCAGACGGCAGGCCGTGTCCGTCGCCGGCCCCCACAAACGCCGGGTTCCCGAAAGATCGACGAAGTAGCGGCCTAAAGGGCCGCCCTCCACCAGAGGGGAAAAGGCCGCAAGATCCCCCAGGATGGTTTCATGGGCCCGGCGGTAGAAGGGTCGGTCGGGAGGCACCACCTGCACGGCACGGCAGCGCCGCACGGCCGCAGCGTACGGCATTCCTTCGCGGAGGCCTTCCCGGCGAGCGACGCGGTTGACCGCCAGAATCACGGCCCGCCCCCCGGGATCGGCCACCGCCAAGGGGCGGCGCGCCCGGGACGGATCCCGAAGCTCTTCCAAAACCGCACAAAAATCCGGCACATGCAGGTGCAGCACCGCTCGTTCCATGACCCGAAACCTCCCCCTGCGCCTCCCCTTCGGAGGCCGGCCCCAAGGCCCTCATGGATGCCCACAGATCGAACTCCGGGGCATCTTCCCGAGGCGTCTTCGCTCTGTCATGGTAAGGTGAATATATGGTGAAAGTCAAGGGGTGGGGTGGAGGGGTTTTTAAAGCGGCGCGTCGAACGGGCGGGCGTAGCCGGTCAGTTCCACGTAGCCCGCCCCGTCCACGGGGGCGCCGTCCCGCGTGCCGCGGCAGCCGATGGAGCCTTCCCAGTAGGTGACGCCGGTGCTGGACCCGGTGTCCAGCTCCTGGTCCGCCAAATGGGGCTTCAGGTGAAGATCCAGAGCGAGCGCCGGCACCCGAAGGCGCCATTGGGCGGGATAGGTCGCTTTGGATCGGGGGCTCTTCCAGAACGAGAGCACGTTCACGGAGAAATCGTCCCGCTGGAGTCGGCGCGCCGTTCCCGAAGCGTCCACGAAGGTCCCGGCGGACGCGCCGTGCCAGGACCCGTCTTTTTGCCGCAGGCCGAAGAGCATGAGTTCGGTTCCGTCGGAGAGCTGCAGGCTGAACCAATCCCAGCCCTGGAGGCCCGGCTCCAGGGGTTCCGAACTGTATTCGTGGTCCATCCAGGCAAGGCCGGTGACGGCATGGGTCTCGGTGCCCACCCGCACATGCCCTTCCGCGGCCAATCGCGTAAAACTATAATAACAGCTCGCCCGGTGAGGACTCGACCCCTTGAGGCTGTAGCCCTCCAGGCCGTGAAGGATCAGGTTCTTTCGGGGCACAAGGCGCAGATTCACAGCGAACTGCGCCGTGTCGGCTCGAAGCTCCTGGACATCCGCCCCGATGGAAGCCCACCAGGGATGGACCCGGACCGTCACGCTATCCCGGGCTGCTTCAACGCCAGCCAGGCCCAAGGCGCCCCGAAGGGCCTTCTGCCCATAGAAAAACCGCTTACCCTGTACGTCGCTCAAGGCCGCATGGGCGAAGTACATCTGGTTCGTCCGCCAGGGAGACGTCGGACCGTCAGGACCCGCGTCGTCCAAGCCCGGACTCAGCTGGGAGCGAAAAAAGGTCAGCTGGAAGCCGAAGAGCCGTCCGGATGCCGTGCGCACGTTCCCCGTGTAGTACCACCATTCGGTGCGGTATCCGGGATGCGCTCCGTGGTCCTTGGGAAAGGTCATGGCGCACGGCCCGGTGACCTTGAGGAAATCCGCCGAGGGCCCCTGGGCTTCGGCCGCCCCCCAGAGCACCACACAAAGAAGGATGGCGACAACCGGCTTCACCGCCGTTTTCTCCTCCCGCCCCATCTCATGACATTGGACTCGCTGCTGCCGTTAGTATATTTACTTTCGTAACCGAAAGGCAAAAGGTCGAGAACCGACACCGAAAAGGCCGCCGAAGAGACCATGAAAGCCCCCGCCCCTTCCATGCCCCATGAAGTTCTGGACATGCTTCGAGACATCGTCGGCCATGGGCATGTCCTCACGGCCCTGGAGGACCGCGTCCCATACGGCTACGATGCGAGCAAGCTCAGCGCCCCGCCTCAAGCCGTAGTCTTTCCCGCCGATGCCGCCCAAGTCGGCGGCATCCTTCGGCTGGCCAACCGGTATCGTTTTCCGGTCTATCCTCGAGGAGCGGGAAGCGGCATGGTGGGCGGCGCCGTCCCCGATCGCGGCGGCGTCGTCCTTTCCCTCGCCCGATTGAACCGCATCCTGGAAATCCACCCCGACGACATGGTGGCCGTGGTGGAACCCGCCGTGGTCACGGGAGTCTTCCAGAAGACCGTGGCGCAATACGGCTTGTTTTATCCGCCCGATCCGGCCAGCTTGGAATTCAGCACCATCGGCGGCAATGTGGCGACCTGCGCCGGAGGCCCTCGGGCTGTAAAATACGGGGTCACGCGGGATTACGTGCTAGGACTGGAAGCGGTCCTTCCCACGGGAGAACGGATCACTACGGGAACCCGCACCATGAAAGGGGTCGTCGGCTACGACCTCACGCGCCTCTTGGTGGGATCGGAAGGAACCCTGGGCGTGATCACAAAAGTCGTTTTGCGCCTCATCCCGGCCCCGGAAGCGGTCATGACCGTCTCGGCCGTTTTTCCGAGAATCGATGCGGCCGGCCGGGCCGTCGCCGCCGTCCTCAAGGCGCGCATCGTGCCCACGTGTCTGGAAATCCTGGACCGGGCGACCCTTCAGGCCGTGGAAAACCACGTCCCCTTGGGGATTCCCGCCGAAGCGGAAGGGCTCCTCATCGCCGAACTGGACGGCCCCCCGGAAGTCCTCCCCCGCCAGGTCTCCGCCATGGATCAAATTTTCCGAGACCACGGCGCGACCCAGGTCACCAGGGCGGAAACCCCCGAGGACCGGGAAAAACTCTGGGCCGCCCGTCGCGCCATCTCCCCGGCGCTGGGTCGCATCCGGACCGGCAAGATCAACGAAGACGTCACGGTCCCCAGATCGCGCATCGCAGAACTCATCACCTTCAACCAGGGCCTCGCCCGAAAGTATGACCTCGTCATTGTGAGTTTCGGTCATGCGGGAGACGGCAACATCCACACGAACATCATGGTGGACCGGTCCAACCCGGAGGAAATGAAGCGCGCCGAAAAGGCGGTGGAAGAACTCTTCGCGGAAGTGCTGCGGCTCGGGGGAACCCTTTCCGGCGAACACGGCATCGGCATCACCAAGAGCCCTTTTTTCCAGTGGGAAGTGGACCCCGGGGCCTTCGACGCCATGCTGCGCATCAAACGAGCCTTGGACCCCAACGACATTTTGAATCCCGGAAAAATGTTCACGCCCAACCGCGCCTTTTTCCACACAACCCCCTCCCGCTGAGCCTGCGGAGCCCGCAGCGGAAGTTCGCCATCGGAGGGGAGACAAAAGGCCCTATGGACGGTTCGAAGTCCGAGGCTTCCTTGGCGTCTTTCCGGAAGGGGCATGGGGGAAACTGGGGCGAGACGGCAACATCCACACGAACATCACGTCCGTCTTGATGGAAGACGACGACGCCCCTGAGAACTTCCGATGCTCCCGAGACAAACGGAGCTTGTAAAAATTTCGGGCGGGTCCGTGGACGGCTCCCGCCCTGAGGCTTCCCCTCTCCCCCTTGAGAGAGGGAGAGGGGATTTTTTCTAGGAGCTTGTCCGAGAATGGCATATTCCTGGGAGCGCGGGCGTCTCGCCCGCTTCTCGTGCAGGCCGGAGGCCCGCGCTCCCAGGACAAGAGGCCTTCGGGTTCCTTCTCAGACAGCCTCCTAGGCTTCGGCTTGGGCCGATTCCGCGGCCGGAGCCTGAGCCTGCGCGCCTTGGATTTCGGCAAAGTATTTTTCTTTCACACCTTTAAGGTACGCTGCCATGGGTCGGTAGGCCAAGTGCGACCATTTGGAGAAGGGCACTTCCAAGACGAGCATGGGCACGGCGATCATGAGGTGGAGGATGTACATGGCGTAGGTCGCGAAGGGAATGTCCATGAGGCGCAGAATGTGCACGCAAATCCCCGTGATGACCGTGAGTTCCAAAAGCACCAGGAACATCCAGTCTGTGCCGTGGGAATTCTTGTACGGCGCCTTGCTCCTCTTGAAGCGGCCGATCAGGGCGTACGTGGCGCCGATCAAAATGGCGACGGTCGCGTAGTAGCCCAAAAGGCGGATGGGATGGAAGATGGGATAGATCACATCCCGACCCGTGGCGGGATCAAAGGGCCGCTGGAACCGTAGCGGTTCCCACGTCAGGCCCAAGACGGCCAAGCCGCCCGCAAGGAGGACGGCCACCAGGATGAAGGCCGTGGTGTAGCCCGTCATGATGAGCAGGTGGATGACCCACTGGGTCCGGTCCTCGCACTTGGCCCAGCGCTTTTGGGTGAGGAAATGGAGCACCAGTTCCTTGGCTTGGCTGGCGTATATGCGCAGGGGAATCTTGGTCAAGAGATCCCCCATGGTGAACTTCATGAACCGGTACACGTTGGTCAACAGGAAAAACGACAGGATGGAGGCCATGATGAGGTCGGCGATTTCCATCCCGTGGGCCGGCCAGGCCTTTTCCAGGGAGGCGTGCTGCCAGTCGAATTCCCCGTGAATAAGCAGCATGAGGAGCCCGACGAAAAGACCCGTCACGATCACGGCCATGATTTCAAATTTTTCCGAGGTGTAGAATTTTCGGGAAAACCCCGTCCAGTCGTACAGGCTCGTCAAGTAGCGGCGCATGACCATCATGGTCTCGCCGGGATCGGCCCCGCGCGGGCAGTTGTCGGAACAGGTGCCGCAGTAGTAGCACAGCCAAGGTTCCGTGGACTGGAGGATCTTGTCCTTCAGCCCCATTTGCGCGTATTTGACCAGCTTGCGCGGGAAAGGCGTCCCCGTTTCCGAAAGCGGGCACACGGCGGTGCAGTTCCCGCAATGGAAGCACTTGCTGGCATCCTTCAACCCGAAGTGCTTCAGATCCTTCATCAAGTTCGGATCCACCTTGATACTCATCCTCAGGCCTCCTCGCTTTGATCGTCCTTTGGGCGCACCACTTAGAATCCCTTGTATGGGTTCGGCCCCACGCCTTCCAGGGTTTCCGCGAAATCATCCAAAATTTTAGGCAGCTTGTCGTAATCCGAAATGGCCACCGTTTCGAAACGCACCCGGTCCGATTCCAGCACCAGGCGGTCCAGGGTTTCCTTGACCTTGCTCAGCCGGATGTTGGCCAGTTCCGATCCCTTGACGAAGTGGCATTGGTAGTCGTCGCCGTACTTGCACCCCAGGAGCAGCACGCCGTCAATGCCCTTGGACAGGGCGTCGGCGATGAAGATGAGGTTCATGGAGCCCAGACAACGCATGGGGATGACCCGCACCCACGCGTTGTAGGTCATGCGCCGCAACCCCGCCATATCGAGAGCCGGGTAGGCGTCGTTTTCACACGCCAGGACGACAATGCGCGGTTTTTCCTCGTCTTCTTCGGGAACCTCGATGGACTTGATGATATCGCCGATCATGCCCACGGAGTAGTTCTTGAAGGAGATGATCCGTTCCGGGCAAGCGCCCATGCACACGCCGCAGCGGCGGCATCGGGTAGGCTGGGGCAAGGGATTGCCTTTTTCGTCTTCGTTGATGGCGCCGAAAGGACACTCTTCCGTGCATCGCTTGCACTGGGTGCAGCGCTGCATGAAGAATTCGGGGAAGCTCATATCCCCGGCCCGAGGATGCACGGCCTTGCCTTGGCTCACCATTTCCACACACTGAATGGCCTTCATGGCCGCACCGGCGCCGTCTTCAAAGGCCGCCGCAACCCCCATGGGACGGCGCACGCAGCCGGCGGCGTAGATGCCCGTCCGCCGGGTTTCGTAGGGGAAGCAGATGAAGTGGGAATCGGGAAAACCGTAACGCAACCCGGGAAGTTCCGGCCCCTGGCGGTATTCCAAATTGAGGATGTCGGAAACCAGGATGGCGTCCTGCGGCACTTCCAGCTCTTCTTCTTCCTTCTTCTGTTCCGTTTCCCCCGCCCTCAGGCGCGCCCGCACCTGCGCATAGTCTTCCCCGAAGGCCGTCACCGGCACCATCCCCGTGGCCAGAACCACCAGATCCAAATCTTCCAGCAGCACCGTATCGCCCAGGAGGTCGTCCAGGGCTTCCACGGTGACGGACGCCCCCGATGCCTTCACCTGAGGATCCTGGCACCGGATGAAAATGACCCCTTCTTCCTGGGCCTTCCTGTAGAGGTCTTCGGCCTGTCCCGGGGTCCTCATTTCCTTGAAGAAGATGTAAACGTTGGCTTCGGGGTTCGTCTCCTTGATGAAAATCGCCTGCTTGAGGCTCGTCGTGCAGCACACCGAAGAACAATAGGGGAGCTTTTCCGGATCGCGCTGCCCGGCGCACTGCAAGAAGGCCACATTGTTCGGCACCGCGCCGTCGCTGGGGCGTTTTACGCCGCCGTTTTTGGCCATTTCTTCAAACTGGACGTTGGTGATCACGTTGGGGGACTGTCCGTATCCCAGCTTGGGATCGAGCTGGCTCGGGTCATAAGGTTTCCAGCCGGCGGCCATGACGATGGCGCCCACTTTGTGTTCCTTGACGGCGCCGTTTTGGGCGATGGTCACCTTGAAGACACCGGGGCCGCCCACGGTCTTTTCGATTTTAGCGCCCGTGTAAACGGTGACGTTCCCATCCTTGGAAACCTCTTGAACCAGGGCTTCCACATCGTTGTCCTTCAAACCCTTGTATGGGAACGTGGCGATTTTGGCCACCTTTCGCTGGAACCCGCCCAGCTCTTTTTCCCGTTCCACGAGCACGGCCTTGTAGCCGGCCCGGGACACTTCCTTGGCCGCCGTCAGCCCGGCCACACCGCCCCCGACAATCAGGATGTCCTTGGAAATCTCCTCTTCCGGCTTGTACGGTTCCGGCGGGTCCATCTTGCCGATCTTGGCCGCGGACATGCGCAGGTAGTCTTCGGCCATCATCTGCGTGTCTTCATCGCCGGGCTTTTGGCTCCAAGCCACCTGCTCCCGCAGGTTCACCCGATCCACCAGGCAGCCGTCGAAACGGAAGACGTCGTACATCACCCGGGGGGAACAGGCCGCAATCATCAGGCAGTTGACGCCCTCGTTTTGGATGTCCGCCTTGAGCATGGCGACGCCGTCCTGGCCGCACAGGCAGGCATGGGTTTTCACCAAGGCGGCCTTGCATTCCTTTTGGGCCACCTTGGACAGCTGCTCTATGTCCAGGGCCTCGCCGATGCCGCATCCGGTACAAATATACGTGGCAAGCTTCTTATCCATTGAGCTACCTCCTCACGACGGATTGAATGGCTTTGAGAGCGGCTGCCGTGCCGTCGGCGACGGATTCGGCCACATTGCACGGAGTCCGGGTCGTGCCTGCTGCATAGATGCCCGGCATGGCGTCCATGGACGCCACAAAACCGTATTCGTCGTAGGGAACCGGCGTGGGCAGCGGCGTTTCGGATGTGTTGGGCTGCATGCCGGTCGCCAGCACCACCAGATCCACCGGAATTTCATGGAGCTCTTCGGTCATGGTGTTTTCCACGCGGCAGACCAGATTCTTGCTGGCGCCGTCTTCCGTGATCTTGGCCACTTTGCCCTTGAAAAAGACGAGTTTGTCGTCGGCCTTGACCCGGTTGACGAAATCTTCCAGTCGGTCCGTCGCCCGCACGTCGATGTAGAAGAAATAAATGGTGGCGTCGGGGATCTGTTCCCGCACGTAGGTCGCTTGTTTCAATGAGGCGAGGCAGCAGATGCCGGAGCAAAACGGCAGATGATTTTGGTCCCGTGACCCGGCGCACTGGACGAAGGCTACGGTCTTCGGGGCTTGGCCGTCGGAGGGGCGAAGGATTTTCCCCTGGGTCGGCCCGTTCCACGCCGCCAGCCGTTCCATCTGAACGTTGGTAATGACGTTGGCAAAGGCGCCCGCGCCGTAGTTTTCCAGCTTCTTGACGTCGTAAGGCTTCCACCCCGTAGCCCACACAATGCTTCCCACCTTGAGTTCCAGCGTCTTTTCCGCCATGTCCAATTCGATGGCATCATAAGGACAGGCCTCTTTGACCTTTTGGGCTTCGGCGCTTTTCACCAAAGAGGGGTCCAACACGTAGCGCATGGGGAAGGCCATGTCATGGGGAAGATAAGCGGCCTTGACGGTGTCCATGTTGTAGTTGAAGGGATTCTGGATTTCCAGCGTGCACGCCTCGGCGCACTTGCCGCAGCCCGTGCACTTTTCGTTGACGTAGCGCGGGCTGATCTTGACCGTCACGTCAAAGTCTCCTTCCACCCCGCGGATGGCGGTCACTTCCGCCATGGTGAACACTTTGACCCTGGGATTGTCCTTGATGCGACGGAAGTTGATTTCCAAGCCGCAGTACGGAGGGCACAGTTTGGGGAAATACTGGTGCAGCTGCGCCACACGCCCTCCCAGGTAGGGGTTTTTCTCCACCAGGAAGACCTCGTAGCCCGCCTCGGCGGCTTCCACCGCGGCACTCAATCCGCTCATGCCGCCTCCGACCACCATGATGCTTTGTGTCACCGTGTTTGCCATGCTCATCCTCCTCGGTATATGAAAGATGTCCCGTGAACCCTCGAGAGCCTGGGCAGGGAGTGCCTCCGCGGAATGGGGCGCGCCGTAGGTCGATGCGGAAACTCGGGGCGCATCATGTGCAACTATACACAAAGCGACCGGAAGGAGCAAACAAAAACTTGGGAAGTCTCAAAGGTTAACGGCCCGCGACCTGGACCTTCGCCGCCGGCCCCACGGGCCTCCACGGGAGCCATGGCACAGATGTTGTGAAAAAAAGGTCGAGGCCGGCACCTTGGGCCTTGAAAAAAAGAGGCCCGTCGGGTAATAAAAAAACCGCAACGGATTGAGAAAGAAAAAGGACGATGTGTCCCCCCTTATGTCCCCTTTATCCAGCGACGGAGTGGGCCCATGGACCAAAGACAAGAAACCGGCAAATGGATCGAACCCGCGGCCAAGATCGCCGTGTCCCTCGCGGTTCTCTTCCCCGTCTACGCGCTCCTCTACCTGACCTTTCCCGCATCCATCATTGCTTTTTACCTCATTTCCGCAGGCCTTCTCGCCGCCTTCGCCCCGTGGGACAAGATCAAACAAAAATTTCTCTCGTGACCCAGGGACTCCTTCGAGCGCGTTCCGTCCCGTTTTGAAGACGCCGAAAGCACGGGCTCCGTCCCGTGCTTTTTTATGGCGCCCAAATGCTTCATACGCCTCCCTCTGCGCATCCCATCCTGTCGCCGCCTGAGAGGTCCACGCCGTTTTTCCCCGACCTCGGCGCCTTGACCCCATGGGCGGCGTGAGTGACAATGTGTAATGAAAACCCGTTTTCCAAGGCGGCTCGGAAGACAGGCCGCGCTCTTTGAGCCCCCAGCCATGATGCAAGGAGGTCCTCTATGAAAGCGCTCCATCCCAGTGCCCTGGAAAGCTTGGCCCGCCGTCGTGCTCCCGAAGGATCGTGGATTCTCAGCGTGTATCTCAACCTGGACCCGCAGGTGCGCGCCAGCCGCCGCGGCGCCCACAAGCTGGTCTTGGAACAAATGCTCAGGGACCTGGAAGCCGCCCTGGAAAACCCTCAGGCGGCCGAACATTTCCAAGAGGACGCCCAGTGGGTGCGAAACCAGGTCTCGCTCCACATTCCCCGCGGAAAGAGCCTCGTGCTCTTTTGCGATGTCTCCGAAGGCTACACCTATCACGAGGACCTTCCCGTGCGGCTGCCCAACGGGGCCTGGTATGAACGGCGCGCGTATATCCGCCCTCTGCTGGACGCCTGGAAGGAATACGAGCGCACGGGAATCGTCGTCGTCGACCGGGAAAAAGCGCGATTGCTCGTGGCTTCCATGGGGGAAGTGGAGGAAGTGGAGGAGGCCTTTCAGACGCCCGCCGTGCGACATCGTTCCACCGCCGGAACCGATCACATGAGGTCCCAGATGGTTTTCCAGCGTCGGGCGGCCACGTGGAGCCATTGGTTCTTGAAGGAGGTGGCCGATAGCCTGCACGATATGATCGAAGAGCACGGGATCGACCGCGTGGTGCTGGCGGGCCCCGAAGAAGTCACCGCGGAACTCAAGCGCATCCTTCCCAAGGGGGTCTTGGCACGGGTCGCGGCGCGGGTCCGGGCGCCGGTCACGGCCAAAGCCAAGGAACTCATGGACGTCGTCACACCCGTCCTTCAGGAGCTGGACGCCGAGCGGGAAAAGGACCTGGTGGACGAATGCATCACCGCGGCCCGCAAAGCCCAGGCCGAATCGCCGAAAGCCGTTTTGGGCCTCGACGCCGTGCTCGATGCCGTCAACCAAGGCCGCGTGTATCAGATTTTGGTCCCGACGGGCTTTTCGGCATCCGGGTGGCACTGCCCCGCGTGCGATGTCCTCTTGGATCATGCGCCCGCTCGGGAAGCGTGCCCTTACTGTTCGGGATCCTTGCAGGAAATGGACGATGTGGTGTGGGCGGCCTGCGACCGGGTGCTCGCCCTTGGGGGAAAGGTGGAAGAGATCGGCGCCGACGGCGCCAAGGACGCCTTGCGAAAAGACGGCCCGCTCGGGGCCTTCCTGCGCTGATGCCCCAGGGCACGGCCCCGCAAAAATAGAAAACCCGGGGTCTCCCCCGGGTTCTTTCATTTCAAACGTTCGACATGCTCACAAACTTAAAAATCCCACTCCAACACGGCGCCCAACTCGTAGGCGTCGTCGTCATTCTTGATGGTCTTGAACGCCTCGTCGGCAAAGAGATAGGCCGCCACCAGCCGCAGGCTTAGGCCGTCCACAACGCCCTGGTCCAGGTAGAAGTTGATTTCATGCCCGATGGAATCGTCCTTTTTCCCTGGAGCGCTTTCCACCTTTTCGGCCGTTCCGATGTAATAGTAATTGAAAGTCAGAGCCGTTTCTTCCAGGGCTTGCCACTTTAAGCCCGCAGTGACCATCCACAGGTTGGACGGCCCGTCTCCGGGCATGTAAGCCCCTTGGCCCACGGAGTTGTAGGTATCAAACCCGAAGGAGTTGACGTCCAAGGTGCCCAGGCCGAGGATTTCAGACCAGTAAAATGAGCGCCCGATGGGATAGACAAAAGCGTCCACATCGTTGTCGTTCAGGTCGTCGTCTCCCGTGGTGTAAAAACCACCGGCACTCAGGACGAAATTGGACACCGTGAAATCGCCCCGGGCTTCCACCATCCAGCCCTTGTAGTCGCCCGATCCTCCCCCAACGATGTCGTAGCTCCCGAAGTTTTTGACGAAATTCACGTAGGCGCTGATCCAGTCCGTCTTGTAGCTGAGGTTGAGTCCCAGGTCGATGAGGTCGTTACCCCGCACGTCGCGCCCGTTCAGCCAGTCCACGGGCTGATCGTAGTTGTAGTCTTCGAAAAGGCTCGTCTTGTTGTTGTTCGCAGACTGGTAGAACCCGACCAGGGTCGCGGAAAAAGGCCCCTGAGCGTAGGAAAGCTCCAGGAAGAAGTCGTCGATGTTTTCCGACACATCCGTCACGTTCTGGTTCTGACCAGCAATATAGCCGACCCTGACATTCAGGGGATCGAAAGTCTTGCTGATCAGGGCCCCGGAAAAATCGTCGGAGAAAATCCAGCCGCCCAGGATATCCGTTCCCTGGACACCCAGGGTCGCCGTCGCTTCGAGGCCCGGCACCATGAATTCCAGGTACACGTTTTTCATTTCCAGGTTCGTCGCGTCCGCGCCGATATCGCCCCCGCCGTGACGGCCGGCTCCCTGGGATTCGCGACCCCACTGGGTGTCCGCTTCCCACTTGGTCACAACCTTGAGCTTCTCACTCCCCTGGAAAGTGAAAAACATGCGCAGGCGCTGATCGAACCAGTTGCCGTTGTCGTCCGTATCGTCGTTTCCGTCGGTCAGATTGTCCTGGGACTGCCAGCGGGCGAAATACATGCCGCCGTATTTGAAATCCACCGCACGGGCCGGAAGGGACACCGCCAATCCCAGGAGAACGCACAAAACCATCAGCATCAGCCGTCTCATCATGGTTTCCCTCGCCGTCTTAAGTGAGTTTTATAAAAAGACGTCCTTTTAAAGGACCCTCTATGGGCTGAAATGACGGCGCCCGGGAGGAAAGCCCCCCGGGCGCTCCAGAATGCGTTACGCTGGCCGCGTAACGTCAACCCTTCCTAGAATTTCCACTGCAGCACGGCACCCAGTTCGTAGGCGTCGTCGTCGTCTTTGTAGATGGTGTAGGCATCATCGGCAAAGAGGTACGCCGCCACCAGGGTCAGGTTCAACTTGTCCACAATGCCTTGGCTCAGGTAGAAGTTGATTTCATGGCCGACGGTGTCATCCGTGTCACCGTTCGAGGCATTGGCAAGGACGTCTTCAGCCGTCGCCACATAGTAATATTGCAAGGTCAGCTTGGTTTCCGGAAGCGCCTGCCAAATCACGCCGGCGTTCAAAGCCCACAGGTTGGACGGAACGTCGGCTGCACGATAAGCGCCCTGGTTCGCCGGGTTCAGGTGATCCGCCCCCGAGACGCTCACGTCCAAAAGCCCCATGCCCAGGAGTTCCGACCAGTAGTAGGAAGCGCCGCGGGCGTAGGCGAAGGCGTCGTAGTCGTTGGCGTTGTCGAAGGCCGCCGCATTGTCGTCATCCCCGGTGGTGTAGAAGGCGCCCAGGTGGAACGTGAAGGCATTCCACATGAAGTCCGCCGTACCTTCCAGCATCCAGCCGGTGTAATCCTGGCTCTTGCCGCCCACGAGATCATAACTTCCGAAGTTCTTGATCCCCGTAAGGCCCAGAACCATCATGTCGGTCTTGTAGCCCAGGTTGAGGCCCAGATTGAAGAGGTTGTTGTCCGTTACAGCCGTGGGATCCGTACGGAACACGCCCGTGGACATATCCGGATAGGTGCTCAGGTTGGTGTCATGTGCATACTGGTACCAGCCCACCAACGTCGCCGTGAAGGGGCCGTTGGCATAGTCGAGGGCCAAGAAGAAGTCGTCCACGTTTTCGTTGGTGGTGTTCACATCGGTATTCTGTGCGGCCACATAGCCCAGAGTGACCTTCACGGGATCCAGCTTGGTGGAAACCACCGCGCCGGAGAAGTCGTCGGCGAAGATCCATCCCTTGAGGAAGGTCGCGCCCTGCACACCCAGTTTGGCCCGCATCGGAGTGTTGGGCACGTTGAACTCAAGGTAAACGTTCTTCATTTCCAAGTTGGTGGCATCGGCGCCGATGTCGCCGCCGCCGTGGCGGCCGGCACCCGGAGATTCACGCCCCCACAGGGTATCCGCTTCCCAGTGGGTCACCAGCTGGAGGTTTTCGCTGGCAACAAAGGTGAACTGCATGCGGAGCCGCTGGTCGAACCAGTTGCCATTGTCATCAAAGCCACCCTTGTCCTTGTCTTGGCCGTCGGCCACATTGTCCTGGGATTGCCAGCGCAGCCGGTACAAGCCGCCGTACTTGAAATCCACGGCGAAGGCCGGCATGGCGAGGGCGACCGCCGCCAAGACCGCCACACACACGATCCAATTCTTCTTCATCTCTTTCCTCCCTGAAAAAGCGTTGAAGAAAACCTGGAAACCCCTTTGATCTCAGCCCCTTTACGCTTTTCCTGCGCCTGCGCCCCACCCCCTTTCCTCAAGGATGCCCCGATGCCTTTTGCGGCATTCAGCTGTCTTTATAACGGGCCCGAACGCCATGTCAAACGAAAATTCTCGGCGTCCGGTCCAAAAAATGTTATTGCGTGACCGCCGCCTTACTCGCTACTGTTTCAGCGACGACGCCCGTCGGCCGCTCCATGCGGCCCCGCATTTTCCAATGGAATTCAAGGAAGGATAGGCTCATGTCGACGCAAGGCTTTTTCGGAAAAATCTTCGCCCTGTGCGTTTTCATCATCGCTTTCTGCACCGCGACGGCCCCTTGCGCCCTCGGCCAGGAGTCGGGGATCAAGACCGTGGCCATGGTGCCTTTTCAGATGAACACGCCCAAGGACCTCTACTACCTCCAAGACGGCGTTTGGGACATGCTGCGATCCCGCCTCGCCTGGCCTGGAAAGGTGCGCGTTCTGGATAAGGCTTCCGTCCTGGATGCCTTGAAAGGATCCGGCGCGGTCCAAGATGCCGAGGCCGCCCGCACCTTGGCGCGCCGCCTCAAGGCCGACTACGTCCTCTACGGCAGCGTGACCGCCTTGGGAGACGCCGTGAGCGTCGATGCCACGGTCGTTCCCGCGGCACCCGATGAAGCGCCCATGCAGTTTCCCTTCCAGAGCCCAACCTTGAACCAGCTCATTCCCACGGTGAACCAAATGGCCGAAGCCATGAATCGCCAGCTTTTCAACCGAACCGCCGCCGCGGCGACCCAGCCTGCCCCGTCGCCCGAAGGAACGTCCACGCGAAACCCCGAACTGCTCCTTCCCGAATCGGTTATGCCCGGCCAGGCCGTTTCCTATCTCAACCCCAACTTCATCGAAGTCACCCCGGAAGGATCCCTTCGGCAGCCCGGACTGTGGCGCAGCCAAACCTTTTCGGAAGCCGTCCTTTCCATCGACGTGGGCGACGTGGACGGAGACGGCCGGGACGAACTGGTGGCTCTGAGCGCCAACCGGCTGACGGTTTATCGCCGCGTGGATCAAGGGTTGCAATCGGTGGCCGAACACCGCGCCGGCAAACTGGATACCTTCAAATGGGTCGCCTTGGCCGACGTGGACGGAGACGGCCGCCTGGAGATTCTGGTGGCGAACATCTTTCAGCGCAACAAAGGGCGCAACCCCGGCCCGGAAAGCATCAAGCTATCGGACACGGAATGGGAACCGGCCTCTTGCGTGCTGAAATTCGACGGCAAGCGCCTCGCCGTCCTCGCCGAACGCATTCCCTATTTTGTCAACGCCGTGCCCTTCCCCAACCGGGGTCGAGTCCCCCTCGCTCAGGCGCGAGGCCGCTACGGTGAGCTGTTCGACCCGGAAATTTTCGAATGGCGCCTGCGAGACGGCAAAGCCGTCACCACGGCACCCGCCACCGTTCCCCCCCAGTGCAACGTGGCGAATTTCGCCGCAGGCGATTTCAACGGAGACGGCGCCGTGGAATACGCCGTGATCACGGCGGATAACCGGCTGATGGTCCTGGATTCCGCCGGCAACCGACTGTGGCGCAGCCGCCAACAGTTCGCCGCCACGACCAATTACCTGCTCGGCAAGGTGGAAGACCTCCGCTACAACAACGTGGAATACTACTATGTTCCCTCGCCCATCCTCGTTATGGATCTCAACAAGGACGGCATCGCTGAAATCGTTGTCAACCGCAGCCCGGACACCACGAGCCGATTCCTCCCCCAGGGCTTCAAATACTACGAAGCCGGGGAAGTGGTGAGCTTTTCCTGGGACCAGATGGGTCTGGTGGAAAACTGGAAGACCCGGGAAGTGAGCGGCATGGTGTCTTCCATCCGGGTCGGCGACCTCAACGGGGACGGCACGCCGGAACTCATCGCCAGCCTCGTTTTGGGTAAGGACCTGCTGAAACTGTGGGAAGCCCGAAGCACGGTCTTTTCCTATGACCTCAACGTGGGCAAAAAAGCCCACGCCGCTGCAGGCGCCAAGCCCCAGTAGAGGGCGCGGAATCCTCGCTATGCACGGGAAAGACACGTTGGGCGGGCAAAACCTCGGCGGGAACGGAGCGCGCGCGGCGTGCCGGGCGCCCATGGGGGCCGTGAGTCCTTTCGGCGTGCCGGGCGAAGATCGGCCTTCCCCCATGATTCCCATCGCGGCCCTCTTGGGCGCCCTCTTGGGGACGCTTTGGTACGCCCTGGATCGGCGGCATCGAAAAACCGCCGAAGAGAACGTTCGATTGGCTCTGGGGGTGAACGGCTCGGCGGCACGACGGATCGTGCGGGCCAACTTCCGCCATCTTGCCCGGGTTTTCGTCGAGTTCCCAGGGATGGTCCGCATGAGCGCCCGAAACATCCACCGCTGCCTGGAAGCCCACGGTGTGGAGCATCTGCGCCGGTCCCTGGAAAAGGGCCGTGGCGTGCTCATCCTCACGAGCCACTTCGGCAACTGGGAATGGATGGCCTACGGCGCGCCGTTTCTCCTCCCGGCGCGGCTCAACATCGTCGCTCGCCCCATCCGCCCCCAAGGGCTCAACCGCTGGGTCACCGCACTGCGGGAACGTTCCGGTAACCGCGTGATCGCCAAAGAACACGCCTTGATCCACGCACTCAAGGCCCTCAAGCGAAACGAAATCGTCGGCTTCCTTCTGGATCACAACGCCGGGAAAAAAACGGGGGTCTGGGCGCCGTTCTTCGGGGGGTACGTCCTCACCCATAAGACGCTCGCGCACATCGCTTTGAGGACCGGAGCCCCCGTGCACCCGGTGTTCAACGAGCGCCTTTCGGACGGCCGGTACCGCATCGACGTAGAGCCTGAAATCCCGCCGCCGCCATCCGGCTCTCCCCAAGAACGCGCCGAAGCCATGACCGCAGCGTTCAACGCCGCCATCGAAGCCCGAATCCGCCACACTCCGGAACAGTGGTACTGGATCCACCGACGCTTCCGACGCTTCCGCCCAGAAAAACCTCTTTGAAACGCCAGAGCACCGGTTCGCCTCGCGCTGCGCATAAACGGGGAGAATGTGCAATCCTTGGATATCAAGAAGGATCTTCCATCCCTTGCCGACCGCTTTGGACCGTGCCACAAAGGGGATTAAATGTAAGTCTCAGCAACATACCGTCGGTAGAAGACTCACTCTTCGTTGTCTTGCTGGATCCAGATCTGGGTTGGGGTTCGCTTCGCTCACCCCAACCTACGAGTTTATTCAAGGATGTCGGCCGGCGAATGGAAGTTGGGGTGAGTGCAGCGAACCCCAAGAAAAATCGGGGATACTGTCGCGCGTCGCGGTGACACCACAAAGGATGAAACTCGAACCCCCGGGGGCTTGTGCGAGAATTTTATCTGAAAGTCTCTGAGACATACCGTAACCACGAGACTTTCATCCTTCGTTGTCTTGCGCCGCGTGATGAGGGTTTATGAGAATTCCAGGAAGGGATACTTCGGACGTCACCGCCTGAGTTTGCAAAGCCTCAGATGGTTTCTTCCATGGATTTAGATTTCAGCGCCGTTACGGCTTCATACAAGCGCATTTTCCGGCCCCAGGGAGGTCGCCAAAAGCAGCGGCAATGTTATCGCAGGATATCCCGGGTTTCTTGGCCGTCGTTAAGGCATATCCGGTTTGTCTGGGGGAGCGCCGATACCGGCGCTTCCCCCACCATGTGACCATTTTTTGGCGAATGCGGGGACTTAGAGTTCGTATTCGCCTTCCATATCCAAAATGTATTCCCGGTCATGGGTGCCGGGTTTCACGGTGAAGGTGCCGCTGCCCTTGATGGTGGCCAGTTTCCCCATCCCCTTGTAGATGGTCCACGTGCCTTTGGTAAGCTTGCTTTGGGCGTCCCTTTCGCCTTCGTACCTGCTGTAGATGGATCCTTCCTCAAAGTGCGTGACCGCATAGCCCATCATCTTGCCCGCGCCTCGAATGCGGTCGTGGAACGTGACGCTCCGGCGGGACACGAATTTTCCCGCCACGCCCACCTGGTACTCAATGGGCTCCCCTTCCATTTCCACCAGCATCAGCGTGTGATCGAACTCGTCATGCACGTAGAGCATTTCCCGGCGGGTGACCAACAATCGGTACGTGGCTTTGCGCTTCATGGATTCCTCCTTGTCGCAAAGGGGTCGAGGGATGTGGGGCCGGCCCGTCGGCCCCGGGTTCACGGCGTGATCCGTTGGGCCTTGTTTAGCACAAAGAGAGGCTTCTGCCTAGAATCTTGTCCAAGGGACGCCGCAGGGCCCCCGCCCGGGAAGGTCCGACGGGTTCGACCTTGGTTCAGGTCTGAAATGAGCCGAAGGGATCGCCCTTGACAGGCGGGATCGGTTCGGTTAACCAGGCCTTCGGCGAAAGTTAACCATGGGGGGTTCTTCCTTTCTCGCCGTAGAAGAGAATGAGAAGCCAACAGCCGAAGACGAGGAGAACGAACGATGCCCTTGGAAACCCTGCGCTGGATGGTTTTCACCTGCCTCATGACCGCCTTGACCGCCGTGGGCGCTCAGATCGCCGTGCCCATCGGGCCTGTTCCCGTGGTCTTGACGAATCTTTTCGTTTTGCTTTCGGGCCTGCTCTTGGGTCCTGCGCGCGCCGCCGCCGCCATGAGTCTCTATGTGCTTCTGGGGGCTGTCGGTCTTCCGGTTTTCGCCCAGTTCAAGGGCGGCTTGGCCCATCTGGCGGGACCAACGGGAGGGTATCTGGCGGGCTTTGTCGCCGGGGCCTGGATAACGGGGGCGCTCAGCCGGGCGGGTTCCCACAAACTTTTCGATGTTGCCGCTGTGATCGTGGGTTCTCTGGCGATTTACGCCCTGGGCGTCCCCTGGCTGAAATGGGTCACGGGCATGCCGTGGTCCAAAGCGGTCACCGTCGGCATGCTTCCGTTCCTCGTCGGGGACGGCATCAAAGCGGCGGCGGCCGTAGGTCTGGCTTGGTCCGTGGGCCCGGCGCTGTTTCACCACGTGCGAACAGCTCCGACCCCACAGACGGCCTGCGCCCGGCATTCGGTTCGGCCATGATCGAGGCCGTTGACCTGGGATTTACCTATCCCGACGGGACCGAAGCCCTTCGCGGCGTGAGCTTTCGCATTCCGTGCCCCGCCTTCGTCCTTGTGTGCGGGGCCAACGGTCAAGGAAAGAGCACCCTGCTCCATGTGCTGGCCGGCTTGTATCAGCCCACCCGGGGAACCCTCACCGTCTTCGGCCGGAACGCGGCCCGCCGGCCGGAAGAGGTGCGCGCCTGCGTCGGCTTGGTTTTTCAGGATCCGGACAGCCAAATCCTCGGAGAAACGGTTGCCGACGATGTGGCTTTCGGCCCGGAAAACCTGGGCCTTCCACCAGGGGAGCGGCAACGCCGGGTGGCTCAAAGCCTGGCCTTTTTCGGCTTGGAAGAGGTAGCCGAAAAGCCGTGCTATGCCCTTTCGGGGGGACAGAAGCGCCGCGTCGCCCTGGCGGCAGTGTTGGCCATGGACCCGCAGGTCGTGCTCTTCGACGAACCGTTCACGCATTTGGACTGGGACGGGGCGTGCGCGCTGCTTTGTGCCATGAAGCGTCTGAAGGACGAAGGCCGTACCGTGGTGGTTTCCACCCATGACGTGGAAAAGGTCATCGCCCACGTGGACCGGGTCCTGGTGCTGCGCGAGGGAACCCTCGTTCGGTCAGGCCCGCCGCAGGAGGTGGCGCTCG
Organism: Desulfosoma sp.; assembly: GCA_037481835.1. Taxonomy (GTDB): domain Bacteria; phylum Desulfobacterota; class Syntrophobacteria; order Syntrophobacterales; family DSM-9756; genus Desulfosoma. The sequence goes on along the minus strand of JBBFKW010000002.1, from coordinate 81,533 downwards.
AGCTTGGCCGCTACGGGGTTCGTCCCCCATGTTCGGTTCTCTTGGGAAAAGGGCTCATGCCGTGGCCGTGCGACTAGCTTTGCACTACATTCCACGATCGTCGGCCGTCCATCGCTGGGATGCCCGCACCAAGCTCTTCGGAATCGCTGCCGTCACCGGCGCGCTGCTTTGTGGCAAACCTGTCGTTTTCGGCGTCGTCACGGGAGGCTTCACCGTTCTTCTGGCTGCCGCCCGTCTGCCGTGGCATCTTCCGCTCCGGACAATCCGGGCGTGGGCTCCCTTCCTCATTCTCCTTTTTTTAGTGCAAGCCACCTCGTGGGAATCGCTTCAAAAGCTGCCCAAGAGTCTCCCCGAAGTTTTTCCGCCGCCTTCCGTAACCGCGGCTGCCGTCTCCTTGTGGCGGATCACGCTCATGATTCTTTGGGCCGTTTTCTTTACGGCCACGACCAAAACCTCGGAAGTCCAAAGAGCCGTCCTCTGGGTTTTGAGGCCTTTCCCCTTCGTCCCCGCACGGAGGATCGCCGTCATGGCCGGATTGTCCATGCGCTTGTTCGCGACGCTTCTGGATGATTTGGAAGAAATCCGCACGGCCTGCCGGGCCCGCTTGGCCGATCGATCCAAGAACCCGTATCGGCGCATGAAAACGGTGATTCTGCCCCTTTTTCGAAAAGCCTTGGACCGGGCGGAATCCACGGCGCTTGCCCTGGCCGCCCGCGGGTACCGAGACGATGTTCCCGTGGAGGTGCCTCCGTGGCCTCGGGCCGAGATGCTGAGCTGCCTGCTCCTTTTCGGACTTCTCGCGACCCTGCATGGAGTCCTGCCGTGACCGATCGGCGGATGGCCTATGAGGATGCTTTGCGCCTTTTGGAAGATTTTGAAAGGGCCTTGGAGTCGGGTTTTTTCGAGAGCGAAAAAACGCCGGGCGAACATGGGAAGTTACGCCGGGATCTGTGGCGGGCTCTGGATGCACTCACTGTTTGGCACCGGCCCCGATTGGAAGCCGGCCCGGGTCTGGGAGCCCCCTACGCGTGGCTGCGCCGCACGGCTTCCCATTTGGAACGGCTGGCCGCCGACGCCCCCCACCCGGCCGCGCGGGAGCACGCGCGCTTGACCCTCGCACTCCTTCCCTACCCCGGCCAATGGCGTCGGCTGACATCGTGGCAGAATCTTACTTCCTCTCCGAAAGAGCCCTCGGGTCTTTCCCGTTTTCCATGGGCCGAGAACGGCTCCAACGGGGGAAAAACGTCCTCCGCCATTTCGGAACTTACGGATTTTTTCCGAAAAGAACGGAAAAAGCTGGATTGGAAGCGGCGCGATAAGGCTGATCGGATCTTCAGAGTCCGCCATTTCATCCAAATCCTCAAGAAGCCCAAGAAGGATGGGGAAAAAGGCGTCCTTCGCCTCTTTTCCCTGCCTTACCTCCTGACAGACGCCGAGATTCTTTCCCGGATCAGCCGGCGGTTCGTCCTCTTTGTGGAACCTCCCATGGGCGTGGTGTGGCGGCACAGCTGGTGGCGTTACTTTTGCGCCCTGGAGGAACCGTGCCTGTTCGGCGTGGGTGGCCCCGAAGATGCTGCATTTCTTGCAACCCAGGACGGTGCTGTCTCCGTCCCCCTGGCCCACGGCGATTTTTTGGAAGACCTTCCCGTGGTGCCGGCAGAAGGGCCGAAAGATTTCCACATCGTCTTCAACGCCACTTTCGACGACATGGCGCGAAAGCGCCACACCTTCATGCTGGATCTCCTCACTCAACCCGAGCTTTCCGGCACAACGGCGCTTTTTCTCGGACGGGGACGCCCGGACAACGTGGCTCTTTTCCAGCGCTACGTCGCGGATCGCTCCTTGAACCATCGGATCACCGTGCGCGCCAACGTGCGCCGATCCGATGTTCCCGGCCTCTTGGCGCGCTGCCGTCTCGGCGTCCACTTGTCCCTCTACGAAAACGCCTGCCGTGCCGTGATGGAATATTTCCGTTCCGATATTCCCTGCATCGCAAGTGCCTCCATGGCGGGGATGCGGCCGGAGATCTTCAACGCGGAAACCGGAGCGGCCGTGCCCGATGCGTGCCTTCTGCATGCCATCGCCGAAGCCCTGGAAAACCGGCGGCAGTATGCGCCGAGGCGGTGGTTTGTTCGAGAGAGCGGAAGCCGGGTGTCCTCGAAACGGCTCAATGCCATGCTCAAATCCTTTTTCCTGGAAAGGGACATGCCCTGGACCGAGGATATCGTCCGCCTGACGAGCAGCGGCGCCTCCCGGTACGCGTCACCCCTCGATGAAGCCCGTTTCCAAGACGAGCACACTTGGATCGCCGACCTCGTCCGGAATGCTCTCCCCCCCGGATTCCAGGTGGTTCCCTGAACGGCCTTCGTCGGGCCGGCTGAAATGCTTCTCTAAGCCCCTGGACTGGAGAACGCGGCTCGCCTTCCGCATGACACCGGATCGAGCCAACCTGGAACGCCAACCCGTAGGTTGGCGTGAGCGCAGCGAACCCCAACATGAATTTCTGGATTTCAATGAGGTGATGGACTCCCGCCTGCGCGGGAGGGGCGGTTTGCGGAGTTCTCGGACAAGCGCCTGGGAGGCTGTCTGAGAACTCGATTCTTGCCGATCTGAGCAACGTAAATTCAGATAGTTAGGATGCCATAAAGCACCAAAATCGGCATTCTCGGACAAGCGCCTGGGAACCTGTCGGGGCGGGCCCGTGGGGGCGCTCAGCGCCCCGAAGCGATGGCCTCCAGGCGCTGCTGAAGGGGCACCGATCGAGGGTTGCTCACCGCTTTTCGGATGATAATGTCCATCGGGCCGACAGCCTTGCCGTAGTATTCGAGGTTCCAATCGTCTCGAACCTTGAGGACGGCGCCCTCGAGAGAGATGCCGGCATAGAGGCCTTTGGCTTTGGCAAACGAGAGGATATCGGCGCTCAGGTTATGGGGGGTGGATCCTTCCATGCTCATCCCCACGGGGCCTACGGCGGCCGAAGCGTCCGCGCCGAGTTTGAATGTGGAAGAATAAAAGGCCTCAACCCCTCGATCGGTCCGGACCATGAGGATCACTTCCGCCGCGCTGGCGCCGATCTGCAAGCCGATGCTTCCGCCGCCCATGGTGTAGAAAACGGGCTCGCTCCATGCGCCGGTTTGGGGGTCCCGTGCGAGAAAAACACCGGAGCCGCCCGATCCCCCAAAAATGAAACCCCCTTTGAAAAACTGAGGAACGATGAGCACGCCGCGGGCGTATCGAAGGTAGTTCTTAAGCCAGGAAAAGTTGGGATCGGAGGTCAAGCTGTCCAGCGTCACGCGGGCCCGCTCCACGAGCGCCTCCGGAGCGTTCAGGGCCTTGGCCGAAGGGATCGTTGCGAAAAACACGACGGCTGCCGCGACAACTGCCGGGATCCAACGCCGTATCGTCCTTTTCATCGGCTGCCTCCTCGTAGTTTTTTCCTCCCATGGATTTCCGTTCGGGCGCAAGCCCGAAACTGGCAGGCATTTCTTCACCCCGGGAACGGTCCCGCCGTGAAGCGGGCTCGGCGCGCTGGAAATCCCGCGTGCCGGTTCGCCCCGATCCGAGGAAAGAAAGTTCAAGCGCTCCTTGGCGGCCCACCGAGCCTTTCTTAGCCATCGCCCATGAAGTCCATCCTTGTCGCAGGATCGCTTACACTGTCCAAAGCTTTATGGGCAAGCCCTATTTTCTTCGGTGCGCAGACGGTTGGAGCAACCATGAGGGTCTTGCGTTCGGCGAGCCATTTCATTAGGATGAAAACCAACCGTCATGTCCTGCTCTCTTTCAGTGCGAGCGGCAGTCATTGGTCAAAGGAGGCCCCTATGAACGAACTGCTGGCCCCGGGTGGCAGTCTTGAAATGGTGGAAGGCGTGCTCAAGAACGGCGCCGATGCAGTCTATGTGGGATCCAAAGGGTTCAGCCGCAGAAAGTGCGCGTGGGAAATGGAAGATTCCCAAATCCGGGAGGCCGTCGAAGTCGCCAAGCCGTTCAAAGGAAAAATCCGCGTGGCGCTCAATGCGGAAATCCCCGAAGAAAAATTCATGCTCGCCATGAAAAAGATCGCCAAGTACGCCGCATGGGGCGCGGAGGGTATCATCGTCAAAACCCCGGCGGTCATGCAGATGGTCGCTCAAAATTTCCCGGAATTGGTCATCCACGCCAGCGTGGGGTGCAACATCCAGACCCGGTCCCAAATCGCCCAATACAAGGCTTACGGCGTGCACCAGATTGTCGCGAGCACGGAAATCAATACAGTGGAAAAGCTCCGCCGCTTCAAGGCGGACGCCGATGCGGAAGGGGTGGGCACGGAAGTGCTCATCCACGGCAATCGCTGCGTCGGCGGCGTGGGCAACTGCAGTTTCCACGAGCTCATCAGCGATTCCTACATCAAGAAGATTTATTACGATGAAGACGGCAACGAAATCGTAGAATACGAAGGCTGGCCGGACCGAAGCGGCAGTTGCTTCCGCCTGTGCCTTTTGACGGACGAACAAAGGGAAAAGGTGCTGAAAAAGCGCGGCCGAAGCGACCAGGAAATTCAAAGCATCAACGATCGGATCCGCCGCCACCCCAACGTGGCCTTCGCCATCAACGGCAAGGAACTGTGGGACTACATGGACCTGGGCCTGACCACGCTCAAGGTCCAGGGACGCGAATACGCGGTGAGCCTCATCAGCCGGATGATCGCTCTTTACCGTGCCATGATCGACGCCCATCGTGCGGGAAAGCCCCATGATGATCCCGCGCTCGTGCCGCTCCAAGAGGAACTGAACGCCATCGCCCTGGACCGGGATCGCGCCCGCATGGAAAAAACCCGCGAACTCCACCGCCACATCAAAGGCCTTTACGCCTAAAGCCGCCTTTCCTCAGGGTCTCGGGGCCTTGGCCCCGAGACCGCCCTTCCCATCGTCATTTTCTTGACAATCTGCACGTTGCCCCAAGGGGATCGCCGTTTTTCCCCCGCAGGCAAGGCCAAGGGGCGTGTCCGAAAGCGCCTCAGGCCGTCACTCCCGCGCAAGCGAGAGTCAATAATTTGCTGGAAATGCGGCCATTCGTGTTGGGGTTCGCTGCGCTCACCCCAACCTACATCTCGGTCTCAGGTGGTGGAAACCCTTGGAATCGTGTTGGGGTTTGCATCCCAGCGAACCCCAACACCCTCCCGGCTGGACGGAACACCTCGGTCCCGCGCCAAGCCCCCCTCCGGCTCACGATTTCGGACAGGCTCCTCCACGCGAAGCAAGGGACCAAAAGACGGTCTCCGTCGTTCGGCGCCGCCGTGTCCTTGTAGAGGAGCACAGCGAACGAACCCTTGGCTGGAAGCGGGCCTGCCGGCCATGCGGATGGCGTCCAAGGCCGCTCCGCCTTCGCCTTAGGATTGGTATGCCCGTTGCTAAATTGGTGCAGGGATCCACAAGGCTGCAAGCTTTTCGCCCTAGAGAAGCGCAATGGGCGCCGACGGCCGGGGATGCTTCGCCGAACAGCCCGAGCGGCCGGGGGCTGGCCCTTTTTGTGAAAACCCTGGATGCGGGGAATCCTTACAGAGGACGGAGCGCCATGAACCGAAAAAGGATGCGGGCTGCCGTCATTTTCCTGAACGTCTTCCTTGCTTTTCCGGCCTGGGGGGCGACCGTGCTCCAGGAGGTGCGCATCGGCCTTCATCCCACACACACGCGCCTTGTGGTGCAGTGCACGGGCGATCGACCGATCGCGGTCTCCCGCCTCGCGGATCGCCAATGGGCCATCTCTTTCGGCGCGCTGGAAAGCCCCGAGACCCGCAAGATCCTTCCTCGAACCCCTCGGGGAAAGATCCAAAAACTTCTCCTTCAAAAGGACGGTCCGGAGCCCCAGCTCAGGGTTTTTCTCAAAGAAGACATGACGCAGGCTAAAGTTTTCACCCTGGAAGATGAGCAGCACCGTCAAGACGGCTATCGCGTGGTCATCGACTTCGGGTTGCCCGGCGTGAGCGCGCTGCGGTTTAAAGAACCGGAAAAACTCCAGGCGCAGTCACCCGCCGAATCAAAAAGCGAAGCATCTTCATCCTCTCTCGCGTCCGCAGCGTCCGTGCCCGGCGATGCGACGGCCTCCGCCCAAGGGGCGGCACCCGACCCGACGACGGCGCCCCGCTCTGAAGGCCCCTCATTGGAAAAATCTTCCAAAGACAAAGAACCCGGAGTCCATGCCAAGAGAATCGTTCGACCCATCGAGGTTGGATCTCCTTTCGACATTGCAGACATGACGTACGAAGGGCTCAAAGGGGCTCTTCCGGAAACCGCCGAACAGATCGTCGCCGCATACCAAAAGGCCGTGCAGAAAGATCCGCAAAACCCGCGCCGGCCTTTGGCCTTGCTGCGCTCGGCCGAGGTCTTGGATAAGGCCGGTGATGTGAAAAAGGCCGAGCGCTACTACCAGCGTCTTATCGACGAGCATCCCCGCGACGAAAGCACCGCCCGGGCTTGGATTCGGTTGGGCGAAATCCATGCCGCGCGCGGCAACCCCTTGGAGGCGCTCAAGGCTTTTCAGGAAGCGGACAAGTTTCCCTTGAAACCCGACGACTTCATCCGATCGCGCCTGGGCACGGCCCAAGTCTATGTCCGGGCAGGAAAAGCGTCCGAAGCCTTGGACATTCTCAAGCGCCTCACGGAGGCCCATCCCGACGCCTACCTGCAACAACCCGAAATCTTGAGAACGATCGGGGAAGCGGCGTTCGCTCTGAAGGATTTCGCAGCGAGCCGGACCTCGCTCATTCGCTACCTCAACCTGGCCCCGGACATCCCGGACAAGGACATCGTCCTGGCACGGATCGCCGAAAGTTACCTTCACGAGGGAAACCGAGCTCAAGCCGATAAACTCTATGCACACATCCAAGTCCATTACCCCGATTCCGAGGGGGATCTCATCGGGCGGCTTCGAAAGGCCGAATACTACGAATCCCAAGGCGGCGAACTGCAGGAAGAGGCTTTTAAAATTTACAAGGACTTGGAATCCCGGCCGCTGGCGGGACCGCTCAAGCATTTCGTGCAGTTCAAGCTGGCCTACGGGGACTACCTCGCGGGGCAGGCGGAACTGAGCCTGCAGCGGATCGACGCCGCCTTGAAGTCCGCCGACAAGGCGCCTGTCTATGACGACCTACGCCGGCTCCGCCAGAAGGTTCTTCACTCTCTTGTCAAGAAGCGCTTTGAAGCGGGGGACGCCAAGGGAGTCATCGACCTCTACGGAGAAGATCCCTTCGCGTTCCAGGAGGACGACGGGCTGGAAGCTCTATCCTGCGTCGCCCAGGCTTATGAATCCTTAGGGTACTGTCCCGATGCCATGGCGCTCTACGAATTCCTGGCGCAAAAGGACCCCAAGGATCTGTGGAAGCTGGCCGTGGCCCGCACGGCCTATGAAATGGGGCAGGTGGACAAAGCCAAATCCCTGTGCCTGGCCGTCACCGACGGCTCTCTTAGGGACGCCAAAGACGAACTTTTGGCCCGGATCGCCTTTTCCCAGAAAGATTACGCCTCCGTGATCCGTTCCGTGGAAGGTCTCGCCAAACAGCGGGGCGGCCCGGATCACTGCCCCACGGATCTGGCGGCCATGCTCGCGCTCAGTTACTTGGAAACGGGAAAAGAAGACGCCGCCATGCCGTGGGCCGAACGCTGCCTCGACCGATCCGACTGGAAGGACCCGTCGCTCCTCGTCGCGTTGAGCCTCAAGGCCAGTCGGGTGCGCGAGAAAGACCGCCAGTATGACCAAGCCGTCCGGTTGCTGGACCTGGGGATCGCCAAGGTGCAGTCGGACGATTTGCGCAACCAGCTCACGTACCAGAAGGCTGTCCTGCTGCTCAAAGAAGGCCGGAAAGACCAAGCGGAAAAAATCCTCGCGGAACTGCTTCAGTCCCCCAAGAAGCTGTGGAAAACCGCGGCCAAGCAGAAACTGGACTCCCTCAGGCTGCAGCCGCCCACTCCCCAGATGATGGAAAAGGACGGGGGGGCATCATGACGACCGAAAGCGCAGCCCTCCTGGATCGCAAGAAAGGGACCATGGATCCGATGCACGTGGCTCTGCTGGAAAGTCGGCCGGCCCCGGCCTCCCCGGTGCGCTCCATGGTAGAAGACCTGGGGCACCGGTGCACCGTGGTCAGAACCGTGCCCCAGGCCCTGTCGCTCCTGGAAAAAGACCCTCCCCAGGCGGCTTTCATCGCCGTCAACGGCACGGGGGCCGAGGCCTTGGAATTTCTTGAACACGTCCAGTCCCTGGACGATTCTTTCCCCGTCATCGTCCTCAGCGCCGAGCCTTCCCTGGAACTGGCCGTCCAGGCCATGCAACGAGGCGCCCAGGATTTTTGGGTCCTTCCCGTAAGCCGCGAACGACTCATGCAAACCCTGGCATGGCTGGACGAGCGCCGTCAAGGCGAGGCCCGGGAGGCCGCCCCGTCTAAATGGGCATCGGGCGATGAGATCATCACCCGCAACGCCGCCATGCTGAAACTCAAAGCCGTCGCCCTCAAGGTGGCCACCAGCAACGCCACGGTTTTCATCCAGGGAGAAAGCGGCACGGGAAAGGAACTCTTCGCCCGCTACATTCACCGGCACAGCCACCGGGCCCGCGGCCCCTTCTTGGCCGTCAACTGCGCGGCCCTGCCCGAAAGCCTCCTGGAAAGCGAACTTTTCGGCTACGAAAAAGGCGCCTTCACGGGAGCCAACCGGTTGCGCAAAGGCAAGTTCGAACTCGCCCATCAGGGAACGCTTCTCCTGGACGAAATCACCGAAATCCCCATCCACCTCCAGGCCAAACTCTTGCGTGTCCTGCAGGAAGGGGAAATCGACCGCCTTGGCGGCCGCTACCCCGTCCCCATCGATGTGCGGGTCCTCACCACCACCAACCTCAACGTGGCGGAAGCGGTAAAAGAACAGCGCTTCCGCAAGGACCTTTATTATCGGCTGAACGTGATTCCCCTGAAAATTCCACCCCTCCGTGAGCGCTTGGACGACATCCCCGTGCTGGTGGAATACTTCCTGCGGCGCTTCGAAAAAATCCACGGCTCTTCCGCGCGGAAAGCCTCCGAGGAAGCCATTCGAAAGCTCCAGGCCTACACCTGGCCCGGAAACGTGCGGGAACTGGAAAACGTCCTGCAAAGGGCCGTGCTCCTCTGCGAAGGGCCCGTTTTGGAACCCGACGACCTGGAATTGGACCCTGTGGAAGACACCCCCGAAGGGCCGTTTCCCCTCATGAGCCTGGAAGACATGGAACGCCGCATGATCCAAAAGGCTCTGGCCACAACCGACGGAAACCGCACCCGAGCCGCCGAAATCCTGGGGATCAGCGTCCGAACCCTTCGAAACAAACTCCATGAATACGCCCAAGATTTTCCGGAGGCCCTCCGCACCGAATCGTCAGGCGCTTGACACACTCCGGGGGCTCCCACCTCGTCAATGATTTGGCGATCTCCAGGAATCCCCGGGCCGGGAACCCGCCGTGTCCATGAAAAACGGCACCTGGGCTCTGGTATAGGCCTTGCAACTCCTGAAAAACGGAGTCGGGAAGGCGCAATTCCCGCGCCCCTGTGGGATAAGAGTTGAGAAGATCATCGTTGGAGGAGGCCATGGCAGGGACACATCCCATCGATCGCACCGTGGGGCTCATGGAGGACCGGCTCAACCTGAGCGCCCTCAACCAGAAGGTTGCGGCCGCCAACCTGGCCAACATGAACACGCCGCGTTACGTGGCCAAGCGTTTGTCCTTCGAGGACGCCTTGAAGGAGTCGCTGGAAGAAGGCGGGATTTCTCTGGTGCGCACATCGCCCCTTCATCGCGATCCCTCATCCGTGGAAGACATCCTCAAGGAGCCCGAAGTGGTGGAAACGGGTCCCGTGGATTTGGACGCGGAAATGACGCTTCTGGCGCACAACAGCGTGGAGTACCAGTTCATGCTGACCCTGCTCAACAAGAAGTTTACCCTGCTGCGCACAGCCATCGAAGGAGGGCGCTGATGGACTTTGAAACTTCCATGAAAATCAGCGCATCGGGACTTCGGGCCCATCGCGCGTGGATCAACGTCCTTTCGGCCAACCTGGCCAACATCAACACGACCCGAACCGCCGAAGGAACGCCCTATCGCCGCAAGACCTTGATCTACGAAAGTGTGCCGAACGATGAAAGTTTCGACGCCCTCCTGCGCGAAGCGGCGGAAGGGGAACTGGAACGGGTGGACGTTGTCGCCGTCGTGCCGGACGGGCGGGATTTTAAGATGGTCTACGACCCGAACCATCCGGATGCCGACGCCGACGGGATGGTGCGCCTGCCAAACATCAACCCCGTGGAAGAAATGGCCAACATGCTCAACGCCGCCCGTTCCTACGAAGCCAACCTGGCTGCGCTGAACACCGCCAAAACCCTAGCCCTCAAGGCCCTGGAACTGGGCCGCTGAGGCGCCATAGGAGAGCGATTCCATGCGTATCCAAGGCCCCTGGAGCGAAACCCCTAAAGCCGTCGAGGTGCTCCGCGACGCACCGGGATCCGGCCGGGAACCCTCCTTTGCCGCGGAACTCAAAAACGCCGTGGGACAGGTCAACACGCTTCAAAACAACGCCGAAAAGGCCATGGAAGACGGCGCCCTTCGCGGTGCGGTAAACATCCACGAAAGCATGATCGTGCTTCAGGAAGCGGAGATCGGCCTGAAGATGCTCATGCGTGTCCGGGACAAGGCCTTGGAAGCCTACCACGAAGTGATGCGCATGCAGTTCTAGAACCGTGAAAAAGAGGCGTGCGAATCATGGACAAATTGAGACTCATTTTCAGCAAGGCCCGCGAAAGCTTCGCGCACCTATCCCTTCCTCAAAAAATCCTTTCCATCGGCTCCACCCTCCTGCTCGCCGGCAGTTTGGCTTACCTTGTTTACACTTTCAATCGAGTGGACTATGCGCCGCTTCTTTCGGACTTGTCCGAAGCCGACTTGGCCGCTGTCGTCAATGTCCTCAAAGAGAAGAAGATTCCCTATAAGCTGACGGGATCCCACGCCGTCTCCGTCCCCAAGGAAAAACTTTACGAGACGCGCCTTGTGTTGGCCTCCGAAGGCCTCCCCAAAGGGTCCGGTGTCGGCTTCGAAATCTTCGACCAGCAGCGGTTGGGAAGCACGGAATTCGTCCAGCAGATCAATTACCAAAGAGCCCTCCAGGGCGAATTGGGCCGCACCATTTCCCAGATGGAAGAAGTCCAGGAATGCCGGGTCCATCTGACCCTGCCGGAAGAGACGCTTTTCGTCGAGGATCGAAAGCCGCCCCGGGCGTCGGTTTTCCTCAAGCTGAAGCCGGGAGCCAAGCTCGGATCCAAACAGCTCCAGGCCGTGGCCCATTTGGTCTCCAGCGCCGTCAAGGGGCTGGATCCCGAAAATGTCACCATCATGAGCACCGACGGGAAGGTGTTCTATAAGAAGGAAGGGAATGGGGACGGCCAGGAAATGAGCCCGGCCCAATGGGAAATCAAAAACCGGCTGGAAGAAGAATTGCGATCCAAAGTGGAAGGGATGCTCGCCAGGGTGGTGGGCATGGACAAGGTTGTGGCGCAGGTGTCCGTAGAGCTGGATTTCAGCCGCATCCAGATCGCCGAAGATGTCTATGACCCTGACAGCGCCGTCGTTCGAAGCCAGCAACGAACCCTGGAAAATTCCCAAGGGGCCTCCCCCCAAGCTCGAGGCAACCCGGACGCTCCCATCAACATCGAAGGCAAGGTCTTGGAATCGGAGGAAAAGCAGCAAAAGAGTTTCAACCGGCAAAAAGAAACGGTCAACTACGAGATCAACCGAGTGAACCGCCAAATCGTGCGCTCTCCTGGAACCATCAAGAAGCTTTCCGTGGCCGTCATCGTGGACGGCCCCTATCAGACGCAGGCGGGGCAGAACGGCGCTGCGGAAAAAGTTTTTGTGGGTCGGAGCCCGCAAGAGCTAAAGACCCTTGAAGAGCTGGTCAAGAAAGCCGTGGGATTCGATGACGGTCGTGGGGATCAGGTGACCGTCTCCAATGTGGCTTTTGCCGGCGAAGACGTCCAGACGGGGCCCCTGGCTGTGGAAAACAAGTACGTGGCTTTGCTGCGAAAGCACCAGCAGCTCCTTTTGAACGTGCTTCTCACGGTCTTGGTCTTTGCCTTCGTGGTCCGCCCTTTCATGAAGCGGTTTCAGAAAATGGGTGAGCACGCCGCAGCGCCCCAGTTGCCTCCCGCCCTTCCCGAAGGAGCGTCGGAAGAACTGCTTGAAGGGCCGCACGCCCTGCCTTTGCGGGACCGGGTCATTGCCCTTGTCGAGGAAAACCCCATGCAGGCGGCGCACATCATCCGCTCCTGGATGCGCGAGGAGGCCTAGGCCATGGCGAAACTCACGGGTCTCCAGAAAGCGGCCGCCGTGCTCCTGGCATTGGGGGAAAAAGGTTCCGCCCAAATCCTCAAGAACCTCACCCCTCAGGAAATCCAAAAGCTGGGCTCCCAAATCGCCCGCTTGGACACGGTGGGCAACGACACCGTGGATGAACTGCTCAAAGAGTTCCTCCAGAACCTGGAACGCGAACAACCTGTCCAAATCCCCGGCAACATCTTCTTGAAAAAGCTTCTGCCGGCCGTGCTCCCTCCGGAGGAAGCCGGGGCGGTACTGAGCAAGATCGAAGAGGAAAACCAAAAGATCCCGTTCAAGAACCTGCAGGACGTGGATTCGCGGGTGCTGGCCAATTTCATCAAGAACGAACACCCTCAGACCATCGCCATCATCCTTGTCCACCTGGAACATGAGAAGGCGAGCGAAGTGCTGTCGCTTCTTCCCGAAAATCTGCAGTTTGAAGTGACGAACCGGATCGCCACGCTGGAAACGGTTCCGCCCGATTTGCTCCGTGAAGTGGATGAAGTCCTGGAGAAGGAACTTCTGTCCATGGCCGATGAAGGCTACAAGGTCGTAGGCGGCGTCCAGACGGTGGCGGAACTCCTAAACCGCTGCGATCGCCGCACCAGCGACAATATCTTGCAGGCCCTGGAAGATTACGATGCGGAGCTTGCCGACAGCGTCCGCAACCTCATGTTTGTGTTCGACGATCTGGTAAACGTCAACGACTCGGGCATCCGGGAGCTTTTGAAGGAAATCAGCAACGAAGACCTGACCCTGGCCCTCAAGACCGCTTCCGAGGAAGTCAAGCAGAAGATCCTCAAGAATTTGTCCCAACGGGCCGCCCAGATGCTCCTGGAAGACATGGAGGTCATGGGCCCAGTGCGCTTGAGCGACGTGGAAGCGGCACAGCGCAACATCCTCAACGTGGCGCGCAAGCTGGAAAAGGAAGGTCGGCTCATGCTGGCCAGAGGAGACGGAGGCGATGCCCTCGTTTAAAGTGCTCAAAGGAACCGCCCCAGCAGGCTGGACACGCTTTGCCTTCGAACCGCTGGAAGCCGAACCCGGCGAAGGCCGCCACCCGGCGGATCCTTTCTCGAGCCCTCGCGAGGACGCTTCCAAGGGCGAGGCCGATGGCGCGAACCCTCTGGACGAATTGGAACAGGTGATCCGCCAGCGCCTGTTGGAGGCGGAAAGGCGCGCCGAAGAACTGGAAAGGGAAGCTTACCAAAAGGGATACGAACAGGGACGCAAGGACGGCTACGCCTTCGGCGCAAGCAGCATCGAAAAAATACGGGAGCGCTTGGACGCTGTGGCGGTTTCCCTGGAGGCGCTGCCTGCCCGGGTCCTCGGCGATTACCGCCAGTGGCTCCTCGAGGCTGCTTTGGCCCTCTCCCGGCATCTTTTCCAGGCCGCCGTTACTGTGAATCCTTCCGTTTTGGAAAAGCTTGTGGATGAAATTCTCGATCACATGGACCGATCCCAGGCCATCACCATCGTTCTCCACCCCAAGGATCGGGATCTTTTACAAAAACACAGCATCTTGGAGCGATGGTTATCGGCGCCGGTGGAAGGCGCCGGGACGGTGAGGATCGCACTGGATCCCCACATCAGCCGAGGGGGCTGCCGGGTGCACAGTGCCCTCCAGGAAATCGATGCGCTGGTGGAAACCCGGCTGAAAAATTTGCGCGAGGTCCTCTTCGCCCATGAAAGCCCAAGCTGAATCCCCCACCGCAGCCCCCGACGATTACCTCGGCCTGAGGCCGGCGCTCGCCGCGGTGAACGAAGCGGCGCCCTGGACGATTTACGGTAAGGTGTCCGCCGTCGTCGGCAATCTCATCGAAGCCGTCGGCTTGGAAGCCACCGTTGGCGACATCTGCCGTATTTTTCCACGAGACGAGGCGCCTCCCGTGGTCGCCGAAACCGTGGGTTTCGTCGGGCGGCGCCTCAAGCTCAGCCCCCTGTCGCCTCTGCGGAACCTGGCCCCCGGAGACAGGGTCGCCCTGGACCCGAAATCCTCGACGTGCCCCGTGTCCCTCGCTCTCCTGGGCCGCGTCATCGACGGCATGGCTCAACCCTTGGACGACGCCGGTCCGATTTCCGACGGCATCCCCTATCCTCTGCGCACCCCCACGCCCAACCCCCTGACCCGGCCCATCATTTCCAAACAGTTGGACGTGGGCATTCGTGCCATCAATGCCCTTTTGCCCATCGGCAAGGGCCAGCGCATGGGCATCTTTGCGGGATCGGGGGTAGGCAAAAGCACGCTCCTCGGCATGATGGCCCGTTACACGTCGGCTCCGGTGAACGTGATCGCCCTGATCGGCGAACGAGGCCGGGAGGTCAACGAATTTCTGGAATCGGAATTGGGCGAAGACGGCCGGCGCCGCTCGGTGGTCGTCGTGGCCACGTCCGATCAACCTGCCACGGTGCGGGTGCGGGCCGCCTACGTGGCCTGCGCCGTCGCCGAATTCTTCCGGGACCAGGGGCTGGATGTCCTCTTCATGATGGATTCCGTCACGCGATTCGCCATGGCCGCCCGAGAAATCGGCCTGGCCGCCGGGGAACCGCCCGCAACGAAGGGATACCCGCCCAGCGTCTTCGGTCTTCTGCCTCAGCTGCTGGAACGGGCCGGAAGTTTCGACAGGGCGAGCATCACAGGCATCTACACCGTCCTCGTGGAAGGAGACGATCTGGACGATCCCATCGCCGATACGGTCCGCTCCATCCTGGACGGCCATATCGTGCTCGATCGGGACTTGGCCCAACGTCGCCACTACCCGGCCATCCATCCGCTGAAAAGCGTCAGCCGATTGACAGACCGCATCCTGGACCCCGAAATCAAAACCCTCGCCACCCGCTTCATTGAAATCTTCGCAGACTACAAACGCAGTGAGGACATGATCCAAATCGGCGCCTACGTGCGGGGCAGTCACCCGGCGACGGACTATGCCGTGCAGATGATCGACAAGCTGAACGATTATCTGCGCCAGCCCGTAGAAGAACGCTGTTCCATCGAAGACGCCCACCGCGCTCTGAAGGAACTCTTTCACAGCGAATAACCTGGAGCAAGACCCGTGGCGTTCGTGTTTCGATTCGCCAAACTTTTGGCTCACCGCCGGCATCAGCTTCGGGAAGCCCAGGTCGCCCTGGCGCGGGCGGTGGAACAGGCCGCCCAAGCGGAAAGGCTTGTCGCCGAAACGGAAGAAACCTTGGCAAGTTATCGAGTGCGCTGGCAGGAACGGGCCCGGGACGGCCTTTCCCTGGGAGAACATCTCGCCTTCCAAAGGTACCTCGCCGTCTTGGAACAGCAGTTGCTAAGACTTAAGGCGGCCAGGGACGCCGCCCGGCGCCATGTCCAAGAAAAGCAGAGGCTGCTCCTGGAAAGGGATCAAGAGGTGAAAAAGCTGGAACGCCTCCAAGAGGTCGATTATGAAAAGTTCCGATGGCATCAAAAGAAAAGAGAACAGAAAAAACTCGACGAATTCGCCGTCCGCTCCTTTGACGGGGGCCCCATCCACGAAAACTCCCTCCCGTGACGGGGATGCGGGGCGAGAAAACCCCAAGGGACGCCCCTTCATCAAGGTGACCTTGGCGGCTCTGGTCTTCCTGGTGCTCTGCAAGGTCTCCCTCACGGCCGTCCGAGTCTTCCCGGGATGGCCCGGTCTCTTCGCTCAGGCTCCGAAAGCCATGGCCGTTCCTGATGTTCATGCTCAGGAAACGTCGCGCATGACGGCTCACGCCGCCGTCTCCCCCAAGGCCGACCCCCCAAAGGAAGTCAGGGACACCGCCGACGTTTCCACCGTCAGCCCGGAGACGTGGGCCGCCATGCGCGAACAGAAGAGGCTCCTCGAATCCAAGGAAATGGAGCTGAAAGAAAGGGAAGCCCGGCTTCGGGAAATGGAACAGGAAATCGAAAACCGCCTCAAAGAGCTCATCGCCGTCCAAGACAAGATCAAACAGGCCCAGCAAGAAATCCAGGCCTTTCGAGAAGAACGGGAGCAAGCCCGAAACGCCCAAGTTCAGGCTCTGGCCAAGATCTACGGCAACATGAAACCCAAAGAAGCCGGCCAGCTTCTGGAATCCCTGGAAGAACCCTTGGCCGTGAAAGTCATCAGCCTCATGAGTCCCGATCAGGTCGCTAAGATCCTCGCATCCATGGAAACCAAAAAAGCCGCCAAGATCTCTCGGGCTTTGACCGGCCGCTGATTGCCCCCGAATTCCCCCCTCCCAGACCATCCCGCCCAAAAGGGACTCTCGATGAAAGCACCGCCCTGCGGCCCGCGAAACGAGCGGGTCGCAGGCACGTTTTGCTCGGCACCGAGAAAAAATTTCCCCCATTGCATTTGCCCACTCGCACCATAAAAACACTATCTACCTGTATTTTCTATCTTTCTTCGACAACTTTCCCCCTGGCATCGCCCTTGCTCTAAGGGCCTCGCGAGAGAGAAACCGAGAGTCTTTCACGTGGGCGAGAGAGAAGGGCGGGCATGAAGGGATTGTCCATCAACCATGCAGAATTGGTGAGCCGTTTCCTGTCCCAAGAACGCCAGAGGCTCGGTCGTTCCATGGCTTCGTGCTCGTTCCAGAATGAAATGCGACGCCAAAGTGATCTTCTCACCGGGGGACCTTCGAGTCGCGTTCCGGTTTCCACTCAGACCGGAGGGAACACTCTGGCTGTGCGGAAGCGGCTCAATGAGCGATTGTCCGAACCTCCAAGGACGCTTTTCGGCGTCGACAAAAGTGAAAAGCCGGAACTGGAAATCGCCGATCCTCTGCTCCTTCAGGAAATCCTGGCCGCGTTTTCCGCCTCGGCCGAAACGAGAAGGAAGGCGGCGGACCGCACGGGAGACCAAGGCGCTCTTCCGGTGGAAGACCTCATTGCCATGCTGGAAAAGGGCGAACATGAGGCCTTTTCCGAAGGAGAGTTCGGGGAGGAAATCCCCGCCGAAGTTTTCCGAAAGCTCATCGAAACGATCCGATGGTCCGACGACAAGCACAAGGCGTTTGCCAATGCGGAAAATCTTGCGCCCCAGGCCGCCTATGATCGCCGAAGCGTCATTGAGACCCTAAAAAACCTCATGGAAAGGGCCCAAACCCGGCGGGACATTCCCACAGCCTCTCAGCCTCTGGACACCTTTTCTGCGCCGGGCGACAGGGGTTCCCCTCGAGACGCGTTAGGCCTTGCGGGTGTCTCCGACTCCGTTCCGGAGGATTTTAAAGATTTTTGGGCAGACGGATCGTTCAGCCTTTGGCGAAGGCCCACGGATGAGTGGAAAACGTCGGAAAACGCCGAAGCCGACGAGGCCACGTACGGCGAGGCGGATTCTTCGCTCCATGCAGAAAATCGTCAGCCCCATCCCCAGGCGGATTTCCTGGGGGCCGACATCCAATCCAACAGCTCTGAAGCTTTCCATAGTGCCCTTCCCATTTTCCCTGAAGGCATTTCTCAAGACCTTGCGCGGCCGCTTCCACGCTCTGCATCTCCTCAGGGTCCAATTCTTTGGAAAGCAGGGCTCGGCGTGACCCCGGACAAAGAGACCCTTCCCTCTGTGCCTCTACCCTCTCCTGAGGGTGCCTTCGACCTCCCGGATCGAGACCTCCCGCCTTGGGAGATCTTCAATCGGCCTTCAGCCCCGCTGATTGGAACGGCACCCCACGGCGCGACAGTTTCCAGCGTTCAGTCTAGGACTGCTTATGACCCTGTTGAGAGCTCAGACGCCAGTCCAGCCGCTTCCTTGAACATGGCCGACGAGGTGCACGAAATATTTTCCGATTTTTCAAAGCCTTTTGATGCTGCAAATGCAGAAGACCTTTTCACGGAAAGGCGCCTTTTCGGACACGACCTAGGAAAAGGTTCGGGATCGCCGGCGGGCGACTCGTCCCCATTCGGCGAAAGCCCCCGTGAGAACGGCAATGCCCTTTTCCAGGCAGCTTATCAGGGTTCCGCCGAAGGGTTGGTCTTTTCAGAACCGGCGGCAGCCCCCATGGACCGAACGATGTCTTCGAGTCCTTCAGCCACCTTGTCCTTTCTCAACGCCGACTGGCCCAGGGAATTCGGCCAAAAGCTTTCTCATTGGGCTCGAAGTGGCAAAAGTTTCATGACGCTGGAGTTGCAGCCGGAAAGCCTCGGCAAGCTTTTCCTTCGCGTGGAAACGGACGGCACGCGCGTGAGCGCCGTTGTCCAGGCGGAACATCCCGAGGCGCGGGAGATCCTCCAGCGCAATACAGCATCGCTCAAAGAAGTCCTTGCGGAACACGGCCTTCAGTTGAGCCGGTTTTCCGTGGATGTGCGCCAGGAAAACACGGCCTTTGCCGAGCGCAATCTCGCCCGATGGGCCCATGACGAACCGCGGACGCCGTCCAAGCCGTGGAAAGGCGACGAAGGCGAAAACCTCATGAACGTCCTGCACGTCTTTGACGCCGGGCTCGGCCGAGCCCTGAGTGTCCGCGTCTAGAACCCGGTTGAAGAACGGAGACCCCTCATGGCAGTCGCATCGGTTCCAGCCCTGACGCAAGCAGCCGAGACACCCCCCATCACCGGGGCGGTCGGGGGCACGAGCTTGTCGGACATGAACGCGTTTCTTTTGCTGTTCACGACGCAGCTGCAGCATCAAGACCCCACGAACCCCATGGCGGCCTACGAGATGGCTGCCCAGTTGGCGCAGTTCAGCACCGTGGAAAAACTGACCCAGGTGCACGCCCAACTCAAGGCACAGCAGAATTATCTCATCTCCATCAACAACGCCATGGGAGTGCAGCTGCTGGGAAAAACCATCGTCGCCCAGGACAATCGCCTGCAGCTGAAAAACGGCACGGTCTCCCGAGCGGGCTTGGACCTGCAGAGCCCGGCCACCGTGAAGGTCGTCATCACCGACAGCGCCGGCCGGACTGTGCGAACCCTCTCCCTCGGATCCCTCCAAGCAGGCCGGCACGACTTTGCCTGGGACGGAAAAGACGACCAAGGGAAATCCCTGCCCGACGGGGAATACACTTTCTCCGTGGAAGCCCTGGGACCTTCCGGGGAATCCGTCGCCGCCCTGCCCTTGGTCATGGGCAACGTCTGTGGTTTCCTCATGGAACAGGGCGTGAACTACGTGGTGTTGGACCACAACAGCGGCATTCGCGTGCCGGTGAGCCTCATCACCACCGTCGAAACGCCCGCTTTGGGCACGGCGGACGGCCAAACGGCCGCGGCATCGTGAACAGCCGGGAGATGTATACAAACGGAGAAGAGACAGTTCTCCAATAAGGTCAAGGAGGTCAGCCATGGGAATCAGCCAAGCCATGAACATCGGCGTCAGCGGACTCAACGCCAGCGCCACCGCATTGACGGTGGTGAGCGACAACATCGCCAACGTGAACACGACTGCTTTTAAGAGCAACAGCGTGCGGTTCGGGGACCTGGTGGCGGGATACTATTCCACCCTGTCTCAGGATTCGGACCGTGAAGGATCGGGCACGGCCATCATGGGAATCGTCACCCAGTTTTCCCAAGGCCCGCTCATCAGCACGACGCGCTGGTCCGATTTGGCCATTAACGGGGAGGGATTTTTCAGCGTGCAGGTGCCCGGGACGACAAATGTTTACTATACGCGGGACGGCAGCTTCCACATGGACAAGGACGGTTACCTGGTGAACGAACTCGGGTATCGCGTGCTCAATCGAGAGGGTAACGCCATCAAAGTGGACAACCCCACCGATCCCCGCTTCAGCAATTATTACGTGGACAGCAACGGCCAGATTTGGGGAACCCCGACGGACCCGAACCAGGTGGTCATCTACGCTCCCAACGCCAATCAATCGGCCAAGGCGTATGGAAGCGTTTACATTAAGGATCCCGTCAACGCCGATATCACCATCACCCTGAACGACGGAACGGAACTGACCCTTACCGTGGGGGAAGACGATACCTTCCACCTGCAATTCAACACGGATACCGACGGCGACGGGGAGATGGACGCCTTTACCGGGGCGATCAATCTTTCGGAATTTCCCTTGACGGATACGGATATCGACGGCGACGGCACGCCGGATGTGACGGGCATAAGCCCCGACGCCGCGCCCGGCTATTACACCATCGCGGACGTCACATCCACGCTGGCCAACGGCGAAGAATGGACGGCCGACAATTGGATGGCCACGTCCAACGACCCGCAACCCGTGTTGGACGGACAGCTGCGCGTGTCCACTTTCGCCAATAACAACGGCCTCATCCGCCAGGGCAACAACCTCTACACCCAGGGCCCCGAATCCAAATTCCCCATTCACGGCACGGCCAACGACGGCATCCGCGGCAACATCTTCAGCTCCACCATCGAAGGCTCCAACGTGGATATCGCCAAGGAAATGGTCAACATGATCACCTACCAGGCAAGCTACAACGCCAATTCCAAAACCATCACCACCTCCGCCGAACTGCTCAACACCGCCGTGAACATGGTGCGATGATGTCGGTCGTAAGCCTCGGGGTCGTCCTCCCCCCGTCCTGCCTTCGGGGGGAGGCTTCATCCGGGAGGGGCTCGCCGATCGTCAGAGATCTGACATAGCCCCCCTTTTCGGCTTCAGATTCCGAAGTATTCTCCCCCGACAAGACGGTAAGACATCCTTTCCGGGCAATCTGGCGCGCGGCTTGCTAAACCAAGCGGCGGCATGGTGTGGGGCACTTCGTGTCTCCCATGTCGTGGGCTTGGCTTTGAGCTCTGGAACGTCAAAGGGGGAGAGGACGCTGGATGGACATTGCAACCCTTGTCGGGATCATTTCCGCGTTCGCCCTAGTCCTTATCTCCATCATGATGGGTGGAGGTCTGGGGCTTTTCATCGACATTCCTTCCGTTCTGATTGTCTTCGGGGGAACCATCGGAGCGACGATGATCAACTATCCGCTCGCTGACGTCTTGAGTGTGGTCAAAGTCGTCAAGAATGTGTTTTTTACCAAGGCCTGGAGCACCCAGGAGGTGGTCGATCGCTTTGTGGAATTTGCCAACAAGTCCCGCAGAGAGGGGATCCTGGCCTTGGAATCGGAAGTTCCCACACTCAACGATCCTTTCCTCGTCAAGGGCCTGCAGCTCACCATCGACGGAATGGAACCCGAGGCCATTCGGGACATCCTGGAAACCGAAATCGAATACTTGGAAGAGAGGCACAAATCCGGCGCCGAGATCTTGACGACCATGGCCACGTTCTTTCCGGCCATGGGCATGATCGGGACCCTCATCGGTCTTGTCCAGATGCTTAAGACGATGAGTGATCCGAGCACCATCGGACCGTCCATGGCCGTGGCGCTCTTGACCACATTTTATGGAGCCGTCGCCGCCAACTTGGTCTGCCTTCCCATGGCGGGAAAGCTCAAGAAGAGGAGCTCAGAAGAGGCTCTCGTGAAAGAAATGATCATCAGCGGCATCGTCAGTGTGGCCAATGGCGAGAACCCCAGGGTGATCGAGCAAAAGCTCCACTCTTTTGTGGCGCCCAATTCGAGAAAGAGTCGCTTTGAATAATTTTTGAGTCTCTGAGGAGTCGACACGATGGCGGCACAGAAAAAAGAGGGACAAGAAAAGCCCCAAGAGGCGGAACAACCGCAAAAGAAGAAGTCACCCTTGATCAAGATCCTTGTTCTCACGCTGGCACTAGCCCTTGTGGGAGGAGGAGGCTTTTTCGCCTACACCAAGTTTTTCGCCGCGGCCGACAAGCCCAAGGAAGCCCAAGCCAAGCCCGTAGAGGCGAAACCCGTCGTGAAAAACATGGAAACCTTCCTGGTCAACCTCGCCGATCCGGGCGGTGAGCGCTACCTGAAGGTGACGATGCAGCTGAGCCTTAACAGCGAGGCCGCCTCGCAGGAAATCGACGCTCGCATGGCGGAGCTTCGAGATTCCATCCTCATGCTCCTTTCCAGCAAGGAATACGACGACATTTCAAGCCTTTCCGGCAAACTGGCGTTGAAGAAGACTCTCATGGCCACGCTCAATCGGCTGCTCAAGCAAGGGACCGTGCAGGATATCTATTTCACCGAATTCCTGGTGCAATAAATTCGGGTGGGACCATGGAACAGGTGCTTTCCCAAGACGAGGTGGATGCCCTCCTCAAGGGGTTGAGCGACGGGGAAATCGAGGCGGAGACCGCGGCGGCGGCCGAAGAGGAGCACAGCGGCATCCGCCCGTATGACCTCACGAGCCAGGATCGGATCATCCGAGGTCGCATGCCGACCTTGGAGATCATCAACGATCGGTTCGCCCGGGTCCATCGCGTGACCCTTTCCGGGGCGCTTCGCAAGGTGGTGGACATTACGGTGACCCAAAAGGAAATGATCAAGTTCGGGGATTTCACCCGCACGCTGCCGGTACCCACCAGTCTGCACGTGCTCAAGATGGAACCCTTTCGAGGCCATGTCCTGCTTGTGGTTGAAAGCCGCCTGATCTTCAATCTGGTCGACTGCTTCTTCGGCGGCTCGGGGCGCAGCAGCTTTAAGATCGAAGGGCGGGACTTTACGTCCATCGAACACCGAGTCATCAACAAGGTGGTGCGCATGGCCTTGAAGGATTTGGAACAGGCGTGGAATCCGGTGACCCCCGTGGCCTTCAAGTTCGTCCGATCGGAAGTCAACCCCCAGTTCGCCACCATCGTGCCGCCCACCGAACTCGTCATCGTGGTCCACTACGAACTGGAAATGGACACCCTCATGGGAAAGATCATCCTGTGCCTGCCCTATTCCACCATCGAACCCATTCGGTCCAAACTTTCCGCCAGCTACCAGAGCGATCAGCTGGAAGTGGATTATTCCTGGACACGGCGCTTCATCCGCAGGCTTTATGAAATCCCCGTACAGTTTTGCGTCGCCCTGGGACGAACGGAAATTAAAGGACAGGACCTCCTGCGGCTGGAAAAGGGCGATGTCATCGTTTTGGACCAAGACGTGAACCACCCCCTTACGGCGAGCGTGGAAAGCGTTCCCAAATACAAGGTTTTTGCGGGGGTTCACAAAGGCAATCACGCGGTGAAGATCGTGGACCTCATCGCGGTTCCTCACGAATAGCCGAACGGGACAGGGAGTGACCGTCATGGCCGATCAGAACATCATCAAGGATGCCGTCTCCTTGGAACCCATGGACGCCCCCAAGGTATCCGCCCCCCATGCCGGGGCCGGGCAGGCCGAAGCCGCCGAAAACGCAGAGGCGGCGCTCAGGAAAGACATTCGGGATCTGGAATTCATCCTGGACCTGCCGCTGGAAGTGTCCGTTGAATTGGGCCGGGCCAAGCTCCTCATCAACGACCTGTTGCAGCTCGGCCAAGGCTCCGTGGTGGAACTCAACAAGTTCGCCGGGGAACCCTTGGAAATTCTTGTCAACAATCGATTGGTGGCCCGCGGGGAAGCGGTGGTCGTCAATGAAAAGTTCGGGGTGCGCATCACCGACATCGTAAGCCCCATGGAACGGGTCAAACAGCTGGGATAGGGCCATGGATCTCACCGTGCAGGCACTGAAAACCTTCGGCGCCCTTGCCGTCGTGATCCTTGTGCTCTTCGGCGCCGCCTTCGCGCTTAAGCGCTGGGGCCACCGGTTTGCCGACCGATCCGACAAAGCGCTCATAAACGTTTTGGAACGGCGCTATCTCGGCCCGAAACATTGCCTTCTGCTCGTTCGCGTTGCCGAAGACACTTTGCTTCTGGGCATGTCCCCGCAAGGACTTTCGTTCTTGGCTCCAGTGCACGCGGCGAGTGCCCCCCTTGCGGACAGGTCGCCCTTGGAGGACGAACGGCCATGAAGTCCCGAACCTCCGGCCTTATCGGCGCCATGCTCTTTGCTCTGGTCCTTGCCGTGATCCTCATCCCCCACGGCGCCTGGGCCGCCGACCTCAATCTGCCCGCCTTTCGGCTCCAGTGGGATGACTCTGCGGGAGCGGAGCAGGTTTCCGGCCTGTTGAAAATCATTTTCATCATTACCGTTCTTTCCATCGCCCCGTCCATCCTTCTTCTCATGACCTGCTTTACGCGGTTGGCCGTGGTTTTGGCTTTCCTGCGCACCGCCTTGGGCACCCAGCAATCCCCACCCAACCAGGTGATCGTGGGGCTGGCCCTTTTTCTCACCTTTTCCATCATGTGGCCCGTCTGGCAGGAGATCCACCGGGAGGCCGTCATTCCGTTCCAGAACCAGGCCATCGGCGGGGAAGCCTTCCTCGAGCGCGCCGTCGCGCCGCTCAAAGCCTTCATGATGAAGCAAACCCGCACGAAAGACCTCAAGCTCTTCATGTCCTTCACCGGCGACCAGAAGCCCCGCGGTCCGGACGACGTCCCCCTTTCGGCGGTGGTCCCCGCCTTCGTCATCAGTGAATTGAAAACCGCCTTCCAGATCGGCTTTCTGCTTTATATCCCCTTCCTTGTTTTGGACATGGTGGTAGCCAGTGTTCTTTTGTCCATGGGCATGATGATGCTTCCTCCGGTGATGATTTCCCTGCCGTTCAAACTCATGCTCTTTGTCCTCGTGGACGGCTGGAACCTCCTGATCGGCTCCCTGGTGAAAAGCTTTTCCTAAGGACCCTGTGCCATGACCCAAGAATTCGTCATCGGCCTTGCCCGCCAAGCCCTGGAAACCATGCTGATGGTCAGTCTGCCCGTGTTGCTCACCAGTCTCGTCGTCGGAGTGCTCATCAGCCTGTTTCAAGCCGTGACCCAAATCCAGGAAATGACCCTCACCTTCGTCCCTAAGATCGTGATCACGTTCCTCGCCCTGCTCGCCTTCGGATCCTGGATGACCGGCCGTATGCTTTCTTTTACGCGAACCCTCCTGGAAAACATGCCGTACTGGATCCGGTGACGGGAAGGGCACAGCCGGGACGATGGGGCGTCATGGTCACATTTCATATCGATACAGTGCAGATCCGCGTTTTTTTGAGCGTCCTCCTTCGCCTCAGTCTCGTTTTGTTCCTTCTTCCCGTCTTTAGAACGCGCCAAGTCCCCATGGCCGTCAAAGCCTGGTCCGTGTGGGCCTTATCTTTTATGGCCGCACCCCTTACGGCCCCCTCCGTCCCCCCCCTCCCCTTGGAACCTTTGCCCCTCGCGGGGACCATGATCAGTGAACTCATCTACGCCACACTCTTCGCCCTTTCCATGCACGTCATCTACGGCGCTTTCCACATGGCAGGCCAGCTCATGGCCTTTCAAATGGGGCTCGGTTTTGCCCAAGTGGTGGATCCTCAAAACGGAACCCAAGACGTGCTCCTGAGCCAATGGCTGCAGATTCTGGCCACACTCTTCTTCTTCGCCATTCAGGGGCACCTCGTCGTCATCCGCACCTTCATCGAAAGTTTTCAGGCCGTGCCCGTCGGAAGCTTCCTGCCCACCCCAAACATCGTGCACAACATTTTCACCCTCTCGGGACGGCTTTTCGTCATCGCCCTGAAGATCGCCGCTCCGGTCATGAGCGCCCAACTGCTGCTCCAGGCCGGCTTCGCCCTTGTGGCCAAGTTCTCCCCGCAGATCAACGTCCTCATGGTGAGCTTTCCCATCACCATCGGCGTTGGCATTTTCTTTGCCCTTCTGTCCCTGCCGGAATGGGCTCAATCGGTGTCCACCGCCCTGACCGTGCTTCTGAAATTCTTCCGAGCCGTCGGCCTTTCGTGAAGACGTCGAGGAATTGACGATCCACGTGTCAGGAAATCCCCGATCCTGAACGAGACGTGTGCCCATGGCGGGAGCTCAAGAAAGAACGGAAAAGCCAACGGGGAAGCGCCTGGCGGAAGCGCGCCGCAAGGGAAACGTCCCCAAGAGCCAAGAGCTCACGTCCCTTGCGGTGCTTTGCGCAGGCTGGCTTGCCGCATCTTTCCAGATCAAGAAGTTTCCCGAACAATTCCGAGCCCTCTTGGATCAGCTTTGGCCCCACGGGTTCGCTCTTCCGGAAAGCGGGCTTTCGGGAAAGGCCCTCGCGGTTTCCGTCTTCCAGGCATTTTTTCTCATGGCGGCTCCGGGGATCCTCGCGGCCCTGGCAACCGCTGTCGCGGTCAATCTCGTGCAGCTCAAAGGCTTCCTGTTCGCTCCCAAAGCCCTGGAACCTAAATTTTCCAAATTGAACCCCCTCAACGGCCTCAAGCGGTTCGCTCAGGTGCGGTTTTTTGCGGAAACGGCCAAATCATTCCTGAAAATCCTCATCATCGGTTGTGTGCTCTATTCCGTGTTCCAAAGCGAACGGGAATCCTTGGCGACCCTTGTCCACCACGATCTTTTCGGCATCGGCCGTGAGACGGGCCGCATCGTGTTCCGGTTCGTGTGGAAGGCCGGGGCATTCATTTTGGTCCTGGCCATTTTGGATTTTGCCTATCAGCGCTGGCAGTACATCAAGGACCTCATGATGACGAAACAAGAAGTCAAGGAAGAGCACAAGCAAAGCGAAGGAAACCCCCAGATCAAGTCCCGCATCCGCTCCATTCAAAGGACCTTGGCGCGCCAACGCATGATGTCCAAGGTCCCCAGGGCCACGGTTGTCGTCACGAACCCGACCCATTACGCCGTGGCCCTCTTCTACAAGGAGGGCCTGCAGGCCCCCAAGGTGGTCGCCAAAGGCATGAATCTCATCGCCCAAAACATCATCCGCATCGCCCGGGAACACAGGGTTCCCGTGGTGCAGAATCCGCCCTTGGCACGCGCCTTGTATCACCAGGTGAAGCTGGATCAGGTCATCCCCGAAACCCTGTATCGGGCTGTGGCCAAAGTCCTGGCGTACGTCTATCAGCAACGTCGGTCCACACCATAGGATGAGCCCATGCCAGCGACTTCTTCCGGAATGTCCCGCGTGCGATGGAACCTCAAGGGGGTGAGCGACACTGAGGCGGTTCTGGGCGTCGGCGTCGTCATGATTCTGGCAGTCATGCTCTTGCCCATTCCCAGCCAGGTCATGGACGTTTTCCTGGCCGTCAACATCTCCTTCGGCATCCTCATTCTCTTGACCACCATCTACTCGGCCAAGCCTCTGGATTTCGGCATCTTCCCCACCCTCTTGCTCATCACCACCCTGTTTCGACTGGCCCTCAACGTGGCCAGCACCCGCCTCATCCTTCTCAAGGGGGACCAGGGGACGGACGCCGCCGGCCACATCATTGAGGCGTTCGGGCAATTCGTCGTCGGCGGCAACTACGTCATCGGCTTGGTGATCTTCATCATTTTGGTCATCGTCAATTTCGTGGTGATCACCAAGGGGACAGAGCGCATCTCGGAAGTGGCCGCCCGCTTTACCTTGGACGCCATGCCCGGAAAACAGATGAGCATCGACGCCGACCTCAACGCCGGCCTCATCGATGAAAAGAAGGCCCGGGAGCGTCGTGCTGAAATTATGAGGGAAGCGGACTTCTACGGGAGCATGGACGGCGCGAGCAAGTTCGTGCGCGGAGATGCCATCGCGGGGATCCTCATCACGTTGATCAACATCCTTGGGGGGCTGGCCATCGGGGTGCTGCAACGGGGCATGGACATCGTGGAAGCCCTCAAGAACTACACGTTGCTGACCGTCGGAGACGGGTTGGTGTCCCAAATCCCCGCCTTGATCATTTCCACCGCCGCAGGCGTCCTGGTCAGCCGCGCCGAACTGGACCAAGGCATGGGCGAAGCGTTCAAGAGGCAGTTGGCCGTGAATCCCAAGCCCTTAAGCATCACCGGCGGGATGCTCTGCGCCCTGGCCCTGGTGCCCGGGTTTCCCTTTGTGCCTTTGATGCTCGTCGGCGGCGGGCTCTTGGGCCTTGCCTATCAAAAAACCCAAAAGCAGAAAGCCGACGCGCGAAAGACAGCGCAGCAGGCCGGCGTCGAACAGAAAAAGGAAGACAAGAGCGCCTCGGCGCTGCCCCCTCCGCTGGACCTCCTGGAACTGGAAGTGGGCTACGGCTTGATCCCCTTGGTGGACGGGGACCACCCCTCCGATCTTTTGGGCCGCATCCGATCCATCCGTCAGCAATTGGCCCTGGAATACGGCATCGTCGTTCCGTCACTGCACGTTCGGGACAACCTCCAGCTTAAGCCGTCCGAATACCGCCTGTTGCTCAAGGGAAACCCCATCGCCCGAGCGGAACTCATGCTGGGCCACCACTTGGCGTTGCCCACCTCCGACCGTCAGCCCAGCGTGGAAGGCATTCCCACCAAGGACCCGGCCTTCGGTTTGCCGGCCCTGTGGGTCGCCGACAAGAACAAGGAAGCCGCAGCACGGGCCGGTTACACCCTGATCGACCTTTCGACGGTTGTCGCCACCCATTTGACGGAACTTTTCAAGAAGCACGCCGACGAATTCCTGACTCGGCAAACCGTCCAAAAACTCCTGGACATGGTGGCCCAATCCCAACCCAAACTCATCGAAGAATTGACCCCGAACCCGCTGCCTCTTGGCGTCATCCAGAAGGTGCTCCAAAACCTGGTGCGGGAAAAGGTCTCCATCCGGGACCTCCAGACCATCTGCGAAACTTTGGCCGACCACGGCACGGTGACCAAGGACCCGGACATCCTCACCGAATACGTGCGACAGGCCCTGGCGCGAACCATCACCCGCCCCTACGAAAAGGAAAACGGGAAACTCCACGTGCTCACGGTGCATCCGCAGCTCGAAGAAAAACTCGCCCAA
Source organism: Desulfosoma sp. (assembly GCA_037481835.1). GTDB lineage: Bacteria > Desulfobacterota > Syntrophobacteria > Syntrophobacterales > DSM-9756 > Desulfosoma. Next base: position 52,611 of record JBBFKW010000002.1, on the reverse strand, counting down.
AGCATCCAAAAAACGGAACACGGATCGTTCCTTTCCATCGATCCCGATTTTCTGCACAAGATCATCCAGTCCACCACCACGGAAGTGCAGCGGGCGGCCAACGCCGGCCATCACCCCGTGATCCTCACCTCCCCCATGGTGCGGCGCCATTTGAAAAAGCTTTTGGAACGCTTCTTGCCTGAAGTGGTGGTGATCAGTCACAGCGAATTGACGAATTTGTCCGAAATCCAATCCGTCGGCATGATTCGAGGGGTCCATGCAGGTTAAGACCTTTGTCGCGCCCACAATGCCCCAGGCACTGGAATGGGTCCGCCGGGAACTGGGACCCGACGCCGTCCTTTTAGGCACCCGAAAGGTCAAAAGCCCTGAAGGCACATCGTGCGTCGAAATCACGGCCGCCGTGGATCGGGGGACTCCCGCTGACCTGCCCGGCAAACCAGCTCCCAACGCGTCCCCCCCGCCCCCCGAGGACCCCACTGTCCAAGAACAGCTCGAAGACATCCGAGGCATGCTGTCCCTGCTCCTTTCGGCCAAAGACGCCTTCATGCGCCTCCACGGCCAAAAAGCTGTCTCGGACCTCTTCCAACACCTGCTCCTTCGGGGCCTTAACGAAAAAACCGCCTTCACGCTCCTCGAAAACATCCTTTCCGCGTGCCCCAAAGAAGGCCCCACGAAGAGTCAACTTTTGGACGCCTTGAGTCGTCAACTCAATGACAGAGTGGGCCTCACAGATCCTTTTGCCCGGGTGGACGAAGGGGTGGGAGGGTCTCCCAGGTTGTATGTGTTTTTGGGGCCGACAGGCGTGGGAAAGACGACCACACTCGCCAAGATTGCAGCCTATCTCAAGCTCAAGAAGAAGGTGCCCGTCGGGCTCATTTCGTTGGACACTTACCGCATCGGGGCTCTGGATCAGCTGAAAACCTATGCGGATATTTTGGACGTCCCCCTGAAGGTGGCCCAGACGCGCCTGGAATTGGTTTCGGCCCGTGAGGCCCTCAAGGACTGTCCCGTGGTCTTGGTGGACACCACCGGACGCAATTACCTCAGCGGCAGCAGCATCCAGGATCTTCAGGAAATTTTTCGGGACGTGGACGGGGTGTCCCACTTCCTGGTCTTGAGCGCCACGGCCAAGGACGAGGATGTGCGTCACGTCATCCAAAGGTTTCGTCCTCTGGGTCCGGAAAGCCTCATTTTTACGAAAATCGATGAAACGCTCACTCCCGGGACGATCCTCAACCCCGTGTTTCGATTCGCTTACCCCCTGTCATATTTCGGCGTAGGCCAGAGGGTCCCCGAGGATTTGGTCAGAGCGACCCACAAGCGCATTTTGGGGTTCTTTTTTCCACGCGGGCACTGAAAGGGTGAGGAGAAAGGGAGGATATGGATCAGGCGCTCGGACTTCGCAAGAGGACCTCATCTCGTGATCCTTGGAACGAAAGCCGATCTTTGCACGCTCCTCATGCGGAAGCCGTCGTTCGGACTTTGTCGGTCAGCAGCGGCAAAGGAGGGGTGGGCAAGAGCAATGTTGTGGTCAATCTCGCCGTGGCTTTGGATCGCCTGGGCAAGCGCGTGATGATTTTGGACGCCGATTTGGGTTTGGCCAACGTGGACGTCCTTCTCGGTCTCACCCCGGTTCACAACATCAGTCACGTTTTGGACGGCAGCCGCCGGTTCGAAGAGGTGCTCGTTGCCGGGCCCGGAAACATCCGCATCATGCCGGCCAGTTCGGGTGTGCAGAAACTCACCCAATTGACCCAGGAACAGAAGCTCTTCCTCGTGGACCTTCTGGACGATTTGGAAACGGACGTGGACGTGCTGCTCATCGACACCGGGGCGGGCATTTCCGACACGGTGCTCTATTTCAACGTGGCGGCCCAGGAAAAAATCGTGGTGGTGACCCCTGAGCCCACGTCCCTCACCGATGCCTACGCCTTTATCAAGGTCATGTTCACCCGGCACGGCGAGCGCTCCTTCCGGATCCTTACCAACGGGGTCGCCGATGAAAAGGAAGGCCGATCCGTTTTCGCAAAGCTCAGCCGGGTGGCCGATCATTTCTTGGACGGCATGTCCTTGGATTACCTGGGGTGGATCCCCCGAGACCCCAGCGTCCCCGAAGCCGTTCGGCGCCAGAAGGCTCTGCTGGAAGTTTTTCCCGGAGCGCCCGCCTCCCGGGCTTTCATGGATATCGCCCGACGTCTTGCCCGGGAAGCCCCTGCCATACCAAAGGGAACCATCCAGTTTTTCTGGAAGCGACTCCTGCAGGTTTAACGAACCGGAGATCGTGATGAACCTGAACCCTGCACCCGTCAAACAGTCTTACCCTGAAGACGCTGATCCTTTCCGACTGGGATGCGCCAGTCGAGACGAGGCCATCCTCAAATACTATCCTCTCGTGCGCCATACCGCGTATCGATTGGCCGCCCGTCTTCCCAGCACCACCAGCATGGAAGATCTGTGCGCCGCCGGCGTCATCGGCCTCATGGACGCCATGGCCAAGTACGACCCCAACCAAGGTGTGTCGTTCGAAAATTATGCGAAGATCCGCATCCGGGGCGCCATGCTGGACGAAATCCGCAGCATGGACTGGATCCCTCGCTCGCTTCGGCAAAAATCTTCGGAAATGGAAAAGGTCTGTGCCGCTCTGGAAAAAAAACTGGGACGATTTCCCGAAGACGAAGAGATCGCCGCCGAATTGGGTTTGGATCTGGACGCCTACTTCGAACTGGTCGACAGCCTCAAAGGCATCTCCTTCATTCCTGAAGATTTGAACGAATATATCCAGGAAAACCGCGAAGCGGCCCATTTGGCCACGGACCCCGACGAAATTTTTCATCGCATCCACAAGGGACAAATGCAGCAGATCCTTGCCGAATGCATCGAAACCCTCGATGAGAAAGAAAAACTCGTTCTGTCCCTTTACTACTTCGAAGAGCTGACCATGAAAGAAGTCGGGGCCGTCATGGGATATACGGAATCGCGCATTTCTCAGATCCATACCCAAGCCGTGCTCAAACTGCGCCTTCGGCTCGCCAAGAGGCTGAACCCGGAGGATCTCCCCGACGGCGTTCCCGCCCTGAGAAAGTCGGAGCCCGAACAGGCACAAAAGCGCAGGACGAAGAAACGCTAAGAAAGGATGACTATGGCGGACGTGCCCCTCAACACTACCTCTTCAGCCAATGCGGGAAGCTCTTCCAGCCGGCACGACAGTGTTTTCGTTGTGGAAAACACAGACACGGATCTGGCCTCTCTCTTTGCGAGTATCGAAAAGAAACAGCCGGCTTCGTCCGAAAAGGCAGCCTCCGCAGAACCTCCTTCGGAACCGGATCCCGTGCCATCCAAGGCGGAAGAGCCCTCCGTGGAAGTTTCCCTTTCCGAGGGAAAAAGCACGAGAAAACGAGCGCTTATTTTTGGGCTTTTCGGCGTCGTCCTTGCCGCCGCGACCGCCGTGGGAGCCCGCCATTTCTTTTTCAAACCGTCCCTTGGGGGGGCCGCGGCCAAGAATCCGGTTCAGGTTCGTCATTCCATCGCCGTTCCCAGCGCCGTCGAACGCATCGAGGTCTTCTTCCCCGCCCAGTCCAAGGAGAAGGAAGACCTCCTGTTGATGACCGTCGCGGTGCACACCGGCCGCCCCAATGCCGAAGCCATTCTTTCGTCCATCAGGGTAACCTTGAGGGACGCTGTGTACGACTACCTTTCCCGACAGCATCCTGAAAAAAACGTGCGGCGATCCTGGGCCCCCGTTGTGGAAAAAGAGCTCCTCGTGGAATTGCAAAAGCGCTTTCCCCAGGCCGCCATTACCGCCGTGGAACTGGAAGATCTCCAGAAGATTTGAACCCTTGAGGGCTTCGAGGCATCCCCATGTGGGCCTGGCTTCAACTCGGCGATTGGCATTCGACCCTACAGCTCTTTGTCGACGGACTGCTCCTTGTCCTGGTCCTCGCCCTTGTTTGGGACCGACGCCGAAACGTCTCTTCTGCATCCTCTCAACATGTGGTGGAATCTTTCCAACGCATCCTGGCCGAGACCCAGACCTTGAGCGACGCCTTCGATCGGAACTTGAAGGAGCGAGGACGTCTCATCGAAAAGCTTTTGGAATCCCTGGATGCGAAGCTCGAAGAAGCGAGAACCATCTTGAAACGTTTGGAACAGCACCGGGCCGTCGCCTCGGACTCCCTCCACGCCCCGCCGAGGGATTCCTCCCCTAAGACTCCGGCGGAACGCATCCTTCAGCTCGCCGACGCCGGCCACTCCCCCCAAGACATCGCCTCCAGGATCCGCCGGCCCGTGGGGGAAGTGGAATTGGTCCTCAACCTCCACAAGCTGCAACACAAGAAATCCAAATAACAACGGCTGCCGAAGGCCGTGGATTTGGCACTGGGGTTGCTTCTTTGCACGGCGAAAGGAGAACCGCGATGAAACTTAGCCCCTTTACGTCGGTAGTGGGAGCCATCCAACAGGAAAAGCGCCTGGACGTCATCGCCAATAATTTGGCGAACGCCGCCACGCCGGGCTACCGAAAGGTGGGGACGCGTTTCGAAAATTTCATGGAACTCCAGACCTATACCCAATCCACCCAAGGCCCGGTGCACCGCACGGAAAACCCCATGGATGTGGCCATCAACGGTGAGGGCTATTTTCGCATCCAAACCGATCGAGGGGAACGCTACACGCGCGCCGGGAATTTGACGGTGGACGCCCAGGGCCGCCTGGTCACGCCGCAAGGGTGGCCGATTTTGGGGCAAGGCGGGATCATCCAGGTGGAGGGATCGCAACTGCGCATCGGCTCCGAAGGCCAGGTCTACGACGGCGAGAACCTCGTGGACACTCTGGATGTGGTGGCCTTTCCGCCGGGGGTTCGGCTCGTGCACGACGAAAGAAATCTGCTCATGCCCGCAGATCCCAACACCTTTGCTGTGCCGGCCCGGAATTTCACGGTGGAGCAGGGAGCCCTGGAAGGGGCAAATTTTTCCGCGGTCCAGGAAATGACTTCCATGATCGAGACCCTGCGCATTTTCGAAGCGTGCCAGAAGGTCATGAAAATGTCTTATGAAGAAGACAAACAGGTCATCAACCAACTTGGAAAATCCTAGGGAGGAATAGCGAGCCATGATGAGGAGTCTCTGGACGGCGGCAACGGGGATGGATGCCCAGCAGCTCAATATGGACGTGGTGGCCCATAACTTGGCAAACGCCAACACCACGGGTTTTAAGAAGAGCCGGGCCAATTTCGAAGACCTCATGTACCAGAACATCATCCCGCCCGGCGCCGAAACGGGGGCTTCGGCGACGATCCCTACGGGCATCCAGATCGGCATGGGAGTGAAGACGGCGTCCGTCCAAAAGATTTTCACGCAGGGCAACTTCACCGAAACGGGAAACCAACTGGACCTGGCCATCGAAGGCAAGGGGTTCTTCAAAGTTCTACGAGGCGCCGATGAAGTCTACACGCGCGCCGGAACCTTCAAGCTGGATTCGGAAGGCTACCTGGTGGACTCCGAAGGCAACCGCCTTCAGCCCGAAGTGAGTATCCCCAGGGAGGCCGTGACCATCAACGTGGATCCTCGGGGCACACTGAGCGCCTTCGATCAAAACGGGACGCTGCTCGCCTCGGTCAATCTGACACTCTACGATTTCGCCAATCCCGCCGGGTTGCTCAGCCTGGGCAAGAACTACTTCGCCCCCTCGGAAGCCTCCGGGGACGCCGTGGAAGGGCAGCCGGGAACGGAAGGATTCGGCACACTCCTCCAAGGGTTCCTGGAAAGCGCCAACATCAACGTGGTCGAGGAAATGGTCAATATGATCGCAGGGCAGCGGGCTTATGAAGCCAATTCCAAAGTGATCCGAACGGCCGACGAAATGCTTCGGATCGCCAACAGCGTGGCCTCGTAATCGTCCGTGATCCGAATCGCGGGGAAGGGTGCTCCGAATGCTGTCCGAAAAAACGGCTCTTTCGCATTGGTAAAGGGAATCGACCAAAGATGAGACCTCTCATCCTAAGCCTTTCGGTTCTCGGGCTCTTGTGTGCCGCATTAAGCCAGGCGTCGCCTCCCGACGGCGATGCTTCCACCCTTTTGACGGACGCAAGTCCTTCGTCCCTCCAGGTCCGCTCCGTCGTGGAAACGTCCCAGGAGACGCTGACCCTTTATGATCTCATCGACAATGCCGAAGGGTTGCCGCCCCGATGGGCCGGCGCATTCCGATCCATTCCCCTGGGGCAAACCCCGCCGGTGGGCTCCGAAAAGACGGTGCGAACGGACAATCTGGGTCCATACCTCAAGAAAGTGCTGGCGTCTCTGGGCACGGATCCCGAGCAGGTGTTCCTGTCCATTCCCGAACGCATCACGCTGCGCAGGAAAGCGGCGGCTTTGGACCCCCAAAGGGTTGAGGATCTTTACCGCGCCTACATTCGGGACCACGCACCGTGGGATCCCGCGGAAATGGAGATTCGGGACATTGTGATTTCCGGGCTTGCCGCCGTCCCCGAAGGCGAGGTGACCCACGAGATCGAAGCGCCACAGGACACGTCCTTTTTGGGGGTCGTGCCCCTGACAATTCACTTTTTCGTCGAAGGCCGGAAAGTGCGGAGTCTTCGGGTCGCCGGCAAGGTGACCGTTCGAAAGAGGGTGATCCACGCCACACAAAACCTTCGACGAGACACGATCCTTGGGCCGGAGCACATGGAATTCCGAGAAATCCTCCTTACCGATGCCTCCAGGACCTACGCCACGCGCATGGAAGAGCTCGCGGGCAAGAGGCTCGTGCGCCCCGTGAACGCCCGACAGCCCATCGAAACGGCCTTTGTGGACAAACCCCTATGCATCACGTCCGGAAAACCGGTGACCATCCTCTATCAGGAAGGATCTCTGAAACTCACCGCCAAGGGGGAATCCAAAGAAAGCGGAGCCGAAGGGGATTGGATCCGGGTGGTGAACGCGGCCTCCCAAAAGACGCTCAAAGCCAGGGTAGTGGACGAAACCACCGTGGCGTTATCCCCCTAAGATCGACGCCCGAGACAAACGGGCCTCAAGAGGACGACCATGGAACGAAACGGAAAATCGCATCGGGCACGAACCAGAATTCTTGGGCTTTGGGCGGTGCTCTGGGTCGCAGTGTGGGGATGTGCCGCCGATAGCCAAAACGTGCGCACTCCTACGGCCCACAGCCCCTTACCGCCGCCTCCGCCGCTTCAGGAAGAATTCAGCCCTTCCCGGACAACGGCACAGCCCAAGCCGGCCCCCACGGGCTCCATGTGGAACGCCGGCCGGGAATCCCTTTTTCAGGACATCAAGGCCCATCGCGTGGGGGATATCGTCACCATCATGGTGAGCGAACAATCCAAAGCGTCCAAGGAAGCCGCCACGTCCACGAGCCGGGTGCGGGAGTACAACGGCGAAGGGAGTTTTATGGGACTGAGCACCCCGTCCCAGACGATTCTCCAACCGGTGAACAAGACCGGATACGGCTTGAGCTTCGACAACACGTTCACCGGCAAGGGGAGCACCAAGAAAGCGGATTCCATGACGGCCTATATGACGGCCACGGTCACCGACATCCTGCCCAACGGCAATCTGGTTATCCGCGGATCCCGATGGACGAAAGTCAACGATGAACTCCAGCAGATCGTCCTGGAAGGGGTGGTGCGTCCCATGGACATCACCAGGGACAACACCGTGTTGTCCCAGAACATCGCCGAGGCCAAAATCTTCTTCGTGGGCAAAGGTCCCATCAGCCGACAGCAGAAACCGGGCATTTTGGGACAAATCCTGGATATGATCGTACCTTTTTAGATAGGAGGGGCCGTCTTCCATGGAACGCCGCTTGTGGACCGCGCTCGTCTTCGCGTGCCTGCTCCTCTGGAGCGCCCCAATGGCCCAAGGCACCCGCATCAAGGATGTGGCCCGCTTCATGGGCGTGCGTCCCAACGCCCTCTTCGGCTACGGGCTGGTCATCGGCCTCAACGGCACCGGGGACAACAACAAGACGCAGTTCACCACGAGCACTTTGGCCAATTTCCTGGACCGCATGGGCGTCCACGTGGATCCGGACAGTGTCAAGGTGAAAAACGTGGCCGCCGTCATGGTCACAGCCAAGCTCCCGCCTTTCGCCCGTATCGGAAGCAAGCTCGATGTGCAGGTGTCTTCCATCGGGGACGCCAAGAGTCTGGAAGGCGGCACGCTTCTCATGACCACCCTGCAGGGTCCCGACGGGCAGGTCTACGCCGTCGCCCAAGGTCCCGTTTCCACAGGCGGCTTTTCCGCTTCCGGGGCCAGCGGCAGTTCGGTCCAGAAGAACCATCCCACGGTGGGCTTCATTTCCCAAGGGGCCGTGGTGGAACAGGAATTTCCCGTGCAGCTCGACGGGCTGGATCGCCTGGACCTGGTTCTAAACACCCCGGACTTCAGCACCGCCGATCAGGCCGCCCGAAAGATCAACCTGGCTTTGGGCGGCCACTACGCCAAGGCTGTGGACGGGACCACCATCCAGGTGGATGTGCCGCCGTCCTATCGGTCGGACATCGTGGGGCTCATGTCTCAGGTGGAAGCCCTGGACATCAGCCCAGACGTCCCCGCCAAAGTCGTTATCAACGAACGCACAGGAACCATCGTCCTTGGAGAGAACGTGCGGATCTCTCCCGTGGCCGTCGCCCATGGCAACCTCACGGTACAGATCAGCGAACAGCCCGCCGTTTCCCAGCCTTTGCCCTTCAGCCAGGGGAGAACCGTGGTCACCCCGCAGTCCACAGTGCAGGTCCAGGAAGGTAAGGGAACCATCAACGTCGTGGGCGGAGGGGCCACCATCGGGGAAGTCATTAAGGGGCTGAACGCCATCGGCGCCACGCCCCGAGACATCATCACGATCCTCCAAGCCATCAAGGCCGCAGGAGCTCTTCATGCCGAACTCGAAATCATCTAGAAAAAACAAATCCGGCGGCGACGAAGGCCCTCCGGCGGAAGGCTGGCTTACGACCTATTGCGACCTGTGCACGCTCCTGCTCACCTTTTTCGTCCTTTTGCTCAGCATGTCTGTCATAGACAATACCCGCCAGAGGCAGGCACTCAACTCCCTCGTGGGCGCCTTCGGGTTTTTGCCGGGAGGACGCTCGGCCATCGGCACGCCCAAAGGGACGGACATCAGCGAATTCGAAGCCCCCATGGAAAAAAACAACCTCAATTTCGATATGCTCCGCGAAGTGACCATGAAAAACGAATTGGATAAGGACGTGGACATCATTAGAAAAGACGAATCCCTGACTCTCGTCCTCAACCAGAAAATTCTGTTCGAGGCCGGCTCGTTTGAACTCAAGCCCGCAGCCCGCCGCTACCTTTCCCAGCTCCTGCCCTACCTGGAACGGGATTCCCGGGAGATCGAAATCGGCGGGCACACCGATCGCTTCGAAAAAATCGAAACCCCGGGGTGGGAAAAGCTCTCCTGGACCATCTCAGCCAGAAGGGCCATGGCCGTTTATCGATACCTTCTTTCCCAGGGGCTGGACCCGAAACGCGTGAGTGTTCACGGTTTCAGTTTTTACAAACCTCTGGTCGACGGGATCCAATACCCCCACCTCCGGGAGAAAAACCAACGGGTGGAAATCGTCCTCACCTACAGCCGGAACCTGCCCGCAACCCTGCTCCGTGATGAACCCCAAGCCAGTCCCTTTTTCAATTACAAGAACTTCTTCTTCCGCTTGTTCCCCATGCCCGAAAAGGGCCGGGAGGCTCACGGTGCGGAAGGTCCACCCCCGACGAGCCCCGGGGCAAGCCGTGGGTAGAGGAGACGAGCTATGGCCCGAAAAAAGAACAAGGGAGGCGATGAGGGCGGCGGTGGTGCGACGTGGATGGTCACCTTCTCGGACCTGTCCACGCTGCTCCTCACCTTTTTCGTGCTGCTCCTCAGCATGTCGTCCTTGAACGAAAAGGCCATCCGCAGCACCTTTCAAAACTTCGACAAGACCAGCGGGATTCTTTTCTTTAAAGAACGTCAGAAGATCCGCCACAATCCCGATATCGTTATCCAGGATATCATCAAGAGCCTCAAGAGCGTCTATATCGCCGATGTGCGGAAGTTGGACGAAGTGTCCAAGACCCCCTGGAAAAAGGACTTTAAACTCATCGTCTCTTCGGGCAACGCCCTCTTGGTCAAAAAAAGGTGGAGTCCAGGGGATTTCTCCTTCATCTTCGGGGATCAGCTGCTCTTTGAAAGCGGCAGCGCCACCCTGAAGCCCGGGGCCTATGGAATCCTGGAAAAATTCGCGCGCTTTCTCAATGAAGCCTCCTACAAGGCGTATGTGGACGGGCATACCGATGACGTTCCCGTCAAGGGCGCCGCCTTCGCCTCCAACGAGGACCTGGCCTTGGCCCGCGCGCACGCCGTTTTGGAATATCTGGTGACCCAAGGAAAGGTGCCGCCGGAAAAGGTCGCCTTGGGCGGTTACGGAGACACCCAGCCCCTGGCCTCAAACGACACGCCTGAAGGGCGCCGACTGAACCGGCGGGTGGAAATCATTTTCGAAAAAATCAAATAGAGGACCGCGATGTCGTCGATTAGCTCCATTCATGTCACGGAAACCTCGGCTCCGTCCAAGGGCACGGACAAGGAAAAAAACCGGCTCAAACAGGCGTGCATGGACTTTGAAAGCCTGCTCGCGGCCCAACTGGTGACATCCATGCGGGCTTCGGTGCTGCGAGACGAAGAGCCGGACCATGCCATGGGGCTTTATGAATCCATGCTGGACGAAGGCCTGGCCGATGTGTGGAGCCGGCAGGAATCCCTGGGCTTAGGCCGATGGCTCTATCGGTCCTTGGAACCCCTTATGGTCAAAAAGGAAGAACCCCGGTAAAGGGCTGAGGATTTGACTGAAGTTTTTCAGGCATTGTGACGACTTATATGAGTGTGGGAATAGCAAGGGCGTCTCGCCCAATCCTCTTTTCGGAGCATCCCCATGACACACAACGGACAACGCGTTACAGACCTTGACCCCGATGCGGTGCGGATTACGGCGGAGCACCTTCTCGAACTCCTTCAGCAAGAAACCCGCCTCCTAGCTGAAGGCGAGCACGCCGCCCTGCTGGAGATTCTTCCCGAAAAGGAGGCGCTCGCTCGGAGGCTTTCGGAAAGCCTCCGGAGCCTCCATCATGCCGGAGACCCGTCGAAGGGTCCGGCCCGGGACCGGGCCGCATGGCTCGATCTCAAGGAAACCCTTCGGCGCATCGAAGCCCAAAACGACGCCAACGGCCGATACATCGCCGACCTTTTGCTCGTTTACCGGGAACTCCTTTCCATGATGGTCCCTCAGACGTACGGCCATGCGGCCCGAGAGACCTTGCCGGCCCTCAAGGGCTGCAGCCTCAGCACGGAGGCCTGATCATGGCTGGGTTGAACGCCGCCTTGGAGATCGGCAAAAACGCCCTGTTGAACGCTCAGGTGCAGATCCAAACCACGTCCCATAACGTGGCCAACGCGGAAAATCCCAACTACTCCCGCCAGAAAGCGCCGACCGTCACCCAGGGGGCCATCCTCGGCCGCGCCGGATGGATCGGGGCCGGAGCGCGCCTGGATCGGATCGTCCAGCAACGGGATACCTTCCTGGAAGGGCGTTACTTGGACGCGTCCTCCCAAAGCGCTTACTACGGGACCTTGGAACGCATCCTGACGGCCGCGGAAACGTCTTTATCCGACGACGGCGACACCGGTTTGTATGCGGCGTTGAAGGATTTTTGGAACGCATGGAACGCCTTGGCCCAAAACCCGGAAGGAGCGGCGGAAAGGGCCGTGGTCCTGGAATGCGGCCGAAACCTTTGCACCGGCCTGAATCAAACGGCCGCAGAACTCACCCAACACCGGGAAGGCATCGTGGCGGAGCTCAGAGACAATGTGTCCGCGATCAACGGCTTGCTTCAAAAAATCCGGGATCTCAACCAACAGATTCAACGCTCGGAAACCCCGACCTTCATGGCCAACGACCTGCGGGATCAACGCTTCCAAGCCCTGCAGGAACTTTCCCAATACGTGCGGTTTACGACTCAGGAGGGCACCGGCGGCACCCTGAATGTCTTTCTTGAAGATGGAACCCCCCTTGTCCTTTTCACGGATTACGCCGCCGAACTGAAAATCAGGGGAGATGCCGACGCGCTGGACATCCGGATCTCTGACTCCGATAAGATCGTCGCGCAGTTTGACGCCGCAGCCGAGGAAAAGGTCCAGGACGGCCTGCACGGATCTACGGGAGCGCTCCTCACGGCCTTGGGCACGGTCCAGACCTGGCGCGATGCTTTGGACACCTTCGCCTCTGCGCTGGTGACAAGCTTCCAGGGTCTCTATGAAGACCTCCAAATCCCCGGGGCCTTTTTCGATCCTGATTTCACGACGGCGGCCGAGATCCGCCTGTCGGACGATCCCTTGAGTTCACCGACCAACGCCCTGGCCCGCGGCGCCCTCTCCCTGGAAAGCGCGCCCATGGAGTCCCTGGGGAATCTCACCCCAGGCCAATACCTCACCCAGCTCAGCCAGGATGTGGGGCTGTCGGTGCAATCGGCTTCGACCCAATCCCTTTTGAAGGATTCCCTGGCTCAGCAACTGGACGCGCAGCGGCAAAGCGTCTCAGGGGTTTCCCTCGATGAAGAAATGGTTGAACTCATCAAGCACCAGCAGCTCTATCAGGCGGCGGCGAAACTGGTCCAGCAGACCGCCGAAATGATTCAAACCGCCATCAACATGGTGTGATGAGAAGGACGGCCCATGCGAGTGACCCTTCCCCTGATGTACGGGACAACGAACCGAGACATCCTGAGAAAACAGGAGAACATCAGCCGTCTGAGCCGAGACATCTCCAGCGGGGTGCGGCTCCATAACCCCCACGATGATCCGTCCGCCTGGGCCCGATCCCTGGATGTCCAGCAGGTGCTCCAACGCATGGAACGGTACAGGAACAATATGGATTTCGCCATGGGCATGCTGGCCGTAGCCGACAGCGGGTTGAACCACGCCCATGACCTTTTGGTGAGGGCCAAAGAAATCGGCATGGCGGCCAACACCCCCAATTCGGCAGAAGAAAAAACCGCTTATGTGGAAGAACTGGGACAGATCCTCGAAGAACTCGCCTTGACCGTTTCCGAAGAATACAACGGCCAAAGCGTCTTCGGCGGCACGCCGACCTGGAACGAGGCAGCAGAGACATGGGAGTGGACCTCATCACGCCCTGAAGACGACCCGCTGAAGCTGCCCCTCGGAAACGGCACCGACGGGATGACCCTCCCCTGCGACCTTTCGCAAACCATCCCTGACGTGATGAATGCCTTGGAAAGCCTGAAGACATCCATCCAAAGCGACGACACTCAAGGCATCGACACGGCCCTCGTGGATCTGGAAGACGCCCTGGAAAATCTTCGGGCCCTATCGGCCACCGTGGGAACCCGCATGAGCGGCCTCGAAAGGCGCCGCGACGCCCTCGATGCGCTCACGACAGACCGCCAGCAAACCCTTTCCGACCTTCGAGACACGGATCTTCTCGATGCCGTGAGCAGGCTCCAAAGCCACCAGATCGCCCTGGAAGCCGCCCTCAAATCCACCTTGGTGCTCAAAGATTTGAGCCTCGTCCGATACCTCTAAGGCTCCCCATCGTCCGCATCTTGTGTAAAGGTCAATGGGACAAAAGCCCCTCGGGGGAATGAAGGCCCAGAGGGTGGGCGTTCCCGAGTAAAAACCCCCGAGCCGCTAAAGGCGACCCGAGGGTTTGAAACGGCCGGCCCCCTGTCGTCAAAAGGATGACGAACTACGGGGGCCGTTCTCTGTCAATAGAATGACTCAGCACGGAGCGTCAAATAATTTCATCCAGCATGCGGGCGGCGATTTTCTGCGGATCCACCTTGTAGGTTCCGTCATGGATCTTTTGACGCAAGGCTTCCACCTTTTCGGTTCGGATGTCTTCGCGGTCCATCATGACCCGGGTTCGGGCGAGCTCGACGGCTTCCCGGGAAAACTGCACGCGGTCTTCCACCCCGTCGGCCTCCAGGTTTTTGGAAACCTGAGCGGGCTGTTCTTCGGGTCGCACGGGGCGGTTTTCCTGGACATGCGCAGTGGTGGCCATGTAACTTCCAACTTTTTTGATATCCATGTCCTTCATCCTTTGTCGCGCCGGATGGGCGATCCCACCATGGATCCGCGGGACTCTTTCCGTTACCGGACGCTTTCCACGGGCTGCTCAAGCATCTGTTTTTCCAACACCTGGCTGGTTACGCGGTCACGGATGAGGCGACGCCGAGCTTCTTCCGAAATGCTCACCTTCTCCTCTGCAGGCGAACCTCCCTTCTCACCGCCGCTCAAAACCGACGCCAGCCGGGAGCGCTGCAATTGGCGGGTGTAGGTTCGAAGAACGCTCTGCACGTGGTAGTCCGTGACGATCATAGCCGATTTTCTCCTTCGCTTAATATATCGGAAGATTTTGCCCAGGACTTGAGAAATATCTTCCGCTCTGAAGCCTCCGGGCTCCGCGGAGCTGCGCGGGCGCAGTTCCGAAAAGGGATCTGGCATGCGATATGCTTCTTATGAGGATGCCGTGGGAGCCGTGGAAGGCCGGGTTTGAGCCGAAGAATTTTGGGAGGAGCGCACAAAGCCATGCCGTCTTTATCGCAGGAATCATCGACGGTTTACTGTCCGCGGTGCGTGCATTTCGCCATGACGTGGGATCCGCGCGCCCCTTACGGCTGCCGTGCCTGGGGAATCAGAAGCCGGCACCATCCGAGCCTGAGCGTGTGCGCCTCCTCGGGATACCCATGCCAGTTTTTTCGAGAAAAGAAGCGCCCCGATTTCTCATCCGGAGAAAAGGCATGAACTGTTTGAACATGATGGAGAAGACCATGCCGAACAGATTTTCAGGAAGTGACGGCACCCTTTCCGACGTTCAACGGATGGAGGCCCTCAGGGAACAGGTCCAGCGGATTCGGAGTCAGAAAAACGACCTTATGAAAGACATTTTCGATTTGAAGCAGCAGAAAGAGCATCTCACGGACATCTTTCGGCGGTCTCTCCTTCATCTCATGTCTATGGTCAAGCCTTTGGCAGACCCCAAGACCTCGGACGCCCTCGACGGGCTAAAAGACCGATTGTTGGCCGGCGATCCCGATTGGGACCAAGTGGACCGAGATATCCAGCAGATCAAGACATGGTCTCTGCAGGAAACCTGTAGCGGAGGGGCTGCCGGGGACGACGGAGGTTCCGCCAGGCCGCTTTCGGGCCTCTCCGCACCCCTTCCTCCCCTCCCTGACTTCCTCAATGCCCATCGCCTGGTGATGGATTCTCTGCGCAGCGATTTCGGGGAAGCTTACCATAAAAAGTGGGAAACCGTCTCCGCCAAGCTCGACGCCTGCCGTTCTTTCGACGATCTCCTCGTCGGCACCCGCCTCTTGGCGGATTTGGCTCGAGAGTTCAATGAGTCCGTCACGGTGGAACGGTCCCGTGTGGCCCGATTTTTCACGGAAATCGGCCAAGACCTGGTGGAAATGGAAACCATGCTTCACACCACGGTCCGCCACAGCCGAGAGGCCAAAGAAGCCAACGAGGTCTTCGCCGCCACTCTGGACGGGCAGATGCAGGAAATGCGCGATTCGGTCAATCTGACCCGCACTCTGGAGGAACTCAAGATCGTTGTGGAATCCAAGCTCGCCACCATCAAAAAGTTTTTGAAAGAAAAGCGCGAACAGGATGAATCCCGCCATCGCACGGCGGATCAAAACACCGAGGCCCTCCAGCAGGCCCTGAAGAAAATGAAGCACGAAATTTCCCACATGCAGGAAAAAACGCGCATCCTGGAGCAACAAGCGGTTCAAGACCCTCTCACCGGGATCCACAACCGCAGGGCCTTCGATATTCGCCTGCAGGAGGAATTTCATCGGTTCCAACGCTATGGTCAGGGCTTTTCCCTCCTGGTGATCGATCTGGACCACTTCAAGCGGGTCAACGACCTCTACGGCCACACCACGGGGGATCAGTGCCTCAAGGAGGTCACCCGACGCATGGGAGCCGTTCTCAGAAAGTCCGATTTTCTCTCGCGATACGGCGGGGAAGAATTTGCGGTCATTCTGCCGGGCATTGAGGCGGAAGGGGCCATAGCGGTTGCGGAAAAGCTGAGAAGCTGCGTGGAAAAAACCCGATTTCTCTACCAGGGTCAAAGGGTTCCCTTGACCATCAGTGTGGGGGTGGCGCAGACAAGAGTCGACGAGGAGTCCCCTCAGCACCTTTTTGAACGGGCCGATGCGGCCCTCTATGAGGCGAAAAAGCGCGGTCGAAATTGTGTCGCCGCGGATTGAACTTCTCCGCCCCTCCACCTTCGTCGGAGCTAAGGACGAGTTCCTTCACGGATCACAGGGAGGGGTAACCTCGAACCCGCCGCCCCTCCCTCCCGACCGTGGTTTCTTTTAAAATCCGAATTCCGCTAGGAGCGCATCCACATCGCTCTGGGAATGCAGGGCGTCTTCCACCGCTTCGTGGGCGGGTCCGTAAAGCTCGTCCTTAACCTTCCTCGCTTTATCCACCTTGACGCCGAATTTGGCGATGAGCTGGACCAGCTTGGTTTCCAAATCTTCGAGAAGGGCCATGATCTTCATAATGATCTGGCCTGTGAGGTCCTGATAGTCCTGGGCCGTGAGGATCCTGATCAAATCCTCGTGGCTTTTTTGCGCCGATCCCAAGAGCTCCCGGACGGCCGCCACCGCCTCGTCCAACCTCTTTTGAGCGCCCTCTCCCAGGGGGTGCAGCCCGCTCAAGACCTCACCGATGGCTTCCAGTCGTTCCTGATCCTTTTCGTTTCTTTTCTGCAGGGCTTCCACATGATCCAAGGTCGTGTTGGCCGCCGTTTCGGTGAGTTTGATGATGTGCTCCAGACGATTTCCCGAATCGGGAATCTTTTCCTCCACCATTTCCCGCAAAGAGGGGTCCATGGTGCGGACGAAGTCCCGCAAAGAATTGTGCAGCTCCCTGGCGATTCCCCCGATTTCCTGGTAAAGACCGGGGTGGCGGCTTTCGGCAAGCTCCCCGAGAATCTTTTCCGCCCTCGAGAGATCGCCGTCGGAAAGGGCCTGCATGAATTCTTTGATGGCCTCAAGCACGGTCTCCGTGACCTTGCTCTCATCAGAAGAAACCTTCACGCGAAGGTTTTCCAGCCTTCCTGCCGGGTTGAGAAGTGTCTCCAGCCGTTCGAGAGCTTCTGGGGTTAAGGGAACCTGGATGTGCGCCACGGGACACCCAGCGCCGTCGTCAAACCGACACACAGAGCCCTGCACTCTCCGGCAAAAATCTTCAATGGCAGAAACGCCTCTGTGCTCGTCGACCTCCCTCGACAGCGCCGCAGCGCGCGGAGGGGTCCCAACCAGCCGATCGATCACGGCGTCTTCATCAGCATCATCCTCAGCAAGAGCCTCGCCCAATGGAACTCCGGGCTCCTCGGTTTCCGCGCCCTCGTCCGCATCCTCCACAAAGGAAAGGACCTCCTGCGGATCGATGTCCTGCGCCCCTTCAGAACGTGACGCATGGCTCATCTGTTCCTTCAGGGCGTTCACGGCGAACTGGAAAACCGAACGCCCTTCGCCTGACATCGTGCCGTTGCCACGCACCTTGTGTTCCAGGTGGGCTTCCAGGGCGCCGCCCGCTTTCGCCAGCCCTTCCATGCCCAGCATGGCCGCCGTGCTGCTTAGGGTTTTCAGGGCGTCGGAACAACGATCCCAGGCCGACTCAGGGTCCACGTCCGTTTCCGTGACCGCTCTCTCCACATCGTCCACAAGCTGCAAGAGATCACGCCACTCGTCTTTGCCGATCATATCCATGGTGTCCACCTTCTTCGTAGCCGCTCACAATGCCTTTCACGTCCAGGATCAGGGCGACCTTGCCGTCGCCCAGGATCGCCCCGCCCGAAAGTCCCTTCACATGGCGCAGCCCCGCCCCGAGGCTCTTGATGACCACCTCTTGTCGCCCAATGATTTCATCGGCCAGGAGGCAATAGGATTTCTGGTCCTCATTGACGACGAGAATGAGGGCGTCCCACGGGTCGGTGTATCGAGGTGCCACGCCGAACATTTTATGAAGCCGGATAAGCGGCATGAGCTGGTTTCTGACCTTGATCATCTCTTCCGAACCATGGACGGTGAGGTAGGCTTCCCGGGACGGCCGGAGGGATTCCCGCAGGGCCACCGTGGGCACCACGTACCGTTCGGAACCGACGCAGATGACCATGCCGTCGATGATGGCCATAGTCAGGGGCAGCTTCAACTCGAAGCGGGTGCCCTGGCCCGGCACGCTGCTCACCTCCAGCTTCCCGCGCAGTTCTTCCACGCTGCGTCGCACCACATCCATGCCCACGCCGCGCCCGGAAACGTCCGTCACCTCGTCTTTGGTGGAAAACCCCGGGTGAAAGATGAGTTCGAACAGGGCCCTTTCTTCTAAGACCTCATCCGGCCCGATCAGACCCCGTTCCACGGCCTTGGCCCGGATCTTCTGCGCATCCAGACCCCGGCCGTCGTCTCGCAGTTCGATGATGATGTTCCCGCCTTTCTGTTCGGCGCTCAGATAAATGGTCCCACAGGGATCCTTGCCGCGGGCCTTTCGTTCTTCGGGCAGTTCCAGACCGTGATCCACGGCATTTCGAATCATGTGCACCAGCGGCTCGTAAATCTCTTCGACCATGTTCCGGTCGATTTCGGTCTCTTCCCCTCGCATCTCTAACCGCACGTCCTTGCCGGATTTTTTGGAAAGATCCCGAACCAGCCGGATGAGCTTCTGGAACGTGCTCTTGATGGGGACCATCCGCAGGGACATGGAAATGCGCTGCAGTTCCGCCGTGATGCGCCGCAGCTGGACGGAATCCTTTTGGAACTTCTGGTCCCTGATGGCCTGCACCTCCGGGTTCTGAAGCACCATGGACTGGGCGATGACCAGTTCCCCCACCATGTCCACCAGATTGTCCAGTTTGGCCGTATCCACGCGAACCGAGGCCGTGTTTTCCTGGTAACGGCGCTGCTCCCGAAGGGCGATGGCCACGTCTTGGGGGCTGAGCACCCCTTCTTCCACGAGCACTTCGCCGACTTTCTTCCCCCTTTTCTTGGCCTCATGAATTGCCTTCTCCACAACCTCGGGTTCCACCAGCCCCTTTTGAACGAGAATTTCCCCGACCTTGGGCCGCTTTTGGGCGCCGGCAGCGGGCACATGCCGGGCCGAATCAAAGGCCTTGAGGCTCTTGAGGAAGTTTTCCACCAAGCCGGCGGAGAGCGTCGCCTGGCCGCATCCCAGAGCGGCTTCCAGCTCCTGAAGCAGGACCTTGAGGATATCCACGGCGCGCAAGACGACATCAATGACCGCATCGGTCACGTCAATGGCGCCCGATCGGGCCTCGTCCAAAAGGTTTTCCACTTCGTGGCTCAAGTGGTGAATGGAGCTAAGGTTGAGAAAGCCGGCGACACCTTTAATGGAATGAAACGGGCGAAAGACGGCGTTGATGGCTTCCTTGTCCGTCGGATCCGCTTCCAGGGACATGATGTTGAGCTCGATGGACGCAAGGTGCTCTTTCGCTTCCTCGATAAAATCCTTGATGAGTTCCGCATCTTCCAACCGGACTTCTTCCGATGCGGGGTGATCCTCATCGGCTTCTTCCCCCGAAACATTCAAGGGGCACGCCGCCTGTTGAGTCTCCGGCGGCGGCTCCTCGGCGTGGACCCCGGAGGCGCTCACGGCCCCTCCGCGCCCGTTTCCGGAAAATTTTTTCAGGACGTCACGGATCTTTTCCCAGTCCGCCGACGGGTCCGCGGATTCCTCCAGGATGATCCCTCGAAAAAGCCGCTTCACGGCTTCAAGGTCATCCCTCCAGGAATCCGGGGTGCTCTCGTGGGCTTCGATACTTTCGATGACATTGAGGCATTCCCCGATGCCCATGAGGTCGTCGGGTCCCGCCACCACACCGTCAGCCAGGCGGGATAGCAAAGCCTCCAAAGGTTCCGAAGGAAAATGTTCCACGGCCATGGTCCCACTCCCACTCAGTTTTGAGGGAGAATCTTGGCGAGCTTTTCGGCCATGACGGCGGCCGTAAAGGGCTTGACGATGTAGTTGCTCACTTTGGCCTTCACGGCTTCCACCACGTTTTCCTTTTGTGCCTCCGCCGTCACCATGAGAAACGGCAGGTTCTTGGTTTTTTCGTTGGCTCGAACCCATTTGAGAAGGTCCAACCCGGTCATCTTGGGCATGTTCCAGTCGGAGACGATGAGGTCGATGTCTTGGGATTCCAAAATCTTGACCGCCGCCGCGCCGTTTTCCGCTTCCACAATCTCCTTGAAATCCAGCTCCCTCAGAATGTTTTTGACGATGCGACGCATGGTGGCGAAATCATCCACGACCAAGACCTTCATATCCTTGTACGCCACGGCTCAACTCCTTTGCTGTACTTTCAATGATCCCTCAGAACAAAACCCGGACCGCAAGCCCTTCGAGAACCTCATGCTGTGCCACCGGCAACCTGTTGTGCTCGTCGGTGCGGGGCTAAGAGGCCGCCGTCTCGTAGGGGGAAGCCTTTTCCTCCAAAGCCCGGAAGATCGCCGTGGGGATGGCTTCCAACGGGACGACCATTTCCGCCGCCCCCATGCGGATGGCTTCCTTGGGCATCCCGAAAACCACGCAGGACGTTTCGTCTTGAGCGATGGTGCGGGCTCCGTTTTGCCGCATTTCCAGGAGGCCTTTGGCGCCGTCCCGGCCCATGCCCGTCATGATGACGCCCACGGCGTTGGGCCCGGCGTAACGCGCCACCGAGTGGAAAAGGACGTCCACGGACGGTCTTTGGTGGCAGACCAGGGGACCGTCTTTGACTTCCACGTAGTAGCGCGCCCCGCTTCGCTTTAAGACCATGTGTTCGTTGCCCGGCGCAATGAGAGCCAAGCCGGGGCGCACCGAATCCCCGTCCTGGGCTTCCCTGACCTGAATGGCACAGCACCCGTCCAAGCGCTTGGCGAAGGCCGTGGTGAACTTGGGCGGCATGTGCTGCACGATGACAATGCCGGGACTGTTGGGCGGCATTTCCATGAGCACGGTTTTCAAGGCTTCCGTCCCGCCCGTGGACGCTCCCATGGCGATCACTTTATGGGTGGTTTGGGACAAAGCCATGGGCCTCGGCCGCACCGATCCAGGCTCCCCCTCTGGACGGTCTTGCCGACGTTTCGCGATGTAATTTCGAGCCCGCACGGCCGCCCGAATCTTTTCCGCAAGCTGGATACTCATGTCCCCGACGGAATAGGAGCCCCCAGGCTTGGCCAGCACCTCCACCGCCCCGATGTCCAAGGCTTCCAGAGCCATTTCGCTATTTTTCGGCGTCAGAGAACTGACGATGATGGTCGGCGTGGGATGGTACTTCATGAGCTTTCTCAGAAACGTCAGGCCGTCCATCCTGGGCATTTCCACATCCAGGGTGATGACGTCGGGATTCAGCCTGACGATCTTATCCCGGGCGACATACGGATCCGGGGCGGCGCCCACCACCTCGATGTCCGGGTACTTGCCCAGTTCCTGGGTGAAAATCTTTCGAACGATGGCCGAATCGTCCACGATAAGCACGCGAATGGGGTTCATGGCACCCTCACACCCTTCCACACGAAGCCCAGCCCACGAGAGTTCCTGCAGCCGACATGCCGATTCGATGGGTCGCGGTGGGGGGAGAAACCAGGCCGCTGTGAGCTTGGGGAAGACCCAGTCGCCAATTTTCCGGGCCCAGGAGGACCACGCAGCTTCCCGCCACCATGTTGGCCAATTCCTGCAAGGCGTCACGGACATCTTCGTCCGGCATCCCGTCGGGATCCAGGCCGAGCATGTTTGCCGCCAGTTCACGGGCAAAGGATTCTTCAAATCCCAGGCTGAGGCCGACGACGGCGCTTTCATTCGAAGCGCGCATCTCGATGGCCGCTTCCCACCCTCGGAAGGGTTCCAAGGGGGTCTTTTGGTGAAAAACCACGTCGGTGAAATACATGGTTTCCAACACCTCAGAAATCGCAGCCTTCATCACTTCCCGCCAGTTCCCATCCATGCTCCACCCCCAGAAGTTTGAACACCAACGAACGAAACTCTTCCGGCTGGAACGGCTTGGAAAGATAGGCTCGAGCCCCCAGGGACATGGCCTCCGCCAGCCGTTTTTCATTCCTTTCCGTCGTCACGAGCACCACAGGCACATCGTGAAAATCCGCATGGCTTCCCAAACGCCGGAGGAATTCCAAGCCGTCCATCACCGGCATGTGGATGTCGCTGAGGATCAGGTCGACCCAGTGCTCCTGGAGTCGATCCAAGGCTTCCTGGCCGTTGCCGGCTTCGATGATTTCCCCGATTTCCAAGCCGCTGATCTTCAATACCTTTTTGATCACGTGACGCATGGACTTGGAATCATCGATGATCATGACGTTGTAGGCCATCGCCGTCTTTCCTTCATGCCCTACAGTTCAAACTCCCCGAGCCCCGAAACCTTGAGGATCACGCGGCCGGTGGCCATTTCCAGTCGAACGGTCCGGTTCACGTTACCCCCCACATGTTCGGCGGCAATGAGTACGTTGTTTTTCCAAAAGATCTTTCGAAGCATCATGTAATTGCGCTTGCCGATGTTGAAGACTCCGTCCTCATCCAGGATTTGGGCGCCGCCCACAACCTTGACGATGAGGTTCTTCTTGGTCGCCCCGTACTTATACGTCTCCTTAAAAAGGAGCGGGATTCCCGTGTCGGCGAACATGGCCGGTTTGGTTTGGGCCTTCACCGGATCCGTGCTGGCCTCGGGGAGCATGTAATGGAGCATCCCTCCGACGCACACTCTGGGGTCATAGACCACCACGGCGATGCATGATCCCAAGGAGTACGTGATGATAACATCGTCAGGATGATGGCTCACCGCCATATCCGCCACACCGACAATCACACGATTCATGGGCACTCTCTCAGCCTACGTGACATCCACCACCCCACGAAACACTACGGCTTTCGGTAGACCGCGGGCTTGACGTATCTTAAGGAGTGTTTCAAACCCGTCAGGCTTTCGGAATGGCCAACGAGGAAATAGCCCCCTGCATGGAGATACGCCGCCATTTTTTGAATGAGGGACTCCTGGGTTTTCTTGTCGAAATAGATCATGACATTCCGGCAGAAAATGACATCAAAAGGGCCGGAAAAGGGAAAGGGATCCATGAGGTTCAATCGCCGAAAGGCGACGATTTTCATGAGCTCCCCGGAGATGCGATAGCTTTTCGCAGGTCCTCCGTTGGTCACGGGCTCAAAGAACCTTTGGCGCAACGCCGGAGGGACATGGTTCAGCTTGGCTTTGTCATAGACGCCGGTCTGGGCTATGGACAACACGCGGGTGGAAATGTCCGTCGCCAAGACCCGAAAGTCCCAGCGCCCGGGATGGTCCAAAGCGACCAAGACCGTCATGGCGATGCTGTAAGGTTCTTCTCCCGTAGAACAGCCCGCGCTCCAGATGCGAATCCGCGAACGCCCATCCCGGCGGCTTCTTTCAAGGATTTCCGGTAGAGCGACCTTTTCAAGGAATTCAAAATGCTTGGGCTCGCGGAAGAAAAATGTGAGGTTCGTGGATACGGCGTCGAAAAATCTCACATATTCTTCACGGCCGTCTTCCGAGAGGATGAACTCCAAGTAGTCCTTAGGTGATGCGATTCCGGTGGCCCGCAGTCTCTTAGCCAGGCGAGCTTCGAGAAGCGCCTTCTTGCCGTCATGGAGGTTGATGCCCGCTTCCCGGTAGACCAGGGTGCTGAACTTTTGGAAAAGACTTTCTGAGAGACGGTGCATGGGCGATCCCTTCGCAAAAGGCCGTCTGCGCACACCCGGAGTCCATAAGCCCGCCGCCGCAAACATCCCGGCGGCCTTGTCATTTGTTTCATCGGAATTTCAAAAGGCAGACTTTAAGAAAAAAATGGGAAGGGATTACCGAATACTTTTGGGCTCGGGGCGGGAAGGCACGGATGGTTCCCGATGGGACTCGGGCCGTTCGATTTCGATGGTGAGCCGCCGCAACATCTCCCACGATGCGGCCTCTTTGCGTTCCTCTTCCCGGCGCTGGGCCTGAGCCCCCGCCGGATCCTGGGGCTGGGCTCGGTAGATGACGGCGTCTTTCGTCTCAAGCATTTCGGCAAAAGCCAACCACCGACGCCACAGCTCCCCGCGTGTTCCCAAACCGCCGCACCACAACATGAGGCCGCACAAGACGGCCGCCGTGCGCGCTCGCCATCCCGTGCGGCTCACAGGTAATCCCCTCGGCGCCACTTGACGGATTCCACGTAAGCCAAAACCCGCGCCTCTTCAGCAAGCCGCCGCACGGGATGATCCTCCGCCAGGGACTGGGTGCGACGTACGATTTCATCGGCCGTCCGGCCGAGATCCGTCAGGGCCTGGGCCACGGCCTCAAGGTCCACGGGGGCTTGTGCGCCGGGGCTGCACAGCTGCACCAATTGTCCCAACACGCCGTCGAACGTTCCCACAAGGGGAGCCATCCCCTCGGTTCCATTGGGCATCACGACGCCCATTGGGCTCGAAACGTTCGAGATGGAAGCCATGGGACCCTGAACGCCGGATGCCGGCTGGCCCCCGGCCGCCACTTCCTCATCCAAGAGTTGTTGAAACGACGAGCCGGCCGGACCCGTCTGCCCCGCCTTGCGATTTTCCTCGGAAACGATCCCGTTCAGGTCCTGAATGTTTTGGATTTTCATGGGAACTCACCCCTTCCGATCCTGGGTTTGACAACATTTTCTAACACTGTTTCAAATAGGCAATCCCTGTGCCAGGATCACGGCGGGCTTGGCAAGCGCCGAAACCTTACGGGAACCGGTGTCTCAGACCGAAAGTGGTGAGATTTTTTCCGACTTATGGGAAAAAAGTTCCCGACTTTGCGAGGACAACCCGCGCCGTAGTGCCGCCGCTTTCTCCAGGCTTCAAGGCGATGGCGGCGCCGTAGGGTTCCAGGAGTTTTCGAGCCAAGGTCAAACCCAGGCCCATGTGTCGGGCGGTCTTGTCGGCGGAGCGGATATCGTCGGGCCACGCCGTGACGAAAGCCTCAAAGAGCTCTTCCGAGGATCGATCCTTGGGCAGCCCGCAGCCCGTATCCCTGACTTCCACGATCACGTGCTCCTCTGTCACTTCGGAAGAAAGGACCAGGTTTTTTTCTTTGGAGGCCCTCATGGAGAGGACCGCGTTTTCCACGAGATGTTCCAGAGCCGGGATGAGGTGCCTTCCGCGCACGCGCAAGAGGGGCACCTTGGCGGCGGGGCGCAGCGTCACCGTCACATGGTGCTTCAAGAAGAGGTCCGCCCGATAGGCCCGGCTCATCTTTTCCAGGATAAGATTGATTTCCACCTCCGATTCGTTGCCCTCGATCTCCTGAAGCACCATGAAATCCTTGAGCATTTCGGAAAAAACCCGGACCTGATCCAGGATACGCTGGATGCGGCTTTTCTGGCCGTCGCACAAGGGGCGCAGGGCATCCTGCACGGCGGCAGGCTCGGACTGCAGATGCCCGTCGATCTTGGCGTGATTGCGTTCCATGAGTTCCAGGAGCATGGAAATGTTTTGCAGCGGCCCGTTGATGTTGTGGATGAGGCCCCGCAGGAGTCGTCCCATGTGAGCCGGTCGGTCCAGTTCGGCCAGCACCTCCAAAGGACAGTCGATGATGGCGGGTTTCGTGTGAAGCGTCATGAGAGCATCCCTTTTCAGCCGTTCCTCCGGCACGGGTCGACTTCCGCCCCTTTAGGCTCGCCCATTTCCGGGGAAGACCCGGACTCCACGGATCTTTGGTCCTTTTCCTTCCGCTGGAGCTGAAAAACCAAACGAATAATGGCCTGGCGGTCCGCCTCCTCGATTTCCACAAACTTCACGCCCAGGTGGTGCGCTCCGGATCCGGCCTTTTCCGGGACCGGCTCAACCCAGCAGATCTTTCCGATGGCGTAGATGGGTCGCGGATCACCCACCTGCGGGATGAGGCACAATTCCAGATAGGCCCCCACCGGATGAAGGCTGAGAGTGGCAAAAGAGACGCCGCCGCCGCTGATGTCCACAACCTGGCCTTGATGGGCGTAAGAGGGCTTCAGGGCCCCGTGGCGTTCCAAGTAGCCGAGAATGCGATCGACTTTGGCTTCCAGTTTCGCCAGGGATTCCATGACGGCCGCAAGGCCGGGGTCCTCCACAGGGGCCTCGCGCTCCGCCGGAGGCTCCCTGCGCTCACCGAACCCGAGAAAAAACGGGGGAGACGAGCCTGCCGGCAGTTCGTTATAGAGGACCGACAGTTCAGGAATGCGTACCCTCAAGTACTCTCTGTTGTTCATGATTCCCCCGAAATGATTTCTTAGCCAAGCTCGAAAGGAAAGCATCCACTACGTCGGGATCGAACTGTTTGTTACGGTTGTTCACGATTTCAGCCACAGCCTTTTCCAAGGGCAAGGAATCGCGGTAGGCCCGTTTGGATGTCATGGCGTCGAAAGCGTCCGCCACTGCCACAATCCTGGCCAGCAAAGGAATGTCCCGACCAGCCAGCTTATCGGGATAACCTCTGCCGTCCCAACGTTCGTGGTGATGCCGGATGATGGCCCGTTCCTCGGTGCCCAGCCCCAAGTCCTTGATGATAGACTCCCCGATCACGGGATGCCTCTTAACGATTTCATATTCCTCTCCCGTCAAGGCGCCGGGCTTATTCAAAATCTCATCGGGCATGCCGATCTTGCCGATATCGTGCAGGTACCCGACGGTATTGAGGATTTCAATATGAGTCTCGCCGATGTTCATTTCCTTGGCCAACTCGACGGCCAGCTGCGTGACCCGCTCCGAATGTTTTCCCGTATAGGGATCCTTCGCTTCCAAAGCGTTCACCAGGGAACGCAAAATCCCGTAAAAGTTGCTGATAAGGCTCTCGTAGAGAGCCATGTTTTCCACGGCCAAGGCCGCTTTTTTGACCAAAAAATCCAGGAGGCCCTCTTCGTCGCCGCTCGGGCGGCGCCCCCCTTCGTCGTGGAAAAGCGCCAGGAAGCCGAACAGTTCTCCTCGAATCCACAACGGCCACACACTGCAGGGCGCATCCAGGACCCCCCCGCCACGTAGCACGGCCCCATACCCACCATGAAGATCGTGGTGCGGTATTCCCATGCCAGCCCGCTCCGCCCACACCTCGGAACAGTTCCCACCTGTGCTCCGAAAAGCCCCCTCGACCAAAGAACTCAAGGACGCGCGAACGGGACGCTGGTCCTTCGCTAAAAGGGTTTGGAGGGCACTATCCGAAACCGGGAGAATCTTGGGCACATGACCGTTGGAAAGGCCTTTGTGGGAAATGAGCGCCAGACGTTGATGATCCGGAAGATAGACGAAGAAAGCCACCTTCTTGCCGGGCATGACGGAAGATGCCAGGTCGGCGATAGCGGCATACAGGTCGTCACTGGAGCGGATCTCATCAATAACTCGAGAGACGTGAAAGAGTTTTTCCTTGAACCGGATCTTTTTCTGGAGCTCACGATTGACCACTTTGAGCTGTTGCTGGGCTTGGCATTCCAACTTGAGGCTCAAGTTTTCCAGCAGCAGGTTTCTTTCTTTCATCACCCGTTCCATGGCTAAGGCCAGGTCCTGAAGCGTAAACGGCTTGGTGAGAAAATCCGAAGCCCCGAGCCTCATGGCCCCGATGGTCGCTTCCATCGTGGGATAGCCGCTCATCATAATCACAGGCAGGGTGCGGTCTTTTTCTTTGAGGAGCCCCAGAAGGCGCACGCCGTCCATGTCGGGGAGTTTAAGGTCGATAAAGGCACAGTCGAATTTTCGATCTTCGAAGGCGCATAAAGCCTCATCGGCGCGGGAACACACCAGGACCTCTTCATGGCCGAGCTGGATCAGGTAATCCCTCAGGATGTCTCCCAAGAGCTGATCGTCTTCCACGATAAGGATATTCATCGCACCCCATCCACATTGCGCAGGATGATCTTCTTCAGTCGTTCGAATTCGGCCTCGTCCACAATACGTTCCCGGCGAAGCTCTTTGAGGCGCTCCAGATCGGTCAAAACCTGGGCCATGGCATCCTTGGGGCCTTGGAGGGCATCCAAAGGAAGGGTGCGCCCCGGGACCCAGACCATTCGAGGCCGGCCTTTGGCGAGGGTTTGTTCGTCCTCCCACGGCCCCTCGTCGTCGCTTTCTTCACGGGTCCCCTTTTTTCGGGCCTCCCCCTCCAACTGCTGCAGCCGCAGGTAGGCTTTTTCCAGCTCCTCCAAAAGAGCCTGTCGCTCCCGAAGGATGCGCACCCGGTCGACGGCGTTTCGCGTAGAAACCGCCACTTCATCAATGCGAAAGGGTTTCTGGATGTAGTCGTAGGCGCCGCTGCGGATGGCTTCCACGGCGGATTCCAGGCTGCCGTATCCGGTGATGATCAGCGTGAGAATGTCTGGATAGAGCTGGCGGGCTCTTTTGAGGAGCGTCAGCCCGTCGATGCCGGGCATGTTGAGGTCCGTGATGAGGATGTCGAAAGGCGAGGATTGCAAAAGTTCCAAGGCTTCCTCGCCACTGGCGGCCAGAGACAGTTCGGTGTTCTCCTCGCCGATGGCGTCCTTGAGCACGTCGCGATAGACTTCATCGTCATCGACAATCAAAATTTTGACAGGCTGATTCTCCACGCGCCATCCTCACCCCACATCAGCATCGCATGATCGAGCCCCCCAAGCCCTGGAATCGCCCCTTTGAGGCGGCACTTGCCGACGGCTCCCCGGAGCCGGGTTGCCCTCACACTTTGCCGTTCAGCAAAACCCCTGTCAACTCTTCCAGCTTTTCCCTGAGCCTCAGCATTTCTTCTGGTGGAATCTGGCGGATCACCTCCCCGGTATCCTTGTCCAGCACCCGCACCACCAGATCCCCTGTCTTGTCGTGGAGCGAGAAGCTCAGCCGAATGTTGTGTTCCAGCAGGTACTGCTGCACGTCTTCCACCACATCGCGGACTGCTTTTTCGTTAACAAGAACCGTGCCGGAATCCCGCTGTTCCCCAGGCCGATCCATTGTAGGATTCGACGCCTTATCCCCGCCTCGAACGGGTTGGACGAGCGTCTTCGGCTTCCACTGAGGGTCGTCCCTGACCCACAGGTCCGGCGATACAGCCGTCACGTTATCGATCCTCATGTCCATCTCCATGCCCTCCCGCCATCCATGGGGCATCCCGCCCCGTTGTCGGATACATCTCGCCTTTCAGGAAAAGAGCGAACTGGCGAGCCATCCATCGACCGGTTTGGCGATAATCCGCCGCCCCGCCTCCCGGAACCACGTTCCAGAAAAGATCTACATCGGGAGACGGGGAAGATCGCCCTTCTTGGACCACTTCCCACAGAACTGTTCCGTGCTCGGCATCGAAAATGCGCACCGTGAGTTCCACGACGGTGGGCAGGGCGCCCGAACCGTCGTGAATCCTTTGGATCGTCCCCGCGAGCACAAGGGAGCAGTCACCGAAGGCGCTTCGGTCTTGGACGACAGATGCCCCGGGAAAACGCGGCTTCTGTTCCAAAACCGTCGGGTCCGAAAAGAGTCCGTTTTGAACCAGCCCCTGCCGGTAAATGTCCGCCAGGGACGCTCCCAATTTCTCCATGCCCTGCGGCCCGGAAAACGGCATGAGGCACAAGCGCCGGTAAGCGTAAGGATCGTAGGGCCGCCGGGTGATGACGTCCACCGGAGAAAGCTCGACGGGGCGGGATCTTTGAAAATCGGGTCCTGCCGCACACCCGGAAAGGTAAAGAAGCAAGATCCCCACCCACACCCGCGGGCCGTGAAAGGCTTTGGAACATTTTGAAAACACCATGGCCTCAGTCCTCGAAGCGGCGCCACCTGCCGCCCTTCCTCAAACGGCACGCACGGACGATCTTTCCCATTGCATTAATCGGAAAAGCAGGAAAAAAACATGAGAGGTTTTTTTCAGGATTCCTTGGGGAGAAGTCACAGCGTGCCGGCGAGGATCACGGCCAGGGCCGCTTCTGCACCCTCCGTTTCGCAGCCGAGGAGGCTCATCCTTCCGCTTCGAAAAAGAGGGTTCTTATACAGGCAGGCGCAAAATCGTGGTCTGGCGAATTCCGAAGAGCGCCTTCTCGGAGGACTTGGAAGGTCAAATCAGTTCGAAAACCGCTCCAAGATCTCCAAAAGTTTTTGATAGCTCAGTGGCTTGGAACAGACAAGATCGACGCCCCGGTGGCTTAAGTCCTCGTCTTCGTACTGAGCCCCCCAGCCGCTCACCATGACAACCGGCACACCCGGACGGCGCTCCTTGGCACGCTCGGCGATGTCCCAGCCGTTCACTTCGGGCATGCCCAGATCCGTAAGAATCAGGTCAAAAGCTTGGGTGTTCAACAGCTCCAGGGCCTTGCGCCCGTCATGCTCGGTCGTCACCTGGTGGCCCATGAGGCGCAGCATGTCTCCTAAAAGTTCCAAGACTTCCCGGTCGTCATCGACGACCAGCAAACGCTTGCGTGCGTGTCGACTCGCAGCGACCTCCGCTGTGTCGCGCCCGCGCTCTGGGGTTCCTGCCGCCGGCAGCCTGAGAGTGAATGTGGTCCCCTTGCCGGGAACGCTCTGCACCGTAAGATGCCCCCCCCACCTTTGGATCAGGCTCGAACACACGCTGAGCCCAAGCCCCGAATTGCCCGCACCCTTGGTGGTGAAAAAAGGATCGAAAATCTTTTTCCGGGTTTCTTCATCCATGCCTATGCCGGTATCGGTGACCTCCAGAAACACGTGATCGACACCGGCGTAAGATCTGAACCGCAACATACCCCCGGAAGGCATGGCGTCGATGGCGTTGAAGACGAGATTCGTGAGCACCTCGCGAAAATCAGAACCGTTGATGGCCGCACAGATTCCCGGTGCCAATTCTTTGACGATCTCCAGGCGCCGCCCTTGCTTTTCCAGGGCGTTTTTCCACCGGGGCCGAGTCAACTCGAGGACGTCCTGCACCGCCTCGCCAATTACGGTCTTCTCGGCCCCTTCGTGCGGCCCCCCGCCTTTGCCCGTGAAGACCTGAAGGCGGCGCACCACGTGAGCCCCGTCAAGCACCGCTTGTTCGATGTTCTTCAAACGCCGCCGGATGTGCGGGGCCGTTTGGGCGAGTTCTTTGCTCAGAAGTTGAGTGTTACCCAGAATGGTCATGAGGATGTTGTTGAAATCATGGGCGACACCGCCCGCCATGGTGCCGAGGGAGGCCAGCTTTTCCGTGCGGATGAGCTGCTGGGAAAAGGTTTTCTTCTCACTGATGTCTTCCACGATGAGGAGAAAGCAGGGAGAGTGACCTTCGGGGAGGTTGATCCTCGAAATCGTTACACTCACGGGAAATGTACGCCCTTGACCGTCGACGGCGGTCAGCTCCCCATCTCGAACGCATGGCTGACCTTGAGCCTCCAAGAGAAGCCGAGGCAAAATCCCCCGCTTCTGAAAAAGTGCCTCGGCGTCAAGCTCTTCGGATTTCGCCCCGCCCTTGGAGAACCAGGAAGCCAAAACATCGTTGGCTTCCAGAATCTTGCCCCGGGCATCCAAAACCCCGATCCCGTAGGGGCTTCGGCGAAACACTTCGAGAAGGATGTGCCGCCAAAGATCCGCTTTGACTTCGGCTTGCCGTGCGGCGCTCGGCCCATGATCTTGGTCCAAGGAGCTCGAGCCGCGCGCGGCGCTCGGAGCCTCCTCGGGAAGTCCCGGGCCTGACGAGGGCCCTTCGTCAGAACGAGGGAGCCGGCCTTGAGCATTTTCTCCCACGCCGCCTCGATCCCGAAAGGGCCCTCTGAGGACAAGGTCGAACCCGGCACCCGGCTGGTATTCCATCGGATGTCTCTCGCTCTTCAGCGAACGGGTCTCCGGACGACGGTCATGCCACGGATCTTCCATGATGAGCCCCTGTGAGTCGCCTATGGGTTTTTCCGGTCCCATCTTTCCCCCTCTTAAGTTATCGTCCCAAGCGGGACCAAACCTTAAGGAAAAAACCCATACCGCCGATGTTCGTGCTTATGCCATGATAAACAAGCTCTTACAATGAAAAAATTGTCACAATTAGGTTTCTTGCATGACAAAACCGTGAACTGATCGTCCTCGTCCGAAAAACGTCCCCTCTTCCCTCCCAAGGGTTGAAAATTGCCTCAAGACGAGGATTGCGCTACACTGGATGCCCACAGGACCGGTTCCTGCGGGCGACAGCGGCCTTTTCCGAGAAACGACTCACGAAAACGAGCGAGGAGAAAAGCATGCGAAGGAAGAGAGTGATGGCGATATGGGTCTGGAGTTTTCTTCTGCTTTTTGTGTCCGGTTCCCTGTGGGCCGCGGCTCCCAAAGAAGCCTCCTGCCCCGAAGCGGGCGCTGTTCAGGAAAAGGTTTCGGCGACCTTCGCCGGGCGCGAGGTGACCGTCAAAAAGGTGGCTCCGTCTCCCGTGCCGGGTTTGTGCCAAGTCCATGTTCTGGTCAGCGAGAGAAACCAAATCCTTTACATCGACCCTTCGGGTCGATACCTTGTCCTGGGACAAATTCTTGACGCGCAAGACAAGAAGAACCTCACCCAAGCGGCTCTGGAAGAATTGAACCGACTGACCTCGAAAGATCTGGAAACCCTGAAAGGCCTCACGGCGTTCACCCTGGGGCCGGAGAAGGCCCCCAAGACCATTTATTTCGTGACGGACCCTCAATGCCCTTACTGCAAACAGGCGGAAGGCACTCTGGAAGCCATGGCCTCGGAAGGCGTTCTGAACGTTCGCTATGTGCTCTATCCTCTGCCCATGCATCCCGGAGCTCGAGAATCCTGCATCGCTCTGTTGTGCGACAAGAAAGGGCATGACGAATTCAAAACCAATTACAAGTCGGACAACCAGTGCAAGGAAGGGACCGAAAAGATCGACGCCGTCATGAAGTTCATGCAGGCGCACGGCATCGGGGGAACGCCCACCTACATCTTCTCCGACGGCACGTTCCGATCGGGGGTCATGGACCGATCGGCCCTGGAAAACAAATTGAACGCGCCGTAAGGTTCCATGAACCCCATTCCTTCCCACGTGGCCGCCCTTTACCGATCCTCTCGACTGTGGGTCGCTTTGGGGCTCGCCGCCGTGATCGCCTCGGGGCTATGGGTGCGCCTTGCGCCGTATCCGGCCTGGAAACAGCATCGGGACCGGTGCTTTGTCCAGGGGGAACCCTTGCCCACCACGTTCGACGCGCCGTACTACATGCGGTTGGCTCGCGACGTGGTGGAAGGAACCTACGAGGCGCAAGACTCTTTTCGCGGGGTTCCTGACAGTCCGGCGCGACCTCGGCCCATACCGCTCCTGAGTCTCCTCACCGCGGGTCTGCACAAGCTCAGCGGCGTTTCCATCCCCTGGATCGCCATGGCCCTGCCGGCCGTACTCGGTGCCCTTTCGGCCCTGTGCCTCTACGTGCCCGCCCGGACCCTCATGGGCCCCGTGGGAGCGCTCATCGCCTGTGCGGCCTTGGGGCTTTCCCCATTTTTTGTGCACCGCACCAATCTCGGGCGTTTGGATACGGACAGCCTGAACGTGGGCCTTCCCGTCCTGGTCGTGGGATGCCTGATGGGCTTTTCCAACGCGTCCCGGCGCGCCGGTTTATGGCTCGGGAGCGCCTTGGCGGCCGTGGGGCTGCATGCCTGGTGGTGGGATCAGAGCCCTCAAACGCCGTTTCTTCTGGCGGCCGTCCCTTTGGCGGCGGCCTTGGTGAAACGGCGCCGGAGGGGCGACAAGAAATCCCTCTGGGTCGTTTTGGCTCTTGTTTTTTGCGCCGCCGCCGTGCTCTTCGCTTTCAAGGGTCCCACTCCTTTCGTGGACGCCTGGCACCGAGCCAGGGGCCAACTCGCATACATGCTTATCAAACAAGCCCCGGGGGATTTTCCCAACATCGGTTTGTCCATCAGTGAGCAGGTTCGGCCGAGTTTCGAGGAATTCGCACGCACCGTGGCGGGCCATGCGGGGGTGCTCACCGTTGCGGTTTTGGGTCTCGGATGGCTTTTCATCACGCAGCCGAGCACGTTTTTTTTCTTCGCGCCCTTGATCGTTCTCGGTTTCGTGGGATCTTTTTTCGCCCAACGTCTCGCCGTCTACGCCGCCCCTCTTGCAGGCCTGGGCTTGGGATGGATCGCGGACCGCCTCCAGCGGCGCCTGGAAACCCCCTCGCCCGCTTTTTGGGAACGCTTCCGTCGCGAAACCGCCCACTCCCGGCCTGCGCGCCAAAAGGGCGATCCGCCCGCGCCCTCGCCCACGGTGCCGCCATCGACAGGGATCTCGGCCCGGCGGGTGTTTTCCACGGCGGCGGCCTTAACGGTGGGAACGATTTTTCTTCTTCCCGCCTTTTTCAGCACGGCCAAAGCCGTGAGGTGGCCGTCGGAAAACGCCCCGGTCGTCTCCGGCATGACGGAAGCGGCGCGGCGCACCCCGGAAAACGCCGTGCTTTGGGCTTGGTGGGACCATGGGTATCATCTGCAATACTGGGCTCGGCGCGGCACCATCGCCGACGGGGAAATCCACGGCGGAGAGCTGGTGGTGTCCTTGGCCATGCCTTTGGCCGCAACGGACGAAAGTTTTGCAGCGAATTTCATGATCTTTTTCAGCGCCCGGGGCTTATCCGGCATCCGGGAATTTTCGCGCGCCAACGGGCTTTCCGCAACCCAAACCCTGAAGGCCCTAAGAGTCATGCTTTCCGCCGGTCCCGATGGGTGTGAAGAAAATGCCCGCCGTTTGGGGCTCACCCGAATTCCCGGAAAAAATACCTGGAGCACCTTTTTCTATCCCGATCCTCCGCGTCCGGTTTATCTTTTCTTGGATCAACTGCTCCTCAACACGGCCTACTGGTGGTATTGGTTCGGCACCTGGGACCCGGAAATCCGAGACGGCATTCATCCGACCTATCGGCCCATCTATCCCGTGGTTCTTTGGGACGATTCGACACGGCGGGTGCCGGGTGCCGCTGGCGTTCATCTCCAGCGCGGGGAACTTCACCTGGGCGATCGCCTCGTCCCCCTCTCTTCCCTGGGCTTGGTCGGCCCAGACGGCACCCGGACCATGTGGCGTTACCGAGACGGCATGGGGCCTCACCTCGATCTGCACCAGGCCGTCTCATTGGGCGTGCTCATGGATGGAGCGGCCATCGGGGATTCGGTTTTTCACCGATTGTTTTTCTTGAACGAAACGCCTGCCGGAGGCCGATTCCGCCGCGTCGCTCAAAAACCTTTCGTGTATCAGCTCTGGGAAGTCCTTCCGGCCCGACGCTAGGCCCTCAAGGAAAATGTGTCCTGATGGGGGCCCGGGGGCTTTCACTTTTCCAAAATGCGCCGCCAGGACCCTTTGACCTTCCTTGTGACGTAGGTCGTTCCGAGCACCGTTTCGTTGTTGAAAAGGCCGTCGCCCACCACGCGCACTCGGGTGCCGCCTTCCCGCGACGTCACCTTGGCGTACAGGTGTTCGTCCTCCACAAAAAGTCCTGTCACGTTTCCTTCCGCTTCCATGACGACCGTCGGTTCCAACTCCGGCTCCAACGCGGCGAGATCTACGCTGTAGACCGTGCCTCCCTTTTTTCCTTCGTCTTGCAAGGGCGCGCAGGGATCGGTGGTATCCGTCACCGCCGTGCCGAAATAGACCCTCCCGGCGGCGGCGACGGCTTCGGCCCAGATGCGGTGGCCCCCCAGAAGCGTCCAGATCCACTGGGCCTCCGCCTCCGTGAACATCTTTTCCGGCGCACACGGCGTGCCGTCGTTTCGGCGCAGAACCCCGCCGGATCCATCCCTCCGGCAGGTATCGTCAAAAACATAGAACTTGTAGCCCGTCGGGGCGTTGGGACTGTCGGCGTGGTAGGGATCGTCCCCAGTGCCGAACATGACCTTGACGTGCTCTTCGTCGATGGTTCCATCCGGCTTGTACCGGTGGGCGAGATAGACCACCGGGGTGGCATAAACCGGTGAGGATACCTTGACGAGGAGACTCACGGCGATCTTTGCCGGATCCCAGGCCCATTCCGCCCGATCCGGAAAGTCCACGCGGTACACATGGCCCTTGTTGTCCGCCAGATAGGCCCGGTCTGCAAAGCCGTTTCCGTCACTGTCCACAACGGCGGCACTGCCGCTCAAAAGGGCGCCTCGATTGGTGTCCACGACGTCGAAGGCTTTCTTTCCAATCAGGGAGCCGCGAGCGGCATCGAAGACAAAAAGAAACGGGTGAGATTGGTCGTGCGTTCGCCCTGAAGGGAAGAAAGCCGCCCATGCGGGAGAACCGCGGTCGTTCAACCGGCCGATTTTCGCCACGGCGCAAGCCGCCCGGCTTCGATAAAGGTCGGGGTCGGCGTATTCCCAAAGAAATGACGGCTTTTCGGGATCCGTCACATCCAGGGCGACGATGGTGTCCCCTCCAGCCCCTTGAGCCGACAAAAGGACCGTTTTAAACACAGGGCCCTTGTCGGTCGCCACGGCGATGTCGTGGACCGCCGGCGAGGCATCCATGCTCGGAGGGGCGGCCCGGGGGTCGGGCCTCAGGAAAAGCTTTAGCCTGGAAATGTGATTTGAAGGAAGAAAGGCCCACAGTTCGGCGCCGTCGCCGTAATCGTGCCCGTCGAAGTATCCCCTGTTTTCTCTTACGGGCGTCCGGGGATCGTCCCCGTGGCGGTAGCGGCCGGCACGGAAGGCGTGGATCATGCCTCCCAAACTTCCCGTATAGGCCACCGTGGGTCGCTTCGCCACGGATTCCGACTGCCTCCAAAGATCATAGGCGTCCCGTTCCTCCGGGGTCGTCCCCGTGCCGAAATACCACGGGGGAAGCCCCGGCGGTCCCACCACGGCCGGTGTGCCGTGATCGATCCCGTCCAAGGGCCACGGCCTTTGAGCGGGACCGTCAAAGCCCAACACCCACCGGATCAGGTGCCCTCGGTCCGTATCGTCGTATCGCCCGTCGCCGTTCAGGTCCCATGCGTAACCCGTCCCGTGGACATAGGCGTCGCTCAGGCCCAGCATGAGGGCTGATAGGGTTTCTTCGGAAAAAGGCCGCAGTTCGCTGCCTTGCGTGAAAGTAACGCCTTCCACTTTGACGGGACAGCCATCGCACGGAGCCTGCACAAACTCGAGCGCATAGTACCCGGTCCCCCGGTGGATGGTTCCGGCGCCGTCGCCTTGGAAATCCCCTTCACCGGATTCGGTGACGATCAGGGAGGCCCCAGCCTCGGATATGCTCCGAAAGATTACCGATGCGGGAAGAACCGACCCTTGGAAAAGGTTTCCCTGAAAACGGCGCGTGACGCCGTCTCCGGTTCCGACGGTTTCCCGGAAGGTCCGAGCTTCACCGATCGGGCTCAGGACCGCTCTAGGCTCGGTCTTAAAAGACCGTTCGGCAAGTTTTGGGCCCGCGTCCCAAAGAAGGTCGAAAAGGGGTCGTGCGGGATCGGCCGGGTCGTAGATCTTGTAAGCCCGAAGATGCCCGCGGAGTCGAGACGGCTCCGCCCATGACGCGGACGGGGTTTCCAATGAACCGGAATACAAGACGTTTCCGAGCACCACGGGATCGGCGCGCGAAAATTCTCCGCTTGCCGCGGCCGTATAGGCGACTTTCACGCCGGCAATCTCCGGCGGATCGCAGCGCCCGTCCACGGTTTCCAGGACGGCTTTCCACTTAAGGGCACGGCCTGTGCGGCCGGTGCTCAAAACGTCCACGTGGGCCTTTCGGGTTTGAAACCCGTCCTCGCCCTGGATCACCTCGTTCCAGGAACGGACGGGAAGCCACGAGGTCCCGTTATCCACGCTGATGAAGTAGGATACGGCCGCACCCGTCAAACCGCCGCTTTCCAAAACGAACCCGGCCTCGGCGGCCTCACAAGGGGCTCGGCGATCCGTCACTTCCACATCCACGGCCGTGATGAACGCCCCCGTCTCGGCAAGCTGGGCTCCGGTCAAATCCTGGGATACGGCGCGCCCCGCCGCCTTAAGGGATACGGCAACCACGAGGTCGTTGTGATCCGTATCGGTTCCCCCTTCACCGTCTTCCCACCCCATGACCCATCGGGTGGGAAAGCGGCGAGAAGCCCCGATAATCACGTGGGAAAATTTCTTTCCCGTGTGCACGGACACGTGAGCGGCATCCTCGGGATCAAAAACGATGCCCAACCCTTCCCGCAGGCGCTCCAGAGCCCGCGCCGGAAGCCAGCCGGAATCCACGGCGCAGGTACCGTCATCCGGGGCGGAAGTGTTCAGGCGGTATGTTTTCGGCGGCATGCCGTCGGAAAACTCGGCCCCGCATGGATCGATCCCCGCATACACGTCCCCGTTCCATGAGGCCTTGGTCACAAAGGCATCCTGGAAGCGGCCGTCAGGCACCATGAAGAAAACGATCTCTTCCCCTTCCGCAATGATGCCGAGACTCTTGGTCATATCCCGAACGGTGATCCGCCCGTCGCCGTCCGGGACGAAAGCCAGCCCCGTGCCGTCCTCCACCCTCGCCAGGGCTTCTTCCGTATCGGCATAGTCCAGGACGGCAGATGCCGCTTCGGGAAATGATGCCGCGCATCCCGGGCCGGAGGGTTTTTCGAGAATGCCGTTTTGGTTTTCATCCCGAAGGCACGTGAAAATGTAGTGAAACGTTTCCGCATCGTAGCCGGCCGGATCTGTGAAATTGATTCCTCGAACGAAGGCCGTGCGATCGAGGCTCCCGTCCTGTCCGATGTAGCCTTTGCGGTGCGCAGCGGATTTCAAGAAATAACCCAGGTGGTTCCGGGAGCCTTCGGACCCTTGGAAGACGAACGTCACGCGCACGTCCTGGTCTTTTGCCGTAACGATCCTTTCCCAATCGGGCGCGGGGACGCCGGGGCGCAGGACAAGACGGCCCGTGTCGGGGTCAATGACCACGGGGGGGTCCAAGACGCTGAAATGGCTCTTCTGCCACGCCCCGTCATACCGGACGGTTCTCTGGGGTTCGCACACGGCCCCGAAAGCCGCAGAGACGACCCCTATGAGGATGCCCGGGAGGACAACCCGGGCGACGCGGCGCATTGCGGGATTTGTGCCGACCATCTTTTCCACCCCTTCCATCCACCTGGCCCGCCCCGTGGCGAAGACTTCGCCCTGTGCTTCACCCTCGCGGCGCGCCACTCCTACAACGAAGACCCCGGCGGACCTTCACATCGCTCATCTTTCTTGTATCCATCGGCTCCCTTGCGCTCGTTCGTCTTCCTTCGCGTTCGGTCCCGACCTCTCGCGGCCCCCTTCCGGCTCGTTCCGGGCCTCAGGGAACCGTGGCGAGAGGCGATCCCATCGCGGAGACGGCATCCCGATCATGCATGTTTACGTAGCCGGGCATGGACCCTCCCCCTTCCTGGGCGTAACAGACGGACGCGGACGGTTCGGCAGCGGCTTCCACCATCAGTTCCGTTTCCTGCTCCGCCCCGGCCGGGCCGAAACCCACGCTGCGCAGCACCACTCGGGTGTTGTCCCCGTACAGGTCGTTAAAGGCGCCGTCTTTGCGGTCTTCGGGGAGCCTGGCAAAGACCTTGAACCGATGATCCATGCCCAAATCCACCTTGACCTCATCGTAAAGGTCGCTTCGGCTGTTTCGGCCCGCGTACGGCACCACCCCCAGGAACAGGAAATCCCAGTCCGGAAGCGCTGCGCTGCCTGAGCGCCGGCGCTGCAGGTTCACGGGGTCTGAAGCGAATCTTTGAGCCAGCCGCTGTTGCGCCAGCGCAAGGCCTGCCTCGGCGTTTCGAAAAGCCGTCTCCGCAGCCTTGCGGTTCCCCGCGATACGCATCTCCACGGCATGGTCCAGGGCCAAGCCCACGGTCAAAACCGCCAGAGCCGCCACGATCACCAGCACCAAGGGCAAGGCCATGCCTTCGCGATTGCGCACCAAAACCCCCGGGCACTTCCCAGCTGGCTCACCCCTCCTTCCACCCCATCGCCCCGCATCCATGCCTCCCGCTCCTCTTCCTTCTCTTCACCGCCCCTCCCATCCACTCATGCCGCCGATAAATCTCGTGAAAATCTCCCGTCCCAATGGAGGTTGGTGTGAGCTCAGCGAACCCCAACACCCTCCCCTTCACGGCCGATACAACACCGCCTCCAGCGCCACATGGGGCGCCGCGGGATCCGGGAAATCGCAATGAACCGCCGTAGGCAGAGGTTTTCCGGGTTCGCTCCAGCACAGGATCACCCGCACCGTCACAAGATGCGGCGCAGGAACCCCCCTTTGAATGTCCCAGCGCCTTGAAAAAACCGCCCCCGACCCCGTGGGGACGCCGTTTTCAAGAAAACCGGAATCGGCCACTCCTTCGCCGTTGATGACAACGGTGTCTCCGGCGGACACCGCCACTTGATCCACGAAATCCGCCGCAACATTGAGCGCCGCGGACGCCAGCCGGGCGTGGGCTCGGGTTCGGATTCCTATGGCATGCACGCCGAAAAACGCTAAAAAGACCACCACGGCTACGACGACGGCCACAAGAACTTCCACAAGGGTGAAACCGGGTGGCTCTCTCCAACCACCCCACCTTCCGGTCCACGGACACGGGACAAAAATGGTCCCCGTCGAGGGGGTGACGCCCGGCATCATGTTGAGATCCCATTTCTTACGGCATGGCATTGCGCAAGATCACCGTTTTCATCACGTGGAGACGTCGATACCCGTCCCCGGTGGGCTTCGCGTCTCGATCCGCGAAAAGATACGTGTTCGTGTTCACGAAATTTTTGAAGGCCCTCCGGGCGCGCCCGAGAAGATGGCAGCGCACGGCCGTCACCCGTTCCCAATCGGGAAAGCCGTCTTCCGGCATGGCATCGGGGACAGCGTCAGCCGGCACCCACGCCTCCGCGGACCCATCCGGGATCGGGCTCATGTCCACCCCGAATTCCACCTGGAAATCTTCCACGTTTTCGGCCAAGGTCCGGGGGCCGGAAAAGACAAACTGCACGCCGGTCCCAGGTCCGCCTTCGATCCATTGAAATTCTCCCTTGGTGTTCACGCGAAAATAACCCACCTTGACAGGGTGGACGAAGGAGACATCCTTGGCAAAGCCGTTACCCGATCCGGCGCATGCGCCCTCATCCAGACAGGCCGATGTGCCGTCGTCGCACTGGAGGCAGCGCGTGGCGTTTCCCGGGAAGCCCGCCCCAGCCTCGTGTTCCAGGGTGACCCCACCGCCGCTTGTTGAAACGCCCGTCACTTGAAACAGGGCGCTTCGACGGCATGCGGTGACGAAAACGATCTGGCCCTTCTTCAGGCCGCTCGTGAAGGGATTCTTGACGAGCCGGAGGGGACCCGACGGCACGGCCTGGTCCTGGGCGAGCGGTCCGTGGAAGGCCGGATCGATGAAACTGTATCCCAGGACGTCGGTCCCAAGGCGGGTCTGCCCGTCGGAGAAAGGTTCCGAATCAGCCGAGACGTTGTTAAACCCCATCACAGGATGCGTGTGGAAAAGATTTCCCGCCTCACGCAGGGCGTTTTTGACGCCCGCCCCTTCTCGGCTGACCCGGTGAGGGTCCACGCATCGCCAGTAACCCGCCTGCTGGAGTGTCTGCGCGGCGGCGTCCAAAGCCGCGCGCAGGTTTTGCTGCAGCTCCAGGATCAGCTGTTCCTCCCCGTAGAAGCGCTGCTGGGCCGTAAAGGCCCCGTAGACGGAAAGCATCACCACGGCCGTGACGGCTACGGCCGTGAGCAATTCCACAAGGCTCATGCCCCGCCGCCAAAAATCCCGCTCTCCAAAAATCTCCGTTCGCCCGCCTCCAGAATTCCTTCCCCGCCTTTTCCCCCTGTTCGGGCGCACCCGCTCCCGATCTTCCGTCCCCCCGGCCGCGAAGTTCCGCACGAAGGGGCGCCGTGGAACATAGTTCCTCCGTGCGCCTACCGGTCCTCCCACGCCGCACCTCCCGTGGGGAAATACCGCAAATACGCCCGCCCCGTGTTGTTGACGACGATGGCGTAGGTTCCCGCCTTGGGATCATTCGGCACGTGCATGTACACGGTTCCCGTGGACGATGTGCCGTCCGGGTTGAAATTGATGCGGTTTCCGGAAAAGCTCACCCCGTCTTCGGGAATCGTTCCGCCTTCCCGAGGAGCGCCCGTGCTCGGTCCCCCTGCCGAGGCCGGAACGGCCCCCAGCGTGGGTCTGTTCGTGGACGATCCCGGAGGAAAGAAGATTCTTTCAGACACCACCGCCGCGTCCTCCTCCGCATCATAGGTGGGACTGGACTCCCCCGAATCCATGTGGACCCAAAGGACGACGGTTTGGAGAACTCCATCGTCGTCCGCATCGAAGTCCAGGTAAACGTTTTTATTGTTCTTGACGGCTTCCAGGCGGGCGCGCTGGATGAGGGACCGCACCTGGGATACGGCGGATTTCAAGCGGTAGGAAGCGCTGTGCACGCGGATGGCAAAGACGCTCATGAGAAGGGCGATGAGGCCGAGGACCACCATGAGTTCCACCAGGGTCATGCCCCGGATGCATCTACGGGCCTCCTTCGGGAGCCGTCCCATGGCGCCTCCTTTCCATGGCCGCGCTCAGTCAAAAACCCATTGAAACAGGGACCACCCCAAGGCCTTGGGCGTATCCACAACGGGCTTCGTTTCGTTATCGCAAAGGTGCAGGAGGTCCCCCACATCGGGCCGCATGGCTTCGATGCGGTAACGCTGCCCGTCTGGGCTCGTTTTCAACGTCAAGACGTATTTTCCCTGGGTTGCGCTTTCAAAGGAAGGAAGCAGGCGCAAGGTTCCCGCGTAGCGGTTGTGGTCGGCCCAGAAAGCCTCCAGCTCCATGCGCGCCGTGAGGAGCGCCTCCACCGCCTGGGACTGCTCCGATCGCCTCACATGATGGACATAGGCCGGCACGGCCACCGCCGCCAAAACCGCCACAATGGCCACCGTGACCATCAGTTCCACCAGCGTAAAGGCCGTAGGGCCTGTGTGTTCATCGGCCCTCGCCCACCCTCGATAGCGAATGAGGACCTGGCATTTTCGGAAAGCTCGATAGGAGGCGACATACCGCCGATCTTCCGACCGCATTGCGCCCTCGGATACACCATGGTAGTGGATGTTATTTAATTTCATAACATGGTCACGCGTGAAACATGAAAAAATTTTTTGCCCGCAACAGCGAAAAAGATTTATTTTTTACAAAAAATCTGCCGATACCTTACATGAGGATTCCTAAGACTAGGGGGCCCCGCCCGAGGTGCGGCGTTGTCCTCACTGGGACGTTCGAGTTTCCATCGTGACGCGAGTCGGCATCCTGACATCCCATGAGATAGGGAGGATCGGCTATGAGGAAAGCAGGGCTTTTTGAGGCGGTTTTTTGTTTTCTCACCTTTCTCACCCCAGCTCAGGCCTATTCCCCATCGTGCGATCCCCCCCCTTTCGTCTCGGCCGGCGCCAACCCCATGGTGATGATGGTCATGGAAAGGGACCATAAACTTTACTATGAAGCGTATAACGATGCTCAGGACTTGGATGGTGACGGTAAGCTGGATGTGGGCTATAAGCACTCCATAGATTATTTTGGTTATTTCGACCCGTACAAATGCTACCAATATCAGAGTTCCGGTCAGGCCAAGTTCGTTCCTACCCGTTATACGGCGAATAAGTACTGTGGAGGAGCCGACGAATGGAGCGGCAATTTCCTCAACTGGCTCTCCATGTCCCGCATGGATGTATTGCGACGCGTCCTCTACGGAGGGCACCGCTCCACAGACAGTTCTAGTGAGACGGTCCTTGAGGGGGTGTACATCCCCCAGGACGCGCACAGTTGGGGAAAGGAATACAGCGCCAGCGATACGAGAAACCTCACCCCCTTCAATCCTCCGGATTCAGGAAAACGCCACCTTTTCTGCGTTACAAGCACAGGAGCTGGCGAGCCTCACAAAATTCGCGTCGCCCTTAATGATAGCCACCGCATCTGGGAATGGGCCACGACGGAACGGGCTGTGTGCAGCGGGCCGGAAACTCCAGCTGCCTATCGCCATGGGCCGGTAGGAACAAGAGCTGATATATCGGATTATATCGTCCGAGTCCAGGTTTGCAGTACGGCTTACCAACAGGGGTTAGAAAGAAACTATT
This sequence comes from Desulfosoma sp., assembly GCA_037481835.1. GTDB lineage: Bacteria > Desulfobacterota > Syntrophobacteria > Syntrophobacterales > DSM-9756 > Desulfosoma. The sequence goes on along the minus strand of JBBFKW010000002.1, from coordinate 8,563 downwards.
GTAAACTCTATCCAGGAGGGGGAACCACTCCAAAGCCCGTCGGTCTCTTGCAAAAATACGGCGAAGGGGACGGCAGCAAGATGTGCTCCAAGACCTATAAAAGTTGCCAGACGGACGCCGATTGCGGCACGGGCGAGGGACTCTGCGTGTTTCGCAGTCCCCTTTACATCGGCTTGCTCACCGGATCTTACCTAAAGAACCTCAGCGGCGGGGTTCTTCGAAAAAATATTTGGACGGTCATGGATGAAATCAACACCCAGTCGGGAAGCTTTCAAAGTTCGGAAAACGTTCAAGGCAATATTGTCCTGACAATGGACCGGATGAAACCCGTCGGTTTCCGTTATTCCGATTTTTCTTACCAAGCGAGCGCCGGGGGTACATGCGGGTGGATCACGGACCACGCCTTGAACGAGGGCGAATGCCGCATGTGGGGAAATCCTGTCGGCGAAATGATGTATGAGGCCCTGCGCTTCATTGTCGGCAAGAGCGCTCCGACGGGCGCCTTCACATACAGCGGCAATGATGACGCCGGGCTGAACTTATCCAAGCCCGACTGGTTCATCCAGAAAGGAAATGATGAGCTTCACCCTTTTGATCTCTTTCCCGATTGTTCAAAACCCAACCTCTTGGTCCTCAGCGACATCAACCCAAGTTACGATTCCAACCAGATTCCCGGTGTTTCGAGTACCTTTGGTTCCTTTACCGGGGATCTGTCCGGATTGAATGTGAGCACGCTGGCCAACCTGATAGGAACATCGGAAGGTCTTCAAAATCAGGACTTTTTTATCGGGCAAAGCGGCAATCTTTACGACTTCGTCTGCTCGTCCAAAACCATCGCCAATCTGAGTTCCATACGCGGATTGTGCCCGGAAGAACCCACCAAGCAGGGAAGTTTCTACTCAGCAGCCGTGGCTTATTACGGAAAAACCGGGATCACTCAAGATGCTGGGATTCCAGACGTGACCACTTATGCCGTGGCCATGTCGTCCCCCATTCCCGACATCAACGTCAAAGTGGGCGACCAGTTCGTGCGCTTGGTCCCTGTGGGGAAATCCGCCAGCGGCTGCCTGGGCGTGAAAACGGCGTGCGCGGCAAAGTGCACTCTGACGACTGACACCCACGGGCTCAAGATCGCCTCGTGCTCGTCAGACGCCTATTGCCCATCAAATCAAATCGTGGACTTTTATGTGGATACCGTCACCTATGACAACGCCTCGCACCTCACCTACGCCAAGTTTCGGGTCAACTTCGAGGACGTGGAACAGGGTGCCGATCATGATATGGATTCCATGGTCACTTACGAAATTGAACCCGTTGGATCCAATCAAGTCAAGGTCACCCTGAATTCACAATACGCCGCCGGGTGCATCGATCAGGTTCTGGGATTCGTTATTTCCGGAACAAATGAGGACGGTCTCTATCTGCCTGTCAAAGACACGGATGTGCCAGATAGCGCGGATGCTGACACATCGAGCGTCGTCGCGGGATTGCCGAAGACATGGTCCAAGACATTCACCGTTTCGGGCGATCCCGCACAGACCCTCAAGAATCCACTATGGTACGCCGCCAAGTGGGGCGGTTTCGACGACATGAACGGAAACAACAAGCCGGATCTCCAAAACGAGTGGGACAAGGACGGAGACGGTGTTCCGGACAATTATTTCTTCGTGGCCAACCCCCTGGAACTGGAACAAAAATTGGAAAAAGCCATGCTTGCCATCCTGGCCAAGGCGGGCAGCGCCGGCGCTGTCGCCACTGTCACTCAGGAAGTGTTGGGCCAGGATCTCGTTATTCGCGGCGCTTTCACCGCCTACGAGGACAACCCCAGCATTTATGCATGGAAAGGGCACTTGGAAGCCTACTGGCCCGACAACTGTACAGATATTACCGATAATGCCACATGTCAGAGTTATACCGGGTGCCAATGGTATCTCGGACAATGCACGGGGACCCTATACAGCTTTCAGAGGACCGAGAACAAGGGAAAGTTCTGCTCCGATCCCGGATTCACCTATGGCTCCTGCTGGGATGCCGGAAAAGTTTTGAAGGATGGAGACCCCAATAAACGGTGCCTTTTCACGATGATCGACGGAACCATGACCAAACTGGACGATGGGACATCCTCCTGCAACACTTCATTCTACTCAGGGCTCCCCTCCAATTCGGGCACTCTTGAAGCGGTCTTGGCGAACGATATCGACTTTGACGGCGATGGAAGCGCTGCAGACGATTCCGGGAACTTGATCCGATGGCTCCGCGGCGAATGGGACACATTTTGGAAAGATCAGGCTCGGGATCGCCACGGGTGGCCGCTGGGGGACATCGTCTATTCCACCCCTGTGGTTGTGGGGCCTCCGTCCATCAGTTCCGTGAATCCTCACCTTGCGGGGGATTGCTCCTGCACCTGCACAGGCATGCAAACGGAAGTCGACGCATGTGCGGAGAAATGTTTTTACTGTTTCCGCCAAAAACAAAGCACACGAAAAAAAATGGTTTATGTGGGGGCCAACGACGGCATGCTTCATGCCTTTGTCGTCGGTGTGTGGGATAACAACACCTCCAAGTGGGTCTACGACCCGGACAATGGGACCTTGGGATCGCAAATCGGCAAAGAACTCTGGGCCTATGTGCCCAGCAATCTCCTCCCTGAGCTCAAAAGCTTAGCCAAGTGCGACTACGGCCATCCATCGGGGTGCGCCCATCGAACCATGGTGGACCTCTCTCCCGTCGCCTGGGATGTTTTCATCGATCATGACGGGAATGGAACCCGCGAATGGCGGACGGTCTTGATCGGTGGCGAGCGAGGAGGCGGCGATGTGTATTTCGCCGTCGACGTCACCGACCCCGACGCTCCGAAAGTCCTTTGGGAATACCCGGTATTGCGGAACTTCGTCATGGATGCGAGCACCGGGGAAATGCCGTTCCTCGACAAGGCCGTCTATGATCAGTTGGCTGCCATGCCCGTTTCCTGGACCGTCCCTTACGTGGGGGCCCTGAGCGTGCCCAACGGCGTGTGTTTCGAAACCAAGCCACGGGTGGAGTCTCTGGATGCGGGAAGCCCCTCCTTGTCCTCTTCGTGCCGCGGCCTCGATGCTCTGAGCGGATGGTTCGCTTTTCTCGGAGCATCGCCGCGGACGTTCAAACCATCCGTGGAACTTCCGGCGTCGCTGAGCGACAATGCCACGACGGCTGTCCTGCGCCCCAATTTCTTGGCGATCGACATCGAAAAAGGCATTAACATTTTTCAGTACCTCTGGCCCAAGATCGTCAAAACTTGGGAGGCCCAATGGCCGAGAGTCACATCGGGAACGAACACCATTCCTTATGCTCTGGGGGATCCCGTGGCCTTGGATCTCTGGGATGCGCAGGGGTTCGTGGCCAACGACGGATATGTGGATTATCTGGCTTTCGGGGATCTCAACGGAAACTTCTACACCTTGAAGCTCAATTTCGATGCTTCGCCGCCGGGAATGCACCTGAGCGTCAGCAAAACCAAACCCGCCCCAACGGGAACAAATATCTATCGTTCCAACCGCCAACCCATGACCGTGATGCCCGTGGCCACCCTTGATCCGTACAAGAACCTTTGGCTGTACTTTGGAACGGGAAAATTCGACAATGCCGTCGGCGGTTCTAACGACAAGACCGACACCGCCACCATGTCCTTCTACGCCATTCATGACAACGCCACCCGGCCGAACACCTTCAGCGGTGGAATTAGTTATCACGGCCTCAACATAACAGCCTCTTTCCGATGCGCCTCTTCCACATTTCTCAACGGGTGTGACTGGGTCAAAGCCGACGGCAGCCCGGATTGCTGCGAAGGGTCTTGCTCGGGATCCTGCTGGAGCTGTGTGAAGGATCTATCCATCGCGGGAGAGCGGGTCGTCGACTCGGCCTTGGTTGCGGGCGGAGTCGTATTCTTCACCACGTTTGTCCCCAAGGACGATCCCTGCGCTGCCGGCGGTGACGCTTACCTCTATGCAGTCGATTACCTGTGCCGGCCCATGACTCTCGATCCCTTCCAAAAATCGGGGTTCGCCAAGGTGAATAAAACACCGGATCAGCTGCAAAGCGGCGAGTATACCGAGGTGAAAGATGGGGGGCAGGTGCAAGCTTACGTGTTGAAACTGGGCGAGGGGATGCCCAGCCGCCCCGTTATGGATTCATCCGGGGAGTATCTTTTCATCCAGACGAGCAACGGGGAAATCCACCGCTTGAAAGTGGATCTGCCCTCTCCCGTGGAAAAAAGCGGCTGGAAGCAGCAGCAATAGATTAAACGTTTTGCACGATCAGCGGGACCGGACCTGCCCGACCTTTTGGACGAACATCACCACTTCGGATCGGGCGGGTCCGCCTTTTTTGTCGGGAAGGTTTTCCAGACCCAGCCCTTGGGCCAAGTAATAATATCCTCGGAATTTATTCATATCCCATCCCGCCACGGTTTGGGAATCCAAGAAAAAAAGACGCGGGGTCAGGGTTCTCGAATCTTTCGTCTGGTTGTCCACTTTCTGATCCGACTGCATGTAGGGGACAAGGCTGGCAGGTGGGGTCACGTCTTGATTTTTCTTAAGATCCTTGAGGATTTTCTCATTGGACTCGGTCTGGAGGCAATGCCAACTGAGTTGAAGGGCGCCTTCGGCGAGATTGAAGGTTCCTTCGCGCCGTTCCACGGATTGAGTGATCCGATGCGTGGCGCCGCTTTGCATGACGAGCCAAACCCCGAGGAGGCTCAGCAAGGCCACCGCCGAGATCGTCAGCACCATGGCCATGCCCTGTTCGTTTTTCAGGACGAGCCTTCCTGCGGTTGACCGAATCACATTGTCATGGGGGTCGGCGTTTTTTTTTTGGGTTTTCATTGTCAAAAAGCCTCCTAGGTATTTCGAGGATGAATGACGAGGGTGTGCACTTTATAACGATAGCCGCATTCATCGGGACCCGAACCGGCTTGTCGATTGGCCACGGCAGGACGGCAATAAGCGGGATCGTTTGCGCGGTCCTTGTCCTTTTTGGGACTCCGGAGCACCACACTCACCCGAAGCAGGCGAATGTGATGAGGTTCGAACGGCTTGCGAGTGCAAAAGTTCGACCCGGCGCCGGAGCCTGCACAGCCGGCTTCCCCGTACCAATTTCCATTATCGTCTTGGTAGGTGACCTGAAGGTCCACAATATTTTCCGCAATGGGAAGCAGCCGGCCCTGAGTGGTTCGGTCACTGCGGCGAAGCACGAACCTTTCCCTGGATCCAGAAGGATGACAGACCGAGGTGGAGGTCCCGTTGTCGATGCAGTAAGCCACGGCCGGAGCCATGAGTGAGCCGTCGATAGGGGATGACAGGGTCAATTGGGTATTGGCTACGGCGGTCACAGAGGCAACCTTTTTGGCAGGGTCCGTCCCGTCGCTGATGACAAAAAAGTCGGTGCCGTTGTCCGTGAAATCGGTCTGATTGTCTCCATTGATGTCGAGGACTTCATCCGGATAGGGCGAGGACTCCCAAGGGTCGTCCACGGTTATGGTCGAACCCGAAATGGCGGCGATCCTCAAACATCCAGGGCACTCGGCCGCCTCGATCATCCTCGTCGCGTGGCGCACGGGGTCAATGAGATCCACATCATTGATGAAAATCCGGTCCGAACCGCTCGGGCCGCCATCTACCACAAGAAACGCCATGTTCGGCCGGACGGACCACCCCGCTTCCAGGAGATCCGTTTGGAGGGCTTTTAAAACATCGACCCCATCTTGGATGATTTCTTTTTCGGATCGGTCACGCACGTAGTTTCGGTGCTGGGAAGTGAAGATGCCGACCGCCGCGGCCATGACCAAGGCCGTGATGGCAAGCGCCACCATCAACTCCACAAGGGTCATGCCGAAGCTCCACCCCCTTGTCCCTCCATCCGGCAAGACGGGGGCATGACCCAAGGTGTTGGAACCTTGCGAGTTATGGGGCCACGACGGTTTGCAAAACCACCTGGCCTTCTTCACCCCGCTGTTCTGTCCATCGAACCGATACAGTGACATTCGCCCTCCAATCGTTCACGGCGTCTGTCGCGATGCTCGTTTGTCTAATAAAAACGACTCCATCCGGCATTCCGGTTTTTGTCTGATTGTCCAGGGCTTCCGTTCCCGTCTCATTGTCTATGGATTGCCCCGCACTCGCCGCTCGACGGAGTTCTTCAAGTTTCTCGTTTGCTAGCATCAAAGCCGTCGCTTCCCTCTTAGCCTTCATGTTGACCCGATGCGACGTCCAATGGAATCCCCACAAGGACATCAGGGCAACGCCGAGGACCATCAGCGAGACGAGGACTTCGACCAGGGTGAACCCCCGTTTTCCGAGAGCATGGTCACGGGGCCGCAATCTGATCACGACGAACCTATTCCACATTGACCCACCCCAGAGCATTGATGGAAACCGTAAGGGTTTCGCCGCTCGAACCTTTGAAAATTACATGACCTTCCGAACCGCTCGCAACCCGACCGTCGGCCCGAAAGGAAACACAGGGGTTGTTGTCGGCGTTCTTCGGCAAGGTGTTATTATCGATAGCCACACGGGAGGAGAGCGCCTGGTTATGGATCCACGGCTCATCGGCGTTTCTTCGGCAATCGCCGTCGGTGGGTTCCGTCCTGTTGTCATTGCCGTTGTCATCTCGAAACAGCCGGTATTCTCGTCCGCCGTCAAGGAAGACGACGGAGTGCGGCACGCCCTTTTCGTAAGCGAGGGCCTTGGCTTCTTGGAAAACGGTCTCCAGTCCGCGAGCGGCCGTGCGCACGTCTTCATACGCCGTCATACCGGCAAGGCCCCAGCCCACCAATTTGAGTAAAATGCCCACAATGGCCACAGTGATCATCAATTCCACCAGTGTAAAACCCTGCGCGCGGGTGTGCCCCTTCATGGCCGTGTCCCCTCCCTGGAGGGCGCTCCGCCTTCAGGTTCGGTTACCGTGACATCGAAACTGTATGCTCCCGCGTTTCCGGCGGGATCTTTGGCTTCCAGCTTCACGTGGAACACCCCCCTCTGAGACGGCGCAGGCCGCCATTGGATGGCTTTCATCTCGTCATTCCAGAACATCCCTTCAGGGCCTTCCGAAAGGTCTACGATCACAGGGTCACCCTCTGGGTCCCTGATGTCCACCGTGGCGGAAAACTCGCCCTCTTTAAGCGTCTCATCGAGGACTGAAACGACCGGGGGGGCATTCCCCACCACCACAGAGGCCGAAACACGCCGAGGCTGATTACCGGTGCCCATGAGCTCAGCCGTGGCCGTGACAAAATCTCCGTAAACCAAATCATGTTCCAAGGTTTCGCCCGTTTGTTCCAATTCCTTGCCGTTCACCGTCCAGCGGACAACAAGAGAAGAGTCTGTGGGTTCGCCGCCTTTTCCAAAGTCCACCACGGCCCGCAAGGTATCCCCCGTGACCGGCTGCGGAGGGTCAAATCTCAACGAGAGCCTCGTTGGCTTAGGAGAAGACTTTTCGACACTCTCCTTACCGTTGGAAACCAAACCCGAGTTGCCGCCCTGCCTTTCCGCGACGGGCCGCGCCCCATGCACAACCTTGGAGGACTTGAGCGATTCCTGGGAAACGGACGAAGAGCAGCCCACCAAACACAGGCACAGAAAAAGCCCGCTGATGGCAAGACGAAAACTTCGGGTTTTGGTTTTTGTCATGTTTCCCATTAGTCGAAGATCCATTTAAAAATGGAAAACGCTATGGCATCCGGGTTCTTTACTTCTGGAACCGCGTTGGGCGTATCGGCCGTTACAGAGAGTTCGATGATGTCGGTTGCGGCGTAGTTGTAAATTTTCTTAAAGGCCTGTGCCCTGAAGGTGCTCGCCGCCGCATTTTGCACCGTGATCCGGTAGCCGCTTGCCGTCGTGCGCGCCGTTCCGGCCGAACAGTCGTTGCCAAAGGATGGGAGGCAACTGATCGTTCCCGCATAACGGTTGTGATCATCCCAGAAAATCTCCTGGTCCATTTTCACGTTCATGAGGGCGAGGATCGCCTCGCTTTGCCGCGCGCGGTTCACATAATTGACATAGGCCGGGATGGCCACCGCACCCAAGATCGCCAGAATGGCTACGGTGATCATGAGCTCTACCAACGTAAACCCAAGCGTCTGCCTTAGACGGGAGACGTTGTCCTCCAAAGCTCTGCGGCGCCCCGCCCTTGTCCGTTGAGTGCCTGCACTGGATAACACTTCCGGCTCCTTCTGGGGTTGAGTGGCGGTCATCTTAGCTTTAGGAATTTGCCCTCTTTCGGCGAGAGTCTCTTTCCTCAGCCACATTTTCCCATTGAATAAGTCGTCATGCTGATCCAATTCCTTTAAGGAAATTATCGACCATTGTCGGAATGGAATCGCCTAAAGGATTTCGCGAGCCCGAGAAAGATCCACATCCTAAAAGCAAGCTTTGGATGTCGCAGAGAATTCCTTAAAGAAAAAGTTTTGACGCGGTCGGGAACTAACGGATCTTACGTCAGGGAGGCGAGATGCCGCAAGGGTCACCGGGTTGGGCACCCAATGCTGTTGACTTAAGAGCGAACAACATGGGGGTGCATTTCGCAAGATGCC
>JBBFKW010000001.1:139502-287442 GCA_037481835.1 Desulfosoma sp. | reverse complement strand
CAAAACCACATCCAAGCAAAATCAACACCTTACACACAAAAGTGACAAACTTGGGTTAGGGAAAAGTTGAGGGAGTACACCGTGTGGGCCAAAGCATAGGGATTGCGCGAAAAGGAGCGGGAAAAATCCCCGGAGGGCTTTGGCCGGACTGGAAGGTCAAAAGTGGCCCACGAAGGGCCCTTTGGCGCGACGGATTGGGGCGGTGCGAACGACTTTTGAGCACCCCGATGCCGTGCCGATTTGCGGCTTCCGAACCTTGCCCATATGGGCTTTTTTCGCCTTGACAGATCCTTTCGCGGACATTAAGACGGACCGGTCCGTCAAGAAACGGCTCGGGGAGAATGAAGACCGGCATGACGAAACGGCGCCAAAGCCTGTGCCTCGCTTTGAAAAAGGCGGCAAGAAACGAAACCCCTAATGAACTGGCCCAGGCTCTTCGGCACCTCATTGCAGAAGCGCAAGGGAGCGGCGCCGCCGAACGGGCTGTGCGGGTTTTTGAGGCGGCCGTGGGCGAATGGGGGCATCTTCCGGCGGTATCCCGCCCATCCGCAACGGCCCTTGTGCGCACGTTCCGAGCTGCCGCCGCCGATGCGGGCGTTTCCGATACCGACCTTCTGGAAAGGCTCCTTTCGGCCATGGTGGAACAGGCCGCGGGCGAAAAGGCCGGTCGGCACGGGGAAGGACGCCGCACGAGGGAGCGCATTCTGGGGGCGGCTCAAGAGGTGTTCAGCCAAAAAGGATTTCACCAGGCGACCATGGACGAGATCGCCGAACGGGCCGAAGTGGGCAAGGGGACCCTCTACCGCCATTTTCCGAGCAAGGAAAGCCTTTTTCACCAATTGGTCCAAACCCGCCTCAAGGAGCTGGAAGCCGAGGCGGAACGCATCTTGGACAGCGACGACGATGTCCTGTCCATGATCGAAAAATACCTGCACATCTACTTCGAGTTCTTCGACCGCAACCAGGGACTCTACCGGGTCATGGTCCATGAACACCCGGATCTGGACGAACGGCTCCAAGACCTCTACGTGGAAAAGATCATGCGCCGGATCCCGCGCCTCAAACGCAAGATCCGCGAAGCCCGCCAGCAGCAGGTCCTCAAGGACGTGAATTTTCACACCGTCTTTCACGGGGTGATGGGGTTCATTCACGGCGTGATCCAGCGCTGGCTGGCGCAGGACTGCACCTATTCCCTGGTGGATGAGCTGCCGACGGTGCGGGACGTGCTCTTTTACGGGTTTGTCAACAGGCCGATAACACTCGAGGAGGAAAAGTCATGGACATCAACGCAATGAAGGCCAAAGTGGTGGAGATCATCGCCAATCAGCTGGGTGTGGAAAAAGACGTCATCACGCCCCAGGCCCACGTCGTCGACGACCTGGGAGCCGATTCCCTGGACGTGGTGGAACTCATCATGGCCCTGGAAGAAGCTTTCGATCTGGAAATCCCCGATGAGGAAGCGGAGAAAATCCGAACGGTGCAAGATATCTACGACTACATCGAAAAGGTTCAATCCGCCTGAGCGATCCCGCGACGGCAAGGGAGCCGGGGGGGTGCCGGGATTGCGGGCGCCCCGGCTCCCGTCCTTGAAACCGCCTGCATCGCACGGCCTGATGGATGGTGGCATTTCCTGCCGCCTGGCGAATCCTTTCCCCGGTTCCAGGCGGTTTTTCTTTTCCCAGATAAGGTACCTTGTGCGGCGTTTTTCGGAACGCCGCCTAGGCGTCCCCGGTGCTTTCCAAGAGGTCGCCGCTCAACGCGGAAGCCCGCGAATCCACCAGCGTGTTCTTGATGGCCCAAAAGACGGCGCGGAACGTGGCCTCGAAATTGGTCGGCGACACCCTGCCCAATTCGATGAACTTGATGACGACTTCCTTGGCCATTTTGAGGATCAGTTCATCGTCGGCGTTCATTCTTTTTCCTCGTTTTGGTAGAGTGAGCCCTTCGGGACGGCGAAAGAAAAAAGCCTCTGCTGGTTGGAGGGAAGGCCTGACGGTCTAAGCAGAGGCTTTTTAGGCCGAAGGACAATACCCCGGAAGGCATTCCCCCTGGCCCGGAGCACTCTTACCACGAGGAGCGGGGCAGGGGCAAGAGCCGACTTTTCTCCCACCCGGGAAGTGAGGGGCAGGTGCTCCATGGCGACGGATCTTGCAATCATGGTCATTCTTTTGGGGCTTTCGGCGTTTTTTTCCGGGGCGGAAACGGCTTACATGGCCGTGGACCGCATGCGTCTTCGCCAAAGGGCTCGAAGCGAAAGGCGGGCGCGTTTGGCGCGAGGCATCCTCAAGGAACCGGAAAAGCTCATCGCCGCTCTCTTGTTTTGCAACAACCTGGTCAATGTGGCCCTGTCGGCCCTCGCCACGGCCCTGGCCATCCGGGTGGTGGGCGAACGCGGCGTGCTTGTGGCTACCGCCGTGACCACGGTGTGCCTGCTGGTCTTTTCGGAAATCACTCCCAAGACCGTGGGGGTCTACTACGCGGAAAAGATCGTCGTCGCCATCGCCCCTGCGCTCCTTTGGTGCATCCGCCTCTGCTATCCCTTCGTTCACCTCTTGTCCCTGACCTCCCACGGGCTGATCCGGCTCACCGGCATCCGCAAGCCCAGCCGGCGAGTTCGCCTGACGGAAGAGGAAATCGCCATGATCATCAAGGCCGGCACGGAAGAAGGGGCGCTGGATCCCGAAAAGCAGGACATGCTCCTGGGGGTTTTGTCTTTGGAAAAGACTCAGGTGGGCGATATTGCCGTGCCCCTTCGGGATGTGGTGAGCGTCCGTTTGGACGCCTCTTACGAGGACGTCTACCGTACCATCGAAATGCACAAGTACGCCCGATACCCCGTGTATCGAGACGACCCGGCCGATATCGTGGGGTTTATCCACGAACGGGATTTTTTCCTGAGCCCCAAGGACGGTTCCTTTCGACTGAAATCCATCGTCCGAGCGCCCAATTTTGTCCCGGAACTGCGCAGCATCCGCCAGCAGTTGTTGAATTTCAAAAAAGAGCGGGCGCACTTGAGCATCGTGGTCGATGAATACGGAAACGTCACGGGGATCGTCACCATGGAGGACGTGCTGGAAGAAATCGTCGGTGAAATTCAAGACGAGCACGATCCCCAGCATCCATGGGTGCGGAAGGTCGGCGATACGACCTATGTGGTGGATGGGCGCACCCCGGTCCGGGACCTCAACCGATGGCTGCGCATCGCCTTGCCCGAAGATGAGGTGAAAACCCTCGGCGGGTTGGTCCAAAAGGAACTAAGTCGGATCCCTCAGCCGGGTGACGAGATCGCCGTGGGATCCTACCGTCTGTACGTTCTCGAGATGCGCGGGAAAAGCGTGAAAAAAATCCGGCTGGACATTTTCGTCCCCCCCTCAACCTCGTCCTAGCCGCCTGCCGGGGCCTGGAGCTTGTCCCGGCCCCGTTTGTCCCTTTATCGCCGATCCTTTCGAAAAAGCTAGAATTTTCTCGAAGAAAAAAATTTCTTTCTTAAGGGTCTCATGGGCCTTTTTGCGTTTGACAGAGGGAGGGGGTGGTGCTAAAAGGCATCCAGGTGGGAAAAAGTGGGCATATAGGGGGGAAAAGTGGGACTCCTCAAAACGCCACGATTCCGAGGCCAATTCGTGGTACGCCTGGATGACAAAGGCCGCTTGCGGATTCCCACCAAGTTGCGGGAAACCCTGCAACAAAACTACACCGACGGGCTGATCTTGGCCGCCGGTCCTCGTTGGCTGGACGCCTACCCTCCCGAAGTCTGGGAAGTCCTGGAAGAGAAAATCATGGCGAAAGCCGGCCTCCACGAGGACTACCGCGCCTTGATCCGCTATTACATCGCCAGCGGCGTGGAATCGGAAATCGACAAGCACGGCCGCATCCTCATCCCCTCTTTGCACCGAGATCGTGCCAAAATCCAGCAGGAAGTCTTGGTGGTGGGCAGTTTGGACCACATCGAGATTTGGGACATGGGCCATTGGCGAGACTACGACAAGTGGGCCGAAAACAATTTCGAACGGCTCAGCAAGGAGGCTTTCTATTAGGGGCCATGCCGTGAAGGACCTCCCCGCGCCACCGAGTGCTCATTGTCCCGTTTTGATGGAGGAGGCCGTGGGCTTTCTCCGATGTCAGCCCGGGGGCCGGTATGTGGACGCCACGGTGGGCGGAGGCGGATATGCAGAAGCGATTCTTCAGGCGTCGGCTCCCGACGGTCTTCTCTTGGGGCTGGACTGGGACCAAGAGGCCGTGGATCGGGTTCGGCGCAGGCTGGCCCCCTATGGAAGCCGGGCGATCATCGAAAGGGCTTCCTTTGACGCCTTGGCCGATCTTTTGGCCTGGCACGGCTGGTCCGCGGTGGACGGGATCGTGGCCGACTTGGGCGTTTCTTCCGACCAACTGGACGATCCCCGGCGGGGTTTGAGTTTCCTCGAGGAGGGGCCGCTGGATATGAGGCTCGACAGGACACAGCCCGTCACCGCCGCCCATTTGGTGAACACCCTTCCGGAAGAGGAGTTGGCGTCCCTCATTCGGGAATTGGGCGAGGAGCGCTTCGCCCGAAGGATTGCCGCGGCCGTCGCAGCACGGAGGCGGGAGCGGCCGTTTCAGACGACGACGGATCTCGCCCAAGTGGTGGCGGCGGTGGTTCCTCAGAGTGCCGACACGAGGCGCATCCACCCGGCGACCCGCACGTTCTTGGCGTTACGCCTGGCCGTGAACCGGGAATTGGAAGTCCTGGAGCGGTTCTTGGATTCCGTGCCCGGCCTTCTCAAACCCTTGGGACGCCTTGTGATCGTGACGTTCCATTCCCTGGAGGACCGGCTGGTGAAAAGAGCCTTTCAACGGTGGGCGCAGTCGTGTCGGTGCCCGGCACACATTCCCGTCTGCCGGTGCGAAGGCCGACTCCTGGTGAAGATTCTCACCCGGAAACCGGTCCGGCCTGGAAAAGAAGAATTGGCACGGAACCCGAGGGCCCGAAGCGCCAAGCTCCGGGCTGTGGAGAAGCTTTCCTAGGAGGCTGTCCGAGAACTCGATTCTTGCCGATTTGAGCAACGTAAATTCAGATAGTTAGGATGCCATAAAGCACCAAAATCGGCATTCTCAGACAGCCTCCTAGGAGGGCCTTCGCGCGGCGGTTGACCCCACGGGACTGTGGGCGGCCTTAACGGTGCGCGGGCCTAATGCTTGCCATCTTTCACTCCAGGCTCTTTTCGACCGCAGCCTGGAGGAGCGGCGGACGGTTCAGCGGATGATGCGGCTCCTGGCGATCATTTTGGGACTTTTCGGAGCGGGGCTTGCGGGTTTTTACATGTGGCTGCAAAGCCGTCAAGTGAGCGACAGCTACCGCATCATGCAGTTGCAGCAAGAATACGCCACGTGGTTTGAAGTGAAGCGGCGCGTGGAATTGGAATGGGGGCGCCTTCAGGCTCCGGATCGGTTGCAGGCGGTCGCCCGCGGCCGTTTTCAGCTTCGGGAAGCGCGGGAGAGCGAGCGATGGTTTCTTGAGGAGCCCTGAAGGATTGGGGGCCCCAAAGGCCCTGAAGGGAATCTCAACGAGGCGGGTGCGCCATGAGTTCTTGGGAGCAGCGGACGGAAAAGAAGAGACCGGGATTTCGGTTCTGGTTTTCGTGTCGTTTGCTGCAAGGCTTGGGACTTGTGCTCTGCAGCGCCATTCTCGGCCGTGCCTTCTACGTCCAGGTTGTGGACAACGCCCGGTGGAAGGAAATTCATGTGGGGCAGGCGCAGAGCGTGGTGGATGTGCCTGTGTATCGCGGCAAGATCGTGGATCGGCGCGGCCATGACGTGGCCTTGTCCGTCAAGTCCCCCTGCCTGTTCGCCGACGGCACGCTCATGACCGACCCCAGGACGGCGGCCGAGCGGCTCGCTCCCATTGTGGGGGAACCCGCCCCGCGCCTTGAGGAAAAGCTTCGACAGAACAAGAGGTTCATTCGGCTGCGCCGTGGGCTTTCGGCCGAGGAAGCCCGGCAGGTGCAGGCCTTGAACCTTCCCGGTGTGGGCATCAGTTCGGAATGGCGCCGGTACTATCCTTTTCGGCATTCCGGCGGCCATGTGGTGGGTTTTGTGGGGATCGACGGGGTCGGTTTGGAAGGGATCGAAAAGGCCTACGACGGCTTGCTGAGGCAGTCGCCGCGATCGACGACGGCCTTTCGGGACGGGGGCCGCCGCAAGATTTGGTTGCGCGAAACTCCTCCTCCCGTGCCTGAAGAACGCTACGGGTTGCAATTGGCTTTGGACGGATACCTCCAGTCGGTGTGCGAGCAGGCGTTGCAGAAAGCCGTGGAGAAGCATCAGGCCGCCGCCGGCCAGGTGATCCTGATGGATGTGGACACCTTTGAAGTCTTGGCTCTGGCCGTCTGGCCCACCTTCGATCCGAACAACTACGGGATGCATCAGCCGGCGGAATGGCGCAACAGGGCCGTTGCCGACGCCTTCGAACCGGGCAGTTCGTTCAAGACCTTTCTGTTGGCCGCCGTGCTGGATGTGCGTGCCGCCAGGCCCGAAGACCGCATCTTTTGTGAAAATGGAAGAATTCAGGTGGCCTCCCACACCATTCGAGACGTGCATCCTCACGGATGGCTGACCGTGGCGGAGGTGCTCAAGTATTCCAGCAACATCGGGGCGCTCAAACTGGCCGAGGGACTCGGGGCCGAGCGTTTTTACCGCTACCTGGACCAATTGGGATTCGGTAAAAAGACGGGGGTGGATCTGCCGGGGGAAGTGTCGGGGACGCTCCGGCCGCTGGGTTCGTGGCGCGCCATTGATTTGGCGGTGACGGCGTTCGGCCAGGGGGTCACCGTGACGGGCATGCAGCTGACGAGCGCCGTCGCGGCCATCGCCAACGGGGGCGTCCTGAAGACGCCCAGGGTGGCCAAAGCGGTGGTGGGGCCGCAGGGCCGCTTGGTCAAGGTGCTGGGCCAGGATGAAGGGCACCGGGTGCTGGCTCCGGCCACGGCGGCGAAACTGCGGGAATTGATGCAAGGGGTTGTGGAGCCCGGAGGGACGGGGACGAAGGCGGCGCTCGCCCAATACACCACGGCGGGCAAGACGGGCACGGCCCAGGTGGTGGAGCCTGGATCGCGCCGGTATTCGGCGGACAAGTACACGTCGGTTTTCACGGGCTTTGCCCCCGTCGGCCGGCCTCGGCTGGCTCTTACGGTGGTGATCCACGAACCCCAGCCCGAGCATTACGGCGGCGTGGTGGCGGCGCCGGTGTTTCGGGAAGTGATGGAAAAGGCGCTTCCCTACCTGGGAGTCCTGCCCGACAAGAAACCGCAAGAACTGCCGGCGGCGGTGCGCCTGGCTTCGACGGCGCCGGGCGATAGCGCTGCGGAAGGCCCCCCCGTGGCGTCGACGGAGGACGGCTTGGTCTTGGTCCCTGACCTCCAGGGATTGTCGCTCAAGGCGGCCGTTTCCCTCTTGAAGGAAACGGGCCTCGGGGTGGCCCCCCAGGGGCGGGGCCGTGTCGTGCGCCAGCACCCTGCGGGCGGATCGTGGGCGCCGAAAGGGGCCGCCGTGAAAATTCAGCTGGAAGAGGTGTCGTGAATTCTCAAAACATAGCGAATACGCCGGTCAAGCCGCTGGGAGCGCTGTTTGAAGACGACCCGACAGTGCGCTTCGTCGGGGCCAAGGATGTCCTTGTCAGCGGCCTGGCCACGGACAGCCGCAAAGTTCGCCCGGGCGATCTTTTCATCGCTCTGAGCGGGTCGCATACGGACGGCCACCGTTTCGTCGGCGATGCCGTGAGCCGCGGCGCCTGCGCCGTCTTGGTGGAAAGGATCCCGGATGTTCCCCTGTCCGTTCCCGTCGTTGTGGCCGCCAACGCCCGTAAGGCCATGGCCGCGGCGGCCGCGGCCTTTTTCGACCATCCGGTTCGACGCCTCGTCCTTGTGGGCATTACGGGGACGAACGGCAAGACGACCACATCCCTGCTGGTGGAAAGCATTCTGAGCCATGCGGGGTATCGCGTGGGCGTGATCGGCACGCTGGGCTATCGCTGGGCCAATGTGAAAGAAAAGGCGGACATGACCACTCCGGACGCGGCGGATCTTCAGCGCCTCTTCTTTCGAATGGTCCGGGACGGCGTGAGTCACGTGGTCATGGAAGTGTCCTCCCATGCCTTGGAACTGTGCCGCGTGGACGGTGTTTTCTACGACGTGGGGGTTTTTACCAACCTTTCGCAGGATCATCTGGACTTTCATGGGTCCATGGAAGCCTATTTTTCGGCCAAGCGGCGCCTCTTTTCCGAGCATATGAAAGGGCGGCCCCCTCGGGCGTTGGCTCTTGTGCTCAACGGGGACGATCCTTACGGCGCGAGACTTGCCCGGGATTTCCAAGGCTCCGCATGCACCTATGCCGTCGAAGACCCTCGTGCGCTTGTGAGGCCCCGCCGTTGGCGGCTCGGCGCCCAAGGGATCGACGCCGCGGTGGAGACGCCTTCGGGACATGTGTCGGTGGCCTCGCCCCTCATGGGCCGCCTCAATCTTTACAACATCCTGGCGGCCATCGGCGCCGTGCAGTCCCTGGGAATTCCGCGGGAGGCGGTGGAGAGCGGAATCGGCGCCGTAACCGCCGTGGACGGTCGCTTGCAGCGGCTGGACAATGACTGCGGTGTGGAGGTCATTGTCGACTTCGCCCACACGCCGGACGCCATGGAAAAGGCTTTGGAATGCCTCCGTGAGTTGACACCGGGTCGGCTGTGGGTGGTTTTCGGGTGTGGCGGCGACAGGGATCGAACCAAGCGGCCCGTCATGGGTTCCATCGCGGGCCGTTACGGCGATGTGGTGGTCATCACCAGCGACAATCCTCGAACGGAACAGCCCGAAGCCATCGTTCGGGAAATCGAACCCGGCGTGCAATCGACGGGAAAGGTCCGATTTTCGTTCCAGGATCCCGTGATTCCAAGGGCCGGCTATGCGGTGGAAGTGGACCGGCGAAAAGCCATCGAGTCGGCCATCCAATGGGCCGAACCGGGAGACCTCGTGTTCATCGGCGGTAAGGGCCACGAGACCTATCAAATCGTGGGAACGGATGTGCGTCCTTTTGACGACCGCTTGGTGGCCCGGGATGCCTTGGCGCGCCGCAAGGGGATGGCGGTTCCCGGTTGTGCGGCGGGAGGACGTGCGTGATGTGGACGCTTTCCGCGATCGCCGAGGCCGTCCACGGGGAACTCCTGGGGATGCCCCTTCAGGGGCCTTTGGCTCGCGTTGTCACGGACACGAGAACCCTGGCGCCCAATGACGTCTTTGTGGCCCTGAAAGGGGAACGTTTCGACGGGCACGACTTTGTGGAAGAGGCCGTGCGTCGGGGCGCTTCGGCCGTCATTGTCCATCAGCGCGAATGGGCGCCCAGGGTGCAAGACCGAGCGGCCGTCATCGTCGTCAAGGACACGCTTCAGGCCCTGGGCGATTTGGCCCGGTCCGTTCGCGAGCGGTTTTCTCTTCCCGTCATCGGGATTACGGGCAGCAACGGCAAGACCAGCACCAAAGAAATGACGGCCTCCGCCCTTTGCCGAAGGCTCAAGGTTTTGAAAAACCCTGGAAATTTCAACAACCTCATCGGCGTGCCCTTGACCCTCCTGGAACTGACGGCCGATCACGAAGCGGCCGTCATCGAAATGGGCATCAATGTGATCGGTGAAATGGAGCGGTTGGTGTCCATTGCCCGGCCCACCGTGGGGATCATCACCAACATCCATCCCGCCCATCTGGAAGGCTTGGGCTCCATCGAAACCATCCTCTCGGAAAAGGGACTCCTCTGGAAAAGTCTTCCGGAAAACGGCACGGCCGTCGTCAACGCCGACGACGAACGTTTGACCTCTTTGGCCCGAGGGCTTAAAACCCGCTGTGTTCTTTATTCGGCCATGGGGGGGGCCGCGGACTTTTGTCTCGACGGGCCGGTGAGCGTCCTTGTTGGGGAAAGCCGCTTTCGACTTGCGAGCCCTTCAGGGGTCTTGCCCGTTCGGCTCCAGGCCATGGGGATCCACCATGTGACCAATGCCTTGGCGGCGGCGGCGGCCGCCCACGTTCTCGGCTTTTCCCTGGAAGAGATCTGCGCGGGTCTGGAGGCCTATCGTCCGGTCAAACAGCGCATGACGATCCTGGAGCTGCAAGACGGGGTGATTCTGGTGGACGACACCTACAACGCCAACCCCGGATCCATGGTGGAAGCCTTCCGAGCGGTGAAGGCCGCGGCCCAAGGAAAACCGCTCGTCTTGGTCCTCGGCGAGATGCGGGAACTGGGGGAGGCGTCTTCCCGGTGGCACCGGTGGGTGGGGGAGCAAGCCGCGGCGGCGGATCCGGCCCTCTTGGTGGCTCTGGGGACGCAAGCGGCGCATATCGTGGAAGGGGCTCGAAGCGCCGGTTTGTCCCCGCAGCGATGCTTTCCCGTTTCCGACCATGAGGAAGCCGCCAGGGTGGTGATCCAGAATCTGAAACCGGCTCAGTGGGTTCTTGTGAAAGGATCGCGCGGCATGACCATGGAGCGGGTGGTGGAAAAAATCATCGCAGAAAAAGGAATGGGAAAGGCGGGGTCCGAATGCTGAAGCAGGAAGCGATCCCATCGAGCCGTGAGGAAACTTCAGGGGCACAACCGCTTGTGGTTGTTGTGGGCCTCGGCGTTTCGGGCCAGGCCGCCTGCCGGTGGGGGCTTCGGCAGGGGTACCGTGTCTTGGGAACGGATCATTCCCGGGATCCGAGGCTGCAGGCCGTGGCGGGAGCCCTCGAGGCCGAAGGGGTGCGCGTGCGCTTGGGGGAACACCGTTTTGAGGACTTCGTCGGGGCTGATCTGGTGGTGGTCAGTCCCGGGGTGCCTTTGGATACGCAGGTGCTGGCCGCGGCACGCAATCGAGGAATCCCCGTGATCGGCGAATTGGAATGGGCATGGCGTTCCCTTAGGGTTCCGACCGTGGCCGTGACGGGAACTAACGGGAAAACCACGACCACGGAACTCGTGGGCGCTCTTTTGCAAAGCGCCGGCTTGAAGGTTTTCGTCGGCGGAAACATCGGCACGCCTCTAAGCGGATGGCTTGCGGCGCACTGCTGTAAGCAGGCCGACGGGGCGGCGCTCGATGAGACCCTCGATTGGTGTGTCCTTGAAGTGAGCAGCTTTCAGCTGGACAGCGCCTCGAGCTTTGCCCCGGACGTTGGGATCGTCTTGAATGTCACGCAGGATCATCTAGACCGCTATCCGGATTTTGAAGCCTATGCGGCTTCCAAGTTTTCCCTCTTTCGCACGAACGCGGCGGTCTCGCAGACGGCCGTGATCAATGCCGATGATCCCGTGTGTCGTCGATGGGCTTCGTCATTGGATGTGCCTACGCTTTTCTTTTCGCGACAAGATTCTTCGGCTCACGCCTACACGGACGGCCGGACGCTCACCGTCATCGATCGTGACGGGACGCGTCACCGTTTCGATCTCGGCCGATGGGCGCTCCGAGGAACCCACAATCTGGAAAACTTGATGGCGGCCTCATTGGCGGGCCTGCACTGCGGGATCGAACCCGGCGTCGTCCAGGAGATCATCGACACGTTTCGGCCGTCCCCGCATCGCATGGAATGGTTGGGGACCGTCAACGGTGTGGGCTTTATCAACGACTCCAAGGGGACGAACGTGGGGGCCGTGATGAAGGCCTTGGAAAGCTGTGCGCAGCCCGTGGTGCTTCTGCTGGGAGGCCGTTCCAAGAAGACGGATTTTCGGGAACTGGAACCGTTGTGCGCCCAAAAGGTCCGTGCCGTTGTGGGATTTGGGGAAACGGGGCCTCAGGCGGCGGCAGAGCTGTCCTCATGTGTCCCGACGGTGGTGGTCAAAGATTTGGAAGAAGCCTTTCAGGAGGCGGTGATTCGGGCGCGGCCGGGCGATGTGGTGCTCTTGTCCCCGGCCTGTGCGTCCTTCGACCAGTATCCCAACTACGCGGCTCGAGGGGACCATTTCCGTGCCTTGTTTGTTCGGCATGCGGAAAAGGCCGCCCAAGGCGATCCGGGGCGATAGCGAGGACATGGGTGTGGAGCGCGAAGAAGCCGCAACAGGAATAGGGCCGTTCGGGCCTCCCGAAAGGGCTGTTGAGGAAGGGCCGGGGTTTTGGAGCCTGTCCGGGCAGATCTGGGCCGTCGTCTTGATGCTCATCGCCTTCGGTATCCTCATGATTTGGAGCGCCAGCGTCTCCACCTCGCTGCGCCAGGGGGGCGTGTTGGGCGGCTTGCCGGTCTATCCCCTAAAACAGATGGTCTTTGCCGTCGCCGGTGTGGGCCTGATCCTCTTTTTCGAGCGGTTTCCATATCGACTCTACATGCCTCTGTCCAAACTCATCCTTTTAGGCATGATGGTGGCGCTTTTCTTGGTGTGGATTCCGGGAATCGGCGTGGAGATCAACCGGGCGCGGCGCTGGTTCGGTATCGGATCCTTCTTGTTGCAGCCCTCCGAATACGTCAAGGTGGGCTGGGTGATTTACCTCAGCGCCTATCTGAGCCGCAAGAAGGACCGCCTGGATCGGCTGCTCTTGGGCCTTTTTCCTTCCCTTTTGGTCCTCGGTCTATTGTGTTTTCTCATGCTCTTGGAGCCGGACTTTGGAAGCTGCGCCATCATCACGGCCGTGAGCTTCGTCCTGTGGACCGCGGGCGGTGTGCCGTGGCGTCACCTTTTTCTTTTCGTCCCCCTGGCGGGAGCCGGGCTGGCCGCTTTGGTGATCCATTCGCCTTACCGTCTGGCCCGCATGATGGCTTTTCTGGATCCCTGGACCGATCCTCTCGACAGCGGCTACAACCTCATCCAGTCCCTCATCGCCGTTGGTTCCGGCGGACTCTGGGGCAAAGGGCTGGGTGCCGGCCAGCAGAAGCTCTTTTACCTGCCCGAGCCGTTTACGGATTTCATCGTGGCCGTCATGGCCGAGGAACTGGGCTTTGTGGGGCTCTTGTTCCTCACGGGGCTGGTCATGTTTTTCTTCTGGAGAGGCCTCCACGTGGCCCTGAAGGCCGTCGACGACTTCGGAGGCTTGCTCGCCCTGGGCTTGACCTTTCTCATCGTTTTTCAGGCTTGGTTCAATATCGGGGTCGTTCTGGGCTTGTTCCCCACCAAAGGGTTGACGTGCCCTTTTTTGTCTTACGGCGGGAGCTCTTTGACGGCCAACTGCATTGCCGTGGGAATCCTCCTCAACGTCGCCCGACGGGTGCGGGCATGAGGAAACGGGGTGTATAAGCGATACCAACACATCCATTTTGTCGGCATCGGCGGCATCGGCATGAGCGGCATCGCCGAGTTGCTGCTTAACCTGGGCTATCGGGTGAGCGGCTCGGACCTTCGGGAAAGCGACCTCACGCGACGGCTCCGGGCTTTGGGCGCCTCTGTTCATATCGGCCATCATGAAAGCCATGTGCAGGGTGCCGACGTGGTGGTTTTGTCCTCGGCCGTTTCGGAAAACAATCCCGAGGTGGTGGCGGCCCGGAAAATGGGCAAAGTGCCCGTCATTCGCCGAGCGGAAATGCTCGCGGAGCTCATGCGGCTCAAATACGCCGTGTTGGTGGCGGGCGCCCATGGCAAGACGACAACCACGTCCATGGTTGCGACGGTGCTCGCCCGCGGTGGGCTGGATCCCACGGTGGTCATCGGCGGCAAGCTCAACGCCTGGGGCACCAACGCCAAGCTGGGGGGCGGTGATTTTGTGGTGGCCGAGGCGGATGAAAGCGACGGGACGTTTCTGCTGCTTTCACCGACCATCGCCGTGGTAACGAACATCGATTGGGAGCACGTGGACTTTTACCGGGACGTGGATCATATCCGGGAGACCTTCCTGCAGTTTATCAACAAGGTGCCTTTTTACGGCCAAGCCGTACTGTGTTTGGAAGACGAAAACATTCAGCACATTGTGCCGCGGATCCAGAAACGCTTCGTCACCTATGGCTTCTCGTCCCAGGCGGATTTCCAGGCCCGCGAAGTGTCCGTGGACGGACTGGGGACGCGGTATCGGGCCTATCACGGGGACTGCGAGCTGGGCGAAATGGTCCTTCCCATCCCCGGCCGGCACAACGTGCTCAATTCCCTGGCTGCCGTGGCGGTCGGCGTCGAATTGGAAGTGGGCTGGGACGCCATCCGGCTCGGCATTCAAGACATGACGGGTGTCCAGCGCCGCTTCCAGATCAAGGGGGAAAGCGCCGGTGTGCTGGTCTTGGACGACTACGGTCATCATCCCACGGAAATTCGGGCGGTTTTGAAAGCCTTGACGGAAAGCTACCCGCATCGGCGAAAGATCGTCGTCTTCCAGCCGCACCGGTACACGCGCACCCGCGGCCTCATGGATCAATTCGCGACGTGCTTTTATCAGTCGGACGTCCTCTTCATCACGGAAATCTACGCCGCCAGCGAACCGCCCATCGAAGGGGTTACGGGACGTCGTCTGGCGGATGAAGTGGCCAAGTACGGCCATCACGACATCACCTTCTGCCCGACCCTTGAAGAGGTGACCCAAGCCCTTCTGGAACGCGTGCGACCGGGGGACGTGGTGATGACCCTGGGTGCCGGAAACGTCTGGCAAGTGGGCGAATGGCTCCTGGAAAAACTCTGCACTTCCGCCGCGGCCCATCGCCCGGGAGCGGACTCGTGAGGGACTGGAAACGTCTGCTGGATACGGTCGCCGATGTGGAGGCGCAATGGGATGTGCCGGCATCCACGCTGAACACGTTCCGTGTGGGCGGGACCGTGCGCTGCGTCGTGCGGCCCCAAACGGAAGATTCTTTGAAAACCCTGCTGAAGGCGCTTAACGCCGAAGGGCTTCCGTGGACGATTTTGGGAAACGGCAGCAACGTCCTTTTCCCCGACGGCCCTTGGGACCACATGGTGATCTTTTTGGATCGATGCGCCACCCGTGTGAAATATCGCCCTTGGGATGACAGGTCCGGGACCGTGCGGGTGGGATCGGGGTTGAAGCTGTCGCACCTGCTCAAGCTGTGCATCCGCCACGGCTGGACCGGCCTGGAATTTCTTGCCGGGATTCCGGCCACGGTCGGCGGGGCCGTGGTCATGAATGCGGGAACGCGAGACGGCGCCGTCTCGGACGTGCTGGAGAGGGTTCGGTTCCTGGACGAGACGCTTGAGGAGCGGACGGTGCCCCGTTCGGACCTTTCCATGGGGTACCGGTCCGGGGGACTTCCTCCGGGAGCCGTGGTTCTCGAGGCGGATTTGCGGGTGAGTTTGGGACTGCCCCGGCGCATCGCCCGTAAGGTTGCCGGGCTTCTTCGGGAACGGCGCCGGAGTCAGCCGGCGCGGTGGCCTTCCGCGGGCTGTGTTTTCAAGAACCCGCCGGGACGATCGGCCGGGGCGCTCATCGACCAGGCGGGATTCAAGGGATATCGGGTTGGCGA
Source organism: Desulfosoma sp. (assembly GCA_037481835.1). GTDB lineage: Bacteria > Desulfobacterota > Syntrophobacteria > Syntrophobacterales > DSM-9756 > Desulfosoma. The sequence goes on along the minus strand of JBBFKW010000001.1, from coordinate 272,086 downwards.
TGCGGAAGTGTCGCCTGTCCACGCCAACTGGATCGTCAACCGGGGGCGGGCGACCCGGGCCGATGTGCTGGACGTCATCCGGACCGTTCGGGATGGGGTCCAGGAACGATTCGGTGTGGATTTGGAGCTGGAAGTGCGGGTTTTGGAATGATGCGGCCCAAACGGAACCGATACCGCAGAGATCCGCGCCGTGTGGGAGGCCCCATTCACTGGGCGGCGGTGCTCCTCGTGCTGGGGTTTCTCATGGCGGGCGTGGTGGGGCTGAGCGCTGCTTTGGCCTGGGCTTACGGGGCCTTGTTGGACGCGCCGGTGCTGACCGTGGACACCGTGGACATTCGCGGGGCGAGCAAGCTGGAGCACAAGGTGATTCTGGATACGCTGGGCGTACCCAAGGGGACCAACATGTTGCGGCTACGCTTGGATGTGCTGGCTGCCCGGCTGGAAAAACTGCCGTGGGTGCGATCGGCCCGGGTGGACCTGGAACCCAGCGGTCGGCTCCTCGTCACCCTCGACGAGCGCAAACCGAAGGCGGTGGTCATGGGGGTCCGGCCTCTTCTCATGGACGAAGACGGCGTCCTGTTTCTCGAGGTAAAGCCGGAAGCCCATACGGAACTGCCCTATGTGACCAAAGTGGGCGACAAGAAGCCCGCTCTCGGCGACCGTCTCCCGGCCTCTTTCCTCAAAGCCTTCCAAGAACTCCTGGCCGCCGTGGAGGGCTCCTCGGGCTTAGGGTTACGGTTTGTGTCGGAAATTCTCTGGGATCCGCTGGAAGGCATGACCATTTTCGCCAACCCGAAAGGAACCCGGATCCACCTCGGCGCCGGGGAATACGCGCGGAAAATGCGACGGCTTCGCGCTGTTCTAAAAGCCGTGGAACAGCGCACGGGGCTGGATGTGCTGGAGGCCGTGGATCTTTCGTACCCGAATCGGGCCTACATCCAGGGTCGCTTTCAGAAACCGCAGGGAGTGTGAACCGAGGCCCGCTTCGGGAGCGCTTCGGGGCCTGACGGGCGAGAGGGGGCCATGGCGAGAAAAGATGAGCTGATCGTCGGGTTGGATCTGGGGACCACCAAGGTGTGCGTCGTTGTCGGGGAGGTGACCCCCGAGGGGATTGACATTGTCGGGGTGGGCACCACGCCGTCGGTGGGCATGCGCGGCGGTGTGGTCGTCAACATCGATCAGACGGTCAATGCCATCCGCAAGGCGGTGAGCGAAGCCGAAAGAATGGCGGGGTGCCAGATTTCAGCAGTCTACGCCAGCATCGGCGGCACGCACATCACAAGCCTCAACAGCCACGGGGTCATTGCCATCAAGAGCCGCGAGGTGACCCGAACGGATGTGGACCGGGTTTTGGAGGCAGCCAAAGCCATCGCCATGCCTTTCGATCGCCGCGTGCTGCACGTGCTGCCGCAGCAATTCATTGTGGACGATCAGGAAGGGATTCAGGACCCGCTGGGCATGTCCGGCGTGCGGCTGGAAGCCAAGGTGCACATCGTCACGGGGGCGTCCAGCGCCGTGCAGAATATCGTCAAGTGCTGCGAGCGGGCGGGTCTGCACGTGCTGGATGTCGTCATGGAATCCCTGGCTTCCAGCGAATCGGTTCTGGATCCCGACGAAAAGCACCTGGGGGTGGCCTTGGTGGACATGGGAGGAGGCACCACGGATGTGGCGGTCTTTCGCGAACAGGCCATTCGGTATTCTTCGGTGATCGGGTTGGGCGGCAATCACGTCACGTCGGACATCTCCGTGGGGCTGCGCACCGCCATTGAGGAGGCGGAAAAGATCAAGCGCCAGTACGGCTGCGCCCTGATCGACCGGGTGGATCCCCAGGAGGTGATCGCCGTGGGGTCCGTGGGAGGGCAGAAGCCCCGTGAATTGGCTCGCTCCATCCTGGCCGAAATCATCGAAGCCCGGGTCGAGGAGATTTTGAAGGTTACGGAATTGGAGCTTATCCGCTCCGGCTACATGGAATTCCTGCACGCCGGCGTGGTGCTCACCGGCGGGGTGTCCTTGCTGCCGGGAATTCGGGACCTGGCGGAACGCGTCTTCGATTTGCCGGTGCGCGTCGGGGTTCCCTATCGATTCGGCGGGCTGGGCGATGTTGTGAAAAACCCCGTGTACGCTACGGCCACGGGCCTTTTGCTCTACGGGCGACGGCACGGCCCGCGGGTGCATCCGGGATCGTCAGAAGGGACGTGGTGGCGGAGGGCATGGGGGGGAATCAAGCAGTGGCTTCGGGAATTTTAGGTTTCCGTTCGGGATCGGCACGGGTTTTCAGAGGTTCGCCCGAAAGGGCGAGCGTGGACGGGGAAACGTCAACACGGTAAAAGGGGGAGTCGTTATGGAAGGCAGACCGATGAATGGAGCCAAAATCAAGGTTTTGGGAATCGGGGGCGGGGGTGGCAACGCCATCAACAACATGATCGATGCGGGCATGGAAGGCGTGGAATTCATCGCCGCCAACACGGACTTCCAGGTCCTGGAAAGAAGCAAGGCGAGCGTGCGCATCCAGCTGGGCACCAATCTGACCAAGGGCTTGGGTGCCGGCGGCGATCCTGAAAAGGGGGCCAAGGCCACTGAAGAGGACTTGGACAAAGTCCGGGAAGCCCTACAGGACAGCGACATGGTCTTCATCACGGCGGGTCTGGGCGGGGGAACAGGCACGGGCGGCGCCCCGATCATCGCCAGGGTGTGTAAGGAACTGGGGGCCTTGACCGTGGCCGTCGTGACGAAACCGTTCAGCTTCGAGGGCAAGGTGCGCCAGCGCAATGCCGAGCAAGGCCTTAAGGCGCTGGGGGAAGTGGTGGACACCCTCATCAGTATTCCCAACAACCGCCTCACCAGCTTGGCCGACCGGCGGGCGACCCTCCTGGAGATGTTCCGCAAGGCGGATGACGTCTTGCTCCACGCCGTCAAGGGCATTTCGGATCTCATCATGAATCCCGGCTTGATCAACGTGGATTTCGCTGATGTGAAGACGGTCATGAGCGAGATGGGACTGGCCATGATGGGCACCGGGGTGGCCAAGGGAGAAAACCGCGCAGCCATGGCGGCTCAGATGGCCATTTCCAGCCCGCTCCTTGAAGACATTTCCATCCATGGGGCCCGGGCCGCCCTCATCAACATCTGTGCGGGCCCGGATCTCGCCATGTACGAATTCGAAGAAGCGTCCACGATCATTTACAACGAAGTGGACAATGAAGCCCAAATCATCCTCGGCACGACTATTGACGAATCCATGGGCGATGAGCTACGCGTGACGGTGATCGCCACAGGCATCGGGCAGCCCAAACAGCAGGCCAAACGCGACGTGTCCCGCATGGCGCGCATCCGCCCTGATCTTTCGGCGGAACCGGTGATGCCCCATGTGCCGGAGACCACGGTGCTGCCGGCTGCGGCGAGTGCGCCGATCCGCGATGATTTGATCTTGGAGGATCGCCCGAGAAGGCGCAGCTTCTTCAAGAGACTGACGGGAGGAGCGGTCGACGAGGAAGACTGGAACATTCCCACCTTTATTCGCAAACAGGCCGATTGAGTCTGTTCGGCTTTCCATGGCACGACTCCCCGTCCTGTCATGACAAGGGGCGGTGACGGCCCGGCGAGCCTCGGAGTTCGCGGTGCCGTCCCGCCTCCTTGAACACGGGTCCTTGGGGCCCTCTTGCAGGGGAGAACGTCACGGGACGGGCTTCCGGCTCTCGGGGGCCTGGTGCGGGAGTGTTCCCTCCGGGATCGTCGGCCCCGCACGGCCATGAGTTGGAAGCAGAAGCGCCAATCCCAGCTGCGGCTTTCCAAAGAAAAATCCATCCTCTCCTGGAACGCGGGAGGATCGGTCCGTATCGCCCTTGCCTTTCCAAATACTTATCGGGTTGGAATGTCCAACCTGGGCTTTCAAACGGCCTATCGGCTTTTCAATGAAATCCCCGATGTGACCTGCGAAAGGGTCTTTTATCCCGACCCCGAGACGATCGCCGTGTTCCGGTCCGGCCGGGAACACCTGCTTTCCTTCGAGTCCGCCCGCCCTTTGACGGACTTTCACCTGATCGCCTTTTCCATTTCCTTCGAAAACGACTACCCGGCGGTCCTCGAAATGCTTCTTTGGGCGGGGCTTTCGCTGAGAAGCGCCGAACGGCGCTCCAGGGATCCGCTGGTCGCCGCCGGCGGCGTCGCCGTCTTTCTCAACCCGGAACCGCTGGCGTCTTTTATGGATTTTTTCTTTATCGGGGAGGCGGAAGGCCTTGTGGATCCCTTCGTTCGAACATGGAGAGACGTGGGGGCTCGGGGACTGTCCCGCGAGGAGATCGTTGAGGCGTTGGCCGAAGGGTGCCCAGGCCTTTATGCGCCTCGGTTTTACACGCCCCGTTACGGCCGAGAGGGACTCCTGGAGACGGTTGAGCGAACGGGGGCGGTCCCCCGAAGAGTCCGAGCCGTCAAGGCCGATTTTGAGAAGGTTTGCCCTGCCCATTCGGTCATCGTGACCGAAGAAACCGAATTTTCCGACACCGCATTGATTGAAATCGGGCGAGGCTGCCCCCGGGGCTGCCGCTTCTGTGCGGCCGGGTTCGTCTACAGGCCCCCTCGTTTCCATTCCGTCTCAGCCATAAGGTCCATCGTGGAGAGATGGCTGCCGCACACTTCGAGGATCGGCCTCGTGAGTCCCGCGGTATCCGACCATCCTCAGATGGACGAGTTGTGTCGGCATCTTTTGCAAAGGGGCGTTCAGGTGCATTTTTCCTCTCTGCGTGCGGACAAGGTCTCGCCCGATATTCTTAAGGCCCTCGGCGAGAGCGCCCTCAGGGCGGTGGCCGTGGCTCCCGAAGCGGGTTCGGAGCGCCTGCGGGCGGTCATCGGCAAGACTCTAAGCGATGAGGATGTGCTTTCGGCGGCGGAACGCTTGACCGATTGCGGCATTCTCCACCTAAAGCTCTATTTTATGATCGGCCTACCTGGGGAGACGCGGGAAGACCTGGCGGCCGTCGTCGATCTTGTCAAAAGGGTCAAACATCGGGTGTTGGAGCGGAGCCGGGGGCGGAAAAAGGTGGGGGTCATTACGCTCAGCATCCATTCTTTCGTGCCCAAGCCTTTTACCCCTTTCCAATGGGCGGCGTTCGCAGGAATCGGGGACCTCAAGTCCAAGGCGAAGTGGCTCCAGCAGGCTTTGGGAAAAGTCTCCAATGTCCGAGTGCATTTCGATCTGCCCAAATGGGCCTACGTTCAAGCGCTTCTTGCCCGGGGGGATCGGCGGGTGGGCGATCTTTTGGAAAAGACCGTGGTGGAGCGCATGAACTGGAGCCAGGCTGCGAAGACGTCGGTCCTCAACCCGGATTTTTGGGTGATGCGGGAACGGGGCGCCGACGAGCTCTTTCCATGGGAAATCGTGGATCACGGGGTGAAAAGATCCTTTCTGCGCGCTCAATACGAAAATGCCATGGAGGGGCTCCCTTCGGAGCCGTGCCCCCAAGATGAAGCGTGTCGAACGTGCGGTGTCTGTGCGCGCACGGAAGCGGCCCCTTCGCCTTGAAGCGCCGACGAAAAACCTCCATCCCGATATTCTCGATGAGGCCTGACCGGATTGATAAAAGGACGGACAGCGATCGGGTGTTTCCTGCAGAAGGCGGTGTTCAAGGGTTGGAGCTTGCCCATGGGATGGATCTCACAAGACGCCGATGGCGATGAAGGCCGATCCGACAAGAGCCCAGGGACACGGCTCTTCGGCGCCGACATTTTCTGTGCCGCGTTCGGTCGGATAATGATAGACTGATTTAAAACGGTGCCCTGGAGGACCCGTATGGACGTCCGGCGTCACGGGCGCGTTGGTGGACGCCGGCAATCTTGAGGATGGAAAGGGAGCAGCTATGGCATCAGGCCGCAACGACTATTACGCCATTTTGGGGGTTTCCCCAGAGGCGTCGCCGGAAGAGATCAAGAAGGCTTTCCGAAAGTTGGCTTTGGAGACCCACCCGGACCGCAATCCGGGAGATCCTGCGGCGGAAGAACGGTTCAAAAAGATCAACGAAGCCTACGGCGTTTTGTCCGATCCCGAGAAGAGGGCGGAGTACGACCGGTATCGGGCCATGGGGTTCCAGAGCGGGGGCGCCTATGGACCTTCCGGCGGCTTCGGCTACAGCCAGGAAGACATCTTTCGCGATTTTTTCACGAGCCGCCAGGCACAGGAAATTTTCGCGGAAATGCGACGAGAATTCGAGCGCATGGGTTTTCGCTTCGATGATGGTTTCCTCAACGACATGTTTTTCGGGGGAAAGACGTTTGTCTTTCGCACGACCATGTGGGGGGGGCCTCAAGGCGTGCGTGTCCATCGCTACACCCAACGGCCGGAGAGCCGATCGGGTTCGGACCAGGGTTTCGGTTTCTCTCAAACTCCGCAGAAATCCTCTCTGGTGCTTCCCGTGCTGAAAATGGGGGCGTCGCTTCTCTACCAGGCGGGGAAGAACTTGGGCAAACGCCTGGTGCGCAAAGCCTTGGAATGGGTGGGCCTTGACGGCAAGGACAGCTCGGGCGTTTCCGAAGGCGCCGGCGGTGCCGATGTGGTGTATCGGCTGACCATCGATTTGGAAGAAGCCCTGCACGGGACCGTTATGGAAGTGGCCTTGCCCCACCTTGACAACAAAAGGGTTGCGGTCAGGATCCCGCCCGGCGTTTCCAGCGGAACGCGCCTTCGGTTGAAAAACCTGGGCAAGCAAGTCAAACACCGAGGGGCCCCGGTGCGAGGGGACGCCTACATCGAGCTTCGCGTCGAAGGCATGTAAAGGACACAGATCCTGGCGGCGGGGATTCGGGCATGGTCTTTCCAAGAGAAGGAGCGAACTTATGCTGGAGCTTATCAGAAAAGGTCTTCTGGCCAGCTTGGGGGCCGTGGTGATGACCAAGGAACGGGTGGAGAAAGCCACCAAGTCGTTGGTCGAGGAAGGAAAGCTTTCCAGGGAAGAGGCCGACAGCCTGGCCGAGGAGCTCATCCGCAGCGGCGAACGCCAGTGGGAGGAAATCCAGACCTCGCTCAGTGAGAACATCAAGAAGGCCGTGGAACGGGTGGATGTGGCGCGGCGCAGCGAGGTGGATGCCCTGAAGGACCGCGTGGAAAACCTGGAAAAGCGCCTGTCCATGCTGGAAGAACGCCTGGGCGCGGCCTAAGCTGCCGGGTCGGAATTCGCTCGACGGCGGAGGGGGCGGTGTGGATTTCAAAACCATCATGCATCTGGGGCGATTCAAGGACATCGCCGTCATCCTTTTTCGATACGGATTCGATGATGTTCTGAACCGCCTCGGCTTTCCCACGCGCTATCTGCCGGGATCCCGCCATCCCCTGGAAGCCGGAACGACCACCTTCGAAAGAATCCGCCGGGCCTTGGAAGATCTGGGCCCCACTTTCGTCAAGTTCGGCCAGATGATGAGCCTCAGGCCGGACCTCCTGCCCTATGCATTGATTCAGGAATTGAGAAAACTCCGGGAAGAGGTGGCTCCGGTCCCCTTTGCCGAAGTGCGCGCGGTTTTGGAAAAATCCCTGGAAAGCCCCTTGGAGGATATTTTTTCCCAATTTGAAGAAGAGCCGCTGGCATCGGCGTCCATGGCCCAAGTGCACCGCGCCGTGCTGGCCTCATCCAGGGAGGCCGTGGCGGTCAAGGTGCAACGGCCCGGCATCGGCCAAATCATCAGGAAAGATTTGTATATCTTAGAGGTTGTGGCTCACGAAATCCACGAAAGGCTCGAGGACTTCAGGGTCTATGAGCTGCCCAATTTGGCAAGGGAACTGCGGCGAACCATGATGCGCGAGTTGGATTTTACTCTGGAGGCGAGAAACATCCGCATCTTCAGAGCCAACTTTCGAAACCTCACGCACTGTTTCGCCCCTCGGGTTTTCGATGCCTACGTGCGGCGCCACGTCCTCACCATGGAACTCATCCAGGGCCGGCGGCTTTCCGAAGCCATGGCCGATGCCGCCGAAGGGGAAAGGCTTGAGCTGGCCCGCCTCGGTTTGAAGGCCATGGTCAAGCAGATTTTGGAAGACGGTTTTTTCCACGCCGATCCGCACCCCGGCAACATTCTGGTCACAAGCGACCGATCCCTCTGTCTGTTGGACTGGGGCATGGTGGGGCGGTTGAGCCGCGATATCCGCTATGAAATCATCGATCTCATCCATGCCATTGTGGAAAAGGACAGCGAAAGGGTTTTGGAAATCGTTTTGGCATTCGCTCGAGGGAGTTCCGCCGAACAGCGCTCCCTGATCCACCGGGAGATCCTGGATCTTCTCGATGCCTACCACGGCCTCCCCTTGAAAGAAATCAATTTGGGCTCACTACTCATGGACATGGCCACCCTGCTGCGCGAGTACAAACTCCACCTGCCTTCCGACCTGGCCATGATGATCCGCGCCCTCATTACGGCCGAAGGCACGGCCCGGGAGTTGGCCCCGGATCTCAACGTCATCGAAGAGGCCGAGGACCTGGTAAAACGGCTGTCCATGGAGCGCTGGAGGCCGCCCGAGCTGCTGCGGGGATTTCGGCGCACACTGCGGCACCTGGCCCAGATGCAGCGGGACGTTCCGCCTCGGATTCTCCAGATCCTGGACAAGATGCAGCGCGGGGAATTGAACGTACGGTTTCAGCACGAAAACCTGGGGGATCTCAGACGCACGTTGGACAGCATTTCCAACCGGCTGACCCTGGGGCTCATCATCGCCGCCATGATCATCGGCTCTTCCATGATCATTACCACGGGAGTGGAACCGTCCCTGTTCGGATATCCCGCTTTGGGCATCATCGGCTACCTTGTCTCCGGCCTTTTTGGGCTCTGGCTCATCGTGACCATCATTCGGTCCCGCCGCTTTTGAACCCCTTGGAAACTTTCCCCGACTCCAATCCTTTCCCGGAAAAAAGGCAAAAAAAAGGGCCCCGAGGGCCCTTTCGGAAAAAACGTTTTCTGATTTTCCAAGCCTTTCAGCAGCTGCACGAGGTGCTGCAGGAACTGCCGCATCCGCCCCCGCCGCCTATGGGCACTTCGGAGAGTACGCGAAACCCGGACACCATGCCGTGGTCCACGAAGTCCACGGTCAGGGACTTGGTCAGTTCGAGCAGGTTTCGGTTGACCACCATGGTAAAACCGTTGATCTTGAAAACCTCATCCGCGTTCGTAGGTTCATCCAGAACCATGGCCAGGGACGGACCGCTTCATCCTCCCTGCTGGAGAAAGATCCGGATGGGATGGATCTCTTTGTCCTGGAAGTACTCCTTGAGAACCTCTTCCGCTTTCGGTGTCATGTGAACCATTGGGCGCTCCTTTTTCCTAAAGGCGTTTTCTCTCAGTTATGCACACCGTGAGGCCGTGTCAACTGGAGTGAGCGCGCACCTTAGCAATAATCGACCGAGTTGAGAAGTCTGTTTTGCGATCCCACGTTTCGTGGCGCGTTCGCGCAGCTGGGGTTGTCAGGGCCCGCCCAGTGCGGCTAGGATGACGGGCTCGGACGGCGAAGGAATCGGGAGCACGGAAGGTTTTGGGGGAATTGATGGAAGATGCCCATTGGAAGCGCACGCTGTGGATCATGTTTGCGGCCCAGTTTCTTTCGGCCGTGGGTTTTTCCGTAATCTTTCCTTTTCTGCCGCTTTACGTGGAGCACTTGGGTTCCGCGTGGCATTGGGACATTAAGCTCCTCGCGGGGCTGGTTTTTTCGTCCCAGGCTCTCACCATGATGGTGGCTTCTCCCATTTGGGGGGGGTTGGCGGACCGTTTCGGCCGGAAACTCATGGTGGAACGATCCCTTTTCGGAGGGGCGGTGGTTTTGACGGCCATGGCGTTTGTGCGTTCCGCCGAGGAACTGGTGGCTCTTCGAGCCCTCCAGGGCTTGATCACCGGCATTATTTCCGCCGCCAACGCTTTGGTGGCAGCGGCGGTCCCCCGGCAGCGCATCGGTTATGCCATGGGTGTCATGCAATTGGGCCTGACGGGCGGCATTGCCGTGGGGCCGCTTCTGGGGGGCATCCTTGCCGACACCTTAGGTTACCGGTCCGCCTTTCTCATCACCGGGGGACTCTTGGCTGCAGCCGGTCTGCTGGTTGCGGCAGGGGTTCGGGAGGTGTTCCAGCCCCCGGAAAAGGCCTCCCTGGGGGATGTGTCCATCGGGCTGTGGCGGTCGTGGCGAGAGATCCTCCAAAGGCGCGGCATGGCCTTGGCTTACGGACTCCGCTTTTTTGCCTATCTTGGGCGCATGATGATCATTCCCATCGCGCCCTTTTTCATCCAAACCCTTTTGGAACCCGGGGCTTCGGTGAACACCATCACCGGTGTCCTTTTTGCCATGGTGGCTTTCATGGGCGCTCTATCGGCCGTCTTTTGGGGCCGGCTCGGGGATCGGATCGGGCATGAAAAAGTGTTGGTGGCCTGCGCCCTTTTGGGCGGCCTGGCGTACCTTCCGCAAAGTCTGGTGGAAAAAGCCTGGCAGCTCTTGGCGCTCCAGGCCCTGTGCGGTCTGGCTTTGGGCGGCACCCTGCCTTCCACCAGTTCTCTCTTGGCCGCCTACACAGCCCATGGGGAAGAAGGGTCGGTCTACGGGCTGGACAGCTCCGTCGTTTCGGGTTCCCGAGCTGTGGCGCCGCTTCTCGGAGCCCTCGTGGCCGGCAGTTTCGGGCTTCGGGCGACATTTACGGCGACGGGGCTTCTTTTCCTTGTGATGGCCTTCTTGGCGCTCTGGCGCCTGCCGCCCGCGCGGCGGACCCGTCCAACGTCAACTCCCCTTCACGGCGGAATTCCGTAGTGTTTTCTCCGCAAAAGGCCATGGGATGGTCTGCTCGGATTTCCCGCGCCTTTTCACGGCAATGAGGGCAAGAATGATGCCCGGAACGGGAGATGGCCTAGATGCTTGTCCGAGAACGAACCCGAAGGCCTCTTCTCCTGGGAGCGCGGGCCTCCGGCCCGCACGAGAAGCGGGCGAGACGCCCGCGCTCCCAGGAATATGCCATTCTCGGACAGGCTCCTAGGAGGCTGTCCGACAATTCGATTCTTGCCGATCTGAGCAACGTAAATTTAGATAGTTAGGATGCCATAAAGCACCAAAATCGGCATTCTCGGACAGGCTTCTAGGAGGCGAGTTGTGCGAAAGCGCGGAGGATGATGTCGGCGTCCCCGTCCCGGAGCGTTCTTACATCCATGAGAAACCGATCGGATTCGATGCGGCCGATAATGGGCGGGTTATGAGCTCTCAGCCGCTCTTCCAGCCTCACGGCGCTCCACCTGGATGAGGTGACGGCCACGACGAACGTGGGCAGGTTCCGTTCCGGTAAAGCCCCGCCACCCACCTGAGAGGTGCTTTCCTGGACCTGCACATTCCACAGAGCCGCACCGTCCAAATTCTCAATGCCGTGGGCCAAGCGCTGCGCCGCTTCCTTCAAAGTTTCCAGGGGCCTGGCGATCATTTCCAGGGTGGGAATACGGCGCCATGCCGTCGGTTCGTCTCTGTAAAGCCGCAGGGTGGCTTCCAATGCGGCCAGGGTCATCTTATCCACGCGCAGGGCGCGGGTCAGCGGGTTTTTCTTGCATTGGGCGATGATGTCCTTCCGGCCGAGGATGATGCCGGCCTGGGGTCCTCCGAGCAACTTATCGCCGCTGAAGGTCACCACATCCACCCCGGCCCTTACGGCTTCCTGAGCGGTGGGCTCTCGAGGAAGTCCCAGCACGGAGACGTCCACCAGGGAGCCGCTTCCCAGGTCTTCCGCAACGAGCAGGTTATGCTGTCGAGCCAACCGCACCAGGTCCTCCAACGGGACTTCGGCGGTAAAGCCCACCAGCCGATAGTTGCTGCAGTGCACCTTCATGAGAAGCCGGGTGCGTTCTCCGATGGCGTTTTCGTAATCGTGCAGGTGGGTGCGGTTCGTGCACCCCACTTCGCGCAGAATGGCCCCGCTGGCGGCCATGACGTCGGGGATGCGAAAGGAACCGCCGATTTCCACGAGCTGCCCCCGGGAGACGATGACCTCACGGTCTTTAGCCAGGGTGTTTAGAATCAGGAAGACAGCGGCGGCGTTGTTGTTGACCACAAGGGCGGCTTCGGCCCCCGTGATTTCTCGAAGGATCGCTTCGGCGTGCACATAGCGCGATCCCCGCCGACCGTGGGCGAGGTCGTATTCCAGGTTCGAATAGCTGCGGCATGCGATGTGCAACCTTTCGATCGCTTCTTCGGCCAAGAGGGAGCGGCCCAGGTTGGTGTGCACCACAATCCCCGTGGCATTGACCACCGGCTGGAGGGTGAAGGCGTTCTTTTCGGCGCACACCGCCAAGGCCTGTTGGACCAACTGATCTGCGGAAGGCACCTCTTCCAAGAGTCCCTCGACGGAGGAAACCAACCGGCGTCGCACCGATTCCAGGGTCTCGCGCAGGCTGTCCACGACGATTTTTCTGGGAACCGTGGAGAGCATGTCTTGGATCCGGCGATCCTTGAGAAGTTCATCCACACTAGGGAGTCTGCGGAGCCGATCTTGGATGGTGCGGTTTTCCTCGTGGGCCATTGTCTGTCTCCTGGGCCGATGTCGGGATCGAGGGGTCATCCCCCGAAAGGCGGAGGCGATTATAGCGGATCGCACCCGCAAGGAAAATTCTCTTGCGCGTTCTTGGGACATTTCGGCCGGTTTCTCGTGACAAAGCCTTCGGATTGTGGAAAAGGCTTCGTCTTTACGGAAGAGTGGATCGGGATTATTGTGGGACGAAAACACAGAGGGAGGTTTCAAAGCGCTTTGAATTTCACTCATGCTCGACACATGGATAAAGGCAGCGAAGGCCTCTTGGAGGGGAGCCATTCCCTTTCCCCTTTCCAGCTTACGGAAATTGTTCGAAAAGGCGCCGGTCCGATTTCCCTATCCCACATGCCGTCTTCGGCCCTCGCCTTGTGGGCGTCGCAGCTCGCCGACGGTTTGAAACGGCCCGTGATCGTGATCACGGCCACAGACCGAGAGGCGGCCTCTTTTGCGGAAGAAATCCGCTTCTTTCAGGAGCCCCTTCGGACGCCGGATCCCTTGCGCCGAAAACTCCTTGTTTTTCCCTCCCGATCCGGCCACCAGGCCCAGGTGTTGGGCAAAATGGAGCATACCGCCCGTCGGCTGGAAACCCTGTGGAGCCTCAAGAACCTGAACAACCCCTTCATTGTGGTCACTTCCGTTGCGGCCGTTTTGGAAAAAGTCATCCCCCCGGCGGTCCTCATTGCACGCAGCGAATACCGCGTTGTGGGCGAGACTCTGGATCAGGAAGATTTTGTGCGGCGCTTGGTCGCTTCCGGCTATTATCCCACGGCCCTTGCGGAAGAATACGGCGATTTCAGCAGGCGCGGCGCCGTCTTGGACGTGTACGTCCCCCTGTATGCCTGGCCCGTGCGTTTGGAGTTTTCCGGGGACGTCGTGGAATCCATCCGGCTCTTCCACCCGGGGACGCAACGCTCCCTGGCGTCCCTCGAAGAAGTGGTTGTCACTCCGGCAAGTGAAGTCATTTTCGATGAAGCCGCCCGGGATCGAGCCCGAGCGCTCCTTTTGGAAGACGTCCAGCGCGGGCGGCTCAGCCCCTCTTTGGGCAACGTCTGGCTCGAGAGATTGGAACAAGGCCATCAGCCGGCGGCTTTCGAAACGGTTCTTTCGGTTTTCTACGAATCGCCGGCAACCTTCTTCGACTATCTCCCCCGGGAAGCTCTGTTGCTTTGGTCCGATTACGGCGAACTCAAAAAGGAGATGCACGAAACCTACGGGCGCATCCTCTGGGAACAGGGCCGAAAGGACGGGGACGACCAGTGGCGCCGTCCCGTGGAAGAGCTTTTCCTGGCGCCGGAAATCGTGGACGCTTCCGCCCGGCGTTTTCACAACGTCTGGGTCAACGCCATGGCCGACCGAAAAGAGGCAGCGGTTCACTACGACGTGGGGGTGCAGACGCAAAGCGACCTGGTCTTGGCGTTGAAGGCCCATCCCAAGAGGGAAAGGCTCTTGGAGCCGGTGGTCCAACGCATCCGCTCGTGGCAAGACCAAGGTCTTGCGACGGTCGTGGTCAGTGAGGGGCAGGAACAGTCCAAGCGGCTTAAAGAACTCCTCGCCCACTACGGGCTCGAGGCGACGGCCGTGGTTCGCGGCCGGGATCTTCTCCGACCGCAAAGGCCTGAAGGGCGCGAACTGTCGCTCGCCGTCGGGTCGATCCGCTCCGGCTTTGTCTGGCCGGGGCACCACCTTGCGGTAGTTTCGGAAACGGAACTTTTTGGAAAGCGCCGCGTGCGGCCCCGCGGCAAAAAGAGTCTGACGGGGTTGTTTCTCAGTTCCTTTGAAGACCTGCACGAAGGGGATTTGGTGGTCCACGTGGACCACGGCATCGGGGTCTATCGCGGTCTGGTGCATCTGACCGTCGGGCCGTTGGAAAGCGATTTTCTCCAACTGGACTACCAGGACGGCGATCGCCTCTACGTGCCGGTGGATAAATTAAACAAGGTGCAGAAATACCTGGGCGTGGAAGGCGCCGAGGTGCGGGTGGATCGGCTGGGTGGCAAGGCCTGGGAAGCCGTCAAGAAAAAAGCGAGGGAATCGGCCGAAAGAGTGGCCGAAGAGTTGCTCAAGATCTACGCGCTGCGCCAAATTCGCGAAGGCACGGCGTTCAGCCCGCCGGACAGCCTCTACCGAGAATTCGAGGCCACCTTTCCTTTCGAGGAAACGCCCGATCAGATGCGCGCCATCGAAGATGTCCTGCAGGACATGTGTTCCCCGCGCCCCATGGATCGGCTCGTGTGCGGGGACGTGGGCTACGGCAAGACGGAAGTCGCCTTGCGGGCGGCCTTTAAGGCGGCCATGGACGGAAAACAGGTGGCCATGCTCACCCCGACCACCGTTTTGGCCGAACAGCACTGCGCCACATTCCAGGAGCGCCTGAAGGATTTTCCCGTGACCGTGGACGTGCTCAGTCGTTTCCGCACCCCCGCGGAACAAAAACGGATTCTCGAGCAGCTGCGATCCGGCGGTTTGGACATCGTCATCGGCACCCATCGGCTCCTGCAAAAGGATGTGGTCTTCAGAGACCTGGGGCTCCTGATCATCGACGAAGAACAGCGGTTCGGGGTGCGGCATAAAGAGCGCATCAAGGAATTGCGGGTTTCCGTGGACGTGCTGACCCTCACGGCGACGCCCATCCCGAGGACCCTTCACATGGCCCTGACGGGGATACGCGACCTGAGTACCATCGAGACGGCGCCCCAGGACCGCAAGGCCGTGGAGACGGTGGTCTGTCCTTTCGAGGAGCTTACCATTCGAGAGGCCATCACGAGGGAACTGCGGCGCGGCGGGCAGGTGTTTTTCGTTCACAACCACGTGCAGACCATTTTGCGCATGGCCGACAAGATCCGGTCCCTGGTTCCGGAAGCCCGCGTTGAAGTGGCTCACGGACAGATGAAGGAGCGGGACTTGGAAAAGATCATGATGGATTTCGTGCACAAAAAAGTGGATGTGTTGGTGTGCACGACCATCATCGAGTCCGGGTTGGACATCCCGGCGGCCAACACCATCCTCATCAACCGGGCGGACAAGATGGGATTGGCCCAAATCTACCAGCTGCGCGGTCGGGTCGGCCGGTCTGCGGAACAGGCCTATGCGTACCTGCTCATCCCGGGAGAACACCTGGTGACCCGGGACGCCCAGAAAAGACTCCGGGCCCTGATGGACTTCAGCGAGCTCGGCTCGGGCTTCAAGATCGCTTTGAACGATTTGCAAATCCGGGGCGGCGGCACCATTTTGGGCTCTGCCCAGTCGGGACACATCGCCTCCGTGGGCTATGAACTTTACTTGGAACTCCTGGAAGAAACCATCCGCAAAATGAAGGGAGAGGCGATAGAAGAGGAATTTCCCGATCCGGAAATCGCCATTCCCGTGGCGGCCTATGTGCCGTCTCACTTCATGCCCGTGGCCGACCAAAGGCTGGTGGCCTACAAACGCCTGTCCGGGGCCAAGAGCCAAGAAGAAATCGACGACATCGCCAAAGAATGGCGTGATCGGTTCGGTCCCTTGCCCGATGAGGCCAAGGCGCTGTTGGTCCTCGCCCGCGTGCGGCTCCTGCTGAAGCGCTTGCGCATCACCCGCCTGGAAGGGACCAGCACCGTCATGACATGCACTTTCGCCGAACCGGTGCCGTATGGATCGGTGCTTCAGACCCTGTCCGACGCCAAGTGCTTCGCCGCCTTGCACGGGGAACGCAAGATGACGGTGGAACTTGAAGCGCGCACGACCCTGGCGGCTTTGGTGCGACTCAAAAGGCTCTTGCAAGCCCTTGAGGATCATGTTAGAGACCTTAGTCAATTCAATAGGTTAGTTTCACAAAGCCCGTCTTTTTCACCGGCGTGGGATGTGGGAAGCGGGGAGCAGTCCCCCTGAAGAGAAAGGACGCAAGGCGCGATGAGACAGGGTTTTCTGAAAGGGATGGCGTTGGGTGTGTGGCTTTTGGGATTGCTCCTTGCCGTTCCCGGACCAGCCCAGGCCAAGCCGGTGGACTGGATCGTGGCGGTGGTCAACGACGACGTGATCCTCAACAGTGAACTCCAGAAGCGGGTCGAGGGGGTGCTCAAGGCCGCCGAACAGCTTCGGGACGCGCCGCCTTTGGGCTCGGCCGACACGTTGCGCAAGGAAGTCCTCCGCCAGATGATCCGGGAAAAACTCACGGCTCAGGAGGTCGCCCGGCTGAAGATCACAGTGAGCGAATCGGAAGTGGAAGAGGCTTTGACGTCTCTCCAAAAGTCCAACAGTGTGAGCCGCCAGCAGTTGGAAGCGATGCTGAAGCAAGAAGGGCGTTCCCTGGACCAGTTCAAGAAGATGATTCGGCAGGATCTGGAAAGGGCTCGACTCATTGAAAGGGTGCTAAAATCCAAGACGGTGATTACCGACGATCAGGTCCAAGCCGCCTTGAGCCGTCAGGTCAGAAGCCCGGATGAGGAACGCCACCTTGCGGTCATATTCCTGTCGGCGCCGTCTTCACCTGAAGCGCGCCAGACGGTGCGTCTCAAGGCCCAGGAAATCCTGAACCGGATCCGAAAAGGGGAAAATTTTGCGGACTTGGCCCGCGCCTATTCTCAAGGCCCCGGCGCTCAGGACGGCGGCGATATCGGCACGATCAAGGCCAAGGACATGGCCCCGGGCTTGGAACAGGCCACGCGGGACCTACAGCCGGGCCAGGTGAGCGAAGTCTTGGAATCGGCCAACGGCTTCTATGTGGTCAAGCTTGTGGATGTGAAGAGGCCCGATCCGGGCAAGGTGGACGAAAGAGTCAAGGAAAAGGTGCGGCGGGAACTCTTTCAGATGGAAGTGAACAAAAAGTACGATCAGTGGATTCGGGATCTGGAGGCGAAATCCTTTATCCAGATTCATTTGGACCCCCCAGCGTCGGGATCGTAAGAAGTTCGCAAGGACCGTCTTTCGCCGTGTGAGAGGAAAGGATTTCCATGGATTCTTTGAAGGATATCGGGGCTTTTCTCGAAAGTGAGCGGAAGCGGCAACAAATAAGCCTGGAGAAACTTTCGCGGCATACGCGGATCAGCGTGCGCATGCTGCAGGCTTTGGAAGCGGGGGAGTACGAGGTTATCGGGACCCCTTTGCTCATCCGCGGGTTTCTCAAGGTCTATTGCGAAGCCCTGGGCGTGGATCCCCAGCCGATCCTGGAAGAGTACGGTTCGGATATCCGCCGTTACGACAATGAAGGAGAGCGCTTGAAGCGCTTCCAGTCGTGGATGAAAGGCGGTCGCAAGAAAGGCGGGGCTTTTTTGGCCCTTTTCCTCGTTTTGGCCTTCGGCGTTACGGTTGCGGGACTGTGGGCCGTGTGGTGGCCCAAGTACCAAATGAGAAAAGCAGCCACAACGGCGGCCCGGGAAGCCGTATACCCGCAACAGGAACTCCCGGGCGATCTGGCCGTAAAAAAAGGTCCGGGGGAACTGAGCGGCAATCCTGCCGGGGAGCTGGCGCCGGCCCCTGGAGTCTTGCCGGAGCAGGAAGGGCCCGCCCCGCCACCCGACGCAGGAGGAACCGCTCCGACGGACCAGCGCCCAGAAGAGACGCCGTCCGAAACGCGCACTGTCGCTCTGCCGACCGGGAAAGAGATGGAAGCGCTTTCCGGGCCTACGGTGCCGTCGGGATCGGAACATAGGCTGCGCATCGTGGCGGACGAAGAAGCGTGGGTCCAGGTGAAAGCCGACGACGAAAAGCCCCAGAATCGCATCTTGAAGCCGGGGGAAAGTGCCCAGTGGACTCTCTCTCGTTCCGCGCAAGTGTGGACGGGAAACGCCGGCGGCATCCGCCTCTTTTGGGACGAAAAGCCTCTCAAGCCCTTGGGCAAGAGGGGCGAGGTGTTGAGGGTGAAGCTTCCCGATCCCCGTTACCTGGAAAATCCCTGAAACGCCCATGACCGTTGTCGAATCGGAAGCGGTGGTCCTTTGCGCCCAGGATTACGGTGAGTCGGACCGCATTGTCACCTTTTTCAGCATGGAATGGGGTCTGGTTCGGGCCTTGGCCAAAGGGGCCCGTCGCAGCCAAAAGCGTTTTGTCCATGCCTTTGAACCCAACAGCGTGGTGCAGGTGGGCCTTCGGCAACGGCGGGGTCTTGCCTGGGTGGAATCCTGCCGGTTGCTGGAAGGGCATCTGGCCTTGCGGTCGGATCCTCTGCGCTGGGCCTATGCGGGCCTTCTCGTGGAGACGACCTTGCGTCTCAACCCGGAAAACCTTTCGAACCCGGCCTTTTACGTTCTCCTTCGCGCAGGGCTGGAAAGGCTGGGAACCGATCGGGACCCCGCAAACGTGGCGGCGCTCTTTCTCCTGCGCGCCCTGAAGATCCTCGGGGTTCTGCCGTCCCTGGAAGGGTGTTGTCAATGCGGGAGGAAGATCGAGGAGGCATCGCTGTGGAGATTGTCCCTGGCGGCGGGCAGGTTTTCCTGCGGAGATCACAGCCTTGCCGACAAAGAAGGGATCGATCTGGACAAGGGGTCCGCCGCTTTGCTTCACGCCATGCTGCAGGCGCCTTTGGAAAGGATCTGGCGATTCCGTTTGAGTAAACGGGCACTTCATGGGCTCATAAAGGCCGTCTGCGCGTGGGTGGAGGATCACACGGGGCAGCGCCTGAAAAGCCTGCGTTTGTTGGATCGCATGGAAAACGGTCCCAAGATCCCGGACCTGTCGCCGAAATCGGAGGCATTCATTGTGTCCTCTTGAGAGCCCTGAACGGCACGGCACCCCGCGGGCGAGGGCAATGAACCGATGGTAAGGAACTGAGACCCGTGGAGTGGATGCGCCATTACGACACCCTCACCCTGAACGCGCCGTGGCTCGGGGTCGTCTTGTCCTTTGTCGGCGGGGTTCTCGCGGGTTTGACACCCTGCTCTTATCCCATGATCCCCATCACCGTCGCCTTTGTGGGCAGCCGGGCGCAGGGGAGCCGCCTGAAGGGTTTTTTCCTGTCGGCCATCTACGTCTCCGGGATGGCCATGGTGTATTCGGCCCTGGGGCTCGTGGCCGCTCTCACGGGACGCCTTTTCGGCTCCTTAACCATGAACCCATGGGTGTATCTGGCGGTGGGAAACCTGTGTCTCGTCTTCGCCTTGATCATGCTGGAAGTTCTGCCCATGCCGTCTCCCGCCTTTCTTTCCCGCGTGCAGGTTCGCCACATCCCGGGTCGGGATGCCCTCTCGAGCTTTCTCGTAGGAGGCGCCTCGGCGTTGGTGGTCGGACCGTGTACCACGCCGATCCTGGGGACTCTGTTGACTTTGGTGGCGACGGGAAAGAGCGCGTTTTGGGGGGCGCTCATGCTTTTTGCCTTTGCCTATGGAATGGGCATGCTGGTCATCGCGGTGGGGACATTCACCGGGATTTTGGCGTCGCTGCCTCGATCCGGCCTGTGGATGCGAAGGATTCAACGCTTTTTCGCGCTGGTCATGATCGGGGCGGCGGAATACTTTTTTGTCAAAGCAGGAGAAATGTGGCTGTGAAAATGAATTTAAGGTTCATTTTGAGGATAAGTCTCGCGATGCTTCTTGTGCTGCCCGGCTTGGTTTACGCCCAGTCTTCCCTGGTGGATAAGGTTATGAGTCTGGTGGGGTCTCAGGGATCCCGGGCGGCCGACTTTGATCTTCCGAGCACG
Source organism: Desulfosoma sp. (assembly GCA_037481835.1). GTDB lineage: Bacteria > Desulfobacterota > Syntrophobacteria > Syntrophobacterales > DSM-9756 > Desulfosoma. The sequence continues at coordinate 251,965 of JBBFKW010000001.1, read as the reverse complement.
GACGGCCAAAGGGTGCGCCTGAGCGATTACCGTGGCAAGAGACCCGTACTGTTGTACTTTTGGGCCATCTGGTGTCCTTCCTGCCAAGCCGTGAAGCCGGAAGTGGCCAAGCTGCGGAAACAAACGCGGGAGGACCAATTGGAAATCCTGGCCGTCAATGTGGGCTCGGGAGATTCCTTCGAGCGTGTCCAGCGCTACCAAAACGCCCACCCCATGCCGTTTAAGGTCCTTTACGACGAAACCGGCGAGGCCATGAAGGCTTTCGAAGTGCGCGGCGTTCCGCTTTTCGTTTTAGTGGACAGGGATGGGGCGATCCTTTATCGTGATCATCAGCTGCCGTCGGACATTCGGCGCTTTATCCAATGAAATCCAATGCAAGGCGGGACTCCATGAATGACATTTTGACCATCATCATGGCCGGCGGACGGGGCGAGAGGCTCATGCCCCTGACCAGGGACCGCTGCAAGCCGGCGGTTCCCTTTGGCGGCATCTACCGCTTGATCGACATTCCCCTGAGCAACTGCGTGAATTCGCAACTCTACAAGATTCTCGTCTTTACCCAATACAAATCCCAGTCCCTGGTGGATCATCTCGAAGACGGCTGGAACATCTTTTCCGGGGCTTTGGGGCACTTTTTGCGCATCGTGGCGCCGCAGCAGCGACTGGGGGAAGACTGGTACCGCGGCACAGCCGATTCGGTGCGCCAGAACCTCTACCTCATCGAAAGGGAGCGGCCTCGACATGTGCTCATCCTTTCGGGAGATCATGTCTACAAGATGGACTATTCCCTCTTTCGGAAGTTCCATGAGGAAAAAGACGCCGACGTCACGGTGAGCCTTCTCGAGGTGGACCGGGCGACCGGGTCGTCCTTCGGGATCGCCGAAGTGGACAACGATTATCGGATCTGCGGCTTTGAGGAAAAGCCCAAGGATCCCAAGCCCATGCCCGACGATCCGTCCCGGAGCCTGGCCTCCATGGGGATTTATTTCTTTAAGCGGGATGTGCTTCTGCGGGTTTTAAAAGAAAGCGACGATGAAGATTTCGGCAGGGACATCATCCCTCGGCTGGTGCGGGAAGGGAGGGTCTATGCCTATCCTTATCGGCGTTATAACCTCATCAGGGACGACGTCCCGGTCTACGATCCGGAGGCCGGGTACTGTTTTAAGACGCAAAACCCGACCCGGGATTCCACCTACTGGCGGGATGTGGGAAGCTTGGACGCCTATTGGAACGCCAACATGGATCTCACGGGCCTGAGCCCCTTTTTCAACCTTTATGGCCGCCGATGGCCCATGCGCGGTTTGCAGCGCCAGGTGCCGCCGGCTAAATTCGTGGTCTCCCGAGGCGATCATGCCGTCCAGCGCACCGGAACGGCCAAGGATTCCGTGGTCCCTCACGGGTGCCTGATCAGCGGAGGGATCGTCCGTCATTCCGTGTTGTCCTACAATGTGATCGTCAACAGCTATGCCGAGGTGGATGAGTCGGTCATTATGGATAATGTGGAAATCGGCCATCACTGCCGCATCAAGAAGGCCATCATCGACAAGGACAACGTGATTCCTCCTTATACGGAAATCGGCGTCTCGCCGCAGGAAGACCGCACACGTTTTGTGGTGACCCCTCGGGGCATCACCGTCGTGCCTCGCGGGGCCTTCCCCAGGGTGTAAGCGGGCTTTGCCGCGGTTCAGATCGCCGACATGCCGGATCCCGGCAGACGCTCCGGCTTTCTCTCGGCGATTCGCCGAAAAGGCATGCCTTCCGAGGGGATCAGGAAAGAGGCGAAAAGGAGATCTTCTTTTGAGTGAGCCCTGTCTGGGGATCTTCCACGGATTTTTCCACGACGCGCACGGCCCTGACACTGTCGGCGACTTTCCAAGAGGACTGGGTTCCGACGATTACCGTGCCCGCGGCCATAACGCCTTGGACCGTGACCTCAGGACGATCGCGCTTTGACGTGGCCCACTGCATCAGGGCCCGCAGGTCCTCCTCCAGTTCGGCCAAATCCCGCGCGCATTGGACCCGTCTGTCCACGATGTGTTTGAGGGACGCTTTCAGGGCGTCTTGAACCTGAAAAAGCTTTTCCACCTTCAGGTCCGTTTCGTGGACCGCCTGCCGCAGCGCTTCCACGTGGGCTTTCATCGAAGGACTTTGGGCCGTCCCGGTTTCCTGTTCTTCCAGGCGGCGGATTTCCAAGAGGGTTTTATCCTGGAACTGCACCGCTTTCCCTGTGGCCAATTCCGCATTGGCCAAGGCCTTTCGTTGTCGAGTTTCCGCGTTTTTCAGGCGCTGAGCATGATCTTTGAGGCGCTGGATTCGGTCTCGCAAAGCGGCCGATTTTCTCCGCACGATGGGGTCGTCCCCGATAACGATCCGGCAGGCTTTGGACTTTTCCGATCCCACGTGCTGCACGAGGATTTTCTGCGACGCTGCAACATGGGACGAGAGCACCGTGGCCGTGGGCGCCAGGAAGGATCCCGAGGTTTCGATGGTGCTGTCCACGACGCTTGTCGAAACGGCCACATCCCCACAGGCGCGCACGATGCTTCCCGCAAGATGCCGGGCTTTCACATGCCCTTCCGCAACAATGGTGGAATGGATGACGCCTCCGGCAATCATGACATTGCCTTCGGCGATGATTTCCCCTCCTTGGATTTCCGCAGCGAAAACCGAGGCCGCCTTGACCCGGAATCCGGCGGTGACGGTTCCGCTGATTTTTACATCGCCTTCAAAGATGACATGGCCCGTTTTCAGGTCCACATCTCCTGGGATCTCCAGTTCCGACTGCACGCTGATTTTTCCGTCGGCGGTGACTTGAGGGCGACCCGTTCGCACGGCAAGGACGTGGGTGCCGTCTTCGGAGCGCACCGCGCCTCGGCCGCAGCGCAAGATAACGTCCAAAGGTTTTGGAGGGGCTACAGGGTTGCCGAGAACGTCTGTTCCAGGAGTTCCCGGCACCGGCGGGATCTTTTCGGCAAGCACATCCCCTTCACGAACCAAGGGGATTTCACCGCGGTCGCGAAAATCGATGGATCCACCTTCGCGGATTCGGCCCACCTTGAGAGGGTCGGTTTCGAAATGGTAGAGCACCGAAGCGTTCCGCCCGGGTTGGGGCGGCCGACCTCTGGCGATCACGATGGATCCTTTGGAGGTGGGTCTGGAAAGGAGATGTCGGACGATTTCTGAAAAGGGCTCAGTCCCAAAGCAGATCCCTCGTCGGGCGACAAACGCGTGCAGGTCCTGTTCGGTCACGTCGGGCGGAGGTTTCTTTGTCCACAGCAAAGAGGCTTCCATCCGATCGGAGGAAACACTCACGTCGAAGAACTCTTCAAGGAAATCCAGGCGATCCGCCGCAACCATGGAATCCGGCGCCGCGGGGGCCGATACGGGCTCGGGGACGGGTTGAGCGGCCTCCTGCCGGTTCGTCTGCCCGGTGAAAGAGTCTTTCAGAGCCTGAATGCCGCTGGGGTCCAGAAGCTTTTCTTCCAGGAGAACCTGTTCGATGGGGTAGAATTTTTTTTCCAGCTTGAAGAGTTCCATCTGCCGCGCAAGGGCTCTTTTTTCGTCGCGAGGCAAAAGGAACCCTTTGGTGACCGCATGGGCGAGAAGGGGCTTTTCCCTGTCCCGGCGCAGGAGAAAATGCTGGAGCCTCAGGAGGGCCTTCATTTGATGGGGGCTGATGACGCGCATTTCCACGAGCACTTCCCCCAAAGGCTTTCGGATGCCTTCGTGGGCCAGCGCCCGTTGCCTTTCCAAGGCCTGACGGACGGTGTCCTTGGTCGCAAGGCCGTATTGGATCGCCAGCTTGCCGAACACAAGGTTGGGGTTCCTGTTCTGCGCCAGGTCCTCATTCGCCATGGCCATCCCCTTCATGAAAGTTGGGGCGCTGCGGCACTGCGTCCTTTGAGGCTACAGAAATGTCAGCGAATCGTCAAGCTATTGACACAAAACAGGAAGGCGGGCCCCATTCAGGCGTTTTCCAACAGGGAGGGGGCCCGGCGCTCCGTCCTGGTGGCTTGTTCAAAATGGAAGGCCGCTCGAAGCACCGTGGCTTCTCCTAAGTGCGGCCCGAGGATTTGCAGCCCGATGGGCAGTCCTTCGGAGGTGTAGCCGCACGGGAGGGAAAGTCCAGGGATTCCGGCAAGGCTCGCTGGCAGGGTGAAAACGTCGTTGAGGTACATCTGCAGGGGGTTTTCCGTCTTTTCGCCGATCCTGAAGGCGGCCGTCGGTGAGACGGGTGCGACGAGAACGTCGCATTTCTCGAACGCCTCCGTGAAATCCCGACGGATCAGGGTCCGGACCTGGGAGGCTTTCCGATAGTAGGCATCGTAGTATCCGGCCGACAGGCAGTAGGTTCCCAGCATGATGCGCCGTTTGACTTCGGCGCCGAAGCCTCGGCTGCGGGATTCCTTGTACATGGTCATGAGGTCTCGGGCTTCGGCGAAGCGGTATCCGTACTTGACGCCGTCGTAGCGAGCCAGGTTGGAACTGGCTTCAGCCGGGGCGATGATATAGTAGGCCGCGACCCCGTATGCCGTGTGCGGTAGGGACACTTCTACGAGGTCCGCGCCCAGGTCCTGGAAAAGCCGGCAGGCTCTGTGCGTTGCTTGCGCCACGTCGGGATCCATGCCTTCGATGAAGTATTCCTTGGGCATGCCGATGCGCAGGCCGCGGATGGGGGCTTCCATGGCCGCCACGTAATCGTCCACGGGATGGTCGATGGAGGTGGAATCTTTGGGGTCGTGCCCCGCCAGGACGGACAGAAGCAGGGCTGCATCCCGCACGTCCTTGGTCATGGGACCCACCTGATCCAGCGACGACGCGAACGCCACGAGGCCGTAACGGGAGACCCGACCGTAGGTGGGTTTGAGTCCCACGATGCCGCAAAAGGAGGCAGGCTGCCGGATGGATCCGCCGGTGTCCGTTCCCAGAGCCGCAGCGCACAGATCGGCCGCCACCGCCGCCGCGGACCCTCCACTGGATCCCCCGGGCACCCGGTTCGGATCCCATGGGTTTCTTGCGGGGCCGAAAGCCGAATTTTCGTTGGATGATCCCATGGCGAATTCATCCATGTTGGTTTTGCCCAGCAGGATGGCGCCTGAAGATTTCAGCCGTGCGACGACCGTGGCATCGTAAGGGGGGAAGAAGTTTTCGAGGATTTTTGACCCACACGTGGTGCGAATGCCTTCCGTGCACAAGACGTCCTTGACCGCGATGGGAATGCCCGCCAGAGGAGAACCCGAAAGGTCCTTTCGACCGGCGTCGTAGTCTTCGGCCTCTTTCAAGGCGTTTTCGGCCATAACGGTCAAAAAGCACTGAAGGTTCGGGTTCAGCGCTTCGATGCGCTCCAGATAGGCGCGAACCGTTTCGGAGACGCTGATCTTTTTCGCCGTAAGGGCCTCGCGCAGTTCGTGGATGGTCATGCGGGTCAGGGACGCCATGGGCAGCCTTTTCCTTTCCGTCTCGAAGCTCAGAACTCAGATGACCTTGGGAACGACGAAATTGGCGCCGTCGCTTTGGGGGGCGTTGGCCAGCGCCCGATCCCGATCCAGGGAGCCACGGACCTGATCCGGCCGAAAAACGTTTTCCAGCGGGATGGCGTGGGTCGTGGGAGGCACGTGGGACGTGTCCACTTCGTTGAGCTTGTCCATGTATTCCAGGATCATGTTGAGATGCCGGGTCATGGCCAGCTCTTCTTCGGGGTCCAGGCGAAGCCGGGCCAGTTCGGCCACATGGCGGACTTCTTCTCGGCTGATCTTCTCCACGACAGGATCCTTTCTCTCTGTCCCGAAATGAACGAAACGCCGCTAAACTAACACAAAGCCGACCGCGCTCACAAGGATGGGTTGCAGTCCGACCAGGTTCCTTCTAAGATTCGCCGCGACGTCGGTTCCCCCACGAAATTTTGAAAAAGGCAAAGGATGCCCCATGGACATTGGACTCACCCCGCCGCAGAAGGAAGCCGTCGAATCCATCGGCCGGCCGGTCTTGGTGGCCGCCGGCGCCGGAAGCGGCAAGACCCGGACTCTTACCGCCAAAATTGCCTATTTGGTGAGCGTCTTGGGCTACGATCCCGTGCGCATTCTGGCCATCACCTTCACCAACAAGGCCGCCGAAGAAATGAAACGGCGCCTGGAAGCCATGACGGGACGCCCCGCCCAGGCTTTTCCCTGGGTGCGCACCTTTCACAGCGCCTGCTTTCAAATCCTCAAGGAACACTGCGAACTGCTGGGCTACACCCGCCCTTTGAGCATCCACTCCGAATATCAGCAGCGGGTGGACATGAAAAAAGCCCTGGCGGAACTGGATATTGACAACACCGCCCTCAACGCCTATCGGGCCGCGGTCTCTCGTGCGAAAAACAGCGACGACCCCTTGGATTACCTGGCCAGGTCGTCTCGGCTGCGCCGCGTTCACGAGGTCTTCGACCTCTACAACCGCATTCTCGCGCAACACAACGCCGTGGACTTCGACGATATTCTGTCCCTGACCCGTGAGCTCCTCACAAAAAACGAGGCGGTCCGAAGCCGGTGTCAGAACCTTTTCGACTACGTCCTGGTGGACGAGTTCCAAGACTCCAACGCCGTCCAATGCCGCATCATGGATCTCTTGCTGCGGGACGGCAATCTCACTGTGGTCGGGGACGACTACCAGAGCATTTACCAGTTCCGTGGAGCGGATCCCTCCTTTTTTATTCATTTCCCACGAAATTATCCCCAGGCCAAAGTGGTGCGGCTGGAGGAAAACTTTCGATCCACCCGGCCCATTGTGGCGGCTGCGGAAGCCCTCATTGCCAAGAACCTGTCGCGGGTCGAGAAAAAATGCTTCAGCCGCCGAAATGGAAAGCCCGTGGAAGTGCGTCGTTTTCTCAGCGACGATCATGAAGCCCAATGGGTGGCGGAAAAGTGCCGCGCCCTCCACCTGGCGGACGGCACGCCGTTTCGGGAGATGGCCGTTCTCTACCGCACCAAGTTCTGTTCCATGGTCCTGGAAAGGGCCATGCGGCACAAGGGGGTGCCCTACACGATGATGGGCGGTCGTGGCTTTTTCGAACGCCGGGAGGTACAGGACATCCATGCCTATCTCATGAGCGCCCTCAATCCCAAGGACGACGTGGCCTTCGAGCGCATTCTCAACGTCCCTCGCAGGGGGTTGGGAGCGGCGACGCTCAAGAAGATTTTGGGAACCGGCGGCTCGGGGACGCCCCTCCAGGAAAAATGCCGCCGCGCTTTGGAAAGAGGGCTTCTCAGCAAGAAGGTCGCCGTCGCCGTGGAAGAACTCCTGGCTCTCCTGGAACGCATCAGGAGCCTCAAGCCCCACGAAGCCATTCGAGCGGTCGTGGAGGGGTGTGGTTACGAAGAGCACCTGCGCATGGTAAGTGAGGGGGAAGACGATTTCATCTCCCGCATGGAAAATATCGAGCAGATGATCCATGCGGCACGGGAGGCGCCGGATGTGGAATCGTATCTGGAAGCGTGCGCGCTGATTCGAGAGGACCAGGACGATGCCGAAGCCGGAACGGGGGTTCGCCTGGCCACCTTCCATGCCGCCAAGGGGCTGGAATTCCAAGTTGTTTTTGTCGTCGGGGTGGAAGAGGGGCTCCTTCCCCACTGGCGATCCGTGCAGGGGCCGGCAACCGCCGAGACCGTGTCGGGGGAGGAAAGCCTCCAAGGCATCGAAGAGGAACGGCGGCTTTTGTATGTGGCCATGACCCGTGCCGCCCGGGAACTGTATCTTTCTCATGCCATGGCCCGCAAAGGCGATTTGGTCAAGCCGAGCCGCTTTTTGGCGGAACTGCCGGAAGAGTACGTCGTGCGCCGACAGTGGTAGGGGAAAGGGGGCGGAAAGATGGGGTGGAAGGCGGCCACATTCAACGTGAACGGGGTGCGCGCGCGCCTCGACCATCTCTTGGAATGGATCCCGAAGCAGCAGCCGGATGTGTTGTGCCTTCAGGAGACGAAATGTCAGGAGGAGGCGTTCCCGCGGCAGTTTTTCGAGGATTTGGGGTATCGGTGCCTCGTCAAGGGGGAAAAATCCTTTAACGGCGTGGCCGTCCTGACCCGGGACCCTCCTGAATCGCAGGTCACGGAAGCGGGCGATCCCGTGCTGGACAAGGAAGCCCGTTTTCTTGCGATAAAGGTTCGCGGCGTGTGGGTGATCAATACCTATGTGCCTCAGGGGCGGTCGCCGGACGACCCGGCGTTCCGCTACAAGCTGGATTTTTTGGACCGCACGGGCCGTTGGATTCGCGAGCGGTTCACCCCGCAGACGCCTCTTGTGTGGACGGGCGATATCAACGTGGCCCCTCAGCCCGTGGACGTTTTCGACCCTAAGCGTTTGGATGGACAGGTGGGGTTTCACCCCGAAGAACGGGCCAAACTGGACGAGCTCATGGCGTGGGGCCTAGTGGATCTCTTCCGCCGCCTCCATCCGCGGGACAAGCAGTTCACCTTTTGGGACTATCGGTTGCCGAAAAGCTTCGAACGCAACCTGGGCTGGCGTTTGGATCACATGCTTGTCACGGAACCCATGGCGCACGCCTGCGAGGAATGCTTCGTGGATACCGCCTTGAGGGCCAAACCCAAATCCAGCGACCATACCCCGTTGGTAGCCGTCTTTGCTCTGTCAACCGTGACGAGGGAGGCTTAGAGCATGGTCCTGGGGGTGTCCACATCGTGGGCGGCCGGGAGCGTGAATCACGGCCGGGATTTGGTGGAACGCTGCAAAGCCTTGGACATCACCGGCTTGGAACTGGACTATCGCCTTCCGCCGCCTCTCTTCCGGCAGGTGACGGCGGCTCTTAAGGGCTCGGACCTGGATGTGGTCAGCCTCCACAATTTTTGCCCGATCCCGGACCCCGTGCCGTGGGACCGGGTGAGTGCCGAGCCTTTCCTTTTGAGCCATCCCCATCGGGAAGAACGTCTGCGGGCTGTGCAGTGGACGATCCGGACCCTGGAACATGCAAACGATCTGGGTGCCCGCGTGGTGGTGCTCCATTGCGGGCGGGTGGCCATGGATCCGCAGTGGGACCGGCTCATGGCTTTGTGGCGTGCTCAGGGATTGGAGGGAAAAGAATTCCGCGCGATGATGGCCCGAAAGATTGAAGAACGCCGTGCCGCCGTGGCGCCGCATCTCGACGGGTTGCTGTGGAGCCTGGACCGGCTGGCTCGGGAGGCGCTGCGCCTCCATGTCTTTCTCGGGTTGGAAAACCGAGCCCATTATCACGAGCTTCCCGGCCCGGACGATTTTGAGACGATTTTTTCCGCACTGGATGGGGCCCCCCTGGGATACTGGCATGATACGGGGCACGGGCATCTCATGGAAATCTTCGGCTGGGGCGATCCCATGGAGCTGCTGAGCGCGCAAAAGCCCCTGCTCTTGGGCATGCACCTTCATGATGTGAAAGGGGTGGACGATCACCTGCCCCCGGGATCCGGCGCCATCCCTTTCGAAGCCATCCTGCGCGTAACCCGGGGGGCGGAATGCCCCCTGATCGTGGAACTAAAGCCGGGCACGAAGGATCGGGATGTCAGGGCGGGACTGGATTGCATTAAGGATCTGATGGACACCATGACGACGGCGGGGGACGACGATGGAACAGAGCAGGATACCCGTTTTCACCCATGATGAGTTCCTCGAACCCTACACCAAGGACCCTGCTGCGGCACCGGGTCGAATGGAATGCATCCGAAAGGCCGTCGCCGATATCGCCGAATTCCACGAAGCCCTTCCGGCTTCATGGGAAGATCTGCGCCGCGTGCACACGGAACGGCACCTTCGCAATGTGATGCGTCAGGGGTTGGACCGCGTGGCGTCTTTGGCGGCTGGAGGGGCCGTCATGGCGGCGCTGGAAGGGCTCCAAAGGCCGGCTTTCGCACTGGTTCGGCCGCCCGGCCATCACGCGTCGGCGGACGATTCCTGGGGGTTTTGCTACTATAACACTGTGGCCGTAGCCCTGGAACATCTCAGGCACCAGGGTCATATCCAAACGGCCTACGTCCTGGACTTCGACCTCCATTACGGAGACGGCACGGTGAATATCCTCGGGGATAAGGGCTACGCGGCCATCCTCAACCCTCAGACCGAAAACCGGGTCGAATACCTGCGCCTTGTGGAAAACGATCTGGCGGCCATGCGGGCGGACATCATCGCCGTTTCGGCGGGCTTCGATGCGCACCTCCAGGACTGGGGCGGCGTGCTTCTCACGGAAGACTACCATGCTCTGGGGGCCATGGTGCGATCGGCCTGCACGCGGTTGGGGATCGGGTGCTTTGCCGTGCTGGAAGGGGGATACAACCACGCCGTGTTGGGAGAAAATGTCCGAGCCTTCCTTTTGGGACTCATGGGGGCGCCTCGATGAGGGCGGTTCGGACGTGGGGACTCACCGTGCTGCTGTTTTTGGCCCTTAGCGGCGGCGGTGCCTTCGGCGGCCTTGCGGACACGGCGGGCATGGTCGGTCGTTCCATCGTGGCCGTGGGGACCTTTCAGGCGATGAGACGCCCGCCGTCGGTCTTTCTCGGCACCGGATTCGCCGTGGCCGACGGGCGGCATATCCTCACCAATGCCCATGTGCTGCCCGAAAAGTTGGACACGGCCCACCGGGAAGCTCTCGTCGCTTTCGTCGGCCGAGGCTCCGAGGTGAAGGCTCGTGAGTTGGAGGAAGTGCTCCGGGACGACGAGCATGACATGGTGTTGCTGCGCTTTCGCGGAGAGCCCCTTCCTCCGCTGAGGTTGGACCCCGAACCGGCCCGGGAAGGACAAGACATCGCTTTTACCGGATTCCCCATTGGGATGGTGCTCGGCCTCTACCCGGTGACCCACCGAGGCATTATTTCGGCGGTAGGTCCCATGGCCATTCCCGTCAAATCGGGCCAAGCCCTCACTTCGGACCTGGTCCAGCGCCTGAAGGCCGCCTTCGACGTCTATCAGCTGGATGCAACGGCCTATCCGGGAAACAGCGGAAGCCCTTTGTTTCACCCGGACACGGGCCGAGTCCTCGGCATTGTGAACAAGGTGCTCCTCACCCACGGCAAGGAAAAGGCCCTGGAGGCGCCCAGCGGCATTACCTTCGCCGTTCCCATCGTCCACGCGGTGAACCTCATGAAGCGGGCCGGCCTGTCTCCGTGAGTCGGCAAAGGGTTCCCAACCGGACCACCGCGTTGGAATGGCTCTTCAGGGGTTCATTCGTTGTCCGGTTCCGTGGATCGGTAGACAAAGACATAATCCAGCCCGTTGATCGCGACGGTCACATCGGCTCCCCGGGACTGGGCATAGACGAGCCAGGCCGGTCTGGACGATTCGCAACATTCCACGTTGGGTGAAAAGACACCGCGGGCGTGGTCGTACCATGCGAGGAGCATGGGGTTTGTCGAGCGCTTGGCCGCTTCACGGTCGGCCATTTGGCGGGCCTCTTCAAAGGAGAGGTTTCCCGTGCGGTCGACGACGTCGACGACGTTTTCCAGCATGGATCGGTGCAAAGGGATGCAGCTTTTGGCGGAAGCAAGGGTCATGGGAGACGATCCTTTCGTTGTTGGTGGGCGCGGTTTACTGCACCACATCTTCGTGTTCGAAAACCCGGCGGGCGCTCTTTTCGGCGTTTTCCATGGCATCGATCCAGCTCTGGACCCGATCGGCCCCGTAGGCGGCTTTCCACGCCTCCAGGATGGCTTGTACGGGAATGTCGGAAAACTCGCCGTGATATGCCACGTATTCCATAAATTTTTGCCGGTTCTTGTTGTACGGGTGAAAGAGGGAATCTCTTCGGCCGTCGAAAATCAACGGGTCCGTCCCATGCCGCAGGCACAGTTCCTTGTTGAAAGCCGGTGTGGCCTTGACCCAGCGGCCTTCCAGGAAAAGGTCCGTGTAGCCGTGGAAGACGAACAGGTCGGATCCCAAGTATTCCAACAGCTGCCTTGTGGCCAGGTGGTTCCTCACCGTGGCGAAGCCGATCCGGGCGGGAATGCCTTGGGATCGGGCGGCGGCGCACAGAAGCCCCGCTTTGGGGATGCAGAAACTGCGACCCCGCCGCAAAACCTCGCTGGCCTGATAATGTTCCGGCCGGTAAAAGGGAGAATAGGGATCGTAGCGGATGCCGTCCCGCACGGCTTCGTAAAGCCGAACCGCCTTTTGGACCGGGTCGGACGCCTTTCCTACGGCCTCCCGCGCGAAAGAAAGCACCCGGGGATGGTTCCAGTCCAGGATGGCTGTCGGTTCCAGGTATGAGCGCATCATTGCACGGGGCTCCCGAATTTGTGCCGCACACGTTTCCTCATTCCTTCTCACAAAAACTAGTCCCTTTCGACGGAAAGTTCCAGGGGCCCCACCTGTTTTTGGCAATTTACGGCAGGGAGCGCGTTCGGGCGAGGGCTTCGGCGAAATGGGGGATGACAGCGCGACGGCAAAATGCTAGGAATACGGCGGAAAACAGAGCCGAGGGCCGCATGGGCCCCCGGAGCCGCCCCGTGAAAGTTCAACAAAGGTGTACGATGCGATGACAACTGTCATGCCCGAAGGGGAAGCCATTCGCAAAGCCGTCAAGTGGGTGTCGTGCTGTGTCCAGGAGTCGCCGGACAAACCCGTGCAAAAGATCGTTCACGAAGCGATCCTGCGTTTCGACTTGTCTCCCATCGAGGCGCAGTTTCTCATGGACTTCTACAGCGCCAAACGAAGAGCCGAGGACTGAGCGCTTCGAGGCCTGAGGACCCGTCCGGGGAAGTTTGGATTCAGCACACGTGGGCCAGGGCCTGGGGGCTCTGTGCGTGGATTTTCAATCGCCAGTGGCTGAAACAGCCCAAGTGGCACACGACCTTGACTGTGACGAACTTTTGACGGCACGGAAACCACACTTCCTCGCTGGCGGCCGGCTTGCCGCACACCCGGCAGAACCACTGATAGCCCGCCACGAAGCGCTGGTGGCTCGGATCGAGGCTTAATCGAAATCGGCGGAACAGCTCATCCCGGTTATCCCCTGTGGACGAAGGGGCGGCTTCTTCCGTGCAGGAACAGTCCTTTCGGAAGAAATCGTCCACAAAGAGATTTTCGGACGTTCCACAACGGTGGCTTGTGCAGCTGCTGCAAGGTTGCATGATGGGACCTCCTTTGCGACAGGGCAATGGAGGTGCTCCGCGGATGCCGGGACTCGGTCTGCTGGAATGCGGGAACGGGGGCTCGCAAAAGGGGAATGGCCGACGAACAGCCCCTCATTCACGGCGGCTGCGACGCCGCACGACGGCGAGCCTGCAGGCCGCCCAGACGGCCGCCGCCGATCCCAAGGTCCACAGGAACAGGGTGCCAAACCAAGCCGAAACACCCATGGGTGCCTCCATGTCTTGTCTCCTTTCTGGGGTTGTGCGCCCCGAAGGGCGCCCCGGTTCTCGTGCGGTGATTTTTTCAACTGCAAGTTTCTTGCCGCTCACTTCCAGAATCGGCACCTCGGCACCAAAACATGAACGATAAATTTTCGGGAAACGGCCATCACCCCATGCGTGTCATGACGTTCAACCTGCGCTTTGAAAACGACCGGGACGGGGAAAACAGCTGGATTTATCGACGGGACCTGGTGGTGGAAACCATCCGGCGGTATCGCCCCGACCTGTTGGGAACCCAGGAAGGCCGCTGGAGCATGCTCCTTTACCTGGCCGAAAAGCTTAACGATTACACGCTCCACGCCCCCGGCCGGGTTCTTGACGAGACCTGCCAGTATCCCACCCTTTTCGTGCGCACGGCCTTCGGCGCCGTGACGGACGGCGCGGAATTTTGGCTGTCTCGAACGCCCGATGTGCATCGCAGCAAGGACTGGGACAGCGCCTTTCCGCGCATGATGAGCTGGGCCCGGATCCGGGAGCGGGAAACCGGCATGACTCTCTGGGTTGCCGTAACCCATCTGGACCACATCGGCGCGGAAGCCCGACGGGAGCAGGCCCGGATTTTGGCCCGATGGGTCAAGGCTTATCCTGGAGCCCACGTTCTCATGGGCGACTTCAACGACGGGCCCGAATCCCCGGTCTACCGGATCTTGACCGACCCGCAAGTGGGCCTTCGCGACACTTGGCGGCAAAGCGGCAAGATCGAAGGAGACGAAGACAAAACGCACCACGGCTTTTCAGGCGTGCCGCAGAAAAGCCGCATGGATTGGATTTTGGTTTCCGACCATTTCCGGGTCCGGAATGTGTCCATCGTCCGGGATCACTTCGGGGGACGATACCCTTCCGATCACTTTCCTTATCTTGCGGATCTTTCGTGGGCGGGTTCCATGGAGTTGATGCAAAATCGTTGAGGGAGCAGGTATGAAGGACAGCATTCGAGTGGCTCTCGTACAGCCCAAGCCCTATCCCGAGTTCGGCGATCCGAGAAATATCGGCCACGGCCTCCACCTTCTGGAAAAGTGCAGGGGGCAGGATTTGGACGTGGTGTGTTTTCCCGAGTATTTCCCTTTCGTGGGTGAAGAGGAGCTGGCCCAAGCCGCCCGGGATCTACGGACCTATATTGTGGCCGGCTTGGTGGAACAGGACGGCGATCGTTTCTACAACACCGCGACCCTCTTTGACCGATCCGGCAGGATTTTGGGACGCCAACGCAAACGGAACCTTGGCGCCCTGGAACGGGACCACCTGCGCATGACGCCCGGAGACGGCGTCTTCAGGGCTTTCCCCGTGGATTTTGGAAAGATCGGCATTCCCGTGTGCATCGATTTTTGGGGGCAGCCCGAGGCCGCCAAGCAGTTGGCGGATCAAGGGGTGGAGATCATTTTTAACATCAGCATCTTCCCCATTCTGCGGGGGCACTGGAAAACGGGGGCCTTGGTGCGCGCTTTCGACAATTTCTGCGCCGTGGTCGGGGTGAACACCGCCGACTACAACGCCCTGATCAACGGGCGTCGCTACCATCAGCACGGAGGCGGCAGCTTCGTGATCCAGCCGCCGCGCCTTTTGGACAAGGCGGCGTTTCGCCGCTGGTTCCGAAGCTTGGACGCATTGGACGACTGGGTGACGGTCCAGCTGGACGAGCTGGAACAGGTGCACGTTGCGGATGCCTATCTCGGTTCCGTGCGACGATACCGGCGCGAATTTTGGCATCGATTTGGTTTTCAGCGCGTTTAGAAGGCGGGAAGGCCCATGAAGCGAAAGATCTATCTGGAAATGCACACTTTGGAAGAGGCGCGGGAGAAGTGGCGTCGAGCCGTCGGGGATCGGCGCACGGCGGTGGAAGAGATGCCCGTCCATGAGGCTTTGGGGCGGGTGCTTGCAGAACCCGTTGCGGCGAAAGTGTCCGTTCCCCATTACCACGGCGCGGCCATGGACGGTTATGCGGTGAAGGCTTCGGAAACTTTCGGCGCCGCACCCGTCCGTCCGAAGCACCTCACCGTGGGCGTCCAGGCGTTCGCGGTCGATACCGGCGATCCCATGCCCCCGGGGACCGATGCGGTGATCATGATCGAACACGTCCACCCGGTGGACGCCCAAACCATCGAGATTCGATCCGCCGCCTTTCCGTGGCAGCACGTGCGCAAGGTCGGGGAAGATATCGTGGCGGGCGAACTTCTCCTTCCCCAGCAGCATCGGCTGCGCCCGGCGGACCTGGGAGCCCTTTTGGCCTCGGGGGTTTCCGCCGTCTCGGTTTATGCCAAGCCGCGCGTGTGGATCCAGCCGACGGGAACCGAACTGGTCCCTGCCAATGAGGCCGCTCAGGCGGCCCCCGGCCAAATCGTGGAATTCAACGGCACCGTCATCGCCGCCATGGTCCAACAAGAAGGCGGGGTCGCCAGGCTCCATCCCGGTGTGGCTGACGACGCCGAGACGCTTCGGGCCCGCATGAAAGAAGCGGCGCTTTCCGATGCGGACATCATCGTTTTCAACGCGGGCTCTTCCGCCGGATCGGAAGACTATACGGCCTCCCTCGTCCAGGATCTGGGGACGCTCCTCGTCCACGGCGTGACCATGATGCCCGGAAAACCCGTGCTCCTGGGACTCGTGGAAGGCAAGCCTTTCATTGGTCTTCCCGGCTATCCCGTATCCGCCGTCATGGCCTTCGAACAATTCGTCCGACCACTGCTTGCGTGGCTTCAGGGGCTTGCCGAACCCGGTTGGACGACGGTACATGCCGTCATGGGCCGCAAAATGCCCTCCAAATTGGGCCTCGAAGAATTCCTCCGGGTCATCGTGGGTCGGGTTCACAATCGCCTTGTGGCCATGCCGCTGCAGCGCGGCGCCGGCGTGATCACCTCCTTGGTCCGGGCTGACGGACTGGTGCGCATCCCGCAGGAATCCGAAGGGGTCAACGAAGGCGAATGGGTTCGGGTGCGGCTTTTGCGCGCCGAAGAGGATCTGGACCACACCCTGATCATGATCGGCAGTCACGACAACACCGTGGATGTGCTGGCCTCGGAGCTCAAGAAGGTGGACCCGCGCATGCACCTTTCATCCAGCAACGTGGGGAGCTTGGGCGGGCTGTTGGCCGTGCGCCGCGGCCAGGCCCACTGCGCCGGCGCCCACCTCTTGGATACCGAAACGGGCGATTACAACCGTTCCTACGTGGAACGTTACCTTCAAGGGACTCCTGTGCGCCTGGTGCAGCTCGTGCGCCGTCGCCAAGGCCTGGTCGTGGCGCCTGGAAACCCGAAAGGGATTCGGGGTGTGGAGGACCTGTTCCGGCCCGACGTGCGTTTCGTGAATCGACAGGCGGGATCCGGGACGCGCATCCTCCTGGACTACGAGCTGGCCAAGATTGGGCGCACCCCCGAAGGCATCCACGGCTACGACTGGGAAGAATACACGCACATGGCCGTGGCAGTGAATGTGCTCAGCGGAAGCGCCGACTGCGGAATGGCCATCTATGCGGCGGCCAAGGCCCTGGGATTGGATTTCTTGCCAGTGTGCGAGGAGCGCTACGATCTGGTCATTCCTGAGAACTGCTGGGAAGATCCGAAAATCCGGCGGCTCCTTGAGGTGATCGTCTCGGAACGGTTCCGCCGTCGTGTGGAGGCCCTGGGCGGGTACGACCCCGCTCAATCGGGAACTATCGTGGGCTTGTGGGACGGCGCGGCCTGGAAAGAGGCCATCGGTTGAAGAGAGGATCCAGAAGGTCGCCGGCGAATCGTCGCCCCAAGAAGGCGAAGCCCAGGGCGAAAAGCGCGCCGGATAGGGCCGACCGGCAGAAAGCGTGGATGTAGAGGTTGGACAGCGGCCGTAACGTCGGTAAGAAAAGGCCGAGGCCGCCGGGGACCAAAGCGGCCGCGCTGATAAGGGTGATCTTAAACGCCGTAGCGCCCAGGCCCTCGAAGGCCTGGGATCCCATACGAAAGCGCCACCAAAGGCTGAGCACGGTCGTATAGAGCGCCACGGAAAGGGCGCTCGCCCCGGCCACCCCTCGGGCGCCGAAACGTGCGGCCGCGATGAAATAGATGGGGATGACGGCAGCGGTGCACAAGGTGCCGATTACTGCCGGCGTGACGGTGTCCTGCCGAGCATAGTAGCCCCGCCCAAGGATCTGCTGAATCCCCCAACAGAAAACCACGGTCAGGAGAATCCTTAAGGCCCACACGGTTTCAACGGTATCCGCGGTGCTGAAACGGCCTTGCTGGAAGATGAGGACGATGATGGGTTCGGCGGCCAGGATCATCCACAGGGACAGAGGAATAAGAACGGCCACGCTGTTTCGAAAAGCCGTGTTCAGCGTCTGGAAAAACTTTCGACTGTCCCCAGAGGCGTAAGCTTCGGCCAGGAAGGGGTAGGAGGCCGTCCCGGCGGCCTGAGCCACCACGCCGACGGGAACGAGCATGATGCGCCGCGCGTAATTGAGCCAGCTGATGGCGCCGACGGCTGCCAGAGACCCGAAAATGCGCACGAGCTGTTCGTCCAGGACCACGACGGACTGGCCCACCATGAGCGGCAGCGCCAGGAGCAGGAATTTTTTGAGCGACGGGTGCCACAGGACCCATCGCCACCGAAAGTCGCCCCCGTAGCGCACGGCGGTCAAGGGCAGCAAAAAGTTCCCCAAGAAGGCCCCCGCCAGAACACCCCAGCAAAACCCCGCCATGCCGGATCGGCGCATCAGGATGCCCAAGGCGATGATGAACGCGTTGTAAACGAGGGGGCTCAGGGCCGGGGCCTGGAACTGCTTTCTCAGATAGAGCACGGCACTGCAACACGATCCCAGGAGGAAGAAAATCTGGGCCGGAGCGATGATGCGAAGAAAGTAGGCCAAGCGTGTCGCCGCCTGGGCGCTCAGGCCTGGCGCCGCCCAACGGGACAGCGGGCTCGCCCAGATCATGACGGCCGCCGTCAGTGCCGTGCTGGTGACAGCGGTCCAAAAAAGAACGGCGGAAAAGAAGCGCCAGGCGTCTTCCTCGTCCTTTTGAAACTTTTCGCTCAGGAGGGGGATGAGCGTGATGGAAAAATAAGCCCCGGCAAGGAGGTAATTGATGAAGTCCGGGATGACGAAGGCGGCGAAATAGACGTCCGATTCTTCCGTCGCCCCGAAATAATAGGAAATGACCTTGTCTCGGAAGAGGCCCATGAACCGGGACAGAAGGACGCTTGCTCCGAGAAGGGCGGCGGCCCACCCCATGGCTTGGCGGCGATGCCAAAACGACATGGCCGATCAGTCCAGCATGGTGAGGATGAGGTCCTTTCGGGCCGGATCCAGGGACAGGATGCGACGGGCTTCATCCGGGGAGGCGATGTCTCGGCCTGTTTCCCGGGCGATCCTCACGACCTTTTCCACGAGCTTGGGGTTGGAGGCCGGGGATCCGTCGGGCAAAAACAGATTGTCTTCCAGACCGACGCGCACGTGCCCCCCCATGACGATGGCGGCGGTGGCCAACGGGATTTCCATCTTGCCGATCCCGGCCACACTCCAGGTGGAGCCCGCTGGGATGCTTTCGGAGAGGAACAGCAGGTTCTTGACCGATCCGGGCATGGAACCCGGGGCGCCCAAGACGAAGTCGAAATGGAGCGGCGGAGCGATGAGGCCCTTGCGCTGGAGATGCAGGGCGTTGTTGATCATGCCCGTTTCAAACACCTCGATTTCCGGTTTGACACCCGTTTCCTTGAACACCCCGGCCAGGAACTCGATGAATTGGGGCGAATTTTCATACACGATCCCCGGCAGGTTGTTTGAGCCCGTGGTAAAGGAGGCCATCTCCGGCAGAAGCCTCACGGGATTGGCCCGGGCTTCCCAGTCCTTGCCGGCCCGAGCCCCCGTTGAAAGCTGGATGATCACTTCCGGGGCGATTTCCTTGATACGGCGGACGTTTTCTTTATAACGGGCGAGATCCAACGTGGGCCGTCGATTTTCGTCCCTGGCGTGCACATGGAAAAGCACGGCTCCCGCATCAGCGCACCGGCGCACATCCTGGGCGATTTCCTCGGCCGTCATGGGAACGAAGGGATTCATGTCCTTGGTGGGGACATTGCCGGTCAAGGCCACCGTGATGATCAGTTTTTCCATGGGAAAGCGTTCTCCCCTTCAGTTCTGGGCTGCGTCCCGGGACACGCCCTTCGGGAGGCGGAGCCTCTGCAAAAGGTAAATGACGGCGAAAAGGCCCATTCCGAGCCCGTACATCCAATAGCGGTTTTCGTAGGAAACGCCGCACCAAGAGGCGATGAGCTCGGGGCGCATAAGGGTGAGGGTCACGGCGAGCAGCAACGGGATTTCATAGAGGCGGTTTCGGGTGATGAGCCATCCTTGGGTGGCGGCGGCGAAAGCGAAATTGCCGAAACACGCCATGGCGAAAATGAGCAGCCCTTGGGTCCAGCTGTTCACGCCGTGAAGGATGAGATCGTGGTTGAAGATGAACATGAACGGCAAGATGGCCGTGCGGATGTCATACATGAAACCTTGAAAGCCCGTCCGGATGGGATCCGAGCGAGCGATGGCGGAGGCGGCGTAAGCCGCGAGACCCACGGGGGGTGTGTCGTCCGCCAGAATGCCGAAAAAGAAACAAAACAGATGGGCCGCCATGAGCGGAACTTCAAAGCCGTAAGCGCCTCCCACGGTGACGATGGCGGGAGCGGTAAGCGATGCCATAACGATGTAGGTGGCCGTCGTGGGCAGGCCCATGCCGATAATGAGGCTGGCTATGGCCGTGATGACGAGGAGCAAATAAATGTTTCCACCGGCCAAGGCATCTACGATCTGATTGACCAAGCCTCCCAAACCCATGGCCACCACGCCGACGATCACGCCCGCCGCCGCCGTGGCCATGGCCACACTGACCATGTTTCGGGCTCCGGAAGCGAAAGCGGCCAGGATGTCCGTAAAACCCTTTTTCAACGCCGGTAAGATCGGTTCCCCGGCCTTGAGGGCGCGAACGCACGGCTGCGCAATCATGAGCAGAGCCAGGACCCAAATGGCGTTAAAGGCGGAGGATTGAGGGGTATGCCGAAGGACCACGAGCTCGTAGAGCAGCATGACCAGAGGAACCAGGTATTGCAATCCGCTCAGAAAGGTCTTGAAGAACGGCGGAAGTTCCTCCCGAGGCAGCCCTTTCAAGCCCAGCTTGGAGGCCTCGATGTGGGAAATGAAAAGGAGCGCCGCGTAGGAGGCGAAGGCCGGGATCGCCGCCGCTTTCACCACGGCGATGTAGGGGACGCTCACATACTCAGCGATGATGAAGGCCGCGGCGCCCATGATGGGCGGCGCCAGCTGGCCGTCCGTGCTGGCCGCCACTTCGATGGCCGCCGCCTTGGTGGGAGGGTAGCCCACGCGTTTCATGAGCGGGATGGTAAAGGTGCCTGTGGTGACCACGTTGGCGATGCTGGATCCGGAAACCAAGCCCGTAAGCCCGCTGCTCAAGATGGCCGCTTTGGCAGGACCGCCCTTATACCCTCCCAAAAGGCTCAAGGCCAATTGGATAAAAAAATGCCCCGCCCCCGCCTTTTCCAGCATGGACCCGAAAAGCACGAACAGAAAAACAATGGTTGCCGACACATCCAGAGGGATCCCGTAGATGCCTTCCGTGGACATGGTCATCTGGCCCACGAACCGGTTCAGGGACACGCCCTTGAAGGCGAGGAAATCCGGCATGTACGGGCCGTAGAAGGCGTAGAGCGTAAAAACCAAGGCGATCACGGACAGGGCGGGTCCGATGGTCCGCCGGGCGGCTTCCAGAAGGAGCACGAGGAGCAGGAAGCCCATAACGATGTCCCGAGGGATGGGCGCCCCATAGCGCATGATAATGCCCTGGTAATCGATGATGACGTAGAGAGCCGCAAAGGCCGCAAGGGGGGCGAGAATCCAGTCCATGATGGGAACACGGTCGGTGGCGGCCCAGAAGGAGATTCCCAACCGCGGTTTGCGAAACATGGGAAAGCTGATGTAGACGATGAAGATGGCAAAGGCAAGGTGGATGGCTCGGACATACCAGGAATCGAGAATGAGCCAACTGGCGATGGAAAGCTGGAAAAGGGACCAGGCCACACCGACGGTGGCAACGACGTATTTGGAAAAACCCCGGGTGGCTCGAGTCCCTCCGGTCTCTTCCTGGGCCAGTTTGTGCGCCAATTCGAGACCGGCGTCTTTGTCCTTGGGATCGGGGGTCATGGGCCTCCCTCTAAGAGAAATGGGCGGTGTCCTCTGAGGCGGACGTTGGGGATCGGGTTGAGGTGCAGGGGAGGCGGCGGGGCGGATCCCGCCGCCTCGAGATGGCACCCTATTTCAGCAACCCTTTTTCCTTGAAGTATTTCTCCGCACCGGGATGGAACGGAGCGGAAAGCCCTTCCAGCATACTGGAAGGGGTCAGGACCTCATAAGCCGGGTGCAGAGTCTTGAAGGTGTCTAGGTTGTCGAAGATTTCCTTAACAATGGCATAGACCACATCGTCCGGGGTTTTGGAGGAGGTGACGAACGTGGCCTTGACGCCGACCGTGGGCACGTTTTCCTTGTTGGCGGCTCCTTCGTACATGGCGATGGGAATCACGGCCTTGGCATAGTAGGGGTATTTCTTGATCAGCGCATCCACGGGCGCTCCCTCAATGGGCACAAAGCGAACCTTGCGGTGTCCCGCCGTGGCTTCCTTAATGGCGCCGCTGGGGTGGCCGACGGTATAGAAAAAGGCGTCGATGCGCCCGTCTTGAAGCAGCCCGGGGGCTTCCGCCGCTTTGGCCTGTTCCGCTTTGATGTCCTTTTCCCAACTGATGCCGAAGGCTTCCAGAACGTCGATGGAATTTTGCAGCTGGCCTGATCCGGGGTTGCCGATGTTGACGCGTTTTCCTTTGAGATCGGCAACGGTCTTGATCCCCGCATCTTCCGCAGCTACCAACGTCACCGCTTCAGGATGCAGACTGAAGACGGCCCGAAGATCCTTCTGGGGACCTTTGTCCTTCCATTCCGCTTCTCCCTTGACCGCCTGATACTGGCGGTCCGACTGGGCGATGCCGAACTCCAGATCCCCGGCCAGGACGGCGTTGATGTTGAAAACCGATCCCCCCGTCGCTTCCACGGTGCACCGGATGCCATACTGGTCCCGCTTGTCGTTGATCATCTTGCAGATGGCGCCCCCCGTGGGGTAGTAGACGCCCGTGATGCCGCCTGTGCCGATGGTGACGAAAACCGTTTTGGCCTGTGACGAAACGGGGCTCATGGCGGTAAAGAACGTTCCCATCAAGAAAACAAGGGCGAGAAACATTCCGGCACGCTTCATGTCTATCCTCCTGCTCTTTTAAGGTGACCGTTTACGGTGAAGCCGCACTGCCCTTCTTGCGTTCCTGCATCCTTCATCTTGGGCCCATGCCCGTTCGGGCCAATGGCGGCAGCCACCGGTCCGCGGCGCATCGGGCGAAAAAGAGAAAACCCCGAGGAAAATCCGCACACCCAACAGGCCTCTTGAGGACTGCCTCCCTGGTTATCAAAAAAGACGATGGGGCGCAACCCTGTTAAGAGAGACCAAACGTCGGCCCTGGCGATCTCGCCCACTCAACGGCGCGCGAAGCCCATCGGCGGATCTCGCCATTTTTCTTGAACGATCTTGAGCCTTTTGTTATCTGTAACCGCTTCAAACCCGGCTCCTTTCCAAGAAGGACTCGGGATACGGTCGGGGATCGATGATCTTCGGAGGGGTCGGCGACGATGGACTTTCTGCCCGTCCTCAAAGAGGGGCTGCCCTATCTGCTGAAAGGCACCTGGATCACCCTTGTGGTGGTCTCCGGGGCTTTGGCTTTGGGCCTGAGCATCGGTTTGCCTTTGGCGGTGGGGGCGGTTTACGGCCCCAGGTGGCTTCGGCGGTTCATCGGCCTTTATGTGTGGTTTTTCCGGGGAGTGCCTTTGTTGGTCCTTTTATTTCTTTTCTATTTCGGCATTTTCCCCTTCCTCGGACTGGACCTTTCCGCGTTCACGGTGGCCGTGATTGTTTTGGGCTGCATCAGCGGCGCCTACCAGTCCCAGATTCTGCGGGGGGCCATCCTGTCCGTCCCGGCGGGGCAAATGAAGGCGGCGCGCGCTGTAGGGATGAGCGACGCTCAAGCCATCGTGCTCATCGTTCTGCCGCAGGCCCTGCGGCTGGCCATTCCGGGGTGGTCCAACGAGTACGCGATCCTGCTCAAGGATTCCGCCGTAACCTACGCCCTGGGCGTGGCGGAAATCATGGCCCGCGCCCACCACGTGGCGTCGCGGACCTACCAACATCTGCCCATCTATATCAGCGCGGGCCTTCTCTTCATGGTTCTCACGTTCGCCGGGACCCGTCTTTTGGGACTGGTGCACAAGAAGGTCCGCATCAAGGGCTACGCGTAAGGAGCCGTTCACATCGAGAGCATGGATACGATCCTTCAGGTGCAGGAGATCCGTAAGCACTACGGGAACAAGGAAATCGTCAAAGGGGTTTCCTTGTCGGTGCGGCGTGGTGAAATCAAGGTGCTTATCGGGCCGTCGGGAGCGGGCAAGAGCACCTTGCTCCAGATGATCAACTTTCTCGTCTCTCCCGACAGCGGGGACATCTTCCTCGAAGGCCGGCGCATCGACCCGAGCCGCAAGAGGGATTTGTGCGCCTATCGTCAGCAGGTGGGCATGATCTTCCAGGAATTCAACCTCTTCGACCACCTCACGGCTTTGGGGAATGTGGAAATCGGCCTCGTTCGGGTCAAAAAGATGGACAAGAAAGCGGCCCGCCGCCGGGCCATGGCCGAACTGGAGCGCGTGGGTTTGGCGGATCATGCGGGCAAGTATCCCGCGGAGCTTTCCGGAGGCCAAAAACAGAGGGTCTCCATCGCCCGGGCTCTGGCCTTGGATCCCAAGGTCATGCTCCTGGATGAACCCACATCGGCTCTGGATCCCGAACTCATCGGGGAGGTCCATGCCGTGATCCGGGAACTGGGGGCATCCGGCATGACCATGATCATGGCCACCCATCAGATCGGCTTCGCCCGGGCTCTGGCCCATGAGATGATTTTCATGGAGGACGGCCGGATCGTGGAACAGGGGCCCCCGGACATCATCCTGGACGAAGCCCGATGCGCTCGGACGCGTGAATTCTGTGCCAAGATCGGCGAATTGGGCGGGCGGCCGTGATCTCGGACGAGCTGCTCTTCCTCTACGGGGATCTGGCCCCGGCTCTCTTGCGAGGCGCCGCCGTCTCGTTGCGGCTCATCATCCCGTCGGCCGTGCTGGGGTTTGTCTGCGGGGTGCTGGCGGGATCGTGCCGCGTCTACGGGTTTTCCCTGCTGCGCTGGGCCGCGGACGCCTATGTGGCCGTCTTTCGCGGATTTCCGCTCTTAGTGCAGCTCTACATTTGGTACTTCGGCATGCCCCGCCTGGGCGTCTACCTCACCCCCTACGAAGCGGCGGTCCTCGGGTTTACGCTGTGCAGCGGGGCGTATCATTCTGAATACATCCGGGGGGCGCTCCTTTCCATCAAGCGAGGGCAGATCCTGGCGGCCCAGGCCATCGGGATGAGCCGCCTGCAAACCCTGGTGCACATTATCCTGCCCCAGGCGGTGCGGCGCGCTCTGCCCGGATGCGGCAACGAATGGATCTATCTGATCAAATACTCTTCCTTGGCCTACATGGTGACCTGCATCGAACTGACAGGCGAAGGAAAAATCGTCGCCTCGTCCACCTTCAAGTACACCGAGGTGTTTGCCGCCGTCGGGTTCGTCTACCTTCTTTTCGTCACCGTCGCCACTGGGGTCCTGAAGGGTCTGGAAAAGCGGCTGACCCTGCCCGGCTTCGAATTCCACAGGGTCTGATGGGCTTCAAAGCCCCTGGGACGACACCGCTTGAAGGGCGTCGTCCAGGATGCGGGTGATTTCCGCGATGCCCCCTTCGTCGATGATAAACGGTGGCGCCAGCAGGATGTGGTCTCCGTTGATCCCGTCGGCCCCGCCGGATCCCGGATAGGTGATGAGCCCTCTTTGGAAGGCTTCCTGGGCGACCCGGGCGTTCACCTTGAGCGACGGCGGGAAGGTTTCCTTGGTCTCCTTGTCTTTGACCAGTTCGATTCCGGCGAAAAGCCCGATACCCCGTACATCGCCGACAGCGGCATGTTTTCGAAGGCTCTGGAGGCTCTCCAGGAGGAGGCGGCCCATGCGGGCGGATCGCTCCACGAGCTGATGTTTTTCAATGTATCGCAAGACGGCGGCGCCGATGGCCACCGACAGGGGGTTTTGGCAGTAGGTGTGGCCGTGGACGAACGCCCCGGTTCCTCGGCGGATGGCCTCGTGGATTTCTTCCTTGACGATGACCGCGCCGAGAGGCGTATAGCCGGAGCTCAGTCCTTTTGCCGTGACGATGACATCGGGGACGACGCCCCAATGGTCCAAGGCGAAATTCTGGCCCGTTCGGCCCACACCCGTCATGACCTCATCGGCGATGAGTTTCACGTCGTAGGCGTCGCAGATCTCTCGGATCCGCTGCCAATAACCGTCTTTCGGCACCAGGGCGCCCGCGGTGGCGCCCACGACGGGTTCGGCGATAAAAGCCGCCACGGCATCCGGCCCTTCGTACTTGATGGTCCGTTCCAATTGGTCGGCGCATTCCAGCCGGCACGATTCGGGTTTATGCCCGAAGGGGCACCGGTAACAATAGGCCGGTTCGATATGGGGTGTATGGAGAAACAGAGGGAGGTAATGGCGCCGGCGGCCGGTGTGGCCCCCAAGGGCCAGGGCGCCTGTCGTGTTTCCGTGGAAGCTCGTCCAGCGGCTGATGACCTTGTACTTGTCGGGTTTGCCCACTTCCCGCCAGTACTGCCGGACGACCTTTACGGCCGTCTCCACCGCTTCCGATCCGCCCGAAAGGAAATAGACGCGGTTGAGCGAAGGGTCGGGAGCCATCCGGGTCAAGAGATCGGCGCATTCCAAAGCGGCTTCGCTGGTAAAATGGCTGCTGTGGGCAAAGCAGATCCGGCGCGCTTGGGCCTGCATGGCCTCAAGGATTTCCGGCACCCCATGGCCGATGCTCACCACGCAGGCGCCGCCCGAACCGTCGATGTAACGGCGGCCGTCCCTATCCCAAATGAAAATCCCCTCGCCGCGGTCGACGACGGGATACGATTTTCGTAAATTTCGATAAAAGACGCGTTCCGAAGCTTGATGGTCGCTCATGATCGTCTGTCCTTTTTCCTCAGTCGGATTGGAAGGCGGCCCGTCCCGCGGGCTCGAAAGTTCCAGAGCCTCTTTAAGCCAATCGCCGCCGTTTGTGAAGGCCCGTGTGGAGGGCCCGTTTCCGTGGGAAAAGCCTTGACAGAGCCCGGGACGCCCATTTATAAGACCCCGTTACGTCGCTTCTGGAAGGAGCCCGCATGGAGTGACGATGCGAAGCCCTTGTCTGGATTGTGACAAAAAGGATCAGGACAAGAACAAGTGCCTGGAGAGCTGTGAGAAGTTGAAAGAGTTTCAGGAGATGCTCACCCGGAAAGGCACTGACGCTCGAAGATGACGGAACACCCCATGCGCCTGTCGCCGAGCGGCCGCGGGCCGCTTTTTTTGTCTGGATCACACGGGGCGTCGGGGTGCGTGAATGTGCACAGGGGCGGAGGACAAACCGATGTACGCGATCGTGGAATGTGGGGGCAAACAGTATAAAGCCGAGCCCGGAGCATTGCTCAAGCTGGAAAAACTGCCGGGGGAAGCCGGGGATGAGATCCTTTTGGATCGCGTGCTCCTTGTGGCCGACGGCGAGGACATCCGCGTGGGGCGGCCCCTCGTCGCCGACAAGGTGGTGCGCGCCCGGATTGTGGAGCAGGGCCGGGGCGACAAGATCGTCATTTTCAAATACAAGCGGCGCAAGGATTCCCGCAAAAAGCAGGGACATCGACAAGCCTACACGGCTGTGAAGATCGAGGGCATCGAGGACCGTGCACCGCAGACGTCGGAGCATGCCGTCTCCCGAGACGACACTGCGCGGGATGAGGAGGCATAGACCATGGCACACAAGAAAGCGGGCGGAAGTTCCAGGAATGGTCGGGACAGCGCCGGGCAAAGGCGAGGGGTGAAGCGGTTCGGCGGCCAGTTCGTGCGAGCCGGCAACATCCTGGTGCGCCAGCTGGGCACCAAGTTCCACCCCGGAAAGAATGTGGGGATGGGCAAGGATTACACGCTGTTCGCCCTGATCGACGGGGTCGTGGCCTTCGAATACAAGGACAAGCAGCGCCAGAAGGTCAGCGTCTATCCTGTGGCGGCGCAGACGAGCTAAGCGCTTGTTCCACAGGCAGCACGGATGGTGAGAACCGGGGGAGCCCAGCTCCCCCGTTCTGTTTTATGGGGGTTGGGGAATGCGTTTTGTGGACGAAGTCCGCATCGAGGTCCAAGCCGGCCATGGGGGCAACGGCTGCGTGAGCTTCCGTCGGGAAAAATATGTGCCTCGAGGGGGGCCCGACGGGGGTGACGGCGGCAAGGGCGGGGATGTGATCTTCGAGGCCACGGAACGCAAGCAGACCTTGTTGGATTTCCGCTACAAACGATTTTACCGGGCCCAGCGGGGGCGACACGGCCAAGGCAAGGGAAAGCACGGCCGAAGCGGCGAAGACCTCATCCTCATGGTCCCGGTGGGGACCTTGGTCAAGGATGCCCACACGGGGGAGGTGTTGGCGGATCTTCATAAACCCGGCATGCGATGGACGGCGGCGCGAGGCGGCGCGGGAGGGCGGGGAAATGCTCGGTTTGCAACCCCGACGCGGCAGGCGCCGAGGATGGCCGAAGAAGGCAAGGAAGGGGAATATCGCGAGCTCGTCCTGGAGCTGAAGCTCCTGGCGGACGTGGGACTCGTGGGCCTTCCCAACGCCGGCAAGTCCACCCTGATCGCCGCTGTCTCAGCCGCTCGACCCAAAATTGCCGATTACCCCTTCACGACGCTGGTTCCCAACCTGGGTGTGGTCCAATACGGGGACGCACCGCCCTTCGTCATGGCGGACATCCCGGGCCTCATCGAAGGCGCCCACGAAGGCGCCGGCTTGGGGATCCGTTTCCTGCGGCACATTGAAAGAACCCGCGTGCTGGTCCACGTCGTGGATGCGGCGTCCGTGCCCGCCGACAATCCTTTGGAGCCCTACCGGGTTATCGAACGGGAACTCTTGGAGTACGCCGAAAGTCTGGCTCGAAAGCCCCGGCTTGTGGCCCTGAACAAAATGGACCTGATTCCCGACCCCGATGAGCGCGCCAGGCTTCTCAGAGCTTTTTCCGCCGTCGGTTGTCCCGTTCTCGTCATTTCAGCCCTCACCCGGGAAGGTCTGGACGATTTCCTGAAAGCCGTCGTCCAGGTGCTTCAGGAAACAGCCCGGGACATTTCGCCGGAGTCGCCGGAGCGGAACGAGCCGGCCGAACCCGCCACATAGGCGTCCTGACCCTGCCCCGCGGGAGGCTCATTTCCAGAGTGTGGGTCCACTCTGTTAAAAGGGATCTGCCTGCAGGGAAATGATGCGGCACTGCCGATGCACGTGGTTTTGAAGCCGGCACACTTCGTCGGGCGTCGGCACAAAGGCCCACCAATCATTCCCGTCCAGAGCGTCCAAGTCGAGGTCTCCCGCAAGACGCCATTCCCTTTCCCGTTTCCAGGTCGGTTTCCCGACCTCGTGGAGCTGAAACCGGAAGCGCTCCCGTTGGGGGATTTTGGGAAAGTCCTCCTCCCGGATGTAAATGACAGGCCGAGCCCCCAGATTTTTCAGGACCCTTCGCTTCACGGCGATGCCGTACGGTTCGAAGGTCCACCGGATCAAGGCGGGATTCCATCGGATGAGGCGGGTGAGGTCCTGCGGCGGAACCGGGGTCCACGACACCACGGGAATGCCCCCTCGAATGAGACGGCCGCTCGCGCGAAGGCGCCGTTCGGAGAGGATCCGCCACAAGGTATCCAAGGCCGTATGATCGGCCCACGGATGGCCTTGAAAGAGATCGTCCGCCCAGTCACAACGCGCCTGCCCCGGCCATGGGCCGGGGCACGAGCGCGTGTAGTGAAAAAGAAAAGGGTCTTCAAGAGGCGGCATTCCGAGAACTGCGCCCCTTTCGGGCCGGGAACTCCCGTAGGGCCTTTCGCAGGGCCGATCGTGCTCCCCAGGTCCGACGGACCATATCCGAGCAAGCCGTGGAAAGGTTTCTTCAATGGCGGCGTTTCCTTCCGTCTCCGGCGCTCCGGCACGAGCGGGAAAAACCCAGAAGAGTCGGGGCCGCGAGGCCAGTTCTTTTGAAAGGACGTCCATGAGGTTTCCTCCCCGGCGGATTTCGATCACATAAAGCCGGTCTGCTGCGGCGGCGACCAGGCGGTCCCGACACAGCAGGTTTTGCTTGGGAGGGCATGCGGCCCGTCCGGGCAGGCAGGAAAAGAACCAATGGGGCTGAAGGTCGGGGAAGAAAGCCCGAAACTCGTCCCACGCCGACCGGCTCGGCGATGGAAGGCCGATGACGACGGTCGGCTTTCCATGGAGATGAGCCCAGCATGTGACCAGGTCGTAAAGCGCTGTTTTGAAGCTTCCGACCCACGCTACGGGCTCTTGACCCGTCTGGGTGAAAACGCGTCGAAGGGCACGGACCCAAGGATCGGCCCGTCGCGTGAGTTTTCCTTTGCGGGAATTGAAGGCTGCAGACAGGATGAAACGAGGGGCGGGAGGGGATCCCAAGGCAAACACGAACTTGGGACACATTTCCAGAGGATGGCCGGCGGGGAACCGGCAGGCCGCGACCGCCATGCCCATCTTCTTCCATGTGTGGGCGAGCGCCGCTGCTTTTTCGGCCATCCTTGGCAGGGGAAGCTCTGCGTCCGTCGGGGGCTTGCGGCTTGGAGCTTCCGGCCTATGCTCCGGCGCGCCCCCCAGAGCCCGAAACAGGGAGGAAAGGCGCCGATGGCGCTCGGGGCCGTCCCCTGCGGCGCCCACTTCCAGCGCCGCGGCGGCATCCAGCAGCGCATTGCTCAACGCTGGCGAAAGGTGTATGAATGAAAGGCGGCTCTCCATAAAAACAATTATGCAAGGGAGCGCCAAAAGGGGCAAGACCGAGGGAGCGGGTTGATGAAATTGGGCATTGTGGGCCTTGGCAGATCGGGCAAAACCACTGTCTTTAACGCTCTGACCCAACGCACCGGGGAAGCGCCCGCCGTGTCCGGGCAGGTCGTGCCGGTCTTGGGCGTGGTTCCCGTTCCCGACCCACGCCTGGACTGGCTCACAGCCCTCTACAACCCTCGGAAGAAGACCCCCGCCCAGGTCACCTACACGGATCTTCAAGGGATTGCCGGAGTCGCGGAAAAGAAAAAGGACTACATGGCGCTGCTGCTCACCCACATGCGGCCCGTGGAAGCTTTTCTCATGGTGGTCCGAAACTTTCCAGACCCCGTCCTCGGCCCGCCTCGACCCGCTCGGGATGTGCGCGAATTGGAGGAAGAATTCATCCTGGCGGATCTGGCCACGGTGGAAAAGCGCCTGGAACGGATGGAGGCGGAACAGAAAAAGGGACGTAAAACGGCGGCTGCGGAACTGGAACTTCTCCAGCGGTGCGCCGCGTTGCTCAACGAAGAAAAGCCCTTGCGGACCGATCCAAACCTTGCGGCGGCGCCGGAACTCAAAGGATACACCTTCCTTTCGGCAAAGCCCGTGCTCGTTTTGCTAAACAACGACGATGACGACCCCGCCGTGCCCGAAGATTTTCAAGAATCCGAGGACGTCATGGTCATCCGGGGGCGGCTCGAAATGGAAATGGCGCAGCTCAGCGAAGCCGACGCGGCCGTCTTCCGGCAGGACTACGGCATCGACGAATCGGCCATGGCGCGCGTCATCCGGCGATCTTTTCGCCTCTTGGGATTGGGGACGTTTTTCACGGTCGGCGACGATGAAGTCAAAGCCTGGACCATCCCGGAAGGCCTTCCCGCCGTGGAAGCCGCCGGAGTGATCCATTCCGACATGAAAAAGGGTTTCATTCGGGCCGAAGTGGTGGCCTACGAAGATCTCAAGAAGGCCGGAGATTATGCGGCGGCCCGAAAACAAGGATGGGTCCGGTTGGAAGGGCGGGACTACCCCGTCAAGGACGGCGATATCATCCATTTTCGGTTCAACGTCTAGGATCGGCGCGGAGGACGAGGGAGCGTGTTCTTTTTCATTGGAGGGATCCAGCCCAAGATCAAGACGCTGGATGAAACCCCGCGGCTGTGCCCGGCCTGCGGGTTGGCCCGAGCGCGCTTGAAACGCATCGACCATTACCTCAGCCTGTTCTTCATCCCGCTCTTTCCAGTCAAAAAGGGCGACCCGGTGCTCATCTGCGATCGGTGCGGCTCTGTGGCCTCGCCGGAAGAGGCCCTGCGAGGATCCCCTTCCCCGCAGGCAACACCCAAATTCGTGGAATTTCGGTGTCCTTCGTGTGACAAAGTGTTGGATCCCTCTTTTGCATATTGCCCTTATTGCGGAAGGAAGGTATAAGCGGCTAGCCTTCAGGGAAAGGCGGTCATTTCACGAGTGGGTTACGGGGTGTCGATGAAAAACGAAGCACAAGCCAAGGGCAACATCATTTCTTTTCCTACGGTGGCGAAGCCCAACATTGAGGACATCTTCGCCGAATTTCTCGCTGAACAAAAAGCGCGGTGGAAACCGCAGACCGTCCGCCGTTACGAGGAGGTCATTTCACTCCTGCACACCTCCTTGAACCTGTACGGCTACCAGGAACTGCCCACCGCCGGAGAAAATACATTGTACCGCCGCCTGGTCGATTACAAAGACCAGACCTTCTGCGCCATCTTCGGTCCGGACAAGATCCCTTCCGGCGTGTCCACGTTCCTGACCTATTTTATGATCCGGAAGGTGATGGCTTCCGAATCCCTCCTTCGAGCCGCCGGCACAGTCACCAAGGCGCTCATGAAGTGGCTCGTGGCCAAGGGCTATGCCCCCAAGGAAGAGGCCCGCAAGGCCATGGATCTGGCCGGGGAGGCGTCCCGGGAACTCCCCGCTGCGGAACGCCTCGCCCGGCTGCTTTACGATTTCGCCCAAACCCACCCGCCCCGCACCTGGGACGAAGAGCTGGACGACTACTTTGTCGTTGAAGAGATCCGCCCGGGAGTGCTCATCCTTTCCGGCCTGACTTTGGATACCGGCCTTCTGGAAGTCAAAGTGCCCAAGATCATCACCGACCATTGCAAGGTGGGCTGGCAGATCAACCTCCTCCTCGGCGAAACCCGAAGCGGCTGGAGAATCCTGGAATCGGGAAACGTCTACCCGTTGTGATCCTCCGAAAATCGCCCTCTTTTACCCGCCGGCCGCCATGCGCTGCATGGCCATGATCTTGTAAAGGTCGAAGGGGTGAGCGGGCGGTGTCTTTTTCTGTTCTTCCGGCTTGGGTTCCAAAGCGATGGCGTCTTCGGGACAGGTAGGCACGCACACCCCGCAGCCGATGCAGCGCTCCTGAGCCACGTGGGCCGTCCCATCCACCATGGTGATAGCCTCCATCTGGCAGCGTTCCACGCATGTTTCGCATCCGATGCAATCGTCCTGCCGGACTCGGGCGAAGAAATTGCTCACGACGAAATCGGCGGGCCTGGGGAGGCGTTTGAGGTTTTTCAGAATCTGGCAGCAGCAGCCGCAGCACAGGCAGATGTTCATGACCTTTTGGGCGTTGGAGGGTTGAAGGACCAGGGCGTGTTCTTCAGCCATCTGCAAGATCTTGAGCGCCTCGTCCTGGTCGATGGGGCGCCCCAGGCCGTTGTCTTCGTAGTATCGGGCGCCGCTGCCGAAAACGAGGCAGGTTTCCAAGGGGCGCTCACAGCCCTTGCCCACCATGGCATGCTCCTTGCGGCAGATGCACGGGGCGACCACGATTTTGTCCTGCTCGGCGATGATGCGCCGTGCTTCTTCGTATGGCATGACGCTCTGTTCCGGCGTGATGGAACGGGGCAGAGGGATGGTTCTCAGCTGCGGGGTCTTGAGGGCCATGCTCTTTTCGAAGAACACCGGGATGTATTCGTTGACGAGAGCGATGAGTTCCTCGTCTAGGGCGTTGACGTGATATTCCCAGATGCCGATGACGAACTGGGCCGCCATGTAGCGAGCCTCGTTGCCTTTGCGGAGGCGAAAGATGAGCCCTTTTCGGGCCATCTCTTCCAGCTTGGGGGCCAGCTCGTCGGCAGGTGTGCCGGCACGTTCGGCGACGCTTTGGACGGGTTCCGGCTTCAGGGTAAGCAACACGGCCAGTCGAGCCTCTTCGGGAGTAAAAAGTTTTTGCAAAATCTTGAGTTCCACGCCGGACTCAGTGCGGGGAAATCCTGCGGGAAGGCGGTCGAGATGTCGCGCGAGTTTCTCATACACGTTCAGGTCGTTCATTCGGTCGTCTCCTTTGTCTTTACGAGGGGCCCCCGCTATCGGGACAGCATGTCTTCATAGAGGGTCAGGTAGGATCGGGCGGCGCGGCGCCAGCTGAAATCCTCGCTCATGGCCCTGCGCTGCATATCGCGCCACCGGCCGGCGTCCCTGTAGGCCTCCAGAGCCGCTTTCAAGGCCCCAAGGAAAGCCTCCCGAGAGTGTTCATAGAACTTGAAGCCGGTGCCCGTGTGAGGGTTTTGGACGGCATCCACGACGGAATCGTCCAGACCGCCCGTAGCGGCCACGATGGGAATGGTGCCGTAGCGCATGCTGTACATCTGATTCAGGCCGCATGGTTCGTAACGGGACGGCATGAGGAAGAGGTCGCCGCCGGCTTCCAACCGATGGGCCAAGCCTTCGTCGAAGGCAACAACCACCCGGAGGCGCTCCGGATGGCGCGACTGGGCCTGTCCCAGCAGTTTCTCCAGATGAGGATCGCCGGTTCCCAAAACGGCAAGGCAGACGGAAAGATCCATCATGTCGTCCAGAGCATCCAAGATGAGGTCGATCCCTTTTTGATGCACCAAACGGCTGACGACGACGCACAGGGGATCGTCTTTTACGGCCTGGGGAAAATTCAGCTCCTGCATCACATGGTCTTTGCACGCCCTCTTGCCCTCCAACCGATCGGCATCGAACGGCGCCGGGATCAGGGTGTCCCGGGAGGGATCCCATCGATCGGCGTCGATGCCGTTCAGGATGCCCACCAGGTCATCCTGCCGACGCCGTAGAATCCCGTCCAAACCGAAACCCTGCTTGGGTTCGAGGATCTCCTTGGCATACCGAGGGCTCACCGTGGAAATGCGGTGGCTGTAGGCGATGCCCGCCTTGAGGAAGTTGCACTGGCCGTAAAACTCCATGCCGTCGATGGTATAAGCTTCCGAGGGAAGACCCGTGAGGGAGAAATAGGATTCCGGGAACAAACCCTGATGGGCGAGGTTGTGGATGGTCAACAGAGTTCGCACGCGGGAAAAAGCCGGATCGTAGCGCCACAGAAAGTGCTGGTAAGCGGCGGCGCACGCCGTCTGCCAGTCGTGAAGGTGCAAAACGTCCGGAATCCAGTCCAGGTGCTTGCAAAGGGCGGAGACGGCCCGGGAGAAGGTGATGAAGCGCTGGGCGTTGTCCTCGTAGTCTCCACGCACGGGATGGACATAGAGGTTGGGCCGGTGGAAGAATTCGTCCTTTTCCATAAAATAAACCAGATAGGACGACGGGCGCAGCCACTGCCAAAAGTGCACATGATACGTCTGGATGCCCACGGGAATGGGGATCCATTCGGCGAGAATCTTCAGGGCGTCTTCCCCTCTGTCCACGGAGGGGTAAAGGGGCATGAGGAGCCGAACATCGCAGCCCAAGGCGGTGAGAGCCTCGGGCAGGGATCCGGCCACGTCGGCCAGACCGCCCGTCTTGGCAAAGGGCGTGGCTTCCGAAGCGCAGAAAAGGATTTTCAAGGACATGGGGCTCTCCGGCGGTGAAAGGTTTTGGCGTCCATCGGCGAAAATGTTTATCATGGCAGGGAGCGGATACCCAAGCGACTTTTGACCCGAAGGGTTTCGGTGCGGGAAGGGGATTCTTTGGATACCATCGATCGGCGGCTCTTGGATCAGATCCAACGGGCTTTCCCCATCGGGGAGCGGCCCTATGCGGTGTTGGGAGAAAGGCTCGGACTCACGGAAAGGGATGTCCTGGCGCGCATCGAAAGCCTGAAAGGCTTGCGGCTGGTGCGCCAAATCAGCGCCATTTTCAACACCAGTGCCCTGGGCTATCACAGCAGCCTGGTCGCCATGGCCGTGCCGGAACCCCGCGTGGAACAGGCCGCCGAAGCCGTCAACGCTTATCCCGGGGTGAGCCACAACTATCTTCGCCCGGCCCCATTTAATCTATGGTTTACCATTGCGGTGCCTCCCGGCCGGGATCTTGAAACCGTCGTGGACCAGCTGGCCCGAAAGGCGGGCGGATGGCCGACCCTCATCCTCCCGGCGGTGAAAAAATACAAACTGGCGGTGGTCCTGGATGTCTTGGAGGATTCGGAAAGTGAGCCCGGTGCAGCGGACGCTCCCGAAGCGCCCCTGAATTCGACGGAGCGATTCCAGGTTTCGGAGCGCACCGTGAAACTGGTCCGGTGTCTCCAAGAGGACCTGCCCTTGGTGCCGCAACCTTTCCACAGCTGGGCCGACGTGCTGGGGATGCGCGCCGAAGAACTTCTGGCCGTCATCGACCGATGGCTCGCCCGCAGCTGGATTCGCCGCTTCGCCGCGGTGCTCAACCACCGCAGGGTCGGGTTCGGCGCCAACGGCATGGTCGTCTGGCGGTGCGACCTTTCGGGCATCGACGCCGCCGGTGCGGCCTTGGCGGCTTTTCCGGAAGTGAGCCACTGTTATCAGAGGCCGGCCCATCCCCAGTGGCCTTTTAACCTTTATGCCATGATCCACGGCAGGAGCGTCTCGGAATGCGAACAGATCGCCGAAAGGCTCGCCGCAGCCGTGGGACTTCCGGATTACCGCATCCTTTTCAGTACACGGGAATTCAAAAAAATCCGGCTCAAGCTCTTTTGGGAGGACACGTAACGGGAGCACGGCCTATGGAAGATCGTGAAGAGTACGAACGCCGCAAGCGAGCCATCTTCGAACAGATGTCCCCGCGCGGCCAAAAGCGTATCCTGAAGCTGGGCTACGAAAATTGGGACCCTTTCCAGGAACCCAAGGACCCTCGGGAACAGATCCGAAGCGGCACGGCCGTGCAGGCGGCCATGATTCTCGCCGAATTCTACCAAGCCGAGGGGCAGGACGAACGGCTGAAAAGCCACCACAAGGAGCTTCTGGATTTGTGCCGAGGGCTCCTGCGGCACGATCCCAGGGCCCTGGCGGTGTCGGCTTTTTGCTGTTGGTTCGAACGCACGCGGTCAGACGACCGATGAGGGGCGCTCAGGACTCCGTCCTGCACGGACGCAATTCCGCCAATTCCTCGGGGAAAAGATCGCGCACTTTGACGATGCTCACGCGATAGTGGAGGTCTTTTCCGGCCAAAGGGTGGTTGAAGTCCAAAACTACGCCGTCCTCATCCTTGGACTGAACGTAATAGGTATACTGGGCTCCCGTGCGATCGTTGGAAGCCACGACCCATTTGCCCGGCTGAAGCGTGCGCCCCTGAGGAAACTCCTCAAAGGAACGGCGCTTCACCTGGCGGGGTTCGTAGGAACCGAAGGCTTCCTCGGCGGGAATGACGAACCGGAGTGTTTCCCCTTCCCTGTGCCCGAGAAGGCGCGCTTCCAAGGCCGGAAGGATCTGCCCGTATCCGACGGCGAAATTCAGGGCTGCAGGTTGGGCTCCCCCCAAAACCACCGACCCGTCTTCCAAGGTCACGGTGTATTCCAAAACGACAAACCGGTCTTTGAGCACTTCCATGGGCGTTTCGGTTCCCATCGTCACGGTGTGGACTCCTCTGTCTTGCCCCAAATTCGCCCCTTGCCCATTCCGGCCGTCCATGGGGCGCCTCCGAAACCGCGAAAGAATTTGTCATGCGCGGTCCCTTTCCCAAGGAACGGGTGTGCCGGCCGTTGGAATCGCGGCTGAGGCATCTTTTCAAGCCGGTTGAAACCCATTGGCGGCTTTTTGGCGCCGTCCTTCTTGACGTTACGGCTCACGCTGTGGCGCCGGGATTTCTTCCTCGTCAACGGGGTATCCCAGGGCTTTTGCCCGAGCGAAATGATGGGCGGCCTTTTCGGCATCGCCCAGTGCCTGGTAAGCCACGTACAGGTTGAAGTGGGCCGGGGCGAAATCCGCCTTGAGTTCCAAAACCTTGAGGGATGCGGCCACGCTTTCCCGCCATTCACCCCTTTGAATGTGGGCGACGGCCAAATTGTTGTGGGCCTGCAAAAGGTTCGGCATCAACGCCACCGCTTTTCGGCACGCCGGGATGGCCTCGTCGGGGTTTCCTTTCTGCAGGTAGGCGAAACCCAGGTTGCTGTAGGCCATGGCGAGATTGGGGTCCAAGGCCACAGCCTTGAGGTTGGCTTCGATGCATCGGTCCAGATCGCCTTCCTGAAAGTAAAGCCCCCCCAGGTTCACATAGGCCTGGGCCATGGACGGGTCGCAGGCGATGGCCTGGCGGAATTCGGCGATGGCTTCGGCTCGAAGCCCTTTTCGGGCGTAGGCGAGGCCCAGGTTGTAGTGAAACACTGGGGAATCCGGTTCAAAGAAGAGGCGTTCTCGAAGGTAGCGGATATATTGGTTGAGGTCCGATTGGAGTTGTTTGGCGTCCTGAGTGGTTTCTGACATGGCCGTCCTCGTGTCGTCTGGGAGTGAAAAACCGGATCGAACCGGCCCCGGCCGAAGGCTTCTTGGGCTTGCGATCCACCGACCGGCCGAGCGCAGGGAACCTAACAAGGCCCGGGGGGTCTGTCAAGGCGTGGGCGGCAAGGCCTTCCAAAGGGGCGGGGCCGTCGGCCGGGTTTTTTGTTGACAAAGCTTGAAACCCAAGTTTATAGAGGGGTCGGGCTGCGAGTGAATAAGTTCACTTTCTCATTTGCACGTCTCGCGACGAAAGAATCGGCGGGGGCGCACGGGGGCCCCCGATGTGCGTGTTTTTCATCCATAAAGGAGAGGACCCATGAGTGAAGAGGCCAAAGCGAAGATTTTAGAGTACATGAAAAGCCAAAAGAAAACCAAGCTTTACTTCAACGACCTGTGCAAGGCCGTCCCCGAACTCAAGATGCGGGAAGCCAAGAAGGTGATCAACGAGCTCGTGGAGGAAGGCAAGGTCAAGTACTGGTCCAGCGGCAGCACGACCCTTTACATGCTGCCGGGAGTGGACGACGTGGCGGCGGAAGAGGAAAAGATGAAATAGGCCTTTGGGGGTGCCCCGCGCCGGCGGGTTCGGCTTTCGCAGGCGGCGGAAAGCACAGGGCCGCCGGGGTCGGATCGGGTTGGGGGCGCCAAAGTGTGTGAGCGGGTTTTTTCATTCTCTCAAGGAGGTAGAAGGATGGCTTTGAAGCATGCGACCCCGATGCTCGACGAACTGGAAAAGGGTCCATGGCCGAGCTTCGTGACGGACATCAAGCGAATCGCGGCCAGGAAACCCATGTGCGAAGATCTTCTGGGGCTCTTGGAAATGTCCTATGAGCACAAGGAAGGCCACTGGAAGCACGGCGGCATCGTCGGTGTTTTCGGTTACGGCGGCGGTGTCATCGGCCGTTACTGCGACCGGCCGGACCTTTTCCCCAACGTGGCCCATTTCCACACCATGCGCGTGAACCAGCCGGCGAGCAAGTTCTACAGCACGGAAGTCTTGAGGAAGCTGTGCGACATCTGGGAAGAGCACGGCAGCGGCTTGACCAACATGCACGGCTCCACGGGCGACTGCATCCTCTTGGGGACCACCACCGATCAGCTGGAACCCATTTTCTATAGGCTCACCCATGAACTGGGCATGGACCTGGGCGGCTCGGGATCCAACATGAGGACCCCGGAAGGCTGTGTGGGGCGGGCGCGCTGTGAATGGTCCTGCCTGGACACCCAGGACATCATTTACGACATCACCATCAAGTACCAAGACGAACTCCATCGCCCCATGTTCCCGTACAAGTTCAAGTTCAAGGCATCGGGCTGCCCCAACGACTGCGTGGCTGCCATCGCCCGTGCCGACTGCTCCATCATCGGGACCTGGCGGGACAAGATCCGCATCGACCAGGAAGCCGTGCGCGCCTATGTGGGCGGCGAATTGGTGCCCAACGGCGGGTCCCACGGGTTCGAAAAGCGCAAACTGGACATCCAAAAGGAAGTTCTCGACCTGTGCCCGACGCGCTGCATGGAATGGGACGGCAAGAACCTCAAGATTTGGGACGAAGACTGCACCCGCTGCATGCATTGCATCAACGTCATGCCGCGCGCCTTGCGGCCCGGAACCGATGTGGGCGCCACCATCCTCGTGGGCGCCAAGGCCCCGATCCTGGAAGGCGCGCAGCTTTCCAGCGTCATCATCCCGTTTATGAAGATGGAACCGCCTTACGAAGAGTTCCATGAATTCGTGGAAAAGATGTGGGATTGGTGGATGGAAAACGGCAAGAACCGCGAGCGGTTGGGTGAACTCATCCAACGCCTGGGCCTGCGCGAATTTCTGAAAGCCGTGGAAATCCAACCCGATCCGCGCATGATCAACACGCCGCGCTACAACCCGTACATTTTCTACGATCCGGCGGACGTTCCCGGCGGTTGGGAGCGGGATGCCAAGTCTTACCGTGAACGGCATCATGCATAGGAGGTGACACCATGCCATTCGATCCCAATGACATTATGAAAGATCGCATCACCGATATCGGACCTCCCAAGTACGACAAGTTCTTCCCGCCGGTTATCAAGGAAAACTACGGCAAGTGGAAATACCATGAAATCTTGGAACCCGGCGTGTTGGTGCATGTCTCCGAAACGGGCGCCGAAGTCTACACGGTGCGCGTGGGCGCCGCCCGGCTTCTTTCTGTGGACCTCATCCGCGAAATCTGCGACATCGCTGACAAGCACTGCGGCGGCTACGTGCGATGGACCACTCGGAACAACATCGAGTTCCTCGTGGACGACAAGTCCAAACTGAAACCGCTCATGGACGATCTCAAGAGCCGCGGCAATTGGTTCCCCATCGGCGGCACAGGCGCCAGTGTGACGAACATCGTCCACACGCAGGGCTGGGTCCATTGCCACACGCCGGCCATTGACGCTTCGGGGATCGTCAAAGCCGTCATGGACGAGCTTTTCGAGTATTTCGGTTCCCACAAGCTGCCGGCCCAGGTGCGCATTTCCTTGGCCTGCTGCCTGAACATGTGCGGCGCCGTGCACTGCTCGGATATCGCCATTCTGGGCGTGCACCGCAAACCGCCCATCATCGAGCATGAACGCGTCCAGAACGTGTGCGAAATTCCCTTGGTCATCGCCGCGTGCCCGACGGCGGCCATCAAGCCGAAGAAGGTGGGCGATTACAAGAGCGTCGAGATCAACGAAAACCGCTGCATGTTCTGCGGCAACTGCTACACCATGTGCCCGGCTCTGCCTCTGGCGGACGGGGAAGGCGACGGCATCGCCCTGTGGGTCGGCGGGAAGGTGTCCAACTCCCGCGTTCCGCCCAAGTTCTCCAAGCTCGCCGTGCCTTACATCCCCAACGAACCGCCGCGCTGGCCGACAACGGTCCAGACCATTAAGAAGATGCTCGAAACCTATGCCTCTGATGCCAAACGCTATGAGCGCATCGGCGAATGGATCGATCGCATCGGTTGGGAAAAGTTCTTCGAAAAGACGGGTATTGAGTTCCGTCACGAGCATATCGACGACTACCGGTTGGCCATGACCACGTGGCGGACCACAACGCAGTTCAAGTTCTAGGAACCATCACGGCAGCCGGCCCCCCTCTTGGGGGGTCGGCCTTGCCTTCGGTGATCCGATATGAGGCACCGCACACCTCGCCTGATGATCGCAGCCCTGCGGGGGGGAGCCGGCAAGACGCTGGTTTCCACCGGCCTTGCCGCCGCCTTGCACCGCCTCAAGGGCCTGCGGGTCGTCCCCTTCAAAAAAGGGCCCGACTACATCGACGCGGGATGGCTGCGGTGCGCCTCATCCTTTCCCTGCTACAATCTGGACCCCTACCTCATGACGCCCGAAAAGCTCCTGCGGTCCTTTGGGGATCGGAGCCGTGGGGCGGATCTGGCGCTCATCGAAGGAAACCGGGGCCTCTATGACGGCATGGATGCGCAGGGCAGCTGCTCGTCGGCGGAACTGGCCAAGCTCCTCAAGGCACCGGTGATCCTCGTTTTGGACGCCACCAAGGTGACTCGGACCGCGGCGGCCATGGTGTTGGGATGCCAAACCCTGGACCCCGACGTGCATCTCTGCGGCGTGGTCTTGAACCGGGTGGCCGGGGCGCGCCATGAACGGGTCCTCACGGAATCCATCCGTAAAGCGTGCGGACTTCCCGTTTTGGGCGTCCTGCCCAAAGATCTCGGAATCGTGTTCCCGGAACGACACATGGGGCTGGTCCCGGTGGAGGAACACGCGTGCCTTCAAGAGACGCTGGATACTTTGGCGGATCAGATCATGCGCCGCATGGATGTGGACACCGTGGTGCGCCTCGCGGAGGAAGCCGAGCCGCTGGTTCGGCCGGCGGATGGAACGCCTGAAGAGGGCGGCCTGGACGGTTTGCAATGTCCGGTCCGCATCGGCGTGTTTCGAGATCGCGTGTTTCAGTTCTACTATCCGGAAAATCTGGAAGCTCTTCAGGAGGCCGGAGCGGAGCTGGTCTTCATCGACAGCCTGTCGACGGCCTTTCTTCCTGAGATCGATGCCCTCTACATTGGTGGAGGGTTTCCCGAGACGCACATGTCCCAGCTGGCCTTGAACGAGACCTTGAGGGCCTCGGTTCGTGAAGCCGTGCACGAGGGGCTTCCCGTCTATGCGGAATGCGGAGGGTTGATGTACCTCAGCCGAGGGATCCGGTCCGCGGACGGGGTTTTCCCCATGGTAGGGGTGCTTCCCTTCTTCATCGCCATGGGGCGAAAGCCGCAGGGGCACGGCTACACGCTTTTGGAAGCCGTCAAGGCGACCCCCTTCTTTCCTGCCGGGATCGTGATCAAGGGACACGAATTCCATTATTCGCGAATCGTCGATGCGGATGAAGGGGTGGAATGCGCTTTTCGCGTGCAAAAGGGATTCGGGGTCTTGGAAGGCTGGGACGGAGTGTGCTATAAGAATGTATTGGCGACCTACACACACCTTCATGCCGTGGGTTGCCCATCCTGGGCGACGGGAATGGTTGAGGCCGCCCGGCGATACCGGTCCACGAGGGACTCGGCGATGCTCGCCGACGGATTCGCCGCCTCGCTGCCTCTGGGACAGAGCCCCGTATGACGATCGTCTACGGAAGATTAAAAACAAAAGGAGGATGTTTCCATGGCACAGGTCGAATACAAGGGCAAGGTGTTCAACCTCGACGAAGATGGGTTCATCGACAGCTTTGACAACTGGTGCCCCGAGTGGGTGGAGTATGTCAAAGAGTCCGAAGGGATCCAGGAACTCACGGAGGAACACTGGAAAATCATCCATGTGCTTCAGGATTACTATCGCAAGCACGGGATCGCTCCCATGGTCCGGATCCTCACCAAGGTGACCGGCTATAAGCTCAAATACATCTACGAGCTGTTCCCGAGCGGACCGGGCAAGGGTGCGTGTAAGATGGCGGGCCTGCCGAAACCGACGGGGTGCGTCTAAGCGGACGAAGCCAACCCCGGGAGGGGTACCCCTCCTCCCAGGGTTGGTCGCGCGAAGCGCGCCATAAGGACCTTGAGGGACGGACGGCAGGCCTTTTTCGGCGGGGGCCATGAGAAAAGAATCACGAACTCCCCATCTGGGGAAAAGGCGGAAGAGACGGCGCCTTTTTTCTTGACTTTGCCTCGACCTGCCAGTAAACGCCTTGACGGCACAAGGCGAACGGCAAAGGCGGGTCATCGGCCTGCCACCCGGAGTCCAAATGATCACATGAGGAGGAAGAAGAGCAATGTTTAAGGTGACGGTGGACAAGAACAAATGCACCGGCGACGGCGAATGTGTGGATGTGTGCCCGGTGGACGTCTACGAACTGGTGGACGGCAAGGCCGAGCCCGTCAATGAGGATGAATGCCTCGGCTGTGAAAGCTGCGTGGAAGTGTGCGAAAGCGACGCGATCACGGTGGAAGAGGTCTAGAGTTCCATTCCGTAGCAAACACAAGCAGGCGCGAACGCACAAAAAAACCCAGGAGATTCTCTCCTGGGTTTTTTTGCATCAGAAAGATCCCTTTCAGCCCTGGCCTTCCTTCTTCGGATGGCACTGCACGCAGGTGGTGGGGGCAGCGCTCTGGGGGTTCTGGGCTTTCAGCTTCTTGTGGCATTCCTGGCAGTTGGTGTGCATGGCCAGCTTGAGATTGAGCTTTTGCTGCTCAGGGGGCAGCTTCTTCTCGCCCTCGATGGTCGGCTCGTTGTGGCATGCCTGACACTTCTGGACGGGATCGCCTTGTTTCCAGACGTTCTTGCCCCCTTCGTACTTGTGATGGCAGTCGGCGCACGCGATCTTGTAATCCTCCGCGTGCTTCTTGTGCGTAAACTGCACGTTGGCCTTGGTGTGTTGCGGCCACAGGGTGGAATTCATCGTAATCACGTCAGGGGCGTCCGCCGCGACGGCGATGAGGGTTCCCACGAACAGAGCGACCGCGACAAAAACCGACGGGACAATCCAGTTCCTTCGTTTCACCGTGTCACCTCCTCTCCGACCTAGGGTTCAACTTGTGATTCTCTTCACGCCCCCGATTATAGTGAGACCCTTCGGAAGGCGTCAAGGCTTTTCAGGCAAAACGGACCTTGACAGAGCGAGAACCTGTTGGGCTATACTTCGCGAAAACCATAACGATGCAAGCGCTCACAGAGGGAGGCGACACGATGCTGTTCATGGCCATTTTCAGTTATGCCCCGGAAGATCGCGACCGCGTGATCCAGCGCACCGAACAGCTCCCCGAAGTGCCCGGCACAGCCATGAAGGGGGAATGGTTTGATGTGACGGGGCATCGGGTGTTTCGCCTCTTTGAGGCGGAAGACGAAGCGCATTTGGCGGCGGCTGTGTTCCAGTGGACGGATCTGGGAGTGGCGGAAATCGTCCCGGTCATGGAAACGAAAAAAGCGTTGAAGCTCTTGCGCCGGACGTCCAAGAAAGCCTGAGCCCCCAGGCCCTTTCGAAGGTCTTTGCCCATCTGCTTTCCCTGACAGGGTGTTCATCGCCGTGCCCGTGCGTTTTCGCCTCCGACGGAAAGAAAGGGTAAAAGGCCTTGGAACTTTCCCTGAGAATGGGCGTTCCCGGACGGGGTTGGGTTGGTGAAGGTGGGAAAAGGAGCGGAAAGGAGATTAAGGAGTCTTTCGAAGGAAGGTGAGCGCTTTTAAGGACGGCGAAAGAGCGCCGTCCGAATGTCCGGAATGGTGCCCGCGCACTTGTGCGGGAGAATAGGGAAGGCGGTGAAAAGCCGCCACGCTGGGCCGGCGCTGTGAGCGGGGATGAAATCCGGCAGATCCACTGCACTCTCTCCCAGGGGTGCGGGAAGGGCCGGACAGTAAGGTGATCCGCGAGTCAGAAGACCTGCCATCCGGATAAAGATCAGACCGATCGTTTACCTGTGCCTTCGGGTAAGCCTTCGAGG
This sequence comes from Desulfosoma sp., assembly GCA_037481835.1. Classification (GTDB taxonomy): domain Bacteria; phylum Desulfobacterota; class Syntrophobacteria; order Syntrophobacterales; family DSM-9756; genus Desulfosoma. Next base: position 207,023 of record JBBFKW010000001.1, on the reverse strand, counting down.
TCGTGGGGCCTCGAAGGCTTTTTTATTGGCTCTGAGAAATATGAGGAGGTGACGATCATGGAAAAGGTTCTGAAAAGCGTGGTTGAGGCCATAGAGCCGGCGGATGCTCTGTGGGAAGCCCGGGCGTGGGAGCGGCTGCGCTCTCAGATTCGACCCCGGGGTTCCCTCGGACGCCTTGAAGACATGGCGGCCCGTTTGGGTGCCATCACACGGAGCCTAGCCCCCGATGTGTCCAAGAAAATCATTTTCACCATGGCCGGAGACCACGGCGTGGCGGAAGAAGGGGTGAGCGCCTATCCGCAGGAAGTGACCGCTCAGATGGTATACAGCTTCTTGAAAGGCTGGGCCTCCATCAATGTTTTGGCCGATCATGAAGGGGCGGCCGTCCGCGTGGCGGATTTCGGCGTTGCATCGGATCTTCCGGAAGACTGGGCCGTGGTGCGCCGGAAAATCGGCAAAGGGACGCGTAACATCGCCAAGGGCCCGGCCATGGACCGCCAGGACGCCGTCCGGGGGATGGTGGAGGGGGCCCGGCTGGTCATGGACGCCGTCACCCTGGAAGGGTATCGGCTCATCGGCACGGGGGACATGGGCATTGCCAACACCACGCCCTCAACGGCCATCGTGGCGGCCTTCAGCGGAAAACCCGCCGCGGAACTCACAGGCCGGGGAACGGGTATTGACGATGCCGCGTGGGCGCGGAAGGTGAGAGCCGTCGAGGCTGCCCTGGCCGTCAACCGGCCCGATCCTCGCGACCCTGTGGACGTGCTCGCAAAAGTAGGGGGGTATGAAATCGCTGGCCTGGCCGGGGCGGTCCTGGGGGCGGCGGCCGTGCGCGTCCCGGTCATTTGCGACGGCTTTATCGCCACGGCCGGAGCGCTCATTGCGTGCCGCCTGGCTCCTCGCGCCAAGGATTACCTCTTTGTGTCCCATCGCAGCCAGGAAGTGGGCCACGGGACCATGATCGAGCTGCTGGGGCTTCCGCCTTTGTTGGATTTGTCCATGAGGCTGGGGGAAGGAACGGGGGCGGCTTTGGCCATGCATCTGGTGGAAGCCGCCGCACGGGTGCTTCGGGACATCAAAACCTTCGCCGAAGCCGGCGTAACGGATACGGGCCACTGAAACGGAAAGGCTTGGGGCTTCCCCGCCCGCGCGGTTCACCATGGAGCCGCGCGGGGCACATCCAGGACGAGGCGCCACAGGCAGGAAGCGCTCCCGCCGGTATGTGTGCGCCATTTCCACCATGGGATCGCCGTGCCTGCGATGGACTGAGCGCAAGCACGTGCGGGGCGGCGCGTCCGCGGTGGGGTCCGCTCCTGCGAAATGGGGCTGAGCCTGCCGCCGTGGAGTCGCCATTTTTGCTATGGGGTTGGCGTGTCCGCCACGGGGTCTGTGTGTGTGCGTGTGGGATTTTTGTTGGGGTTCGCTGGGCTCACCCCAACCTACGGATTTCGTAAGAATTTTTCCGGCCATCCGAGAATGGCTTTTTCCCGGGCACTCGGGCGTCTCGCCCACCCCACAAGCGGCCCGGAGGCCTGCGTTCCCAGGAAAAAATCGCCATTTTTTATGATCGGCCACGCTCCTGGAGCGAGGTCCTTCCCGTTCGTCAGAATGAGCCTCGCAACCCCACGGAGGTGTTTGTGCGATAAACCGCATTGAAGAAGTGCTGCGATACGCGGCGTTCCGTGTGTCCGACTGTCAGGTTCTGGCGGGGGGATCCGCTGTGGTGCGGCGAGGGCAAAACCCCACGCCTTCCCCTACCGGTCGACGCGGACCAAGGATCCTCCCGTGATCTGCAGGATCGGGTAAGTGCGTTCCATGTGGCCGTCGGGGGCAAAGCGCATGGGACCCAAGGGACCGTTCGGGAGGTCCAGCCGAAGGAGCCATTGGCGAAGGCGCAGCCGATCCGGTTGGCCTTCCTTGAGGAGCTGTTCCCGGGCGCTCAGAACGAGCAAGGCGGCGCTGTAAGCCTGAGCCGCCAGGAAGTCGGGTTCTTCCCCGTAGGTTTCGCGATAATCTTTGAGAAACGCCTCCTGAACCGGATCGGTTATGCCGGACGGGTCCCGATGAAAAGCGGAAGGGAAAAGAGCCCCTTCCAGGTAGACGCCTCCCGCGGAGAGCAGCGATTTTTCTTCCCACAGGTTCGTCCCCAGCAGGGTCACTCCGACCACGTTGTAATAAGGCAGCTGAGGGGCGATGAGGGCGATGGTTTCGGCCGAATCCGGGATGAAGAGCGCATCAAGAGACGACTCCGACCCGGGGGATCCCGAGTCCTTGGGGGCATGTTGGGCGAGAGCCTGGATCGGTCCTTTGAAGTCGGTCATCCCTGAGGCGTAGGGCACATCGGCGACAAGCGTGCCTCCCGTTTCCTGGACTTTCTTGATGAAAATCTCCCTCAAGGCTTTCCCGTAGGGTTCTTCGGGATAGAGGATGCCGAAATTCTTATACCCGAGAACGTTTCGGCAATAGGTGAGCAGGGTTCCGATCATGTCCTGGTGGTCCAAGAAGGCGTGGAGGAGGAAAGGGGTTTGGGAGCTCACCTGGCGTTTTTCCGTCAGGCTGATCACCGGGATGCCATGTTCGTTGGCCAGAGGCATGATCGCCTCGGCGCTTCGGGGGCTCAAGGGCCCGAGCACGGCCAGGACTTGCTCGTCATTCACCAGATGGTTCAAGGCGTTGACGGTGACATCCGGGTTGGCTTGGGTGTCCGCCAAGACGAGGCGGGCAGGTGAGCCGCGATACATTTTCTCCCAGTGCCTTAAGGCAAGAGCCACTCCTTTGACCACTCGGCGGCCGTGAGGGGCGTGCGGCCCACTCAGGGGAACCATGCATCCCAAGCGGTTGGGGTCGGCCGGTCCTGAAGGCACCATCACGCCGCGAAGCTCTTCCTCGATCTTTCGCGTCACGGGATGCTGCGGGTACTGGGACATCAATTTGAGCAGCGCGTCGCGTCGTCCTTGAGGGGGCCTGAGCTGGATCTGCCGGTAGAGCAAGAACGGGACCAAGCGTTGGGACGTGGAAGCCTGGAGCGCCCGATCCACGGAGGGCCCGTCCAGGGTCAGCGCAAGGGAGAAGGCTTCGTGGTCCAGGAGCTTTTGGTCTTCGGGCCCCGGTTGGGCGGCATAACCCTTGTCGATCCACGACAGGGCGGCATCCAAATTGCCCGAATCCCTGTTCAGACCCACGAGAAGACGAATGAGCCTTTGACGCCAGGCAGGTTGCGGCCCCGTCGCGTCCCACAAGGATTGGGCCTCTTCGATAAGTTTTTTCCGGTTTTCGCCGTCCATCCATCGCGCGGAGAGCAAGCCGATGCGCGCCGTGACGGCCTCGCGCCATTGGGGAAACTCCTTGAGCGCCGCTTCATAGGCCTTTCGGGCGGCGTTGGGGTTTTGCGCCTGAAGCCAAATATCGCCTTGGGCGGTTAAGGCCGCCGGGGCGATGGCGTTGGAAGGGAAGAAGTTGGCGATGCGCTGGAAGACCGCCAAAGCGTCATCCAAGCGACCGGCTTCGCGTAAAGCAACGGCTTGTTTCCACAGAGCTTGGGCCTCCGGAGGCGGCGGCTCGTGAAAGACGCTTTCGGGAATGATGACGCGCACCTGCTGCCGAGGGGCGCAACCCAGCGGAACAGACGTGCACAGGATCAACAAGGTGAAAAGACGCAGTACGCTTCGGGGAATCATACCGTCCCTTTACAGTTGGAAAGACCGTGGGCTTCTCGGCGGACCGCCCCGCGGGGTGACCGTCGGTTATGGATCTTCTATGGCACAAGGGGCACGTGGATTCCACGTGCCCCTTGTGTCGCACTCCCCTACCAAAATACGGCTTCGCCCGCAAGTGTTTCCGGGCTCGGCCGTCGTCTTTCCTACTTGTCTTTGACCTCTTCGAAATCCGCGTCCACCACGTCGTCGTCTTTCTTAGCCCCCGAAGCGCCTGCGCCGGCCGCCCCCGCTTGGGCCTGTTGTTCGGCCGTCCTCTTGTACATTTCTTCGGCCAGCTTGTGGGAAACTTGGGTGAGCTGTTCCATTTCCTTTTCGATGGCGCGCTTGTCGTCGCCTTCCATGGCCTTACGGAGCTTTTCAATCTGGGCGTCGATCCGGCTCCGAGTGGCCGCATCCACCTTGTCGCCCAAGTCCTTGAGCGTCTTTTCGGTGCTGTAGATGAGCGCGTCGGCCTGGTTTCGGGTGTCCACCAGTTCGCGGCGCCGCTTGTCTTCTTCGGCGTGCATCTCGGCTTCCTTGACCAGCTTTTCGATCTCTTCCTGGGACAGGCCGCTGGATGCGGTAATCTGGATGGACTGTTCTTTTCCGGTGGCCAAGTCTTTGGCCGACACGTGCACGATGCCGTTGGCGTCGATGTCGAAGGTCACTTCAATCTGCGGCACACCGCGGGGTGCCGGCGGGATCCCCACGAGGTCGAAACGGCCCAAGGTCTTGTTGTCCGCGGCCATGGGCCGTTCCCCTTGCAACACATGGATGGAGACGGCCGTCTGGTTGTCCGTGGCGGTGGAGAAGATCTGGCTCTTGCGCGTCGGAATGGTGGTGTTGCGTTCAATGAGCTTGGTCATGACGCCGCCCAGGGTTTCGATGCCCAAAGACAGGGGCGTGACGTCCAGCAACAGAACGTCTTTGACTTCCCCGGAAAGCACCGCCCCTTGGATGGCGGCACCCACGGCCACCACTTCGTCCGGGTTGACGCCTTTGTGGGGTTCTTTTCCGAAGAACTCGCGCACCTTTTGTTGCACGCGCGGCATGCGGGTCATGCCGCCGACGAGGATGACTTCGTGGATGTCCGCCGCCGTGAGCCCCGCGTCCTGGAGCGCCTGGCGCATGGGCGGCACGAGCTTTTCGATGAGGTCCTCGGTCAAGGCCTCAAGCTTGGCTCGCGTGAGCTTCATGGTCAAATGTTTGGGCCCGGTGGCGTCGGCCGTGATGAAGGGGAGATTGATGTCCGTTTCCGTGGTGGACGACAGTTCGATTTTGGCCTTTTCGGCGGCTTCCTTCAAGCGCTGGAGGGCCATCTTGTCGTTGCGCAGGTCGATGCCCTGGTCTTTCCTGAACTCGTCCGCCAGCCAGTCGATGATGCGCTGATCGAAGTCTTCGCCGCCCAGGTGGGTGTCTCCGTTGGTGGCCTTGACTTCGAAGACCCCGTCGCCGATTTCCAGGATGGAAATATCGTACGTGCCCCCGCCCAAATCGAAGACAGCGATCTTTTCGTCTTTCTTCTTGTCCAAGCCGTAAGCCAGGGCCGCCGCCGTCGGTTCGTTAATGATGCGAAGGACGTTTAAGCCGGCGATTTTCCCGGCGTCCTTGGTGGCCTGCCTCTGGCTGTCGTTGAAATAAGCGGGAACGGTGATGACCGCATCGGTCACCTTTTCTCCCAGATAGTCTTCGGCGGTCTGCTTCATCTTCATGAGTATGAAGGCGGAAATTTCCGTAGGACTGTATTGTCGGCCCCGGATGAGGATATGGGCGTCCCCGTTGGCCGCCTCCACGATCTTATACGGAAGGATTTCCAGGTCGCGCTGGACTTCCTTGGAGCGGAACTTGCGACCGATGAGGCGTTTGACCGCAAAGACGGTGTTTTCCGGATTCGTGATGGCTTGACGTTTGGCCACCTGGCCTACGAGGCGCTCGCCGCTGTCGGTGAACGCCACCATGGACGGCGTGGTGCGCCCGCCTTCTGAATTGGTGAGGACTTTGGGTTCTTTGCCTTCCATGACGGCCACAACGGAGTTGGTTGTGCCCAGATCAATCCCGATGATTTTCGCCATTTCTTAAGCCTCCTTGAAGGACGATCGATAAAAATTGTCTCGTGCTTGGATGAATGCCATGCCCTTTTCGTGTCATACCCGTCGAGTGCCGCCGCCCTGCGGTCTCAGGCGGGACGTTCCGATTCATGGGAACACGTTGCCGTCCGTGTCCCTTTGCTCACGGCCACCAGAGCCGGTCTGAGGAGCCGGTCGTGAAGCGTGTAGCCCTTCTGGAACTCCTGGATCACCGTGTTGGACGGGTGCTCGTCCGATTCCTGTTGGAGAATCGCTTCATGAAAACACGGGTCGAAGTCCTTGCCCTGGGATTCAAAAGGCCTGCAGCCGAAGCGGGCCAGGGTGTCCAAGAAATGCTTGTGGGTCATCTTGACCCCTTCCAGCAGCGTGTGCTTGTCCGTGTCTTGTTCCGCATGCTGGATGGCTCGTTCCAGATTGTCCACCACGGCCAAGAGCTCCCGGATCAGGCTTTCGTTGGCATAGGCGATGGCTTCGGCCCGGTCCCGTTCCAGTCGCTTCCGGGTGTTTTCCATATCCGCCGCCTGGCGCAGAAGCTTATCTTTCAGGGATTGAATCTCTGCTTCTTTTTGTTCCAGTAAGGTCGCGAGATCATCGCCGGCCGGCGTTTCCTCGGCCGACGGCGCCTCGGCCGACGGCGTATCCGCTTCTTCCAAACTCACCGTGGGTTCTTGGGGGGAACCCGGTTTTTTCTCTTCGCTCATAAAACCACAACCTCCCTGTGCGCGCCGTAACAGCCCACGATCTCCTTAATCATTACCACGGCGCTTGTCAGCACCCGACGGTTCCATAATGCCCATGATTTTTACGAAGGATTGGTTTTTTGCGGGGACGAGACCTCTTCCGGCTCCTCGAGAAATTGGCTCAGCAGGGATGCGGTAAAGGTCACCACGGGAATAATGTGCGAATAGTCCATGCGGGTCGGCCCGATGACGCCCAAAACGCCGAGGATCGTTTCACCGCGTCCGTAAGGGGACGACACCACGCTCATCTCGTGCAGTTCGCTGATGTCGCTCTCCGTCCCCAAGATGATTTGCACCTGCCTTGTCGGATCCAGGGCGCGATCCAGCAGTCGGACAATCCGCGATTTGTCTTCGAAGGCTTCCAGGATGCGCCGCATCCTCTCCACGTCGGCGAATTCCGGATTGCTCAGCAGATGCTTGTGCCCTTCAATGTGCACATCCGTATTTTCCAAGGCATCCTGTAAGGCCCGCCGACTGAGCTCCAGGGCACGGGTGAAAAGCTGGTCGAAGAGCGCCTTTTCCCCCTCCATTTCCTTGAGGATGCGGTCTTTCACTTGGCTCAGCGGAATGTCTTGAAGGATTTCGTTGAGGTATCGCGAATACTTGTCCAGGCTGTCTTGGGGAATGTCCTCGTCCCATTCCACAAGGGTGTGTTGGACCAGACCCGAGGCCGTGATCAAAATGACCAGGATCTGATGCGCTCGAAGCCGCACAAATTCGATATGCTTGAAGCGGGTGGCGCTGAGCCTCGGCCAGAGCACGATGCCCGCCTGGCGGCAGAAGCGCGAGAGCACCTGGCTGGTCCGCCGCAGGAGTTCCTCGATGTCCACCCGTCCCGATGCGAACGCTTTGCGAATGAGCGCCTGCTGGCGTTTCTCCAGTTCGCGGATCTTCAGGATGGAATCCAAGTACAGCCGAAGGCCCTTGTCCGTCGGGATGCGGCCGGCGGAAGTGTGGGGTTGCTGCAAGAGCCCCATGTCTTCCAAATCCGCCATTATGTTTCGGATCGTGGCCGAACTCACATTCAGGCCGTAGTGCTTGGATACCGTGCGAGACCCCACGGGTTCTCCGCTTCGGATGTATCCCGACACCACGGCTTCCAGGACTTTTTGGTTTCTTTCGCTGAGCTTCATCCTTCGCATCCCGCCTGCGATTAGCACTCCCTGCAATGGAGTGCTAATGGAACATAGTGTTATCCTGAATCCTTGTCAAGAAAAGATCGGTGGGGGTCGGTAGGTAAAAGGGCGATGGAGGCGCCGCAGGGCGCACCCTTTCCCCAGGGCCTCGGCGGGGCTTCCCTGCCTCTTTCGGAAACGGCTTGCGCCCAGAGCCCGGGGCGGCGCACGGGGATGAGAAACGGAGCTGTTCTAAGAGTGGACCATGTCGAAGTCTTGAAAGAAATGGATGAAATCTTCCTGGAGCTTGAAGCAGCTCATCTTGATGCCGGCTTCGGACTGGTTGTGAAAGGTGAGGATGATCCTTCCGGGGCTGGCGGCGTCCTTTTCGATGCGGCCGATTTCTTCCAGATCTCGAAGGACCCTCTTTTCATCGCAATCCGGCTTCAACTGGATCCACATCTTCTTCATGGGTTCTCCTTTCGGGACCGGGTTCACGAGTTCGTGGAGGCTTCTCCTCGGCGGGGTTTGTTTCTCTTTCGAGCTTTTGCAGGCATCTTGCCACGCATGCGGGACAATCAGGTTCGTTTTCCGATCTTTGGCAGTAGGCGGCGAAGGCTTGCAACCAGTCGGCTCCCGCCCGCGGGCATGTTTTGATGAATTCGAGAAATTGGACAAGTCGCTCGAAAGCCACGGGGCCGATGGCGTGCTCGATGCGGCACGCGTTGGCTTCCGCCTGATCCGGTTCCAGCCGAAGGGCCGTGGTGAAAAAATCTTTGAGGATTTGGTGGCGTCGGATGATCTGCTGCGCCACGTGGCGCCCTTGCGGCGTGAGCGTGACGTAGCTGTAGGGGCTGTAGTTGATGAGCCCCCGGCCGGCCAGCGCCCTCAAGGCTCCCGTGACGGAAGCCCTCTGCACGCTCATCTGATCGGCGATGTCCTTGGCTCGGGCGGCTTGGTGGGCGTTTTCCAAATGGAAAATGACCTCCAAGTAATCTTCCAAGCTCGCCGAAAGCCCTTCCAAGGCGTCGTTGGACATGGGTTCCTGTTCCTTGACCGGAAATGTTAGCGAGAAAATACCGTGCGCTCCCCCTCGAGGTCAAGAAAGCCTAAAGGCCCCCCGTTATTTTTCTGCCGTCCAGACCCACCACGCGGAGCACAACCCCCAGATGGCATTGTAGGCAAAGACGAAAAGGGGCGTGAGTTCCCCCAAGGACAGGCCGAACCATCCCTTTTTAAGAACAAAGGGGAAAAAATAGAGCAGCTGGGCGGCAGTCGGTCCCAGGCTGAAAAGGATCCCCCGGCTGAACACCCCCACAAGAAACCCACCCCGCAACGCGGGAAGAAGGAAGAGGAAGCCCCATAGGCCTCCCCACACGATGCGCGGGTACAAAAAGGCTTTGCTCCACACGGGGGCGATGGCCACGCCCAATTTCTGCGGAATGCCCGCCTGTCCCAAGGCGTACGACACCCACGAATTGATCACAGCGCCCAGGGCCCCTCCGGCAAAGACCACGCTGATCTTTACGATGACGGATTTCACGGTTTTATCCCTCAAGATCCAATTGGGGACGATTTTTTTAGCCAACCCTTCGATCACGCGGTTGATATCACAACCCGCAGGATTTATAAAGGAGGGCCAATTCCAAGAAGAAAGGAGATTTCATGAAAATCAAGTGTGCCTCATGTGATTACATCGGCGATGCCGCCTCGCTGCAGAAAGGATCGCGCTCCAAGGAAATCGCCTTGTGGTGTTGCCTGTTTCTGCCGGGTCTGCTCTATACCCTGTGGCGTCAGTCCAGCGACGGCCGCTACATGGGATGCCCTCAATGCCGAAGCGCCCAGTTCCGGACGCTGACTCGGCGCGAGTGGAAAGATCTGGAGCGTCAAGGGGTGCTTAAAGCCTAGAGTCGTGAGGACGGTCATGGAGGATCGTTATCCGATCTACCTCGACTACAACGCCACAACGCCTATCGATCCTCGGGTCGCGGAAGCCATGCGGCCCTGCTGGGAAACGGTCTTCGGGAACCCCTCCAGCAGTCACGCTTACGGCCGACAAGCCAAGGCCATGATGGAAGAAGCGCGAGCTCGTCTGGCTGCGCTCTTGAACGCCCAAAGCGACGACATCGTTTTTACCAGCGGGGGGACGGAATCCAACAACATGGCCCTGTGCGGTGTGGCCCGGGCTGTGGCGTCCCGAGGGCGCCACATCGTGACGAGCCGCATCGAACATCCGGCCGTGGTGGAGCCGTGCCTGGCCCTGATGGAAGAAGGCTTCGACGTCACCTTTGTGGGCGTGGACCGTTACGGAATGGTGGATGCCGAGGAGATGATCGCCGCCTTCCGATCCGACACGATCCTGGTCAGCCTCATGCATTCCAATAATGAGGTGGGGACGCTCCAGCCCGTGAAAAGGATTGCCCAGGAGGCCCGGAATCGAGGCATCCTGGTCCATACGGATGCCGCCCAGAGTGTGGGCAAAGTGCCGGTGGACGTCGCCGAGCTGGGCGTGGACCTTTTAACCGTGGCCGGGCACAAACTCTATGCCCCTAAGGGAGTGGGAGCCCTTTACGTGCGCCGGGGCACGCCCATGCAAAGAGTTTTGTATGGGGCGGGCCAGGAGCGGGGCCTTCGGCCCGGGACGGAAAACGTGCTGGAAATCGTCGGCTTAGGGATGGCTGCCGCCCTGGCCATGAAAGAACTGCCCGAAGAAATGCTACGGATGCGGGCTTTGCGGGACCGGTTGGAAGGGCGCCTCGTGGCTTCTTTCCCCGAAGCCCTCGTGAACGGCCATCCGGATCAACGGCTTCCCAACACGCTGAGCGTGTCCTTTCCCGGGACGACGGCCGACGCCGTGCTCCAAGCCATGCCCGAGGTTGCGGCATCGGCGGGAGCCGCCTGCCACAGCGACCAGGTGCGGGTATCCCACGTTCTGGAAGCCATGGGCGTTCCCATGGATGCAGCCAAGGGCACGATCCGCTTGTCCGTGGGTCGTTTTACCCGAGACGAAGACATCGACCATGCGGCGGCGGCCATCGAGAGAGCCGTAAGAAAGGTCAAAGAGCACGCATAGGGGGCGATCATGGAGCATGCCGCCTTTCCCTGGGCTGATGCGGACGCGATGCGCCGGAGGCTCCAGGAAAAGATCCTCGAAAAAGCCTTCCAAGTATCCGACACCCCCGTGTTCAAGCTCGTCTCCGGGGCCATGAGCCGCTTTTACTTCAACTGCAAGCGCGTCACCCTGGACCCCGAAGGCATGGTCCTCATCGGCCACCTCATCTTCGACCGGATCAAGGACCTGGATGTCCAAGGCATCGGGGGGCTCACCCTGGGGGCGGACCCCATCGCCAACGCCGTTTCCTACACGTCTTGGATCCAGGGAAATCCCATCCAAGCCTTCGTGGTGCGCAAGGCGCAGAAGGAGCACGGAATTCCCGCGCGTATCGAGGGAAACCTTCGCGAAGGGGATCGGGTGGTCGTCGTCGATGATGTGATCACGACGGGAGGCTCGACAATCCAAGCCATCCGCGCCTGCAAAGCCGCGGGCCTCCGGGTCGTGCGGGCCGTGGTCCTGGTGGATCGCCAGGAAATGAACGGCCGGGAAAATATCCTGGAAGAAGTAGACACCGTGGATGCCTTGGTCCTTCGGGACGAAATCATGGCGCTCCATGAAGCTCGGGGCCTGGCAGGACCGGAAAAGGGGCTTTCGTCATGAACATTCTGGTCACCGGCGGGGCTGGTTACATCGGGTCTCATACGGCCAAAACAGTTCGAAAGTACGGACACACGCCCATCGTCTTTGACAACCTCAGTCGCGGCTGGGTGGACTGGGTGCGTTACGGCCCCTTCGTGTATGGGGACATCCGCGACGAACAAGCCCTGTACCAGGCCCTTAGAGCCTTTAGGATCGATGCCGTCATCCATTTCGCCGCCTTGGCCCTTGTGGAGGAATCGGTTCGAAACCCGGCCGAATATTTCGACCACAATGTGCGCGGCACCATCGCGTTGGTTCGCGCCATGGCCAGAGCCGGCGTCGGCCGTTTGGTGTTTTCCAGTTCGGCCGCCGTTTACGGCACGGCGAAAACCTGTCCCATCACGGAAGATCACCCCAAGGAACCTACCAACCCCTACGGCCTTTCCAAATGGCAGGGCGAGCAGATCTTGGAGACGGTGGCCCCTGCCGCCGGCATCCGGCTGGCCGTGCTGCGCTACTTCAACGTGGTGGGAAACGACCCGGACGGAGAAATCTACGAACGCCACGAACCGGAAACCCACGTGCTGCCGAACCTCATGCGGGCCGCCCTTACGGGGGAGCCTTTCTTCCTTTTCGGGACGGACCATGAAACGCCGGATGGGACGGCGGTCAGGGATTACGTGTACGTGCTCGACTTGGCCGAGGCCCATGTGGCGGCTTTGGAAGCGCTGGAGAGTCGGGAGCGTTTGGTGTCCAACGTCGGTCGGGGAGCGGGCGTGTCGGTGCGGGAGGTGGTGGCGGCCGTGGAGCGGAGCCTGGGCACGAAGGTGTCGGTTGTGGAAAAGCCCAAACGACCTGGGGACCCTCCGGAATTGGTGGCCGACAACACGTTTCTCAAGACTTGGTTCGACCGCCCTTTTAAAACCCTGCCGGACGTCATCGCCGAAATGGCCCGCCAGAAGGCTTTCCTCAAGGCAGGCTAACCTAACGGGGTTCCCCGCGCCGGTCCCCCTTTGCCGCCCTTCGTCTTCCCGCCGTGGCGCAATGGGGGATGGAGTGTCGCGACCGCGATTTTTTTTTAATCCCGCCGATGACCTCGTTACCCCTAACTTTTTCCGTCCGCTCGGCCTTTTTCACCCTCATCCCGCAGGAACGGCTCCAGCTCCCCGAAGGAGACGGCCTGATCGAAACGGGCCGGATTCCACCGGGGTTGGTTGTCTTTGTCGATGAGGCGCGCGCGAACCCCTTCCCAAAAGTCATGATGGCCGATCATCCAGCAGGCGGCCCGGGCATCCAAAGCAAAAACCTCTTCCAGTGGGCGGCCCCGCTGACGTTTCAACAAGGCCAGTGTGAGCGCAACGGCCGTGGGAGACCTTTCGGAAAGGCGCCGAAATACCCCATCGCACAGGCGGCTCTGCACCTGACATTGGGAAAGCTCTTCCAGCAGTTTCGGCACGGAGGAAACCCCGTCAAAATAGGTTGCCACCCAGGCATCCATTTCCGGATCGTGGGGAAGGGGGGCCTCCGTTTGAAAAGGCGAAACGATTTGATGGAGCCGGCGTGCCGCTTCATGGCGTTTTCGAGGAAGCTTTGGGGCCGCATCAATCAACGCTTGGACGAGATTTGGGACCCGGGAAGTTTCAACAAAGTGGGTGGCCAAACCCAATCGCACCGCATGAGCCCCAAGGACGTCGTCTCCCGTGAGCGCCAGGTACTCGGGATAGCCCGGGGGACATTTGTCATAAAGCCAGGCCGTGGCTCCCACATCGGGGAAAAAACCGATCCGGGTTTCCGGCATGGCCATATGGGTCGTTTCCGTGGCGACCACCACGTCGGCCCCCGCTGCCAGCCCAAGCCCTCCGCCCATGGTCACGCCGTGAGCGATGACGACGACGGGCTTGGGAAAGCGGTGAATGGAAAAATCCAGGGCGTATTCCTCTCGGAAAAAGGCTTCCGCCTCCGCCCGGTCTCCTTGGCGCACAAGAAGCGCGACCTTTTTGATGTCGCCTCCGGCACAAAACGCTTTCGGGCCGCTTCCCGTGATCACGACAAGGCGCACCCCCTCCTCGCCTCGAGCGGCTTCCAGGACGGTGGCCAGCCGCCGCACCATGGGAAGAGACAGGCTGTTCAAGGCTTCCTGCCGGTCCAGCCGAATATGCAGCATGCCTTCGGCCGCCTCCAAACGAACGTGAGCGTCTTGGTCATCGGCATGAAAGTCCATGAGAACGAGACCTCCTGAGGCTGTGAGTCGTTTGAAGCTATCGGTTTTTTCATGAACTTCTTTAACCATTCCCGGCTTTTCGGTCACTCGTTTTGGTATGTCCCGGCGGGGTGCCTGATGCGGCCTCATTTTTCTTGCAGGGGTCCGAACGGATTGATAAGGTTTTACACAACCCAGTGACGGTCCGTTCTCCGCCGGTGTGCCCTTCCGTGCCCCTGCTGTTCCGCGCCCTCAAGACTTTTTCGATTGCCACTTCCCTTCCAATTCCCGAGGCGTCCCTCCTTCGACGAGAGCGGCGAAGTGCACCGATCCCTGCGGCCGTCACAGGCACAGTGTCACATGAGCGATCTTCACCAAAAATAGTGGGCGGGAGGGACATTATGCGACTGATCGTCATTGGACAGGCGCCTTTTGGGCGCGATTGCTTGCAGGCTTTGCTGGATCGCGGAGAGAACGTGGTGGGAACTGTCACCATACCGGATGTTCCCGGTGCGAAGAAGCCCAATCCTTTTAAGGAATTGGCCGTGGAGCGGGGCTTACCCCTGATCCAGCCGCGCACGCTCAAAGGGCCTGAGGTTTTAGAATGGGTCAAGGACAAAAAGCCGGATCTTTTCGTCCTGGTCTTTGTCACTCAATATATGGGCAAGGATGTCATTGAGGCGGCCACTCACGGCGGCATCAACTATCATCCGTCGTTGCTTCCCAAGTATCGGGGCGGCAGCGCCATCGCGTGGGCCCTTATCAACGGGGAGCGGGAAACGGGCGTAACGATCCACTACATCGACGACGGCGTGGATACGGGCGATATCGTTTTGCAGGAAGCCGTCCCCATCGCGCCGGAGGACACCACGGCCAGCCTCTACTTCAACAAACTTTACCCGCTGGGCGTCAAGCTCGTCCCCGAAGCCGTACGCCTCATCCGCGAAGGCAAGGCGCCGCGGATTCCTCAAGACCCCCGCCTGGCATCCTTCCAGCCGGCCCTCAAACCGGAGCATGCCGGCATCGACTGGAGGCAGACGGCGTGGACCGTTCACAATCTGGTTCGGGGGGCTTCGCCCGTGCCTGGCGCCAGCACGCGGTGGCAGGGGAAAAATGTGACAATTTTGGAAGCCGCTCCTATGGGCGAGGATCCGTGGGAAAAGCCCACGCACAGGCCGGGCGAGGTGCTGGAGGTGGGCGATGATGGATTCACGGTGCAGGCGGGACTCGGGAGGATTCTGGTAAAAAGGGTCCAGAGCAAAGAGGCCGGGAAGGTGGGGGCCGCCGATTTCGCCAAAACCTACGGACTCAAGGCGGGAGACATCCTCGAATCCATCCTTCCTTCGCTCTAGGAAAGTCCTCGGCATCCTAACCCCCCGGAGATTCAGCCCCGCGGGGCCTTGGGCCCTCGGGGTTTTTTAGTCTCTTGTGGTCAAATGGCCGTGATTCCAAAAGGTGGATTGGGACTTGGGATGGCTGCGGGACGCGCACTGGGGGATGCTGCAGATGGGGCAATTGGGATCCTGGCAGGGATCGATGTGGACGAATACTTCGGCGGCGCCTTTGAAATGGACGCGAAACAGGTTTTCCAACTCGGTCACTTCCCTGTGGGCTTCCACGAGGGGCAGAAAGCGCGGAAGAATCAAGTGAAAATCCACGTAGATGTGCCGTCCCGAACGCCACGCCCGCAGTCTGTGGATGTCGATCCAGAGATTTTTTCGGTTGCGGCTGAGCAGCTGGGAGATCTCCTCGAGGAGCTGGGGGTCTGAGGCGTCCATGAGGCCGGCGAAGGATTCCTTGAGGAGGGATCGTCCGGAAAAGAGGATCTGCCCTCCGACGAGCGCCGCCACGGCGCCGTCCACCCAGTACCAGCCGCTGAGCTTGACCAGGATGAGTCCCACCACCACGGCAAGAGACGACAGACAATCGGTCATGATGTGTTTGCCGTCGGCGACCAACGGCAAGGATCGCGTGCGTCGGCCGACCGTGATGAGGAAAAGCCCGAGGGCGCCGTTGACGGCGCTGGTGGCGAGGACGAGCCACAGGCCCAAATCCAGATTGGGCAGGGGGTGCGGTTGGCGGATTTGCTTCCAGGCGCTCCAAAAGATGCCCAAAGCGGCCACGACGATCAAGGCGCCTTCGAAACCCGCGGAGAAATATTCCACTTTCCCGTGGCCATAGGGATGTTCCGGATCGGGAGGCTTGGCAGCGAGGTAAATGCTCCACAGAGCGAACGCGCTGGCGATGACGTTGACGATGGATTCCAAAGCGTCGGAAAGCACCGCGGCCGAGCGCGTGATGTGATAGATATAGAATTTGAAGGCCAATAGGAAAACGCCCACGGCAAAGGACAGGCTGATGGATTTCAAACGAGTGCGTTGCGCTCGATCTTCCATAGGCGTGCGCCTCGAAGCGGGGGCAAAATCGGCCTTGGGCATTGGGCTCGGCACCGAAAAAAGCGCTCGGAGCTTACCACGGAACGGGACGAAACAAAAGCCGCCGGAGGGCGGCTCTTCGGGGCCGAACTTGACCCGGTTTCGGCGCTGTGTTAAGTGCGCTATGCCTTGCGAAAAGGCGCCGATAGGCGTGGACCTTGGCAGCACAATCGTGAAGAGAGACCCCCGTGCACGAAATGGCCATCGCCCAAAGTGTTTTGGACATTGTCCTTGACGAATGCCGTCGGCACGGCATTGCCACCGTGGACCGCATCGCCGTGCAAGTGGGGGCCCTGGCGGCCGTGGTCCCGGACGCCTTGACCTTTTGCTTTCAAGTGGTGGCTCAGGGAACCCCGGCGGAAAAGGCCGTGCTGGATATCGAAACGGTTCCCGTAGTCCTGCGGTGTCCCCTGTGCGGGGAACTTTTTGAAATGGAGGACCGCATGGACGTGTGCCCTCAATGCGGCCCCGTGGTGTCGGGTCTTTCGCTCATTAGCGGCCGCGAAATGACGGTCATGTCCATCGAAGGGCGAGGAAAAGACGACGGAGCGTGACAAAATGACGGAGATCAAGGTTCCCGTGATCCGAAACATCTTGGAAGTCAACGAGCGGCTGGCGCGGGAAAACCGAAAGCTTTTCGACGAAAAAAAGATCTTGGTCCTCAACCTCATGAGTTCGCCCGGAGCCGGGAAGACGTCCGTGCTGGAGCGGACGGCGGAAGCCCTCCGGGGCCGGTACACCATGGCCGTCATTGAGGGGGACATCCAGTCGTCCTACGATGCCGAAAGGTTGCAGCGAAAAGGCGTACAGGCGGTCCAGATCAACACGGACGGAGCCTGCCACCTGGACGGCAACATGATCCGCACGGCCATGGAAAACTTGGACCTGGATCCGGTGGACGTGCTCGTCATTGAAAATGTGGGGAACCTGGTCTGTCCGGCCGAGTTCAACCTGGGCGAGCACGAGAAGGTGATGATCCTCAGCGTCGCCGAAGGGGACGACAAACCCCTGAAGTACCCCCTCATGTTTCAGATCTCGTCGGTGCTCCTCGTCAACAAGGTGGACCTTCTGCCTTACGTGGACTGCGATGTCAATGCCATCCACGAACGGGCGAGGCACCTCAATCCCACCCAAAAGATTTTCAATATTTCCTGTCGCACTGGGGAAGGGCTGGAGGCATGGACGGCGTGGCTGGAAGCCCGAATTCGGGAGCACAAAGGCCTTTCCTAGGGGCGGCTCTTCGGCGCGTTGGGATCCGCGTGGAAGGAATTGTCCAAGGGGTGGGCTTTCGCCCTTTCGTCTATCAGGCGGCTTGCCGATGGGGTCTGAACGGCTGGGTGCGAAACGACGCCACGGGCGTGGAAATGGAGCTGGAAGGACCCTCCGGGGCGGTGGAAGGCTTTCTGGAAACCCTGCGCCGTGAAGCTCCGCCCCTGGCCCGCATCAGTTCCATTGCGGTTTTCGACAAACCCTGCCAAGGCCTTTCGGGTTTTCGCATCATCCCAAGCGATGCCTCACATCACCGGACGGCACTCATCTCGCCGGATACGGCCGTCTGTGCCGACTGCATGCGGGAACTCCTGGATCCCGAAGACAGGCGCTATCGTTATCCTTTCATCAACTGCACCAACTGCGGGCCTCGCTACACCATCATCCGAGACATCCCTTATGATCGAAACAAGACGACCATGGCTTGTTTTCCCATGTGCGCGGAGTGCCGGGCCGAATACGAAGACCCGACGAACCGGCGTTTCCATGCCCAACCCAACGCCTGCCCCGCATGCGGGCCCCGCGTGTGGTTGGAAGACGCTCGAGGCCGGATCCTTGCCGAGCGGGACGATGCCGTGCGGGAAGCGGTCCGGTGTCTGCACGAGGGCCGCATTGTCGCCGTGAAGGGGCTCGGCGGGTTTCATTTGGCCGCTTTGGCGACGGACGAGGACGCGGTTTCTCGGTTGCGGCGTCGAAAGATTCGGGAAGAAAAGCCTTTCGCCGTCATGTTTCGAGACATGGAAGCGGTGAGGGCCGTATGCCATGCGAGCCCTGAAGAAGAGGGCCTCATCCTTTCGAAGGAACGGCCCATCGTCCTGCTCCGAAAACGAAGCCGACTTCCCCCGTCGGTTTCGCCCATAGCGCCCTCCGTTGCTCCTCGGAACGCCTTTCTTGGGGTTTTTCTTCCCTATACGCCGCTCCATGTGCTGCTTTTTCAAGACTGCGCCTATCCTGCCCTCGTGATGACCAGCGGCAACCGAAGCGATGAACCCATCGTTACGGAAAACGAGGAAGCGCGGGACCGCCTTTCCGGCATCGCCGATTTTTTCCTCATGCACAACCGCGACATCTACATCCGCTGCGATGATTCCGTGACCCGTATCCTGCCCGGCGGGGTCATGCCCGTACGTCGCGCCAGGGGTTACGTCCCTGTGCCGGTGCGACTCGCTCGTGCGGGCTCCGTGGTTCTAGGAACAGGCGCCGAACTCAAAAACACCGTGTGCCTCACCCGGGGCCGGGACGCCTTTGTCAGCCAGCACATCGGCGATCTGGAAAACATGGAGACCCTGCGCGCGTTTGAAAAAACCATCGAGCACCTCCAAAGAATCTTGGACGTCCGGCCCACCTTGATTGTCCATGACCTTCATCCCGACTATCTCAGCACCCAGTGGGCTGAGGCCCATGCGGAGCCGCTTCCCGAGCGGGAGGGGGACGAGAGCGGAAGGGACATCGACATTCCCGGCGGGGGTTCTTCCATGTACCGGATCGGAGTGCAGCACCACCACGCCCACATCGCTTCGGTAGCGGCCGAAAGGCAGGTGGACGGCCCGATTCTGGGCGTGGCCTTGGATGGCACGGGTTATGGAGGCGATGGGACCGTCTGGGGTGGCGAATTTCTCTATGTGGACGGGGCGGTGTGCCGCCGGCTGGGGCGATTTTCCCATGTGCCCCTGCCCGGAGGGGACCGGGCTGTCAAGGAACCGTGGCGCACGGCCTTGGCCGCCCTGTGGCTGCTTGCGGGGGAGCGGGTGGAAGAACGCTACGGCTGCTTTACAAGCCGCTGGCCTGAAAGGGAGCGCCGCGGGGTGCTCGAAATGCTTTCCCGAGGAATCCATACGCCGCAGACCTCCTCGTGCGGACGACTTTTTGATGTTATGGCTTCTCTGTGTGGGCTTCGGGATCGGATCCATTACGAAGGCCAAGCCGCCATCGAATTGGAGCAATCCATACGCCAAGACCGGGGCGCTTACGGTGCCGAATTTGCCAAAGACGGGGACCTTTGGGTGGTGGACAGCCGATCCTTGGTGGCCGAGGCGGCCGACGATCTCATGCGGGGCTGCCTTCCCGGAATTGCGGCGTGCCGCTTTCATAACGGCATCATCCAAGCGGTGGGGCGCCTCTTGGACAGACTGAGGGAGGAAACGGGCCTCCGGACCGTGGCTTTGAGCGGAGGGGTGTTTCAGAATATCTATGTGAGCACGGCTCTCGTGAGCCTATTGAAAAACGCGGGATGGACCGTTTTGACCCACGAAAAGGTGCCGCCGAACGATGCGTGCATTTCCTTGGGGCAAGCCTACGTCGGCCGATGCGTCCTCGAGGGGATCGGCTCCGCCCTTTGAATGCCGCGGGACCGTGGCCGGGGGGATCCGGACGCCCGCGGACGATTCCTATCGGGTGCGATGCCGGTCTTTAAAGATCACGAACGGGGGAATGGATGGCCTTGAAATACGTCGACGAATATCGGGACGGCGCATTGGCGCGACAGCTTCTCGCGCAGCTCAAGAAGCGCTGCGCCGGCCTGGGGCCCATGCGGTTTATGGAAATTTGCGGAACGCACACGGTAGCCGTCTTTCGCTCGGGCCTGCGCCCCCTTCTGCCATCTACGGTGGAGCTCGTGAGCGGCCCCGGATGTCCCGTGTGTGTGACCGCCACGGAAGATATCGACAAAGCCGTCTGGTTTGCCTCGCAGCCCGGGGTCGTGACGGCCACCTTCGGCGATTTGCTCCGCGTTCCGGGCTCACGCACGTCGTTGGCGGAGGAAAGGGCTCGAGGGGCCGATGTACGCATGGTTTACAGCGCCACCGACGCCGTGGATCTGGCTCGGGAACATCCCGATCGCCATGTGGTCTTCATCGGCATCGGCTTTGAAACCACCGCCCCCACAGTGGCTGCGGCGATCACCTTGGCAAATCGGTTGGGCCTCGATAATTTTTCGGTTTTTTGTGTCCATAAGGTTCTTCCCCCTGCTATGGAGGCACTTCTGTCATCGGGGGAGCTCCATCTGGACGGGTTTCTGTGTCCCGGCCATGTGACCACGGTCATCGGCGCCAAAGCCTATGAGACTGTGGCGCACCGCTATCACATGCCGTGCGTGGTCACGGGATTTGAACCCCTGGACATTCTGCAGGGGCTGCTCATGCTTGCCCAACAGCGCGCCTCCCGCGAGGCCCGCGTCGAAATTCAATATCGGCGCGGAGTCACGTGGGACGGCAACCCCGCCGCGCAGGAGCTCATGGCCCGGGTGTTTCAGCCGGCCGACGCCGTCTGGCGGGGTTTGGGGCTCATTGCCGGATCGGGCTTGGCGATTCGGGACGAGTGGGCCCGTTTCGACGCCGCCAAGCGGTTTTCGGTGCCGAGCCTCAGCGTTCGGGAAGATCCGGCATGCCGCTGCGGCGATGTGCTCCGAGGGGCACTGCGTCCGACGGGGTGTCCGCTGTTTCGAAAGGTCTGCACCCCGCAAAGTCCCAAAGGACCGTGTATGGTTTCCAGTGAAGGAACCTGCGGCGCGTACTTCAAATACCATTACGATGGCCCCGACCTGGACATTGAGGAGAAATACTAGAGATTCCGAAAGGCCCCCATGCTGAGCAGAATCATTCAAAGATTCGAAGGGATCGCCCTTCAGGTGCTCATGGTCATGATGGCCGTTGTCTTGACGGCAACCATCGTGGACCTTGCATGGCTGCTGTGGGTGGACTTTTCCTCACCGCCGTATTTCCTGCTCAGTGTGGACGAACTCCTCGAACTTTTCAGCCAGTTTCTGCTCGTGCTCATCGGCCTGGAGCTTTTAGAAACCGTGATCAAGACGTATGCCACGCCGCAGCAGCCTCACTTCGAGGTGGTTCTCAATGTGGCCATCATCGCCGTAGCCCGTAAAATCATCATCCTCGACATCAAGAAAGAGACTCCTTTGAGCATCATCGGGTTGGCGGCCATCACCTTGGGGTTGGCCATTGCTTATTACCTGATGAAAAGAGGGCAGCAGGAAGCCTTGCCGCGTAAAACCTTGCATGACGGCCGCTGAAGCGAATCCCAATCCCATGGGGCTCACGGGGGGAAGCGAACAAGCGGACCGCAAAGGCACGGAAAGGGTCGAACACGTGAAGGAAACAAAGGTGCTGTTGGATCACGGCAGCGGAGGGCGGGCGACTCATGAACTCATCCATCAAGTGTTTGCGCCGCTTTTTCAGAACCCATTTCTCGAAGCCATGAACGACAGCGCCGTTATGGATCTTCCCGGGCCGCGCCTGGCGCTCACCACCGATTCTTACGTGGTGGATCCCCTGATTTTCCCCGGTGGCGACATCGGGTCTCTGGCCGTGCATGGGACGATCAATGACCTGGCCATGAGCGGCGCCCGGCCTTTGTACCTCACGGCCGGCTTCATCCTGGAAGAAGGGTTGGAGATGGCGCTTTTGGGAATCATCGTCCGCTCTATGGCCGAAGCGGCCCGTGAGGCCGATGTGGCCGTCGTGGCTGGGGACACCAAAGTGGTTCCTCGGGGGAAGGCGGACAAGATCTTCATCAATATGGCGGGCGTGGGGATCGTTCCTCCTGGCGTTTCGGTGGGCGGGCAAAATGCGAGACCCGGCGATGCGGTGCTGATCAACGGAACCATCGGCGACCATGGCACAGCCGTTTTGTGCACGCGCGAAGGGCTTTCCATGGGAGGGGACATCCGAAGCGATTCCGCACCGCTCCATACTCTGACGGCGGCGCTTCTGGAGGCGTGTCCCCGCATCCATGTGTTCCGCGATCCCACTCGAGGCGGCGTGGCGACGACCCTCAACGAAATCGCGCGCCAGTCGCGGGTGGGCATTCGGCTTTTCGAAGAAAACCTGCCGATCCGACCCGATGTGGCGGGGGCGTGCGAAATCCTGGGACTGGAGCCGCTCTACATGGCCAACGAGGGCAAGGTTCTGGTGGTGCTTCCCCGGGAAGACACGGATAGGGCGTTGGAGGTCATGCGGGGACATCCCCTGGGGCGGGAAGCGGCCCTCATCGGGGAAGTGATCCCCGATGATCCCGGCCGCGTCGTGCTGAAGACGCGTATCGGCGGGCACCGCATTGTGGATATGCTGCGCGGGGAACCTCTGCCCCGGATCTGCTGAAGCCGTGTGCAGGGCACAAAAGGCTGGAGCGGGCTTGTCGGTGTTTTCCCTCATGGGCTAGACTCCCAAAAAAGACCGCGTAACATCGAGGGATGAGGGAGGGGCCGTGGGGCTTCATTGGCTGACCGGGAGAGGGCGAGGGTTTCGCTGCGGTGTCTGCGGCGCCGAAATCGACGGCCTAGGATCGGGAATCGGCGTGTGCGCTCGATGCCTGGTCCATGAGTGGGGCCGTGCCGAACCTTTGGTGGACGCGGTGCACCGAAAATCCCGGACCCGTTTTCTCTTGCCCGAGAAAGCCCCAAAGGCCCGGATCGGGGCGGAATGCAGCTTGTGCCATCATCGGTGTCGCATGGAAGCCGGGGAACCGGGCTATTGCGGCATTCGCACCGGGGATATGGAAAGTTTGCGTCTCGACGGGCGGCTTCGCGCCCTGGTCTCTTACTACCACGATCCCATCCCCACCAATTGTGTCGCCGACTGGGTGTGCGCGGGCGGCACGGGCGTCGGCTATCCGAGATACAGCATGACCAAAGGCCCGGAAGTGGGTTGGTACAACCTGGCGGTCTTTTTCGAAGCGTGCAATTTCAACTGCCTCTATTGCCAGAACTGGACGTTCAAGCGCACGCCGGCGCACGAAAAACCCTGGCTGACCGTGGATGAGATGCTCCCCGCGGTGACGGATCGAACTTCCTGCATTTGCTTTTTCGGCGGAGATCCCGTGCCGCAGTTGCCCTTTGCGCTGCGCTTTTCCCGGGAGGCGATGAAGAACCGGTCGGGGGGCGTGCTGCGTGTGTGCTGGGAAACCAACGGGAGCATGCATCCCAGCTGGCTCCGCCCCATGGTCCAGCTGTCCTTGGAATCCGGCGGGTGTGTCAAGGTGGATCTCAAGGCCTGGGACCCGCATATCCACCGGGCCCTATGCGGCACGGACAATCGCCAGGTTCTGGAAAACTTCGCGCAGCTGGCCCAATATTTTTCCATGAGGCCCGATCCGCCATTGCTCATCGCCAGCACGCTCCTTGTGCCGGGCTATGTGGGCGAAGAAGAAGTGTCGCGCATCGCGCGATTCATAGCGGAACTCAATCCGGATATCCCCTATGCCCTATTGGGCTTTGCCCCGCAATTTGTGCTGAACGATTTTCCCACCACATCGCGGCAGGAGGCAGAAGCGTGCCTGGATGCGGCCCAGCGGGCCGGATTGCGGCGGGTGCGCCTGGCCAACCGACATCTTCTGTGTTAACGGCGCGGAATAGGGTTCCACGAGGAAAATTCTTAAACTGAGCTGGGCGGAAAGCGACAGGGAGGTGAGGATGCGTTACGATGAAGGGCGGATCGGTCGCGTGTTTGTGTTGCGGCTGGAAGAAGGGGAGCGCATTCCGGACGTGATCGAAAACTTTGCCCGGGAAAAGGGGGTGTCGCGGGCCATGGCCATCCTTTTAGGTGGGGTTGACGACGGCAGCCGCATTGTCGTCGGCCCTGAAGCGGGACGCGGCACGGAGATCATCCCGTTGGTCCACACCCTTACGGGAATTCAAGAGATTCTGGCTGTGGGCACCGTGTTTCCCGACGAGCAGGGAAATCCCGTGCTCCACATGCACGGCGCTTTGGGTCGTGAAGGGGGCGCTTCCGTGGGCTGCACCCGGGCTGGCGTCACGGTATGGCTGGTGGGGGAAGTGATCCTCCTGGAGATCCTGGGAAGCACGGCCGCCCGGAAAAAAGACCCCGCCAGCGGCCTCACCCTCCTCAGCCTATAAACGGTCGCAAGCCGGCTTGAACCACCATCTCGCTTTTGGGAATCCTGCAGTAAATTCGTAGGTTGGGGTGAGCGAAGCGAACCCCAACTGAACTCGCCCAAGCGGGCCTCCCTCCGGCTCCTTGGGATTCCAGCTTCCCGGCCGGGAGCTGGTCCTAAAGCGGCAAGAGTCTTGACACATCCTCGCAGCCGTTCTTCGTATTTGTTCCCCGCTGTCGGTATGATACACAGAAATAAAATTGAGCGGACTTCGGAGAATATCATGGCAAGCTACGATGCGGCGGTGAAGGTGATTTTGAGCCGGTGCCGGAAGGCGGCGCTGGAGTATTTTCTGGGGCTTCGGGTGGAGGAGTCGGAGATTTTGGAGTTGCCCCAGGAGACGGCCTCGTTGAGGCGGAGTGATTTTCCGGTGCGGGTGCGCACGGCGGACGGGCGCACTTTTGTGGTGCTTTTGGAGGTGCAGAGCCGGTGGGTGCCGGATGTGGCGCTTCGGCTTTTGGAATATGATGCTCGGTATCGGATGAAGACGGGCCTTTCGGTGCTTCCGGCCGTGTTGTTGCTGACGCCGAGTGGGGCTGTGGAGGAAGTTTTTGAGGACGGCGGGCTGCGGTATGCGTTTCGGGTGATTTCGGTGGGGGCTTTGGACGCTCGGGAGGTCATGGGTTTGGGCGATCCGTGCCTTTTGCCGTTTGTGGGGCTGATGAAGGGAGGGGTGGAGGTTTTTGACGAGGCGGAGCGAGTGTTGAGCGAGGCGAGGCTGGAGCGCGGGGAGAAGGCTGATTTGCTCACCGGCATGGCGCTTTTGTCGGGTCTGGTTTCCAAGGAGCTGCCCCGGCGGCTTTTGAGCCGAAGGAGGGATATCATGATGGAGTCTGCGGGTTACGAACTCATCAAGAAAGAAGGCTACGACGAGGGGCTGCGGCATGGCATGTTGGCGGAAGCCCGCGAGATGGTGCTGGAGGCCTTGTCGGAGCGGTTCACGTTGGTTCCGCGGGATGTGGAAGAGCGGATCATGGAAGTGGAATCCCGCCGGCACCTTAAGGAACTTCTCAGGCATGCTCTGCGGGTCCGAAGCCTGGAGGAATTTCGAGACTTATTGGGATGAGAATCGAGCAAGGGCTCATGGGAAGCTACGATGCGGCGGTGAAGGTGATTTTGAGCCGGTGCCGGAAGGCGGCGCTGGAGTATTTTCTGGGGCTTCGGGTGGAGGAGTCGGAGATTTTGGAGTTGCCCCAGGAGACGGCCTCGTTGAGGCGGAGTGATTTTCCGGTGCGGGTGCGCACGGCGGACGGGCGCACTTTTGTGGTGCTTTTGGAGGTGCAGAGCCGGTGGGTGCCGGATGTGGCGCTTCGGCTTTTGGAATATGATGCTCGGTATCGGATGAAGACGGGCCTTTCGGTGCTTCCGGCCGTGTTGTTGCTGACGCCGAGTGGGGCTGTGGAGGAAGTTTTTGAGGACGGCGGGCTGCGGTATGCGTTTCGGGTGATTTCGGTGGGGGCTTTGGACGCTCGGGAGGTCATGGGTTTGGGCGATCCGTGCCTTTTGCCGTTTGTGGGGCTGATGAAGGGAGGGGTGGAGGTTTTTGACGAGGCGGAGCGAGTGTTGAGCGAGGCGAGGCTGGAGCGCGGGGAGAAGGCTGATTTGCTCACCGGCATGGCGCTTTTGTCGGGTCTGGTTTCCAAGGAGCTGCCCCGGCGGCTTTTGAGCCGAAGGAGGGATATCATGATGGAGTCTGCGGGTTACGAACTCATCAAGAAAGAAGGCTACGACGAGGGGCTGCGGCATGGCATGTTGGCGGAAGCCCGCGAGATGGTGCTGGAGGCCTTGTCGGAGCGGTTCACGTTGGTTCCGCGGGATGTGGAAGAGCGGATCATGGAAGTGGAATCCCGCCGGCACCTCAAGGAACTGCACAGGCAAGCGCTGCGGGTTCGAAGCCTGGAGGAATTTCGAGACTTATTGGGATGAGCATTGAGCAAGGCCTCATGGGAAGTTACGATGCGGCGGTGAAGGTGATTTTGAGCCGGTGCCGGAAGGCGGCGCTGGAGTATTTTCTGGGGCTTCGGGTGGAGGAGTCGGAGATTTTGGAGTTGCCCCAGGAGACGGCCTCGTTGAGGCGGAGTGATTTTCCGGTGCGGGTGCGCACGGCGGACGGGCGCACTTTTGTGGTGCTTTTGGAGGTGCAGAGCCGGTGGGTGCCGGATGTGGCGCTTCGGCTTTTGGAATATGATGCTCGGTATCGGATGAAGACGGGCCTTTCGGTGCTTCCGGCCGTGTTGTTGCTGACGCCGAGTGGGGCTGTGGAGGAAGTTTTTGAGGACGGCGGGCTGCGGTATGCGTTTCGGGTGATTTCGGTGGGGGCTTTGGACGCTCGGGAGGTCATGGGTTTGGGCGATCCGTGCCTTTTGCCGTTTGTGGGGCTGATGAAGGGAGGGGTGGAGGTTTTTGACGAGGCGGAGCGAGTGTTGAGCGAGGCGAGGCTGGAGCGCGGGGAGAAGGCTGATTTGCTCACCGGCATGGCGCTTTTGTCGGGTCTGGTTTCCAAGGAGCTGCCCCGGCGGCTTTTGAGCCGAAGGAGGGATATCATGATGGAGTCTGCGGGTTACGAACTCATCAAGAAAGAAGGCTACGACGAGGGGCTGCGGCATGGTCTCCAAGAGGGCATGCTGGCGGAAGCCCGCGAGATGGTCCTGGAGGCCTTGTCGGAGCGGTTCACGTTGGTTCCGAGGGATGTGGAAGAGCGGATCATGGGGGTGGAATCCCGGCGGCACCTCAAGGAACTGCACAGGCAAGCGCTGCGGGTCCGAAGCCTGGACGAGTTTCGAAGCCTTCTCCCGTGATCGACGCATCGGTTTGTTCCTGCCATTTTCCTGCCGTTCGAAACCCGGAGCATGGCCTCCGCATTCCAACGTGTAACCCGCAGGGGCCGATCAGTGCCTACCCATTGTGACCGGCTGTGGTGTGGTGCCAAGGGGCGAAGCGGGGCAGAAGCAGGATGCCGGGAACGGCCCCGAAAACGCTTACAACGTAGAACCACGGCCAACCCAGTGCCGCTGCCAAATATCCCGTGGGAGCTCCGACAACAACCCGCGAGACGGCCATGAAGCTGGAAAGGAGCGCGTATTGGGTGGCGGTGTAGCGGCGGTTGCACAGGCTCATGAGAAAGGCCAGAAAGGCCGCCGTCCCCACGCCGCCGCAGAGATTTTCCACGGCCACCGCGCCGACCATGAAAGGGTAATGACAGCCCGCCGTGGCCAGTCCCGCAAAGGCCAGGTTGGAAAAAGCCTGGAGGAAGGCCGAAACCCACAGGGATCGGGCGATCCCAAGACGATTGACGATCGCGCCCCCTGCCAAAGTGCCCGCAATGGTGCTCCCCAGCCCGAAAGCTTTGTTCACCGTGCCCACATCCGTTCGCGTAAACCCCAAATCCAGCAAGAAAGGCGTGGTCAGAGCTCCCGCCAAAGCATCACTAAGTTTGAACACCATGATGAAAGCCAGCATGGCCACGGCTCCGGGCCGGGCAAAGTAATCGACAAACGGTGCCCACACGGCTTCCTGGAGGGTCCTGGGGCGGGGCGGGGATGGCTCCAAGCCCGTCGGTTCGGGGCAAGCAAACGTCCATAGGGCGCATGCCGCCATGATCAGTCCCATGGCCGTGTAGACGGCTCGCCACGGCACATGGTCGGAGAGAATAAGGGCCATAGCCCCTGATGTGAGCATGGCCAAGCGATAACCGACAACGCTCACGGCCGCACCTGCTCCCTTATCTGCGTCCGGAAGCACTTCCGCACGGTAGGCGTCGATGACGATGTCCTGGCTGGCACTCAAGAAGGCGGTGAGCAAAGCCAGTACGGCCATGAACTGCAGGTGGCCTGAAGGTGTGAGGGATCCCAGAATCACGAAGCTTGCACTCAGGAGGATCTGGGTGGTAAGGATCCAGCCCCGACGCCTGCCCAGCCAGGGGGCTGGGAAGCGATCCATGAGGGGAGCCCAGGCCACTTTGAGCGTGTAGGGAAGTCCCACGAGGGAAAAAAGTCCGATGAGGCGGATATCCACCTTTTCGGAGCTCATCCAGGCTTGGAGGGTGCTTCCCGTGAGCGCCAGGGGAAGGCCGGAGGAAAAGCCCAAGCCCAGGAGGCCCAAGACATGGCGCCGACCGTAAACGCGAAACCAGGACGGAAGCACTGCGGCTCCTCGGAAGGATCAGTGGTGTTGGGGGTCGTTGCGCTCCCCCGGATCCTTATCACGACACACGCCGGGTTGTGACGAAGATGGATGAAAGTCGAGCCTTAAAAGGCGAGGGGCTCGACCTTTCCAAGGCCTATTTGAAACGACCCAGGGGAGAAGGAACAGGCCGTGATGTCTTTGGAACGGTTTGCAGCTCGGTGGCGAGTGCCCTTCGAGCCCATGGAGGCGGTCCATGGAGTGTACCCTTTTGTGCTGAGCCGGCATTTTGCCGACCTCATCGCCTCTCCGGGCGATCCCCTGTGGCGCCAGGTGGTTCCCGATCCCAGGGAACTGGATGCCGACGATCGCGTGGGCCTGAGGGATCCCTTGGGGGAAGAAAGCCGATCCCCCGTGCCCAACCTGGTCCACCGCTACCCCGACCGCGTCTTGTGGATCCTTACGGACGCCTGTGCCGTCCATTGCCGTTTCTGCACCCGCAAACGACGCTGGACCCGCCCGGTGCCCTTGACGGACGAGCTCGTTCGCGAAGCTCTGGACTACATCCGCAAGACCCCGGCGGTTCGAGACGTCATCCTGTCCGGGGGCGACCCCTTGATGCTTTCTCTCGATTTTTTGGAGAGCGTGTGCGCCAAGGTGCGGGAAATCCCTCATGTGCGCCTCATCCGTATCGGCACCCGAGTGCCCTTTGCCGATCCGGCGCGGGTAAGCCGCGATCTGGCACGGCGCCTTGCAGCCTTCCACCCCCTTTACATGAACATCCACGTCAACCATCCTCAGGAAATTTCTCCCGAGAGCCGCGAGGCAGCCCGAAACCTTGCCGACGCCGGCATTCCCCTGGGAAGCCAAACGGTGCTCCTCAAGGCCGTCAACGACGACGCAACGGTGCTCGCTGAACTCTTCATGGAACTCCTCACTCTCAGGATCCGCCCCTATTACCTGCTCCAGATGGACCTCATGCACGGCACGGCCCATTTTCGAACCCCCATAACGGCCGGGCCTTCCCTCGTGGCCGCCTTGCGGAACCGCATCTCCGGTCTGGCCATCCCTCAGGTTGTGGTGGATCTTCCCGGTGGACTGGGCAAGGTGCCGTTGACGGCTTCGGCTGTGGTTCGCTTGGACCGGGATCGCGTGGTGTTTCGAAACACGGCCGGCGAAGAAGCCGCCTATCCTTTGGCACCCGGCGAAGAGGGCCTGGTGCGAAGTATCCTGGGTGTCAACGGCACGGTCCCATCGCCCCCATGACGAGCATGTGCGGCCTTCGTCGCCGAAGCCGTGAAACTGCCTTTAGAGGAAAGTCGGCATGTTTCATGCTCCCGAAGCGGCGATCACGAAACCCGTTCCCATAGGGGGCCGTGAGGGGTGTCTCGAACGACGATCCCCAGGCGCCTCAGTTCGTCTCGCAAGGCGTCGGCTCGGGCCCAGTCCTTGGCGGCTCGAGCCGCTTCCCGCTGGTCGATGAGCGCCTTTTCGTCGGGCGATAAAGCCCGAAGATCCCGTTCGAAAAGGCCCAAAATCCGATCCACGCTTTGTAAGGCTTTGAGCACCGCGTCTTTGGCCCTGGGGGTGAGGGGGCCGCGTTCCATGCGAAGATTCATCTTTCGGACGAAGTCGAAAAGCGCCGCCAGGGCCTTGGGGGTGTTGAGATCATCGGCCAAGGCGTCGAAGAAGCCCCGTTCCAGGGAGAAAACCTCTTCTTCCACGCCGTCGGCGATGTGTTCCTCGGTGGGGCTATGATGCACCCGGCTGATGAATTCTCGGATCCTCTTGAGCCCTTGGGCGGCACTGCGCAGGCTTTGGGCGGAAACCCTCATGGGTTTGCGGTAGTGCGAGGCGATGAGCCAAAACCGGATTTCTGCCGGCGTCATGCCCTGGGTGTAGAGATCTTCCAGGGTCAGCCCCTTCGCCGTTTCGGGACTCTCCCCGTCGTCCGCTTGTTGAATCCTTTCAGTGAGAAGCCAGATGTTCGCGTAGGGCTTTCCCGCAAGGGCCCACGCGATGGCGTGGACGTTTTCCAGGTGGGGGAAGAGAAAATCCACGCCGCTGACGCACAGATCCAGAGGGAATCCGAACCGGTCCATGACCATGGCCGCCGCCGCGATATGCCAGGTGGGCACCACGTTGCCCCATTCCGTTTTGACGTAGTCGCCGCGCTTGAGTTCAGCCAGGGTGGCTCGTTTGAGCAGCGCAAAGTCGCGCGGGTTCAATTTTTCATAAGCGCTCAGGTCCACCGAAGAACCGGGCCGGATTTTCTTGGGGTCGATGCGGGAAAGACGGCCGTAATCCTCCGCCTGGGCCACGCTGAAGTACACCGACCGGAGCTTTTCGTAGGCGGCGCCTTTTTTGAGGAGCGAACGGACGAGGGAGACGACGGCTTCGGTATGTTCGGACGTTTTGGTCATGACAAGCTGGGCGGCCATGCCCAGTTTTTCCAGTTGCGTGGCGAAGACGGCCGAGCGTTCGTGCACGTAGTGTTCCAGAGGGGCGCCTCTTTCGGCGGCGCATTGGATGGATCGGCTGTCCAGGTCGGGAAGAAGGACGGCCGTTTCCACGCGGAACCCTTTGGATCGAACGAACCGGGTGAGGATGTCAGCGAGGAGAAGGCGCCGGGCGGTTTCCAACGACAGGCAGGAGTCCAAGGGAGGGCCGGTGACGGCAATGCGGATTTTCCCTTCCATGACGGGTTTGAAGTCCACTTTGTCCCGTCTCAGAAAGTCGAAGAATCGAAAATCCGGCTCCAGCATGGTGGTGAAAAGGTTGGTGCTGAGGTAGCGGTCCCCGCCGTCGGGAAGGACGGCCACGATCAGGCCGTCTTGGCGTTCCTTGGCGATTTCCACGGCCGCCGCCATGCACGCCCCGGAACTCATGCCCACAAAGAGCCCTTCTTCTCGAGCCAGCCGGCGGGCCATTTCGAAGGCGTCTTCGTCCTTGACGTGCACGATGCGATCCAGCTTGTGCCGGTCAAAAATGCCGGGGACGTAAGATTCCTTCATATTTTTGAGGCCCTGGATCTTATGGCCCGGATAGGGTTCCACAGCCACCACTTCAATGGCGGGGTTGCGTTCCTTCATGGCTTGGAGGATGCCCATGGCCGTGCCGCTTGTGCCCAGGGTGGTCACCACCACGTTGACGCGCCCTTCGGTCTGTTCGTAGATTTCCGGGCCTGTGCCTCGATAATGGGCCTCGGGATTGGCCGGATTGTTGAACTGATCCGCCAGGAAGTACTTGTCCGGATGCTCCCTCACCATCCGGTAGACTTCTTCGATGGCGCCGTCCGTGCCCAAGGCGCCGGGGGTGAGGAGGAGTTCGGCGCCGAGGGCCCTGAGGATCTTTTGGCGTTCCATGCTGGCGGTTTCGGGCATGGCCAAGATGAGCCGGTACCCTTTGACGGCGGCCACCACGGCGAGGCCGATGCCCGTGTTGCCGCTGGTGGCCTCGATGATCGTCTTGTCCGGCGTGAGCTCCCCGCTGCGTTCGGCCGCCTCGATCATGAACAGGGCCGTGCGGTCCTTGATGGACCCGCCGGGGTTCTTGCATTCCAGCTTGGCGTAGATGGTCGTTCGAGGATTGGGGTTAAGGCGGTTGATGCGCACCAGGGGAGTGTTGCCGATGGCTTGCAGGACATTGTCGAAGACGTTTTTCATCACGCCGCAATCTCCCACGCGGGTTTTTCGGGGGCCGTGAGGCGGCTCCGGACCTTAAGGATGAGTTTCCATAAGGAATTCGGCCGGTATAGTGAAGGGTTTCGGCGGCTTTGTCAAAGGCTATGGAAAGTTGAGAGCGCAAAGGAGATGGAGGGTTCTGGGCGCTCAACAGAAACGAGAACGGAGATGCCCGAGAGAGCCATGGGAGCAAGAGGAAGGGATGAATAGGAACAAGGGGAGAGAGGAGAGGGTCGTGGGGAGGGCCGGCAAGATGCGTGTTTCCAAAGGTTTGACGACTCTTGGGTGAGGCGCTATATATACGCGGATTGGGCTTGGAAGAGCGGTTTTTCGGTGTCCGCGAAGGGGCACCCTCGGGGCGATTCGGGAGACGGCAAGGTCGGGAGCGACAAGGAGCGGTCAATGAAGATCGGGGTCATGGGAACGGGAGGCGTTGGAGGATACTTCGGAGGGTTTCTTGCGCGCGCCGGGATGGACATTCATTTCGTGGCTCGAGGAAAGCACCTGGAGGCTTTACAGGAAGAAGGCCTGGAGGTGGTGACCAACAACGAAAATTTTCGGGTGCGCATCCACGCCACATCCGAGCCCGAAGAGATCGGCCCGGTGGATCTGCTCCTCTTTTGCGTCAAGTCTCATGATACCGAAAAGGCCGCCCGGTTTGCCGAACCCATGGTGGAAGCCGACACGGTGATCCTGACCCTTCAGAACGGGATCGACAACGCCGAAAAACTCGCCCGCCATTTCGGGGAAGAAAAGATCCTCGCCGGCACCGTCTTTATCGAATCGACTATCGCATCACCGGGCGTCATTGCCCACACGGGCAAACCCGGCAAGATCATCTTCGGGGAACTCAAAGGGGAACGATCCGAACGAGTGGAAAGGATTTACCAGGCCTTCCGAAACGCCGGCATCGACGCCGAGGTGTCCGAGAACATCCAGCAAGTCCTGTGGGCCAAATTCCTCTTCATCTGCGGCGTGCACGGGGTGAGCACTCTGGGCAGGGCCCCGTTGGGCCTCATCCTGGA
This sequence comes from Desulfosoma sp., assembly GCA_037481835.1. Taxonomy (GTDB): domain Bacteria; phylum Desulfobacterota; class Syntrophobacteria; order Syntrophobacterales; family DSM-9756; genus Desulfosoma. The sequence continues at coordinate 174,052 of JBBFKW010000001.1, read as the reverse complement.
CTGCCCGGAAACCCGGGAGGTGCTGGAAGGCACCATGAAGGAAGTGCTGGAACTTTCCAAGAAGTGCGGCATCGGGCTTCCCGAAAACGCGGTGGAAGAGGCCATGGCTTTGGCCCGTTCCTACAATCGCCGGTTTAAGTGTTCCATGCTGCGCGATCTGGAATGGCACCGCAAGACGGAAATCGAAGCCTTAAACGGCATGGTCGTGCGCCTGGGCAAGGAATGCGGCGTGCCCGTGCCTTATAACAGCATCATTTACGCCGTCATGCACCTGGAAAACAAAAAGATCGAAAACCCCGTCTGGGCCAGCCAACTCCTGGAACGGTAGATTCCCGCTCAGCTTTCCAAATACGCTTCGATGCCGAGCTCTCGGGCTCGGCGCCGAACCCGGGCCGCCACCTCGGGATCCATGGCGATGTCATCGGGCCATGGCCGGAGATGACCGTCTTCCGGCCCTTTTTTCGTGGCGTCCACCACGACCCGCCCTCCCGATCGGACGATATCCCGAAGGGGATCCACGTTGTTGAACAGTTTCCACAAGACCAACGACCCGTCCCCGAGGGCGATGTCTTGATCATAGAGGGCAAAGACGGTGAAAGGGCGCAGCGGTTCGGCGTCCAACAGCGCCGGGGCCAGGGATCGGGCGGACATCGTGCCGTCCTTGACCACGTTCAGGAGGAGCACGGGGTTGGAAACGTTCAGGTCCAGGCGGCGGCATCCGGTGAACCGATTGCTCACGTTTTGCACATGACGCAAGATTGTTGCGTCGTTCGGCCATGCCGAGACTTGGGGCCGCTGCGGCCTCGGGCTTTCCGAGGCGAGCCGCGCCGTGGCGTCCAGCCCCACCTTGCCGCCGAAGAGAGGTTCCGGCGCGCTGTGGTCCAGGACGTCCAAAACTCCTTCCGTGATGTAGAGGTCCCGTTCCAGATCCACGGTGTTCAGCACCGTCTCCAGAACGGAGCGTGGCCGGCTGAGATCCGCAGCGGCGTCCACCATGACGAGCGCTTTACAGAAGCTCATTTGCCCTTGACCCCAGAGGGCGCTCATGACCTTTCGGGCGTGCCCCGGGTATTCTTTGTGCAAGGCGACGACGGTGATGTTGTGAAACACGCCTTCCCAAGGGAGCCAATAATCCTTGATTTCCGGAAGAACCGCCTGCAGCAATGGCAGGAAAAGCCGCTCCGTGGCCTTGGCCAAGTAGCAGTCTTCCATGGGGGGGCGTCCCACGATGGTGGCCGGGTAGATGGGGTTCTTGCGGTGGGTGAGCGCCGTCAGGTGAAAGACGGGGTAGGTGTCCGTGAGCGAATAGTATCCCGTGTGGTCTCCGAAAGGACCTTCCAGCCGCAGTTCCTCGGGGTCCACATAGCCTTCCAGGACGAACTCCGCTTCGGCGGGCACATCCAAAGGCACGGTCACGGCGCGGGTCAGGGGCACGGGAGCCCGCCGGATGAATCCGGAGAGGATCATTTCGTCGACCCCGCGGGGAAGGGGTGCCGTGGCGGCATAGGTCGTGGCGGGATCGGTGCCGATGGCCACGGCCACGGGCATGGCTTTCCCGGCGGCCCGATATTCCTGGAAGTAATGGGAACCGTCCTTATGGATGTGCCAGTGCATCCCGGTGGTTTTGGCGTCATAGACCTGAAGCCGGTACATCCCGGCGTTGCGCTTTCCCGTTTTGAGGCTCTGGGTGATGACCACGGGCAAAGTCACGAAGGGCCCGCCGTCCTTCGGCCAGCATTTGAGGACGGGAAGGAGGTTCAGATCCACGTCGGCCCCGCGCAAGATGACCTCTTGGCATGGCGCCGTGCGGGTCTTCCGGGGGATGAACCGGAGGAGATCCAGCCCGAGGGGCAGCAACCGAACGGCGTGGGCCAAAGACTTGGGGGGTTCCACTTCGATGAACCGGCGCACGCGGGCCGCCAACTCATCCAGGTGGCGGACACCCAAGGCCATGCACATGCGCCTTTCGCTGCCGAAGGCGTTGGTCAGGACAGGAAAAGGCGATCCCACGACCTGTTCGAACAAAAGGGCCTTGCCGCCGCCCGGGCTCTTGCACATGATGTCCGTAATTTCGGTGATTTCCAAGTCCCGGGACACCGGCGCCTTGATGCGCAGCAGTTCCCCGTGTTGTTCCAGAGTGCGGACGAAATCCCGTAGATTCTTATAAGCCGTTTTCATCGTCGATCCTTGGTGCAGCGGCCTATCCAGTAATAGGTGATGCCTCCCGTGAGGAGCCGAATACATTGCGTGGCGAAGCCTTCCGCGGCGCCGAAGGCGCTCATGGCTTCCGGACGGATGAAGGCGCCGACGGAAGCCGGCAGATACCGGTAGGCTTCCCCGTCTCGGGACACCCAGCCGCCGAGGCGCGGCAGAACTTTTTCAAAGTAGAAGAGATACGGCCTCCTGAGAAGAGGATGGGGAGGCAGGCAGAATTCCAACACGAGCACGTGACCTCCGGGGCGAAGGACGCGGCGCAATTCCCGGAACGCCTGGGCTGTGTCGGGCATGTTTCGGATGCCGTAGGCGATCATTACGGCATCGAAGGAGCTGTCCCGAAAGGGCATGGTCAGTGCGTTCCCGGCGATGAGGCCGTAACGGCGCTCAGGGATGGACCGAGCCAGGCGCTTTTCCATGGCGATTCGAAGCATCTTTCGGGAAAGGTCCAGCCCGACGACAGTCGCTTCGGGGCGGTGGCGCAGCGCGGCGAAAGCAAGGTCTCCCGTCCCCGTGGCCACGTCCAGAACGGTTTGGGTCTGGGGAGCGCACCGCCACAAGGCGCGCACCGCCTGGCGGCGCCACCAGAGGTCCACCCCCAGGGACAGAAAATGGTTCAGAAAGTCATAGGTCGCCGCAATCCGATCGAACATGGACCCGATGCGGTGCGGGCTCTTTTCCAAGGACACATGGGACACGGGCGGAGCTCCTAGGATAGGGTCACGTCGAGCCAGACGGCGGCGAGCAAAAGGACGGAAACCACGCTGTTCACGTGGAAGAAGGCGATGGGGATGCGGTCGAGCCGGTTGGGTCGAACCAACCGGTGTTCGAAAACGAGCAGTCCGCCGATGGCCAAAAGAAAGACGTAGAAAACAACCCCCAAACGGAAGGCCATCCCCAAGGCGCCGAGAGCCGCCACGGTGGCCACATGAAGGGCGGCGGAAAAGCGCAAGGCCCGGGGGATGCCCCAACGGGCGGGCACACTGTAGAGGCCCATGCTGCGGTCGAAATCCACATCCTGGCAGGCGTAGAGGATGTCGAAGCCGGCGATGTAGGTCATGAGGGCCGCCGAAAGGAGAAGGATCCGCCCGTCCAGGGAGCCGGTGACGGCGATCCAGGCCCCGATGGGCGCGAGCCCGATGGCGGCCCCGAGGTAGAGATGGGAGGCCGCGGTAAAACGCTTGGTGTAGGAGTAGCCGAAGAGGACGCCCAGGCAGGGGATGGAGAGCTTGAGACACAAGGGCCCCAGCATGGCGGCGCTGAGAACGAAAAGGGCCGAGGAGCCCCCAATGAAGGCGATGATGGCCCGAGGGGAAATTTCTCCGGTGACTGAGGGCCGATCGGCAGTCCTCGGGTTCAGGCGGTCGAACCGGACGTCCACCAAGCGGTTGAACCCCATGGCGGCGGAGCGGGCTCCCACCATGGCTAGCACGATCCACAAAAAGGATGACACCGTCAGGGGCTTGAGCCTGTGGGCCAAAGTGACGGCGGCCAAAGCGAAGGGCAAGGCGAAGATGGTGTGGCTGAATTTGATGAGTTTTCCGTAGGTTTCAATGGATCCCATGGACACGATCTCCGTCACCGCAATCCCGCATCAGAGCCGCCCGCAGGAAGCCTCTGGCGTTCCGAAAGCGTATCTATTAGCATAGACGCCTTGTGCGGCACCAGACATTTGACGGGACGAAAGGCGCTTAGAGCCATGGAAGGGCTTCGGAAGGGCAGCGAATTGGAACTCCTCGTGGACAAACTGGTTTTCGGCGGCAGAGCCCTCAGCCGCCTGGACGGCTTCGTGGTCCTGTTGGATCGAGCCCTTCCCGGCCAAAAGGTCCACGCGCGCATTGTCAAAAAGAAGGCCAATTATGCGGAAGCTCAGGTGATCCGCGTCGTCGAGCCGTCCCCGCACCAGGTCCAGCCCGCCTGTTCCCATTTCGGCGTGTGCGGCGGGTGCCTCTGGCAGGACTTGGACTATGCGCAGCAGCTGCTGTGGAAACACCGGCATGTGACGGAATGTTTGGGCGCTCTCCCTGAAGACCTCCAGGGTCCCATCGGGGACGTGACCCCTTCTCCCGTGCTCTACGGATATCGAAACAAGATGGAATTCACCTTTTCGGCCCATCGGTGGTTGTCTCCCGATGAAGTGGCCCAAACCCATACGGCCTACGACCGATCTTTTGCCCTGGGACTTCATGTGCGGGGTCGGTTCGACCGGGTGTTCGACGTCCATGACTGCCGGCTGGAATCGCCGGAGGCCATGACCGTGGTGGACGTGGTGCGCCGGGGCGCCCGTGAAACCGGCCTTCCTCCTTATCACATCCGCACCCACCAGGGCGTGTGGCGCTTCGTTGTCGTTCGGGAAGCCAAGAAAACAGGCCAGCGCCTGGTGCACCTCATCACCGCCGATGGGCCAGGAACGGACCGTGCCGTGGAGCGGATCGGCCGCCTGCTGGAATCCCATGGGCCTCCCGTGAGCACTTTCGTCCATTCCATCAATCGCAGCCGCGCCCACGTGGCACAGGGCGAAGACGCCCGGGTTCTCTGGGGGTCGGGAGCCATCGAAGAACACATAGGGACCCTGCGCTTTCGTATTTCGGCCCATTCGTTTTTTCAAACGAATACCCTGGGGGCGGAGCGGCTTTACGAAGCGGTTCGGGAAAGCGCGGAGCTCACCGGCGCGGAAACCGTCTGGGACCTTTATTGCGGCACTGGAAGCATCGCCTTGAGCCTGGCTTCGCAGGCCCGGAAAGTCACGGGGTTTGAACTCGTCGAAGAAGCCGTAGCCGACGCGTACCGAAACGCCGCCTTGAACGGCGTGGAAAACTGCCGTTTTTTTGCGGGAGACCTTAAAGATGTCCTTCGGCACACACCCCGCGAGCTCCTCGGCGGCGCGCCGGATGTGATCGTTACCGATCCTCCCCGATCGGGCATGCATCCCAAAGTCGTCAAGGCGCTCCTGGAACTGGCTCCCCGGCGCATCGTGGCGGTCTCTTGCAACCCCTCCACGCTCGCACGGGATCTCACCGCTTTGGCCCAGGACTACACCGTGGGTTCCGTCCGCCCCTTCGACCTCTTTCCCCACACGCCGCACATTGAATGCGTCGTCCGGCTGGATCGAAAATGACGAAGGTTCAAGGATTCGGAAAACGAAGATCGTGGCTGGGGCGCTTCCTGAAGCTGGGTGTCGCCGTGGGCATCGTCGTCGCGGTGGCGGCCTTTGCGGGGTACACGTACTTGGTGAAGGCCATCGAAAAACGTTTTGCGGGGCGGCTGTGGAGCGTCCCGGCCGTGGTTCTGAGCCATTCCCTGATGATTTATCCCGGCATGCCCTTGGGGCCGGCCCAGTTCGAGGAGGTCCTGGCCGCTCGAGGGTATCGCATAACGACGGGTTCGGGCCCCAGCCCGGGGGAATACGCCCGCCGCAAAGACGAGATCCGCGTTTTCTTTCGGGGGTTTTCCTATCCGGGAACGAGCCTGAGACCTCGGGAGGTGACCGTTCGGTTCCAAGGGGAGCGCGTCGCGGGGATCGAGGAAGCCGGGGCGTGGGTGCGCCCTTACGTGGAACTGGAGCCCGTGGTCTTGGCCCGCCTCTTCGGGGAAAACCGCGAAACCCGCCTATTGATCAACTTGGAAGATGTTCCCGACCACCTGACCAAAGCCGTCGTCGCCATTGAAGACCGTCGGTTTTTCGAGCACCGTGGAATCGACTGGTGGGGCATCGCCCGCGCTCTTTGGGCGGATTTCATGGCCGGCCGCATCGTTCAAGGCGGTTCCACCATCACCCAGCAGTTGGTCAAGAATTACTTCCTGGAACCGGAAAGGACCCTCAGGAGAAAACTCCTGGAAGCCGCCATGGCGTTGGTCTTGGAAGCGCGGTATTCCAAGGAAGACATCCTGGAAATGTACCTCAACGAGATCTACCTGGGCCAGTGGCGCAGCGTGGCCATTCACGGGATCGGGGAAGCCGCCAGGTTCTATTTCGGCCGTAACGTGGAAGATCTGAGCCTCGGGGAATCGGCCGTCCTGGCCGGGATGATCCAAGCTCCCAATCGGTATTCGCCCTACAAGAGTCCGGATCTGTGCCGGGAAAGGCGCAACGTGGTCCTCCAGCGCATGAGGGACCTCCGGTTTATCACCGAGGAAGCCTACGAAAAAGCCGTTTCGGAACCCATCCGCACGGCGCCGCGGCCCATGCCCGTGACCGTGGCCCCCTATTACGTGGACCTGGTCAGGGCCCAGCTGGAGGCGCTCTATTCCAAGGAGACCCTGTCTTCGGAAGGGCTGGTGATCTACACGGCCTACCATCCGGAAATCGCCTGGGAAGCGGAAAAGGCGGTCAAGGAAGGGCTGAGCGAGCTGGAGGCTCGAAACCCGCGGTTACGGGCGGAAGAGCCCACCGAGGTGTTGCAGGCGGCCCTCGTGGTGGTGCATCCCAAGACGGGGGCGCTTACCGCCCTGGTAGGCGGAAGGGATTACGCGCTGAGCACCTTTAATCGAGCGCTCCAGGCACATCGACAGCCCGGCTCTGCTTTCAAGCCGTTCGTGTACCTCACCGCCCTGGATCAGCTGACTCCCATCAGCCGCATCGACGATGTGCCCAAGGTGTACAAGGCGGACGGTTCGGTGTGGACTCCGCGAAACTACGACGGGCACTACCGCGGGACCGTGACCGTGCGGGAAGCCCTCACGTATTCCCTGAACGCGGCCACCGTCAACATGGCCGCCCAGATCGGCTTCGAAAAGGTGGTGGAGACGGCCCGACGGCTGGGATTCCGCTCCCGGCTCGACCCTTTTCCTTCTCTGGCCCTGGGGGCCTTCGAAGTCACCCCCTTGGAAATGGCGGGGGCTTATGCCGCCTTGGCCAACGAAGGGCAAAGGCCGGAACTGCTGACCATCCGCAAGGTGGTTACCCCCAAGGGAACGGTCCTGGAACGGCGCCACGTGGAAATGACCACGGTCACCAGTGCGGCCAAGGCGTTTCTCATCACGCACATGCTCCAAAACGTCGTGGAAGAAGGCACGGCCCGCGGGCTTTCGTCCCTGGGGATCACCTTCCCCTGCGCGGGAAAGACAGGCACGACCAGCGATTATCGGGATTCCTGGTTCGTGGGCTACACGAGCGACCTTCTGGCCTTGGTGTGGGTTGGTTTCGACGACAACCGGTCCACGGGGTTGAGCGGTGCGACGGGAGCCTTGCGCCTTTGGGCGCGCTTCATGAAAAACATCCGCCCATGGATCGCCCCGCAGCCTTTCGCGGTCCCGCCGGGGGTCGTGGAACGGCGGGTATGCGTGGAATCGGAGGAGCCGGCCACACCCTTCTGTCCCAGGACGGAGACGGCCTATTTTTTGGAAGAGCTGGTGCCGACCACGGTGTGCCCTCTTCACGGCAATTGACGACAAGGGGTTCCTGTCTGTAGGCTGAAAGGGCGTTTCATGAAGAACCGAACATCTTCTCCATGAGGCGGCGGGGGTGGGCGGCCATGCCCCATAGGGGAGCGCGCGGAAGCGCGAAGGAACGCCTTTCGGCATCCGGGAAGGCGAATAAGGAAACCCAAGATTTGCAGGTCACGAAGGAGTGGCGATGAGGATGGCTCGGCCCGAGGGCCTGGCGTTTTTCTTGACATGTGTGGGGTTGGCCGTGGCATTGGGCTGCACGCCCAAGCGCCCGGTGCTCATTCCCGGATCCTGGCCGAGCTCGCAGCCGGCTCCCAAGACCGAAGCCGCAAAGGTCCCGGAACAAAAGGTTCAGGCAACCGCGCCGTCGGCACCCATCAAAGAAAAGGAGTTGACTCAAGCCCAGCAACCGCCGGTATCGGCGCCAAAAACTGCGGCGCCGGCGGAGCCGTCCCCTCAGTATCTCGCCTCCGTCCAACTCGTCCAGGAAGGGGATCGGGCTTTGGCCAAAGGGGACCCCGACGGCGCTTTGGGTTTTTACGAGCAGGCCGTCCAGGTGGACGGCTACAACGGGCTGGCGTTCCTGGGGTTGGCCAAGGTGTGGCTCCAGAAAAACGTTCCTAAGCGATCCTTGGAGTTCGCCAAGAAAGCGGAAATCCTCCTGACCGACAACCCCAAGGGCCTCAAAGAAACCTATCTCCTGGAATCGTTCCTCTACGAGATGCTGAACCAGCCGGAAACGGCCAAGACTTACAAGAAAAAAGCCCAGCAATTGCCGTGATCCCGGCCGGCCCTCGTGGATTTCGAGCCCTGCGGGTTGTGACGAAAGGCTTCAAGGATGCATAAAGAGGATGCCGCTCCGCCCCGGGACCCGGTGAAAACCGGCTACCGGTTTTTCCTCTTGGTCCTCCTCTTTTTTTCTCTCTACCTGGTTTTCGGTATCGTCAAGCCGTTTCTGCACACGGGGGTGTTCGCCGTCCTTCTGGCCAGCCTGTTCGGCCCGGTGCACGCCTGGATTCTCAGGAAGGTTCACGGCCGAAAGAACGCGGCCGCCTTACTCACGGTGGCTTTGGTCACCTTCCTCATTGCGCTCCCGTCCGTCTTTTTCGCCACCAGCCTCGTCGCCCAAGGGATCGATTCCATCAGCCGCGTCACGGAATGGATCCGACAGGGAAATCTTCAGAAGATCGCCGCCCACCCCAAAGTCGTCCAGGGTCTGGGCTGGCTCCAAACCCACCTGACCTTTGTGGATTTTTCCAAGCTCCAGCTGGAAAGCCATCTTTTGGCGCTGAGCAAGAACGTGGGGCAGTTTTTGATCAACCGCGGCGCGGTGCTCCTGGGCGATGCGGCAACGCTGGTGACGCGGTTTTTCCTCCTGATCTTCTTCCTCTTTTACATGCTTCGCGACGGCGCATCCATGATCGCCGCCGTCAAGGCCCTTTCCCCCCTTCGCGAAGACCAAGAAGACCGCATCCTCCAGAAAATGCAAGCCGTGGCCCGATCGGCCCTCTTGGGGAGCTTTCTCACGGCCGTGGCCCAAGGGGTGGCCGGCGGGATCGGTCTCAGGCTCGTCGGCATCCCCGGCCTTTTCTGGGGAACGCTCATGGCCTTCACCTCGTTTATTCCCGTGGTGGGAACGGCGCTCGTGTGGGTGCCCGCGGTCCTCTACCTCCTCATTCTGGGCAGGACCGGCGCCGCCCTATTTCTCACCCTCTGGTCTATCATCCTGGTGGGATCCATCGACAATTTTCTTCGGCCCTTCTTCATGAAGGGTCAGGCGGGCATGTCCACGTTCTACATTTTCCTGGCCATCTTGGGCGGCGTGCAATGGTTCGGGCTGGCGGGGATCGTCTACGGGCCGCTCATCCTCGCCTTCGCCATGGTCATGCTCTATATCTACCAAGTGGAATACCGCGATATCCTGGAAGAGCCGCCGGCGTCGACCGAACCGGAACCCGAAGCCGAGCCTTGCCGAGGGGCGGAAAGCCCCGGGATGGGGGACGGCCGTTCCCCTGGGGAGCGCCCGGGGTAACGTTCCGTCCCCCTTGGTCCCCTCTTCCTCGCCATAGGCAAGAGGGGCGGGGATGGAGGGGGGAATTCCCCCCACTAGGCGGTGCCGTTGGCGAAAAACCGGTTGAAGGCGTTCACGTAAGCCCGGGCGCTGGCCTCGATGACGTCCGGGCTGGTGCCGACTCCCGAATACACACTGCCGTTGATTTCCACACGCACCATGGCTTCGCCCAAGGCGTCCTTGCCCATGGTGACGGCCTTGAGATCGTAGTCCCGCAGGGTTCCTTCCTGGCCCGTGATGCGTTCAATGCAGTTGAAGACGGCGTTCACGGGGCCGTTGCCGGTGGCGGCGTCGGTCAGGGGTTGACCGTCCTTGACCAGGGTGACGCAGGCCAGAGGCTGCATCGTGTTGCCGCTCATGATCTGCAGGCTGTGGAACGTGTAGGTCTCCGGCACCTTGGTGAGTTCGATTTCCACGATACTTGTGAGATCCTGCCCGGAAATTTCCTTCTTGCGGTCGGCCACGTTGATAAACCGCTTGTGGACACGTTCGAACTGTTCGTCCGTCAGGTTGTAGCCCAGTTCCTTCAAACGATGGCGCAGGGCGGCCCGTCCGGATCGTGCCGTGAGCACCAGGCTGTGGGCTTTGACGCCCACGTCCTCGGGGCGGATGATTTCGTAGGTGGAGCGATCCTTGAGGATCCCGTCCTGGTGGATGCCCGAGGAATGGGCAAAGGCGTTGGCCCCGACGATGGCCTTGTTGGGCTGGACGGGGATGTTCATGAGGCGGCTCACCATGCGGCTCGTGCGGTAGATTTCCGTCGTCACAATGTCCGTGTGGGCGTCGTAGAACGATTCCCGGGTCCGAAGGGCCATGACGATTTCTTCCAAGGAGGCGTTGCCGGCCCGTTCCCCGACGCCGTTGATGGTGCATTCCACCTGTTGGGCGCCGTTTCGGATCGCCGCCAGACTGTTGGCCACGGCCAGCCCCAGATCATTGTGGCAGTGCACGCTCAAAATGACCTTGTCCAGGGCCGGGACCCGTTCCCGCAGATTGCGAATGAGTTCCCCGTATTGATCCGGAATGGCGTAGCCCACCGTGTCCGGAACGTTGATCACGGTGGCGCCGGCCTTGATGCAGGCTTCGATGACGCGGCACAGATATTCGAAATCGCTCCTGGAGGCGTCTTCCGTGGAATATTCCACGTCCTCGCAATATTTCTTGGCGTACTTGACGGCATCCACCGCCTGCTGCAAAGCGCTTTCCCGGTCGCGGCGCAGCTTCTTTTGCAAGTGGATGTCGGACGAGCCGAGAAAGACGTGAATGCGGGGCCGTTCCGCCTTCTTGACGGCTTCCCAGGCGATATCGATGTCCGAGGGGACGGCCCGGGCCAGGCCCGCAATGACGGGACCCCTGACCTGCTCGGCCACGGTTTGGACCGCCTTGAGGTCGTCCGGGGAAGAACAGGGAAAGCCGGCTTCGATGACGTCCACGCCCAGCCGGGCCAGTTGCTCGGCGATTTCCAGCTTTTGGCGTCGGTTGAGTTTGGCTCCGGGGACCTGTTCCCCGTCCCGCAGGGTGGTGTCGAAGACATAGATTTTACGACTCATGCTCTCGTCCTTTCGTTTTCGAGGGGTCTTTCCATGGTTTTTTCCCGATCCGCCGTGCCATAGCGGGCCGGCTTCGTCAGCCAAATCCGCTGGACCGCCAAGTCCCATGTCCATCACCTCCTTTCTCGGCAAATAAAAAAGGCCATGGGGTGGAACCCATGGCCTTCGCGTCCTGTCCTTGCGGCTTACGTCACCTTCTGCGCACACGGAAGACGAAGGGTTCCCCCACCTGGGTCCCGTTGCTAAGCAACAAAAGAAGGCTTAGTCCGCGCAGAAGGTCTTGATACATGAAGCTCTTCCTCATCCTCGTTGGATTTCAGCCGAGGGCCCGCAGGGGCTCGGACCCTGCGCCTACAAGCTCAGGGCGATCCAAAAAGCGATGGCGATTTCCAAAATGAAAAGCATGGCGTAGAGCACGTACTGATGCAGAGGGAAATCCTCGATGATCCGATTGGCTTCTTCCATCACCCGAACGGCGTCCACAGCTGCCTCCTTCGTGATGACCGCATCCTTGTGCATCGCCCACGACCCTTCTAATATAGGCAAAAAAAGCGGAGATCAAGAAAAATTGTGGAAAGGGTGCGGGATCCCATGGACCCGAAGGAAGTCTTTGCCCACATGCCCGAATCGGTCAAGGACGTGGCACGGCGAATCACGGAGGCGGGCTACGGTGTGTGGCTCGTGGGCGGGGCGGTGCGCGATCACCTTTTGGGCAAAAGGCCCGCCGACTGGGATTTTTCCACCAACGCCCCGCCCGAATCCGTCCATGGGGTGCTCAGCCTGCGGTACCGATTGGTGACGTTCGGACTGCGGCACAGGACCCTCCATGCGATCACCCCCGACGGGCCGGTAGAAATCACATCCTGGACCGCACACGGCCAAGACGGGATCGTCAAGGACCTGGAACGACGGGACTTCACCATCAATGCCATGGCGCTGTCTTATCCCGACGGCATTTTCCTGGATCCTTTCGGGGGCCGCAAAGACTTGGCCGCAGGAAGGCTTCGCGGGGTCTTGGACCCTGTGGCGCGATTTCGGGAAGATCCCTTGCGGCCCCTTCGAGCCGCTCGTCTGGTCGCCTGTTTCGGTTTCAGGGTGAGCCGCTCAACTCTCGAGGCGATGGGTCGGGCCGCGCCTTGGTTGGCCCGGGCGGCCATGGAAAGGGTCCGGGACGAGTTCTTCAAGCTGATCACGGGCCCTCACGCGGTGGACGCCTTGGAGCTGTGCCGCCGCACGGGCCTGACGGCCGTTTTCTTCCCGGAACTTCTCGAAGGCTGGCGCAAGCGCCAGAATCACTACCATCGCCACGACATTTACCGGCACACGCTCCTGAGCGTCGGCTTCAGCCCGCCGAGGCTTCGGGTCCGGCTGGCGGCCCTTTTGCACGATATCGGCAAACCCCGGGTGCGCCAAAAGATTCGCGGAGTTTATCGCTTCTACGGGCATGAAAAGCTCAGCGCCCGGATGGCCTCGGATATTTTGGCCCGGTGGCTCACGCCGAAAAAACTGAGCGAAGAGGTGGTCACCCTGGTGGAAAACCACATGGTCCATTCTACGGACTCGTGGAAGGACGGGGCCGTGCGGCGACTGATCCAAAGGGTCGGTGAACCCCTTTTGGAAGATTTTCTGGATCTTGTCCGGGCAGATCGGTTGGCCCACGGAACAGAAGACGATCCCTTGGGCTCGGTGGAACGGCTTGCCGTGAGGATCCGGCGGATCCTGGATGAAAAACCCGCTTTGACGGAAAAAGCTCTGGCGATCACCGGCCGGGACGTCATGGCCGTAGCGGGTGTGGCTCAGGGCCCCGAGGTGGGCCGGATCCTGAAACGGGCCCTGGCTGTGGTGGTGAAGGATCCGACCAAGAACACGCGGGCGTTCCTCCTCCAGTGGCTGCGGGAAGGAGCCGGAAACCGGTCGGAAAACCGCGAGCCCTAGGGGCATGTCGGGACCGTGTGCCCAAGAGGCCTTGGCCCGGGGCCGAGGGGAGCCTCCGAGCCCTGGGGGGGAGGAGTTCCGGCACGGGCGGGAGAGGGTGTTGGGGTTCGCTTCGCTCACCCCAACCTACGTCTGGCCGGCCGAATTCTTGAATGAGGCCGTAGGTTGGGGTTCGCACGCTCACCTGCAACACGAATCCCCGGACCTTTAAATCATTTGGATAAAGGAGGCGGGAAGGTGCAAGGATTTCCCGTGCTGGATTCTGCCCGGGCGGTGACGGCCCGAGCGCGCTTCGTGGCCATCGAGGGCGCGGCGGTGGATCCCGCCGTCAGGGCTTGGGGCCATCTCCTCGAGGAACGGCCGTCCTGGCGGGAACCCTTTCATTTTTGGGACGGGACGGAAGAAACGGCGCGCTGGATCTTTGTGCTCGATGTCCTGAACCACTGCTTTTGGCCCGATCCCGGGGAGCCCCTCTGGGAAACGGTTTTGGACGGCACGCGGTATTCGGGCTATTGCGGTTTGGCCGCCGCCCTCAAGAAAGCCTACCTGGACGGGATGCCGCTCACCGACGCCCGATTCCTTCTCGCCATGAGCCCCGGTGATCTTGCCCGGGTTTTCGAGGGAACAGGGCGGATCCCCCTTTTTGAGGCCCGCCTGGAAAACGTGCGCGAAGCCGGCCGGGTTCTTTTGGACAAATGGGGCGGCGATGTGCGGCACCTTGTGGCGTGGGCCGATGGGTCCGCCTGCCGCCTTGCGGCGCGATTGGCCGAGGATTTCATGAGCTTTCGCGATGAGTTCGTGCTGGACGGGCAACGGGTCTATTTTTGGAAGCGCGCCCAAATCTTTGCGGCGGATCTCCATGCGGCGTTCGAAGGGCAAGGGCTGGGTCGGTTTGAGGACATAGAACGCCTGACGGCCTTTGCCGACTACAAACTGCCCCAGGTGCTTCGAGAAATGGGCATCCTCCGGTATCGGCGGGATTTGGAGGATCGGATCGACGCAGGCCGATACCTCCTGTCCGGATCCCGCGAAGAAATCGAAATCCGGGCGGCGACCATCGTGGCGGTGGAAAAACTCAAAGAAGCTTTTCACCGACAAGGGGCCGCGAAGGTGACAAGTGTTCATGTGGATCATTGGCTGTGGTCTTTGGGCCAGCGCCAAGCCTTCCGGCGCCGCCCGTACCATCGGTGCCGCACGATTTTTTACTGATCAAACGGCCTCCAACAAACTCCCCTTTTCGGGCAAGGCTTGACAGAAAGGGAGACGGCGGATAGATTCGAACGCGGCGAACCGGCTCGAAATCCCACCCCCAACCGCTCAACCGCCGCCGTCAACGACGCCGGTTTCCAAAGGGTTCCATTTCTCGGTTTTTTTGTCGGGCCTTCACGACCCGAGCACGCCTTCAAGAGTCGATGCCTTGGCTCCACCGCTTTAAGAAGACCCGCAATTTCGGCAGAGCCTGAGGACGGTGTTCCGAGCAACCATTCTTAACAAGGAGGATGCGCGATGAAAAAGCTACTGTGTGTTGCCCTGTGCCTCACTCTTGTTGGAGCCTTCGGGGTGGCATCCCCATGGGCCGCGGACACGCTCAAAGTCGGCATTATTTTGCCCATTACGGGGGCCAAGGCGAATTTTGGCGAAATTGAAAAACTTTCCTTCGAAATGGCCCTCCAAGAAATCAACGCGGCGGGCGGCATCAACGGCAAGAAGTTGGAATTCCTCTTTGAAGACGACACAGGCCGACCCGAAGTGGCGCGATCGGCCGCGGAAAAGCTCATTACCAAGGACAAGGTCCTCATGCTGGGCGGCGGCTACGGCAGTTCGGAAACCTTCGCCATCGCAGGAGTGGCTCAGCAGAACCGCATCCCGTTTCTCGTCAACACGGGGTCCGACGACAAGATCACCGAACAGGGCTGGGAATACATTTTCCGCCTGAACCCGCCGGTGAGTGAATACCCGAAAGCCTTGGAATCCTTTTTGACCGAAGTGGTCAAACCCAAGACGGCCGCCATCCTCTATGAAAACACCAACTTCGGCAGTTCGGGATCGCAGGAATTCAAGGCCATCTGCGAACGGCTGGGCATCCAGGTCGTGGTGGACGAAGGCTACGAACACGGCGGGGTGGATTTCAAGCCGATCCTTGTCAAGGTCAAAGACAAGAACCCCGACTTGGTGTACATGATCTCCTACGTCATGGACGCCTCCCTGCTCATGCGCCAGGCCATGGAACTGCGCATCAAACCCAAGCTGTTCGTCGGCGGCGCCGCGGGATTCACCTTGCCTGAATTTCCGAAGAACGCCGGCAAGGCGGCGGAAAAGGTTTTTTCGGCAACCCTGTGGTACCAGACGCTCAAGTATCCGGGGGCGATGGATTATTACAACAAGTTCGTCGCCACTTATAAAAAGGACACCGAATATCACGGGGCCGAAGCCTACGCCGCGGCTTACGTCATCGCCGACGTTTTGAAGCGGGCCAAATCGACGAGCGCCGACGATATCCGAAAAGCCCTTTCGGAAACCGACATGATGACGGTCTTCGGGCCGGTCAAATTCATTTCCTACGATAAGAAAACCAACCAAAACCGCCTGCCCACCTACCTGGTCCAATGGATCGACGGCCGCTTGGAACTGGTGTGGCCGAAGGAACTCGCCACCAAGCCCTACGTCTATCCCATCGATTGGGACGCTGTGTGGAAGTAAGGTGCAACCTGCGGAGCGCCCCCGGGCGCTCCGCGTCCCCGTGCCCCGCACAATCGGCTCACCCTCTGAAGGATGAGACGCAATGGCCGTTTTCATACAAACCGTCGTCGCCGGGATCCTCATGGGCGGCATCTACGCTCTGATCGGCATCGGCATGACCCTCATCATGGGCGTGATGAAAATCATCAACTTGGCCCACGGCCAGCTCATGATGGTGGCCATGTACATCACCTACGTGCTCTACGAACACGTGCATCTGGATCCCTACGCGGCGTTGCTCATCACCATGCCCTGCCTGTTCGTCCTCGGGGCGGTGCTGCAACGGTACCTTTTGAACCCGCTCATCAAAGTGGAAAGCATCCTTCCGGAAAACCAGGTGCTCATGACGGTCGGCATCGGCATGGTCCTGACGGAACTGGCCCGCATGATTTTCCACTCGGACTATAAATCGGTTCGGCCGCCTTATACGTCCATGTCGCTCTACGCCGGATCGATTGCCTTCAACCTTCCCATGGTCATTGCTTTCGGGATCGCCGTCCTGCTCACCATCGGCCTGTTTCTCTTCCTTTTGAAAACGGATGTGGGAAAATCGGTTCGCGCGACGGCCCAAAACAAGGAAGCCGCCCTGCTCCTTGGAGTGAACGCGGAACGCATCACGATCTTTACCTACGGGCTGGGGGCGGCTTTGGTGGCGGCCGCAGGCACGCTTCTTCTGCCCATTTATTATCTGTTTCCCGATTTGGGCGGCGCCTTCACCCTCAAGGCTTTCGTCATCACGATCCTCGGAGGGCTGGGGAGCACCGTAGGGGCCATTGTGGGCGGGGTGGTGTTGGGGGTTTCGGAATCCCTGGGGGCGACCTACATCTCCATGGCCCTGAAAGACGCCGTGGGTATGGTCATCTTTCTTCTAGTGCTGATCTTTCTCCCCGGCGGGCTCAAACGCCTGACCAAGATCTAGAACCTAACGGAGGCGGCATGAAGGCACTGCGGTGGCAGGTCGCCGCGATCGTGGCGGCGTCCCTTCTTTTCCCCCTGGTGGTCCGTTCGGATTATTACCAGCATGTGTTCATCCTGGCCTTGATGTGGGTGGTCATCGGCTCCTCCTGGAACCTCCTCGCCGGCTACACGGGGCAGGTCTCCTTCGGCCATGCCATCTTCTTCGGCATCGGCGCCTACACGGCGGGCTTGTGCGCGACCAAGGCGGGGATTTCCGCCTGGTGGGGCATGGTCCTGGGAGGCCCCATGGCGGCCCTCATCGGCTTTGTCATCGGCTGGGTGTGTTTCCGGTTGCGAGGGCCGTATTTTGCCCTGGCCACCATCGCCGTCGGGGAGATCTTTCGGCTTGTGGCCGTGGTATGGCGGAGCTTCACGGGAGGCATGCAAGGCATCCTGCTCATCCAGACCTTCCGGAGTAAACTTCCCTACTACTATCTGGCCCTCTTTCTGGCGCTGGCGTGTATCTACGTCATCCACGCCGTCATGCGGTCCAAGTGGGGCTATTACTTCGTCGCCATCCGGGAAGATCAGGATGCGGCGGAATCCATGGGGGTCAACGCCTTCCGTTACAAGAGCCTGTCGCTCATCGTCAGCGCCTTCTTCACGGGTCTGGCGGGAGCCTTCTACATGAACTACATGGCGTTCATCGACCCCGAAGTGGTTTTTTCGCTCCATCATATTTCCATCATGGCCATCCTCGTGGGGATCATCGGAGGCGTCGGCACGCTGTGGGGACCGCCTCTGGGGGCTTTCATCATGGTACTCCTCCAGGAAACGTTCCGCAGTTCCTTTTTCGGGCTGGCGCCCCGGTGGGTGAGCGAACTGCACGTCCTGGTGTTCGGATTGCTGGTCATTTTCGTCATCCTGTACTTGGCCAACGGCATTGTCGGGGACTGGGGCAAGATTCAGAGGCTTTGGTCCTCGAAGGCCGGGGGCGGAGCCCCCGCGGCAGGGAAGAGTTCATGAGCACGCCATTCTTTGAATCCCAGGCACTGACAAAGGATTTCGGCGGCCTCCGGGCCGTGAACGAACTCAGCTTCCACGTCAACGAAGGGGAAATCTTCGGCCTCATCGGTCCCAACGGTTCGGGAAAGACCACGGTATTCAACCTGATCAACGGCTATTATCCCATCACGTCGGGGCACATCCGCTTTCAAGGACACACCCTGAACGGGCTGCCCACGTGGAAGATCTGCAAGTTGGGCATCGGCCGCACCTTTCAGGTCGTCAAACCCTTGCGCCGCATGACGGTTTTGGAAAACGTCATGACAGCGGCGTTCAACCACACGGAATCCGTGGCCCGAAGCCGGGAAAAGGCCATGGAAGTTTTGGAATTCTGCGGCCTTGCGGACAGAAAGGACGACTCCGCCAAGGGCCTTCCCCTGGGGCATCGCAAGCGGTTGGAAATCGCTCGAGCCCTGGCCACCAAGCCGAAACTTCTCCTTCTGGACGAAACCATGGCGGGTCTCACGCCTCAGGAACAGGCCGACGGCGTCGCCCTCATCCGCAAGATCCGGGACTCCGGCATCACCGTCATCATTGTGGAACACATCATGCGCGTCATCATGAGCCTGTGCGACAGGCTCTTGTGCATCAACTACGGGCAGCGCATTGCCGAAGGAAGCCCGGAAGAGGTGGCCAACCACCCCGCCGTCATCGAAGCGTATCTTGGAAAGGATTAGCGGGCATGCTGCAGGTGGAGCAGTTAGACGTCGCCTACGGCGACGTGCAGGTGCTGTGGGATGTGACATTTCACGTGGACGCCAACGAATTCGTCGTGCTCGTGGGGGCCAACGGGGCGGGAAAATCCACGCTCATGAAAACCATCTCGGGCCTGATCCGCCCGATACGCGGCGCCATCCGGTTCGGGGACGTGCGCTTGGACCGGGTGCAACCCTACGAAGTCATTCAATTCGGCCTGTCGCACATCCCGGAAGGTCGGCAGCTTTTTCCGGAAATGTCGGTTCTGGAAAATCTGGAGATGGGCGCCCTAAAGCCGGAGGCCAAAGCAAAACGCAAGGAAACCCTGGAATGGGTCTTTGAACTGTTTCCCCGTTTGAAAGAACGCCGCCACCAGATGGCGGGGACCCTTTCCGGCGGCGAACAGCAGATGTGCGCCATCGCCCGAGGCCTCATGTCGCTTCCGCGCATGGTCCTGTTCGACGAGCCGTCCCTGGGGCTTTCGCCGCGACTGACCCAG
Source organism: Desulfosoma sp. (assembly GCA_037481835.1). Taxonomy (GTDB): domain Bacteria; phylum Desulfobacterota; class Syntrophobacteria; order Syntrophobacterales; family DSM-9756; genus Desulfosoma. The sequence goes on along the minus strand of JBBFKW010000001.1, from coordinate 154,998 downwards.
GAGATCTTCCGGCTCGTCCAAGAAATCCATAACAAGGGCATGACGATTCTCATGGTGGAACAAAACGTCAAGCAGACCCTTGCCATTTGCGATCGGGCCTATGTTCTGGAAAACGGGCGTATCGTCATGGAAGGCACGGGTCGGGCTCTCCTGGAAGACGAAAGGGTCAAGACAGCCTATCTCGGGCTGTGAAGTGGAAGAACCGCATTCGGGACGGTGCAGGAGCGGCACCCCGGCCGCCCCCGCCGACGCTGGCACGCCGCCTCCCGCACAAGGAATGAAGGCGCCTCTAAATGTAAATTTCCCGCCGGTTTTCCCTGTGGTCCACCAAATAGAGCATTTTGGCTTTCTTCTTCAAAGCTTCCGTGAGTTCCCCCAGCTTGGATCGGTCCAGATCGTAGGCTCGGATGTAGACATGGCGGTATCCGGCGGGAGCCCGGTCGTAAGAGCCCAGGATGCTGGCGATGCGGCCCCCGGCGCTTCGAATGAGGTCCGTGAGTTCCTTGATGGATCCCGGCCGGTCCTCGATTTCAAAGGCGAATTGAACCCCCCGGTGCCGCAACCCGCTGAGGGAAATGAGTACCTTGAACATGTCCGCCCGGGTGATGACGCCTCGAACCTTTCCCGAGGCGTCCACGACGGGAGCGCCTGAAATGCCGTGCTCCAGAAGCCTCTCCGCGGCTTCCTCCACCGTGAAATCCATGGGGATCGTCACGGGTTTCTTGTTCATGATCTCTTTGACCTTGATGCGGGAAAGCAGGTAGAGCAGTTCGTGAACCTCCAAAAGGGTCGCATCGGACGGGGAAGCCCGTTTGATGTCAGTGTCGGTGAGGACCCCGACCAGTTCTCCGTTTTTAAGCACGGGCAGCATCCGAATGCCCTTTTCCTTCATGAGGTTTACGGCTTTCGGCATGGGTTCGTCCGGATCGATGGTGATGGCCGGCGTGGACATCCATTCTTGAATCAACATGGTTGAGCCTCCATACGTTCAGGTTAAGGACAGCCGTTTCAAGGCGATATGAAAAAAGACCACAGGACACCGGCGGCTACGGCGGATCCAATGACGCCGGCGATGTTCGGGCCCATGGCGTGCATGAGCAGGTAATTGGACGGGTCTTCCCGGTTGCCGATCATCTGGACGACGCGGGCCGAATCGGGTACGGCCGAAACCCCCGCAGCCCCGACGAGCGGGTTGATCTTGTCGTGACTGAAGACGTTCATGAGCTTGGCGAAGAGAATGCCGCCGGCCGTGGCGGCCATGAAGGAGGCGGCGCCGAGGAAGAAGATCCCCACGGACTTGGCTGTGAGAAAGACGTCCGCCTGGGTGGAGGCGCCCACCGTGACGCCCAGGATGATGGTGACGATGTCGATAAGGGCCGTTCGGGCCGTTTGGGCAAGGCGGTCGGCGACGAGGCATTCTTTGAGGAGATTGCCGAAAAAGAGCATGCCGAGAAGAGGCAAGGCTGCGGGCGCGAGAAAACAACACAGTAAAAAGCCCGCAATGGGGAAGATGATCTTTTCCCGCTTGCTCACCGGCCGAGGGTCGCTCATGCGAATGAGGCGTTCCTTCTTCGTGGTCAGGAGAAACATGATGGGCGGTTGGATCACGGGCACCAAGGCCATGTAGGAATAAGCCGCAATGGCGATGGGTCCGACCAGGTCAGGAGCCAGCTTGGATGTGAGAAAAATCGCCGTCGGACCGTCGGCCCCGCCGATGATCCCGATGGAGGCCGCCTCATTTGCAGGAAAACCCAAGGCCAAGGCGGCCAGGTAGGTGACGAAGATGCCCAACTGGGCGGCCGCCCCCAAGAGCATCAGCTTGGGCCGCCCCAGCATGGTGGAAAAATCCGTCATGGCCCCGATTCCAAGAAAGATAAGCGGCGGATAAATCCCCTGGCGGACGCCGAAGTAAAGGTAGTTCAGCACGCTGCCCGACTCGTAAATGCCGAGCCCCAGCCCCTTGAAGATGGGGACGTTGCCCATGAGAATGCCGAAGCCGATGGGGACGAGAAGCAGGGGTTCGTAGTGCTTGGCGATACCGAGGTAAATAAAACCGATCCCCACCGCAATCATGATGAAATGGCGATAGTCCACCAAGCCGAAACCGGTGTTTTTGAGAAACTCGACGATCATGTCCATGGGCGGCTCCCTTTCGTGAGCGGATCGCACACCGCGCACGGCGGCCCGGTTTTTGCCGGCGGATTCGGTTCAGGGAAAAATCCGGGGCCTCACTCTTCGGGTTGGACGGTGACGCCGGGCGTCCAGCGGTAAAAACCGCAATCTTCTCCCTGCAGTTCTTCGATCAAGCCGAGAAGCAGGAGTTCGTTCAAGTGGAAATGAGGGCGGGGGATGCCTCTTTTTTCCGCCTGCTCCAGCAGCCGGGAAAGACTGAAAACGTCCCCTTGCCTTCGCGTCAGCCACTGGAAGTACTGATAGACCTCCAAAGTCTCGCCGCTGAGAGACACCGCTCGGGGTGAAAAGCTCTCCTGAGGCATGGGGGCCGGGCTTTCCTGAGCGAGGGGGATGGGCGCAGGGCCGGGAGGTTGCCTTGTCAAAAGGCGCTTCAGCCACGCCGCCCCCCGCTCCCAAAGGGAGAGAAGCTTTTCGAGGCTCGCAATGAAGCCGGCGAGGACCGCAAGGCCCGTAAAGACGATGGCTAAACCGGTAAAGGTAATGAACCATCCATTGGCCGCGGCGATGGCCGAAAGTCCCCTCATGATCGGCTCTCCCCTCCTCCTTGGCTGGTTCGCGGCATCCGGTAAGGCTTCCGTTCCCGAATAACGGATTCGATCTTGGCTGTGATGCGCGTGGCCAGGCCTGAGTCCATGCGGAAGAGGCTGAACAGTTCCGCATTGCTGAATTGATAGAGAACCGAATCCGTCAGGCATACGGCCGTCGCCGTATAATGAAAAGGACTGACCAGGCTGGACCAGCCTAGAGCTTGGCCGGGTTGGCGGAGGACAAGTGAGCGCCCGGTGGGAAAGCTCAAGAGGACGGATCCGGACTTAAGCAAGTAAAGGTTCTTCGCCGGCGTGCCGGCTTGAAAGATCATCTCGCTTTCCCTGAAATGGACCAAGACGGCCAACTCCGCCAGCCGCTGCACGTCCCCGTCCGGGACGTCCGCAAGAAACGGGCTTTGCCTCAGCTCCGACGCTTCCACCATGATGGTTCGGGCTCCCTGTCCCTAGGGCGAAAAGCCGTTTCCCAAAATGGGGCCTGAGAATCTTTCGTCCGATTTTAGCCGAGGATGATGCGGCAGTCCACGGCGCAACAGCCTTCGGCGAAGGCAAAAATGGGATTGATGTCCAGTTCGGCCACTTCCGGATGGTCCCAGGCGAGCTCCGAAAGGTGCACCAGAGCGGCCGTGAGGGATTCCACATGGGCCGGCGGCCCTCCCCGAACGCCTTGAAGCAGCGGGTAAAGGCGAAGGGACGTGATCATGTTCCGGGCTTCCTCGGAAGACAGAGGCGCCAAGGCCCGGCGCACGTCTTGGAGCACCTCGGCGTAAATGCCGCCCATTCCCGCCACCACCACGGGCCCGAACTGGGGGTCCCGCTTGATGCCGAGGAGCATTTCCCAGCCGCTCATTTGCTTTTGAACCTGGATGCCCGTGAGTTCCCCGTCGGGGCAGGCGGCGCGGAAGCGACGCACCACATCAATGAATGCCCGGCGCAGGGCGTCTGGATCGTCAATGCCCGTTATGACGCCGCCCGCATCGGATTTATGGACCCACTGAGGGGAGATCACCTTGGCCACCACGGGAAAGCCCGTTTGATGGGCCCACCGGACGGCCGCTTCCGGGTCGCCGGTGACCAGGGACGGGGCCGTCGGGATGCCATAACGGCGAAGCCATTCCAATGCCGCCTCCCCGAGGAGCACGCCCTCCGGGGCCTGGATCTTGTCTCGAGCCGACGACGGTGCCCTGAAAGATTTTACCCCCGCGCGCCGGCTCAGTTGATGAAACCGGTAGGTGGCGGCCAGGCCCATCACGGCTTCATCGATACCGGCGAAGCAGGCGACGCCGGGAATCTCTTCCAGCCGTTCGGCCTCTTCTCGGCCGCCGTCCCCGTATACCCAACAGGCGATGGGCTTTCGCGAGCCGTTCTTTTCCTGCACCCGGCGAAGGACCGCTTCGTAGCGCAAGTTGTCGTGCAGCGGCGAGGCCATGCGCGGAAAAATGGCCAACACGGCGTGAGTGTCCTCGCTGGCGAGGGGCGCTCCGGCGGCCATTTCCAGCACATGGGGAAAGGATCCGCCCACCATGCCCAAAGGCCACAGGTCCACGGGGTTTCCGAGGCGGTGCCAGGCGATTTTGGGATTTTCCAGGAGGCCTCGGGCTTGTTCGGGAAAGGGGGCGAGCTGCAGGCCGAAATCTTCGCAGGCATCGGCGGTCATGATGCCGCAGGCCCCCGTAGCCGTCAGCACCGCCAGGTTGGGTCCTTCCATGGGGCGAAAATGGAGAAACGCCTTGCACACGGCCCGCAGCTCCACCATGGTGCGCACCCGTATCAGGCCGGCCTTCTGGAACGCCGCATCGAAGACGGCGTCTTCACCGACCAAAGAGCCGGTATGGGACAGAGCCGCTCGGGCGCCGGCACGGCTTCGGCCCGTTTTCAAAACCACGATGGGTTTTTGGGGAGCGATGGATGCGGCCACTTCCAGAAAGGTTCTGCCGTCCCGCATGCCTTCCATGTGGAGGACGATGATCTCCGTTTGGGGATCGTCGGCGCAGTAGCGCAAGGCGTCGACGAAATGGATGTCGCAGCCGTTGCCGATGTCGATGGCTTTGCCCAGCCGCCCCGTGAACGATTCAATCCCCACCTGGAGGACACCCGACTGAGCCACCAGGGTGAGGGGCGGAGGAGCCGGGTCTCGGGCAATGTCGATAAAAGCCGTGCTGAAACCGTCGAAGGCGTTCAAGATGCCCATGGTATTGGGCCCAAGCACGCGGACGCCTTTTTCGCGGCAGAGTGCAACCAGTTTGTCCTGCAACGCTCGGCCTTCCGCGTCGGCATCGGCGAACCCCTGGCTGATGACCACAACGTTTCGGATGCCCTTGCGCACGCAGTCTTCCACAACCGGCACCACACGGTCCCGCCCGACGGAAACCACCGCCAGATCCGGCACCTGGGGCACCTCGGCCACGGAGCGATACGTCGGGTGCCCGAAAATTTCCGTCTCGGACGGATGAACCACGTAAACGGGGCCCCGGTAGCCGTAACGTCGCATCACTTCCAGATTGTTGTAAGCGCCGACGCCCGTCCGTCGCGTCACGCCCACGAGCAGCACCGACTTGGGATTGAGAAAAGCCTCCATGCGCCCTCCTTGTCCTTGAGTCTCCATCCGCCTCTTCCAGGGCCTCCTTCATCGGGCGGGGCTTGGCGTGCCCGGCGTCCATCGAGAGTTCCCGCCGGTCGCTTGGGGCCGGCCGCGGGTTTCTTGGGGGGTCACTTCGGGCTTTCCTTGGCCGTTTCCTTGGCGGCGGCGGAGCCCAAGGCCGCGGACCGCTCCGTGGCGGCTCGCACCGCCGCCATGACAGCCCCCCGAAAACCGCGCGATTCCAGCACTTCCAGCCCGTGAATGGTGGTTCCCCCAGGGGACGTGACCATGTCTTTAAGCGCTGCCGGATGTTTTGCCGTCTGCTGGGCCATGAGGGCCGTGCCGAGAACGGTTTGGATGACCAGGTCCGCGGCGGTGGCTCGGGGAAGGCCCATGAGGACGCCGCCGTCGATGAGGGCTTCCAAGAAGCACAACACATAAGCCGGCCCGCTTCCCGTAAGGCCCGTGACGGCGTCCAAGAGCTTTTCCGGCACTTCGTGGGCGACTCCGACGGCGCGAAAGATCGTGAGGGCCCGGTCCATGTGGGTGTCGTCGGCGTAACGGCCCCGGGCCAAGGCGCTGGCTCCGGCGAGGACCAAGGCGGGCGTGTTGGGCATGACCCGAACGACCGGAGTCCCTTGGGGAAGGGCGGCTTCCAGGAGCGCAACGGGCACGCCGGCGGCGATGCTGATGACGAGCGGCCGGTGCGGGGCCGAGCGGCTCAGTTCCTCCAAGACTTCGGGGACGTTTTGGGGCTTTACGGCGACAACGAGTGTGTCCGCCGACAGCGCACATTCATCGAGTCGTTCCGCGGCCCGGATGCCGTAGGTCCGGGTGAGGTGTGCTGTGCGGTCCTGCAGGACGTCATAGACCGTGATGTGATCCGGGGGGACGATCCCGGCGTGAATCAAACCGCGCACCAGCGCCTCTCCCATGTTGCCGCCGCCGATGAAACCGATTCTCATGGATCCCTCCATCCGTTCAAAAATTAACGCAACACCCTCATGCCCCCGTCCAGCGCCATGAAACCCAAAGGCGGGGCGTCGGCCGCGCCTTTGGATCTTGTGTGTCGCGCCGATTTCCAGTAAAGGAAAAGGGGTTTGCACAACCCGTGGATCGATAAGAGCCTGCAGGGATATTCCCGTGAAAAGGTTTGAGGATGCACACAATGATGCGCTTTGAAGCCCCCAAGCCCAAGGAAAGCCTCCTCAACAACGGAGAGCCGGTCCTTTTCAAGATGCTGGTCCGGGATGACGAGGAGGCGGTGCGCTCTTTTTTCCATGACATCCCCGACCACGAAGTGGAAGGCTTTCGGGATCAGGTGCCGGATCCGCGCACCGTGGGCACCTGGATCCGCCAGTTGGACCTCGTCCGGGTGCTTCCCTTGGCGGCCTGGAACGGCCCTCGAACGCGCATCATCGGCCTGGCGTCCCTCAACCGCATGGCGGGAGCCTACAGGCACGTGGCCGAAATCTACGTCGTGGTGGGATCCAATCATCGCCAGCTGGGCCTCGGCTCCTCGCTCATCAAGGAACTCATCGAAATCGGCACGCGCCAGGGCCTCTACTTCCTCAAAGCCAAGGTGCTCATCGAAAACCAACTGGCGGTGCGCGCCTTCCGCCAGTTGGGCTTCGAAGTGAAAGCCACGCTGGAAGACTACTTCATGACCCGGGACGGCAAGACCAAAGACGTGGCCCTCATGCTCAAAAGGCTCCGCTTCGACCTGGAAGAAGACTTCTTCTACCTGTTCTAGAGGCCGCAGTGCCGGCGCGGCCTAGGGCGTGACAACCCTAGCCGATATCCCGTTGACACACAAGGGGCGATCCGGTAACCTCAAGAATCACTTCACATGTTCTTGTGCCGCCCTTCCCGACGGAATGGGCCCGAGAGGCTGGAGGAAGAGCTCATGGCGACCAAGGCAAAGATTCTCATAGTGGACGATGATGCGGATTTCGCCAAGTCGACGAAGATGATCCTGCTTGCCGACGGCTATGAGGTGATCGTGGCTTCGGACGGCAAGGAAGGGCTGCGGAAAGTTCAAGAGGAAAAGCCCGATCTCATCATCCTGGACATCATGATGGAAAGCATTTTTGAGGGCTTCAGCCTGGTCACCAGCCTGCGCTCCGACCCTGGGCTGGCGGCTTTGAAAAACATCCCCATCCTCATGGTCTCCAGTGTCCGCGCGGACACGGGGTCGCGTTTCGCCTTCAACGACGCGGAAGACATGGGCTCGCTCTCGGAGCCCGACGATTATCTGGACAAGCCCTTCAAGCCCAAGGAACTCCTGGAGCGCGTCGCGGACCTCCTGGCGCGACGCCGGCCGTCATAGGGCGGGATCCCGACGCAAAGAGCCGGCCTGCCGGCCGCCGGCACGGAAAGTCCCGCCTTTTCTCGAGGGACGGACGAAAGACGAAGCCATTTTCACGGCCATCGTTTCGAGCTCGCAGCGGACAATCGAAAAGGGCGCTCTCCCGTGGATCCTCCCAAGATTTTGGTCATCGACGATGAGGAAATCGCTCGAGTGTCGTGCCGGCGGGTGTTGGCTCGAGAGGGCATGCAGGTCGTCCTGGCGGCCAGCGGCCGGGAAGGCCTGGAAAAGCTCCTGTGCGACCCCTGCGATCTGGTCCTGGTGGATCTCAAAATGCCCGAAATGGACGGGGTCGAAGTGGTGCGGCGCATCCGGGACTTCGATCCCAGCATCGTGACGGTGCTCATCACCGGCTACGCCACCATCGAGAGCGCCGTTGCGGCCATGAAGGAAGGGGCCTACGACTATCTGCCCAAGCCCTTCACCCCCGATGAATTGCTCATCGTGGTGCGCCGCGGCTTGGAAAAGCGGCGCCTGGACTTGGAATCCCGGGCTCTGCGGCAGGAAAAGGAGACCATGGAGCGGAACTTCGTCACCATGGTCACCCATCAGCTGCGCTCTCCTCTGGCGGCCATCCTCCAGTACTTCGAAGTCCTCCTGGGCGGCATCGGCGGGGAGCTGAGCGAAGCCCAACAGGAAATGCTCTCCCGGGCCAAGGAACGCCTGGAATCCCTCATGCAGCTCATCAACGACTGGCTCGACATGAGCCGCCTCAGCGAGGGCGATATCGTCAAGAAGCTCCAGCCGACCCGCCTTGGAGACTGCATCGACGCCGCCTTGAAGGGACTGGAGTTTTCGGCCAAAGAAAAGGGGGTCACGGTCCGGGTGGAGCTTCCCGAAGACCTTCCCGCTGTCTATGCCGATCCCGATTCCCTGCGGGAAGCCTTGAGCAACCTCATTTCCAACGCCATTAAGTACAACCGGGAAAAGGGGCACGTCGCCATTCGGGCCAAGCGGGAAGGGTCGTGTGTCGCCGTATCCGTGGAAGATACGGGAGTGGGGATCGATGCCAAGGAAATTCCCTTTGTGTTCGACCAATTTTATCGAGGAAAGGACCGGGAAATCCGCTCCCAGCAGGGGACGGGCCTGGGTTTGGCCATCGCCCAAAAGGTGGTGCGTGCCCATGGGGGAACGCTGACGGTGACCAGCGAAAAGGGCAAAGGCTCCGTTTTTTCCTTTAGCTTGAACGCCGCCCCCACGACGTAGCCCCGCAGGGGCGCACCAGGGCAGCCCGGGGCGGATCCCCGGGGGGGACGGCGAGGCCCAAAGCCCTCGAGCCGCGAAGGGCCCAACGATGGCAGACTCCTAGCCCCGAAGGGGCAAACGATGGCGAACTCCTTGCCCCAAGGGCATAGCAATGGCAGACTCCTTGCCCCGAAGGGGCAAAGCATCAGAGCCCAGGGCAACGCCCTGAATCCGGGGCGTCCCATAAACAACCCCAGGTCCGAAGGGGCGAAGGACCCCATCCCGGGCCGCCCCTCCGGGAGAAGGCGCACGGAAACGGGAACAATGCACACTTTTTCCTTGACCTTCAGAGAGACGTTGTGCAAAAAATCACGTGTTAGCCCCGGGTCGTGTTCTTGAGCCCGCATGAATCAGCCCCGACCCATTGAGATGTGTGGAGGCTCCTTTCTATGGAACAAATGCTTCAGGACGTGGATGCGGTCATCGATCAATGGGGCGCCAAGCCGGAATCCCTCCTTCAGATCATGTTGGACGTGAATCACAAGTTCAACTACTTGCCGAAGGAGAGCCTGCTGCGGATTTCCGAGCGGCTGCGCATGCCCATCAACCAGATCTACAGTGTGGCCAATTTTTTCAAAGTCTTCAGCCTCACCCCGAGGGGGCGCACCATGGTGCAGGTGTGCACGGGGACGGCCTGCCACGTCAAAGGGGCGCCCAAGCTTCTGGACCGCGTGCGACAAGATCTCGGTTTGGAGCCGGGGCAGACCACGGAAGACTTGGCGCTCACCTTGGAGACGGTCAACTGTGTGGGGGCGTGCGCCTCGGCGCCCGTGGTGGTGATCAGCGGGGAAACCTACAGTGAGATGACCCCGAACAAGATGGCGGCGCTGGTCAAAGAGATCAAAGCCAAGAGCGCGTAGGTGGAAAACCATGAAGCGGCTCACGAGCATTCAAGATCTGGACGCGTTGCGGCAGCAGATCATCGAAAAGCGCAAACACATCCGTAAGCGGATCCGCGTCTGCAACGGCACGGGATGTCATTCCCAGGGCAGCCATAAACTGGTGGACGCCTTCGTGAAGGTGCTGGAGGACAAGGGGCTTACCCGCGAATACATGGTGGTTCCCACCGGGTGCAACGGGTTTTGCGCCGCCGGTCCCATTGTGGTCATTGAGCCCGAAGAGGTTTTTTACCAAAAGGTGAAGCCGGATCGGGTGGCGGAAATCGTGGATCGAAGCGTTCTCGGCGGCGAGGTCCTCGAGGATCTCCTCTATGTGGATCCCACCACGGGAAACCGCATCGTCCACGAGTACGAAATTCCGTTTTTCGCCAAGCAGCAGCGCATCGTCTTTAAAGATACGGGCAGCAACTACGTTCGGGACATCGAGGACTACATCTCCCGGGGCGGCTATTCCGCTCTGGCCAAGGTCCTCTCCGGCATGACGCCCGAGCAGGTCATCGAGGAAGTGAAGATCTCGGGCCTTCGGGGGCGCGGCGGGGGCGGGTTCCCCACGGGCGTCAAGTGGGAGTCGTGCCGGCGGGCCCACGGGGACATCAAATACGTCATGTGCAACGCCGACGAAGGCGACCCCGGCGCCTACATGGACCGTTCGCTTCTGGAAGGCAACCCTCACCAGGTCCTGGAAGGGATGATCATCGGGGGCTACGCCATCGGCGCCCGGGAAGGATACATCTACGTCCGGTTCGAATACCCCATGGCGGTGGAAAACGCCATTTGGGCCATCCACCAGGCCAAGGAATACGGCCTTCTTGGGGAAAACATCCTGGGGACGGACTTCAGTTTGGACATCCACGTCAACCGAGGGGCCGGCGCTTTCATCTGCGGGGAGTCCACGGCGCTCATGGCGTCTTTGGAAGGAAAGATCGGAGAGCCCCGCGGCAAGCACATCCACACGGTGGAAAAGGGCTTGTGGAACCGCCCGAGCAATTTGAACAACGTGGAGACCTGGGCCAACGTGCCGCTCATCATCAACAACGGCGGCGCCTGGTACGCTTCCATCGGCACGGAACGGAGCAAGGGGACCAAGATCTTTTCCCTCGTGGGCAAGATCAACAATACGGGCTTGGTGGAAGTGGCCATGGGGACGCCGCTGCGCACCATCATCGAAGACATCGGCGGCGGCATTCCCGGCGGAAAAAAATTCAAGGCGGTGCAGACGGGCGGCCCGTCGGGAGGGTGCGTGCCGGAGCGGCTCATCGACCTTCCCGTGGATTTCGAAAGGCTCAAGGAAGCCGGGTCCATGATGGGCTCCGGCGGCATGATCGTCATGGACGAAGTGACCTGCATGGTGGATGTGGCCCGATACTTCCTTAATTTCTTGGTGGAAGAATCGTGCGGCAAGTGCATCCCCTGCCGGGTCGGTGTCAAGCGCATGCACGAGCTGGTGGTGGACATGTGCGAAGGCCGGGGCACCCCGGAACACCTGACCAAGCTGGAGGAGCTCTGCCACGCCATTGAAGAGACGGCCCTGTGCGGCCTGGGGAAAAGCGCTCCCAACCCGGTCTTAAGCACTCTGCGCTACTTCCGCGACGAATACGAAGCCCACGTCTACGACAAGAAATGCCCCGCCAAGATCTGCAAGCCCCTCATCCAGTACGTCATCGATGTGGACAAGTGCACGGGGTGCGGGGCGTGCCGGCGCCGCTGCCCGGAAAACGCCATCATCGGCGTGAACAAGGAATGCCATGTGATTGACGAGGAAGTGTGCGTCCGGTGCGGGATTTGTATCGAGACCTGTAAGTTCAAGGCCATCTACATCGAATAAGAGGGACTTTCTATGGTGCCGCAAGCCCTGCTCGGAGATTTCCTATCCGTCGCCTTCTACCTTCTGGTCGGCGTGGTGTTCGCGGTCATTCCCATCATCCTTTCCCACCTGATTGTTCCGCGCAGCACTGGCCGCCGTCGCGATGAAACCTATGAAAGCGGCATGGAAACCATCGGGAGCGCCTGGATCCAGTTCACGGCCGCCTATTACATCTATGCCCTCATCTTTTTAGCCTTCGATGTGGACGTGCTCTATCTCTTTCCGGTCACCTTGGCCTACGGCAAGTACGCCTTCCGCGATTTCATCGAAGTGTTCCTCTTCCTGGGCATTTTGTCCCTGGCGATTGTCTACGCGTGGCGAAAAGGAGTGTTTGAGTGGAAAACCAAAGAACAGAGCCGGTAATCCAGTTCGCCCTGCTGGACGACCTTCTCAATCTGGCACGGGCCAATTCCCTGTGGCCCATGACCTTCGGGCTGGCGTGCTGCGCCATTGAAATGATGGCCGCCGGAGCGTCCCGGTTTGACCTGGATCGGTTCGGCGCAGGGGTTTTTCGGCCGTCGCCGCGCCAATCCGACGTCATGATCGTGGCGGGGACGATTTCCAAGAAAATGGCGCCGGCCATCCAGATGCTCTGGGACCAGATGCCCAACCCCAAGTGGTGCATCGCCATGGGCAACTGCGCCATTTCGGGAGGCCCTTTCGAATACGAGGGGCAGTACGCCATCGTGCCCGGGGCGGACCTCATCGTGCCGGTGGACATTCACATTCCGGGGTGCCCTCCCCGGCCTGAAGGGCTCATCCAGGGCATCTTGGCCCTGGAAGACAAGATCACCAAGGGCGAGAAGCGCAACGTGTTGCGCCGTTTCCGGCGATTGGAAAGGGTGGGCTGATCATGGCGGCGAAAGACGACGCGCTGCGGCGCATTCAGGAACTCCTGGGCCCTGGGGCGATCACGGCGGATCCTGATTTCCGCGCCGGAGTGTCCCACTCGGTGGCGTGCCCCAAGGAATCCCTCGTTGCGGTCATGGAGATCTTCAACGAATGCGGTTTCTACCTGGAATCGCTCACGGGCTTGGATTTCCAGGACACCCTGGAGCTGGTCTACCACATGAATGCGTATGAACCGAGGGCCCGCACGGCCGTGCGGGTGCTGTGCCCCCACGATGGGGAGGTCCCGTCGGTGACCGGCGTTTTCGCCTCGGCCCTCTGGCAGGAACGGGAAGCCTGGGAATTTTTCGGGGTGCGCTTTTCGGGCCATCCGGACCTGAGGCGCCTCCTGCTTCCGGAAGACGCCGACTTTTATCCGCTTCGCAAGGACTTCGGGACGGTTCACGCTTACCGCAAACGGGAAGAGGTTTATGGCTGAACACTTTCCTCAACCGGTCCAGCAGCAGCTTTACAGTCTGAACTTGGGGCCCCAGCATCCGAGCACCCACGGGGTGTTGAGGGTGCTCCTCACCCTGGACGGCGAATACATCCTGGAAGCGGACCCCATCATCGGCTACGGGCACCGCGGCCATGAAAAGATGGGCGAAAACCGCACGTACCTGCAGTTTATGCCCAACGCCAGCCGGATGGATTACCTCTCGGGGCTCATCTACAACCACGGCTTCTGCCTGGCGGTGGAAAAGCTTGCGGGGATTGAGCCTCCCGAGCGGGCCAAGTACATCCGGGTGGTCTGTGCGGAACTGAACCGCATTTCCAGCCACCTCTTGTGGTTCGGCACCTTCCTCATGGATCTGGGCGCCTTCACCCCGTTCCTCTACTGCTTCGACGACCGCGAAAACATCCTGGACATTTTGGACCGGGTGAGCGGGTCGCGGTTGACGTACAGTTATTGCCGATTCGGCGGGGTGGCCCGCGACGTGGACGACGTGTTCATCGAGCAGACCCGGGCGTTCATCAAGAGGCTTCGCAGCCGTTGGCCCGATTATCACAACCTGGTGACGAAAAACGTCATCTTCATCCACCGCGTGCGCGATGTGGGCATCATCGACAAGGATCTGGCGCGCCGCTTCGGCGTCACAGGCCCGAACCTGCGCGCGGCGGGTGTGGCCTTCGACATGCGCAAGGTGGAACCTTACGAAGTCTACGACCGGTTCGACTTTGAAGTCCCCACGGGCTCCAAGGGTGACGCCTTGGACCGCTACAGGGTGCGCCTGGAAGAGATGGAGCAGAGTTGCCGCATCATCGAACAGGCGCTGGACCAGATGCCCGGCGGCCCCTACCGGCAGGAACGGGTGCGGCTCAAGGTCAAGCCCCCTCGCGGCGAAGTGTATTTCGCCTTTGAGAGCGCTCGGGGTCAGACGGCCTACTATCTGGTGAGCGACGGCAGTCCCTATCCCTATCGGGTCCATGTGCGGGTGCCCAGCTTCGGGAACCTCCACTGCCTGACCGAAGTCCTCAAAGAGACGCTGGTCGCCGACGCCATCGCCATTTTGGGCAGCATCGACATCGTGGTTCCGGAAATCGACCGCTGAGGCGATCCGGGAACGTGTGTGAGTCCCGTCCCGTGGGATTGACGGCTCGTGCCAACCCCAGGAAGGAGATCGTCCCGTCATGATGGAAGCCGCCGCAACTTCGGGTGCCTACTGGCTCAGGCTCATCGTGGGCCTAATCATCGTCTTGATTTTCAGTCAGCTGAACGCCCTCTTTCTCGTGTGGCTGGAACGCAAAGTAGCCGGTCACATCCAAGTCCGGCTCGGCCCCATGGAAGTGGGCCCGCACGGGTTGCTCCAGACCATCGTGGACGGCATCAAGCTGGTGGGCAAAGAACTCATCACGCCGGCTCGGGCCGACCGCACGCTTTTCGTCATCGCTCCGGTGCTCGTCTTCATGCCGGTTTTGGTCGCCTTCCTGGTGTTGCCCTTCGGGCCGGAACTCATCATTCGGGACATGAACGTGGGGTTGCTTCTCATCTTCGCCTTTTCCACCTTCAGCGTCTTGGCGATCCTCGTGGGCGGCTGGGCGTCCAACAACAAGTACGCCCTGCTGGGGGCCATTCGTTCGGTGGCCCAGGCCGTGGCCTATGAAATCCCGCTGCTTCTGTCCGTGATGAGCGTGGTGCTCATGGTCAACTCCTTCCGGTTCAGCGAGCTGGTCATGGCGCAGCAGCGCGTGTGGTTCGTCTTCCTGCAGCCGGTGGCGGCGGTCATCTACTTCATCTGTGCGACGGCCGAAACGAACCGGGCGCCTTTCGACATCCCGGAAGCGGAATCGGAACTCGTGGCGGGGTTCCACACGGAATACAGCGGCATGCGCTTCGGGCTGTTTTTCCTCGCCGAGTACACGAACATGTTCATCGTGTGCGCCGTGGCGACGAGCCTCTTTTTCGGGGGCTGGCACGGCCCGTTCGGGTTCAGTTTCAAGATTCCCGGGGTGGTCTGGTTCTTGGCCAAGACCTACGTGCTGCTTTTTGTGCTCATGTGGTTTAGGTGGACGTTCCCCCGGGTGCGGTTCGATCAGTTGATGAATTTTTCGTGGAAGGTGCTCATCCCCTTGAGCATGGGGAACTTGGTGATCACGGCCCTGGTGCTGAAGCTCATCTAGCCGGGCGCCTCCCCCCCTCACCCAACCCTCTCCCCCCTGAGGGGGGAGAGGGCTTAAGGGGGGTGCGGTACTCTCTCCTTCCGAGGGGGAGAGGGCTTAAGGGGGGTGCGGAACTCTCTCCTTCCAAGGGGGAGAGGGCGCGAAGTGGTTACTGGACCCTCTCTTTCTAAGGGGGGAGAGGGGACGAAGCGGGTGGTGACCCCCTCTTTCCGGTGAGGAGAGGGCGGGGAAAGGCTCATAAATCCTTCTCGTTTGGCCCCCCTCACCCAACCCTCTCCCCCCTGAGGGGGG
>JBBFKW010000001.1:0-139402 GCA_037481835.1 Desulfosoma sp. | reverse complement strand
CATAAATCCTTCTCGTTTGGCCCCCCTCACCCAACCCTCTCCCCCCTGAGGGGGGGGAGAGGGCTTAAGGGGGGTGCGGTAATCTCTCCTCCCAAGGGGGGAGAGGGCTTGAGGGGGGTGCGGAACTCTCTCCTTCCAAGGGGGAGAGGGCGCGAAGTGGTTACTGGACCGTCTCTTTCCGAGGGGGGGAGAGGGCATGAGGTGGGTGCTGAGGCCCCCCGGTTGGGGGGATGGCGTGGAGGAGGTCCCGGTTCCATGCCCCTGGGAGAGAGGGGCGTCCGGCCTTGGGCCCTTCGCCCGGGGCAGGGACTGGACTGGTCCTGGGTCCTCCCCCGGGGCAGAGACTGGGCTGGTCGTGGGTCCTTTAGCCTGGCGAAAAGGGGGGTCAGTCCAGGCCGTTTCCCCCTGAAGAAAGGGTCGGCTGGTCCTGGGTCCTTCCTTATGGGGGAAGGGAGGGCCGGTCCTGGTTGTTACTCTCCCGGGAAAGGGCGGGCCGGTGTGGGTCCCCTCTCCCTGGAAAAAGGTGGGAAGCCGGTTCTGCATCCCTCTCCCCCGCCGGGGGAGAGGGCAGGGTGAGGGGGGCAAAGAAACGACACGGAGTCAAAGGGCGGCCATGGGATACTGGAAAGATATCGTCGTAGGGGGCTGGAGCCTCATTGAAGGGATGAAAGTCACGGGCCGGGCGCTCTTCAAGCCCGTGGTCACGGTGCAATACCCTCGAAAACACCTGGAGATGTCCCCCGCCTACCGCGGGCACATCGAGCTGAAAATCTTTGCGGAAACGGGCACCCACGGGTGCATCGCCTGCGGCACATGCCAAAGAGTGTGCCCGTCGGGCGTGATCAAAGTCCAAGGGGTGAAGACCCATGCGCGCAGCGGCAAGGTGGCGACGCATTACGTGATCGACTACACGCGCTGCAGTCTGTGCGGGCTGTGCGTGGAAAGCTGCCCGACCCAGACCCTGAAGTTTTCCACGGAATACGAGCTTGCCGGCGAATCCCGGTGGGACGGCGTGGTGGATTTGGTTGCGAGGATGGAGGACAGCCGATCATGAGCGGAAGCTTCGTCATCGACAGTTTGGCCCACGCGGTCTTTTGGGTCGTGGTGGGTTTCGTGTTCGCAGGGGCCGCCCTGGCGGTCTTTCCGCGAAACATCGTCTACAACGTCCTGGGCCTCATCCTCTGCCTGACCGGCGTGGCGGCGCTCTTCCTCTACCTGGGAAGCTTCTTCCTCGCCCTGATGCAGCTCCTCATCTATGTGGGGGCCATCTGCATCGCCATCGTGTTCGCCATCATGCTGTCCCGGCCGCTCCACCTGGAAGTGCCCAAGAGGCGCATGCCCAAACTGGCGGCCGGCATCGGGGCGGCGGCGATCTTCTTTGCAGCCGTCACGGCCGTGTCCTGGAAAACCGCGTGGAAGCCGGCGGCCGAACGGGGGGCGGACTGGACCATCACGACCATCGGCCACTTGCTCCTCACGCGCTACGCCCTGGTCTTTGAAATCATCTCCCTGGTGCTGCTGGTGGCCATCATCGGCGCCATTGTGACCACAGGATTCAGCCGGAGGTTGTCTTCGTGAATTCACTCAGCGTCTATTTGACCATCGCGGCGGTGCTCTTCAGCCTGGGTCTCTTCGGGGTGCTCATGCGCCGAAACCTCATCGGCATGCTCATTTCCATCGAACTCATGCTCAACGGCGCGAACCTGAACTTCATGGCTTTCAACCGTTTCCTGGCGCCCGAACCGGCCGTGGGGCAGATCGTGGCGCTCTTCGTCATGGGGATCGCGGCGGCGGAGGCGGCCATTGGGTTGAGCATCATCCTGGCGCTGTTCAGGCGGCTGCGTTCCATCAACGTGGAGCGGGCGCAGCGGATGCGGGGGTAAGCGCCCGTGCGTTCGGGGGAAGGTGTCCTGTTGTCATCCGTAACTTCAGCGTGTGAAGGACGATGTCCATGATGTGGCTAGCGCACGATCCGGTTCTGACGGCGGCTTTCGCCTGTGCCACCCTTCCGTTTCTGTCCATGGCGGTCATCCTCATTTTCACCCGCCCGTACCAGAGGCTTTCCTGCGCCATTTCGGTGGGGGCCATCACGGTGTGCCTGGGATCCGCCTTGTATCTCCTCATCACCCTGCGTCACGCCCCGGCTCCCGTGGAATACCAGTGGGCCTGGATCATCTCCAGCGACATGGTCATTCCCTTCGGGTTCCTGCTGGATCGGCTGAGCCTGCTCATGCTCACCATTGTGGCCGTGATCAGCTTTCTCGTCCAGGTCTACTCCATCGGCTACATGCACGGGGATCCCGGCTTCAGCCGCTACTACGCCTTTCAGTCCCTGTTCGCCTGGGCCATGATGACCATGGTCATCGCCCCCGGGATGCTGCAGCTCTACATCTTCTGGGAATTGGTGGGCCTGGCGTCCTATCTTCTCATCGGGTACTACTATGAAAAATGGAGCGCTTCCCAGGCGGGCAAGAAGGCCTTCGTCATGACCCGCCTGGGCGATATCGGCTTCTTCCTGGGGATCATCACGGTCCTTCTGGGCTTCGGCGATTTGGGCATTCTCCACATGAACCACGCGGCCCAAGCCGGGGATATCCACCCCGCCGTGGTCACCCTGGGAGCGCTCCTCATCTTCTGCGGCGTTGTGGGCAAGAGCGCCCAGTTTCCGCTGCTCACCTGGTTGCCCGACGCCATGGAAGGCCCGACCCCCGTGAGCGCCCTGCTCCATTCGGCGACCATGGTGGCGGCGGGCGTCTATCTCATGAGCCGCATCTTTCCGTTTTTCGCCGCGTCTCCCGATGCCATGGCCGTTGCGCTCGTCATCGGGACCATCACCATGCTCTTGGCCTCCACCATGGCTTTCGTGACCTACGACATCAAACAGGTGTGGGCCTATTCCACGGTGAGCCAGCTGGGCTTCATGGTCATGAGCCTGGCGGCGGGCGGCTATTTCGCGGGGGTGTTCCACCTCACGACCCATGCGGGATTCAAGGCCTTGTTGTTCCTGTGTTCGGGCATCTTCATCCACGAATACCACACCAACGACATGCGGGAGATCGGCCGAGGCGGAGGCCGAAAACTCACCATCCCCATGATCTGCATGACGGTCGGCGCCTTGGCTTTGGCGGGGATCTTTCCCTTCTCCGGCTTTTTCAGCAAGGAAGCCATCCTTGGGGTCCTCGCGGCGCACCCCAACAAGCTCTTCCTGGCAGCAGGCCTCCTGGGGGCGCTCATGACCGCCTACTACAGCTTCCGGCTCATCTTCTTCATCCTTTTTCCCCGTGAAACGGCCGAACCGGCTCATCATCACGAAGAGGCCCACGGGGGGCATGGTCATGGGGACGACCATGGAGGGGGACATCACGGCCATGTGTTTTGGGCCATGGCCTGGCCGGTCATGATCCTGGCGACCGTGACGCTCGTGCTGGGGTTTTTCCAAAACGAACTGCAGAGCTACCTCCTGGGTCTGGAACCCGCGGCCCACGGGCATGAAGCGGCCGAACACGGCGGCCACGGCCTGGGGCATTACCTGCTCCTCGTCACGGCCGTGAGCCTGGCGGTGGGCGGCGTCTTTTTCGCCTACCTGGAATTCGGCTGGAAGAAGGCGACCCAGGAAGGGTTCCTGCGGAAGTTTCCCGCGGTGGAAAACCTTTTCGCCAACCGCTGGTACATGGATCATTTCTACCGCAAGGCCCTGGATCTGTGCGTCTATTGCGGCTTTACCAACATCTTTACCCGCAATGACCGCCGGGTCATCGACGGCGGGATCGACGGCATCTGCCGGTTTACGGTGGGCGGCGGCCGTGCGGTGAGTTTCCTCCAGTCCGGGATGCTCCAATACAACTTGGTGCTCATGGTGGCCGCCGTGGGGGTCCTGGTGCTGGTCTTCGCCTTGTGAGGGGTCTGAAGGCCCGAAGGCTGCGGTGACGGACGAAGCGAAGGGAACGTTTAAACGCGAGTGGGCATGCTTATGACAGCCATGGAATTTGCGCAGTTTCCGATCCTGTCGGCCATCCTTTTTTCCACGCTGCTGGCGCTCCTGGTCATCCTCTTCATCCCCGATGACCGCCCCAAGCTGGTCAAGCAGGTGAGTTTGGGGTTCGCCGCCCTGGGCCTGGCGCTCAGCCTCTACGTGTATTTCGCCTTCGACCCCCAGAAGGGCGGGTTGCAGTTCGTGGAGCGGGTCCTGTGGGTAAAAAGCCTGGGGATCTATTATTTCCTTGCCGCCGACGGCATTAACGTCCCCATGATTCTTCTGACCGCCGTGGTGCTCTTTACCGGTGTCCTGACCATGTGGGAACTGGAAAAGCGCGTCAAGGAATACTTCGCGCTCACCTACCTTTTGGTGGCCGGCGTCTACGGCGTCTTCATGAGCATGGACCTCTTCTTCATCTTCGTCTGGTACGACGTCTCCCTCTTTCCCATGTACCCGCTCATCGCCATCTGGGGGAGCACCCGCAAGGAATACGGCGCCATGAAGCTCACCCTGTACCTCCTTGCGGGAAGCGCCTTGATCCTGCCGGGGATCCTGTACCTGTGGGCCGTGGCCGGAGGCACCACCTTCGATCTCTTTGAACTCCAGCGGCTCGGCTTTGACGTCCAGGTCCAGCGCATCGCCTTCGTCATGCTGTACCTGGGCTTCGGGATCCTCGCCGGTGTGTGGCCGTTCCACACATGGTCTCCCGTGGGCCACGTGGCGGCGCCCACGGCGGTGAGCATGATCCACGCGGGCGTGCTCATGAAGCTCGGCGCCTACGGCATCCTGCGCGTGGGCATGACCCTGTGCCCCGAAGGGCTTGTCTACTGGTCCGACCTCATGGCCCTGCTGGCCACCATCGGCATCGTTTACGGCGCCTTCGTGGGCCTTGCCCAGACGGACCTGAAATACGTCATCGGCTATTCCAGCGTCTCCCACATGGGCATCGTGGGCCTGGGGCTCGCCACCATGACCGTGGACGGGATCAACGGCGCCGTCTTCCAGATGTTTTCCCACGGGATCATGACGGCCCTGTTCTTCTCCGCCGTGGGCTACATTTACGACAAGACCCACACCAAGATGATCCCCGAACTGGGCGGCCTGTCCAAGACCATGCCCAAGGCGTCGGCCTTTTTCATCCTGGCCGCCTTTTGCGGCATCGGGGTGCCGTGCATGAGCAGCTTCTGGGCGGAACTTCTCGTCTTCATCTCCGCGGTGAAGACCTATCCCGTGCGGGGCATTCTAGCCGTTTCGGGACTGGTGGTCAGCGCCCTGTTCATGCTGCGGGTGGTCCAAAAGACGTTCTACGGGGACAAGAACCCCAAGTGGGAACACATCCCCGACGTGCCCCTGTTTTTGGCCTCGCCGCGCATCATCCTGGTGGGCATCTTGATTTTCTTCGGCCTGTTCCCGAGGCTCATTTTGGACATCATTCAAAGTGCCGTGGTTCCTTTCGTGAACAGCCTGTAGCGAGACGAGGGATGATTTGGTCATGATGAAATGGACCCTGTTTAGCCCCGAATTGTACTATGTGGCCGTTGCGTCCGTGTTCTTCGTCTGTTCCCTGGAGAAGAAGGCGGACCCCAGGCGCCTGTATCGCTGGGCGGTGATCCTGGCGGGCGTCGGGCTGGCGGTGACCGTGGCGTGCGCCCGCATGGAGGGGTTCCTGTTTTTCGACTCCTACAAGGTCGATCTGTTCAGCCAAGTCTTCAAGGTGTTCCTGGCCTTGGGAATGTTTTTCGTGGTCATGGTGTGCAGTGAACTGCATGGGATCGAACCGAGAAAGCACGGGGAATTTTACTTCCTCCTTTCCGTCTGCACCCTGGCCATGATGATGCTGGTCAGTGCCGTCGAGCTCCTGACGATCTACATCGCCCTGGAACTGTCGTCCTACTCCCTCTACCTGCTGGTTCCCATGCGGCATCGGGCCGACGAGTACGTGGAGACGGGGATCAAGTATTTCATGGTGGGCGCCACGGCCTCGGCGCTCATGATCTTCGGCATGAGCTACCTCTTCGGGATGACCCACACGACCTACGTGGCCGACATCATCCGAAAACTCCCGGAGGTCTTGAACCAGCCGGCGGCCGTGGTGGGGCTGTTGCTGGCCCTG
This sequence comes from Desulfosoma sp., assembly GCA_037481835.1. Classification (GTDB taxonomy): domain Bacteria; phylum Desulfobacterota; class Syntrophobacteria; order Syntrophobacterales; family DSM-9756; genus Desulfosoma. The sequence continues at coordinate 133,313 of JBBFKW010000001.1, read as the reverse complement.
GGCGGCTTCTTCTTCAAGCAGGCCCTGTTCCCGTTCCACATCTGGGCTCCGGACGTCTACCAGGGAGCGGCCAACCAGGTGACCACCTACATCGCCACGGCATCCAAGATGGCCGCAGCCGCCATGGTGATCCGGTTCGTGGGGATGAGCACGGGCCAATCGGAGGTGTTCATTGAGATCCTGGTGGTCTTGTCCGTCTTGTCCATGACCTTCGGGAACCTGGTGGCCATCGTCCAGAAGGACATCAAGCGCCTCCTGGCCTATTCCAGTATCGCCCATGCCGGGTACATGCTCATCGGGATCCTGTGCATGACCCAGCGCGGGTATTCCAGCGCGGTCTACTACGCCCTGGCGTACCTGGTCATGAACTTCGCCTGCTTCATGGTCATCATCAAGGTGGCGCCGGACGGCCATAATTTGCAGATCAAGGAACTGGCGGGTCTGCACAAGCGATCGCCCCTGTTGGCCATGACCCTGATGCTGGCCCTCTTCGGCCTGGCGGGAATCCCGCCCACACTGGGCTTTACGGGGAAATTCCTGGTGTTCGCCGCGGCCTTGGAAAAGGGCTATCTCCTCTTGGTCATCATCGGCATGATCAACGCCACCATATCGCTCTATTACTACCTCATCGTCATCAAGGCGGCCTATCTCCTGGAACCCGTGCGGGAATACGCCCCGGTCCGGGTGGATACGTGGACGCGGGTGATGAGCGCCGTGCTTGTGATCGCCATGGTGTATGTGGGCATCTTCCCCGATCGATTTGTGGCTCTTGCGGAAGCGACCGTCGCCGTTCTGCCTTAGCGGCGAGGCCGGGGCCCTTGTAGAGGAACAAGGATACGACGATGCTGGAACGGCTTAGGAATCTCAGGCAGGATATTCAAGAAAAGGTCCTGGATAGTGTGCGTGCCGCCGTGAAGGCTGCGGCGCCTTCGGCGGAAGAACGGGATGCGGTGCCGCGTCTGAGCGGGCGGCCTTTCTGCGACCCGGATTCCAAGAAGGCGTGCCTCACCGTGTGCGCGCCGCGGGGCGAGTGCACCTGCGACGGCCCGGCCCTCAAGGAAGCCCTTGAAAAGGCCCTGGCGGAATACGGGCTGGCGATCCCGGTGGGGGAAGCGAAAACGGGCTGCTCGGGCCGGTGCACGCTGGGTCCCTTCGTGGGCTTTCCCCAGAAGGGCTTCTTCTACCTCAGGGTGGCTCCGGAAGCGGCCCGGGAAGTGGTGCGCGAGACATTGTGCCGCGGTCGCATCCTTTTTCCCTACCTTTCCGTGAATCCGGACCGGTCCTACCGGACGGATATCCTGTACGACCGTTTCAGCGGCCTTCTCGCCGCCATCGACGACACGGTGTGCATGGTGGACGTGGCCCGGTACTTTCTCGCCTTCGAGGAAGGCCTTTCCTGCGGCAAGTGCGTTCCCTGCCGGCTGGGCATCAAGAGAATGGAAGAAAGCCTGGATCGGATCGTGGCTGGGCAAGGCACCATGGAGGATTTGGAACAGATCGGGCTCCTGTGCGAGACCATGATTTACGCCCCCCACTGCCAATTCGCCATGGCGAGCACCAAACCGGTGCTGAGCGCCGTCACGTATTTCAAGGATGAGTTCGTCGAGCATATCGAAAAGAAGGAATGCCGCGCCGGAGTGTGCACGGCTCTTGTGGAAATCCAGAAAAAGAAGGCCTTTCGTGAGCGCATGGCCGAGGCGGCGAAGAAGAAAAAGAAGAAATAAGGCCGACCCCAAGGGATAACGTCGCGCCGGAGAGACGACAGTGAGAGCGGCCGCGGCCGCGATTTTGAAGGGACGCGCTCCTGCGCGTCCGAGAGAAGAGGGATGGAACCTATGGCGACGATCACGTTAAAGATCAATGGCCAAGAAGTGCAGGTGGAAGAGGGGGCGACGATTCTCGATGCGGCGAAGAAGGCCGGGGTGTACATCCCCACGCTCTGTTACCATCCGTACCTGCCGCTTGAGGAAGCGTGCCGAATCTGTGTCGTGGAAGACGTCCGCCGGGGTTGGTCGACGCTGGTGGCCGCCTGCGTCTTTCCGGCCCGCCAAGGCATGGTCATCGAAACGGATTCGGAAAAAGTCCAGGAATCCCGAAAGACCATCCTGGAACTGCTGCTCTCCGACCATCCCAACGCCTGCATGACCTGCCAGGCCACGGGGGCGTGCGAACTCCAGGATCTGGCCTATCGCTTTCGCGTCAAGCCCGACGCCTATCCCGGCGAACGGCACAAGCATCCGGTGGATTCCGACCCCAACCCCTATCTGCACATCGACATGAACAAGTGCGTGCTCTGCCGCCGGTGCATCCGCGCCTGCCATGATGTCCAAGGCGCGGACATCTGGACCAAGGTGGGGCGCGGCTTCGAACAGCGCATCTCCACGGCCTTCGAACTGCCGCTCCAGGACGCGGGCTGCGAATTCTGCGGCCATTGCGCCGATTTCTGCCCGGTGGACGCCATCGGATTCCGAGCCGGCCGCTATGAGGTGCGGGCGTGGGAACTGCAAAAAGGCGCCACCATCTGCCTCCAGTGCCCCATGGGCTGCGGCGCCGTCTACGACACCCACAAGGGCAAGGTGGTCACCGTCCACGGGGATTTTGAAGCCCCGGCCAACACGGGCGCCTTGTGCAAGGTGGGCCGGTTCAACTACAACTTCGTCAATACGCCGAACCGCCTCCAGACGGCCTTCGTGCGGGACGGTTCGGGCGAGCCCCGGCCGGCGGCCGTGGATGCGGCGTTGGATGCGGCGGCGGCCAAGCTCGCCGAAATCGTGGAAAAGCACGGACCCGGATCCGTCGGGATCGTCGCCGGCGGCATGCTCACCAACGAGGAATACTACCTGCTCCAAAAACTCGCCCGAGGCGCCCTGAAGACCAACAACGTGGACAATGTGGGCGGCCCGTGGCAGCTCCCGCTCTATGAAGGGCTGAGCAGCAGCGTGGGCTGGGGGGCCATGACCAACCCGCTGGACGACATCGGCCTGGCCAAGAGCCTCCTGGTGCTGGGATCCAACACGTTGGAAAAACACGCCATTGCCGCGCTTCGAGCCCGCAAGGCCGTGCGTGACGGCGCCGTCATGATCGTGGCCCACCCGGACCGCGTGGCCCTCACCAAGAACGCCGAACGGCATCTCGCCCTCCAGCCGGGATCCGAATCCAGCCTCCTGTGCGGCTTTTTGAAGGTGATCGTTTCGGAAAAACTCTACGACGCCGCCTTCGTGGAAAAACACACGCAGGAATTCGACAAGCTGGAACGAAGCCTGGAAAAGATCGGGTTGAAGGACGTGGCCGAACGCACCGGGCTGAGCGAAGAAGAGATCCAGGATGCGGCGCGGCTCTATGCGTCCAAGCGGCCGGCTTTCCTCATCTACGGGGCGGACATGGCCCGGGACCCCGCCGGCGAATCCCTCTACCGCATGGGCGCGGCCCTGCAGATGCTCTTGGGAAGCCTCGGGGTGCCGGGGGGCGGTTTCGCGGCCATGGGGGTGAGCGGCAACGCCCAGGGAGCGGCCGATTTCGGGGCGTGGCCCAAGTACCTGCCCGGATACCGAAGTGTGGCCCAGGCTGCGGCCCGAAAGGCGGTGAGCACCCTCTGGGGCGTGGACGTTCCCGCCGATGCGGGCTTGAACTGGCCCCAGATGTTCGAAGCCATGGAAAAGGGCGACCTCAAGGCCCTTTACCTCGTCGGCGTGGACCCCTTCGACCTGGGGCTTCCGGAACGGAGCGTGGAAACCGCCCTGGCCAAGCTCCAGCTGCTCATCGTCCAGGACTGCGCAAAAACCCGGGCCGCCGATGCCGCCCACGTGATGCTGCCCGGAGCGGCCTTCTTGGAAAAGGAAGGCACGGCGGTGAACTGCGAACGCCGCATCCAGAAACTCACCCCGGTCATGGCCCCTCCGGGGGACGCGCGCCCGGATTTCGACCTCATCCAGGGGCTCGTTCGCCGCCTGAACGCCGATCTCGCCCCGGCCGACCGCGCCCAGGCCTTCGACGAAGCCGTGCAGCTCATCAAGGAAATGGGCGCGCTCCGTTATGCGGCCTTGGGCAAGAAAGGCCCCTGCTGGCCCATCATGGAAGACGGCTCCGGCACGGACCGGCTCCCCCTTCCTGAAGACAAACCCACGCTCAAGTTCTTCGCCGCCCGCCTGTGATCCCTGGGTACGCTCCCGACCCCGCCGATCCGGCGGGGTCGGGAGCACCCCTTCGCCCCCCGCCATATTTCTATTCCCTGTTCCCTGTAGGTTGGGGTGAGCGTAGCGAACCCCAACATTGAACAAGGCCGCTTACGGGGATCACCGCCGCGGGAGGAACCGGGTCCTGGGCCGCGAGACGATTGTTTCGCCCGTTCTGGGCTGATGCGAAGAGAGGGGCGGCTTACGGATCCCAGGCCGATGCCCTGGGCTGGGATGCTACGCCCCTTCGGAGCGGGGCCGCAATAGCCCAATGCCCAAGAGGCACGCGCAAAAAGCGAAGGCCTCACACCCGCCCCAAGCCCGAACCGCGGCAACGCCCAACGCCCGACGCCCCGTCAGAACGTTTCAGCGTTCACAAACGCGTATTGCAACGACCTCACCCGGAAGGATTCCCCCTCCGGCTCCAACCCCAGCGTCACCGTCCCCCGCGAATGGGCCCCGTGCCGATCCTGGAACCGGACCTGGATATGGAACCGGCCGTAGACCGTCACGCCCCCTTGCGACCAAACCCACCGGTCCACGTCGATGCGGTAGGCCAGGTCCGTGACCCGGGAAAAGGTGGCTTCGTACGTGGGCCGAAGGGATTGGACGGGCGTGCCGTTTTCCAGGGCGTCCGAAGAAAAGAGCCGCAGAAAACCGTCCAGGTCCTTTTGGGCGTAAGTGCGGCAGTAGCGGTCGATGAAGCCCCGGATCCGTTCCTCCAAAGACGCCGCCGAAACCGTGGCGACCGCGCCGCCGGCCGATGGGGATTTTCGCTGGGAGCTGGAGGGCGAGGCCTTGGCGGGCGGGGAATTTGGGGCGACGGCGGTCTCGACCGGGCAAGCGCGAGGGAGCGCCGGAGCCGCCCCGCCGGCGGACGCGGGGTCCCCGGCGTTCCTTGGACGCACCGCGGCGGCATAAGGCCCGGCCCCTGAGGAGGCGTCGCCCGTGTTCCGGGTTTGGACCGGGGAAGGGCGTTCGGCACGGCCTTCCTTGCCTCCGGCCGAGACGGCCCTGGATGCCGGCCGAAGCCGGGGCTGCGGTTCCTTTCGAGCCGGGCCCGGATCCGTCGCCGGCGCGGCTTGAGGGCGAGTCGGCCCTTCCGCAGGAGGCGCCCCGCCCGCCCGGACAAGGGGAGGCCCTGAGGGGGCCGGGGCGGCGGATGGTAAAGCAGGGGCTTCGTGCATCGCTTCGTGGGGGCGGGGCGCTTCCGGGCTGGTGGCCTGGGGAGCTGCGGAGGGCGGAGGCGGGGAGACGGCCTTGGGGTCTTCCGCAACGACCGAAGCCGTCTGGCCTTGGGATGTCTTGGCCGGGTACCGGCGGGGGGTGAGCCAGTTCTGGAAATCGGCCAAAAAGGTGACGCCGAGCAGGATCGCCACGAGAGCCGCCAGCTGCCCTGCAAACCGCCGCGATCCAGCACGCCCGAACCCGGAAGGCTCGTCTTCCCCTACGTCGTCGCATGGGGGAACGGGGGCGATGGACGGCGGGGGTGCCGAAAGGCGGCGGCGAAGCGCCGGGTCGCTCAAAACCGCGTACGCCTCCCGGATCTTCCGGAACATGGCCGCCGCCTCTTCGACCCGGCCGGGGTTCCGGTCGGGATGCCATTCCAGGCTGAGCGTTCGGAAAGCCCGCTTGATCTCCTGGGCGGAGGCGTTCCTGGAGAGGCCGAGCACCGCGTAGGGGTCGTCCCGGCACGGGCTCACCCCCAGCACATGGGCGAGGTACAAGACGCGGTGGTCGAAGCGGGAGACGGCCAGGCCGTACTTTTGGCATGCGGCGTTCAGGCGGGCTTCCTCATCCGGGCGGCGCCGCTCCAGGAGGCCTTGGGCGAGGCGCAGCTGCCGCAGAAGCCGCGCGTCCGCGGCGATCTTCAGGGCCAGGGCGTCCAGGGAGCGCGTGCGCGCGGTCAGCTCGATCAAGCGGTCCAGATCCGGAAAATCGCGGTCGGGCTTGGGGTCCTTCATGACCGTTCCACACTGACGGCGTCCAGCCAATAATCCCCCACGATCTTGCTGTCGAACTTGAGGCTTTCCTGCCGGCGCAGGCGGATTTCCACGGCTTGGCAGCTTTCGGGAACGCGAAACGAAACGGTGTCCCATTCCCAGGGGTGCGTGCCCAAAACGGGCTCCGACGCCGCCCGAAGCCCCGAACAGCCGAATCCCGTAACTTCCAGGTAGACGCCTTTGTCCGTGGAAAGGTTCCGCGATTTCCTCGCGAAACGCAGCCGGTATTCCCCGCCGGGATCCACCGGAACCGTCTGGCGCACGTGGTGGAAGTTCACGTTGGCGGTTCCGGTAAAACGCACGTGGAGGCTGTAGCGTCCTTCAAAGGCTTCCGTGAAGGTGCGTTCCACGCGAACGGCCCCGTTGGGGGCGATGCGCCATCCGAAGGCCGCCTCGGCGGGGGCCCGCTCGAACCCCCCGTTGTGCACCAAGGGGTGGTCGTGTCCCACGTGGCGTTTCCATAGGGTTTTGGCCTCACCCACCCGCCCGTCCCGGAGGAGGGCGTCCACCAGGCGAAAGGTGAGCCGCTCGTCCGGCTCCCGGCCGTCCCGCACCGCCCGGTCCCACACATCCAGAGCGGCATCCAACCGGCGGCTCCGGATGAGTTCCGCCAGCAGGACCGGCCGATTGGCCGCATCCGTATGGTCGGCGAGGAACTCCCAGCCGCCCCAGAACGCTTGGGCCGTGTAGCACGCATCGGGGACCCGCGGGGGGAGCCGTTCCAGGATGAAATTGAAAGCCGCCTGAAAAGCGCCTTCCTCTTTCAATTCGTAGGCCAGGAGGAGCTCCTCCCATTTCCAGCTGCTCACGGAAGCCAGGGCCGACGAGAGGAAACGGAGCATCCGGCGGGCTTCTTCCGTCCTTCCCAGGTACTCTTCGGCCCGGACGAGCCCCAACCATGCGGGCACGAGCGTGGCCTGCTGCGCCAGGGCCCTGCGGTAGGATCGGGCGGCCCCGCCGGGATCGAGATCGCGGAAGAAGCGGCGGTGCCCTTCCAGCAGGCTTCCCAAGGGGAACCATTGTGACGCCGGGTGCCGTTGGACGAAATCCTCGTCCAGGAGCCCCACGTGGTAGCGCGCGGGGGCGTAGAAAGCCAGCAGCACGGCAAGCCCCAGAGCCGGCAGCGCGGCGCCCGCTCGTCGAATCATCCCTCTGTCCGCCCTCTTTCATCCTTGAAAGGCGCCTCGCCGTCGGGGGAACGGCCTTGGCGGGCGTCCTCCAGGGCGGCTTCATCCCCGTTGCGCCCATGCCCGTAGTGGTAAGCGTAGTGGTAGTACCTGTAGTACCTGGAGTAGTAGCCGTAGTGATAAGCCAGGTCCAGGCGGTTGACGATGGTGCCCAGGAGATTGGCGCGCACGTTGAGCAGGCTTTTTCGGAAGATGCGCAGCGCCTCCCGGTGCGTGTTCCCCAGGGTGCTCAAAAGGACCACCCCGTCCGCCTGGTTGCTCAGCACGAGCACGTCCGCAAAGCCCCCGAAGGGCGGGGAATCGATGACGATGCGGTCGAAATGGCGCCCCACGGCTTCCAGGAGCTTGCGCATGCGGCTGGAGGCGAGAATTTCCGCGGGGTTGGGTGGGATGGGGCCGGCGGGGATGAAATAGAGGTTGGGCAGAGGGGTCTTTTTCACGATGTCCTTGACGTCGCACAACCCGCTGAGATACTGGCTCAGGCCCTTGGCGTCGCCGTTCATCCCGAAAACCTTGTGCAGCCGGGGCCGCCTCAGGTCGGCGTCCAGCAGGAGCACCTTTTCGTCGGAAGCGAAGGCCTGGGCCAGGTTGCAGGCCACCGTGGTCTTTCCTTCTTCCGCCGCTGTGCTCGTGATGACGAGGCTCTTCAAGGGCAGGTCCCCCGCGGCGGAAAGCTGGAGGGACACCTTGGCGGTGCGGATGGATTCGGAAAAGCCCGAGCGCGGATCGTCCCGGACGAGAAAGTCCAGGCGGGCCCCGTCGGCGGGCTGGACGTTGGGCACGACCCCGAGCACGGGGATGCGGAACCGATCGGCGATTTCATCGATGCGCTTGACGGTGTTGTCCAGGTATTCCAGGAAGAAGGCCAGGCCCACGCCCCCCATGAGGCCCATTACGAGGGCGAGCAGCAGGTTCAACCGCACGTTGGGTTTATAGGGACTCAAGGGCAGGGAGGCGTAGTCCACCACCTGGATGTTGCTGATTTCCGAACCCGCCTTGGCGTCGATTTCCTTGCTCCGTTCCAGGAGACTCTGGAAGATCTGCTTGTTCGTCTCCACTTCCCGCTGCAGGATCTTGTACTGGGCCGCCTTTTCGTTCAAAGCCATGGCTTGGGCCTTCTTTTCTTCGGCGGCCTGCCTCAGGGATTCCTCCTTCTTCAAAGCGGCCAAATAGGCGTTTTCCAGGGAACGGACGATGCGCTCCTGTTCGGCGGCGATCTTCTGGCGCACTTCCTCCATCTTGGCGGACAGGACCTTCACCCGGGGATAATCGTCCTTGAAGGTCGCCTTGAGTTCCTCGTACTGGGCCTGGTAGTCCACGTACTGTTTGCGCAGTTCCTGGACGACCTTGTTGTCGATGACGGCCGGGAGCGAATCCGCCGGGGCGGACGCCGCCTGCCGGTAGACGGCCTCCTGGGCCAGGCGTTCCGATTCCGCGGCCGCCAGCGCCGCGTTGGTCTCTTCCAGCTGGCGGTACACCAGGTTCAGGCGGGAATCCAAGGAGACGATGCCCGCCTTCCGGGCGAACTCCTGGAGGTTTTCCTCGGCTTTTTCCAGCTGGATGCGGGCCACTTCCAGCTGCTTTTCCAACTGCTGCTTGGCCGTCTTGGACGCCGCCAGCTTCTTGTCCATCTGCCAGCTCACGAATTCACTGACCAGCCCGTTGACCACGTCCCGGGCCGCTCTCGGATCCGGACTGGAAAAGGCCACATCGATGACGGTGCTGTCCCGCTGGGGGGTGATGCTGAGGTTTTCGGCGAAGACAGCCAGCACGGCCTTTTCGATCTCCAGGCTCTCCCGTTCCTCGTCGCGCTCCTGCGGCCCGCCGGGCAGGAGGGAACGCACGGCGTCGCGAAGGCGGGCCCGCAGGGTGCTCACCACACCCTCGTCCTGGATCGGGGCCGCCTTGGGGTTGAAATCCGGGTGCTGCTGGAGCTGCAGCTTGTCGATGACGCGCTGGGCGAGGGATTCGCTTTGGAGGAGTTTCACCTGAGTTTGCATGAATTCGCGGGTTTGCAGCTGGCTGGCCACCACGTCTTCGAACTTGGTCACCGTGGTCTCCTTGGGGCTCACTTCCAGCCGCGCTTGGGCCTTGAAGACGGGGGTCATGGTGAAGCTCACCACCAGGGTGGTGGCGAAGACGACCATGAGCACCGAGATCACCGTCCATTTGCGGCGCAGGAGGATTTCCATGTAGTCGCGAAGATCCACGGTGTCTTCCCATTCGGGGACGGCCTCGCGGAATTCCGTGGAAGGCAGGGACGCCCTGGGCGAAGCGGGGGCCGGCACGGCGGCGGCGTCGGGGGTGAAAGGGGTTTGGGAATCGTTGGGCTGCATGACTTCCGTCCTATCGCGTGTCAGGGTGAAGGTTCATAGCGCGGCCCCGTGAGGGCCGAACATGGGAAACATGGGCCGGCTCGGGAGCGCCCATGGTGCGGATTTCCGCGGCGGCCAGGGCCGCCAAAGCCCAGAAAACCAAGGCATTGGCGCCCATGCGGAAGGGAAAATCCACCCAGGCGTGCAGCATCAAGGCCGCCGTCCCCGCCAGGGCTCCGGCGGCCAGGCTCGTCTCCGCCGCCGGGGATCGGCGCCGAGCCCGCACGACCCGAAGGAGCCCGTAAATCCACAGGCCCCACAGGGCGCCGATCCCGGCCAGGCCGGCGGGCCATCCCCATTCGGCCGTCCATTCCAGGTAGTCGTTGTGGGCATGGCCGGCGAACTGGGGTTCGAGCAGGTGGTCCTGGTAGACCTTGTGAGCTTCCTGGAAGGCTCCGGGTCCCACACCCGTCCAGGGATGATCCCGGAGCATCCGCCACGTGTCCTCCCAGAGCCGGAAACGGCCGGGGGCGTCGTTTTCCAGCCGGTCGAAACGGGCCAGGATCTCGTCGAACCCGATCATGGCCCCGTAGGAAAGGAGCACGAGCCAGCAGGCCGCAACGGCCGCCGTCACGGTTTTCTTCCGGGACCCCGCCGAAAGGACCAAAACGGTGGCGGCGGCCGCGGCGGAGACGATCCCGCCCCGGGATCGGGAAAAGACCAAGGCCAGGAGCACGAACCCGGTGGCGAAAAGGCCCAGGAGGGTCTTGTGCCGCCGTTCCCAGCGGCCTTCCCGGGCCGTGAGCCCGCCCGGCGCTTGGGGCTCCCGGAACCCGGCCGCCGTGAACGCGGCGAGCACGGGCCAGACCATGCCCAGGAAGGCGGCGTAATGGTTTCGGTTGATGAAGCTCCCGTGGGCCATGCCCAAAACCGGCCGGGAGGTTCCCTGCAGGGGGGCGAGCACCTGGTAGAGGCCGTAAAGCGCCTGGAGGGATCCCAGGAGGAACAGAAACCCCACGAACCGCTTTCTCGAAAGGGCCGATGCGGAAAAGAGGCGGAAAAGCCACAAGCCGAAAAAGGCATAGGCGAAACCGGAGACGGCCCGGAACGCCGTTTCCGAGGGCACATGGGACAGGGATCCCCACGCGGCGGCCGCTTCGGCGGTCTCGTGCACCTGCCGCACCCACCATGCCCGCCGGGGGCTCAAGGCATCCAGGAGGCTCATGGGCACGGGGACGCACCACAACAAGGGCACCGCCAGGGCCGCCGCCGCCACGAGGGCGGAGGCCGCAGAAGAAATGACGGGCCGGGCGCGGTTCGCCAGGCGCAGGAGGCCCCAGCCGGCGAAGAGCCCCGCCAGGGCGGGGGCCTGGTAGGCGGGGTGGGAACCGCCGTAGGAAAACACGGCCGTCGCAATCACGGCGGCTGCAACCGCCAGTTCCGCCATCGCTGTGGACCTCGCACTTTTCTCTTGACTGCCCCGACGAGTCTAGGACATACGAAAAGCCAGGCCCCCGGTCAAGGCCAAAGAAAGAAGAGAAGTTAAGTGGGATTTTTACGCAAAGCGGGGAGGTGCCGAGATGATCAAGACCATAAGGCGCATGGGGTGGGTGGTGCCGGCGCTGTGCCTCCTGTCTTCGGCGGCTTTCGCCGGCGTGGTGGTCCAACCCCAGGGGGCGGTGAGCCTCCTGGAAAACGGCCGGGAGGTGCGCCGGATCCAATCGGCGTTTCCCCTTTCCGGCGACCAGGTGGTGCTGTGTGAAGGCCGCTGCTTCGTCCAGATGCCGGGAGTGCAGTTCGGAGCCTGGGACAAGTCGGTTTTCGCCGTGGCGGAACGCTCCGAAGGGTGGGACGTGATGCTGCGAACGGGCCGGTTGGATTTCGCCCTGCGCTCGGACGCCAAGCCCGTGGCCTTCCGAACCCCGCACGATGTGCTGGAAGTGCAGGAGGTCATTGCGCAGGCGTCGTCCCCGGGCGTGGTGCGGGGCACCCTCACCGTGACCGACAAGGAAACGCGCCTGGCCGTCCATGAAGGGACCCTGAGGGTTTCGGCCGGCGGGGGCTCCCATCGGGTCGGGCCGGGATACGCCTTGCAGCTGGCCCAGGCCCAGGTGACCCCGCCCGCCGCGGGCGCCCCCGGCGGGGCAGGCGCTCCGGCCGGCGCAAAAGTGGAAGATTCCCACACCAAGGGCCTCTTGTCGCTGGGCTTGGGAGCGGCGGCGGCTCTCACCACCGCGGCCGTGGTGGCCCAGAATAACGGTGAAGGCGGGGCGGGCCCCACGGCGCCCGAGGAAACCGTGCCTCCCGAGGCCAAGCCCAAACCTCCCACGCCCATCGTGCCTCCGGCGCCGGTGAGCCCTGCGGCGCCGGCGGGGCTGCAGTAGCATGGGCGAACGGCCATGAGGCTTGTCCAGAGAAGGGTTTTCGGTCTCGTGCGGGGCCTTTTCCGCGTGGGGGCGGCTGCCGTCCTGGCCGCCGCCCTGGGCTGCGCGGCTTCCTCCGGTCCCGCCCCCACGGCGACCCTGGATGAAGTGGTGGCCAAGACCGCCCCGAAAAAGGCCGCCGTGGACGACCTCAACGCCAAGCTTTTCGCCTCCGTCCAGGGGGCTCCCGAATTCCAGGACTACGTCCTCCACCAGGGGGACCTCATCACCGTCTCCATCTTCGAAGCCCCGGAACTCAACACGGAAACGCGCATCGGCGCCCGCGGTTTCGCCACTCTGCCCCTGCTCGGCCCGGTGGAACTGGCGGGGCGAACCACCTCGGACGCCGAACGCCACATCGAAGAACTCTACCGGCAAAAGTACCTTCAAAATCCCCACGTGACCATCTTCCTCAAGGAACAGTTCGGCGGGAAGATCACCATCCTGGGAGCGGTGCAAAAATCGGGCTCGTACGACTACCCGGCCCGACAGAACCTCCTGGATGTGCTGGCCCTGGCCGGAGGCCTCTCGGAAAAGGCGGGCCGCATGGTGCAACTGCGCCGAAAGGTGGAGGACCGGGACCGGCCCGAGACGTACCTCATCGACCTGGAACAGCTCATCGAGGAAGGCCGGGCGGAACTCAACATGGCGGTGCTCCCGGGCGACGTCATCTTCGTTCCCGAGGCGGGCATGGTCTACGTGGACGGGGCGGTGCGAAAACCCGGGGCCTATCCCATCAAGAAGGAAATGACGGTCCAGGAAGCCATCGTCCAGGCGGGGGGCCTGGCCAAGACGGCCGATGAGGGCGACATAAAGCTCGTGCGCTACCAGGACGACGGTTCCCGGGAAGTCGTGAAACTGGCCCTCAAGGACATCCAGCAGGGCAAGGCCCAGCAGGTGACGGTCCAGGACCGGGACGTCATCTTCGTGGAAACGAGCACCCTCCAGGCCATGGTCTACGGCCTGAGGCTCAACCTGGGCATGGGCCTCGTGGGCATCGGCTACACCCCCGCAAACCAGTAACCCAGCCCCCCGCCCAGCCCCTCTTCCAGCCCCTCTTCCAGCCCCGCGCCCAGCCCCTCTTCCAGCCCCTCGCGAACATCATCTGTCCCTCCCCCCCCTTTGGGGAAAACATTTCTATCCCCTCCCCTCCCTTTGGGGAGAACATTCTCATTCCCTCTCCCCCCTTTGGGAAAAACATTTCTATCCCCTCCCTTTGCGGGGAACATTGTTATCCCCTCTCCCCTCTTTGGGGAGAACATTTCTATCCCCTCTCCCCCCTTTTGGGGGGAGAGGGCTAGGGTGAGGGGGGAGAGGGCTAAGGTGAGGGGGGGAGAGGGCTAGGCTGAGGGGGCAAGATATCCCCCCCCTACCTCCACACCCTCCGCCACCACCCTCCACGCCCCGGCCGCCCCGCCCGCACCAGCCCCGGATCCACCTCCTCCCCCGCAAGAATCCGCCGCGGCACCTCCTCCACCATGGCCCGCGCGGCCTCCTCGCCCACGATCCTCGCCGCCGCCTCCCGCGCCTCTGAAAGCCTCGGCGGCCGATCGACCGTCCCGTGGCTGTCCGAAGCGATGACATGGACCAGTCCCCGTTCCAGGAGGCGCTCGCACAGCCGGCGCACTTCCGGCCCGAACCGGCCGGAAAGGCTCGCCGCCGTCGCCTGCACCAAGAGGCCCGAGCGAACCCACGAGGCCAGGATGTCCGGCTTTCGAACCACGGTGATGCACCGCTCAGGATGGGCCGCGATGGGGACGAAGCCCAGGGCTCGAAGCCGGAACCAGAAGCCCTCCACGTGCTCGGGGATGAAAATCCCGGGCAGTTCGATGAGAACGTAGCGCAAGCCGTCGTTGAGCGTCAGGAGCTTTCCTTCGACCAAAGCTCCGGGAATGGACGGATCCAGGTGGAGTTCCGCTCCGGCGTGCACCCGCAGGGAGATGCCCTCCCGGTCCAGAGCCCCCCGGAATCGCTCCACGGCCGCAAGGATGCGGTGGCGCGTGTTCTCGTAGAGCCCGGGAACCCAGTGGGGGGTCGCCGCCACCGCCGAAACGCCGTCCTCCACGGCCGTGCGTGCCATGGCCAGGGCTTCCGCCATGTCGGCGGCCCCGTCGTCCAACCCTGGAAGACAGTGCATGTGAAGATCGATCATCGCCCACGTCCCCCTCGGCCCGGGGCTTCCCCCTCCCGCCGCAGGGAGGCCCCCCCGGATCGTCAATATTTTGGCCGAAAGCCCGTCAAAAAGAAAAGTTCTTGACGCTGTGTGTTTCTTTTCCTATATAGCAAACAAGTTCAGGGAGTTAAAGCGAAGTAAAATGATCGGGATTTTTCGCCCCACCTGGATGTGATGCTCTAGGGCCTCGGTGGAACCGAGTTGGCGAAGCTCTGTCTTCGCCGACGAAGATCCGCGGGGGGGGGAGGCTTCCATGGCGCGCCCGGTTCGCCCTTTTACCTTGTTTTCGCTGAGGAACCCCAACTTTTACGTCATGGTGGCGGCCGACAGCGCGTGTTGTGCCGCGGCCCTTGCGGGGGCCTACGCCTTGCGCTTCGAGTTCCAGCTCGAGCCGCACCTGAGCGAAATGGGCCGGCTCCTTGCCTGGATGATCCCGCTCAAGCTGGCGTTTTTCATGGCCCTGGGCCTTTACCGGGGGATGTGGCGGTTTTTCAGCCTTCTGGACCTGTGGCGCCTGGGCCTGGCCGTGGCGGCGTCCTTTTCCATGACGTCCGTGGTTCTCGTGTACACGTCGCGCTTCCAGGGCCTTTCCCGAGCGGTTTTCGTCCTGGATGCGGTGCTCACCTTCGTCCTGTGCAGCGGCCTTCGAGGTTTCGTCCGCAACTGGTACGCGTCCCGGTCCGGGAGCCAGGTGTGCGTGGGGCTGCCGGTCCCCGTGCGGCGCAGACCCGGCAACAATGGCAAGTGCGTCCTCATCATCGGCGCGGGCCAGGCCGGGGAAAAGATGCTTCGGGAAATCCTGGACAATCCGTCCCTGAACTACCATGTGGCGGGTTTTCTGGACGACGATCCCGGAAAGCACGGCCGCACCCTCCACGGCGTTCCCGTGCTCGGGCCGGTGGATGCCGTCGCGGAGGTGGCGGAGCGGTTCTTCGTCCGGGAAATCTTCATCGCCATGCCGTCGGCTTCGGGCCGGGAGATGCGCCGCGTTGTGGATCTGTGCAAGGCGTGCGGCGTTCCCTACAGGACCCTTCCGGCCATCGGGGCCCTCATGAACGGCAAGGTGAGTGTCCGGAACCTGCGGGACGTCAATTACCAGGATCTTCTGGGCCGGCCTCCCGTGTCTTTGGACCTGGAGGGGATCCGGCGGTGCGTGGGCGGGAAATGCGTTTTGGTCACGGGGGCCGGGGGATCCATCGGCTCGGAACTCATCCGGCAGCTGGTCAAATTCTCCCCGAGCCTTCTCGTCCTGGTGGATGCGGGCGAGGCGAACCTCTACGAGATCCAGATGGAGCTGCAGCACGGCGTCGGTTTCCGGTCGTACCGCTGTTTCTTGACCCGGGTGCAAAACGAGCCGCTCATGGAAAAGATCTTTTTGACCTACGAGCCCGCGGTGGTCTTCCACGCGGCGGCCTACAAGCACGTGCCCATGCTGGAACTGAACCCCTGGGAGGCGGTCTTCAACAACGTCTTGGGAAGCCGGGTCGTGATGGATCTCGCGGCCCGGTACGGTGCGGAGCGCTTCGTGTTGGTGTCCACGGACAAGGCCGTTCGGCCCACCAACGTCATGGGGGCGAGCAAGAGGACGGCGGAGCTCTTGTTGCGCACGTATCACGAACGGGGCGGGGAAACGCGTTTCATGGCCGTGCGGTTCGGAAACGTCATCGGCTCGTCGGGATCCGTCATCCCGCTCTTTACGAAGCAGATCGAGCGGGGCGGGCCCGTGACGGTCACCCACCCGCAGGTCACCCGGTATTTCATGACCATTCCCGAAGCGGCCCAGCTCATCTTGCAGGCGGCGACCCTGGGCCGCGGGGGCGAGATCTTCGTCCTGGAAATGGGCACCCCGGTGCGCATCGCCGACATGGCCCGGGACCTCATCCGATTGTGCGGAAAGCGCCCCGGCGAGGACGTGGACATCGTCTTCACCGGCCTTCGGGAAGGGGAGAAGCTCTACGAGGAACTCATCACCCACGATGAAGGGATCGAGCACACGGCCCACGAAAAGATCCTGGTCCTTCGTCCCAACGGAAACGGCTCCGGGGCGCCGGGGGAAGATTTCCCCACCCGGTTTTCCCGGGAACTCCAGGACCTGGTGGACGCAGCTCTGGCCCAGGACGCCGCCGCCGTCCGCCGCGCCCTGAAAACCTTGGTTCCCGAATACACCCCCCAGGATTCTCCCTGCGTCCTTCCGTGCACGAGGCCTCAGCCTTAGGCCCGCCCGCGGGTGAAATGTATATCTGGTTTGGCCCTAAGGGTGAGAAAGCGGCCAAGACCGAAACCGCGACACCGGGTGTACATGCTGATTTTGAAAGGCAGGGTAAGCTGATCGGCATCGAAGTGCTGGATGCTTCTGAGATGTTGCAACACAAGCTGCAATGTGAGGTGATGCTCATGCCCTTGCCCGCTGGGGCGTTCTCGGCCTGAGGCTGGCTGAGCCTTGTGCGAGTAGTTTTGCCGCGAAAAGAAACCCTTGGTTGGGAAGCCAGTGATGTCAAACCGGGTACGGCAGGGAAAGTTATGGTGTTTGACTCCGCGGCGGAATGGGAAGGGCAATTCTATCAGGAGAAAGAGGTGACGGTGTACTACAAGGTCACCGATGAAGGGATTATCTTATTGACGACGAAGGCTCGTTATGGGCATCGTTTTCCGCGGAGGGGAGCGAAATGAAGATTGAATATGACCCTTTGCGGGACTTGTTGTATATCTGGTTGGGCCCTGTAGGTGAGAAAGCGGCGAAGACCGAAACCGTGTCACCTGGCGTACATGCCGATTTTGACAGGCAGGGTAGGCTGATCGGCATCGAAGTGCTGGATGCTTCTGAGGTATTGCAACACAAGCTGCAATTTGAAGTGGCGCTCATTCCCTCGCCCGCTGAGATGATTCCTGCCTGAAGCCGGCTGAGCCTTGCCGGAATGGTTTTGCCGCGGGAGAAGATCTTTTGTGAAAATTTGTATCATTCGTGGCGGAGAAGGTCGGCGTCATTTGGCTCTGGATTGTAAACCCGATCGGGTCATCGTATCGGGAGCTGAGGACATTGAGCGAATTACATGAAGGAATCGGGATATGGTTGAGGAGAGGCCATGAGCGTACAATTGCAGATTCCCGATGCCATTGTTCAGGCAATTCGTCTACCGGAAGAGCGCATGGCCCAAGAGCTCCTGGTGGAGCTAGCCGTGGCTTTATATGCCAGGGGGCTTTTGTCGTTGGGTAAGGCCGCAGAGCTGGCAGGACTTGGAAAATACGAGTTTGGCCGACGATTAGGGGAGCAAGGCATCCTGCGGCACTACGGACAGGAGGAGATGGAGGACGATCTCATGTATGCCCGTGGTGAGTAACACCTCGCCCCTTTTGAACCTGGCGATTATCGGACAGCTTCCCTTGCTGCGTGAGCAGTTCGGCGAGGTGTGGATTCCGGTGGGGGTGGTGGAGGAGCTGCGCGTTGAAGAGAGTCTGCCCGGTTCTGCGGCGGTAAGAGAGGCGTTGGAGAAAGGATGGCTTCGAGTCGAAGAGGTGAGAGAGCGGGCGCTGGCTCGGGTGCTTCAGCGTGAGCTGGATCGAGGTGAAGCCGAAGCCATCGCGTTGGCGGTCCAGATGCAGGCGGAGTGGACGTTGTTGGATGAGCGGGAGGGGCGACGGGTTGCCAAATCCCTGGGGCTGAAGGTCGTTGGCGTCTTGGGCATCCTCTTGCGGGCACGACGTGAGGGGAGATTGTCGTCGCTACGCGCAGCGATGGAGGAATTGCGGCAAAGGGCCGGCTTTCATATTCGCGCGGATTTGTTTAGCCAGCTTCTGCAAGAGAGTAAAGAAACGGATCTCTGATGGCATGCGAAGCGACGAGAGTAGCCGTGTTTGCCGGATGGTCGTAGCGGGGTTGACATGGCGGCCATGAAACAACGCTTCCTTCACGTCGTGGGCGCGCGGCCCAACTTTATGAAGATCGCGCCGACCATGCACGAAATGGCGCAGCATCCGGAGACCTTTGAGCAGGTTCTCGTGCATACGGGCCGGCACTACGAGGCCAACATGTCGCAGGTGTTCTTCGACGAGCTGGAGCTGCCACGGCCCGACGTGAATTGGGAGGTCGGCTCGGGATCGCACGCCCAGAAGGCGGCGCGGGTATGCAGCGGTTGGAAGTGTCCTGTCCGTTTGTAATAGGGCAGTGGACAATGAGATCCGTTGCCATCTTGGGCGACACCGTTTCCGGCACAGGAGAGAACTCTCTTTGCTGGAAGAGAGTGCTGTGAGTTGAAGATATCACATAAGGGCGTGGAAACAAGATAGTGTAGAGGTGACACGGCTGATTTGTTCTTTTTCACACAGCAGTAGCCGCTCGTGAGTTCTTGGTCATCGGCTCGTCGGGATCCGTCATCCCGCTCTTTACGAAGCAGATCGAGCGGGGCGGGCCCGTGACGGTCACCCACCCGCAGGTCACCCGGTATTTCATGACCATTCCCGAAGCGGCCCAGCTCATCTTGCAGGCGGCGACCCTGGGCCGCGGGGGCGAGATCTTCGTCCTGGAAATGGGCACCCCGGTGCGCATCGCCGACATGGCCCGGGACCTCATTCGATTGTGCGGAAAGCGCCCCGGCGTGGACGTGGACATCGTCTTCACCCCGGTTTTCCCGGGAACTCCAGGACCTGGTGGCCGCGGCCCTGGCCCAGGACGCCGCCGCCGTCCGCCGCGCCCTGAAAACCTTGGTTCCCGAATACACCCCCCAGGATGCCCCCTGCGTCCTTCCGTGCACCCGCCCTCAGGCGTAGGCCCGCCCACGGGTGAAGGGAGATGCTTTTTCGCCGAAAGGCGCAGGCATGTTCTCATTTCATAAAAGTGCTCTCGGAAGTCGTCCCTTGACCCTACCCAGCCCATGGACATTCGCCGGAAAATGGAGGTCAGTCCCCCCATGGAAAAGTCGCCCCAGGTGCAATCCCTAGCCCCATCACCCCTCCCGGCAACCCAGGATCCCCCCGCTGTGGCCGTCATCGGCTGCGGGTACTGGGGGAAGAATCTCGTGCGGAACTATCACGCCCTGGGGGCCTTGAAGCTCATCTGCGACACCAACGAAACCCTGCTCGCCCACTACCGCCATCTTTACCCGGACGTCGCCACCGCTCTCTCCCTTCCCGCCGTCCTGGAACGGGACGACATCTCGGCCCTCGTTGTCGCCACACCTGCGGAAACGCACTTCCGCCTGGCCCGGGAAGCGCTCCTTGCGGGAAAGCACGTCTATGTGGAAAAGCCCTTGGTCTTGGACGAAGGCGAAGCGCACGAGCTCATCGCCCTGGCCGACGATCGGCGCCTGACCCTCATGGTGGGACACCTTCTCCACTACCACCCCGCCTTCGTCAAGCTCAAGGACCTGGCCGCTTCGGGAGACCTCGGCCGGATCAACTACATCTATTCCCATCGCCTCAACCTGGGAAAGATCCGCCGGGAAGAAAACGCGCTGTGGTCCTTCGCCCCCCACGACATTTCCATGATCCTGGCCCTGGCGGCGGAAGACCCCGAAGCCGTCTGGGCCACGGGCGGCAATTACCTGCACCGCAAGATCGCCGACGTGACGACGACCCATCTGGAATTCCCCTCCGGGCTTCGCGCCCACATTTTCGTCTCCTGGCTTCACCCCTTCAAGGTGCAGCAGCTCGTGGTGGTGGGGGACCGAAAGATGGCCGTCTTCGACGACACGCGCCCCTGGCCGGAAAAGCTCCTTCTTTACCCCCACGAAATCCGCTGGGAAAACAACGTCCCCGTGCCGGCCAAGGCCGACCCCGAACGGGTGGATGTGGTCGAAGCCGAACCGCTCAAGGTGGAATGCGAACACTTCCTCCGCTGCGTGCGGGACGGCGCCCGCCCTCGAACCGACGGCCGCGAAGGCTTGAAGGTCCTTCGCATCCTGAACCTGGCCCAACGCTCCCTGGAATCGGGGTGCACCCGCATGCCCGCCGCCACCCCAGGGACCGCCGTCAGTGCCGCCCCGCAGCCCGCCTCCCCGTCCGTTTCCGCATCGGGCCGAGTGCGCATCCACCCCACGGCCGTCGTGGACGATGGGGTTCAGATCGGCGACGGGACGGCCGTCTGGCATTTTTCCCATATCCTTTCCGGGACGGTCATCGGGGAAGGTTGCAACATCGGCCAGAACGTGGTCATCGGCCCCGATGTCACCATCGGCAGAGGCTGCCGCATCCAGAACAACGTGTCGGTTTACAAAGGAGTCACCCTGGAAGACTACGTGTTTTGCGGGCCGTCCATGGTCTTTACGAACATCTACAATCCCCGGGCCGCCATCCGCAAGATGGACCAGGTGCGGCCCACCCTGGTGAAGGCCGGAGCGACCCTGGGAGCCAACTGCACCATCGTCTGCGGCGTGACCATCGGCCGATACGCCTTCGTGGGGGCCGGGGCCGTGGTCACCCGAAACGTTCCCGACCATGCCCTGGTGGTGGGCAATCCGGCCCGGCGGATCGGCTGGGCGTGCGAGTGCGGGGAACGCCTCCCCGAGGAGTGGGTGTGTTCCTCGTGCGGAAAACGCTATGTTCAAAAAGGCGAAGGCCTGGAACGGATCGAAGACGAAACGACGCATAGGACGGAAACATGATAGAGATCGAAGCCCTGTGGGAAGACGGTGTTTTCAAGCCCTTGCGGGAGATTTCCTTGAAAAGGTCTCGGGTGGTGCTTTCCATTCCCGAAGAGGCGCTGGAGCCCGAGGAAGAACAGGACAAAGCGGCCCCCGCCGAGCCCTATACCCTGAGCGGGGAAGCCCGGCGCATCGCTGAAGAGATGCAAAGCCGATTGGAAGCCGTGCGCCGTGCGGCGTTTCCTCCGGACGAAGAACTTCCGGCCGTGAACGAAAAAGAGTGGGAACGCATTCGGGCTTTTGCCATGAGAGAGGACCGGTGAAAGATGGATCTCCTGTTGGATGTCAATGTTGCGGTGGATCTCTGCACGGGGCGGGAACCCCATTTCCAGGTGGTGCGGGACGCCGTGGCCGCGTGTCGGGCTCAAGGCGGCCGGGTGTGGCTCTATGCGGGAAGTGTCCAGACCCTGGAATACGTCACGCGCTCGGAACTCTGCCGGCAATGGGCGAAGCAGGGGATTTTCCCCACTCCGCGACAGGTGTCTCATCGGACCCGTGAACTTCTCCGGGAACTGGCCAAGGACATGCACTGGCTGGCGGCGCTTTCGGGGGAAGGGGATGTGTACGGGGCCGACGATCCGGAAGACGAGCAACTGATTCGGGCCTTAAGGCGTTTTGCTCCGGGAACGATTCGGCTGCTCACCCGCGACGCCGCCGTGCTTGCAAAGTGCCCCGACGCCGTTTCCCCCGTCGATTTCTTGCGCCTCGGGGAAAAGGCTTCCCCCTTGGAGTTCATGGACCTGAAGGCCCAGCAGGACGCGATCCGGCCGCGCCTCGAAGAGGGGATCCATACCGTGTTGCATCACGGCCGATATATTCTGGGCCCGGAAGTGGCGCGATTGGAAAGGGCCGTGGCGGATTACGTCGGAGTCAAACACGCCGTGGGCTGCAGTTCCGGCACCGACGCCCTTCTTTTGGCGCTCATGGCCTACGGCGTGGGTCCCGGCGATGCGGTGGTGACGACCCCTTTCACCTTCATCGCGACGGCGGAAGTCATTGCCCTTCTCGGGGCGGTCCCCGTCTTTGCGGACATCGACCCCGAGACCTACAACATGGACCCGGGGTCGGCGGACCGGGCCGTGCGGGCCCTCCGGGACGGTCGTGCGGACCTCCACCCGCTGCCCCGGGGCGAGGCGTACAAGAAACTTCGGCCTCGAGGGATGATCGCCGTGGACCTTTATGGACTTCCGGCGGACTACGACGCCTTGCGGGCCGTGTGTGAAGAACACGGTCTCTTTCTCATTGAGGATGCGGCCCAGTCCTTCGGCGCCGAATACAAGGGCCGAAAGGCGGGATCCCTCGGGGACGTGGGGGCGACGAGCTTCTTTCCGGCGAAGCCCCTGGGAGGCTACGGGGACGGTGGCATGGTCTTTACGGACCGGGACGACATCGCGGACGTGTGTCGTTCCCTTGTGGTTCACGGCAAGGGAACGGACAAGTACGACAACGTGCGGATCGGCCTGAACGCCCGGCTGGACACGCTCCAGGCGGCCATCCTCCAGGCCAAGTTCGAAGCCTTCCCCGCCGAGCTTCAAGCCCGCCAGGACGTCGCCGCCCGCTACACCGAAGGGCTGCGGGCCCTGGACGGAGCGCTGACGCCTCCCGTTGTCCCGGAAGGCTCGCTGTCCGCCTGGGCCCAGTACACGGTGCGGGCCAAGGACCCGCACACGCGATCCATCCTCATGGATCGGCTGAAGAAAGCGGGCGTTCCCACGGCGGTCTATTATCCGAAGCCCCTGCATCTACAGGGCGCCTTCGCCTCCCTTGGCTACCGCCCGGGCGACTTCCCCGTCGCCGAAGAAGCCTCGCGAACGGTCTTCAGCCTTCCCTTCGGGCCGTACATGGCGCAAACAGCCCAAGCCCGGGTTCTTGATGCATTGCAGGGCCTGTGAAGTGCACTTCGCATCCCTTTCCAAGAGCAATCTTATGATCCCGGTTCGGCACCTCTTTGAGGGTTATGTTAGTTTCGGCAGGTGAACAAGAGACCTTTGCGCAACCTGAGGGTGTATGTCACCTCCGGGGCGTTGCTCACCGGAATAAATGTCGCTAACCGAAGCAGTCGAACCGCCCCGAAATACGTACACAAGATACTAGGCCTAATATTCTGAAATTACTTTCATAATGCTTCAAAGCATGTTATGCTTTAGTTTAAAAGAGATTACCGCCAACGGGGAAGCCATCGGATAGTAGAGGCAAGGACACACTCTGAGTTTCGCCGATCTGGCGGCAAGGAAATCCCTGTGACAGGACCGAAGCCTTCGGATGATGAAGCGCACTGACGACGTGGTTAATTGGAGGAACACCGTGGCCCTGTTGATAGAGCACTACAAGGTCGTGAGGAGCGGAGTAAGGGAGAGGCCGATGCGTATCCCCCGTTGATATTGCTCAAGGCATGGCTGTTGCGAAAGTGCTTTCGGATTCCCTCCGGCCCTGAGCTTGAGAACCAGATCACTGACCGGAGATCGTTCAAAAAATTTTTGCGGCTTGCCCTAGACAAGCCGACTCCTGACCATTCGACCTTTTCTCGTTTTCGTAGCAGGGTCTCAAATGAAGGGATTGCAGTAGACGCAAGGTTGGTTCAGTCTGCGAGTCGCCCTATAGGAGAGAAAGCTCTTGCCAAGGAGAAGAAAGGCCGGGTATCAGTGGAGGTCAAACTTGAGTCGGTGACGGCTGGGTAAACGAACCTCTGCGGACCGTTTAGAGCGCCTTTTTTAACCAGCAGGGCGGCCGGTTCACATCAGGATCGGACGCCGCAGCCGTTAAAATCCGGATAATGTATCACGGAGCAACAAATACTGCCTTACTGGGACGCACTTCCTCCTTTAAGCCACCAGGGGGTATCTGCGTGCCCCGCCCCCCTTATGAGGATTTTAGGCCAGGCATAATTTTACAAAGAGCCCTCGAAAGGCCGCATACCGCGGACAATGCTGCCCCAATTGCAGCTTGATACGCGGTCCCGTGCCAATCACCCGGGCCTCAACGGATTCACGAAGATTGGGAGAGAGCTAGCAGCGGAAAGGAATGCATGGGCAGGTACAAGTCGAAAGCGCATTGTGAAGGCCGCAAGTCGGGCTGATCCTACGCAAAGAGCTGAGGTATCTGGCTTTGGTGCTGGAAGCTGTCCGGCAATATGCACAAAGCCTTTTTGGGGTCGCTCGCTTTCCGTACCTATGCAAGATCAAGATAAAATGCTACTGACGCCTATTCTAAATCAAGTGAAAGTATTGCTTCCACATGGAGAATTCAAAAGAAATTTTTCACTCCTAGCGGGAAGCTCTGCATTTGCTCAAATCATTAATGTCCTGGCTGCCCCCATTATCACACGCATTTACAGCCCTTCGGATTATGGCGTTTTCGGTGTCTTTGGATCTATTGCTGCTATGGCTATGGTGGTTGCAACGTTTCGCTTTGAATGGGGCATACCCAATCCCGAAAGTGATGACGACGCCATAAATCTTCTTGTTCTATGTTTTATGGTTATGACGGCAGTAGCAGTTTTTTCTGTGCCACTTGTAAAGTTTTTTTTAAGGATATTCCATAAGGTCGACATAATCTCTATGACTGAGTCCTATCTGTGGCTTCTCCCTTTATACATACTTGCGGGCGCATCCTATCAGGCACTCAATGTTTGGGCCCTCCGCAAAAAAAATTTCAAAGCAATCGCAAAGACTCGCCTCAGCCGCAGCTTGTCTCAAACAAGCCTAAACATCGGGCTCGGGATATGCAAATGGGGGCCACTTGGCCTCCTACTGGGAGGCTTGACGGGGCAAGCAGCGGGAATCTGCACCTTCGGAGCTCTATTATGGAAACAAGACCGGGACATTCTATTGCGAGTGAGCACCTCAGACATCAAGAGCTCTTTCTCCCGCTACTGGAAATTTGCCTTTCTCTACACAGGTGTAGGTGTCGTGAACACGGCAAATTTGCAACTCACAGCGATTCTGCTGACAAGTCTTTATCAATCGACCGTTGCTGGATGTTATCTTCTCGCCCAAAGCGTAATTGGTATCCCTATGCAATTGATTGGCCAGGCCGTCACTCAGATTTTCTGGGCTGAATCCGCCAAATTGGTGCGGAGTGATCCTATCGGTTTAAAATTGTTATTTTTCAGGACTTCAAGAAAATTAATCGGTGTTAGTCTGTTTCTGACCATCGGGGGAATAATTAGTCCCTTTGCTTTTAGATTTGTTTTTGGTGAGCAGTGGACCGCAGCTGGTTATTACGCCCTATACCTGACACCCATGGTCATGGCACAATTCGTAGCTACTACGGTTTCTCACCTCTCGGTACACGAATTACCATACTGGCAGTTAGTATGGGACGGCAGCAGATTGATTCTTGTAGTGTTGATATTCCTTGTGGCAAAAATGCTTAATTTGTCCCCCGACGTCTACATTCTTTTGCATAGTATCCTCTCGACGTGTATGTATGGTATACTGTATCTTATGAATGCCTACGCCATTAGTCTTAACCTGAAATCGCGACGTCTGCGGGCATGAGCCCTCCCGGAGCACTTGGAGCATCATGGAAGCGCTTCTTGGAAGACTTGAGAAGAAGCATGGGGTTGTATGGAAAGACTAGTTTCTATTGATTCTAAAGATGCCCAAGCGGGTGCTATTAGCTATTGAGGCGTTAACTAGGGAGAAATAAGAATGAAAGTGGATCCCGATGAGTGGTTTA
The DNA here is from genome assembly GCA_037481835.1 of Desulfosoma sp. Taxonomy (GTDB): domain Bacteria; phylum Desulfobacterota; class Syntrophobacteria; order Syntrophobacterales; family DSM-9756; genus Desulfosoma. The sequence goes on along the minus strand of JBBFKW010000001.1, from coordinate 107,725 downwards.
AATGCTGGCAAGCACGCCTTCAACAGTATCTTGAGGTACCTCCAAGAACAGGTATTTTCATTCATTCGTTCTTCCCGAAAGTAAAAAGTGTTCTCGAGATTGCCTGTGGGAGTAGCAGAGACAGCATTTATCTCGCGAAAAGAGGTGTGAAAGTAACAGCAAGTGATTATGAAGGCCGTCTTATAGAAAAATTAAGAAAGCGATTCTCACACCCTAACTTGCGATACGACCACGCAGATGCCTTTCAGCTCCCGTACCTAGATGATTCTTTTGATTGTGTTTTTCACAATGGTTTTTTTATATATATGCCAGACGACATGGATATCTTATTATTGCTTAAGGAACAAGAGCGCGTAGCCAAGATCATCGTATTCTTCGTGCATAATCAACTGAATAAAAGTCTAGTTGGAAAGTTTAAGCAATTGGCACTCAGAGATCCTTTATACGATATTAGATTTTTTGAGCCGTCTGAAGTTGAAGCCATTGTCAAATCGTCGATGATTAAAACAGCACGAATCAAAATAGCCAAATTCGGTGGGAAATACGATGCTTTCTACTCGAAAATGATGAGGCGCGTCGTGCCTAACAAGATCTTGTACCTCTTCTGTGAAAAAATCGTCCCTCGCTTATACCAAAAACAAGCCTGGGAAGAAACGGAAAGAGTGTGCTGTATGGTCTGGGTGGAAAAATGAAGAAAATGTTAATTTTATCCCCTCTAAGTGACCAGGCCTTAGCAGTAGCGGGTTACCTGCGAAAGTATGACGGATATATCGTGCATGGTGGTTTCATGCCTGGCGAAAGAATGCGCAACCACAAATATTACGAGAAGCTATTTTATGTCCAGAATGAACGTTCAGTCGAAGGCTATGATTGTGTCTTGCCTACGGGGGCGAGAAGTACTCACTGGATGATAACCCATTTTGGAACTTTTCGAGTGAACGGGGTTGATTACAGCAAAGCAAACCTTCGCTGCTTTAGGAAATATACCTTCCTCTCTCACGTGAAGAACCTGGGGGTGCCCGTGCCGCAAACATATGAAGAGCCCGAGGTCATAGATGTACCGTATCCGATCTTCTATAAACCTAAATTCGAAAGGGGCGGAGGACCTCGGGGGGTTGTGTGGTCTGTTAGAGAACTTGAGAAGCTGGAACATAAAGAAGGGCTCATCTATCAAGAGTACATTACGGGAAGTCGGACTTATGGGATGGGTTTTATTGCTCAAGGTGGACGAACCATTACTTCATTCCAGCATGAAGAGTTACTGAGCTTCCCCATCCTGGGAGGGTCCGCTGTTTATATCAGAGTTTTCCATGATGAGCGAATAAAAGCCTACACAGAGAGAATCCTTGAATCCATGGAATACAGTGGATGGGGGTTGGCAGAATATAAATATTGTCCGAATAGAAAGGATTATGTATTTATGGAAATAAACGCAAAGCTGTGGGCTTCCATAGAATTTACGTTTATGAACAACAGCGATTTTCTCTGGCATCTGTGTGGAATTCGTTACCCAGTGGAAGACGTTAAGTCTGCATGCTATGTTGGGCGATTGATTTCTTTGGGATGGCCGGGAATACTTAAGGGTGCACCGTACCTTTTGAAGGCATCGAGGTACGTTCGATACGAATCCGTCGGTAGTCTAATTATCTCAGCCTTTTTAATGTCGCTGCCTCACGGGAGTAGAAAATGGATTAAAGAGCATTTGCTCGCTAAACTGAAGCGTTCTGAGCAGTTTTAATGGGGCGAGAGAATTCACTTCAAAATAGCCTATATATCTATACTACGAATCCGTGACTTCATCGAGGATGAGCTGTTCCGGATTTCGTAGACCAGCTTTTTGGGGATCATGCTGCAAATCGATACCTGACTGTTGCCAACAAAAAATGGACATGGCAAGACTTTGGCTGCTCAACACCACTCTCGCAGCCAAACGAGGTCCTGACCATATCCACATCTATTCTTTACCACGCTTTCGGACTGAAGGCAATCACCTATCAAGCGACGGAGTATGTGGGTTCTACAGTCGTCTTCAGGGCTCGGCTGAATCGCAGTTTGCACAAGTGCCCGGAATGTGGCCACCGGGAAGTGGTCTTCAAGGGAAGCAAAACGCGGCGTCTTCTGATGGGGCCTATGAGACTAAAAGTTGTTATTTGGCCATCCAATATCTCCGCATGAAGTGCCTGCGATGCGGCGCGTTGTGCTGGCTTAAACTTCCTTTTTCTCACAGGGCTATCGGCCCAGGAACTGGCTGAATTCCACGTTCATGAGCTCACTGAGGTAATTTCCTACGCTCTGCCTGAGATCGGCACGGATGATCTCAAAGATCCTTTCGGGAGCCGTTTGAATCTCTTTGAAAATGCTGACCACTTCTGGCACACTGATCTTAATTTCCATGGTCGCTTCTCCTTTCTCCGGCGTGGTTGTGGTGACCAACCTGATGTAAAGGAAAAGCGCCCTTTTTCTACCCTCTGCGAAATTACACAATCTGATTTACACTACCTACGAATCCCTCGACGACGACGGGCGGGCGAGACTTGAGCAATTGGTGGAAGTGAACCAGCCGCTCTACATCATTCATAGCATGAAGGAGCAACTCAGAGTCTTCTGGGAAAAGGACAACGCGGCCAGTGCCGGAAAATTCATGGAAACTTGGTGCCGCGACACAATGGCTTCCGGCATCAAGCATCTGATGAAGGCCGGCAAGACCTTGGCCGCCTACAAGACAGCCTTGCTCAACGACTTCCATCACCGCAGCACCAACGGCCCGTTAAAAGGGCTGGTCAACAAAATCAAAACGCTCAAACGTCAAGCCTATGGCTTCAGGGGCATGGACTATTTCCGTCTCCACGTCTACCATCTGCACAATCAGAGGTACTCATTAGCCGGATGAACCCTTTTTTTATTACCGAGGTTCGAGATGGTAGGGTGGGATGCTCGCGTGTCCGGGGTCATTGATCTGCTTGGAGGTGGTTTCTCAATGGGCGGAAGCGATCCGGAGCTTCGCAACAGTGGGGCGGGAAGTCTTTGCCTTTGGCATGCGATCATCAATGAGCCGAAACACATACAGGTCTTCGATTTCGAAGGTTCGATGCTGGAACCAGTGGAGCGCTTTTTCCGTGCCTTCGGGGCGGAGCAGGTGCCCTATTTCCAGGTGACACGAGTGAAAAACGTTCTTGTGGGTGCGGCCATGTTGGCAAGAAAGATCCTGAAGGGAGTACTGCTTGTTAATCGTTAGAACACCTGAAAGCTGTTTGAGCGAGCGCACTTACATTTTTGGGGTCGTCCTTGGCGAATTTTTGGGTTTGACGTGGCGCTTGGAAACGGATACCGAGGCGAAAAACACCACGATCCGGCTCCCCGGGCAGCCGGGTGAAATCGTCCTTCCAGAGACGTTTTTTCCAATGTGCGAGCATCTATGGCTCAAGCAGGCGTCACTTCCCGCGCGCCCTTTGCCGAGATGGAATTTCAACGAAACAGACTGGAAAGTAAAGTTGACCGACAAAGACCTCCCGGTGATCTATGGCGACCCTTTGCCCGAGTTCCGGCAGGACGAGGGATGCTGGCATCTCCCCATTGATATTTTCGGGTCGGCCTTTTTCATGCTTTCTCGATATGAGGAAGTTGTGGTTCAAGAGCGCGATGAGCACGACCGATTTCCCGCCCGGGCGTCCCTGGCCTACCAGGAAGGCTTTCTTGACCGCCCCATCGTCGATGAATATGTGGAAATTCTTTGGGCGGCCATGAAGCGGTTGTGGCCCGGGCTGGAGCGAAAGCCCCGGCAACGGACTCTTCGAATTACTTGCGACGTGGACAGTGCCTATAAGTTCGAAAGCTCTCTCAACGCCTCCGTGCGCGGTTTGGCCGGGGACCTGCTGAAGCGCCGGGACCCGAAGCTCGCGGCATGTAATCTTCATGGAAGATGGCGGGCTCGCAGGGGCGACTTCCGCGGGGATCCTTGGCTGAACGCTATCCGCTGGATGATGGACGTCAATGAAAAAGAGGGGAATCGTGTTTCCTTTTTTTTCATGACTGCCCCTCGTCATAAGTTGGACGGCCGCTACTCCATCCAAGAACCCGTAGTTCGGCGGCTGCTTCGGCATATCCATGAGCGCGGCCACCGAATCGGCCTGCATCCCGGGTACTCAACCTACCTGGATTGCAAACAAACCGAAATAGAGGCGGACCTTTTGCGTCGGACCCTGGACGAGGAATCCATTCCTTATGGTGAATTGGGCGGGCGCCAGCACTATTTGAGATGGCGCACCCCGGAAACCGCCCGCAACTGGGAAGTGGCCGGCATGACTTACGATTCCACGCTGAGCTATGCCGACCATGCCGGATTTCGGTGCGGGACAAGCCGCGAATACAGCCTTTATGACCTCTGCGAACGCCGCCCTCTGGAGATCAAGGAGCGCCCCCTGATCGTGATGGAATGCTCGGTGATCTCCGAGCGCTACATGGGCCTGGGCCTGACCGAGAGCGCTTTTTCTTTCATGCAAACGCTCAAGGAGCGGGCCCTGTCCGTAGGGGGGGAATTCACCCTGCTTTGGCACAATACGGAACTGCAAGAGCCGGAAGCTCGCCGCTTCTACCAGGAGCTCATCCGACCGTGAAAAGTTTCCTGCACCATACGATTGCGGACAATCAAATTCTAGCCCACCGCGGGACATACCAAGCCATGGATCGCTGCTGCAATCCTCTGATGCACGCGTTCTCTCGGGGACGCCTTTTGTCATGACGAGATCCCCGGACTCACGCCTGCGCATCCTCACAGTGGTCGGGGCCCGGCCGCAGTTCATCAAGGCGGCGGCGGTGTCCCGGGCCGTGGCCGCACGGCCGGAGATCACCGAGGTCATCGTCCATACAGGGCAGCATTACGATGCCGACATGTCGGACGTCTTTTTTGAGGAGCTCCACATCCCCAGGCCCCAGTATCATTTGGGCATTGGGGGCCTGAGCCACGGGGCCATGACCGGGCGCATGATGGAAGCCCTGGAGGGGGTGATGCTCCGGGAAGAGCCCCATGTGGTCCTGGTCTACGGCGATACGGATTCCACCCTGGCCGGGGCCCTTGCGGCGGTAAAACTCCACATCCCTGTGGCCCACGTGGAGGCGGGGCTTCGAAGCTTCAACCGGCGCATGCCCGAAGAGATTAACCGGGTGCTTACGGACCATGCGGCGGACCTCCTTTTCGCCCCCACGGAAACGGCTGTCCGTAACCTTCAAAAGGAGGGCATCCCGGAGGAACGCATCCACCTTACGGGAGACGTCATGTACGATGCGGCCCTGTACTACCGCGACCGAGCCCGGCCGCCCCGCTGGTTCGTCGACTTGGGGTTCGAACCGGGACGCTATGTCCTTGCCACCGTCCACCGGGCTGAAAACACGGACGATCCGGTGCGCCTACGCGGCATCTTTGATGGACTCGGGGCGTGCGGAAGCCCGGTGATCCTGCCGCTTCACCCGAGGACGCGACGCCGCCTGGGCGAATTCGGCCTTCCCCTGCCCGAAAACATTGCCGTGACCGATCCCGTGGGCTACCTGGAAATGATCTGGCTCGAATCCCACGCCGCCGTTATCGCCACCGACTCCGGCGGCATGCAGAAGGAGGCTTTCTTTTTTCAGATCCCTTGTGTCACTCTTCGCGAAGAGACGGAGTGGGTCGAAACCGTCGAGGCAGGGTGGAATATCCTCGCCGGGTGCAATGGCACTCTGATTGCGGAGGCGATCTCTGCACTCGGCCCAGGTCACCGATCCGGGTCCCTCTACGGCAACGGAATGGCGGCATCGAGCATCGTCCACAAATTACTGGAACAGTGTCTCAGTAAGGTGTGAGTCAGGAAAGCGCACCTTCCTGGAATCCTCAAATCAGCCCGAATCCTGAAAAGAATGTTAATCCATAAGAGTCTGGTGTACCGTGCCGCCCCAGCAGCTGGATGAGATTGAGTCTTCCCAAGAACTCCCGCGGGGACGTATTCAAGAGTTCCCAGAAGGACGACGCGCACGTTTGGCCCCGCAAAGTCTTCAACGCAGGGTAAGTGCGCCAAGGGCGTTCCGGAAAGCGGGCGGTGCTTTTGAGTGTCTTGAGGTCCCAACACCTGGAGGGCGAGCTGAGGGATTTTGGTTTGGGTGGTTGGAGTCACGATATCGGTTCTCGGGAAAACAGGGGTCTGAGCGAGCTGTTTTACAGCGGAATGAAGAGGAATCTGGATTTGGACTGGCTTCCCACAGGAAAGTTTTCCATCAATGACTTGGTGCTGAATTTTGGGGCGACGGTCTACAATGTCCTTCAAATAATCGGCCAAGAAGGCCATTCAAAAGACGGCGCCCCAATTCGCCACGCTGGCAAAAAGCGGGGCATTCTGACCACCATCCAGTAGCATTTAGGCAGCAAAAAGAAAAGCTCGGGCGTGCCGGAAGAGTAACAATCCAATAACCACGGTCAAGCTCACGGCCAGCAAGTTAAACATCACTATGCTTTTGAAGTAGAGAAGAGGCACGAGTTTTATGAATAAACCACGAATCGTCATAATCACCTACGATTGGCCGCCTAGGAACGCAATCGCCACGCATCGACCTTATTCATGGGCCAGATATTGGAAGGAGGCGGGAGCGGAGGTCGTTGTACTGACGGCAAAGAAGCAGCCATTTGATCAGCCTCTGGATCTGCATCTTCCGAGTCCCAGTGGAGTCCGAGTCATAGAGGCACCTTACGAATCCCCCGCGGGTCCCTTTACTTTCCTATTGAAAAGTGAACGGTTGCGGCGTCTCGCTAAAGTAATAAAGTCGGCATGGAAGAGGAACAGCCATTTTGTCTTAGACCCCCGTGCCCCGTGGCGAAAAGCTGTGCAAGTGCACGTAACGCGGCTTGCACAATGGGCTGATATTGTTGTGAGTAGTTTTGGGCCTCCTGCAACACACCTCATTGGTTCCGACATGAAGGTGGCCAATCCTGGCCTATTTTGGCTGGCGGATTATCGCGATCTTTGGAGTCAGAATCGATCTGTTGGCGACTCGATTGAACTTCTGGAGGAAATCAGGCGGTCTGAACTTAAAAGCGTGGGGGCACATGCTGACCTACTAAGCGCGGTTTCCAAGGACATGGTAGAAAAACTCGAATGCTTGATGAGTAAGAGGGTGATCTATAATCCCAACGGATTTGATGTGGACGAAGAGGAAGTCCGGCGTCGCCTTGCAAACCCCTTGGACGTGCCAGAGCCCCCCTTGAGGATCGTTTATACGGGCAAAATATATGAAGGCTTTCATGATCCAAAACCTGTCTTGGACGCATTGGTTTTTCTCCTCCAGTCTGGAAAGATCGCGGATGGAATGATCACCCTGGATATCTATGGTTCACAAGTTGAACCAATCGAGGCATTGGCTAAAGATCCCCGCTACGCATCCTTCATTCGGTTCATGGGCCATGTACCTCGTGATCGGGCCTTGGATGCGCAGAGGTGTGCATGGCTTTTACTCTTGTTGGAAAGTTCCTCAGCGGAAGCGCGTGGAATCCTAACAGGTAAGCTGTACGAATATCTCACAGCTGGACGGCCGATTATTTGTGTCGGCAGTCGACAAGATTTCGAAATAGGACAAATATTACGAACGACAGGAACTGGAATGGTAGTCGATCCTAAAGATTACTCGAATATTCCTGACCTCCTTATGAATACTTTAAAAGGGGGAGGGCTTATGGCCATCTATTCGCCAAAAACGGATGAGATTTTGAAGTATTCGAGAAGACGGCTTGCCTATAGCTTGTTTAGAGAACTGATAGAGCATTGGAGGCGCCAAGGCAACTAAAATGTCTACGATATCCAATTCAAGTGTTTTTGGTCCATTCCTCGCATTGGGAATTTCGCTTCTACCCATGTATATTTTCCCCTCAGGAAATATACAACCGGCCCATGTTGTGCTTTTTTTGTTTGCAACTGTGTGGATCTTAGTTAATGGATTCCACCCTGCTCGTTGGAGTATTTGCTATCTTTTGCTTTGCGCGCACGTGTTGCTTGTTGAATCGCTCGCTGGATTTGCAAGCGGAAGTTCTGAAGGTGTGAAAAATGCGTTCTTCTATACATATAATTTTATCATTACACAGGCGGTTTTCTCTTATGTTCGCAAGCACGGATCGAGGGCTCTAAGCTGCGGAGCCATGACTGCCGTCCTAATTACTGCTGCCGCCGTCTTGTTTGGGCAAATTAGCGCTAGACAAGTGGAGGTCGCTTCTCGCGAAACCGCAACATTCAATAACCCAAACCAGCTAGGAGGCTGTCCGAGAATGGCATATTCCTGGGAGCGCGGGTGTCTCGCCCGCTTCTCGTGCGGGCCCGAGGCCCGCGCTCCCAGGAGAAGAGGCCTGCGGGTTCGTTCTCGGACACGCTCCTAGGCTACTTTACTGTTGTTATGGTTTCTCTTACATATTTGCTTTATATCAGACAAACATTCTATCAGCGCTATGCAGCCGGAGCATGAGAATTATGACTCGCTAAAATGTCGTATGTTCCGATGGAAGTATTCTAAAATTTCACTACTGCAAACGGTTTCTCCGGCCCCTAAAGGCCTGGACGCCTCCGGGGGAGGCGAAAGCGGCCGTCACCCAGCCGCGAAATGGATTTCGAATGCGGCACCGTCAGTCTGCCGCTTTTCTATTCATGGACTCAGCTGGTATCTTAAATGACAACCTTCAAGCGAGAGGCCTTTTGTCCACATTTGCCCCGAACCTTGAAGAGATCCTGCATTTTTCCAGAAAACGGTTAGCAATGCGGATGCTTGAAGCGTTGACTGCTCGCTTCAATCGAATGAACCATCCAAAGTACATATAACTTCCAGCCAAAAACCCATTCTATTAATGTTGAACAGATATGTTGCACCCGTTATTAGTAACATGAGGTTATATGTTAATACATGCCAACTAAAACTTACTCTAATAAATCGGCTAGCAGCATAAACTTTATCTCTTTGCGAAATCATATCAACTCGGCATGGTTATCGATTGGGAGTGTTCTGACGACCGCAACGCAGCTTCGGCTTGAAACGATGCCATTTGGGCCTGGTGAGTTTATTTTGCTTGCGTGGGCTGTTTGGACCTCCTTCTCATCCTTTATGATCGACCGCACCACACCAAAAATCTCGAGGAACATGGTGGGCTTCCTTAGATTCTGGTGCATTTCCGCGCTCTGCCTAGCGGCTGGAAGTCTCACAGCTCATTTAGTCGGCAAGGCCGCTGACGACGCTAGTGCTCTGCACGACTCCGGAGCCTTTGCATTTTTGGTGTTCATCTTACTATCGTACAGTTTGTGTCGTGAGGTCTCTACAGACCCTGTCTGTATGGCTCGCTGGCTTGTTAGTCTAGTGGTAATCTCGTTTGTTTGTATGTTAATTTTGGCTTATTCAACCGAATCGATTGGAAATATCCGATTCCATTACGCCGTTACTCGCTTTACGGGGTGGGCCAAAAATCCGAATCAACTGGCACTCCTTCTGGCGCCTATACCATTTATTGCGGCAGACTTGGGATTGAGGGCTAAAGGTGCCAACTCTGCTGGCTGGTGGGCCGCTGCCACTTTTATCGTCATGGGTGGGACAGCAACTCAGAGCGATGCCTTAGTCGTTGCGTGGGGTTCAACTGTTTTCTTCATGGCGATCTTGATTCTCTTTTTCTCGGCTCGTCGAGGCAGAAGAAATTCTCGCTGGGTCGTATTGGGCTGTATTCTAGTACTTCTCATCCCGATCATAGCGTTTCTTGTTGAAAGCATATTAAATCTGGAACTTATCTCCTTGCTTTACAATAGTATTAGGTCGCTTTATGAACAAAATGAGCAGGGGCATATTAGAATTATACTATGGGAAAATGGGATGAAAGCGATACTTTCTTCTCCCCTTGTCGGCCTAGGGCCTGGTTCGCACTCCGGCTTAGTAGGGCCTTACGGAGGAAGTGAAGCGCATAATTCTTTGATTGATTGGGGCGCAAGCGCCGGCTTCCTGGGGATTGCGGCTTACTTGACGCTGATGGCCAGCATGTTCTTGGCTGCGATACGAAGACAACGAACAATGCTTGCATTAGCTCTTTACAGCCTCTTCATATTTAGCCTTTTTCATTATGTACTGCGGCATCCTTTTTTTTGGCTGACACTCGCTACAGTCCGTTTGCTTATTGAAATGCCTTCCAACGGCATAAAGGGGATGCGTAAAAATGTGCGGGTTAAACGGTTTTTGGCAGCAACACCCTATAAACCCCAATCGAGCATCTCTCATTTGCTCTAGTATGTCCGAAAAGCTGTACCATCGTGGGCCCAACGATGGTGGAGTATGGGTTGATGCAGTATCGGGTTTTGCTTTAGCTCACCGTCGGCTTTCTATTCTCGATCTTTCGAATGCCGGGCGGCAACCTATGGTTTCTGCATCGGGTAGATATGTAATCGCCTTGAACGGAGAAATCTACAATCATCTGCAACTGCGCGCGGAGCTGGGAAGGGCTGGCTCTGCCCCAATATGGCGAGGGCATTCGGACACAGAAACGCTGCTAGCGGCATTCGATGCCTGGGGCGTGGTCCCTGCCCTCAAGAAGACCGTTGGGATGTTCGCATTTGCCGTCTGGGACACCAAAGCCCGAACGCTAACCCTTGCCCGTGATCGGATGGGCGAAAAACCACTTTACTACGGGTGGATAAACGGGACGCTGGTTTTCGCTTCCGAACTCAAGGCGATCCATGCTTATCCTGGGTTTGAGGCTCACATTGAGCGGCGTGCCTTAGCTCTCTTTCTTCGTTACAACTGTGTGCCGGCTCCCTGGAGCATTTATGAGGGCATTTGTAAGCTGCAACCGGGCTGTTTTGTCCAGTTCCGCGCAGAAAATGGCAAGCCGGCAGGACCTCGCCGAGAAGAAGTGCGCACATACTGGTCCATGCGGGAAGCGATTGAAAAGAGTTTAAGCAAACCATTTCAAGGAAGTGAAGACGAAGCGGTAGACGAACTGGAACGCCTGCTTCATGCGAGCATTGCCGGCCAGCGTCTGGCTGACGTGCCTCTCGGTGCCTTTCTGTCGGGCGGCGTCGATTCATCGACCGTGGTAGCAATCATGCAGGCTCAAGCACAAACACCGGTTCGCACTTTCACCATCGGGTTTCACGAGCGGGAGTACAACGAAGCAGAACACGCCAAGATCGTGGCACAACATCTAAGAACCGACCACACCGAGCTATACGTGACCCCCGGCCAAGTGCTGGATATTATCCCCCGGATCCCCCAAATTTATGATGAACCGTTTTCGGATTCTTCACAAATTCCCACCTATCTTGTGGCTCAACTGGCAAGAAGGCATGTGACGGTGGCCCTATCAGGCGATGGCGGTGACGAACTTTTCGGCGGCTATAACCGTCATTTCTGGGGCGGTCGTTTAGTGGAATTGCTCGCCCGAACACCGAAGGCTCTTCCGAGAATCCTTGCTCGCGCTTTCGTGTCCATTTCGCCGGTCCAATGGAATCGCATTTTTAGCTTGTTAGCTCCGATGATGCCCTCCGGCTGGCATTACAACAACCCGGGGGATAAATTGCACAAGTTGGCGGGTCTATTCGGTGCGGATCGACCTGAGGCTCTCTACCTCGCCCTTGTTTCTCATTGGAATGATCCGGCTCGGATCGTTCTTGGAGCCGAAGAACCGGATACTCCGGTAACAACCCCCGAGAAGTGGTTGGAAGACTTAAATTTCGAACAGCGGATCATGTATCTGGACTCAATCACCTATCTTCCAGACGATATTCTGGTCAAAGTAGATCGGGCGGCCATGAGCTTGAGTCTGGAAACGCGCGCGCCCTTTCTGGACCACCGCGTGGTTGAATTTGCTTGGAGCCTCCCGATGTCCATGAAGATCCGTAACGGGCAAGGCAAGTGGTTGCTCAGACAGGTTCTCTATCGGCATGTTCCTCGCCCCTTGGTGGAACGCCCCAAAACGGGCTTTGGCCTACCTATTGAATACTGGCTTCGTGGCCCTCTTCGTGACTGGGCGGAGGAGTTGCTGAGCGAATCTCGACTCAAGCGAGAGGGTTTTTTTGACCCGGTCCCCATACGACAGAAATGGGAGGAGCACCTTTCGGGGAAGCGCAACTGGCAATATCACCTCTGGGATGTTTTGATGTTTGAGGCTTGGCTGGAGGCGTGGCACTGAATAATGGCGTCCTTACCCACGGATTGAGAATCCTCCAGAGAAACCCCGCTCACAGAGCAGAAGAAACCGGCAAATGAGGATTTTCGTCATCGGAGGCACTGCGCGCTCGCTGGTGAACTTTCGCGGTCCCCTGATCCGTGAGCTGCTGGAGTTGGGGCACGAGGTCTTTGCGTGTGCTGGTGAGCCTGAGGGCGATGCGGTCCGGGAACTCGGTCGATGGGGAGTCGAATTCATCCCGACTCCGATAGTACGAGCGGGGATGAACCCGTGGAAAGATCTGCGGAGCTTTGCATCCCTTTATCAAGCCATGCGAAGAATTCGCCCGGATATTGCCTTAACCTACACGATCAAGCCAATTGTCTGGGGAGGCTTGGCTGCGCGATGGGCAAGGGTTCGGGCTTGTTATTCGATGGTTACCGGGCTGGGTTATGCTTTTGGCGAAAACAACGGATTAAAGGCACGCTTTGCGAGACTCGCTGCGAAAACCCTATACGGCCTGAGCCTCAAAGGAAGCCGTCAGGTTTTTTTTCAAAATCCAGACGATCTGAACGAATTTTGCCGGCTGAGGTTGGTGAGCCGTAAACAATGTGTCTTAATCAACGGCTCGGGAGTCGATGTTCGATATTTCGCATGGGCACCTTTGCCGCGAAAAATGAATTTCCTAATGATTTGCCGCCTTCTTAGAGACAAAGGATTGCATGAATACGTGCAGGCGGCAAAGATTGTGCGGGCCCTTTACCCGGAAGCCCACTTTGCATTGGCTGGCCCAAGGGACTCCAACCCGGCCGGCATCAGCACGGCGGAACTTGACGAATGGCAGCGCGAAGGTGTGATCACGTACCTGGGCGAACTGCACGACGTTCGCCCGGCTCTCGCCGCGTGCAGCGTTTACGTCCTGCCCTCCTACCGGGAGGGGACACCGCGGACGGTCCTGGAAGCCATGTCTATGGGACGGCCCATTATCACGACCAATGCCCCCGGATGCCGGGAAACCGTGCTCCTGCCCCCCGGGCAACGCTTGGACAAAGACTCCGAAGACATCATTTGGGGGGAAAACGGGTTTCTGGTGCCTGTCAGGAACGTGGAAAAACTCGCGGAGGCCATGCTCCGTTTCTGCGACAATCCGGCACTAATCCCGAGAATGGGGCGTCGTTCCCGCGAAATTGCCGAGGAAAAATACGACGTGCGCAAAGTCAACGCCGTCATCATGCAGGTGATGGGACTGGGGTAGGTGTGGAGCGTTGCGTTGAACAAGAGGCTGTTGGATCTTGCGGTTGCGGGGCTCGGGTTCTTGGCGGTTTCGCCTCTGATGTGGCTGATCGCGTTGGTGATTCGGGTCACCCAAGGCTCCCCGATCTTTTTCACGCAGGTTCGGCCGGGCAAGGGGGGAAGGCCCTTCCGCATTGTCAAGTTCCGGACCATGAACAATGCCCGGGGGCCCGACGGGAGGTTGCTTCCGGACGCGGAGCGTCTGACATCCGTTGGTCGGTTCCTTCGCAGCACCAGCCTGGACGAGCTGCCTGAACTTTACAACGTCTTGAAGGGCGACATGAGCATGGTCGGGCCCCGTCCGCTCTTGATGCAATATCTCGACCGCTACACGCCCGAGCAGGCGCGAAGGCACGAGGTCAAGCCGGGGCTCACGGGCTGGGCCCAGGTGAACGGGCGAAACGCCCTAAGCTGGGAAGAAAAGTTCAAGTTGGATGTGTGGTACGTGGACAACTGGTCCCTGGCGCTGGATCTCAAGATCCTCTTCATGACGGTAGTCAAGGTGCTCCGAAGGGAAGGGATCAGTCAGCCGGGGGAGGCGACCATGGAAGAATTTCTAGGGAACTCAGGGGGAATGAAACGATGAAGAGCCGGCGCATCGCCATCTACGGGGCCGGGGGATTCGCCCGTGAAGTCGCATGGCTCGTGGAATCGTGCCGCGACGAGGCAGTCCTTTATGAGCCCGCCTGCTTCATCGATGACGATGAAAGCCGATGGGGCACAGTGCTGAACGGGATCCCGGTGGTGGGTTTGGAGGAGGCGGCGGCAAAATACGTCGATGCCGAAGTCGTTGTGGCGGTGGGGAATCCTCGGACTCGGGAGGCCCTGGCCGCCAAGGCGGCCGCAGCCGGATTGGGCTTCGCCACTTTGGTGCACCCTCGGGTGGAGCGCTCACGGTGGATCCAGTACGGCGAAGGCACCATCATTTGTGCCGGATCCATCCTCACCGTGAACATCTCCCTGGGACGGCATGTGCAGATCAATCTGGACTGCACCGTCGGCCACGACGTGATCATGGGCGATTACACCACCCTGGCCCCTGGGGTCCATGTGTCCGGGTGGGTGCACTTCGGAAAGCGGGTTTATGTAGGGACGGGGGCCGTCTTCATCAACGGCACCCGGGAAAAACCTCTAACCATCGGAGACGATGTGATCATCGGGGCCGGCGCGTGCGTAACCAAATCCATTGAATCCGGAACATGGGGGGGGGTGCCCGCCAGAAATCTCCATCCCCCCCGAGTGCCCTCATAGAGCGCCGGCGCCCTCCGCAGGAGCCTCTCATGACCAGGGGGATCGATTTTCCACCTGGGTTTATCCCGTGGTGGAAGACGGGAAACTTACCGTCTATAACTGGATGGTCCAACACACGGAAAATTTCAGGCTTGGGTACAGAACGGACATCGGCGCCTTCACCTATATCAACGCCAAGTGCGGCGTGACCATCGAGGACGAAGTCCAGATCGGCTCCCACTGCTCCATTTATTCCGTATCCACCATAGACGGCAAGGCCGGGCCGGTGGTCCTCAAGAAGGGATGCCGTGTGGGGAGCCATACCACCGTCATGCCGGGGGTGACCATCGGGGAAAACGCCGTGGTGGGCGCTCACAGTTTTGTGACACGCGACGTTCCGCCAGGGGCGGTGGCTGTGGGAGTCCCTGCGAAAACAAAGCCTTTGGAACCGGGGGCTGGGCAAGGATCGTAAGGATCGCCTGTGAAGAAATTTGATGCCAATTCAAATCAAAAGGTATGGCCGCGGCTCTTTTTGTCGCCTCCCCACATGGGGGGAGAGGAGCTGCGGTTCGTAAAGGAGGCCTTCGAGAGCAACTACATCGCCCCGCTGGGGCCCATGGTGGACGCCTTTGAGCGCGAATTCGCCGAATATACGGGAATCGGCCAGTGCGCGGCGGTCTCAAGCGGGACCGCCGCCATGCATTTGGCCCTGCGGTGCCTGGGGGTGGGCCCGGGCGACGAGGTCTTTGCCTCAACCCTCACCTTCATCGGGAGCGTGACGCCCATCGTCTTTCAGGGGGCCGTGCCGGTCTTTATCGATTCGGATCGGGAAAGCTGGAATATGGATCCGGACCTTCTGGAAGAAGAACTGGAGCGCTGCGCTCGGGCGGGGAAACTTCCCAAGGCCGTGGTGCCGACGGACCTCTACGGCCAGTGCTGCAACATGCCGCGGATCCTGGAGATCTGCGACCGCTACGGTGTGCCGGTGGTGGTGGATGCCGCCGAGGCCGTGGGCGCCTATTACCTCGCGCAAAGGCGCCAAGGCGCCAAGGGTGAAGGTCAAATCGAGAAGAATTCACTTGGCGGGCTTGGCGGCTTGAGGCGACACACAGACTGGATGCATGCCGGGAAGGGGGCGAAGGCGGCGGTCTTTTCCTTCAACGGGAATAAGATCATCACCACCTCGGGAGGCGGGATGCTCGCAAGCGACGACCCGGAACTCATCGAATACGCACGCTTTCTGAGCCAACAGGCGCGGGATCCGGCGCCTCACTACGAACACAGCACCATCGGGTACAACTACCGCATGAGCAACATCGTGGCGGCCATCGGGCGCGGGCAGATACGGGTGCTGGACGAGCGCGTGCGCCGGAGACGGGAAATTTTCGACTTGTACCGCGAAGCCCTGTCCGATCTTCCGGGAATCACCTTCATGCCGGAACCCGACTGGAGCCGCAGCAACCGGTGGCTCACCGTGATGACCGTGGATCCCGAAAGGGCCGGAGTGAGCAGGGAAGAGATCCGAATCGCCCTGGAAAAAGAAAACATCGAATCCCGGCCTGTGTGGAAGCCCATGCATTGTCAACCCGTTTTTGGGGCCTCGCGCAAAGACGCCAAGGCGCAAAGAGGTGGCCATTCCTGCAGGGTCGTGAGGGGAGAGGTGGCCGAGGGGCTCTTCGAGCGGGGACTCTGTTTGCCCAGCGGCACGGCCATGACCTCCGGCGACTTGGAGCGGGTCATCGGGATTGTGCGCGGGTGCTTTCAGGCGGCGGCGTAGAAAGGGTTCGCGCAGGGATGATCAGCAGTACAAAAAATGCTTTTCTTGGCGTGCTTGGCGGCTTGGCGGGAGAAAAAAGGCCTCGCGCAAAGACGCCAAGGCGCAAAGGAGGGGCTCTTCATTTGGGGTGAGAGGAAGAGAGGCGGCGGGGCTTTTCGGGCGGGGGTTTTGTCCGCCGGGCGGCTTCTCGGGATTCTCGCCCTGCTTTTCGCCCTGGAAGGGGCGCTCTTTGTCAGCCTTCTCGGGATCGGGAACGTCCCCGGGAAGGCCGATGCCGTGGTCGTTTTCGCCGGGGCCGCCAAGAGGATCCAAGCGGGCTGGGATCTCGTTCGAAGCGGCGCCGCCCCGAAGATCGCCGTTTCTCCCGCCCTCCCGGCGCAGCTTAGCGCTTACGCCCAAAGATTCGGCCCCCTTCCGCCCGATGCGGTTCTTCCCGAACCCCGGGCCCGAACCACCTTCGAAAACGCCCTCCTCTGCCGGGAGATCATCCGGGATCACGGCCTGAAGCGCGTCATCCTGGTGACCTCCGCCTACCACGCCCCGCGCTCCTACCTCCTGCTGAAAGCCCTCACCTGGGGATCCGGCGTGGACATCGCGCTCCATGCCGTGACCGACGGGTCCCCGTCCGTTCCCGCCTACGTTTTCCGAAACCGAAAAATCCTCTACAACGAAATGCTCAAGCTCTGGGGGAGCCTGGCCGAAGGGGCCGTCTACGCCCTTCGGGGGAAGCTTCCCGCCGATAACCCCAAGATGCTGTGGATTTCCCGAAGCTTGAGGGAGATCCTCCTGTGCGCCGCCTCCCCGGATCATTGAAGGGGTCACGCGGAGGCGCGGGGACGGTCACGCCATGAAGGAGGTGAACCGCCTGAAGAGTTTTTCTCTTTGCGCCTTTGCGCCTTGGCGTGAGAAATAAGATCTCACGCAAAGGCGCAAAGGCGCAAAGGAAAGGAATTGGGGGATGAGGGGTCTTCACGAAAACGACATCGCCAAAGTGGTGGTGGATGCCGCGCTGCAGGTGCACCGAGCTTTGGGCCCCGGCCTTTTGGAATCGGTCTACCAGGCCGTCTTGGCCCATGAGCTCAAAAAGCGCGGGCTTTCCGTCCAAAGTGAGGTGCCCATCGCCATCCGCTACGACGAGCTGGTGCTTGCTGACGCCTTTCGAGCCGACCTGGTGGTGGAACAGAAGGTGATCGTGGAGCTGAAATCGGTGGAGACGGTCCAGCCGGTCCACCACAAGCAGCTGCTCACCTACCTTCGGCTGGCGGACCTGCGCCTGGGACTTCTCATCAACTTCGGGGCGGTGCTCCTGAAAGACGGAATTTTCCGGGTGGTGAACCGCCTGGAGAGTTAGGTTTTCGCGCGAAAGCGATTTTCTCTTGGCCTCTTTGCGCCTTTGCGCCTTGGCGTGAGAAAAAAAATCTCACACCAAGGCGCGGAGGAAGAATCCGCGTTGAAAAAATCCTTCAAGTTTGGTGCGGGCCCTGCCGATGGAACCCTTCGAGTGCGTCCCAAACGAATTCGGGGAAAGGAGGTGAGGCACAGGCACGGGGCAGACGAAAACTCACGCCGGATTTTTCGCACCGAACCATCCGATCGGCCACACCACCAAGAAGGAGAAAGCGATGAAAAGAAAGTTCATGGCGGCTTTGGCGCTGGGAGTCCTCGTGGGATTGGCGGGCCTGGCTCAGGCCCAGAAATGCACCACCATCCAAGACGGGACCTTGTATGCCGACGATGGAAGTCTCGTCACGGTGGGCTTCGACGACTGGGGCTACAATTACCAGGCCCACATGTTCAACGGAACCTATTGCGACGCTTATTTTGATGCGTCGTGGTGCCAACCCTACAAAGATATCGAGCTCATCATGAAATGGAACGACGCGTGGCTCAGCAACAAGGATTGCGACGGCGACGGCTTGTTGGATCGCCATTACGGCTACGATTCCTACAAGGGGTCCGGGGCGTGGCTGACCAATCATCAATCCGGCTGGGTGGACGTGAATGGAAAACTCCGCAAGTGGACCTATTTTGTCAAGATCGTCGCCGTCCCTTCCGATGCCGTTCTCGAAAACGGCACCTGGCTTAGTGCCGACGGAACCGAAATCGGCCGGCAAATTTGGGGAGATTTTGCGATCATCCAGGAAGTCTATAACGATCCGGCCCAGGGCGCTCACGGCCTCCTGTACAAGAGTCCCGTGGGACCGGGATTGGGCATGTACGGCCCGCACGGGCAGCCCTAAGCTTTTCCCGCCTCCTTGAGATCCCAGGGGCCGCCGAGGGCTTTGCCGCTCCCCGCGCCCTCGGCGCCGCCCTCCTTCCCGCCCGGCGAACCCCTTCGCCGCCGCCTATGGTTTCCCATCGGGGTTTCCTTCCGTGAAGACCGTGATGGTGGTGCGACGCACCTTGCCCGCCGAATCCAGGGCCACCGCCGTGATGTCATGGGGGCCCGCGGCCGCCTTGGACGTATCCCAGGGGTAGCGCAGGCTCGGCCCGATCACGGTGGCTTTGAGTTCGCCGTCCACGATGCACTGGATGCCCACGATCTGCGTGTTCGGGGCCGCCTCCATGGTGATGAGGGCTTTGCCGGAGACCTGGGCGCCGCCGGCCGGAGCGGTGATGATCACCCCGGGAGCCGGCGCGGCCAGGGGCTCGGCGTGATGTGCCAGCATCACGGTGACGGGTTCGGAGCCGGCTTCATGGCCTGCCGCGTCCCACGCTTTGGCCGTCAAGGTCAGGGGCCCTTGGCCGAATACGGTTGCATCCAGGAGGAACACATAAAGGGGCAGGGGCGCTTCGCCCACCAGGGCCCCGTTGGCGTAGAGGGCCACGCGGGAGACGATGACGTCGTCTTCCGCCTGCACGCCGACCAGCAGGGCTTGGCCCACTTCGCCGTCCAGGAACTGCCATGTCACGGCCACCCGGGGAGGCTGGGCGTCCTGGCTTGGGGTTTCCCGCGCGGCGACAACGGCGTGGGCCGCCTGGAGGCGCCCGAAACCGTAATAGGGATCCGGCCCGGGAATGCCCATGTCCAGCGCGGTGCCTTTCAGGAGCCCTTCCGCCTGGTCGGCGGAAAGCGACGGATTGGCGGAAAAGAGCAAGGCCGCGGCGGCCGCGGCGGCCGGAGCGGAAAAGGACGTCCCGGAAACCGCGGCGTAGCCGCCTCCCCGGGTCGTCGTCACGATATTTTCCCCGGGCGCCGCCAGGTCCACGTAGGTGCCGTAGCTGGACCAGTCCGCACGGGCGTCCCCGGGGGTCGTGGCCGCCACATCGATGATGGCCGGGTTGGGATTCAAGGATTCGTACGTTCCCGTGTTTCCCGCCGACGCGAAAACCAAGCCGCCCTTGCGCCGGAAATACCAGGCCGCCTCGGACACCGCCGCGCTCCCGCTCACCATGTAGCTCACGTTGGCCACGCGAGCCCCGTGATCGGCCGCCCACACGAGGCCTTCGGCGATGGTGCTGAGATAGGCCAACCCGTCCGGGCGACTGATCCGCACGGGCATGATGAGCGCTCCCGGGGCGATGCCGGCGCTTCCCACGCCGTTTCCGGCCGCCGCCGCGATGACGCCGGCCACCTCGGTTCCATGCCCGTAGACGTCGGAGGTGTCGGCGGTGCCGTCGTAGACGTTCCAGCCGGGGACCAGGGACGCCGCGAGATCCGGGTGGGTGCCGTCCACGCCCGTGTCCAAAACGGCCACCACGACGGATTCCCCCGTGCCGTAATCCCACGCCGTGGGGACTTCCATCACCGGCAGATGCCACTGATAGGGATACAAGGGGTCATTGGGGACAGCGGCTTGGGGAGCCACCAGGGCGTCGGGTTCGGCGTAGGCGATTTCCGAATGCAGGGACAGGGCCCGGGCGACCGCCGCCTCCAGGTGGGGGGGCACCGACACCACGTGCATGCCGCTTCGGCGCAAGGAAGCGAGGCGCCGCACCCCTTCGGCGGAAAAGATCCGATCCAGTGCTTCTTCGCTCACGTCGGCCCGAGGCCGCACCAGCAATCGTCCCGTGCTCTGCGCCGCCGGGGCCGAGAGGGATGCGCGGACGTTGGGCAGCGCGGAAAAGCCGGGGGAAATCTTCAGGCCGGCCGGAGCGGCCCAGCCTGGGGGCCCCAAAAGGGTGGAAAAGACGATGAGGGCGAAGGCCAGAGCGGGCCTTCTCCAAGAAAAATCCAGGATGCAGCGGATGCGGCGCGCAAAGGACGCACGAGCGCCTTGGGACGGACGTCTCCCTCCCGACATGATACACCTCCTCGAAACCGTGCTCGGTAAGGAAAGGGGGAAGAAACGGGAGGGACTGACTTCCGAGGATGGAAGGAAATGGTCCCGTTTCTTCGGCAGCCCGGCTATCCCGGCGTGTTCCGGGACCCGTGGCTTTGCGCCCCCGCCTCACGGCGGGTTTGCCCTTTCGGAAACGCGACGTTCTGAAGCGTTCACTTTAAGGATCGGCAGGAGGGGGCGGATCCTTGAGAAAATTTTGCGGGGCGGGCGGCTCATGGGGGACTTGAGGAAGGCCCTGCCACGATGTAGGTTGGGGTGAGCGCAGCGAACCCCAACACCGGGGCCGAGCCAACGGCGCGCAGCGCACCCCAACATCCCGGGGCCATGGCACCGACCCGCACGAACGGCGAGACGCCCCAAGGCGGCCTCGGGGATGGGCGCCGGAGCGGGGGAAGGCCCAAGGACGGGAAGGCCGTGCGAACCGAGCTGGACGAAAACACCCGAGCGTGGCTCACTTTGAAACTCACGCCCGGGCTGGGCAATGTCTCCCTCCTGAAGCTCATCACGCGCTTCGGGTCTCCCGAGGCGGTGTGCGCGGATCGGATCCAAGCGGCGGCCGCGGTGCCGGGCCTTCGCCGGGAGGCTCAAGAGGCCCTCGCCGCCGGGAGAACCACCCGAGCCGTCGACGACGAATGGCGGGACCTGCGTGCCCAGGGTTGGGGGCTCGTGTGTCTCGGCGATCCCGACTATCCCGACAATTTGAAAAACATCGCCGATCCTCCCGCGGTCCTCTATGTGACGAGCGCTCCCGAGCCCCGGGATCTCGTATCCGTTGCCGTGGTGGGATCCCGGTCGGCGTCCCCCATGGGCCTCATCTTTACGGAACGGCTGTGCGCGGATCTTGCGCGGCGAGGGGTCACCGTGGTGAGCGGCTTCGCCCTCGGGATCGACAGCGCCGCCCATCGCGGGGCGATCCGAGGCGGCGGGCGCACGCTGGCGGTTTTGGGCTGCGGGCTGGATGTCCTGTATCCTCGGCCCAACGCCGACCTGCGGGCCGCCGTCATGGCCCACGGCGGTTTTTTGACCGAATTTCCTCTGGGCACACCGCCCCTCGCCGGCCATTTTCCCCAGAGAAACCGCATTCTCAGCGGCCTGGCCCTCGGCGTGGTCGTCGTTGAGGCCACCGCCAAGAGCGGGTCGCTCATCACGGCCCGGTGCGCCTTGGAACAGGGCCGGGAGGTGTTCGCCGTCCCCGGAGCGGCCGGAAATATCCGGAGTCTCGGGCCGCACCTTCTGCTCCGCCAAGGAGCGGTTCTCATGGAAAGTGCCGACGATATCCTCGAACACCTCAGGCCCATGATCCGCCCCAGCGGGACGCCCTCGGCCGCTTCACCTCCGGCCGGCGCAGGCCGATCCGATCCCGAAAAAAGCCCCATGGAACATGATCTTTCCCCGGTGGAAAAAACCGTTTTGGGGCTCTTGGGCAAAGACCCCGTCCACGTGGACCGGCTGTGCGCGCAAAGCGGGCTGACGGTCCCTGCGGTCACGGCCGCCCTCACGGCCCTGGAAATCAAAGGGCTTGTGCGGCAGATGCCCGGCAAGTATTTTATGCGGCTTTCGTAGCATGACGGGGCCGCCCGGAGGGCGGGCGAATTCATTTCAGAACTTCATGGGATCTGCCGAATGAAGAAATGACGGCACATCAGCGGAGGAAGAATGGCGCCATCGCTTCTGATCGTGGAAAGTCCGACAAAGGCCAAGACGCTCACCCGATACCTGGGGAAGGATTTTATCGTGAAAGCCTCCGTCGGCCACGTCAAGGATCTTCCCAAGGCCAAGCTAGGGATCGACGTGGAAAACCGGTTCAAGGCCGAGTACCAGGTCCTGCGCACCAAGAAAAAGGTGCTCAAGGAACTGAGCGACGCCGCCGCCAAAGCCCAGGCCGTCTACCTGGGCCCGGACCCGGATCGGGAAGGGGAGGCCATCGCCTGGCACATCGCCGAAGAACTCAAAATCGACGGCAAGCCCCTGTATCGGGTGCTGTTCTACGAGCTGACCCCGAAAGCCATCCGCGAAGCCTTGCAAAATCCGGGGCGGTTGAACCAGAACCTCTACGACGCCCAGCAGGCGCGGCGCATCCTGGATCGGCTCGTCGGCTACCTCATTTCCCCCATCCTCTGGGAAAAGGTGAAGCGCGGCCTGAGCGCCGGTCGTGTCCAATCCGTGGCCCTGCGGCTCATCTGCGAACGGGAACGGGACATCCAGCGCTTCGTCCCCGAAGAATACTGGACCATCACGGCCCAGCTTTCGCCGCGGCGCGACGACCGCACGAAGGACAAGGCCGACCTTTTCGAAGCCAAGCTGTGGCGCATCGGCTCCAAGAAGTGCGATCTGCGTTCCGAGGAGCACACCGCGGCGGTGCTCAAGGCCCTGGAAGGAAACCTTTTCCGGGTGCTTACCGTGGAGCGCAAGCAGCGCCGGAAAAACGCGCCGCCTCCTTTCATCACCAGCACGTTGCAGCAGGATGCCGCCCGCAGGCTGCGCTTTTCGGCCAAGAAAACCATGCGCGTGGCCCAGCGCCTCTACGAAGGCGTGGAAATCGGCGACGAAGGGGCCGTGGGTCTCATCACCTACATGCGCACCGACTCCACGCGCCTTGCCGACGAGGCGGTCAAGGCCGCTCGGGACTACATCGCGCACAGGTTCGGATCGCCTTACGTGCCGCCCAAAGCCGCCGTCTACAAGACCAAGTCCGGTGCCCAGGACGCCCACGAGGCCATCCGACCCACCGACGTGAGCCGGACTCCCGAATCCCTGGAGCCATTCCTCCCCCGGGACGAACTCGCCCTGTACAGCCTCATCTGGAAGCGTTTCGTCGCCTGCCAGATGAGCCCTGCGGCCATCGCCCAGACGACGGTGACCATCCAAGCCGTTCCCGAAGGCGGCCCGACCGGCGCCGGGGGGGCCTCCCAAGACGCCGACAAGAAGGGCGGGACGGTCCATCTCTTTCGAGCCACGGGATCCGTCGTGGAATTTCCCGGCTTCATGGTCCTGTACACGGAAAGTGAAGACGAGGAGTCCTCCGAAAAAGACGGTGGGGCTGAAGGGCGCCTCCCGGCCCTCACGGAAGGCCAGGTGCTGGATCTTCACAAGCTCATCCCCAAGCAGCACTTCACCCAGCCTCCGCCGCGCTATTCGGAAGCGAGCCTCATCAAGGAATTGGAAGAGCGCGGTATCGGCCGGCCCAGCACGTACGCGACCATCGTTTCCACCATCGTGGATCGGGAATACGTGCAGGAGAGTAAAAGGCAGCTCGTTCCCACGGAACTGGGGCTGCTCATCAACGATCTCCTCACGGCCCATTTTCCGGAAATCGTCGATGTGGAATTCACGGCGAAGATGGAAAAGAGCCTGGACGAAGTGGAAAACGGCACATGCCCGTACCTTGCGGTTTTGGAAGAATTTTACAAACGTTTCAGCGCAACGTTGAACGAGGCCCAAAAGAAGATGCTGAACCTGAAAGTGGCGGGACTCCCGACGGGCGTTTCCTGCCCCCGGTGCGGGGGCGATTTGCACATTCGGTTCAGCCGAACCGGCCCTTTCCTCGCGTGCGGCAATGCGCCCTCATGCGGATTCACGTCCGACTACCGCCGGGATGACAAGGGCCGGATCCAGCTCGTGGAGCAGGAACCTTCGGGGCAGGTATGCGACAAGTGCGGCAGTCCCATGGTCTTGAAAAAAGGGCGCTACGGGGAATTCCTCGCCTGCAGCGCGTATCCGCGGTGCAAGAACACAAGGCCGGTGAGCCTGGGGGTGCCGTGTCCCCGGGAAGGCTGCGACGGGGAAATCGTGGAACGGCTTTCCAAGACGGGCCGAAAATTTTACGGCTGCTCCCGCTATCCCGACTGCGACGTGGTGCTGTGGTTCCGGCCGACGGCGCGCACGTGCCCTCAGTGCGGCTCGCCGGCCATGGTGGGCAGAACGGGAAAAAAAGGTGAAAAATATGTTGCCTGTGCCCGTCCGGGGTGTGGCTACAAGGCCCCGCAGGAACCGTAACGGGCGGAAGGATCGGGGCTATGGGGTATGAAGGCTGGGGTTCATGGCTGGCCCCCGCGGCGGCCCTGGTGATCGGATGCTGCCTGGGGAGCTTCTACAACGTGGTCATTTACCGGTGGCCCAAGGGCCAGTCCCTCGTTTCGCCGCCTTCGCGATGTCCCGGCTGCGGCGCTCCCATCCGCTGGTTCGACAACATCCCGGTGCTCAGTTTTCTCCTCCTTCGCGGGCGGTGCCGTCACTGCCGCCAGGCCATCTCGTGGCGCTATCCCCTGGTGGAGCTCCTTACGGGACTCATGGCCGCGGGACTCTACCGCACCTTCGGCCCGACTCCCCCGCTGTTCGTCTTTTTCACCTTCGGATCCCTTCTGCTGCTCATCGCTTTTATCGATTTGGACACGTACCTCATTCCCGACGTGTTGTCCCTGGGCGGGCTGGTGTTGGGCCTGGCCGCCGCGGCGCTCTTTTCCCACGTGCGCTGGGTCGATGCGCTCGGGGGGGCGCTCCTGGGAGGCGTCCTTTTCTACGGCGTGGCGTGGGGCTACCAGAAACTTCGCCGCCAGGACGGACTGGGAGGCGGAGACATCAAGCTCCTGGCCATGATCGGAGCCTTTATCGGCTGGAAGGGCGTGCTCTTTACGATCTTTTTTTCGTCCGTCGTCGGCGCCGCGGTGGGGCTGATCGTCATGGTGCGATCCCGCCGGGGACTGGCGGCGCGCCTCCCCTTCGGCCCGTTCCTTTCTTTGGGGGCGATCAGCTACGTGTTCTGGGGGGAAAAGCTGACGGCGTGGTACCTTGGGGCCTTGTAGGACCGTGCCGTGACGCGCCGACGTTTTTTTTGTGAATCTTTGGATCGGCCCGGAAAAACCCTGACGCTCGATGCCGATGTGTCCCATCACCTCTGGCGGGTGCTTCGGCATCGGGAAGGGGAGGCGGTGGAACTGTGCGACGGTCGAGGTCGCACGGCACGGGCGACCATCCGAGGGCACCGGCAGGGGCGGGTGGAAGTGGAGCTCCTGAGCGTGACACGGGAAGAGCCCGATGACGTGTGGACCGTGTTCATGGTGCCGTGGGCGCGCTCCGATCGAATGGATCTCGTGGTGCGGCAGGCCGTGGAACTGGGCGTTTCGGAACTGTGGTTCTTCGAGGCGGAGCGCAGCCGATACGCCCTGGAAGGATCCCGCAAGGACAAGAGGCTCGGCCGTTACGAAAAGATTGCGCGGGATGCCTTGTGCCAGAGCGGCCGGGCGTGGATCCCCGAAATCCGCGGCGAGGATTCCACGGAAGGGGTGCTCGGCCGGTTGGGCCGTGAGCCTCCCGGGGAGAAGGAAATCCGGATCTTGGCGTCCGAAACGGAGCCTCGAGAAAGTCTGCTCGCCGTGTGGCGGCGGTATCCCCAGCCCCGGCGGATCGTTTCGGCCGTGGGGCCCGAAGGGGGATGGACGGAAGGAGAACGGCGGATGTTCCACGCGTGCGGATTTGTCCCGGTAAGCCTGGGCCGGCACGTGCTGCGTTTCGAAACCGCCTGCACGGCTCTTCTGGCCGCCGTGGAAGTGCTTTGGAAACAGGCGTTTCATCCCGAGTTCCAACCTGCAGCGAGGATGGAGACACCATGAAATGTCCCAAATGCGGTTTCATCGGATCGGATCACGTGAGAGCCTGCGCCAAGTGCGGTAAGGACTTGGATGCGGTGCGCGCGGAACTCAATCTCTTGGATTTCATGCCGGCGGTGCCGGCCTTTATCCTGGAGGCCGTTCTTGCCATGAGCCACAAGGCCGCAGCGGCTTCGGCGACGACGACGGCCGTCGTCGCCGAAGCCGCCCCATCGGGCGCATCCTTGGACCTCCTGGGAGAAATCGACCTCAGGGTGGATCTGGACGAAAAGCCCGAAGAGATCACCCTGGAACTTCTTGACGAAGGCGAGGAGCCGGCGGAAGAGCTCGAGCCCATGGGGGGTGCGGTGAGTTCCGGGTTGGCCCTGGAGGTTTCCGAGGGCGAAAGGGCCGAGTCCGAGCCGCCGCCTGCGGAAGCATGGCCCGAGGCTTTGGACTTGAAAATCGACGGGGACGCCGAGTCCGTGGAGGAGCCGGGGGTTTTCGATCTTTCCGACGTGGAAGACGACCCCGAACTCTCGGAATCCCTGGATGAAGAGGCCATGACCGATGAAGCGCTGGAAAGGCTGCGCCGCGAGCTGGAATCCGCCGATGGGATTTTGAAAGAAATCGATGGTCACGGGGCGGAAGTCGGCGAGGCACAGGCGGGGCCGTCGGCGGTGGTGTTGGAGCCGGAGGTCCCCGAAGGGGCTTTGGAGATCGATGAAGACCTTGGAGTGGACGTCCGGGAACTGGAGGCCCCTGACGAGGCTCCTGGGCGAAAAGAAGAGGATGAAGATGTCTTCATCCTTATGGAAGAGCGCGACGGCGGCCTGGCCGTGCAGGAATTCAGCCTGGAGGAACCGGCTCCGGAGGAGCCGGCGGGCGGGGAGTTCCAAGACGAAGCCCTTGTTCTGGATCTGGATGCCTTGACGGAAGAGGATGCGCCGAAGCCGGCCGAAGGGACGGCGGCGGAAAAGGAAGAGCCCGCCATCGACGGGCTGGTCCTGGAACTGGAGGACGGCTTTTATATTGAACCGGACGATGAAGAGGACCGGTGACAAAGTGCTTGACAAGGGTTCGAACGATCCTGTAAGTTCGCGCACGGTTTCGGCGAGGTAGCTCAGTCGGTAGAGCAGTGGACTGAAAATCCTCGTGTCCCCAGTTCGATTCTGGGCCTCGCCACCACACGCATTCATCAAATTTCGGGGTTACCGCCCCACTCATAGAAAAGCCCGCTACCAGCGGGCTTTCCTCTTTTGAGGAGGCCCTATCATGGAATGGCGCATCGCCAAGGTGCAGTATCGCCCGGAAGGAGATCTGCTGGACCGGCTTCGCCGCGTCACGCTGCTCAAACGCCCCGACGTGTATGTTTACCGGGACGCGACCATCAGCTTGGAAGAAATCCCCTGCGAGGATCTTTACCCGGCGCAGCGCTACGTCCTCGTCCAGGAGCTCCAAAAGGTCCGGCACCTTCAGTGGGAACTGGAACGCTTCGGCTTCGACCTGTTTCGGCTCAACGGTTACCTGAAAATCTGGCTTGACGGCCAAGACGATCCCATCGACCTCTTGCCGCCCGTGGTGGAAGAGTCCGTGGAACGCAACGGCCGGGTGGTGAACCTCATCAACGACGGCATGCACCGCCTGTACCTGGCCTATCTGGAATGGGTGGTCCCCCAGGTGATCCTGGTGCGGGGCGTGCCCGAGGACCTGCCCTACTACGCCTATCCCATCCCGGAAAAATGGAAGGGCGTGCAGATGGTGAAGGATTTGCCGCCGGGATATATCAAGAAGTGGCACCGCATCCCGGACCACCATTCCCTGTATCGGAACTTCAACTCGGCTTTTGACAATGTGGGGGCCCCTCGAGGCACCTTTATCGCCTCTTAGGCGGGCTGCCGGGGATGGAAGGGCGCACCGTGACGGCGATGAAAGATATCCTCAAGCAAGGAGCCCTCAAGGGGCTTTCAGGATTTCTGTGGATGGCCAAGATCGTCGTCCCGGTGTCCTACGGCACCGCCATCCTGGCGTGGACCGGGGTGCTGGATGCCCTCACGGTCCTGCTCAAACCCTTCATGCACCACTTGGGCCTTCCGGCCGTAGGGGCCGTGCCCTTGATCGTGGGAGCCCTGACCAGCGTCTACGGCGGGATCGCCGCCATGTCCGTCCTGCCGTTCAGCACGGGGGAAATGGTCCTTCTCGCCAATTTCATTCTCATCTGCCACAACATGATCCAGGAGACCATCATCCAGTCCCGGTCGGGCATCAAGGCGTGGAAAGCCGTAGCGGTGCGGGTCCTGGCCGCGGTGGCCACCGTCTATGTCCTCAAGTTTTTCGTGGGCACGACCCCCCACGACGTGGACGCGGCTATCAGCCCGGCGGCGAATCCGCAGGGATTCGTGGACATGACCCTGGCTTGGGGGATTTCCACGGCACGGCTCTGTTTGAAAATCTTCGTCATCATCATGGGGATCATGACGGTGCTGGAAGTGGCCAAAGCCCGCCACTGGATCACGTGGATCGTCAAGGCGACGAGCCCTCTTTTGCGGATTCTCGGCCTTTCGCACCGCGTCGGGGTGCTGTGGATGACGGCGGTGGTCTTCGGCCTGGCTTACGGCGGGGCCGTCATTGTGGAAGAAGCGAAGAATTCGGACCTCACGCCCGAAGATTTGGAATCCCTCCATCTTTCCGTCGGGGTCAATCATTCCATGGTGGAAGACCCCATGCTCTTTTTGCCGTTGGGCCTCCCGGCCTTTTGGCTGTGGGTGCCGCGCCTCGTCACGGCTGTGTGCATCACCTGGGGCCTCTCCCTGGGGCTTCACCTCCTGTCTTCCAGGGCCAGGGCGATGAGCCGGTCCAGCAGCTGAGGAAACGGGATGCCGGCGGCGGCCGCGGCCTGCGGGAAAAGGCTGGTTTCGGTCATCCCCGGAATCGTGTTGGTTTCCAAGACGTAAATCTTTTCTTCCGCAAGGTCGACCATCATGTCCGTGCGGCTGTAGCCGCGACAGCATAAGGTTTGGTGCGCCCTGACGGCCAGTTCCTGGGCTTTTCGGGTGAGTTGCGGGGAAAGGCGGGCCGGGCAGATTTCCCGGCTCGCTCCCGGCGTGTATTTCGCTTCGTAGTCAAAGAACTCGAATTGTTCCCCGGGCACGATTTCCACCAGGGGCAACGCCTGCACCTCGTCGTTTCCCAAAACGCCTCCCGTGACCTCCACTCCGGGGATGTACCTTTCCACGAGGCATCGCCGGTCATAGGCCCAGGCCTTTTCCAGAGCGCCGGGCAGATCCCGTTCTTCCCGAACGATGCTCAAGCCGATACTGGACCCTTCGTGTTCGGGTTTGACGACCACGGGCAAGCCCAGCCGGTCCACAACGGCCGTCGTGCTTGGGGGATGGGACCGGTCGGCGATGACGTAAGGGGCGACGGGAAGGCCTTCCTGTTCGTAGAGGCGCTTGCTGAGGATCTTGTTCATGGCGAGGGCGCTCCCCAAAACACCGCTTCCCTGGTAGGGGATGCCCAGGGAGTCGAGAAAGCCCTGGATGGTGCCGTCCTCGCCCAGGCGGCCGTGGAGAATGATCAAGGCCACATCGATCAAGGGGGCGTCCAGAACGAGCCGGGGCAGATCGTCCTTTGGATCGTAGCGGGTGATGTCGTACTTGTCCTTGTCGAGCGCCTCATAGACCTGTTGGGCGCTTTTGAGGGACACCTCCCTCTCCGCGGAAACCCCTCCGGCCAGCAAAGCCACCCTCAGTTTGGTCGTCGCCATGGGCCTTCCTCCTTGGATTCATGCCGTCGTGCCGTGGTCCACACCTTCCTGGGGCCGCGGAACCTTGCGGGCTTCATCGGCAAGCCGATCCGGGCGGATGCCAGTGTGGGCGAAAAGTTTTCGCTCCAGGATTTTGTACAGCGCCCAACGGCGTTCCAGAAACGCTTTCTTTTCCGGGGTCTTGCCGTATCGAGCCACGAGGTCTGCAAAGCGCACATCCAGGGTCACGATTTCGTCGTGCTTGACCCGCTTGTCCGCGTAGTTGACCACGACCGATTCCGAAAGGGGTTCTTCCAGCATGGACGGGTCGAGTTCGATGTGATCGCGCACGATGGGCGCCACAGCGCCGAAGCCCCACTGTTCCAACAGGGCGGCCCCCAGCCGGGCGTGGTTTTCTCCCGTTTTCAGAGAAATTTCCTTGGCGATGTCGTGCAGCAGCCCGCCGGCCCAGAGCAAACCTTCGTTCAACCGGCGGCCGGTGCCGTTGAGATTCCGGGCCAGCGCCACCGCACACCGGGCGACTTCCGTGCTGTGGGCCACGATGTGGGGCGGGACTCGGACCGTCTTCAAAAGCTCCAAGCACTCGATCATGGTGGGAATCTTCAATGGAACGCCCCCTTCCGCACTGGATTTCCCCCGCAGCCTACCACAACCGATGGAAGATTCAAGCCGCGGGAGCCTCGACGGCGCTCTGTGTTAAAATTTGGTGAAATTTTTCAAAAGGAAGAGAAATGGGGAGTTTCCGGAAACGGACGGGGTGTCCTTCCCCCGAGGGGATGCGGCCAAGAAAACGATATTGCGACGGAAAACATGGCGTCCATAAACAAGTCGCGAATCGCGCACTTGCATGGGATGGGCGGCTAAGATCTGTGCATCGCGAAAGAATTTCCTTCCAAAAGCGGCTTCGGCGCCGGCGGCAGATGGGCCCAGACGGACTTTGACCTCCCCGGGCAAAGTCGGTATCAGAA
This sequence comes from Desulfosoma sp., assembly GCA_037481835.1. Lineage (GTDB taxonomy): Bacteria > Desulfobacterota > Syntrophobacteria > Syntrophobacterales > DSM-9756 > Desulfosoma. The sequence continues at coordinate 76,684 of JBBFKW010000001.1, read as the reverse complement.
GAGCGCGACAAGGCACGGGGCTCAGGTTGTCATGTGCTCTGTTTCTGTAGACATTCCGTACGGTTCCATTCACGAGAACTCCTTCGCACCCTCCGCCGCTCGCGGGATCGCCCCGAGGCGTTTCTTCCCGGATGCCTGAGGTGCGGCCTTTTCCAGGGCGGCAGAGGGACCGGTTTTCCAGGGAGGCGTTGGTGATGCAGAACGAATGGGATGCCGTTTGCGAGAGGCTCAAACAAGGGCTATCCAAGGGCCAATATGACTTTTACGTCGCCACCTTGACGTTCGTTCGCTTCGACGGGCATTGCCTCACCTTGGGGTGCCGGAACAAATTCCACGCCGACTGGGTTCGCGTCAACTTGTCCGGCCGTATTCTCGAAGCGGCTCGGGAACGATTTCCCCAACTGGCCGAATGCCGCTTCGAAATCCAGCCAAAAACACCGGAAATGGACCGAGAAGACGAAGACGATCAAGGGGATGAGCGCCCATCTGCGCAGCTTTCCTTTCTCGATATCGGCCAGCCCGTGCGTTCCGTGTTCAATCCTCGGTTCACCTTCGACCAGTTCGTCGTGGGCCAATCCAACCATTTCGCCTACGCCACGTGCAGGGCCATGACGGGGCAGCGGGGGTTCCAGCACCAATCGGTGTACCTCATGGCGGACCCCGGGCTGGGCAAGAGCCACCTCACCCACGCGGTGGGCAATTTCCTCATGCAGCAGGCGCCGTCCATGCGGGTGCGTTACGTCACGGCGGAACAATTCACCAATGAGATGGTGTCGGCCCTGAAGCGGGACCGCATCGAAGAGTTCAAAAAAGCCTACCGTGACGGGTGCGATGTCCTGTTGCTGGAAAAGGTGGAATTTTTCAGCGGCAAGCGAAAGATCCAGGACGAACTCATCTACACGATTGATGAGATCCTGGACCGAGGCCGCCGGATCATCTGCACGGGAAAGACGTCCCCCAAGGACATCCCCAAGCTCAACCGCGAATTGCGCTCCCGTCTCGGCGGCCTGCTCATGGCGCCCATCGACCGGCCGGACTTCGACACCCGCAAGGAAATCATCCGGCGCAAGGCCGCCTACGACAACGTGCAGCTGCCCATGGACGTGGTGGAATTTTTGGCCGATCGCGTGACCGGAGATGTCCGCCGGCTGGAAAGCTGCCTCGTGGGCCTCATGGCCAAGAGCAGCATTCTGGGGGTGCCCATTACGTTGGGGTTGGCCCACGAGGTGACCCAGACGATTTTGGAATACCTGCCCACGCTGGATATCGGGCACGTGAAGAGCGCGGTGTGCAAGAGTTTCGGGCTGAGCGAACAAGATCTGGAATCCAAGGCGAGAAGCCGGCGCATCTCGGAAGCGCGGCAGTTGGCCATGTATCTCTGCCGCAAGTACACCAAGGAATCCCTGAACGTCATCGCCCAGGCCTTCGGCCGAAGCCACAGCACCGTCATTTACGCCATCAAGAAGGTGGACCAGGAACTGAGCCGCAAGAACAGCCCCATGAAAAAGCACGTGGAACACGTCTCCCGCCGCATTGAAACGCGCTGCCTGGATGATTGAAGCAATGGGGCGATCCCGCATGGGGATGTCGGTCGGGGTGTTACGCCCCCTTCGGGGCTGTGTTTGTTTTCATCCCCTCTGCCCCCTTAGCCTTTTCATCCCCTCTGCCCCCTTAGCCTTTTCATATCCTCTGCCCCCTTTGGGGGAGTGTTCTATTCCAGCCTTTTTCCGGTAAAATCCAAAGAGATAGCATTTTCATCCCTCTCCCCCCTTTGGGGGGAGAGGGTTAGGGTGAGGGGGGCGCCGAAGGAAGAGGCTCGGTGAGATAAGCTTGGCGAAAGGGAGCTTACGGGTGCGGGTGAAATCTTCGGCGGAATCCTTGCCTTCCGGGGTGATCTCTTTGGGAATAAGGCTCAAAAAGCGTGCAAAGATGGGGGCAATGTGCCATGGATTTTCACAGCTGGTTCTTTGCCATCATGATTGTCTCCTTTCCCAATTTTTTTATCAAGGAGGCTGTCTGAAATAATCCGCAGAGCGTCACTCCTGCGCAAGCGGGAGTCGACAGCGAACTGTAAATTCTGGATCCCCGCTTTCGTGTGGATGACGAGTGGACGTGGAACAGGCGGCACGGGGTCCATCGTCGGACGGGCCCGTGGGGTGGTGGGTTATCCTTCGTTGTGGCACCGCCATGTGTGACCGTGTCCGTGATTCTTGTCGTGCCCCGGCCAGACAACGAACCATGAAAGTCCGGCCTTCTGAAGCTCTGAGTTCAACTTTCATGCAAACATGGCACACCTTGTCGGACAGGCTCCTGGGTTGAAGGGTTAATCCTGTCTTCGGCACCAGTAAGGTGTGCAGATCTTGTGAGTCAGTGAATGACAATTTTATCTATTTCGCCATCGTGCGACATTCACGCCCATGTTGCCCGCCCTTAAGTCCACAGCATTGCCCTCCGGTTTCCCCGGCGCCGGCGACGCTACGGGGAAGGCGAGCGGGTGCCGTCCAAGGGCGATTGGCAGAGATCGCGGGAGAGTTCCTCAACCCATTTCCCGACGGCCCGGTTCATGGCCTCGGCGAACCGCTGGGGGGATGCGCCGTCCGGCACGGGTTCGCTTACGCGGTAATCCTTTTCGAAGACCAGGGCTTTGGGAGTCGTTTCCCTCCATAAAAAGACCCGCACATCCAGGACCGCCTCCCCGCTTCCTTCCCGCAGATGAAAGGCGAATTGGCGGATATGGCCCCCCAGGTTCAATTGGGGCGAAAAGCCCGCACCTCCGGGCCGGTCCACCACGGAAAAGATTCGGGCCCGGGAAAGGGCTTCCAGGACGACCTGAGCCGACATTTCTCCGGGTGGGGCGATCCAGCGGTGCCGAGACGAAAGTTCCACCATGTTGGGGTCGCGCAGCAGCACGATGTCCGTTCGATCATAGGGCGGGGCGCCGTCCAGGGGCCAAACCCGCAACGGTTCCGATTTCGTGCGGCTGCACGGCACCGCCGGATCCGGGCCGGAAGCCCAAATTCGATAATAAACGGGCGGGGTGCCGGGACTGAAGAGGGCTCCACAGCCGCCCACCGCCGCCGTTCCGAAGAACGCCCACAGGATCAGGAGATTTTTTTTCATGGCCCACGCTTTTCAAAGGGGTCTCGGGATCGACCGGGAAAGATCACCCTTTCGGGTTCTTCCCGGATGGTTCGCACCGTCGTCGTGAACTGGTCCAGCAAGTTTTTGAGCGCGTAAAGGTCTTGGTTCAGCAAGAGCAGGGTTTCGTTGGTCTGGGTCTTCCATTGGGTCATGGCCTTTTGTGTTTCGTCGGCCAAGGCGGCCACATGGCGGGTCGTTTCATCCAGCCGGCCCGGAGGAATTTCCTCCAGTCTCTGGGCGAGGATGTGCCCCGCCCGGCGGGCGGCCGCCACGGCGGGCCCCAATTCCTTCAGCCCGCCTTGAAATTCGGCCGATCCCACGGCCTTTTCCAAGCCGGCGGCTGTCCGGGCGAGGCTTTCCGTTCCCTGCCGGATGTTTTTCACGGTCAGAGCCAGATCCTCGCTGCTGAGCAAGCCTTCCACGGAATGTCCCACCCTTTTCCACTGGGCCGTGAGCCCTTCCAAGTCCATGGCCAGGATTTTCCCATAAAGGCTTTCCAGGGCCATTTTCAGTTCCTGAATTTCCGACGGGTAGGAGCGGATCAGGCGATAGGGGGGCTGAAAATCGATTTTGGGAGTGAGGGCGTCGATATTGGACGGCGCCGAGTCGATTTCCAGAAAGCGCAGGCCGGTGAGGCCCTGTTCCCGAAGCCGTATGGACAAGGTATCGTCGATGGCAAAATCGGGTCGAAGATGCATGACGACTTCGATCAGGCGCCCGTCGGGCCCGAGGCCGACGGAGACGACCCTCCCGACGGCCACGCCGCGGTAGTTCACGATGGCGTCTTTCTGCAGGCCTTTGACCGATTCGGCAAAATAGGTCACGTACACTTCCTTGGCCTCGAACAGGTGGGACGCTCCGAGCCAGATGAGCGCCGCCGTTCCCAAAAGGCCGCACGAGAGGACAAAAAGGCCGATTTTGAAAGGACTTACGGGCCGTCCCACGGAATCCTCCTTAGTCACCGGCCGCGGCGAAGGAAGCCCCGGCGCGCAGCAGGCGTGGTTGGCGATGGAAGAAGGCGCGGACTCGCGGATCCGCGCTTTCGCTTTTCAGTTTGTCGGGAGGACCGACGGCGATGATGCCTTTGGCCGATCCATCCAGCATGAGGCACCGGGTGGAAATGGCTTCGATGCTGGCCAATTCGTGCGTGATGACGACCATGGTGATGCCCAGGGCGCGATTCCATTCCACGAGGAGCTCGTCCAGTTCGGCGGCCGTGATCGGATCCAGGCCGGCGGACGGCTCGTCGCAAAACAGGATCTCCGGATCCAGAGCCATGGCTCGTGCCAGAGCCGCCCGTTTGCGCATGCCGCCGCTCAGTTCCGCCGGCATGAAACGGGCGTAGTCGGCCAAGCCCACCATTTCCAGTTTGAAGCGAACAATGTCGGCGATCAAAGAACGCGGCAGGTTCGTGAATTCCTCCAGGGGCATGGCCACGTTGTCCGCGATGGAAAGAGACCCCAAGAGGGCTCCGTACTGGAACAAGACCCCGATGTGGCGCCGCATGAGATCCAGCGCCGCGTTTCGGTCCGGCCCGGTGATGTCGGCGCCCCGGATCCGCACCGATCCCTTGATCGGGCGGATGAGGCCGATCAAGGCCTTGAGCAGGGTGCTCTTGCCGCAGCCGCTGCCGCCGAGAACGGTGACGATTTCCCCGGCGTGGACCGAAAAGGTCACGTCCTTCAGGACGAGGTGGTCTCCGTAGCCCACGGTCAGCCCGTCGGCTTGGATCATCACGTCTCCGGTTTGGGGAATCACGCCATCCACGAGGGCGCCTCGAGTTCAAATATCGAACACATGGAACAGCACCGTAAAGACCGCATCGGCCAAGATGATGCAGAAAATGGAGGTCACCACGGCCGACGTGGTCATGCGGCCCACACTGTCGGCGGATTTTTCGGTCTGCAGGCCGCGAAGGCAGCCCACCAGGGCGACCAGAATGGAAAACGCGAAACTCTTGGCCAGCCCCGAAAGGACGTCGGCAAGGGAGAGGATTTCTCCGGCTTCCAAAAGAAAGCTGGCGGGGGTGAGGTCCAAGCCCAGGGCGCCCACCACCATGCCGCCGAAGATGCCCGAGGCGTTGGCGAAAAGGGTGAGCAGGGGCCCGGAAAAGGCCAAGGCGTTCACCTTGGGCATGATGAGAAATTCGGTGACGTTGAAACCCATGACGGTCAGGGCGTCCACTTCCTCATTGACCTTCATGGTGCCGATTTCGGCGGCGAAAGCCGCCGCCGAGCGGCCCGCCAGGATGATGGCCGTCATGAGGGGGCCGAGTTCCCGGGTGAGGGCCAAGCTCACCAGGTCTGCGACGAAGATATTGGCGCCGAACTGCCGGAGCTGAACGGCGGCTTGGAAAGCCATGATCAATCCCATGAGAAAGCTCACGAGAAAGACGATGGGCATGGCTTCCGATCCCGACCGCTGCACGTAATAGAGGACCTCTTTGAGGCGGAACCGCTTGGGCTCCAGGCAGCAGGGAAGAAAAGCGACGGTCACGCTGCCCACAAAATGGATGAGTTCCCTGACGTCCTGGAAGGCTTCCAGCGTCAGGCGGCCGAGCCGTTCCAGAGGGTTTGCCGCGGCCTTTTGGGGAACGGGTTGTGTGTGCGGAGGGCGATCCAGCCCGCCGAAGGCGAAAAACGGGCCAAGGGATTGGGGGACACGGGTCAGTTCATAGGCAATGGAGGCGGCGGTGCATCGGTCCCGAAGGGTCTTGAGCAGGACCAGGCCGGCGCTGTCCACGGCGTCCACGCCGGACAAATCGACGCGCACGGCTTTCAGGGAAGGACCTGCCAGAAGGTCCTGGAGGCTTTTCCAGTGGTCGGCGACGGTCTTGAGGGTTAAGGGGCCGGTCGGCGCCCACAGAAGGCCTTCCGTCCCCCCGTCTTCCCTAGGCGATCGAGTGGCCGTCATGGATCGAAGCCTAAGGACATGGACCTCATCCGCTGTGGTTGATTCTGTCCCGCAAAACCCCGGAGCATTTAAAGGTCACCACGCGGCGCGGCGGCAGGAGGATCGGGTCCCCGGTCTGAGGGTTGCGACCGCGGCGCTGATTTTTCTGCTTGACGCTGAATTTGCCGAACCCGCTGATGAGGACGTCTTCGCCGTCTTCGAGCGTCTGCTTGATGATCTCGAAAAGGGTTTCCACAATCTGGGCGGATTCGGCCTTGGTAAAGACGTTTTCCGCAAAGAGGTTTTCGACGATCTGCGCTTTGGTCAGGGTCATTGTCCGTCCTTTCCTCTTCCGACCATCCTTGTGGAACCTTTCATAAAAAATAATCCATGGGATTTCAATACAAAAATGGGACCTCCGGGTTTTCCGAAGATCCCATTGACGAGTCCGGGAGATGGTGGCGGTGCAGGGCTTCGAACCCCGGACACTGCGGATATGAGCCGCATGCTCTGACCGACTGAGCTACACCGCCATTTTCCGGCCCTTTCTAAAGAATTCCGCCATGACTGTCAATAGTCAAAAAGAGCGGGGCCGTCCGTGGGGGGAGGTGGCTTTTCTCATGGCGATTGACAAAGGAAGGGGTCTTGAGTTTAATGCGCTAAGGGCTTGAAGGACAAAAACATTTGGTCGTGCGGCATCCGGCGGGCAAAGGGTTTGGTGGGAAAAGATCGGGGAGGTTTCGAGGGATTCATGTATGAAGTCAAGGTGATGGCCGATTTTGCAGCGGCCCACAACCTGCGCAATTTTCGAGGCCGCTGTGAAAACCTCCACGGCCACAATTGGAAAGTGGAAGTGACGGTTCGTGGGGACCGATTGGAAGAAAGCGGCGTGCTGGTGGATTTCGGCGAGGTGAAGGACGCCCTGCGGAAGGCCTTGCACCAGCTGGATCATCAATACCTCAACGATTTGCCTTTCTTTCAGGACAAGAACCCCTCTTCGGAACTCATCGCCCGGTTCCTTTTCGAGACCTTGGCAGCCGTCGTGGACGGTCCGCACCGCCGACTTTACAGCGTGTCCGCGTGGGAATCCAAGGATTCGTGTGCCACGTACTACGGGGATCGTTAGCAGCCGCCCTCTTGGAAAAGAAGGAGCAGATCATGAGCCGATGCGCGCAGCTTCCCGCCGCACCTCGAGCCGTTGCGACGAAAAGGGTTTTAAGGCTCCTTGTCCTGTGCGTCTTCTGCCTGAGCGGCATCCTTTTCCTCGGCAGGGACTCCATGGCTCTCCAAAAACACACCTTGGAAACGGCCGCTCCGGCCCCGTCCCACGGCCCTTCCCCTGAAACGGCGGCGCCCGGCCAAGCCCAGCCGGCCGCCCCTTCCGCCGAATCGGCCCACGGGCCGGCTCAGCCGGCGCCGAGCCCGGCCGCCGAACCCAAGCCTACCGGGGCCGTTTCACCCCAGCCGGCGGCGCCCAAGACGACGCCGGCGCCCGAAGTCACTCCGGCGCCGAAGGTGGAACCCCACGCGCCCACCCTGCCCGGGCATGCGGAAGAAGAAAAACACGAAGAACACGGTGTGGTGCTTCCCCAGATTTCTCCCACGCCCGGCGTCACCTTCGTGGAAACGATGATCGCCCTCATGGAATATGAGCTGAAAGGCCGTTTTCTGGGGTGGCGCCCCAACGATCTCATCGTGGGTCGATTCACCGACAACATCAACAACTACCAGCTGGGCGTCTTGGAAGCCATGCGATTCACGACCCTGAGACTCAAGGACAGCTTGACGCGCATGGGCGAGGCGGACACTTACGATCGCGATCTGGAAGACGCTCTGAACCTTTTCATGAACAAAGCCACCCTCTTTTGGTTCCCGTCGGCGGAAACCTCCTACGGCGAAGCCGTGGATCATTTGAAAAAGTTTTTGGAAAAACTGAAGACAGGACGGCGCAGCTTTTACTACCGGGTCGATAACCTCATGTCGCTCATGAAATCCTATGGCGACCTCCTCGGTAACGTGAACAAGAGCCTCATCATCGACCGGTATCCCGACGGGCGCCCCGTGAGCTGGTTCGCCGTGGACGATTATTTCTACTATGCCAAGGGCGTCGCCCACGTCATGTACGAAATCCTGAGAGTGGTGCGGGTTGGGTTCTATGAGCAGCTGGTCACCTTGGACGCCGTGGATATCATGGATGAAATCCTCCATGAGCTCCACCGCGCGGAACAAATGGACCCCTGGCTCGTCCTGGACGGGGACCTGGACGGCTTCCTGGCCAACCACCGGGCGAACCTCAATGCGCCCCTTTCGGAAGTGGCTCACCTCATCACCATCGTGAGCCGGTTCTAGCCGGCGGGAGAGATTGGGCCGGAGATCGCTCGGGCGGCCTTGCGGCGGAAGCTGTGCGGAGCCCGGGCGCCGGTCATGGCGTTTGGCGCGCCCCCCAGCCCCGGGGAAGGATCTGGTTTGGGGCGGCTGTCTTCGTGATTGGTGTTGGGGTTCGCTGCGCTCACCCCAACCTACATTCTACGGCGTGCCGGGGCGACGTTGATTGGTGTTGGGGTTCGCTGCGCTCACCCCAACCTACATTCTACGGCGTGCCGGGGCGACGTAGGTTGGGGTGAGCGAAGCGAACCCCAACACATTCCGGCAAAGACGAGGCGTCGTACGAAACCCAACAACGAACCCCAACCCTCAAGTCCCAATTCCCCCAACAACCAAGTCCCAATTCCCACAACCCTCAAGTCCCAATCCCCCCAACCCCCAGCTCCCAACCCCCAAGATCCGACCGCCAACCCTCAACCCCCAACGCCCAGTGTCCCAACCCCTGACCCGGGCCGGCCCTACCGCCTCTCCTTTTCCAAAGCGTCCAGAAACTTCTTTTCCTGCTCGAGATAATAGAAAACCTTTTCCGGCTTCTGGGCGATGGCCCGCCGGATGGCCGCCAGAGCCTCTTCGTAGCGGCCGTTCACGTAGTAGGCTTCCGCCAGGGTATCCAAAATATAGGGGTCCGGCTGTTGGGCGGCGGCTTTTTCCGCCAGTTCCAAGGCCCTTTGCGGGTTTCGGTAAGGTGCCGGAGCCGTGGCGTAAAGCCAGGCCAAATTGTTTTGGATCCCCGGATGGTTCGGGGCGAGGCGCAGCCCTTTTTCCAAAATGAGCCGCGCGTAGTGGTAGCGCTGCCGCTGCATGAGCAGCCCGCTGTAGGCCATGTAGAGTTCCGGTCGTTTTTCGTCCAGCTGGAGTTCCGCTTCCAGGATGTGGAGCTGAATATCCTGGCGCCAGGCCTGCGCCCTTTCCGAATGGCGAAACTGGACGGCGCCGTGGATGAGCACCCCGAGGCCCAGGAAGAACACGGCGGCGGAGCGCAGCAGTTTCCGATCGTGTGCCGCAATGAGTGCCGGGTCGGCGGCGGCGGCGAGAAGCATGTGGATCCGTTCGCGGATGCTGTAATGATGCCAACTGGGCAGATCCTCGATGCGCCCGCTGTGGAAGGCGATCTTTTGCAGGGACGAGACCAGGGGTACAGGGTCTCCCAGGGTTTTCAGGGCAAACAGGTCGGCCTGGCGTTCGCACGTGCGCATGAAGTAGCCGAAGAGGTAGCGAAAGTACAGGACCAGCAGGGCCAGGACCGGAATGCTGTAGGTGAGGCTGAAAAGATTGCGGGCCACGGTGTCCTTGGACAGCGCCCATTGCAGCGCCCATTTCTGCTTCAGGAAAGCCAGGAGCACGATGTCGTGGAAAGCGTAGGATGCGGCGGCGTAGGCAAGGAAGAGCGTCAAATAAAACAGGGCGTGGAAGCGCTTGACGTGGCCCATTTCATGGGCGACGACGGCTTTGAGTTCTTCCAGGTTCAGGAGGTTCAGGAGGCTTTGGGTGATGAGGATGTATCGGAACCGGGGCAGGATCCCGAGGACGGCCGCCGAAAAATGGTCACCGCCGTAAAGGGGCCACAGCAAAAAACCCCCGAGCCGAAACCGTTGGGATCGGCAAAAGTCTTCCAAGCGGCTTCGAAGGGCGGATTCGGGCATGGGCCGGCATCTCCAGAACCGGACGATGACGGGGGGGGAAAGGCACAGAAAGAGGCTGAAGACCATGCCGAACAGGAGGATTTGGCCCAGTTCCGATGCGAAGAAGGCGGGCAGATGGATCCATTGGAGCGCGTCCAGCACGAGGGCGATGAAAAACCACGGGAAAAGGAGCGCCGTGTAGAAGCTCACATGCCCCTTCATAAAGGCCGCCCGTCCCGCGCTTGTGCCGGTCAAGCGACGATGGAGCGGGTAGGCCCAGAACCAGATGGCCGCCAGGTGCAGGAAATAGAGCGCCAAGCCCACGAGGCCGGAGACGGTGGAAGATCGGGAAAATCCCGGCACCCATTGGAAAAAATCCTTGATATTGAGCGCGAAGACGTCCAGGGCGAGAAACCCTAGGGCCAGGACGGAAAGGCGCCCCTGGAGCCTGTGAAACCGGGCCGCCACCACATCCTGGGGGACGCCTTTGAGCAAGGCCGCCCGCAACCGGCCGAAAAGCACCCCGCACAGGAGGACAAAGGCGGCGAAAACCAGCACCGTCAGGGACAGGGTTTTCACAGGGGGGCGCAACGCCTCGTTTCCCGGTTCCTGCAGGGAAAAAAGCACGAGGGCTACGATGAAGGTGAGGATTTGTCCGTACATCAGTCGGTCGCGCTATCCAGGAAACGGGTAAGGCTCCGGGCGGATTCTTCCGGGAGGGGTCGGGCGTGCGCCAGGAAGCCCAGGCGATGCAAGGCCCAGGGGATTGTTTGAAGGGGATCGGGACCGACGGCCTTCAGCCCTTCCCGCAGCACCTTCATGACGGCCATGTACCCCGAGGTGTCCCCGGCCCGAGCGCTCAGGCTTTTTCGGTCCAGGAGTTTCCGCCACAGGCGGGGTGCCAGGTTGGCCGAAAGGGACACCACCCCCGTGGTGCTGGGGTATTCCAAGAAGGTGTGCTCTTCACCGTCCATCAGCCCGAAGTCGGGGCGTTTCACCACGGCTTTGGCGTAGTTGAAAACCCGTTTGAGGGATCCGTGGTGAATCAAGCCCAGAATGCGGGGGTTGAGAGCCAATGCCTTGAGGACGCTGGTGCGCAGGTTTTCGTGCCGACCCCAGGCTTTTATGGGACGGACCCGTTCGGGATCGTTTTCCAGAACGAACGGGCGGTGGGATAACACGCCGAGCTGCTGGTAGACGGCGGGGAGGCCCCGATTGCCGTGGTAGAACAAAGGGGTGTCCAGCCAGAGGATTTGGGCGAAGCGGGTGTCCTTTTCCAGCTTTTGTTCCAAGCGCTGGACGTTTTCGAAGGTTTCCGCCCGGTCTCGACCGGTGATGCGCACAGCCGTGGGCTGATAGTCCGGAAGGCGCGCCACGATTTCCGGAATCCGATCCCGATCATGGGCCTGGAGAGGCAGCCCGAGCCCGCCGGGGTTCCAGAAAGGAGGGTCGAGCACCCACCCGTCCACGCACGGGGCCGTGGCCTGAAGAAACGCCGCCCAGTCTAGAGCGTCCAGATCTTCCGGGATGTAGAGGCGGCACCAAAGGCCCCGCAGTCGGCATTCGGCCATGGTCCAGTCCTAGTGCGAAAAGCGGATCTGTCCCTTTCCCAGGAGGTCATGGAGGTGCAGGATGCCCACGATCCCGTGGGAAGCGTCCAGAACGGGAAGGACCGTCACCAGGTGCTTTTCCATGATTTCTATGGCTTCCCCCACCTTCCGATCCGGTTCCACCGCCTTGGGATTGGGGCTCATGACCTCTCGAACCTGCACATCGACCAGGGACGTGTGCCGTTCCAAGGCTCTGCGCAAATCCCCGTCCGTGAGAATCCCTATGAGCTTTCGGCGGTCGTCCACCACCAGGACGGCGCCCAGGCCCTTTTGCGACATGACACGGATGGCCCGGGGCAGAGGGCAATCGGCCGGGACCATGGGGATATCGTCCCCGCGGCGCATGACTTCCATGACGTGCGTCTGCAGCCTCTGGCCCAGTTGGCCTCCGGGATGGTAGCGCCGGAAATCGCCCACCGTGAAGTCGCGTTTCTTGATCAGGGCCACGGCCAGGGCGTCCCCCATGGCCAGCATGGCCGTGGAACTGGCCGTCGGGGCCAGCCCGAACGGGCAGGCTTCCCGGGGCACACCGGTAAAGATGGCGAGATCGCTGTGCCGGGCCAGGGTGGATTGCAGGTTTCCCGTAAAAGCGACGATCTTCGTGCCGATGGCCCGGAGGCTGGGCAGAATGAAATTGATTTCGTCGGTCTCTCCGCTGTTGGAAAGAGCCAGCACGATGTCTTCGCTGCGGACCATGCCCAGATCGCCGTGCATGGCTTCCACCGGGTGCAGGAAAAGGGCCGGGGTTCCCGTGCTGCTGAGGGTCGCCACGATCTTTCGCCCCACGATGCCCGATTTGCCCACTCCCGTGACGATCACCCGCCCGGTCGAGGCGTAGACCCATTCCACCGCCTGGGCGAAGCTCTCATCCACATGTTCCATGAGGGTCAGCAGGCCTTCGGCTTCGATGTGCAGGACTTCTTTGGCGATCCGCACCAAGTCCCGGGCGTTCAACGCCCCGGTGCCATCGGCCCGGCGGGATGTCTTGGAACCTGAGGCTACCGCGTGCGATGCCCGTTTATTCAAAGCAGTCCTTTCGCACCTCTTCGTGAAACGCCACCGGGTAATTCCCCGTGAAGCACGCGAGACAATAGGGATGCGCCTGCGGGGTGGCTCCGGCCCCTTTCAAGAGTCCTTCCAAGGAGAGGTAGGCCAGGGAATCCAGCCCGATGAAGGCGCGGATTTCTTCCACGGTGTGCTGCGCCGCGATGAGTTCTCCTTTGGTGGAAAAGTCGATGCCGTACGGGCACGGATGCCGGTGCGGCGGGCAACTCACCACCATGTGCACTTCGCGGGCTCCGGCTTCCCGCAGCGTCTTGATTCGAGTGCGCGTCGTTGTGCCGCGGATGATGGAATCTTCCACGATGATGACCCGCTTGCCCTTGAGGATTTCCCGGACGGGGTTCAGCTTGATCCGCACGCTGAAATCCCGCATGGTCTGGGATGGCTGGATGAAGGTCCGCCCGACATAGTGGTTTCGGATGACTCCCATTTCCAGCGGGATTCCCGATTCTTCCGAAAAGCCCAAGGCGGCGTAGGTCCCCGAATCGGGAAACGGCATGACGAGATCCGCATCGAGGGTGTTTTCCTGGGCCATGAGGTGCCCGAGTCGCTTTCGGCAGCTGTAGACGTTTTGGCCGAAGATGGTGCTGTCGGGGCGGGCGAAGTAGATGAATTCAAAAATGCAGTAGGCGCTGGGCGCCGGATTGAAAGGCTTGAGGGACCGCAGCCCGTTTCGGTCGATGATGACGATCTCTCCGGGTTCCACATCGCGGATATAGGTGGCTTCGATGAGGTCCAGGGCGCATGTTTCCGAGGACAGCACGTAGCTGCCGTTCATCTGCCCCAGGCACAGGGGACGGAACCCGCGGGGGTCTCGGGCGCCGATGAGGGTGTCCCGGGTGCAGAGCACCAAGGAATAGGCTCCTTCCACCTGGGCCAAGGCGTCCGCAAGGGCTTCTTCCAGCCCGTAGCGAAGCCGGCGGGCCAGAAGGTGGACGATGACTTCCGTGTCCATGGTGGACTGGAAGATGGTTCCTTCCCGTTCCAGGTCGCGGCGCAACCGTGCGGCGTTCACGAGGTTGCCGTTGTGGGCGATGCCGTAATACTCGTTCTTGTGAAGCACCACGAAGGGCTGGGCGTTGGCGAGCCGGGACGATCCCGTGGTGGAATAGCGCACGTGCCCGATGGCCAGGTGGCCTTTGAGCCCCTGAAGGGTGTCTTCCTTGAACACTTCGGAAACCAACCCCATGTGCTTGTAGTCGTAGATGTGGCAGCCGTCCGAAGTGGTGATGCCGGCGCTTTCCTGCCCTCGATGCTGGAGGGCGTAGAGGCCGAAGTAGGTGAGTTTGGCGGCTTCGGGATGGCCGAAGACGCCGAAGACGCCGCATTCTTCTCGCCGGCTGGGTCGATGGAGGGATGGGCGGGGAAGAACCCTGTTCGCGTTCATGAGCCGTTTGTCCTTGAGGGTCCAGTGCCTGCTGCGGAAAGCCGTTCGTGACTCGAAGCCTCTCGATGGTAGTCCTGGATCGCCCGCACATCCCAATCCCCCGCGCGCAGTTCCGCCACGGCCTGGGCCATGGCTCGAGCCCCGGCGATGGTCGTCGCGTAGGGGAGATTGTAGAAAATCGTCGCGCGGCGGATGTGGTAGGCGTCGGAAAACGTCTTCTTGCCGAAACTCGTGTTCACCACAAGCTGCACCTGCCCGTTTTTGATGTAATCCAGCACGTGGGGCCGCCCTTCGCTGAGCTTGTGCACCTTTTCGGCCGGAACGCCGTGGTCCGCCAGGGCGGTGCGGGTGCCCGCCGTGGCGATGAGGCTGAAGCCCATCTCGTGAAACGAACGGGCGATGGGGACGACCGCCGCCTTGTCCTTGTCGTGGACGCTGATGAAAACGGTTCCCGAAAGGGGCAGGGTGTAGCCTGCGCCCATCTGGGCCTTGGCGTAGGCCAGGCCGAAGCTCCGGTCGATCCCCATGACTTCGCCGGTGGACTTCATTTCCGGACCTAGAAGGATATCCACGCCGGGGAATCGGGAAAAGGGGAAAACGGATTCTTTCACCGACACGTGGCGCGGTTCCCTTTCGCGGTCGAATCCCAGGTCCCGCAACTTCCGGCCAAGCATGACCTTGGTGGCGATCTTGGCCAGGGGCACCCCGGTCGCTTTGCTCACAAAGGGCACCGTGCGGGATGCCCGCGGGTTTACTTCCAGCACGTAGATCCGCTCGTTTTGGATGGCGAACTGGACGTTCATCAGCCCCACGACGCCGAGGCCGTGGGCGAGAAGGCGCGTCTGCCGTTTGACCTCTTCCTGGAGGTCCCGGGACAGGTGCACGGGCGGCAGGACGCACGCGCTGTCGCCCGAATGGATCCCCGCGGCTTCGATGTGTTCCATGATGCCGCCGATGACGGTCGTCTCCCCGTCGCAGACGGCGTCCACGTCCAGTTCCACGGCGTCTTCCAGGAACTTGTCGATGAGGATGGGATGGCCCGGGGAAACCGAGGCGGCCACGTCCGTAAAGCGGCGAAGCGACGGTTCGTCGTAGACGATTTCCATGGCCCGCCCCCCCAGCACATAGGACGGGCGAACGACCACGGGATAGCCGATCCGCCGGGCGGCCTCCGCCGCTTCGTCGGCCGTCATGGCCGTGGCGTTTTCCGGCTGCCGGAGTCCGAGTTTTTGCAAAAGCTGTTGGAAACGCTTGCGGTCTTCGGCCAAATCGATGGCGTCCGGCGTCGTCCCGATGATGGGGACTCCGGCCCGTTCCAGGGGGACGGCCAAATTGAGCGGCGTCTGGCCGCCGAATTGGACGATGAGCCCCAGGGGTTTTTCGGTTTCCACGATGTGCAGGACGTCTTCCCGGGTGAGGGGCTCGAAGTAGAGTTTGTCCGAAGTGTCGTAGTCCGTGGAGACCGTTTCCGGGTTGGAATTGACCATGATGGATTCCATGCCCGATTCCTTGAGGGCGAAGGAAGCATGGACGCAGCAGTAGTCGAATTCGATCCCCTGGCCGATGCGGTTGGGCCCGCCGCCCAGGATCATGACCTTGGGCCGGTCGGACGGGCGCGATTCGTCCTCTTCTTCGTACGTGGAATAAAAGTATGGGGTATAGGCTTCGAATTCCGCGGCGCAGGTGTCCACGAGCTTGTAGACCGGGCGGATGCCGTGCCGGAGGCGCTCCCGCCGAACGGCTTCTTCGTCCCTTCCCGTGAGTTCCCCAAGGCGCCGGTCCGAAAAGCCCCAGCTCTTGGCCAGGCGCAGGCCTTCCGGTTCGGCCGTGAGGTTTTCCCGGCGGATGGCTTCTTCCATTTCCACAATGTCGCGGATGTGTTCCAAAAACCACGGGTCGATGGCCGTGAGGGCGTGGAGCTCTTCCACGGAAAGGCCCAGCTTGAAGGCTTCGCCGATCTGGAAGAGCCGCCGGGAATTGGGACGGCGCAGGGCCTGGCGCAAGGCTTCCAGGTGTTCGGGACCGCCGCCGGCGGGGGCCGGGTCCGAAAAGCCGTAGCGGCCGATTTCCAGGGACCTTATGGCCTTCTGGAGGGCCTCCTTGAAAGTGCGGCCGATGGCCATGGTCTCTCCCACGGACTTCATGGACGTGGTGAGAAAATCTTCCGTCTCGGGAAATTTTTCGAAGGTGAACCGGGGGATTTTCACCACCACGTAATCGATGGTGGGTTCGAAGGACGCTTTCGTTTCCCGCGTGATGTCGTTGGCCAGTTCGTCCAGAGTGTAGCCCACGGCGAGCTTGGCGGCGATCTTGGCGATGGGAAAGCCCGTGGCCTTGGAGGCCAGGGCGGAGGAGCGGGAGACCCTCGGGTTCATTTCGATGACGACCATATCGCCGTCTTTGGGGTTGACGGCGAACTGGACGTTGGATCCCCCGGTTTCCACGCCGATTTCCCGAAGGATGGCGATGGCGGCATCGCGCATCCTTTGATATTCCCGGTCCGTGAGGGTCTGGGCCGGGGCCACGGTGATGGAATCCCCCGTATGGACGCCCATGGGGTCCACGTTTTCGATGGAACAGATCACGACCGCATTGTCCATGCGGTCCCGCATGACTTCCAGTTCGAATTCCTTCCAGCCCAGCACCGATTCTTCCAGCATGACCTGATGGATCAGGCTGGCGTCCAGGCCGGCTCGGGCCAGTTCCATGAGTTCTTCCCGGTTGTAGGCGATCCCGCCCCCCGTGCCTCCCAGGGTGAAGGCGGGCCGCACGATCACGGGAAAGCCGATGGCGTCGGCGATCTCCCGGGCTTCGTTTTCCGTGTAGGCGATTCCGCTTCGAGGCACCCGCAGCCCGATGCGTTCCATGGCGTCCCGGAACAGCTGCCGGTCTTCGGCTTTCTTGATGGCTTCCGCGCGCGCCCCGATCATTTCCACCCCGAATCGGTCCAGCACCCCTTGTTCCGCCACACGCACGGCGGTGTTCAGGGCCGTCTGGCCCCCCAGGGTGGGGAGCAGGGCGTCGGGCCGTTCCTTTTCGATGATCTTGGCCACGGCCTCCGGCGTGATGGGTTCGATGTAGGTGCGGTGAGCCATTTCCGGATCGGTCATGATGGTCGCCGGGTTGCTGTTGATGAGGACCACCTCGTAGCCTTCTTCCCGCAAGGCTTTGCACGCCTGGGTGCCCGAGTAGTCGAATTCGCACGCTTGGCTGATGACGATGGGGCCCGATCCGATGATGAGAATCTTGTGGATGTCCGTCCTTTTGGGCATGGAGAAAAGCTCCGTTGAGGCGGCCTAAGGCCTTTGGGGATGAGGGGAATCGTCGGGGCGGAGGCCTTTGTCTCGGCGCATCAGGTCGATGAACCGTTGGAAAAGGTAGACGGCGTCATGGGGACCCGGGGCGGCTTCCGGGTGGTATTGGACGCTGTAGGCGGGAATTTCCAGGTGTTCCATGCCTTCCAGCGTGTTGTCGTTCAAATTGATGTGGGTCGGCCGGACCGGGACGTCTTTCATGGACTCCAAATCCACGCAGAACCCGTGGTTTTGGCTGGTCACTTCCACGCGTCCCGTACGCAGGTCCTTGACGGGCTGGTTGGCGCCGCGGTGCCCGAACTTGAGCTTGAAGGTGCGGCCTCCGAGAGCCAGCCCCATGAGCTGGTGGCCCAGGCAGATGCCGAACATGGGCTTTCGGCCGAGAAGACGCCGCACCGTTTCGATGCCGTAGGTGACGGCGGCCGGGTCGCCGGGCCCGTTGGAAAGGAAAACGCCGTCGGGATCGGCGGCCAAAACGGACTCCGCAGGCGTGTGGGCCGGAAAGACGAGGACCTGGCAGCCGCAGCGTTCCAGGTTTCGCAAGATGTTGTACTTGACGCCGAAGTCCAGGGCGGCCACCCGAAAGCCCGGGTGGTCTTCACGCCACGAGGCGCCGGGCCGGGGGCCGTTTTCCCACCGATAGGGTGCCGGGCACGTGACCTTTCGGACCATGTCCACGCCCACCAGGCCCGGAAAAGCCCGCACCTGGTCCAGGAGTTCCCCCACGTTGTCCGTGTCCGTCGCGATGACGCCGCGCATGGCCCCGATGCGGCGGATGTGGCGGGTGAGGCGCCGCGTGTCGATGCCTTCCACGCCCATCACCCCTTGGGATTCCAGGAATTCGGCGAGAGAACGGCGGCTTCGCCAGTTGCTGGCAAAATCCTGGTATTCCTTGACGAGAAAGGCTTCCACCTGGATGCGCGCCGACTCCATGTCCTCATCGTTGATCCCGTAAGTGCCCGTCAAGGGGTAGGTCATGGTGACGATCTGTCCCTTGTAGGACGGGTCCGTGAGGACTTCCTGGTATCCGGTCATGGCCGTGTTGAACACCACTTCGCCGAGCACGCGGCCCTGTTCCGCAGCGGCGAAAGCCCTGCCTCGAAACACGGTGCCGTCTTCCAAGACGATGAGGGCCGGAGGCCTCTGCCACGGTTTTTTCATGAAATGTTGGCTCCTTCCCCCTGGGGATGCGTTCTTGCCCGCAACGAACGGGCTTCTGCAAATCATGCCATTGTATCGATAAAATCCGCACTGGCAAGACTCATGAAAACCAGCGGACGTCACGGGCCCCCCTCGGTGGGACCTCAGGGCTTTCCCGATAAGGCGTGGATCATCGAGTGGGGGGGGTGAAGCGATTGGGGAGCAACGAGAGGATTCGTCTGGGAAAGGGTTTGTCAGGTTATCGAAGTTCCTTCTTGGCGGCTTCGTCGAAATCCATCTGCTTTTCTCCGGCATCCGTCTTCGAGAAAAAACGGGGGATCTCAGGGCGCGCCGGCGGCGCGCCACCGTGCCTCGAGGCGCATGAGGTCCTCAGGGGTGTCGATCCCCAGGGAATCCCTGGGGGAAAGCCCCACCCGGATCTCATAGCCGTGCTCCAACGCTCGAAGCTGCTCCAGCTTTTCGGTCACCTCCAGAGGGGTCGGGGGCAGGGCCGCGAAGGTTTGGAGAAAATCCGCCCGGTAGGCATAAAAACCCAGGTGCTTCAAAAAACGCACAGGGACGTCAGAGGCGTCGCGCCGCCAGGGAACGGGGGCCCGGGAAAAGTAGAGGGCCCGTCCGTTTCGGTCCGTCACCACCTTCACCACGTTGGGATCGGCGTACGCTTCGGAATCGGCCGTCTCATAGGCCAGCGTGGCCATCGGAACCTGGGGATCTTCCAAGGCGACCCGGACCAACGCGTCCACCATGGCCGCATGGACTTCGGGTTCGTCTCCTTGGACGTTCACAACCCAATCGCCGGGGCCGAGGCCGAGCTTTCGGGCCGCTTCGGCCAGCCGATCCGTGCCGGTGGGATGGTCCGAGCGGGTCGGAATTGCGTCCGCGCCCAGGGAACGCACCACGGCCAGGATGCGTTCGTCGTCGGAAGCCACCGCGATCCGATCCAGCGCGGCACAGCCCCGAAGGCGCTCCACCACCCACTGGATCATGGGCTTTCCCAGAATGGGCGCCAGGGGTTTCCCGGGAAACCGTGTGGATGCATACCGAGCCGGAATGATGGCGGTTACGGCCATGAAACCCTCCCGCAAAAAAAACTCTTCTGCTATGATGCCGTGCTCTCACCTATGCGTTGACGAAAGGAACCTTACCATTGCCGGATGCTCATGCAAAGAAACGATTGGACCCCTCACCCCCCGCTCCCAAAGGGTGGTGGACGGCCGACGTGTTCTGCGAGGAAGCCTGGTGCGATGAAATGGCGGCCGTCTTGGCCGAAAAATTCGGCATCGGCGCCCAGGTGGAAGAGACCAGGGTGCGCCTCTACCTTCCGGCGCAGTCCGCGCCTCCCTGTTGGAAAAAGGATCTGGAAGAAACCGTGGCGCAGCTTCGATCCGCCTGGGGGTTGCCTCCGACCGATCCCGTGCGCTATGGGTTTTGCGAAGACATGGATTGGAACGCGCGCTGGAAGGAAGGATTCAAGCCCCTTAGGGTCGGGCGCCGTTTGGTCATCGTTCCCACGTGGGAAACCTACCGGCCGAACCCGGACGATCTGGTGCTCACCATCGACCCTGGCATGGCCTTCGGCACCGGCCACCATGAAACGACACGCCTGTGCCTGCGATGGCTCGAAGAGGTCATCGGGGAATGGCCTCGCTCCGTCCCGCCGTCCCTTCTCGATGTGGGCACGGGATCGGGCATCCTGGCCATGGCCGGGGCCCTTCTCGGATTCCGGCCCGTCCTCGGCGTGGATAACGACCCGGAAGCCGTGAGCATCGCCGAAGAAAACCGGGCCTTGAACCCCGAGGCCGCCTCGGTCCGATTCCTCGCGGGGACGGCCGATGAGGCGCCGGGATCCTTTTCCGTCGTTGTTGCCAACATCCAGGCGGGGCCTCTCATGGCCATGGCGGAGGTGCTCGCCCGAAAGGTGGAACCCGGCGGACGGCTCGGCCTGTGCGGCGTACTTTCAGACCAGGCCGCCGCCGTGATCTCCCGCTACGAACAAGTGGGGTTTGGGTTCGAACACCGGTATCAGGACGGCGAATGGGTCCTCATCGCGTTGCGAGCCCGGTCGTAACGGCCAGTTTTTGAAAAGAAAGGACGGCGAAAGTGCAGACGATGGCCAAGGATGGACAATGGATCACCATGGACGATCACGGGCGCATGCATGTGCCGGATCGGCCCGTGATCGGCTTTATCGAAGGGGACGGTACGGGACCGGACATTTGGGCGGCGGCTCAGAGGGTTTTGGATGCCGCGGTTCGCTCGGCCTACGGCGGCTCCAAGGAAATCGCGTGGAAGGAACTCCTTGCGGGCGAAAAGGCCGCGGCGCAGACCGGGCAATGGCTTCCGGACCAAACGGTGGAAGATATCCGCCGGTGCGTCGTGGCCATAAAGGGGCCGCTGACCACGCCGGTCGGGGGCGGCATGCGGAGCCTCAACGTAACCCTTCGCCAGGTGCTGGACCTCTACGCCTGTGTGCGGCCCGTGCGCTGGATCCGCGGAGTGCCCTCGCCCATGAAACACCCGGAACGGGTTCACATGGTGGTCTTTCGGGAAAACACGGAAGACGTCTACGCCGGGATCGAATGGCCGGCCGGATCCAAGGAAGCGGAAAAGGTGCGCGCGTTCCTCTGCGAGGAAATGGGGATCTGCGTGCCCGAACATTCGGGCATCGGGGTCAAGCCCATGAGCCGCTTCGGGACGGAGCGGCTGGTGCGCCGCGCCATCCACTATGCCCTGGAGCGCGGGCTGGCGTCCGTGACGCTGGTGCACAAGGGAAACATCATGAAGTACACCGAAGGGGCGTTTCGCCAGTGGGGCTATGAACTGGCCGCCCGCGAATTCGCCGACCGGACGGTCACGGAAGAAGAGGTCGCGTCCCGGTGGGGCGGGGATGTCCCTGCAGGGAAGGTCGTCATCAAGGATCGGATCGCCGATGCCATGTTCCAGCAAGCCTTGCTGCGCCCCGAAGAATACCATGTGCTGGCCACCCCGAACCTCAACGGCGATTATCTGTCGGACGCCTTGGCCGCACAGGTGGGCGGATTGGGCATGGCGCCCGGCGCCAACATCGGCGACCGATGCGCCCTGTTCGAAGCCACCCACGGGACGGCGCCCAAATATGCGGGCCAGGATAAGGTGAACCCCGGTTCGGTGATCTTGTCCGGAGCCATGATGTTGGAATACATGGGCTGGGTGGAAGCGGCCCGATTGGTGGAAAAGGGGGTGGAACAGACCGTCTCGGACAAGATCGTCACCTACGATCTGGCTCGGCAGATGGACGGCGCCCGGGAAGTGAAATGCTCCGAATTTGCCGACGCCGTCATCGACCGCCTGGGAATCTAATGCGAGAGAAAAGAGCGGCTTGGGGCGAGATCAAAAAGTCTCGCGCAAAGACGCAAAGGCGCAAAGGAGGCCCCACCGCCTGGGGGTATGACGGCGAATCCATATGCCCCCATGGCACGGCGTCGTCCGGCTCGCAAAGGATGCCCCCTAGCCGAAAAAGGTTTTTTCCCCATGGCCTCCGCCTTCACGCCCCATCGCCGTGAGGCGCTCCTGGGCATGACCTCCCGGGTTCTTTCCTGGGCGGCCGACGTGCTCTTCCCTCCGCGCTGCGCCGCCTGTGGGAGGCCTTCCGGTGATGGGCCGGATCCCACGTGGTGCCGCGCCTGTTTTCAAGGGCTCTCCTTCGTCCTTTCTCCCCTGTGCCCCCGGTGCGGTCGTCCCTATAGCTCTTCGGAAGCCATGCCCGATCACCTGTGCGGCGAATGCCTTTCGGATCACTTCCGGTTCGATGCCGCCCGATCGGCGGCGATCTATGAGGGAACTGTTCGGCGCGGCATCCTCCAGCTCAAATTCGGCGGGAAACTCCACTGGGCGCCGGCCTTGGGACGATTGGCGGCGCTTCATCCCCCAACACGCCATCTCCTGGATCGCAGCGACGTGATCCTTCCCGTCCCCATGCATCTTCGTCGGGTGCGGCGCCGGGGATACAATCAGGCGGTGCTGCTGGCTCGGTTTGCGGGCCGGATGTGTTCCCGACCGGTTGTCGTGGACGCGCTCCGGCGGGCGCGTTTCACGCGGCCCCAGACGCGCCTTTCCCGGGAGGAGCGATTGCGAAACGTGCGCGGCGCCTTTGTGGTCGCCCGCCCCGAAGCGGTCGCCGGAAAAGCCGTGGTCCTCCTGGACGATGTGTTTACCACGGGAACGACCCTCAGCGAATGCGCCGACGCCTTGAAGGACGCCGGGGCCGCCTGGGTCGGTGCGGTGACCGTGGCTCGGGTGGCCCTCGGGCCCGGGGCGCCGGTTGCAAGGAAAGAGCCGCCGTGACATATGAAGACGAGGTCATCTTCCAGAAAATCGTTTCCGGAGGCCAGACGGGAGCCGACCGCGGGGCCCTCGACGCCGCCTTGGCCTTGGGCCGGCCCTGCGGCGGATGGTGTCCCAAGGGGCGCCGAGCCGAAGACGGCCGCGTTCCCGAGCGATACCCGCTCCAAGAACACGAATCCGCCGCTTATCAAGCTCGAACGGAAGCCAACGTCTTGGATTCGGACGGAACCCTTGTCTTCACCCGGGGAAAGCCTTCCGGAGGCACGGCGCTCACCATTCGATTGGCGCAGCAGCACAAAAAGCCGCTCCTCGTCGTGTCCCTGGACGGAGCGGCCCAGCCCGACGCCGTCGCGGCGCACATCCGCCGGTGGGGGGAAACCCACCGCATCCGGGTGCTCAATGTGGCCGGCCCTCGAGAAAGCGAAAAGCCGGGGATGCAGCGGGCCGTGGAAACCGTCATGCGCCGTGTTCTCGAGGCGTAACCGCTTGCCGTCCTTCGCCCGGCTCAAGAAAGCTTAACAACCCCCCTTGATGAAAAGGCGTGCGGACGATGCGGGTCGAATCTTTCCTTTTTGAAAACCGTCGCGGTCAAAAACTTTCGGGGCGACTGGACAGCCCCTCGCAAGGGCCGCCTCGAGCCGTGGTCCTCTTTGCCCATTGTTTTACCTGCTCCAAGAATCTGAGCGCCGTGATGCACATCTCCCGGGCCCTGACCGATTCCGGCTATGGGCTTTTCAGGTTCGATTTTACGGGCCTCGGCGAAAGCGAAGGCGATTTTGCCCAAACCCACTTCGTCTCCCATATGGACGACGTGGACGCCGCGGCGGCTTTTCTCGCCGAAAGGGGCATGGCTCCGGCGGTCCTCGTGGGCCATTCCCTGGGCGGTGCGGCGGTGCTCCATGCAGCGCCGGCGGTGGCCTCGTGCCGGGCGGTGGCCGTCATCGGAGCTCCCTTCAACCCCGGGCATGTGGCCAGACTGCTGCGCCCGTTTCGGGCCCCTTTGGAGCGCGACGGCGTGGTGACGATCCAACTGGGGGGGAAGGCGGTTCGCGTGGGGCGGGGTTTCCTGGAGGAAACACCCGATGAGGACGTGGAACGCCGTCTTGCCGCGCTGGACAGGGCCCTCCTGATCTTTCACGCTCCGGGGGACACCGTGGTGCCCGTGGAAAACGGGGAGCGGATCTTTCGCGCGGCGCGCCATCCCAAGAGCTTCATCGCCTTGGACGGAGCGGATCACCTCCTTTCCGACAAGCGCGACGCCCGCTATGTGGGGAACGTCCTTGCGGCCTGGGCGGGACGTTTTATTTTGGAAAAATAACGCACCCACGCACAGGAGGAGCGCCATGACCGAAAGGACCGTCCGCACCAAAAACATCGGGCTTCGAGGGATCGCCGTCGCCGACACGAAGATCAGTTACATCGACGGAGAACGGGGCGTGCTCATTTACCGGGGGTATCGCATCGAAGACCTGGCCGAAAATTCCACGTTTCCCGAAACGACCTACCTGCTCTTTTACGAAGTCCTGCCGACTCCCGAGCAGCTTTCGGCTTTCGAAGCCGAGCTCCGGGCCGCGCGCACTCTTCCCGATTTCGTCGTGGAAAGCATGAAACAATGGCCCCGTTCGGCCCATCCCATGGACGCCCTGCAGGCCGCGGTGCCTCTCCTGGCCATGGCCGATCCGGATCTTTTCGATGAAAGCCGCCAGGCGAACCTGAGGAAAGCGCTTCGCCTCACGGCCCGCATTCCGGCTGTGGTGGCGGCATGGCACCGGATCCGCCAGGGACTGGAAGTCCTCCCGCCCGATGACACACTGACCCATGCCGGCAATTTCCTGTGGCAGACCTTCGGCATCGTCCCCGACGCCCCCACGGCCCGCGTCATGGACATCTGCCTCATCCTCCATGCCGACCATACCTTCAACGCGTCCACGTTCGCCTGCCGGGAAGTGGTGTCTACTCGGGCCCACATGTACGCCGGCGTGGCGGCGGGAGTCGGGGCCCTGTCCGGAGAACTGCACGGGGGCGCCAACGCCCGCGTCATGGAAATGCTTCAAAAGATCGTGCAGGACGGGGTGACGGACATTCAAGGGTGGGTCAGGGATCGATTGGAGCGCAAGGAAAGGATCATGGGCATGGGCCATGCCGTCTACAAGACCATGGACCCTCGAGCGAAGATCCTTAAGAAACTGGCTTTTGAGCTGGGAGAAAAGACCGGGCAGCGGATCTGGCCCGAACTCACGGAAGCCATCGAAAAGGCGGCCATGGCCGAACTGAACGCCCGAGGCAAGACGGACATTCAGCCCAACGTGGATTTTTACAGCGCCTCGGTCTACCACATCCTGGGCTTTCCGGGAGACCTCATGACATGCATTTTTGCGGCTTCACGGATCGCCGGCTGGTGCGCCCACATCATCGAAGAAAAATACGGGGACGCGCAGGGAAAGCCCGCCCTCTACCGGCCTCAGGCCGAATATGTGGGCGACTACTGCGGTAAACTGGACTGCGAATACATCCCACCGGAAAAGCGGCGGGACGCCGCCCCCGGGGCGTAGAGCCCGGGCGGGGAGCCCCCCGCGTCCGAAGGGTGCTCGGGATGGGGGAAGGCAAAGCCCCCTCATCCCGGCGCTCTCCCGCGTTTGTGTGAGACAGTGGGCTCTGGGTTTACGAACCCCGCCACAGCAGGCCCAACGATTGGGATTCGGCCGTAGGAGGGGGGCCTTGCGGCCCAACGGATCGCCGTCGGGAGCCCAGCCCCCGGCCTCTCTCAAAAGTGGTGGACGATGCGGAAGTTGAGCCGTTCGCCTTCCGGGCGGTTTTCCGCCGCCGTTTCAAAATACAGGTTGAAGAAAAAGTGGGTGTCCTTGGAAAAATGGATCACGAATCCCGGACCCAAGGCGAACACCTGCTCTTTTCGGCCGCCCACGTCATGGCCGTCCACCTGGGTGTCGGTAATCTGTTTCAGGTAGTAGCCGTTCAGGCCCAGGCGCAGCCTTTTGGGGAGGATTTCATAGGCGGTTGCGAAATTCAGATGCACGGCCTGGCCCGCCTGGGTATCGTCGGCTCCCGCGAAGGCCCGGTTGGGGTCGTTGTTCTTGGCGTTCCAGAGGTAGTGGATGCGGGTGCTTGCCGTCCACCGTGGAGTGATGAACAAGGTGCCGGCCCAATAGGGGTTAAAGCTGAAAAAGTTGCTCCCCGGATTGATTTCCCGATCCGAATCGTATTTCCCCGTAGGGAAAATCAGCTGGAATTCCACACGGTGCATGAAACGCGGCCCGGCGGGGCCCATGACGGGGTCCCATTGGAGAAAGGGCCCGACGAGGAGATCGCCGAACCCGGCGCTGTTGGCCTCCGGCAGCGGCGCGTCAATGGCATAGTCCAAGTCGGCGGAAACATAAGGGATGATGACGTCCAGGCCCCATTTGCCTCCCAGGAGCACGGGCTGGTTGCTCTGGTAGATGAATTGGGTGAGGCTGATCCAGACGGACAGGTCTTCGTCCACCACGCCGGGGAAGAGAGGGTCGCCGTTTTTGTCGCGGAAGGAATCGGAGGTCCAGTACTGGATGTATTGCGTGAAATAGAATCCGGGACCGGCGGGAGGCCCGCCGTCGAGAAAGCTCGTAAAGCCCAGGTTCACCGGCGGAAGATCGTAGGCCGCCGCAAGAGTGGGGAAAAGCGGAGCTAAGCCGCACAGGAGACAGAATCCCACGATGATTCCGAAAGGCTTTGCCGAACGGTGGATGCGGTGCATGGGACGCTCCTTTCATTGGATTGGTGTTCATGCTCGGTCACCGTCGCGGGCCGCTCCAAGACTACAAAGAATGGATGTGGGAGGGTCCGGCGCGTTCGGATCGAGTTTCATAGCGGTCGCTTCCTTCGCGGATGCGCCGACGGTGCGTTGGGCTCCATGATGGGTGCGGGGCTGGGGGGTCGCCGGGCTCCCCCCACCCTGCATTTGCGGCTCTTGTGCAGGAGGCGGCCTTAAGGCTCACGAGTCACCGTGAGGCGGAGAGGCGCAGCGGGCCTTGGCCGCTTCAATGGCTTCCATGAGGTTCTGGACGCGGCTTTTGGGTTCCGCCCCGAAGGCCGCCTCAAAAGCCACCGGGCCGAGGATCGTGCGAAGGACCAAATCCACGGAAAACCGATGGCTCCAGCACCCCAGAGCCCGCGGGCAGGGCAGGGCCCCGGCTTCCCGCCGGCAATAGCCGAAGGTCACCTCGTGTCCCAGTTTGGGGCAGCGGGTTTCCAGCGCGTCGATCCGCGCCATGATATCCTGCGCTTCCATGGCTCGTTTCACTTTCAGGCCGGGGCGGTGACCCGGCGCCACCGAAAAAAACCGTTCGCTTCATCCGCGTTCTTTGGCGTTTCTTTTTCGGCTCAGGGCTTGGGAAAAGCGTCCGTGGCCGCCAGAGCGCGCCGGATTTCTTCATCGGGCAATTCGTAGCGGGTGAGTTTCCCCGACAGGAACGCGTCGTAGGCGGCCATATCCACCAGGCCGTGGCCGCTCCAATTGAACAGGATGACCTTTTCCTTGCCTTCTTCCTTGGCCCGCAGGGCTTCCTGGACCACGGCGGCGATGGCGTGGTTGGTTTCCGGCGCCGGAATGAAGCCTTCCGCTCGCGCCCATTGCACCCCGGCCGTGAAGGTTTCCACCTGATCGAAGGCCCGGGCTTCGATGAGCTTCTCTTCCAGGAGGTGACTCACGATGGGCGCCATGCCGTGGTATCGGAGCCCTCCCGCGTGGATCGGCGCCGGAACGAAATCATGGCCCAATGTGTGCATGGCGAGAAGCGGCGTGGTCATGGCCGTATCCCCGAAGTCGTATCGGAAGGGGCCCTTGGTGAGCGTAGGGCAGCTGGTGGGTTCCGCGGCGACGATCGTCACGTTCTTGCCGTGGATTTTGTCGCGAACGAACGGCAGGCACAACCCGGCGAAATTGCTGCCGCCCCCGGCGCATCCCATGACCACGTCGGGATAGAGGCCCAGTTTTTCCAGCTGCTTGTGGGCTTCCAATCCGATGATGGTCTGGTGCAGCAGCACGTGGTTGAGGACGCTTCCCAGGGAATAGCGGGCTTCGGGATCGCCCACGGCGTCTTCGATGGCTTCGCTGATGGCGATGCCCAGGCTTCCCGGAGAATCGGGGTGTTCGGCCAGGATCTTGCGGCCCGCCTGGGTCCGGTCGCTGGGGCTGGGGATGCATTCGGCCCCCCACGTTTCCATCATGCTCCGCCGATAAGGCTTTTGGTTGTAGCTCACCTTGACCATGAACACCCGGCACTGGAGGCCGAACATCTGGCAGGCCATGCTGAGGGCGCTGCCCCATTGGCCGGCCCCGGTTTCCGTGGACAGCCTTTTGATGCCGAAAACCTTGTTGTAATAGGCCTGGGCGACGGCCGTGTTGGGCTTGTGAGACCCGGGAGGGCTCACGCCCTCGTTCTTGTAGAAGATCTTGGCCGGAGTCCCCAGGGCCTTTTCCAGGCCGCGGGCGCGATAGAGCGGGGTTGGGCGCCACAGGGCGTACTTTTCCAAAACCGGCTCCGGGATGGGGATCCAGCGTTGCGTGGAGACTTCTTGTTCGATGAGGTTCATGGGAAAGACCGGGGCCAGATCCTCCGCCTTGATGGGCTGTCCCGTCGCGGGATGGAGCGGCGGGCGAAGGGGCGTGGGGAGGTCCGCCTGGATGTTGTACCATTGCCGGGGCATCTCGCTTTCGTTTAAAAACACCTTGATCTGTTCCATACCGCCTCCTTGGTTTGAACGTTGATGAGAACAAGCGACAAAAAAGGCCATGAGGTTTTCACCCCATGGCCCTTGTTTGCAAAACGAAAAGAGCCATGGGGAGGGGGCCTCACCCACGGCTCTCGATCTTGTGCGTCGTCAAAGATCTCAGGTGGGCAGGCTCGTCACCAGGCCTGCCACCACCATGACCACCGAATGGAAATCACCTCGCGCTGCACCACGCACCCTCTTGCGTTGCGCTGGAAAAGCCCTGAAAAACTGCTTACGAAATAAAGCGCAAATCCGATACCATGGGCTTCCACGGCATGTCAAGAAAGAATCCTTCACGATTCTTCCTCCGCGTCGGCGAAACGTTGCACCTGCTCCAGGTAAACACGAAAGTCGCTTAGGTGTTTCTTCAAAATCCCGTAAACCACGGCATCATCAATCGTGTCATAGCCGTGGACCAGGATGTTTCGCGCTCCGGCCATGGGGATAAGAAAATCGAGGCTCTTGGCGTCGACGATACCCCATTCCGCCAAGACGACGAAGACGTCTTTGGTGTCTTTGGGTTCTCTCAGGCCCTTTCGGCTGATGATCATTTCGCCCATATCCACGCAGGCTTCGATGGCGATTTGGAGGTTGCGCTCCACGATGTCCTTGAGGTCCTGAGACCGGGAGTAGGCGGCGAAGGAGTCCACGGAGCTGGCGATGTGTTCGAGTCGGCTCAATCTTTCACAACGGATGCCGATTTTTTTGGCGATGGATTTCATGGGGTGCCCTGTGTCTTACCGCGTTCCACGTAACGGCGCCGCAGCTGCGTCAAAAAGGGTTTGGAGTCGAAGTACATCCCCCGAAGGGCGGCTTCCCTTTCCAGGCGCGCGTCCACGTTCGGCGAATAACAACAGATGCCGTGCGCGATGACTTCATAGGCAAGTTCCAGAGACGTGCCGTTAAGTATGAGCACATCCGTCGCCGTTCCCAGGGTACGGCCGATGTGGGCCCCGATTCTTTGGGCCGCGCCAAAATAGCGCACCGGGTCCTTCACGTAGGAAGGTTCTCGAAACAAAAAGCCGATATCCAAATCCGATTCCGGTCGCACCGTTCCCCGAGCCGTGGAGCCGAAAACATACACGCCCAGCAGTTCCGAAACCACGCTTTCTCGTTCGGCGGCCTCCTGGGCCAGGTTTGCGATCCTTGCCAATTCTTGTGGATTCATCCCGTCATCCTCTCGGCCGAAGCGGCCGGGCGGTCACGATGGGGCGAGGGCCTTTGCGGCGGCGGAAAGGACGCCGGCGGCTTCCATCCAGGAAAGGCTGGGCCCCGCCAGGAAGTAGCCGTTGACGAGATGGGGCTTGTTGTAGAGAAGGGGGGTGCCTTGAGGGTCCACGACCACCCCACCGGCGGCTTCCACCACGGCATGGCCCGCTGCCGTGTCCCATTCCCACGTGGGGCCGAACCGCGGGTAGCAGTGGGCCTCCCCGCACGCCACGGCGCAGAACTTGAGGGCACTTCCCCTGGGGAGCCTTTCGTGGGGAGGCAGATGCCGAAAAAAGGCTTCCATGTCCGGAGTGGGGTGGGAGCGGGTGGCCACGACCACGAAGGGTTTGGAAGGATCGGGCGCTTGGATCCGCAGCGCTCGCACCCCGTTGCGGTTCTTTTCCACGCACCCGTTTTGCACATCGCCGATAAACAACCGATCCTGATCGGGCACCAGGACCAATCCCAGGACCGGTCGGCCGTCCTCGATCAGGGCCACGTTGATGGTGAATTCCCCGTTTCTCTTGATGAATTCCTTGGTGCCGTCCAAGGGGTCCACGAGCCAGAACCGGCGCCATCGGCGCCGCTCTTCGTAGGGAATTTCCGCCCCTTCTTCCGAAAGCACCGGAATGTCCGCCGCGATCCGCCTCAGCCCTTCGGTCAAGACCGCGTGGGAGCGCTGGTCCGCCAGAGTGAGCGGCGTTCGGTCTTCCTTCGTGGTCACCGAGAACGCCGAATGGTACACGTCCAAGACGGCTTCCCCCGCCGAGCGGATCAGCTTTTCCAGTTCCGTCACCCAAGGATGCATGGGATTTGCCCCTTTTTCGAAAGGATTTTGGTTGCTCGTGGAAAACCCCTGTGATAAAGAACCTCGGTTCAGCTCAGCCCGCACATCCCGCCCCTTTTGGTTCCCGGACCCCATGGTCCGGGGTTTTTGCGCGGGATGGAGGCCAAACCAAAAGGAGGAGATTTTATGTCCACCATTTCCATGAAGCAGCTCCTGGAAGCCGGTGTCCACTTCGGGCACCAGACCCGCCGCTGGAACCCCAAGATGAAACCGTACATCTTCGGGGCCCGCAACGGCATCTACATTATCGACCTGCAGCGCACGGTCAAGCTTTTCCGCACGGCCTACCAGTTCGTGGTCGATGTGACCGCAGCCGGCGAAAACGTCCTGTTCGTCGGCACAAAGCGGCAGGCCCAGGACACCATCCGCGAACAGGCGGAACGGTGCGGCATGTACTTCGTCAACCATCGGTGGCTCGGCGGCATGCTCACCAACTTCAAAACGATCAAGCTGCGCATCGACCGGCTGAAAGAACTGGACGCCATGTTCGAAGACGGCAGCGTGAACCGCTTCCCGAAAAAGGAAGTTTTGAAGCTCGCTCGGGAACGGGAAAAGCTGGAACGAAACCTCGGGGGCATCAAGACCATGACGCGCCTGCCGGGCGCCGTCTATGTCGTCGATCCCCAGAAGGAACGCATCGCCGTCCAGGAAGCCAACCGGTTGGGCATCCCCGTGGTGGCCATCATCGACACCAACTGTGATCCGGACGTCATTGACTACCCCATTCCGGGAAACGACGACGCCATCCGATCCATCAAGCTCATCACGGGACGGATCGCCGATGCCTGCATCGAAGGCCGGGCTCGCTGGGAAGAATCCCGCCAGGCCGTGGGCGACAAGGAAGCTCCGGAACTGGAAGAAGTGCCCGCAGGGATGCTTTTGCAGGAAGAAGAAGGCGGCCCCGAGGTGGAAATCATCAACCCCGTGACGGAGACCGACACGGCGGAGGAGTAGGACAAGACGCGGCCGTCCAATGATGGGAATCCGGGCGGCGGATGAGCCGTCCGCCGCGGGTTCGACACGCGATGAGGAGGAACTTCCGGTGAAAATCACATCGAGCATGGTACGGGAACTCAGAGAAAAAACCAACGCGGGCA
Source organism: Desulfosoma sp. (assembly GCA_037481835.1). GTDB lineage: Bacteria > Desulfobacterota > Syntrophobacteria > Syntrophobacterales > DSM-9756 > Desulfosoma. The sequence continues at coordinate 44,868 of JBBFKW010000001.1, read as the reverse complement.
TGATGGACTGCAAGAAGGCGCTCCAGGAAACCGGCGGCGATATGGAAAAAGCCATCGACCTTTTGCGCAAGAAAGGCCTTGCGGTGGCCATGAAACGAGCCGGCCGGGAAGCCACGGAAGGGGCGGTCCATGCCTACATCCACGCCGGCGGCAAAATCGGCGTTCTCGTGGAAGTGAACTGCGAAACGGACTTTGCAGCCCGAAGCGAAGATTTTCAAACATTCATCAAGGACTTGGCCATGCACATCGCGGCCACCAATCCCTTAGGCATTCAGCGCGAAGATGTGCCGGCGGACGTGGTGGAACGGGAACGGGCCATCTTCGTGGAACAGGCCAAGGAATCGGGAAAGCCCGCCAACATCGTGGAAAAGATGGTGGACGGCAAGATGCGCAAGTTCTACGAAGAAAACGTCCTCATGGAGCAGGCCTTCGTGAAGGATCCGGACAAGACCATCGCCGACTACCTGAACGAACTCATCGCCAAAACGGGCGAACGGATCATCATCCGCCGTTTTGTGCGCTACCAGCTCGGGGCTTAAAATGGCCGGGACAGCGCAGCCCATCTACCGCCGCGTGCTCCTCAAGCTCAGCGGCGAAGCCCTCATGGGAGACGGCACTTACGGCATCGAGCCTCGGGTGATGGAAGAGATCGCCGAAGAAATCGCCCAGGTGCATCGGATGGGCGTGCAGATGGCCCTGGTGATCGGCGGCGGGAACATCTTCCGCGGCGTGTCCGCCGCATCCCAGGGCATGGACCGGGCCACGGCCGACTACGTGGGGATGCTCGCCACGGTCATGAACGCCCTCGCCCTGCAACAGGCCCTGGAAAAGCGCGGGGTGGCCACCCGGGTTCAGTCGGCCATCGACATGAAGGAAGTGGCCGAACCCTTCATCCGCCGCCGCGCCATCCGCCACCTGGAAAAGGGGCGGATCGTCATCTTTGCGGCGGGAACGGGCCTGCCGTTTTTCACCACGGATACGGCGGCGGCCCTGCGCGCGGTGGAAATCGGCGCCGCCGTGCTCCTCAAAGCCACCAAGGTGGACGGGGTCTACGATGCGGACCCCGTCAAGGTGCCCGGAGCCCGCAAGTACGAGCGCGTGACCTTCGACGAAGTCCTCCAGAAGGACCTCAAGGTCATGGACGCCACGGCCATTTCCATGGCTCGGGACCACAACCTGCCCGTGATCGTGTTCAACTTGAGAAAGAGCGGCAACATCACGAAGGTCGTCACGGGGGAACCCGTGGGAACCCTGGTGGAGGGAGGCTCGGATGCTCAACGAAGTGTTTGAAGACGCCAAAGACCGCATGCAGAAAGCCGTGGGGACTCTGGAAAAGGACTTCAAACGGCTGCGCACAGGCCGGGCGTCCGTGTCGTTGGTGGACGGCATTCGCGTGGAATACTACGGCACCCCCACGCCCCTCAACCAGCTGGCCACACTGACCGTGCCCGAGCCGCGAACCATCATGATCCAGCCGTGGGATCAAAGCTGCATCGGGGACGTGGAAAAGGCCATCATGAAATCCGAATTGGGCCTGACCCCCATGAACGACGGCAAGGTCATCCGCATCCACGTGCCGCCCCTGACCGAAGAGCGCCGTCGGGAGCTGGTCAAGCTCGTAAAGAAAATGGCCGAAGAAGCCAAGGTCGCGGTGCGCAACATCCGCCGCGACGCCAACGAAATGATCAAGGACCTGAAGAAGGAAAAAGAGATCTCCGAGGACGAACAGTTCAAGGGCCAGGAAGAAGTCCAGAAGATCACGGACGACTTCATCAAGAAGATCGATGAACTGGCCGCGGCCAAGGAAAAGGAAATCCTCGAGATCTAGAAAAATGTCATGGATGGACTCGACCCCCATCGGCTGCCGCGCCACGTGGCCGTCATCATGGACGGCAACGGCCGGTGGGCCAAGAAAAGACTGCTCAACCGCGTGGCGGGCCACGAAGCGGGTGCGGAATCGGTGCGGGCCGTCATTGAAACGGCCCGGCGGCTCGGCATTCCGTACCTGACCCTGTACGCCTTTTCCAAGGAAAACTGGCAGCGGCCGCAGCGGGAAATCCAGGCCCTGTGGCACCTGTTCCGGCGTTTTCTCCGGTCCGAACGTCCCCGCATGATGGAAAACGAAATCCGAGTCCGCCATGTGGGCGATCCCGACGGCATCCCCGAAGACGTCTACGCCGAATTCGCCGCGCTCATCCATGACACGGCCCATTTCGACAAGCTCACGGTCAACCTGGCCTTGAACTACGGCGGTCGGCACGAAATCGCCCGAGCGGCCCGGCTGTTCGCCGAAGACGTGCGCGCGGGCCGAAGGGAGCCCCACGAGATGACCCCGGAGGTGCTGGCTTCCTATCTTTTTACGGCGTATATGCCCGATCCGGACCTGGTGATCCGCACGAGCGGCGAATGCCGGGTGAGCAACTTCCTGCTCTGGCAGATCGCCTACGCCGAACTCTACATCACGGAGACACTGTGGCCGGATTTTCGGGAACCGGAATTCCTGGAGGCCTTGAGGGAATACCAACGGCGGGAACGCCGTTTCGGCAAGACCAGCGAACAGCTCGCGGAAGAAGATTCCGCCGATTCCGCCGCGGCCCGCTGACGCGGCGAAGAAAGATTTCTCCCGGGAGTGCGTGCCCCACGGCCGCCCGGGGATCGCGGGCTTCCCGGGCGCATCCTGGGAGGGAGAAACGCCCGCGCTTCCAGGGAAACGCCACGGGATGACAGCCTTGCAGGGGGCTGCCCGGGAATGCCGTTTCCAGCCGTTTTCGGCACCCTCATGGTTTGGGAGAACCGTGTCGGAAACGGCGGATAGCCATTTCCGGGAGACGTTCCCAGTTCTCTTTCCCTCTCCCCCTTTGGGGGGAGAGGGGCAGGGTGAGGGGGCCGAAGCCTTCTCCGGAAAGCGGTGCTCATGGTCAATACCCCATGGAGTTCCCACGCCAAACGCTGGGTCACGGGTCTCGGGCTCGCCCTTCCCCTGGTGGCCATGCTGCTCTACGGCCCGCTGTGGCTGTGGGTCCTCGCGGTGACCCTTGCGGCCGCCGTAGGGCTTTGGGAATACGAAATGATGGCCCAATGCCCGCCCGTGACGCGCCGGGATCTCGTGTTTTCCCTGGTCGTGGGGGCGGTGTTTCCTCCGGCGGCCTGGCTTTTCGGGCCGGCCGGCATCCTGGCTTCGGCGGTCGGCGCCGTCTTCGCCCTTTGGGCGAAACAGCTCGCGCGGCCGCCCCTCACGCGGGACGCTTTCCACCGCGGCCTGGTCACCCTGGGCGGCTGGTTTTACGTGGCCCTGCCCTTGGCCTTCGTCATGCTTCTCGGGGCGCTGGAAAGCGGTCGGGCGTGGGTGTTTTTCGTTCTCGTGGTGATCGTCTCCGGGGATGTGGGCGCTTATTATACGGGAAAGACCCTTGGGCGGCGAAAGCTCTACGAAGCCGTGAGCCCCAAGAAAACCGTGGAAGGCGCCCTGGGGGGCTTGGCGGCTTCGGCCGTCGTGGGGACGATCTTCGGCGTGCTTTTTCTTCGGGACACCGGAGCGTCCGTGGCGGCGCTCGGGGCCGTTTCCATTCTCACGGAATTGGTGGGGCAGGCAGGAGACCTCATGGAATCGCTCCTCAAGCGCATGGCGGGATGCAAGGATTCCAGCGCGCTCCTTCCGGGCCACGGAGGCCTCCTGGACCGGTTGGACAGCCTCCTTTTCGCCTTTCCCACCGTGTGGGTCTATGCGCAGGCTGTCTGACGACCGCCTTGCCTTGAGGGATATGAAGAAACGACGCAAGCGGCTGAGCATCCTCGGAAGCACGGGATCCATCGGGGTCAACACGATGGAGGTGGCTTGCGCCTTTCCGGATCGCTTCGAAATCGTGGGCCTGGCGGCGGGTCGAAACGTCGAACGGCTCGCGGAACAAATCCGCCGAGTGCGACCCCGCTGCGTGGCCGTCTGCGATCAGGAAACCGCCCGGGCTCTCGAAAAAATCCTTCCCGAGGAAAACCGAACCGTGGAAATCCTTTGGGGGGAAGAGGGTCTATGCCGGGTGGCGTCCTTAAATGATGTGGATATGGTGGTTTCGGCCATCGTGGGCGCCGCGGGCCTCCTTCCCACCCTGGCGGCCGTTGAGGCGGGAAAGGACATCGCCCTGGCCAACAAGGAAACGCTGGTCATCGCCGGCGAACTGGTGACCCGGCGACTCAAGGCCGCCGGCGGGCGGCTCCTTCCCGTGGACAGCGAACACAGCGCCATCTTCCAGGCGCTCCAAGGCAATTCCCCAAAGGCGGTGAAACGGCTGCTCCTGACGGCCTCGGGAGGCCCCTTCTTCGGGAAAAACCGCCGGGAATTGGCCTCCGTGACCCCGGAGGCGGCCTTGCGGCATCCCAACTGGTCCATGGGCCCCAAGATCACCATCGATTCGGCGACCCTCATGAACAAGGGCCTGGAAGTCATCGAAGCCCATTGGCTCTTCGACGTCCCCGTGGATGCCGTGGTCGTCCATATCCATCCGGAAAGCATCGTCCATTCCATGGTGGAATACGTGGACGGGTCCGTGATCGCCCAGCTGGGAGTGCCGGACATGAAGATTCCCATCGCCTACGCCTTGTCCTACCCGGAAAGGCTTCCGGTGGAAGCGCCCAAGCTGGACCTGTTCGCCATGAGGGCGCTTACGTTCTACCCGCCGGATCTGGACGCCTTCCCGTGCCTGGGCCTGGCCTACCGGGCCGCCCGCGTCGGCGGGACCATGCCCGCGGTGCTCAACGCCGCCAACGAAACGGCTGTCCAGGCCTTTCTCGCGGGACGACTGGGCTTTACGGACATCCCCGGGCTCATCGCCCGGGTCATGGACGCCCATGAGGCCACGGCGGCGGACACGGTGGAGCGCGTCCAGAAGGCCGACCGATGGGCCCGCGGCACCGCCCAGGCCCTGCTCAACGGCGCCGCCGTCCCTTTGAACACCGCGGAACGCCAACCGGAGCTCATCAGCCGCGAACCATAGGTCGCACCAAACCGCCAGACCGTAGGTTGGGGTGAGCGCAGCGAACCCCAACACAACAACACAACAACACGGCGAGACAACACGACATCAACACGACGACATCCCAACAACCGGCAATGAACACACCCAAGCCCCAATAACGACCCCAAACCGCCACGCCGACCCACGCCCCTCGCACCGGGGGCGATCATGGCATCACAGGAGGACACTGTTGTGGTCACGACCATCATCTCCACGGTCATCGTGCTGGGAGTCCTGATCTTCATCCACGAACTGGGCCATTTCTTGGCCGCGAGAAAACTGGGGGTGACCGTCCTGCGCTTTTCCCTCGGGTTCGGCCCTCGAGTGGTGGGCGTCCAGCGCGGGGAAACCGACTATTGCCTCTCGCTCATCCCCTTGGGAGGCTACGTGAAGATGCTCGGGGAAGACCCTGAAGAGCCCGTGGATGCACGGGATCGGGAACGGAGCTTCTCGCACCAAGGGGTCAAAAAACGGCTGGCCATCGTCCTGGCTGGGCCCTTGTCCAACGTGGTCCTGGGGATCGTTTTGTTTACCGTGGTGTTTGCTTTCTACGGCTTTCCGCGGCTCAACACGGAAATCGGGGCCGTCACGGCCGATTCCCCGGCGGCGCGCGCAGGCCTTCAGCCCAAGGACAAAGTCCTGGAAATCAACGGTCGGCCGCTCAAAGCTTGGGACGACCTGTCCCAGACCATTCAGCGGGAAGGTCTCAAGCCCCTTGAAATCGTCGTGGAACGGGACGGCCGGCGCCTCACCTTCCAGGTCACGCCGGAAGTTCGGGAAGTGAAAAACATCTTCGGGGAAACCATTCAAAGGCCGGTCATCGGCATTACGGCGTCCGGCTCGTTCGAAGTGGAAAAGGTCAATCCGCTGATGGCCGTCTTTTACAGCCTGCAGCAGACCTGGACCTTGACCAAATTGTTCTTCATGACGGTTGTCAAGCTCATCCAGCGGGTGCTGCCCATGGAAACCCTGGGAGGCCCCTTGCTCATCGCCCAGATGGCGGGCCAGCAAGCCCAGGAAGGCTTGATGAACTTCCTGCACTTCATGGGCCTGATCAGTGTCAACCTGGCGGTGCTGAACCTGCTGCCGATCCCCGTCTTGGACGGCGGGCACGTGTTTTTCTTCTTGATCGAAGCGGTGAGGCGCAAGCCTTTGAGCATCCGGCAACTGGAAATCGCCCAGAAGGTGGGCATGGCCGTGCTCATCGCCCTCATGATCTTCGTTTTTTACAACGATATTATGCGGCTCGTGCCCTCCGGCCAGGGCGTGCCGACCCCCTAGCCCCGGCCGGGAAAACCCAACGAAGAGGGGATAGGCGTGAATGGGAGTTCGGCCGACGCCTTCCCGAGGGGCGGGTGACGGGCTAGGGCAAAGAGGCCTTGAGGGTGTTGGGGTTCGCTTCGCTCACCCCAACCTACAGGAGACGCCCGAAAGGGCGCGGGATGGTAGCCCGGGGCCTAGCCCCGGGTCCGAGACCGGTGGGCCGTTTTTGAGCTTGCGGTATACGGAAACCCATGAAAGTGCTAGCGGTAGACACCTCCACATCGTCCGGCAGCGTGGCGCTCCTGGACGAAGACGCCGTCGTTGCCGAATGGACGCTCCTTTCGGCCCGCACCCACAACCGCCGCCTCCTGGACGGGGTGGACCGGATTTTGGCCGAAGCCGGCTGGCTCTTGGAAGACGTAGATGCCTTCGCGGTGACCACGGGCCCGGGCAGTTTTACCGGCATCCGGATCGGCCTGAGCACCATGAAAGCCATGGCGTGGGCTTTGGGAAAACCCCTTGTGGGCGTCGGGACGTTGCCCGCCCTGGCGGCACCGTTTTCCGTGGCGTGCCGGGCCGTGTGCCCGGTGATTGACGCCCGGAAAAACGAAGTCTACGCAGCCCTCTACCGCCCCGACGGCAAGGGCGGCCTCATCGAAGAACAGGCCCCGGCCGTTCTCGCCCCGGAAAAAATCGCCCTGTGGATTGCGGAAAAAACCTTTCTGTGCGGGGACGGCTGGCTGGCTTACCGCGAAAGATTCCGGCGCGCTCTGGGGGATTGGGCCGTGGACCCCGGAGCGGCCTTCCACGGGGTTCGCGCGGGTTTCGTGGGCCGGTGCGCCATGGAAAGATTGCGCGCCGGGGCAGATACGGACCCCATGCGGCTCATGCCCCTGTACGTGCGGCCTTCGGAAGCCGAATTGCACGCGGCGACCCCCAACCCGGCGGCGGCATCTTCATGAAAAATTCAAAATCCGACAGCCGTGTTCCATTTCGCATGCTGCGTCGATCCCTTCGCGTGCTCCGGGATCCCTTGTTCCCCCTCTACTTTCTGGAACGGAACCTGAATGTCCTCGGCACGGAAAACGGCTTCCGGCGCGAACCCCAGCGGGGCCGGACGGCCCGAGTCCTGGCGGTGATTTTCCAACGGCTTCGGTGGTTCCAAGAACTCCTCCAAGAAGGCCGCGGCGCGCCCGGCCGGGACCCGGGCTGTGCGCCCGCCCTGCGCGGCCTGGACGACGGTCCCGACCGATCCCGCATCGAATCCTATTGCGACCACTGCGGGCTGTGCTGCGAAATCTGCAGCGGCTTTCCCGATTTCCCGGACCCGCACAACCCGCCCGATGCGTGGCGGTTCGTCTTCGGGCAGGGCCTGGGCGACGGCCACCGGTTTTGCCCGTTTCTCATGCACGATCGCCGATCGCGCCGAAGCTTCTGCGCCATCCATGCGTATCGGCCCAACCCGTGCCGCATCTTCGAAGAAGACGAATGCCGCACGGTGAAGAACGAACTTAAAGACGAACTGCGGCGCACCGGCGGCCGCCCGCCCCGGTCCAGCGCCGCCCTCGGGCGCCTGCTGGCCCGCTGCCTGAAACGGGGCCGAGGGGTCCGCCTGCTGCCGCACAAGGAGTAAAAAACCATGGCCGTGGTGGCCATTGTGGGACGCCCCAACGTGGGCAAATCCACGCTCTTCAATCGCATCTGCAGAACCCGGCAGGCTCTGGTGGACGATCGGCCCGGCGTGACCCGGGACAGGCTTTCCGCCCCCGCCGAATACGCCGATCGCCGCTTCATCGTCATGGATACCGGCGGCTTTACGGATCCCGACGCCGGAACCTTCGCCGAGGAAACCCGCCGCCAGGTGCTCCTCGCCCTGGAAGAAGCCGACGCCGTCATTTTCCTCGCCGACGCCCGAACGGGGCTCCATCCCAACGACAGGGAACTCGTGGACCTCCTGCGCAAGTCCCAAAAACCCGTCTTCTACGCCGTCAACAAGGTGGACGGCCGGGAACAGAACGTCCACGTCGCCGAATTCTACGCCCTGGGGGTGGAAAGGATTTACCCGGTGAGCGCCGCCCACGGCTTGGGCGTGGCCGACCTTCTGGATGCCGTGACGAAGGCCCTTCCCGTTCCGTGGGAAGACGACACCGCCGAGGAAAACCCCGAAATCCGCGTCGCCGTCGTGGGCCGTCCCAACACGGGAAAATCCACCCTGGTGAACGCTCTGCTGGGGGAAGAACGGGTCATCGTCAGCCCCGTTCCGGGGACGACCCGGGATGCCGTGGACACCCCCGTGGAAGCCCTGGGCCGGCGGTTTCTCCTCATCGACACGGCCGGCATCCGCCGCAAGGGGCGCACCCGGGAAAAGCTGGAAAAGCTCAGCGTCGTCAAGGCCTTGGAAAGTATCGACCGAAGCCACGTGGTCGTCCTCATGGTGGATGCCGTGGAAGGCGTGACGGACCAGGACCTGCACGTGGGCGGCTATGTGCAGGAGCGCGGCCGGGGATGCCTCATTGCGGTGAACAAGTGGGACGCCGTTCCCAAGGATCCCAAGCGGTTGCGCCTCTTTTTGGAAGACGTGCGGGATCGGTTCCGGTTTTTGCCCTTTGCGCCCATCCTGACTCTAAGCGCCCTGCACAAGAAGAGGGTGTCCCGGGTCTTTCCCATGGTGAGCGAGATTTTCGACCAGTTCAACAAGAGGGTGACCACGGGGGCGGTGAATCGGGTGCTTTCGGACGTCACGGCCAAGCACGAACCTCCCTTGGTCGCCGGGCGCCGCCTGAAATTTTACTACGCGACGCAGGCTTCCACGAGGCCGCCCACCTTCGTCGTCTTCTGTAACGAGCCGGAAAGGGTTCATTTTTCCTACGAAAGGTTCCTCACGAACCAATTCCGCGAAGCCTTCGGCATGGACAAAACGCCCGTGCGATTGGTTTTCAGGGAAAGATCCCGGCGAAATGACCCCGGCCGACCCGATGCGGCCCCTCGAGGAACCCCCCGGCGAAGACCGTAAAGATCGGCGACTCGGACGGGCTCGGACCCCTGCGCGGGGCCGATCCCGGAGGGTGGGACACAGGGTGCCGGGGAGCCGCCCCGCGGGGATCCTTGGGCCGTGCGGCACCGATCCGGCGGCTTTCAGCGGAAAGAGGGGCGAAAAGGAGCCGTCGGGACAGGCCTTGAAAATGGGATTTTCAAATTATCCCAAGAAGTTGTGCGTCGCCCGGCGGGCCATCTTGCGCCTTGACACCTGCAAGGGTTCGTGTTAGGAAGGCGCGGTTTTCGGGCGGTCTTTTGCACCGCGGCGATCCGGGGGCCGTTAACTCAGTCGGTAGAGTATCTGCCTTTTAAGCAGAGAGTCGCAGGTTCGAATCCTGCACGGCCCACCAAAAGAGGCTTCAACGGCCGGGTCGTCGTTGAAGTGCCCGCACGTCGAGTGTGGGTGGAAGCCGCGGGACCGAGCCAGCATGTCAGGGCACGGGTGAAGCTTACCCGGAACTCCTGAGGCATTTCGCGCTTGACACCGCGCCGGGTCGGTTGCTATAGAGCCCGCACGTTGCGTCCCCATCGTCTAGCCAGGTCCAGGACACCGGCCTTTCACGCCGGCAACGCCGGTTCAAATCCGGCTGGGGACGCCACTCCTTCCTCCTCGCCTCCCGAATGGTCCCGATGCAAGGGCTGATATGGGCAGGGGTTGGAAAGCATTCCAACCTTTATTCCGCCTCGGTGAAAGAACGAAACAGGAAAGTGAAGCCTCCTTGCGCTCTGAGGTCGACTGTCTTTGAACCGGCCATTGCCGCTGCGACGGCTGCCAGTGCGTCCGGCGGGCCGCTCACGCGCCCTGATCGGGAGGCCGAAAGCCGGCCCCGCAAGGCACACGCCGATCCCCTCTGAGCCGTATCGGGCATGCGCCGACCTTTTGCCGCGGTCTTGACCTCCCATTGACCCCCGGACCGTGCTCGGTTTATATCAAAGTCGCGGTCGGAATCTGGAAGGGGAGGACTTTCAGGGTTCATTGTCTCGCCGGATCCAGTTCTGGGTTGGGGTTCGCTTCGCTCACCCCAACCTACGAATTTATTCAAGGATGTCGGCCGGCAAATGTAGGTTGGGGTGAGCGCAGCGAACCCCAACAAAAATCGGGGATACGCTAGCACGTCGCGGTGTCGCAACAAAGGATGAAACTCGAACCCCCGGGAGCTTGTCCGAGAATCTTATATGAAAGTCTCCGTAAGACACCGTAACCACTAGACTCTCATCCTTCCTTGTCACGGGCTGCCCGTGATGGGGTTTTATCTGGACCATAAGGCCGATTCGACGCCCGCGGACGCAATCCGAAAAAGGGGGGCATGGCCGCCGGGAGCAGGTCCTGGTAAGGCACGGGATGAGCCCAGGCCGACGGCCATACGCCCTTAAAGGGCGAAGAGGGTGTTTAGAAGGACCGCAGATCCGAGGAAAAAACCGTGACACAGGGAACGGAACTTAGCCTGACAGGGGACCTTTACAAGGCGATCGTCACGATCATCGACGAGCGGGTGCGCGAAATCCGGGTGACCCGCGAGGATTTCGACGCGCTCACCGCTGCGGTCAGGGACCTTGCAGAGGCCCAAACCCGCACGGAAGCACGTCTCGAGGAACTCGCAGCGGCTCAGGCGCGCACGGAAAGGCGGCTGGACGCCCTCACCGAAAAAGTCGGCCAACTTGCCCAGGCTCAAGCCTTGACGGAAAAGCGCCTGGAGGCCCTGACCGAAAAGGTCATGGAACTTGCGGCCGCGCAAATCCGCATGGAAGCGCGGCTGGACTCGCTGACCGAAAAAGTCGAGCAACTGGCGGCCGCGCAAGCCCGTACGGAAGCGCGTATGGAGGAGCTTGCGACGGCCCAAACCCGCACGGAAAGGCGGCTCGACGCCCTCACCGAAAAAGTCGAGCAACTTGCCGCGGCGCAAGCCCGTACCGAAGCGCGCCTTGAGGAGCTCGCAGCCGCTCAAGCCCGTACCGAAGCGCGTTTGGAGGAACTCGCCGCGGCACAAGCGCGCACGGAAGCGCGTATGGAGGAGCTTGCCGAGGCGCAGGCGCGCACCGAACGGCGGCTGGACAGCCTCACGGAAAGGATGGAACAACTCGCCGCCGCACAGGCAAAGACGGAAAAAGTCGTCCGGGGCTTGGTCGTCGACATGCGGGAAGTGAAAAAACAACTGGGCGGCCTCTCGAACACGGTGGGCTACGGTCTGGAAGACCGTGCCATCCGGGCCCTGCCGGCCATCCTGAAACAGCGCTTGGGTTTGGATGTGGGCGCCATGGACCGCCGCTTCCTGGAATACCCCGACGGGAAAGACGATGAAATCAACATCTACGGGGAAGGCGTCCTGGACGGCGAATCCGTCGTGGTCATCGGGGAAAGCAAAGCCCACTTGGGACCCAAGGACGTGGACCGGTTCAAGAAAATGCTCGAGCGCGTCCGAAGGCACCTGGGGCGCCGCCTCGTGCCGCTCCTCGTGGTCTACTCCGTAAGACCCAAGGTGGAAGAGTACGCCCGCCGGACGGTTCCGGATCTCATCCTCTTCAGATCCTACGAATTCTAGGAAGAGGGACGCGCTCTTTGGGCCCCTGAGTCCACGTCCCCGATTCCCGGGAGAATCAGCGGCGGCAAAAGAGCCGATCCCTTGACAGAGCGACCCCGGTCGTGGTTTTCTGCGACCTTGGGATCGGGACGGATTCCTCCCTCCCGATTGACGATGGGCGAGTGCCCCACTGGCGACTGCACGACCTTCCGAGGCGGCGATGTCCGGCATCGTGGTGGAAAAAAAGGACGGCAAGACGATCATCACCGTGGTCCAGAAGGACGCGGAAAGGGAAGGGGGATCCGAGGCCCGCCATGGGGGCTCGGAATCGGCGGCCTCGCCGGCGCGGCGCACGTTCCTCCATGACGTGGTCGGACGGCGCCTCATCTTTTACCTGGCCACAGGCGAAGAAGTGGAAGGCATCCTGGACGGCTTCGATCACGAATCCCTTCGCATCGAAGACGCTGTACTGTCCGGCGACACAAAGGAACGGCACGCCGATTGGATGATCGTGGAACGGCGCCAGCTCGTGGCCGTATCCCCCGCGGGCCGCACCCGTCGGCGTCCTCCCGATTGACGCCCTCCCGATTCACGACACACGACTTGCGACTGACGACTCCCGATGTCCCGCTCCCCCTGATCCCACACTCAAGGAGGTCTCCGATATGCTCATGGACGACATTCGGCGGATGGTGGAAACCGCGATTCCCTTTGTGGCCCGCGCGGGCCTGAAGTGCCTGGAGATGCGCCCCGGCTTCGTACGGCTGTGCATACCGTTTGAAGGAAACCAGAACCACGTGGGGACCATGTACGCCGGGGCCTTGTTCACCCTTGCGGAAATCCCTGGAGGCGCCCTGTGCTATTGCACGTTCGACCCGAGGAAATACTTCCCCCTGGCCAAGGAAATCACCATCCGATATCGAAAGCCCGTGACCACGGACGCCTTCATCCAAGTAGGCCTTTCGGCGGATGAGATCGCCCGGATCCAAAGGGATCTGGATGCCAACGGAAAAGCGGACTTCGTCGTGGAAGCGGACATTCTGGACGGATCCGGAGAACCGGCGGCATCCGTTCGCGGCCTGTACCAAATCCGCTCCGCGACCCTTTAGTGGCACGTCCCCCCCGTCCCTCAGCTGACCCGCACTGAAACGCGCGCGTGTTGCGGCTCCCGAAGATGGGATGGCACGTCGAGCTGCGAGTCGGCTCCGACACAAGAGCCATGTCGGTCACAGTTTCTTTCATGGATGCGGTGATGGCCGCTTGTATGCCATGATTGTTAGCGAACGACTCGGGTAATCTATACGGGCTCGTCATTATGACGTGTTTGCCAGGAGCCTGAGGACGGCCTCCTGGGAGGTGAAAGCCTTGCCATGCCGGGTCGGAACCCATACTGGGCGGCTTTGCCATGATCCTGCCGCGAAAAAGAACACGAACGGTCTTTTTGTTGCCTCTCGGACAGGGTCTACCGGGCGCGTGCCCGTACTAAGGCGGCAGCCATTCAAAAAAGGGGTCCGTTGCGGCACGTTTAATGCCGCAACGGACGGCGCGCTAAACGAGGCGGATCTTGTGGGCGTAAGGAGTCGTAAAGATGGCCTTTCGTCTGGATCCCCTAAGGTTGATGGACCGGAGCCCGGTCACAGATATGAGCCAAAAAACCAAGCCCATTCCCCAGATGGTGCCCCTCTGAGCGGCTGGCCGAGGGGGCCAGCCCTGTGTCCCGACCCTATCAGGACATGGGCGGCCGTGGACACTTGACTCCCGGTCCGCCTCGCCTGTTGAAGAAATCGAAAGGCGGCCGCGAGTTGTGCGCCTGCGTAATGGTTTTCATGCTTCCATAGATTTTGAGCTTCGGGCACGTGTATGGACACTTTTTATTCATACCTTTCTCACCTCCTTTAGCGTCTTCAGTATCAAGACGGTCCAGTGTTGCGGATCAAGAACCATCTTTTGACTCACTTATGCCCACACCTTCACGATGGTATTGACAAAGCGTGGATGCCCCTGTCCCAAAACGGCAACCATCCGGCCGTTGCGCATCCTTCTTGAAATCATCTCCACAGCTTCAGGGTCATTCTTCATCATTGCGCCCCTGCTTGTTTTGTTCAGTATCTTCTTCGCCGAGTCGAAAATCGAGATACAGACCGAAATGCTGTAGTATGGACAGCCGTCTTCCTTACCCATTTGGTTTCATAAAGTAGTAAAAACAGTGGCTTATGCATGCCTAAATTCCCTTGAAGAGGCGAAGGGGGATCAAAATGTTTCAGCTTGGCGGGATTGAGCGGGGGAATCAAGGCAGTTGCTCGTCCCCGAACGAATTGGCCCGCTCCTTTGTGCCCGCCACGAGCTTTGATCCGGCAGGAAATCATTGGCCAGAGACGGCCAGATAACCTGCCACGGCCTCTTTCGGCTGCTTTCGCCCTGAAGGGTATTCCGTTTCCACCCTTAAGGCAACCACATCATCCCTTTCCATGGGCACTTCGCCCATGAGCTGCCGGCGCGTTCCCATATCGAAGAATTCCAGGGCAGCCAGAAAACTCTTGGGCTGTTCCAACGCATTGGATTGCAGGGAAACGCTCGACACCTCTCCATCCAAGGCAACCGCTGTTCGACCCGCTTCAAAGACGGCACCGTCTATCGTTCCCGAACCGGTTTCCACAGCCAAGTAACAGATTCGAGGCGGTTTGTCCAACGCCTCCTCGGCGAGAGAATCGTTCATGAATATCGTGAAACCATCGTGTTCCACGGCGACGATCTGAAACGACTCGGGCCGCTCCCTTCCCCTGCCGCAGCCTTGTGCCAGCACCACAGGGGGCGCATCAAAAGACTGCTGGAAAGGAACATGCACGAAAATGCTCCTGGCATCCACAGCCACATTGCCTGCCTCAGCGTGAAAGCCGCCTTCAAATCGATAATGCCCTGAATCGATGACAAGGTAGGCTACGGCTTCTTCCTCATGCCATCCGTCGAAGTCGGCCCATTCCACCAGCCGCAGGCGGGCGCGGTCTTCCTTCAGCTCCTGAATGTGCACCTGGAACGGATCCGTCTCCCAGCGTGTCAAGGAAAAGGTCAGAAGAACAGGATTCCGGAATCGATCGGCAAACATGAGATCGCGGCCCACGTCGCCGACATTCAGGACCCCGATCTCCACCGGACTGCTCGAACCCGTGGGGTCTTCGGGAAGAGGATAGAGAATAGCGGGGGTGACAGCCGTCCAAAAGGAGTCTGTCGCCAGCGCTTGGCGGGATCTTTGATTCGTGGAGGAAGCGGAATTCCCCTGAGCGGTCGCGGCGCTTACCGTTGCTCCGGTATTTCCGTTGTTCCGGAAGGTTGGAGGTCCACCTGGAGCCCCTTTATTGGAGGATACCTTGTAGGCTTCGTAGGCAATGTTATCGAAGTAGGCGTCTTGCTGCATGAGTTCAATCTCAAATCTTTGCACTGTAATGGAAGTCTTTTCGGCTCCGAGGGTTAAGGTTTGTCCAAAGGCTTGTAAGATTGTAATTTCTTGACCGAAATCTATGGCAATTTCGTAATTCTGGTTCTGGTCAAATTCACTTTCAAACGCCGTTTCGTCCACGATTCGGCCGTTGACGATTTTTCGGAAATATCCGGGACCGTATCCATCTGTGTTTTTCATCTCGTAGTAGTTGGAAACGTCCTGTCGCAAACGAACCCAAAGGATACCTCCCTTGGCATGCTTTGCCGTGGGAAGAAAGTCGATATGAAAGGAACCATCGGTTGCAGCCGGCACTTTTCGGGCAAACTGTGTGCCTATATAACTTCCCGTGAGCAGTTGAGCGCGCGTGTTCGGAGCGTCGTAGAGGAAACGCCCCATTCCCCCGTTGATCCTGGTTTGCGTCACGGTATACCGGGACAGAGAGTTGCTGGAGAAGTCATCTTTGAATTGAGCCAAAACTTTTTTGGCGGATGGGGCGGCTGCAGCGGTGCGGGTGTTGGCATCTTCGTTGCCGGACTGGTCGGCTGCGCGGACGCCGAAGGTATAGGCCACATCGTTTTGGAGACCGGTAACTATGAAGGCATAGGCACACGTGGTGCCCGAGGTTGGGATCACGGCGGGGAGTTTCATGTTGCGATTCCAATCGGCATCGTTCCAGTTTACGGTCGGTGCAAAATAAAGATTGTACCGAACATTGCTCCCGTCCCTGTCGTCTGTTGCGGATCCGAACTCAATGATTACAGAGCCTCCAGCCCGAGTGTCCTTGGCGGAACAGATTCCCGGGGTCGAGGTCCACACCGGGGCCGAAGTGTCCCGAACCGGGGCCGCTGGTTGATAGACCACTTCTTCAGAGTAGGCACTTTCGTTGCCTGAGCTATCATAGCTGGTTGCTGCGATGTATGTGGGCATTTCGTCAGAAAGGTCCTGAACGATTGCGCTGGTGGTGTATCCTACGTCGACGGAACGCTCGTAGTGGCCGCTTTGGGACCCCAGGTGAAGCCGGTATCCCACCACATTGGGACTGGAGCTATGATCCCAGGACAGGGTCGCTGCCGCACCGAAACCCTGGGCGGCAAGGTAGCCTGCATGGAGGGTCATGGTCAGGAAAAGGACACGGAACAGACGATGCGTCATCATGAAAACCTCCTTTTCACGTATCTCCGTGCGAGGAGGTCTTCCAGACGCACCCTCGCCCGGCAGCCCCGCTACCCTATCGTCGGTTGCCCGACGACTTAGGCCGGAGGCTTTGCGGCCCGTGCTTTCGCACGGTGTGCCTTTTTCAGGCGAAGCCCTTTATAGTGATCAGTGGCTCTGACCGAGCCAGCCCAAGCCCATCTGTCTCTTTAGTCGGCACCTCGAAAGGAAATCTTTAAGAAAAGTTGCATGCGCGTCCATCAAGTCTCGGCCTACCTGCCATGGGCCGCGACGCCCATTGAGCGCGGAAGAGAGGCGCCTATCCTTTGGGAAATCACTTTCGATTTCGCCCAAGGACGTGCTCAAGCCATTGAGCGCTTAGGCGCCGTCGCGCACCATCATGTCTTCGTCCCAAAAGGGCCCATGAATGGATCCCGAAGGGCGCTTGGTCTACCCAAAAGCCCACAGCACCCCCGCGTCATGGGGGGACTCAAGAAACGGCGTGCCGCCTGACGACAAAACGGTAAGCTCCCATTGGGCTCGGCAAGACGTATCGGGTTTCCCGGCCTTCAAGGCGCAAGGGAACGTCGGTGGCCGACATATGCCGGCGTCCGAATCGAAAAGAAATGCGCAAAAAAGCTTCTTGACCTCTTATGTTGGGCAAAATAAAATACTATAAAAATTGTGGTCGATTCTCGGTGCTTGAGAGGCCACGGGAGCCCAAGACAGCCCCAATGAGGGCTGCCACCGTTAAAATTCATGCGCCTTCTGTTTCCACTGCTCATCGAGCAAGCTCGTCGAACTCCCAGAGACCAACAAAGCACCAAAGCGGGGATGGTGCTTTAGTGTTTTCTCGGCGGCGGACAATTTGTTCCAGCCCGCAATGCCGGCGCATGGATGCTCGCCCTCGTCACATGCCCCCAGGGGGGCGCCTCGTCGCGCCGACTGGTTGAAGAGGGTTCCAATGCCAACAAGGCCCATGGCCCCCCGCCGATATTGTCGGCTTCCCTTTCATGGAGAGCTGCTCCTTGTCCTGACCGCCCTGTCTCTTGTCTTTTTTGGGCGGTTGTGGACCTCCGGGGATTCGAGCCCCCAAGCTGCCGGGAAAAATCTTAAAGAAACCCGGAAATCCGCGACGGCGCCTTTGAGCGTGCAGCACACAAGAGGAAATGCAAAAGGTGAAGGTCTTCGGCCCTTCGGGCCGCCTTTCGTCATGTTTCCGTCGACGGAGGAAGAGCGGGAGGCGAGATTGGATGAACTTTTCAGGGCACTGGACTCTAAAGAAGCTCGGATTCGCCTGGGGGCCATTCAGGACATGGCGGACTTGGGCGACGAGCGAAGCATGAATGCCTTGATCCAAGCATTGAGCGATGAGAGCGCGCTGGTTAGGGCCGCTGCCGCCGAGGCGCTGGGCCGGATGGGGGACTCCGCTTCGGTGGACTATTTGGTCGCTTGCTTGACGGATTCCAATGCCCTGGTGAGGCTGTGCGCCGTGCGAGCCATCGGGAGTTTGGGGGCTGAGGAAGCCGTGGGCGACTTGATGATGGTTTTAACCGACAGCGATCCCGAAGTGAGAATAGCCGCCGTTGAAGTGTTGGGAAGTCTTGACCGTGCGGAGATCGTTCAACGTGTCGGCTTCGTCCTCGCGGATGGAGATTCCCGGGTTGCGGAAACGGCAGAGCTGTTTTTGGCCGAAGAGATTGTTGAGGACGTTGTCCCGTCTGACGACGGTTCATTGACGCCTACCCAAGAAAATGGGGGCGATGGAGAATGGATGCCCGCGACGCCGAGTCGTCCGGGTGAGCCGACGGATCCCTCGCCGGAGCCGGTGGATTCAGGAGATCCGGGGGCCGTTTCAAGTGGCAAGGGTCGACGTGGTGACTAGAGGCGCAGCTTTGTCCTTTCGAGGGTATTCGTGCCCCGTAGCAGGCTGCCGTCATGAACGTGAAGGAGATGGGCAAGGAGGTGGTATGAGGCTTTGTGCCGCGGTTCGTGGAGCTTTAGAGGGACGTACGCCAAAACTGGGAAAGGAGAAGAAAATGAAAAAGAACACTTTTCTTGCCTTGGCAACCCTTGTGGCGATTTTTGCCACGGTCGGTACGGCCATGGCCGCCGAAGGCGTTGTGTCATCGGCCGTCCCGCAGGAAATGGCCGTTGCGGCCGAAGCTTACTGGACTCCCGAGAGGATGGCGGCCGCCATACCTTATTCCGTGGCCCTTCCAGGCAGTCCCACGGATGTGAGTGCCGCCGATTTGGAAAGAGAGACCCCGGGCCCTCCCGGATCGGCCACCAGTTCGGCCACAGGGAGACCCTCCCAGCTCCTGGGTTCCACCGAGGCCACTCCGACATCAGACATTGGGCCCGCTTCCAGCAGCTACCCCTTTCCCCACACCACTTACAAGGTGCTTCGAAGCAGCTACACCACGTTTCCCTACAGAGCCGTCGGAAAGGTCTTCTTCACAAAGGTTTCCGGCGGCAACTACGTCTGCTCGGGCAGCTCGGTGGGGGGGAGGCTGGTATTGACCGCCGGCCATTGTGTGGCCGAGGGGGGCCAGAAACAATGGCATACCAACTGGGTGTTCGTTCCCGCCTACCGCGGTTGGTACACGTCCACACCTTCACAAAGACCTTACGGAACGTGGTCCGCCAAAAAGCTCATTACGTTCACCGCGTGGTTCAACGAGGGGAGATGGTGCCGTGATGTGGGTTTCGTCGTCACCAATGATGTGGCAGGGGTAAAGCTCTCATCGAAGGTCGGATCCCTTGGTTTTTCTTGGAATCAGACAAGAAACAAACAGCATTGGGACGCCTTCGGGTATCCGTCAGCCAGTCCTTGGGACGGCAAAGAGATGGTGCAAACCGAAGCCGAGTGGGCCCGTGACGACAACCCCGGATGCACCCCGTATACCGTCGGCATCGGCACCTCGCAAACGCCCGGGTGCAGCGGAGGGCCATGGATTCGAGTGTTTTATCCCGACCGTTCGGGGGCCAATAATTACGCCAACGGGGTTTTCAGCTACTATTACACCGCCCAGCCCAAGGGGATGTACTCACCCTACTTTGATACCGCAGTACATGATGTTTGGGCCACGTATATCACCTACTGAGACCTCATGACGAAGGAAGCCCCCATGAAGTCGTTGAGGAGGAAGCTTTCCGGCTTCCTCCTTTTCAGGCCAACACGAGCTGCAGATCGATCAGGGAAATCCGGAGTCCGCATGGCGTCTCGACGATCGGTTTTACGGACACAGTCTATCAGGTGGCTTCTTCTGTCCGTGGTGTTTGTCAATGTATTCCCCTGCTCCATGGCGGGTGCCATGGAGGCAGAGTCAGAGCGGCTGGCCACGGTTGGAGAAAAGCCCATTACCGTCCAGGACCTCAAGGACGCACTCAATGGTGGAGAAAACTGGAAGGAGGTTGCCAGAGACAAGAAACTGGAGGTTCTTAAAGAGCTGGTTAGGATCCAAATTTTTTCTCGGGAAGCCCGTTCGGTTGGTTTGGAGCGGGACGAAAAATTGAAAAAGGCGATCGAGGGGATCGCCAATTTTTATCTGGCCAAGGAATACGTGAAGAGGAACGTGCAGGATGTGGTCACGGTGACCAACGAGGAGATAAAGGAATATTATGAAAAGCATCCCGAGCAGTTTCAAAGCCCTGAGAAATTCAGGCTGAGGCAGATCTTCCTCTATGTGGCGCCCGAAGCGTCCATCCAGGAAGAGTTGAAGATGAAAGATCTGGCCGAAAACCTGCGGTTGAGAATCCAAGCGGGAGAGGATTTTTCGAAACTTTCCTCAGAGTTCTCCACTGATCCCATGCTCGTTGAGGCAGGAGGGGACTTGGGGTATCTTTCGCGCGATGCCATGGCACCGGAGTACCATGGGGTATTTTCCATAGGGGTCGGCGAGGTCAGCCCGGTCATGCGGGGTCGCTACGGATACAGCATTTTTAAAGTTGAGGGGAGGATGCCGGCCACTTTGACATCATTGGAGGAGTCCAAGGAGAGGATTGAAAAAGAGTTGCGAACAGAAAAAGAGGACAAGGTGTTTCTCGAACTGGAAAAAAAGTTGCTTGAAAAGTACAAGGTTGAAATCTGGCCGGAAAAACTGAGAGATTGAGCCCGACCGAGAAGTTCCAGGCAGGATGGATTGCGCGAGTTGTTTTCATGTCCGGGGTCCTTGAGTCTGATGTCCCAAGTTATCCGCGTCCTTATTTTCATCCGAAAGAATATGATTTAGCAGCGTACAGAGGAACTGCAACTCGGCTTCGGAAGCCGACGGTTTCCACAAAGCGTCCAGGGCGCTCAGATCCTGCAATGGGCTTTGGAAAAGGGGGTCTACGGGGGGGATGAAGTGGTCCGTTTGCCATCCCAATGCGGCAATCAATCTCAGATTGTCCATCTCAAAAGTCTCATAGCAGTAGCGTTGCAGGATCCGCCTGGATTTCTGTATCTTTTCGGATTCGGGAACTTCCAGGCGGCCTACAATACGTTTCAACCGCGTTAGCCGGGTGTTGTCGTGGATCGATTCCCAGAGCACCCCGGCCGGTATATTTCGCAATAGGTTAACGATCTCCAGGGGCAACCCTCGGTTGACCCAGAGGTCGGTGTGCAGGAGGGGTGAATCAGACAAGTTGAGGAAACGGTGGGCGAAATCGAGGACGACGCTTCCCGAATCCAAGAGGTCTCTTCGGAAGGGTCTGACCGTGAAGGAAACCTTTGGAATCGCTCGGCGCATTGCCACGTATGTGGAGTAATAGTGCAGCTGCCGGGCACGGTCCGCCAGGTATCGTGAAGGTTTCAAGCCGGTTCGGAATCCCCACTGTCGCCACGCGGCCTCGAGGGCCGTGTGCTGGGGGCGCACGTAGTAGGCTATCCGGATGTGGTGCCGGCTCGCCAGCCGCTCCAACCCCCGCAAAAAGATCATTTCGCAACGCCGAAAAAGGTGGGCAAGGGCTTCGTCGCTGAGCACCACGAAAGGATAACGGTCCGCGGCTCGATCAAGCTGTTCGAAAAATTGTTGGGTGATACCTTCCTTGTTGCCTTCTAGCGCCAGGTACTGCTGAACCACGCTTCCCAAATTGACAGAGCCTTTTTCGTGCAAAGTGAGGGAAACCCGGGGAGCCGCTTCGGTGGGTCTCGCTGAGGAATCCTGTTCGCATCTGGCGACTAGGACAAAAATCCCGTACAGGCGGCGAAGCGCTGCCGAATGCCTGCTGAGCCATTCTTGGATGCTGGATGAGCCGGCTTTGGGAATGCCGGCATGGAGAACGATCGTCCCCATTATCGCTCCGGGAAAAATGTCATTTTATTCGTTCCGGCAAAGCTCTCGCCAGAGCTCCACATAAGAGTCGGCCACGTTTTTCAGGAGAAACCGCTCGCGCAATCGCGCGAGCGCGCCTTCCGCCAGCCTTTTCCTCAAATCCGGGTCGACCGCCATCTTGACCAAAGATTCCTCCCACTCCTCAGGTGCATTGGTCGGACAAACAATTCCGGTGACACCGTCTTCGACCACGACGGGGTATTCCCCCACTGGGCTGAAGATGCCAGCAATGCCCAATGCGGCGTATTCGAAAAATTTCAAGGCGCTTTTGCACTCATTCAAGGGTGTTGGCGCAAGCGGGGCGATGCCGAAATCCCATCGCCCGAGGGACCGAAGCCAACGAACGAACCGCGGGTAATAAGCAAAACCAGAGGGCACCGTGATGACGTTGAACGGCATCTCCGGGCGTTCTCCAGGAGGAAGGATGCCCACGAGATCCACGATGAGCGAGAGCCCGTACTGCTTTGTGAGCGTTTCTGCGGCACGCCGAACGCTTTGCTCGATCAGACGAAGATCTCCGCCGTGGGTTCTCGTGCCCATGTAAAGGATGCGCACCGTCTCTGCGGTTACAGCCTCCACCGGTGCGTTGCTCCCGCCCGCATGGCTTTCATGGCGTCCGACAGGCCGAAGCCAAAGGCGCTCGTCCAAGACATTGGGAATCACCTTTGCCTCTCGGCCGAAGACTTCAAGAGATGCAGCAATCTTGGGTGTTGAGACGAAAAGGCGATCGCACTGGCGCGCCAGGGTTTCCAGGGTTTGCCGATTTTCGCGATACCGCTTGTGATCGGTGTGATCCCGGGAGATATTGAAAAGGTCATCATCCAGTTCAAAAATCGTCTTAATACTCCGCCGCCGGCACATGGCGAGAAGCGTCTCGGCTCGGACCGCGTCCAAGCAGTCTCTCTGCAACAGCACTGCATCGAGTCCCATTTCGGCGGCGAAATTTTCAAGAACCTCGGGGGCGAAATCGCTGCGAAGCACGACCGAAGAAAGGCATCGGCGGACCCTCGGGTGAGAGAGGGGGAGCAGCACCCGAACATAACTTGATCCATTGAACCCCCTCGGAATAAAAGCAGCCGCCCTGATCGGCCGTCTTTCGCCTCGGGCGCGGGCTTCTGCCTCATCATAGACCCACCTGTAGCCCACGGCCATTTCCCCCGCCGTCTTGAAGTGCATGCGGGACAAAATGTCCAGTTTTTCCCGGTAGCCCTCGGTATCCGCAATGATCTGTCTTACTTGTTCGTACGTTTTCTGGGGGTCCGTAACGTCAACGACCCATCCGCCGCCGGTGCGCTCAATCCGTTCAGCCACCGCCCCGAGGGCCGATCCTATCACCGGGATGCCCGCAACCCAAGCCTCCGTCAGCGTGTGGGAATAGGTTTCCGCCCAGATTGAGAGAATAGCGATGAAATGAGGCCTGATAGCCTTGATGTGCTCGAGGAACGTCTCCCGTTTGTAGCGCCCGTGGTAGTGGCCGATGCCTTTGAGGTGATGATCGATCGTCCCGAGGAAATGGAATTCAAGGGGACCTCCGTCTTGGGCGTTCAACCGCGACATCTCGGCGATCAACGCGGAGCCCTTGTGAAAATCCACGTTTCCCAGGCAAAGGATTTTGACGGACTCATGGGGATACGGAGGACGGCCCAGTCCGGCGGGAAGAGGAAGATCCCGGCCATGTTCGATCACGAAAAAGGGCGCTTCTTTGAGAAAAGGATAATGAGAGGTGATCACGTCGCGGGTTCCGTTGGATGTGGTCACAAAGGCCTGGCAATTTTTTAGCAGGTTTTGGAAGGCTTCCCGCCATCGTGTCACAAAGGCGCTCGTGTTGGGGCATGTGCGCAGCAGCCCCGAGGGAACATGCCATAGTACCGGTTCTGCGGGGACCGGCTCCGGATGAAACCTTCCCTGAACGTCCAGGAGATGGACGAACGGATTTAGCATGTAAAAGTCATGAAAGGAAACCACCACGGGGACCTCGAGTTCCTCGCAGGCCCGGAAGATATCCAGGGTGTGCTTGAATAGATGGCGAATGTGCACAAGCTCGATCTTCAGGCTGAAGAGGACCTCGCGGTAGACGGCCAGGAACTCCGGGTTGAAGAGGTCTTCCGGGTGCCAGGGCCTTGCGGGTTTCCATGTCTTGACGGTTGTAAGGCCGTCCGGGCTCCAGAAGGAGAGGGAGAGACGCTTGGTGTCTGAAGTGAGAAGAAAGCATTGATGATCGGCGGCCATTTTTTCCACGAGGTCCAAGGTGGTGTGCGGTACACCCCCGCCTCCTTGGTGTAGGATGTACAAGAGACGGCGCTTATTCGGCTGGGTTTGGCAGTCCACGCCTTGCATCTCCCGCCCGATTCGGCGCCTCAGCTCGTTGATGGGTTCCGAGTGGACAAAATCGCGCACCAGGCCCGTGTATTCCGGGTGCCTCTCGTTGATGAGAACCCGGTGTTTTTGCATGAGCGCTTTTTTTTCTTCTTCTCCAAAGGATGCATTGCCTTTGTGATAAATGAACGTTGCATCGTCAAGGATGCTTCTTAGTCCTCTTGCACGGAATCGCATGCACAGATCGTTCTCCTCTCCATATCCCCGCTCAAAGGTTTTCTCATCAAAAAACCCTTCAAGATCGAGGGCGCTTCTCTTGATATACAGGCAAAAGCCGTTTCCGGTCGGAACGCTGGGATAGGCATGGCTGGAGAGCCGTTCCACGATTCGGTGCATTTCTTCCAAATCCAAGTGAAGTGGAAGAGGAGAGTTGCGCCCTGCCTCTGGGACGGAGAAGGCTCCTGCAGCATTGGAAAAGGGGGTCACGGTGGCGACGTCGGGCGAGGAGTAAGCCGCCGCCTTAAGCTTGGTGAGCCAGCGCGGCGTCACCTGCGTATCGGAATTGAGGAGGACCACATCGTGCTGAGATGCCCGCATGCCACGGTTGGCGGACGCCACAAAACCCATGTTCCTTTCGTTGCGCAAAATCTTAAAGCGTGGGTCGCGGGCCAGATCAGCAAGGAAATCCCCCACCCCCGTTTCAGTGCTGGCGTCATCGACGATGATCATTTCAAAAGGGCAGCGGGTGAAACGCCGGATACTTTGGATGCACCGCCGCACATCGTCCAAGCCGTTATAAACGGGAATGACGATGGAGACCGGCCGATCGTAGGGCACGGATGCGAGAAAACCCGTTTCTTCGAAAAAGACCGAACCGTCCGGAGGAAAGTCCGTCTCCTGAGGTTCTCCATCCGGCGGTGTAAGGACGAGTTCATACAGACATGTGCTTGCGTGTGCTGTCAAAGTGCTGCACTCGGGGGTTCCTCGAAAAGTTCCTTTTTCGCGTGCTTTGTCGCCGTCCCATTTCTCGAAACTTTCCAAGACGGCCCTCATGTGGTCCATGGCGGTGGGCATTCGTCCTCGCAGCAGGAGGTAATCGATGATCGTCACGATTCCATTTCCCAGCCGCCATCTGTGGGAGTGGGCGAGGGCTTGGACGTCGTTTCGCAGCTTACGAAGCCAAAGGCGGAGACATTCCACGTCCCGGGCCTCTTTTCCCGGAATCGGCCGCCACGCTTGGAACTCGGCGAAGATCTTTCGCATGTGGTCGGCTGCTGTTTCGACTTTCCATCGAAAGGCGAGAATCTCCAGCGGTCGCAGGAGGGCGTTTCCAATCCTCCAGCGGAAGGAACTTTGCAGCGCATCGAAGTCGTTTTGCAATTGCTCCATCCAATGCCTGTGGCGATACACATCATCGCGGGTGACACCAGTGACTCCCCGGTTGGACGGGGTGCGTCTTTTCTCCTCCTTCCATGCTGCGTACTCGGAAAAGATCTTTTCCATGTGGTCCAGGGCCAAGGGTTCTCTTCCGCGCAACACAAGGATTTTCAGGAAGCGGATAAGTGCATTGCCCGCCTTCCGTCGCTTGGATTCTTTCAGGGCGCAAAAATCTTTGTGCAATTTCCTTAGCCACGTGCTCAACTGGGTGTTGTCAGCGACCGCGTGGCCATATTCGGCTTCTCGGCGGGCCATGTCCTTTTCGGCCTGTTCTGCGACCTGTCGCCATCTTTCAGCAGACATTCTGTGCCGTTCAAGATCGCGCCGAAGGGCCTCCATCTCCGCCTGATGCCTCGCGCTTCTTTTCTCCATCTCCTTCCACGTTTCGGCGGCCATTTTTTGGTCCCATTCGGCCTTTAGCCAGACATGGAGGACCATGGGCTCATCCGGGAGAGCGGGTATGGGGGGCAGAAGGAGCTGAGGGTCGCTGCCGGAAACCATGAGAAAGAGACCCTTGGGGGACGGCAGCCTCAGGGCATCCTTTTGAATCCGAAACCCATCGAAGTCTTCGGGTGTTTCGGCCTTCCACAAAGTTTCTGCGGACGCTGCGCTCACCAACGCGATCTTGCGGATGATGACGACCCCTCTGGTGTTCAGCGGATCGATGCGAAGCGGATGAGAGCGAAGAACGGTGGGCCTTGTTAGTGGGACCGAGAAATCGTACCACTCGGAACACGGCAGAAGAAATCTGGCGGCTCGGGATTCGTCGTACGAACCGTGATCGGAAGGAAAGAAGACTTGAGCGAACAGGGAATCACCGGGGCGGGTGCCTGCAAGAATCCGTCGCTCCTTTTGCCGCCTCACTTCTCGCTCGGATCGCTCATAGTCGCCGACGAGACCAAGGAGTTCATTGACGATATTGGCCAATGTCGCCGTTTCCTCTGTCGGCTGTTGGCCGTCGGAGCTCTTGACGCCTCGTAAGTGTTCGTAGAACCAAGCGAAATGGGAGAAGGCGTGCGCGTTGTCTTCTTGGGGCTTGGCGTTGTCCTTGTGGTGATGCCGAAGTTCTGGGCGTACGAAATCGAGGATGGCGGAGGCGTTCTCGAGAACGGGACGAGGGAAGGTGAAACCCATGACACGTTCGATTTCGCACAGAACGGCCACGGGGTTTGCCAAGAACTCGTCGTAGGTCACCAATACGGAGGGCGCGTCCAGGCTGTGCGGCACAAAGAAGGCGCAATCCATATCGTCGGTTGGAAAAACTTTTCCGGTTTCGCCTCTTGCGTCCGCTTCGGTTCGCCTTTCCAAGGAGCGAATGCGCCTCAGCGCGTTCAAGGCATCTCGGTTATAGGCAAACCAAAGCAGATGCCCCTTTCTCAGATCAAAGCCATTTCTCTTTTGAAGGGAGAGGGCCACTTCGAGAGGATGCCGAAGCATAAGGATGAAGCCGGGTGTCGCGTCCAGATCTCCAAGGATTCGAAACCAGAGGGGCAGGAGCCTGGAGATTCGGGGATCCTTCACGGCCCAGGGTTGATTTCCAACGAAGGTGCGCTCAACAATGGCCGCGATCCTCTTGTGAGCGCGCTTCGCTGGTTCCGAGTCCAGCCAGCCCTCGGGAAGGTTGCCCACCATGTCCCAACGGCAGCCCAGATCGCGAAGAAGAAGTTCGTGGGCAAGCGCGATTTCGGCGTTTTCCCAGTGACCCGACTCGTTGCCGGCAGAAGGGGGCATGAGATGTCTTCCCAGATCCATGCCCAAGAGATGCAAGCATCCAGACAACATGGAAGTGCCGCTGCGGTGCATGCCACACACGATCAAGCACTGGGGACCGCTTTGTCGGGATTCGCGATTATCCAACGCCATTGACGACCTCGCTCCTAAAGAGGCGTGCCCTTCGCATTTTTCGCCATGTTTCGTCTCGACGGTTCGCCGAACGAACGTTGCAAGAACCAAGAACCCTTGGTCATGTTCATGAAAAAATTTCCTTCGGGGGGGGCCTTTTCGATGGGGACGATGGCGGCAGTCTGCATAGCTCCTCCGGGGTGGAATTTATAAGGTTATACCGTATACAGAGAGAATGGGGATTCGTCAAGGGAGCCGACGGAAATGAGCAGGTGAGCCGTTGAAGGCGCAAGAGTTCTTTCACATGAGGGGGCGGAGCGCCGATCCGGGGGATCTCGTGGAATTGTCCTGGCGGAAGGTTCCCTCACCTGGCGGGGTATAGGGGGGAAAGGTCCCCCCTATACGTGGGTTCTTATTTCATGAAGCGGTAGATGTTGCGGCTGAATCCGTCAGTGAAGTCTACACCTCCAAGGACATAGGCATAATCTCCGCGCTGGCCTGTGAGGGGTGTGTAAAGGGGTTGAGGAGCTTCGACGACAACAGTCCATGTGCCCCCTTTGAAAACTTCGCCGTCGGAACGAAGATCGCCGCAATTGCCCATGAGGGCGAAAACGTTCCCGTCGGCTGAAAGGGCACCCGCACCGCCTCGGGCAAAGGTTATATTGGGCAGAACCTCCCACGTGTCGGTTGCCGGATTGTACTTTTCCACGCCGTTCGTTTCGAAGCCGCAAGACGGAGCTACGAATCCGCCACCCACCAGAAAGGTGGAGGAGGTTCCAATACGCCCGGCAATGGAGTACGCCGTGGGCGTGGGTTTTGGGGATCCAGTGGCCCATGTTTTGGTGGACGCATCGTAGACGTAAACCGTGTTGCGTACTGCGTCAGTGGAATCCAGGCCGCCGACGACATACACCTTGTTGGAATAGGAAAACACCGCTGTTTGACAGCGCGGCTCGGGCAGTTGAGGTCCCATTCGCCAAGTGCCGGTGGCGGGATTGAAGATCTGCACCTTGTTGGACACGGCGTCAGTATTCCAGTCTAAACCGCCTATAACCCAGATCTCCCCGTTGAAGAGAACCGCTGCGGTGTTGGTCAGGGGAATGGGCATCATCCATTGGGAATCGATGACACATCTTGGGCTTGAACCCAGGGTGCACTTTTCTACTATGCCTGTTTGCCCCCAGTCGGTTCCTCCGCCCATGATCCACACATCATCGCCCGCCTGAGCGGCAGCTGCCCATCCGTGCCCGATGAGTGTCTCGCCAACCTTGGCGGCCTCCGTGGCCACCTTGAACCATACAGCCGCGCTCTTGTCCCCCTTCTGGTTCCACACCTGGAGTTTATAAGTGCCATAGGCCACGGTGGTGGGGACGGTAGCAGTGATTTTCTGAGGCTTCCAGCTCTTGATCGGTAGGGACTTGCCTGTCAATGTCACTTGCCCCGGAGTGTCTCCGAAATTAATGCCCCATATCGTTACGGTGGCCCCCTTCTCCGCAACTTGCGGGCTGATGGCAAAGACGGCCGGCCGGGAGCGGCTTGTCGTGAGGGAGTTCCTGAAGTTCAGTCTTCCCTCCGTCAGGCATGTTCCTGCAAGGCCGGGTTTTCGCTCCACCCCGTTGAGGATGAGGCCCTTGATGTAGGGGAAGCTCAAGCTGGGATATTTGCTCCAAAGCGCCGCAGCGACACCCGTGACAAAGGGTGCGGCCATGGATGTGCCATTCCAAGAATCGTAGTCATTGCCAGGGAGAGTGCTGAGGATTCCCACGCCGGGGGCAAAGAGATCGACGCTGCCCGGCCCGTGGTTGGAAAACGAAGCAGGATTGTCGGAGCTGTTGGAAGCGCCGACGGAAATGATGTTATTTAAATTGTAGGACGATGGATAATGGGGGGTCAAATCCGTATTCTTCCCGTCGTTGCCGGCCGATGCGATGAAAAGGACGCCTTTCGTTCCGGCGTTCTTGATGGCGTCGTACAGGGCCTGATTGTAGCCGCCCCCTCCATAGCTCGCGTTGACGATGGCCTTGTCCAAAGCGTTGGCTTCCATGATGGCCAAGAGATAATCGATGGATCGAATGAGGTCGGAGTCATAACCATACCCGGAGCTGGCGATGAATTTCAAGGCCATGATTTTGGCGTACCACACCGTTCCGCTGATACCCTTGCTGTTATTCCCACGCGCCCCGATGATTCCCGCCACGTGGGTCCCGTGGCCGTAATCGTCCATGGGATCTCCATCATTGTTGACGAAATCGGCGCCGTACACGTCGTCGACCCAGCCGTTGCCGTCGTCATCCAGTCCGTTGCCTGGAGTCTCGCCAGGGTTCACCCACATGGCGGGCTTCAAGTCTTCGTGGGTATAATCAATGCCCGTATCCTGAACGACGACCAGGACACCGTTTCCGCCCTTACGGATATCCCAGGCTTCGGGCGCATCGACATCGGTATCGTCCGTATCCTGGAGTCCCCATTGCGACGAAAAGCTCGGGTCATTGGGAACGAGGCCTACCTTCACGACGTAATCGGGTTCCGCATATTCAACCAAGCCGCTTCTATACAAAGTCTCGATGGCTTTTCCGATGGTATCCGACGGAATCTGCACGACGGCCACCTTCGTCTGCGCTGAGACCCATAGGACGTGCCCATCGATTTCTCTCAGAACCCCCACGGCCTCAGATGACAGAGCCTGCTCGTACGGTATGGAACCGTAAGGCTTCATGGGTGAAGGAGAAAAAGGGACGTAATGGGTGGCTTTGAACTTCACGAGCAGTCTGTTGGGCGCGAACTGCGAAGTCACCTCGTAGCTCGGACGCGAAGCGTCACGAGGGCTCTCGAACGACGCGGCAGCCGCTCGATGGGCTGCGAGAAAAAAAACGATGCACCCCAACACCAGCAACAGCAAACCTCTCTTCCTGCCTAGCATGCGCCTACCTCCCCTTTGTGAACGATAAAGCTGTCAGCATAGCACTCACCTCGGCCGGCTTTCCGCGCCCCGCGCACGGGCCGATGCCTTCCGCTGAAAAACGGCCCATCCTCCGGCGAATGTCCCCTTTGCCAGCCCCGAAGCTTCGCCCGCGGTTTGAGCGGGAAAATCCTTCCCCATCCTGGGAAAGAACTTCCTGTCCTATCCAACAGCCCATGTTGGAAATCCTAGGAGGAAAAACCGTACAGGTCGAGGGGGAGCTGTGTCACCAAGAAATAAAAAAATATTGGAAAAGTAGTCTCTTACCATGACTTATCAAGGGATGCCCCACCGGTTGGCCTGGTCCTTGCTCTCCCACGCGCCGAATCCGCCGTCCTGAAGGCTCATTGAAAGGACTCCGCACGACTCCGATGAGAGTAAAACGTTCAACAGCTCAAAATCCTTGAGGTTACGGGAGGTCTAACCATGTCTGCATCGCGTGGTTCCTTTGTGCGGCGTGAAGTTTCACCCCTTCTTTCAGTTCTTGCTTTGGTGCTGTGGATCTTGAGTCTTGGGGCCGCACCGGCATGGGCGGCCGAGGTGACGATTGCGTGGGATCCCACCGGGGATGGGGAGACGCGGGGGTATCGGGTCCATGTGGGGTATGCGAGCCGGGAGTATGGGTGGAGCGAGGATGCGGGGCCGGCGGACCGGTACACGTTGCGGGCGCTGGAAGACGGGCGCACCTATTACGTGGCCGTTACGGCCTACGACGGCTTGGGGGGGCAGAGCGGGTATTCGCAAGAACTGGTCATTTCCGTGCCCGGTCCGGACCATGACGGCGACGGGCTCTCGGACGCGGAGGAACTGGACGTGCTGGGGACCGACCCGGGGCTTGCCGATACCGACGGGGATGGGGCGCTGGACGGCTACGAAGTGGCCCGGGGCACGAACCCGCTGGACCGGCGCTCCACGCCGCCCGTGGTGGAATGGACCGACTACCGGTTTTCGGTGGATCTGCGCTCCGAGGACAACGACGCCATGGGCGTCATGTTCCGGTACATGGACGACGACCATTACTACCGGTTTTCCTGGGACCGGGAACGCAGCGCAATGCGGCTCGTGAAAAAGGTGGGAGGCGCATACGGGCTCTTGGCCGAGCGGGCCGTTGCTTACGAAACCGGGCGGACCTACCGGGTGGACGTCCTGGCCCTTGGGCCGAGGTTGGAGGTGCACATCGATGGGCGGCGTGTTCTTTCGGTCATGGATGCGGACCTTCCGAGGGGCACCGTGGGATTCTATTGCTGGGCCAACGAGGGGAGTGTTTTCGACAATGTGTCGGTGCAGAGTCTGGCGAGCGGTTTCAGTCTCTTGGAGGAAGACTTCACGGCCAGGCTCATGACGGACTGGCTCGTGGTGGATGAGGGGGACATCGCGGGACCTTCCAACTGGTCGGCCCAGAGCCGCTCCCTCGTCCAGGGGAGCAATATCCGCGGAACCCCCGAGGACGCCCCCGCCTTCGCCATGCCGGGCACATACGCTATCTATCACGTCCCCCTTCGGGCTTCGTGGAAAAAGGGGATCTGAAAGGAGTCCGTCAACCTCCTGGGGACGAAATTCTCTGGGCCAGGTTGAGGCCCGGCGAACTGGCAAGGTCCTTGGAGAACATGCTCGGCCGCGAAAAATGCGATCGCTCGGCCTAAAAAGCTTGCACCACCGGCTGGTGCATGCTAGAGATCCGCAACTGATGGCCCTGAAGGGACCTTCTCCCTTCAGGGCCTTTTGATGACGGGTGGAGATAACTCAAGATAACGGGGACGAGAGGGTCTTCCAAGGATGGAAGGCCGATTGCGCAGGGAGGTGCGGGCATGGACGGGACTGGTTCGGCGGCAAACCGCCGCCCCTTGGCCAGGCTTGGTTTTGGATGGATCTTTGTGTTCTTCTTCCTGCCTTTTTCGGCCGCACCGGCATGGGCGGCCGAGGTGACGATTGCGTGGGATCCCACCGGGGATGGGGAGACGCGGGGGTATCGGGTCCATGTGGGGTATGCGAGCCGGGAGTATGGGTGGAGCGAGGATGCGGGGCCGGCGGACCGGTACACGTTGCGGGCGCTGGAAGACGGGCGCACCTATTACGTGGCCGTTACGGCCTACGACGGCTTGGGGGGGCAGAGCGGGTATTCGCAAGAACTGGTCATTTCCGTGCCCGGTCCGGACCATGACGGCGACGGGCTCTCGGACGCGGAGGAACTGGACGTGCTGGGGACCGACCCGGGGCTTGCCGATACCGACGGGGATGGGGCGCTGGACGGCTACGAAGTGGCCCGGGGCACGAACCCGCTGGACCGGCGCTCCACGCCGCCCGTGGTGGAATGGACCGACTACCGGTTTTCGGTGGATCTGCGCTCCGAGGACAACGACGCCATGGGCGTCATGTTCCGGTACATGGACGACGACCATTACTACCGGTTTTCCTGGGACCGGGAACGCAGCGCAATGCGGCTCGTGAAAAAGGTGGGAGGCGCATACGGGCTCTTGGCCGAGCGGGCCGTTGCTTACGAAACCGGGCGGACCTACCGGGTGGACGTCCTGGCCCTTGGGCCGAGGTTGGAGGTGCACATCGATGGGCGGCGTGTTCTTTCGGTCATGGATGCGGACCTTCCGAGGGGCACCGTGGGATTCTATTGCTGGGCCAACGAGGGGAGTGTTTTCGACAATGTGTCGGTGCAGAGTCTGGCGAGCGGTTTCAGTCTCTTGGAGGAAGACTTCACGGCCAGGCTCATGACGGACTGGCTCGTGGTGGATGAGGGGGACATCGCGGGACCTTCCAACTGGTCGGCCCAGAGCCGCTCCCTCGTCCAGGGGAGCAATATCCGCGGAACCCCCGAGGACGCCCCCGCCTTCGCCATGCCGGGCAGCCATGCGGTCTACACGGGAGTCGGGCTTTGAACGCAGCGGGCCGCATCCGGCCCGCCGAGCCGGCACGAAGGGGCTGTGTCGGACGGGATCGTTCAGCCGATCCGGACCAATCGAAAGCCGACAAAATCACTCCGGCAATGGGGGGAGAAGCAAAACCGTGCCGCCGAGCGACAGTTGGCCGCACCACTGGCCCAAGAGCCGCCGCGGCACACCCGTCCGTCCCCGGCCTTTGTGTTCACGGGATCCACGACATGGCCCTGCGGGTAGGGACCGTACCAGTCCTCGCACCATTCGCACAGGTTCCCGTGCATGTCATAAAGGCCCCAGGCGTTGGGGTTTTTCCGGGCAACGGGCTTGGGGGTGCCGTCCGAGTTGAGCCGGTACCAGCCCACGGCGTCCAGGGCTGGGTCCAGCTGGGTTTCGGAAGGGGTGATGTCTCCGTTGCAGAAAGCGGTGAAAGAACCGGCACGGCATGCGTATTCCCACTCGGCTTCGGTGGGCAATCGATAACGGTGTTTTCCCACCGCGTTCAGTCTGCGGATGAAAGCCTGGCAGTCGTTCCAGCTCACGCCGTCCACGGGCCGCTCCAGGGCTCGGTCCGGAAAGGACGACGGGTTGGCCCCCATGACGGCTTTCCATTGTCTTTGGGTCACAAGCGTGGCCTGAAGGAAGAACCCCTCCGTCAGGGTCACCCGGTGGAGCACTTCATCGGCGTAGCGCCCGAACTCTTCTTCCGGGCTTCCCATGAGAAAGGTGCCCGGCGCGATGAGGACGAACGGGGCATCCGCCAAGGGATCGTCATGAAGCATCGGCGACGGGACAACAGGCTCATGGGGCTGCGCGGGCTCATGGCGGCAAGCCTCCGGCGGATGCGGGGGTGTGTTCTCTTGGCCGCCCCGCGGATGTTTTGAATCGTCTTCGCGGGTTTCAGCGTTCAGCTGGGGAAGTTTGGAAAAGATGCGCTGCTGCTTGGATTTCTTGAACATCAAGGGGGATCTCCTCCTAGGGTTGCGCGGGTTCACTCGTTCAGGAGATCGAGGGCCCGACGGAGGTCCTCTCTCGTTTCGTAGCCGCCCACGATGACTTCGTGGACGAAGCCGCCTGGGACGGCGGGCGCGTTCACGATGATATAGCGGACGCCTTTTTGCGCCATGCGGTTCATGATCGGTTCAAGAGCCTGCACGGAGGGGTAACTTCCGTACAGGGCGTAAAAGGGAGCCGGGGGGCCGGGCGCCAGGGGCGGTCCCGGGGGCCTGGATGAAGGGAGATGCAAGATCTGGCCCTCATAGATGCGGTCTTTATCCGTGATCTCGGGGTTCAGCCGCAGGATGGCCTGCAGGGCGGCCCCGGGATTTTGCGGGTTGAGTTCCGTGGCGATCCGCATCAAAGTATCGCCGCGCCGCACGATTCTTACGCCCCGGCTTTCCGTGCCGTTGGACTCCAAGGGATCGACCGGCGCGCTCCTCTCGGCCGGCGCCGCAGGGGGAACTTGGCTGTCCGTTTGGGGGGCTCGAGCGTCCCATGCGGGTGGCTCGGCTGCAGGTTCGGCGGGCACGGAAGACGCGTTCCGGGATGGGATGGGGATCGCCGCCGGCCGTTCCCGGGGGCGCGGAGCGGCACCGGGGACATCGACGGCAACGGGCTCCTGGACACGGTCTGTGGGGATGGCTTCAGGGCCCGAAGAGCCTTGATCCGCGAGCCGGGTTTCGGGCGGCCTGGGGAAGTGGCCGTCCGCAGAAGCGGTCACCGACGCCGCGGCACCTGCAGTGCTCTCTTGAGGGACCCTCTGTGGGGCGTGCACGGTTTCAGGCTCTCCTGGAGGCGGATCCGCGGACGGCGTCTTGGGCTGTGCCGTGCCCTTTCCGCTCTGGGGCGGAAGGCCTCGGGGAGCTTCTTTTGAGGGCCGGACGGGCTCGGCAGCCGAGGGTCCGGCTCCGGGGGGCTTGGTAGCAGCCGATGGGGACGGGGATGAAATGGCGGCCGAGGCCGAACGTTTCTCGGAATCAAGAGAATCCGAAAAACCGCGAACAAAAATGCCGGCGCTTGCGCTGATCCTTTGCAGCATCCCCTGGATCCTGCTTTCGGGTAAGGCCCGGGAAGCGACAGCCGCCGCCAGGACGAGAACCGCCAGGAGGGCGGCGATTTTCAGCCCCCCTCGGAAGAAGCTCCGCCGGGAATCGCTTGGGCTCGTGCCGGAGTTGGGCGACCCCAGGAGGTCGCTTCGCAGGGCTTCGTGAGCCAGCTTCAGAATCTTGGGGGTGACCTTGGGGGCGTTTTCCGCCTGGCAGATGAGCAGGGCGTGGTCACAAAGGAGGTTGATCCGACGGGGGACCCCCTCGGTCATTTTGTGAATCAGCCTGCGGCAGCCGGGTTCGAAGCAGGCCTCGAAGCTCCCGCCCACGCATTTCAATCGGTGGTCGATGTATTCCACGGATTCCTCGGGATCCATGGGGAAAAGAAACCGGTTGATGTTGATGCGCTGGCGAAGCTGGCGCATGTTGGGTTGGTCCAGCTTCTGGCTGAGTTCGTTTTGGCCCACCAGAAGGATCTGGAGGAGCTTTTCGCGGCGTGTTTCCAGGTTGGACAAGAGCCGGACGCCTTCCAGGGCTTCGTGACTGAGAAGATGCGCTTCGTCGATGATGAGCAGAAGCCGCCCGCCTTGTTGGCGGGCTTCGATGAGGCTTTTCTTGACCTCATCGAAGAGTTCCAAGGACGTTTTGTGGCCGGCCGGGATGTCCAGTTTTCCCGCGATGTAGCGCAGCAAGTGGCCATAGCTCACATCGGCGTCGGCGACAATGATGGCGTTCACGGCGGGCGGGAGTCTGTCGAGAAGGCAGTTGATGAGCATGGTTTTGCCCGTTCCCACATCGCCGCACACCAGGGCGAAGCCTTTGCCTTCGCGCACGAAGTAGAGCAGGGCCGCCAGGACTTCCCTATGGCCTTCGCTCAAGTAGAAGAACCGTTGGTCCAGGTTGTTTTCGAAGGGTGGATCGGAAAAGCCGAAATAAGTCGTGTACATGGATCCTCCGGAGAGCACGAGGGATGATTTTCACGGTATTTGGTAAGTACCACGTCCTCCGGGTCAAGGCAACGGTCGGGCGCCAGAGAGAGCCGGTGGGAAAAATCGACGGCCCCGCCGAGATTCGGCGGGGCCCGGAAAGCGATGCGTCAGATAAATGACAACAGTATAGTCATTTTCTTGACGAAACTAAGGTGGACCGGTGGGCCCCGGCGGCCAAGGGCTGGCATGTCGATTGCTTTTTTGTGGGCTTGGAGTCCGGGAGGCGGGAAAGGATTCAAGGAATGGCATTGAGAAACCGATTCTTTGATTGAGGAGGCTTGATGGGATTTTCCGGGCGGGCGTTGTGTGCTATGAGGGCCCCGGGGGGTGGAATTTTCGAGGCGACACCCACACATCTTCTTGGGGAAGGTTTTTTTCGCACTTCAGGGGCGAAGGCGTCCTCGCAGAGCCCCCGGCCTTGGAAGGCCGCGGGCTTTCGGGGGATGAAGGCATCAGGCATGATTTCTAAAAAGGCAATCTGAGAGGTAAGGTCATGCGCAAGGGGCAGTGGATCATTTTCCTTCTTGTGGTATTCGGCCTTTTGGGGGCCGGGAACGTCTCAGCGGCGACTTATTACGTCAAACCCGACGGCAATGACAATGCGGACGGCAGAAGCGATGCCACGGCGTGGAAGACTATCGCCAAGGTCAACAGCTTCAGTTTCCAGCCCGGCGACGACGTCTACTTCAAGTGTGGCGGCACCTGGAACGAGCGCCTCTACATTGACTGGGGCGGTGTGGACGAGAACAACCGTGCCATCATCGGCGCCTACTACCTGGACGGCGGCAAAGAAAAGATCGGCGTCTCCGGAAGCAAGCCTACAATTGACGGTCAGGATAAAATCCCATCTGATAGATATTCGGCACTAGTCCATAGTAAGGACTATAACAGTCATGTTACGGTTCAAGACTTGAGAATCATCAATTCAGAAGGTTTAGGTGTTAATGCGGGTAGATACTCTACAAATTTTAATGTTCTCCGCGTAGATACAGAAAACACGCTAATGTCTGGGGTACATTATAGCAGGGCAAACGGTGGCCTTGTGGAGGGATGCATCATTAAAAATGCCGCTCGTGTATACTATGAAGGTCAGGCATCCGATTGGCCGGCCGCTATCAGCATCATGACAAGATCCCATGGCGTGACCGTAAAGAATAACTATGTCGTCAATAATCATGGCGAGGGAATAGGGTTATACCAGGGGGTTTACAAAATCACTGTGGAGTACAATACAGTGGTTAATAATAAAAATGTTAACATCTACCTGGACGCAGCAGACAACTGTACTATAAGGCACAATCTGATTTACAGAGAGAGTAGCTGGATTTACCCCACAACGGGCATTTGGCTTAACGATGAAGGTCTTACGCCATCATTTGATCCAGGCACGGGGCCCAATAGGAACAACAAAGTATATGGAAACTTTATTGCGAATTGCAACTATGGACTCTGGTTTAATGCTAATGCTAGTAATGCTACTCCCATAGACGCGTATAATAATAGATTATACAATAACACGATTGTTGCATGTAGAGAATATGGAATTTATGTCAGAGCCAATGGAGGGCAATTTACTAATAGCGCAGTAAAAAACAACATAGTGTGGTGCGGCACGCCAGGAGACACGGCGGTGTGTAGTCCTGGCTATGTATATGGGGGGGCCCCAGGTCTAACCTTTGGATACAATTATTGGTCAATGAGTCCTTCTTCGTTAATGATGAGTTCGAGCGACCCCGGGTATCCATCCTACGAGAACGGGTCGCCCAAACTAAGAAAGGCCGAAGGGTGGCAAGACATTGATGCTAATTCTAATCTAAATTACTCCGATTTTGATTTAATGGATGGATCTCGCGCTATTGATAAAGGCGAAAACCTTGGTGAAGATTATAAATACCTGTTGCTATCTGGAAAATGCCATTTTTCCATGGATCAGCCAGCGAGCTCCAATTTTATTTTGTCAGATCAAAACGCGCATGGCACGGGTTGGGAAATTGGTGCATCGGTCTTTCTGCCGTCAGCATCAGGGTTAGAACCTCCAAAAAACCTAAGACTTGTCGACTAGGTGTGGTGTATGCGCGAGTATTCTAAATTTTTTCCTGAATCAATGACGGCTCCGGGAATGAGCCTCTCCGGAGGGATTGGAAGGCCCTTTTCGATCCCCACAGCGCCCGATTTTCATCGGAAGCGGGGCAAGCGGCCGTCAAAACTGCGATACTGGCCTATGAAGCAGCACATTTTGCCTTTTTTGGACGCACTTCCCCCTTTAAAGACACCTCTAGGTGTCTGCCGGTGCCAGCCGCGTTGGAAGGGGTCTAGACCGGGCGAATTGGCTCTTCGCTGTTTTGTGTGGAAACCTGAAAAAACCGATACAGCACTGCTGGCTTCGGTGGCCTCCTTTCGGAAAAGGCTTGCATGGGGGGAGGTGATGTCAAGACCAAGCCCTTCGGGTGCTATCGCAGTCTTGACATCACCTCCTTGCCCATGCTGTGTGCAAAGTAGGCCGACGGCGAGAGGATGGCCTCCTCCAGCCTCCGGCTCAAGGATGTTAGCAGTGTTCTGCCCTTCGGGCTCGACGATCACGTCTGTTGACACAATACGCAAGAGGTGTTCTTCCGGATGAAAACTATAGAGCTCTTCCAGGTTGCTTTGTCGCTGACCCCACCTTGGTATGTTCACAAGATTACGTTTGATCCCGCGCGGCAGGTCCTCGACATCGAGCTCAACTTCGAGCCGGGAGCCCAGTTTCCTTGTCCGGTGTGCGGCGCAGAAGGCTGCAAGGTCTACGACAGCTCGCAAAAAACCTGGAGACACCTCAACTTCTTCCAACACGAGTGCTACCTCCATGCGCGTCTACCCAGAGTTCGATGTGGGTCCTGTGGCGTCAAGACCCTCAATGTGCCCTGGGCCAGACCCGGAAGCGGTTTTACCCTTCTATTTGAAGCTTTCATCTTGCAGCTCGCAAAAGAGATGCCCGTCAATGCCGTGGCCCGACTCATCGGAGAACACGATACCCGCATCTGGCGGGTGGTCGAACACTATGTGGAAGAGGCCAGAACCAAAGAGGATTTCTCCCAAGTCCGAAAGGTCGGTATCGACGAGACCGCCTCCAAGCGGGGCCATAATTACATGACGGTCTTTGTGGATCTCGATAAGCGAAAGGTGATCTTCGCCACTTCGGGCAAAGATTCCCACACTCTCAGAGCCTTTCGCGAGGACCTCAAGGCCCACGGAGGCAAGGCGGAAAACATCGTCGAAGTCTGCTGCGACATGTCTCAGGCCTACTTAAGGGGTGTGTTGGAAACCTTCCCCGACGCTGAGCTGACGTTCGATAAATTCCATGTGGTCAAGATCCTCAACGATGCCGTCGACCAGGTCCGGCGCCAAGAGCAGAAGGAGCGACCGGAATTAAAAGGAAGTCGTTTCGTCTGGCTAAAGAATGAGAGCGACCTCACCCCCAAACAGAGAGAGTTGCGAGAAACGTTGAGCATGAAAAGGCTCCACCTGAAAACGGCTCGTGCCTACCGCATCAAGTTGGCCTTCCGGCAATTCTATGAACAGCCCCCCGAACACGCAGAAGCTTACCTTCAACGCTGGTTTTTCTGGGCAACCCACAGCCGTTTAGAGCCGATCATCAAGGCAGCCTACACGATCAAGAATCATTGGCAGGGGATCTTGCGATGGTTCCGGTCTCGGATCACCAATGGCATTCTCGAGGCCATCAACGGCCTCATTCAGGCGGCGAAGCGGAAAGCTCGTGGGTACCGGAACAGCCGGAATCTCATCACGATGGTCTACCTCATTGCCGGGAAGTTAGACTTGGCTATCCATTTAAAGTAGCGAAGAGGCGCAGAATTTCATATACAGCCTTCGAAAGGCCGCATACCCCGGACAACGCCGCCGAAATTGAAGTTTGATGCGCCGTCCCGTCCGAATCAGTCGGGCTGCAAAATCAGCTCCTGGATGACGGTTCGAATGCGCCGCCGAGTGGCGGGATGGCGAACCGGGGCATCGTCTCCCAAAAGGCCCTCCTGGCCGAGGATGCGAAGGACGTTGTAAATTACCGCCCCCAGAGTCAGCACCAAGGCGTTGACGGCAAACTTTCCCGAAGGCAGCCGCCCCCAGGTCCAGATCTGCCTTGATTTCGCTATGGAACTGCTCGCTCAGCCCCCGATTTTCGTAAACCTGAATCCGTGAG
Organism: Desulfosoma sp.; assembly: GCA_037481835.1. Taxonomy (GTDB): domain Bacteria; phylum Desulfobacterota; class Syntrophobacteria; order Syntrophobacterales; family DSM-9756; genus Desulfosoma. The sequence continues at coordinate 4,467 of JBBFKW010000001.1, read as the reverse complement.
AGCTGGGAGCATAAGCCTCTGCCCAGCCCTCGGAGCGCCTTTTTTGGCCGCTGCTGTGACCGATTTTCACGACGAAGGGACGCCGCAGCCGTCAAAATTCGGATAATGTATGATGGAGCAACAAATTATGCCCCTTTGGGACACACTTCGTCCTTTAAGACACCTCGAGGTGTCTGCATGCGCCGGCCCCCTTATGGGGGTTTTAGGCCAGGCAGAATTTTACAAAGAGCCTTCCAAAGGCCGCATACCCCGGACAATGCCGCCCGAATTGAAGCTTGATGCGCCGTCCCGTGCGAATCACCCGGGCCGCAAGGACAATCAGTTCCTGGATGACGGTTCGAATGCGCCGCCTTTTGGCAGGATGGCGAACCGGGGCGTCGTCTCCCAGAAGGCCTTCCTCGCCGATTATCCGAAGAACATTGTCAACCATCGCCCCAAGAGTCAGCACCAAGGCGTTGACGGAAAACTTTCCCGAGGGCAGCCGCTCCAAATCCAGGTCCGTCTTGATTTCACTGTCAAACTGCTCGCTCACACCCCGGTTTTCGTAAAGAGCGATGACGTCCTCTTCAGGAAGATCCACGTTTGTCCACCATCCTTCGAGCGCGATAACCGGATCGAGAAGCCTCTGTGCCTTGGCGTCGGCCGTCCTGATCGTGACCCGAACCACCAGCCGATAAGGCTCAAGCCTGCCCTCCTGGTCTTGGGGTATGGACACGCTCAAAAGCCCCACCTGCTTTCCGGGACGAACATGGCGAAGCCGTCCTTCGTTGGACACTTTGTCGGCCCAATAGGCCCGATTCGCTCTCCGTGGATTCCATTTGACGATAAAGGCGGTGTTCTCATGGGCCGAAAGTTCCGCTCGGGTCTCCACGGCATCATGAGCCGCATCAAGCCTCACGAGAAGGGGCTTTTCGGTCAACCGCCGGGCGTTGTCCAAGACCCCTCGCAAGAAAGGTACAAACCCGTTCTAGGAATGCCGACTCCCCTGCCGCAGCTCAACCCCGAGGCACCATCCCTCCGATCCCAGGTAGGCCCCAATGGGCGCATAGCCGTCATAGCCCTGGGAGGTTCGAGAAACGCCCTCTTTTTGGGTCTTGGAATTGTCCAAGCAGAAAACATCCACGTCCAAAGCCACGTGGCCTGTAGGAAGCTCCGTTACGGGAACGTGGACGTTCTCCAAAAGCTCCACGCCACAGCGTCGTGCGATCCTTTCAAAATCGGCCACATGCCGCTCAAAACGCTGCCTCAAGGTCTCCTCGGAAGGCATCGTCCCGCTGCCCATAGCCTTCCGGAACCATGCTCCTTGCTCACGCCACGGACGGCCTCAAAGTCGCTCTTGCCCGTCGCCAAAACCCCGAGGGAGGTTTTCACCACGTCCTTGTGCGGGATTTTGGGAGGTCCCCCAACCCCATCCAGTTGCTGGGAGAGGGTCGTGTGCTCATTGACCAGAGCCCCGACAAGGGCCAGACCTGATTGATTACTGTAGATGGCCTTGGAGGATTGTTCGATCTCAATTTTTTTCATCATTGCACCTGCCGAGTGAGTTAACGACAGGAACTTATATGCCAAAAAACGCTAGCCAGGTCAAGCCCTTAAATGACAGATGATAGTTTTATGGGTAGGTTTTCTTTCACGGATTCAGGATAGGTTCTAGACCAAAGGGCTCGCCGCCGAGGCGACTTCCTGAGTGCCTTCGTGAACGGCCGATGGGCTCAAGGCAATGCCTGTGGCTCGCCTCACTGCTTCGGCCGCCGTCTCAAAAGGCATCACCGAGCCTAGCCATGCCGCCATTACCGGCACGTTATGCTGTTTTGCCGAAGGATGGAGCTTCAACGCCTCATCCAGAGGGTAGAACCCCAAAGAGCACCGCGTACAATAGAAATACGCCCGCTCCAAAGCAAAACCGCCGACCATGGTGACCACTCGCCGGCCGCCCCAGAGCCGTCACAAGCCTGCTGCACCGGGGACGCCCCGCCTCTTACTGCTCCAAAAGATGGCCGAAAGGACGGCGATTAAAAGCAAGAACAAGGTCCCCCAAAATTTGCGACACCTCGCCCCGAACCATGTCGCTGATGTCGACCAACCTCTACGGCTTATGTTGCTTGTCCATCCGCACCATCCACTCCATCAGGCAATTGACGAAAGCTTCCCGCCAATCCGGCTCTCCAAAGCCCCAGACCCCTTACCGCTCCATTGAAATGACCTCTGCCCCCATCCTCTCCTCCTCTTGCAGGCAAAATGTTTACAATGTTTCCATCAGCGATCCGTGGCTTAATGTCCGAGACTTTTTTCACAATCCCATCATCCCCCTGCCCATCATCCTTCGATCCGGAGGCCTCAATGTAAGAAATTCAGAACACTCCCTACGCATCCTTGACGAAACGGCAACCAGTATTCCAGCAGACCAGTTTTTTTTCAGTGCCATGCGGCATTACAGCATGAAGGCTTTGATGATTTTCGGAATGTTCGTCTCGTACGAAAACTTTTCACAAAGTATCTGCGCATGTTCTGCCATTGCATCTCTAACCGCATCGTTTTTGATAAGATATAGTGTCCGCTCTAGCAATTTGTCAAAGGTATGGCACACATAACCCACGGGTGTGTTTTTAATAGTATCATCGATATCGACATGCAAGCTAATCACAGGTACTTTTCGCATCCACGCTTGAATAAAGACGTTTGGAAAACCTTCATATATACTTGTGTTTACTAATAAATGAGATTCTGCGAGAATGCTGTTTACGTTTGATAGAGGTAGTCCACCTAACCAAACTACATTTGGGGTTTCAAGTATCCGTCTAACTACAGACTTAACCCATCGACCCCCGGTGGCGCAACCGATCATGATAAATTTTACATTTCTGAAACTCTTTAATGACTCTGCTAGGTCAATAAATAGTTCAGGTTGTTTTAATCTCTTAAAATGCGATATCCATACAACTTGGACGGTTTCTTTTTTTCTGATCGGTTCAGTAGGACGAGGATGAAAATTTGGAACTACCTGGTCGGGTTGTCTGGAGTAATTCTTTCTCAATAGTGAAGCCTGGCGTTCCGTCTGACATATTATATAGTCAACGCTCTGGATGGCTTTTCTGAGGAGTGCGTTATCTAATATTTGGATAAACAGAGGTTTTGGAAAGGGCGCAAGAGGTTTATATAGTAAATGGTCGCTTGCAACATGCCAAATAACCTTGCAATGATTATCGCGACTGTATTTAACCGCTGAATACAGCGAATATGGCATATACGATCTAACATAAATAATATCCGGTCTAAGCATGCGGATGTATTTCTGCATTATGCCAAGATAAATAAAGTCTGCTCCAAATCGGTGGAACACTTCTTTTTTCCTAATGAGAAAGCCTGGGTATATAGGTGTTGCAATGTTTGTTGGGAAAATATAAATACCGGTGATGTCGTATTTACGTACACTAAGCGCCTCCGCAATATAACGCGCTTGAAGTTCAGCGCCTCCTATTGTCTGCTCTACAATTCCTGGAAGAAACAGTATTCTACTCATTGATTTTATGCCTATACTCTTTTATCCTTTTAAGTCACTTCATAATATACACGCTACCCATAACACTATTGGCCGCCATGTAATGCCTTAACTCTGCTAGCTTTTTGTGGCATAGACGCTCCTGTCGTTAATTCACTCGGCAGGTGCAACGATGCAAAAGATGAAGATCGAACCATCCTCCAAGGGCACCTACAGCAACCCATGGGGCTTGGCCCTGGTTGGCACGCTGGTCAACAACCACACGACCCTTCCCAGAAGCTGGATGCGGTAGGGGAACATCCCAAGATCTCTCATGGGTACGTGGTGAAGACTTCCCTTGGGGGGTCTTGGCGACGGGAAAGAGCGACTTTGAGGCCGTGCACGGCGTGAGCAAGGATGAATTTTTTCGCACAGCCATGGGCATCGAGACGACGCCTTCCGAGGAGGCGTTGAGGCAGCGTTTTGACCGGCATGCGGACCAATGTGAAAGCATCGCCCGGGGCTGAGCGTGGAGCTTTTGGAGAACGCGAAGGTTCCCATAACGGAGCTTCCCACGGGCCACGTGGCTTTGGACATCCATGTCTTCTGCTTGGACAACTCCAAAACTCAAAAAGAGGGCGTTTCCCGAACGTACCAGGTCTACGACGGCTATGCGCCCATTGGGGCGTATCTCTTGGATCGGGGGGATGGTGCCCGGGCGTGGAGCTGCGTGGGGGGAGTCAGCATTCCCAGAACGGTTTTGTGCCTTTCTTTCGATGGGCCTTGGACAAAGCCCGGCGGTTGACTGAAAAGCCCCTTCTCGTGCGGCTGGATGCGGCCCATGATGCCGTGGAGACCCGCGCGGAACTTTCCGCGCAAGAAAACACCGACTTTATCGTCAAATGGAATCCACGAAGAGCGAAGCGGGCCTATTGGGCCCACAAAGTGTGCTACGAAGGACGCGTGCTCCAGGTGCGTCGCGGAAAGCA